>JAPLGO010000020.1 GCA_026390115.1 Campylobacterales bacterium | reverse complement strand
TGTACCTGGTTCACCTTGGAGTATTAAAACTGGTACATTTGAGTTTAGAAATTTTTCTATATAATCGTCTACATCATCAATAAAAGGGGTAGCAACAGGGTTATATGCAACATCTAAAACCTCTTGATAAAATGTTTCGTTTAGAGTTTCACTATTATCGTTTTGAAGTATTGAATAGGTTACTGCAGCTGAGTCCTTTAGAATAAATTTTGATAATGTTTGTTCTAACTCTTTAATGGAATCTCTACATTTTTGAATATTACTAGATGTTACGATTATATATAGTCCAACAAATGAAGATTGAAATTGCCAATTTACACTAGCTATGAAGTCTTTTTCAATGATTATACATCTAAGCTCATCAATGCTATAACAAAAAAATTTTGTTTCAAGAGTAAGCCAAATATCTTCAATATTATCAACTTCAATATTTACAACTTTAGCTCGTCGAGCTTTCATAAGTTCAGCATTTGAAGATGAACCAATCAAATTATTAATAAATAACCTCTGATATTCCCCTTGAGAGTCCATTCTAGCAATATTAGTTGAATCAATATGCATTAGGTTTGTTTGTTCTTTCATTCTATTTCCTTGTACTTTTTATTTTATAGAAGTATAGATGCAACATTTGCCAACATCATGTCGTATTATCAAAATATGAATATGAAGTTTTGATGAAAATAAATATTAAAATATTGAAATGTGGGTAATGTGTTTACGGTGTACAAGGTGTTTAACTGATATTCTATTTTAAACACGTTAAACACCGTACTCACCTTAAACACTTTTAAGTGGTATTTATCATGTCGTATCAAAATATAAATATGAAGTTTTTAGTGAAATAAATTCTGAAAATATTGAAATGTGGATAAGGTGTGTTAAGTGTACAAGGTGTTTAACTGATATTCTATTTAAACACGTTAAACACCGTACTCACTGTAAACACTTTTAATGATATATTTACCAACACTCTCAGAACAAACCTATGATAATCTCAAATGGAAACAACTAACCCTAATAACAACCAAATGACTCTCTCAAAAAAGTACCAAGGCGTGTACTCTAAACAACTACCAAATAATCAAATTATGATGTACATCGCTTATAAAAATAATAATGGGAACTACTCCAAATATAAAGTCGGTTTAAAATCCTCAACCATCACGGAACAGTTTTGCTCAAACCTCCGACAAAACGAATTATCTAAAATAAGACTTGGTGATGAAATCCAACTCTCCTCAAAGACAATTATCAAATTTGACGAGATAGCAAACGATTACTATTACAATATGGAACTCAACCAATGCTCAGATACAAGAAATTCAAAAAATAAGTACATCAACCATATCAAACCCGTTTTTGGAAATATAAACATTTACGACATCGCACCAATAATGATAAATGAGTACAAAATTTTAAAGTTGAAATCTCTTGCACCAGCTACGGTAGCGATGCAGATAAGTTTTATCAGCAGTATTTATAACCATGCACTAAAAACTAAAAAGTTTAAAGGTTCCAACCCTGCCCTTGGGATAGAGAGTACAATCCATGTCGATAACGCTAGAGAGAGGTATCTTACTTTAGAGGAAATTCACTCATTAATAGAAGTTCTAAAATCCAATAAATATAAAAATAAACCTGCAATTGCTAAGCTTTTACTTTACTTTGTGAAGTTTGCACTCTCAACAGGCGCTAGAGCCAGCAGTATTATTAACATAAAGCGCTCAAATATCGATTTAAAGACTCAAACAGTACAAATCTTCGATACAAAGAATAAATCATGGTATACCGCGTATATGAACTCTAAAATTTTTGATGAAGAGGATTTTTTATTTCTTGAGGGCTTTAAAAACAGTGATTACATTTTTTGGAATAATAAGAGAAAGTTAACGCATCGTATCATCGCTTATCACACGCGTCCTATTTATAATGAGATGTTTAATGTTGGTTTAGAAGAGGATGATTATAAATTTCGTGTTTGCAACCATACATTACGTCACACTTTTGCTTCACATCTTGCTATCAATCAGGTACCGCTCTTCGAGATACAAAAACTTTTAAACCACAAAGATATTAATATGACTTTGCGGTATATGAAGCTGAGTGAGGCGAATAAGGTTTCGGCTGTTGAGGGAATTTATTGAAAAAAGGTATAATATTGAACAAATTAGATGAGGGGTGTTTTGATGCATAATTCTAAAACTGAAATACTAAATTTTCTAAAAATATTAAAACCTGAACTAAATGCTGAAGGAATCATTTCTTTAGGTTTATTCGGTTCTGTAGCAAAAGATACGAATACTCTTGATAGTGATATTGACATTGTATATGAAACATCTGACATGTTTATAAGCAACCATCAAGGTTGGAGTGCATTTACATATCTTAACACGCATCTAAGAGATAAAATAGCAAAAAAATTTAATACAAATGTTGATATGTTTGACTTAAATAGTTCTAGCTCAATTAAAGAAAAAGTAAGAAAAGAAGCTCTATATGTATAATTTAGATGATATTGATAGAGTCAAATTAATCCTCATCAAAATAGACTATATTTTAGATATTTGCAATATTGGAATTGTAAAAGCACTAGAAGATGCAAAAACTACAAGACCTGCGATATTAATGCATTTAACATCTATTGCCGAACAATTTTCTAAAATCAAAGATAAAAATCTTTTAAGTAATTTTGATGAGGAAGATGTAAAAGGTGCAATAAATACAAGAAACTTTATAGCTCATGATTATGAAGGTATAAACTTACCAATTATTGAATTTATAATAAGAGAACGATTACCGGTTTTACATAGTGAAATAAATAAGATTATCTGCTGATTCCTCGGCAGCTTATAGGCAGTCGTCTGTCTCAAAATCATCACTATTCTTATCCATTTTCCACAATTAGCTATAATTCCAAACATGAAAAAAGAAGCAAATTTTAAAGTAATATCAGACTATTCTCCAGCTGGAGACCAGCCAACTGCAATCAAAGAACTCATCGACAGTATTCTAAAAGGTAATCGTTATCAAGCATTAGAAGGTGATACAGGAGTTAACATGGATAAGGATGACGCTTGGCTTACTACATAACAAAATTAATTATTACAGCACTTTTAATTGTATTAATCTCTGAGATAGCTAAGAAAAGCAGTTTGATTGGTGCTATGTTAGCAGCTATCCCACTAGTGTCAATTTTAGCTATGACTTGGATGTATATAGATACAAATGACAGCAGCAGTGCAGTCGAGTTTTCAAGCAGAATTGTTTGGTTAATTGCCCCATCAATGACGCTGTTTATTGTGTTTCCTATCTTAATAAAAAAAGGCTTTCTTTTCTATCCAAGCATGGTTATTTCAATCTTGATGACTGCTGTTGCTTATTACAGTGTTATCCTTATTCTTGGCAAATTTGGAGTTAAATTATAAATATAACTTCACGAATTTCATAGAATTCAGTTAGTACAAAGTATGCTCTATCAAAATTTTAAAACCAATACCAATGAGAACTACACCACCTATCTTTTCAGCTTTATCTTCTAAAAATCCACCACCTCTAGAACCAATAAAAACTCCCAAAAAGCTAAAAACGTAAGTGACAATCCCTATAATAATCATGGATAAAAAAGGATTAACTTGTAACAAATTTAGAGTGAAACCCGCTGCCATTGCATCTATACTTGTAGCTATTGCTAAAATTAGCAGTACTTTATTTGTAATGATTGAGATTTCATCTTCCGTATTTTTACCAAAACTCTCATACAGCATCTTTCCACCGATTACACTTAACAGAACAAATGCAACCCAATGATCAATTGATTCTATATTACTTCCAAGACCAATACTTGCAAGATAACCGAATAGCGGCATTAAACCTTGAAAAAAACCAAAAAATAGTGCGACTTTCAGCGCTAAAGTTTTATCAAAATATTTATTTTTTACACCAAGACCTATGGAGACTGCAAATGCATCCATACTAAGAGCAAAAGAGAGCAAGAGAACTTCTAACATATTTTAAATTCCTATCTAAATTTTATTTCTGCAATACTAGCAAAAAGTAGATATAAAGCTGTTGGCATATTGCTTATTTCATATTATTGCTCGGCAGCTTGCAGGCAGTCATCTTCTTCAAAATCATCACCTTTCTCATCCATTTTCTACATTTAGCTATAATTCCAAACATGAAAAAAGAAGCAAATTTTAAAGTAATATCAGATTATTCTCCTGCGGGAGACCAGCCGACTGCAATCAAAGAACTCACAAACAGCATTCTAAAAGGTAAT
>JAPLGO010000034.1 GCA_026390115.1 Campylobacterales bacterium | reverse complement strand
TATGGGATTGGGCTGGTAAATTTAGACATGTTGAACTCTCTATCGGTATAAAAGCTTATCAGGTACCTACTGCACTCAAAGAGTTATCAAACGATATGACTTTTTGGGATAAACATAAAACATTTGATATTTACGAGACAGCTGCACGCATACACCATCGTGCAGTACAAATACATCCATTTCAAAATGGAAATGGTCGTTGGTCAAGAATGTTAGCAAATATCTACCTTAGACAAAATGGTTCTATGCCTGTAAAATGGCAAGAGGATTTACTATCCAAAGAAAATCCTAAAAGAGATGCGTATATAAAAGCACTTAAAGCCGCTGATAATAGGGATTACTCTAGCTTGATAGAGATGCATAGACGAACCTATTAGGGAATAAATATGATGCATGATAACTATAAAAGTATACAGCACCATCTTCGCAAGTACAGGCATCCCAAAGATTAAATGAGGTGATGGGAGACTTAGAATTTAGGTTAAAATTGGTCATTTTAGGGAAAATACAAAATTATTAAAAAGTAGAATAAAGCCCATGTTGAAGGTATTCTAGGAGGTATTCAAGGCTATTCTAGTAGCTGTCTTAAAATTCTAGAATAGAGCTTGAAAAGTAAGAATAGGAGTGGAATACTCCCATTATTAAGCTATAAACAGCCTCTTTTTGCTGTTGTAGGTTTTGTTTGTATTAACATCTTGCTTGAAAAAATTATCTTTGATTTTAATAAGTTTCAATAGGTCCTTATTGCTGATAAAAGAGCTTTCAGGATAAATCAAATTGAGATATAGATATAAATCTTGTTTTGAAATATATCCACATGCCCCTTCAGATTCATCGTTGAAATTGTAAATTAACTCTTCATAAAGTTTTGGACTAGCTTGAACCTTATCAAAATAAGGAATATCTATTGACTTAATCGCATTGATAAACTCATCAAATATTTGGTTCAAATATTCAGAAGGTTCTACCTTGTCATCTATACTTTCAACATTTCTGTAAAAATATTCAAGTTGATATTGTTTTTGTTCTTCTTCTTGAGCTTGGGATATATCCTCTTTGCCATTTAGCAACCTATCTGAAACATTGACTTTGATAATAGGATTATTACCAGCTGAAAGGTAAAATTCACCTGCTTCAAGCTTTGCAACATCCTCTAGTTTTGTATTGAGTGTTTTGTTGATAGCTTCAAGCGTTTTATTGCTATTTTTACCAATGATTTTTACATTTGTCATGCTTGTCATTATATCTCTAAGATTTGTATCTCTTATTTGTGTAATGGCTTGATGTGCAAACGTCACAAAAAGCTTGTACTTTCTTGATTCAGTAAGTATCTCACTAATCGTAGCCGTTGAAGTTATGAAGTTATGAGCTTCATCTATGTAAAGGTGGGTATGTGTTCTATCCCCCTCTGCAACATCAGCTCTTTTGAGTGCCAATACTTGTATATATTCAACAATGAACCGTATATAGTACTTGTAGGTGTTTGGCATTTTTCCTTTTGGGATATTAAATACGATTATTTTCCCTTTTTCATTCATCGCTGCTTCAAGGTCAATTGTATTATCACCATTCATAAGGTTTGAAAAAATAGGGTCATTGAGGAGCTTTTTCAACCTTCTTCTAACAGCATCCTTTGTAGGCTTTGAGCTAGAAAAATCATCTTCAAAAAATTCAGATTCAAGTTGGTTTGGACTATTAATTCCCAATTGTACTAAATCCTCATTTCTGCTATCGTTTAGAAAACGATAAAGCTCTTGAAAGCTACCGTTGCCTTTTCTAAGTAATACTCTGATACACATCTCAAGTACATCTTCCATCGCACCAGTAAAACTCTCATCTGAGTTTACACTTTTAAGTACATTCAAGATAACTTGGGTCATTCTAGCTATACTTGGGTCACTTTTATTTGATAAATTGAATAGATTGATGGTGGGTGTTTTTGAGTCACTCAAAAATGGATTAATATAGATTAAGCGTGTTTTCTCTTTGATTAATCTTGCAACACCCTGAGCCAAGTCACCGTGGGGCTCTAGCAGTATTACGCTTCCATTTGCTCTTAATATGTCTGCCATGATTAATACTTTGAGCAATTCGCTTTTACCACTACCTGTCATCCCTGTGATGTAGGTATGCTTATATCTCTCTATAATTGGGATTAAACTTTCAAAATTACCGCTAAATGGATCAAGGATATTATCTTCAATAAGTCTAACTATATTTTCATCCATATTATCTAGCATCTTGATAAACTCTTCATTGTGATTATGATTTTGCAGTGAAACATCGCAAGGAATGTTTCCAAGTACTGAAAGCTCTCTTGAAAAAGCTGTAAGGCTATTTTGTAGTTTATGATGAAAGGATATTTTATCCTCTTCTTGTAACTTTGTCATAATATTTTCCATAGAGTCTACAAAAAAAACATCACTTGAGCTTAAAAAGTCTTTTAAGAAAGGATGTGCTTCATCTATAGTTATAAAAACTTGTCCGTGAATGGGAACAAATTGATTTTCAATTTGAATAAATTTATCCACTAAAATTGAAATCAATATTTCCCTTAGTTTTTCTCTATCTTGTTCAGATTCTGGGATATGGTCAATATTATAAATAAGTTTATGTTTTATAATATCTTCCATTCTTATGGTTCGCAACATTTCATCCGTAATAGTTGTACAAAACTGTGACCCAAATATTGGCTTTAGCACTCTGTTGAGTAAAATTCCTTCTGAAACATCTTTATTTCCAACAAGAACAATAGCATTGGATGAATTTAAATGTTTAAAATTTTTCCCTAGTATACTAGCTAATAATTTTAAATCTTTTAGATTTGTTATATTTTGGATAACTTGTTTAGCATAGCTTTCAGGTTCATTTTTTAAATTAAAATCATAAAATCTATTAACTAAATATGATGAATAAGATAGAGTATTTCTAGAATATGAACCTTGATGGTTCACAAATATCTCCTCCCTTCGAGTTATATCAAAAACTTCTTCATCTACAACAGGGATAGAGTTTTTAGCAATATATGTTGTATCAATTCTTATATCCATCTTTTTGTAAGATAGGGCATCATTAAGATCGCTAACAAAAACTAAATTTATATTGCTATACCTACTACTAATTTCCTCAGCTATTTTTTTCTCGTCGCCAATAATTAGTGGACTAAATAAACTAGGTCTATAATAAAATTTATCTTTAATCCTCCATAGAAGAATAGGTTGGTTTGGTCTATTTATATCTCTAACAATTGCTTGCTCTTTATGTTTAAAGAAATCATATCTCATCTGTTCATTATTTATAATTTGACTATAATCAATTTGAGCATCCCAGTATCTGTTATTAGAGAGTTCAAGGTCTCTAACATTTCTGCCATAAAGTCTAACCTGATGATACATGTAATCATTAACCTTAGTTAATATATCAGCATGTTGTGAATACTTTTGTACATCTACTTGAATGTTATTATTTGTTTGTATATCGTTCATTATTTTTCCTTAATGATTTAGAGCTACTATTAATAGCTCATGTGTTAAGTAAGTAAAATAAGTTACTTACCACCTATTTTTGTAACAAATCAAAACTAAGTTGTCTTTTTGATTAATTTGACAATGAATTTTTAAAGAACATGCTAAAATTTTTAGTATTTTGTTAGTATGTTTTTACCTATTTGCGGTTATTTTAGAAAGCACTCAAATGGATTTTTTATTTCTTCAGCATTCGTAAACATTACAAACTCTTCATATTGTGGAGAATTAAAAAACTTAGATAAATACCACTCAATGCCATAAGCCTTTATTCTGATTTGTTCAGCCCATTCATCTGGGTCGTCATTACCACAATAGTTTTCTTCAACTGTTACAGCACACTTTTCAAGTTCTTCAGGTGTCTTTGCTTTTTTAACGGCTAACTTATATCCTATCCTTTCAAGCTTTTCATAAGATTTAAATTTATTATTGTCAAGCCCAATTATCTCTTTCAATATTTCAGCATCTTTTATTTTTTTTATAACTGCTGTAAAGTTTAAAACATTTTCACTAGTTGCCATTTTTCTCATTTTTTTTATTGTATTTATCATAACTCTATCCTTGTATTTGGTGTTCTTCTAACCACTTGTCAATGGCAACTCTAGAATATCTAATATATTTACCACCTATCTTGCTAAATGGTATAGTAGAGCTATTGCTCGTCATACGCATCTTAGATTGTGTTGATTTACTAAAACCATATTCCGCTTCTAGTTCTGATGGATTCAACCATCGTTTGGCTAATTTTGCATATTTTTCTGCATAATTAACTTCTTCTAAACTTATTGACATTTTTAGTCCTGATTTAAATTTAGAAATTGCAATTCCTGTTATCTCAGAATCAAGGTATTTGAGCTCTTCTTTCCGATTAGTGTAATTATTCCTACTTAAATCACTCTTTGGAAGAGAAAAATCAACAACTAATTTTTCTATATAACCCACCGACTAAATATATTAATTTATAAATTGGGAATCTCATGTTAGAATTTACAATGGAAAAAATAGATGGAAGAAAGTTACCTGAACATGAACAATTGGCACTTAGGGAATTAGCACTTAGATTAATGGATGAAGGTGTTTCCAACAAGGAGATAGCAAAGAAGCTTGGCATACATGAAGTGACCATATCAAACTGGAAGAAGAAAGGCTTGACACTTACTCCTAAAGGAAGGAAAATAGGGGAGCAAAAAATATTAAGTAAAAATTTGGAGCAAAAAATATATAACAGCCTATCTGATTTAGCTCCTATAATCGTAGATTCATTTGTTCCATTTTGGACAAAAAAATCTATTTTAAAAATGATTAAAAAAAAGTTTAGGAAAGATATTCCATCATCGACTCTTGGAGACTATTTAAAAAATTGGAATTTAAACTCTGATAGTGTTAAAAAATTCAAGGCTAATTTTATTGCAGAGATTAGTGAGGATATTTACAATAATATAAAAATAGAAGCAAAAAATTCTCATGCAACAATATGGTGGCTTCAAGTTATTCAAAATAGCGCTCCCATTGGTAATAAAGAGATAGCTAATGGGTATTTTCATTTTATAGTCAACAATAATACTGGGTTGCTAATGATATGTATTTACTCATCACCGGATTTAATTAAAAATTTTAAGGATTTTTTGTTAAAAGCTACACAAGAGTCAAGTAAGCTTTTTTTATTGGTTAATGGTTTAACAGAAAACCAATATGATAATTTGTACCAGCATATTAAAGAAAATCATAAAAATAATATTTTAGAATTCATACCATTATTTATTTGATCACTACTCTTCTGTAATCTTTGATTTTGTAGTAAGTATTTTGTACTTTTTTTTATCTATTAATTTTTCCATTAGTTGAATTCTACTAGTAATAGTTTCAATGCCTAAATGATGTAGTGAATTATTTACTTTTGAAAATCTCTTTGCAGTATTTTGAATGTCCTTGTGATCTACTTCTGGAGCTTTATCTATTGAGATCATGTAATAATTATTAAGGCTCTCCTGAATATGATCTTTTTTACGAGTAGGATTATCGTTTTTATTGCTTTTAAAATAATCATAAATATAAAAAGTATCAGCCCATTCCATAGGTTTCATATTTTTAATATTTTCAGATTCAATACCTAACTCCTCACCCAGCAGTTCAAGAGGTGATTTTAAAATAGAGTTATCGTTATCATAGTTGTCTTTTATTTTTTTAAGATAAGAAAGGAGCTCTTCCTTTGGTAGATTTAAATTGAATTGGAGATTAGACACATTGTAGTCTGCTACTTGTTTTGTAGAATCGTGTTTTATAGTACTTAAATCATACATATTATCTGAATCTTTTAAAATCCCTTGATGAACACTATATCCATCATATTCATCTTCTTTAAAAAAATATTTATCTTCATGTTTGTAGTTTGGATTACTTTGTAACTTTTGAATATCTATTGAGTTGTTTAAGGCTCGCTTTAGTAAAATTTGACTTTTTTCAGGATGATTTACACCATAATTCACAGGGTAAATCAAATATTTTTCTATTAATTCATTTTCTAGTTCCTTTATCAGTTCATTAGTAAAATAAACTCCCGTTGATAAGTAAATTTGATGCTCTTCTGGTTGTAAAAAGTCAACATATTTATCTCTAAAAAAATCTTTATTAGAATGTATCGCTGTATTGTTTACATCCAATAACCACATTCCATCTTTGTTACTAGATATAGAGTACTTTTCATTATCTTTTTTAACAGTGATAGAAGTGAGTTTATTATTTGTAGCAACTCCTGTTGTAGTACTTCGTATTGAAACTGCACAATGTGCTAGAGGTAGACCAAAGCTCATATTATCACTTTGATAATTTTCTGCTCCTACAGCTATAAAAAAATCTAAGTGATTTGTATCTTTATTTAGTAAAATCACTATTTCAAACTTATTATCGTTAATAGTTTCAATACATTGTAGTCTAGAGGCATTGATACTAACAAATACTTTACTGTCTTTTGGTAAGTTGCTTATATTTAGAGTGCCTGATATTTTATATATTTTTTCTTTACTATCGAGATTACAATTGATTTCATTAATTGTAATCTCTTTTTTCTGTAAACTTCTAATATTATAAAGATAGTTCAAGGCATTGGTTATTTTTTTAACATCATCATTCCTAATAGCCATCTCATAAAAAATTTTATATGTAAGTTCATATGGCTTAAAACTTTCGATTTTTTTGTAGTCCGGGTCTTTTCTATTTGGTATTGCTTTATATTCTTTGTAGTTATCTAGTAAATATTTTTTGAGTTCAGGATACCATATCTGCGTATTGTTATTTAGTTTATATTCTATTAGATAATTTTCTGCAAACTGTGTAGTTAAAATATATGTACTGATTTCTTCTATTTGAAGTAAAATATTTAATGTGTTATTTTCATTTGTTTCTGTTTTATCACTAATAGTTAATGAATATCTTTTAGATTCAACCTTTGAGTCAGTTGTTCTAAAATAATTAATAGTAGCAAAATCTATAGAATTATTGTCATATAGTTTTTTAAAATGATTTTGATTAATTAATGAGATTTTTTGATTATTGTAAGGTTTTGATATAGCTGTTATGGCTAGTAAATTATCTTTAAGTAAAGTGAGCTTATAAGTAAGATTAAAATAAATACTAAAAAATAATTGATTGTTCCTCTGTGGTAACAGTTCTATTTTAATATCATAGTTTTCTAATGAATCAACACCTAGATGATTCTTCAAAATTTGTTCAAAGTTTTTATTTATAAGCTGATTAAAATCAAAAGTCATAATATCACATCTCTCAAACCTACTATATTCATTGACATATTGCATGCTAATGATGGTATTCTACTATTATTTTTTATAGCATCTATTTAAAGCGTGGATTCCTAAAATAGGTTATTCCGAAATTGTGTTTTCCACTTTATGATAGGAACTGTTTTTAGAAATTATTAGTAAAGTGAATGAAAAATCGTATAACAGTATATATGGTTATCTTCGCTTCGGTGATGCTTTGGCATGATTTGTAGCTCTTAATCTCATCACTTGCATACACCTGCTTCTATTTGAAGTGTATTTGGTTTTGTGAAGGATTCAAAAACTTAGCCTGTGCTATTACTTTGAAGTTTCACATCTTCTTTATAAAATTATGCCCTCGCTTCCAGTTTCACACCAAAACTATGGAGCACTTTCATCACCGTCTCAAATCTGGGTTTCGCACCCGGTTGAAATGTTTTATACAAACTTTCTCTACCAAGTCCTGTATCTTTAGCTATCTGAGCCATACCTTTTGCTTTTGCGATGTTACCCATAGCTTCTAGCAGTTCGTTAGTATCACCATCTGCGAGTACTTGAGAGAGATATTCTGCAATCATCTCTTTACTGTCTAGGTACTCCGACGCATCAAATACAGTTAAATTTATCATTTCAAAGTCCATTTCTTTATCCTTGTATTATTTGGCTTTAAGCAGCCTCAAGCCCAAACTCCACATGAAAGTGAGTAGCTTTCACCTCAGGCACTGTTGCATTATTCTCTTTATGTAATTCAACTATCCCATATCGCTCTAAAGTCTTTAATGTTCTGGATAGATTGGACTTGGCTCTACCTGTAAGCTCTTCAAGCTCTTTGAGTGACTTTGGATGATTCTCTAAAATTACTTTTAATAGCGCTTGATTTTCACTTGAGAGTATTTGCGCCATAGACTTGACAGATTCAAACCACACCTTTGGCTCATCAGCTTTTACTTTATACTCACCCTTGGCAATAGCGATCGTTCGTTTTTTATATTCACCCAGTGGCATAATGCCAACTCTTATAGTTTTCATTTTCATGTGTTGTTCTCCATATAATATTCTACACTTTTCCAAAAATCTTCCATCAGTTGTACAGCAGATTCAAACTCATAAGATACTATTTCCATCTTTTTATGGATATGGTCATAAGTCTCTTTTTTAGCTCCGTACTTCTTCGTAGATTTAAAGCTATGTGCATTGTCATAGCCTATAACCCTATGATTTCTTTTATCATGAAGAGTCAAAGAATATTTTACCCCGTGTGGCATAGTTGCAGTTGGCTTGACTACAATAGCTTCAAACTTAACCCAGTGTCCGTTTTCCATAGGAAAAACTTCACCATGCAAGTTAAGTAAGTTTTCCAAATCATTCACTTTAGTTCCTTTTGTTATCATCTAATGATAATATTAATTCCATTAAAACTTCTTTAATCTACATTAGTAAGTTTTTCAATAGCTATATTTGCAGCTTGTGAAGCTTTCGTGTGATTAGCACTGAGATAAAAATTATTTACAGTATCTAAGTTTGTATGCCCTAATGAAGCAGATAGAATTGTCGTGGCAGTTCCAGCTTCTCCCATTGCTGACACGAGGATATGACGGAAGTAGTGCATCGTGAGTTCTGGAATATTAGCAGCATCTTTGATTTTTGCTAACTGTTTCTTTGGTGGGTAAAGCTCGATACCTGTAATTGGTGATTTGAATACCAATCCATTATGCTCATCATTTATACACGATAATGCTTCTGCAATAGGTGCCGAGAGTTCATAGGTTTGGTTTTGTCCAATTTTATTGTTCTCAGCTCGGATGGTATAGCGACTAGTTAAAAAATTAATGTCACTCCATTGTAGAGTACGGATTTCGTTCCAACGTCTGCCATAAAGCGCAAGTAAAAAGAGTGCACGATAAAATGGTTCATCCTCATAGGTGCTTATAATAGTTCTGTATAGCGTTGCTAACTTTACTCCTGCATCTTCTACAGTTTTCTTTTGGCGATTTTGCTTCGGAGCTTTAATGTTGGGGAGGTCACTTAATACTTTGTTATCTACAGCATATTGCATAATGGGTTTTAGAATTTGTATCAAAATTTTTTTGATAGTTCTTGGACTACAACCATTTTCAGTTTGTTTGGAATGACCTTTTAGTTCCATACTTTTACGAAGTGAATCAATGTCAACTTGGCGCACATCTTTGATGCGCTTTTTACCAATACTATTTTTACAATATAGGTTATAAGCATCTTTTCGCTCTTTTGTCCAATTGGATACTTCACATGACATTTCAAAATAGAGTTCTGCTACATCATTGAGTCGGCTATTTTCTGTAAAATTTACGCCTGTGTTGATTTGCTTATCCCTACCTGTAGCTATATCAATTTTTGCTTTAGCAATCCTTGTTCGCTTATCCCACTCCTTGTCAGAGTAGTCGAGTATACCCCTCTTAGTCGTACCATCTGTTTTGAATCTATATAAGAAACGTGTAAAGTTCTTATTGGCTTTTAAGCCTGCCTCTACATTTTCAGTGAATTCACTCATATCTATAGCCATAATGATACTCCAATAAAATGGGTGACACTTATGGGTGACACCTTTAATTGAATTATTATATAGTAAAAAGAATTAATAGGAATTTAGAATCTCGTAATATAGGTCTTAAAGAAGGCATTGAAACTTTAAAGAACTACGGCACACTTGCCTCATAAGCCGGGGGTCGGGGGTTCGAGTCCCCCCTCTGACACCACTTAATCAAACAATCCCATTTAAATCCCTAAATCACGAACTTTACAAGCACTTTAAGTTTACCTATTAAATCAATTTGGTAACCTATTGGTAACTACATTTTTATTTTTAAATACTTTATTTTTTATCAAAATTTATAAAAATATTTAGATATTATAGGTTTAAATTTATCTAAAATGTAAAACTTTCGCTAATGCCTATACTAAAACACTTGTGGGTAAGAATGCTTGTCAGACGAATTCATAATTTGACAGATAATTACTAAATTTATCCTATTCTATAGGCTTGAATGGAAAAGTTAGTTCAGATTTCATCTCCTTGTATGACACGAATAAAAATGGTTGCTTAGCAATGTGATATTGGGTTGGTATTTTGAAAGACATGTGTTGTCAATTGTGATACAATTATTAATGATTTCAAAACGATAGAGGGGAGATGTCTCCTAAAGCATTAGTTTAAAAAATAGTTCAATGGAGTAACATGAAAAAAATATCTGAGATACATGTTGATATAACAAATGAAGTAAAAGAGATAATTTCTTCTCATAAAATAGTTTTTCCTGCTTATTACGGCGAGCTTTACACGCAGGTTGCCGGTACTAAAAACATTCACCTTAAGCCTGAAGAACTTGTCAACCGTGAGATGCTTGACGAAAAAATGGTACGACATATTATCACACTATCAGAATGCACAGACGAGGCAATAAATGCAATTGAAAATGAGGATAAAGCTCTCCTGAACACTGTCTTGATTAAAAGTAAAAAGCTTCAAGATGAAATCAATGAACTTCAAAAAATTATTTATGAAGATGCACTCACAAAAAGCTATAATCGTAAATGGTTCGAAGATAAACTTCTTGATAACGATAAATTACATTTCCGCGGAGATGGGGCAATTGTCATGATTGATATAAATAAATTTAAACAAATCAACGATACCTACGGTCATAATGTAGGAGATAAAGTACTGACAAGAGTAGCTGAAAAACTTCGACAAGCCAATGAGAATGTTGTCCGCTATGGCGGTGATGAATTTATTTTAATATTTAACAATATACTTACGCTCAAGCAAATTGAAGATAAATTAGAGGCTCTTTTAGTCTATTTTCATAAAGTCAATTTTAAAGTTGCCGATAAGGAATTTAAAGTTGATTTTTCTTATGGAATAGCTTCGTTTACAAATGGTGCCAAAGTTGAAGATATTACAGAAGAAGCAGACCGTTTTATGTATATAAATAAACGAGCGAGCAGAGAATAAAAAGCACAGATTACATGCCAAAGTTAATAATCAACTTTTAAACATCCCTTAGATATAATTCCAAAAAATAATAGGTGCTTATGATGCACCTAAACAAGTGATAATAAAATGGTAACAGTACAAAAATTAACTATGCGTTTTGGAAACAGAGTTCTATTTGAAAACATAAATCTTAAACTAGACCGTCATAAAAGATACGGACTTATCGGCGCGAATGGCGCAGGTAAAACAACTTTTTTGAAGATTCTAAGTGGACAAGTAACGGAATATGAGGGTGAGGTTCGTATCGGCACCGGTCTTAAAGTCGGTGTTTTGGGGCAGAATCAATATGCTTACGAAGATTTCACAATCATGGATGCTGTTTTATACGGTAACAAAAGACTCTATGACGCTATTAAAGAGAAAGAAATTCTCTATGCAACGGGCGATTTTGAAGATGATGCGGTAAATAATCGCCTAGCTGATTTGGAAGTTATTTGTGTTGAGGAAGATCCAACTTATGAGTATGATGTAAATATTGCAAAGATATTGGAAAATGTCGGAATTCCTGCCGAAGACCACAATCAACTCATGAGTACACTTGACAGTGCAGATAAATTTAAAGTACTTTTAGCTCAGGTTTTATATCCGAGACCCGATGTTTTGTTCCTTGATGAGCCTACAAATAATCAAGATATTGAAACAATCAGTTGGCTGGAAAACGAGCTTCAAAGACATGAGGGCACAATGGTTGTTATCTCGCATGACAGACACTTCTTAAATGCTGTCGTCACAAATATTTTGGATGTTGATTATCAAAATATTCGTGAATTTACAGGTAATTTTGATGATTGGTATATAGCGGCAAATGTTATTGCAAAACAAAATGAGCTTAACAACGCTAAACAAGAAAAAGAGAAAGACCAACTCGAAGCTTTCGTTAGAAGATTTTCGGCTAATGCTTCCAAAGCCAAACAGGCAACTTCAAGACAAAAACAACTTGATAAACTTGTTATCGAAGATATAAAACCCTCTTCTCGCCGAGATCCAAGTATAGTTTTCAAAGCAAAAAGAACTATGGGCGATGAAGCACTCAATCTGATAAATATAAATCATTCGTATGGGAACAAAGAGGTTTTGAAAAACATCAATCTTAAATTTGTTCCAGATGAAAAAGTAGCTCTCATCGGTCCAAACGGAGTAGGTAAAACAACTCTCATGAAAATAATTATGGAAGAGATGAAGCCGACTTCAGGTGAAATTCACTGGGGAGCTACAATTGAAAACAGCTATTTCCCTCAAGATACGGCAGATATTATTCAAGGCGAGGGAACGCTTTATGATTGGCTAAAATCATTCAATCCAAAGGGAGATATTGCTGAAATTAGAAATTGTCTTGGGCGAATGCTCTTCAACGGAGAGCAGCAAGAAAAATCGGTTATAAGTATCTCGGGTGGAGAAAAACATAGGATGATGCTAAGTAAAATGATGCTTGAGGGCGGAAACTTTTTGGTTCTGGATGAGCCTTCAAATCACCTTGACCTTGAGGCAATCGTCGCCCTCGGTGAAGCTCTTTACAACTTCAAAGGGAATGTAATCTGTGTATCACATGACCGTGAACTTTTGGATGCATTTGCTAATCGTATCATAGAGCTTCGTGCAGATGGAACCTATGTTGACTTCAAAGGAAGTTATGAAGAGTTCGCAGAAGCTAAGCATAACGGGCATATATAAGCTACTTAATCAGTATTTAGCTTCAAATGAGTAAAGCTCATTTGATCGTGGAACATCAATAAAAAAGGGGAAAAAGTGCCAAAATATGAGAAATTTTTAGGACTTGGAATCGCAGGCAACTTTGCGCTTCATTTAGCACAGGCCGGTGAATTGGAGTATTTCAAAGATATTATCACAGCAGAAGAGGCAGCACCAAAAGGGATATTTCCTTTTTTTCTCCCTAAACCAAACTTTCCGGTAGATGGACTTTTTCTTCATGCAAAAGATATTTTAAGCACTTATCCTCTCTCCTCTGCAATTATAAGATTGCCCAAAGGTGATCTTAACGTTCAAGCAGAACCTGAAGTAGGTCTTATTTGTGACCTTGAATATACGGCAGGCAAACTTTCAAAAATCACGCCTACTTTCTTTGGAGCTTATAATGACTGTTCAATCCGTGTAGACGGAGTAAAAAAAATAAGCGACAAAAAAAACTGGGGCGAAGACACAAAAGGCTTTAGCAACACTCTCATTCCAATCGATAAATTTGAAGAGGGCGGAGTAATGGACAACTATTCAATTACAAGCTTTTTGCGTCGTGATGGTGAAGTTCATGCATATGGCGAAGATGTTCAACTAAGTGGATACAGCTACTTTTATGAAAAACTTCTTGATTGGATGTTAAATCAGATAACCACACAAGAAGATTTCGGTCCACTTGAGGCGATTGAAGAATATATTTTGGCATGTGGAAATCCGAAAGAGGCTCTCATCAGCATAGGTGCAACTAGATACACCGAATACGGAGAGAAGACTTTTTTAAAGCTGCATGATGAGGTAGTTGTAGTAGTTTACAATTCTAAGCATCTAAGCTCTGAAGCTATTTTGGAGTGTGTAAAAAACAGCTCTTACGATACACTTAACATGAGTGTTCTGGCACAAAAAGTACTCTAGGCAAAAATTTGAGCAGAGGTAAAAAGCTAGATATTTTCATCGGAGCTGAGATAGACAGTGGCTGGGCTATCGTTGAAACGGCTAGAAAAACTGCCGTTTCAGATGAAATTTTAGAACCAAATAAGCATTTTTTATTTTTTAAAAAAGAGAAAAGAAGAGGCAAAACCGTCACTCTCGTCGGAGAGTTTTACATGCCGTCCACAGATGTAAACGCACTTCTGCAAACTATAAAGAAGAAACTCGGATGCGGTGGAGCCTACAAAGATAGATGGATGGAATTTCAGGGCGAAATTAAAGATAAGATTAGAACTATTTTGGTCGAAGAGGGATTTAGATTTAGACCTCAGCACTAACTTCTACAACGCTCCAAGAATCATTTGATATTTTAATCTCACCGATATTAGAATCCATTACATAACGGTTTCTTCCTCCTTCTTTTGCCTTATAAAGCATTTTGTCTGCATGTGAAATCAAAATATTTTCATCTAAAGCATCATCGGCTATACAGCTCACAACCCCTATGGATATTGTTAAAAACTCACTTGCTTTGGATGTTTCATGTTTTATATTTCTATCTTTTACGGCATTGCAGAGAGATTGAGCTAGTATTGCACTATTTTGGGCATCCGTTTGTGTGAGCAGAACACCGAATTCCTCTCCTCCGAGTCTAAAAATAAAATCATCTGCTCTTTGTAATGTATCTTTTAAAACTTTTGCAACTGATTTCAGAGCATGATCTCCTTCGATGTGACCATAAGTGTCATTATATTGCTTAAAATAATCTATATCTAACATCATAAATGTTATATGAGAATGTGTTCTTTTCGCTCTTTTTATCTCTCTTTCGTAAACATGATTAAAATACCTTCTGTTATGCAAAGTGGTAAGTGAATCGGTATATGAAACTGTTTCAAGCTTTTTATTTGCACCTCTTAATTTTTTGGTTACATTTTCGAGTTCTGTTTGATCTTTTTGAATACTTACAAACACCTGATATGAGATAAATAAAACAGCAAGAATAATCAGTAAAAGAACAATGCCTACCTGTAAAATTGTTGAATTATAGAGTTGCAAAAATTTTGTTCTCTCAAACTTAGCAACACCAACCTCATAATTAATCAACTTTTGAATAATTACATCTATATGTGCAATTTCTTTTTCTATAGAAGTTGTATTAACAACTTTTAACTCATTTTCAGCTTTATGTGCCTCTAATAATTTTGAAAAATAGTCGTTTGTAGCTTTCATTTCCGATGAAACGTACTCAATATATTCCATTTCATTTTCTCTTTTAAAATGATTTTCGTAACTCTCCCATAATTTATCTATTTTAATCAGTGAAGACTCTATATATAAGAAAGTCTCATTTGGGCTAAGCTCCAAATCTTTAGCTCTATAAAACGTAGCAGCAATACTTCCATGATATGTTTGCAAAATTTCATTGAGTTCTGTAACTGGGACCAAAGAGCCAAAGTATAAAGAATCCAACTTTTTTTTCATAGAATTAATATTTATAGTTCCCATAACTCCAACGGCTACAAGACCTAATGTTATAAGTAAAAAAAGAAAAAATAACTTGCTTTTAAGCTTCAAAGCTTCTATAAACTTCATCGAACTCCCTCTTTATTATTTTTTTTAAAGCATGTTCTATGCCATTTCTATTGTAAAAAATATTTTATGCTAAAATTATGCAACTATTTAATAATGTGGCAAATTGAAATGTCATAAATAAAACGGTCTATCAATATTAAAATTTTGGTGTGTAAATTAATGAATGAAAAAATAAACTATATAAAAAAAATAAATTTTTTTAAATCTTTAAAGAATGAAGAGATTAAGATAATAGACACTATCTCAAATATAATCAGATACCCCCAAAAATCTATATTATATTATGAAAATGATTCACATAATAAAATATTTTTTTTAGTTTCCGGGCTTTTAAAAGTTTATAAAATAGATAAATTTGACAATGAAATTTTTTTATACCACATACAAGAGAGTTCGCTCATTTCAGAACTTACTACTTTAAACAACAATTCAATACAGTGCTTCTCAAACGCGGAATTTATGGAAGATAGTATTATTTTAGAAGTTGATTTCATAGAATTAAAAAAACTGCTTTCATCTAACAATATATTAAATACAAAATTCATAAACGAGGTACTTTTTAAGACGCAACAGCTGCACTGTGTTGTAAACAGGGAGCTTGTGTTTGATGCAACTGCAAAGGTTGCATACATGTTGAGTGATGATTTAAAAATGTTTAACACTCTTCAAAGACAGGAAATCTCTTTCATGCTTCATATTCAGCCGGAAACTCTCTCTCGAGTCTTAAAAAAATTAAAAAGAAATAATATTATAGAGATTGAAAATTCAAATATAACTATTGCAGACTATGCATCACTTCAAAAAATTTATAGAGGCTAAAACCATGAGAAGAAGAACAAAGATTAGCACAAAAATCAAGATGCTTGGTGCACTACTTATATTTTTAGTGTTAAGTGCACAGAGCACAACAATCTATCTGAATCACCAAAATGTTAAAGATGCTTTAGTCGTAAATATTGTTGGAAAGCAGAGGATGCTAACTCAGAAAATAGCTAAAAATATTTTTTACATGCAGTACAATTCAAATCAAGATTTTCAAGAACTTAATTCAGCAACTGCGGAGTTTATAGCAGGCTTAGACATTTTAAGAGAGGGCGACGCAGAAAAAGGAATCACCTCTGCTCCAACACAAAAAATATCAGCACAACTGAAAGAGGCAACTCTTCTTTGGGATAATTTTTACAGAGATATTCAAAAATTTGAGCTCTTAGTTAATTTAAATGATATAAATAAAGATGTGGAACTACATAACGTAGTAAACAATATCTATGAAAAAAACACTATTTTGCTAGACAATGTCGATAGGCTCGTTACTCTTTACACGAACTACAGCGAAAATAAAACTGAATATATAAAAACTTTTCAATACTCAGCATCTACACTACTTTTAATACTGCTCATTTATTCACTTCTTCAGCTAAAATCTATCGAGTCACATGTAGATGAATTTATAAACTACTCAAAAATGCTGGCAAATGACAAAAATGGAATTAAAATAGAACCTATAAATATTGAAATACAAAACGAAAGAGAGATTGTTGAAGTAAGTGATACAATAAATTGTTTTATTGATAAGATAAATTCTGCTATAGATTATTCTAATGAAGCCCTGATTCAGTCTCAACAAGCATCACAAAAATTAGAAGAGCTGACAGATGAAGTTGACACTATTTTAAATGAACTTGAAGACACTTCCTTAGTTGTAAAACATTTAGAAAATAGTGAAGATATTATTATCGAATCTACAGAAGGACTATTTAACTCAACAAAAAGATTGCAAAATTTAAAACTTGAACTGGAAGAACTGACTAAAAGTTGCAAAATAAATAAAATATAATACTCCTATAAACAATGATTTCAGATTACCTAAACGCTTGACGTTAGTCAAGTGTTTTATATTTCCAAAGTGATACTATTTAGTCGTTATAAACACCTTACACAAAGTTGAAATTAAATAAGTTTAACATTTGTTTAATTTTATAGATTATCAAATAGGAGAATATATGTCACTTTCGAGAAGAGAATTTCTTAAGAGTTCAGCAGCAGCTTCTGCAGCGGCGGCGATGGGTATGGCGATACCTGCTCAATTGCAGGCTGCAGCAGATACTGCTGAGAGTAATTGGAGATGGGATAAGGCGGCATGTCGCTTTTGTGGTACCGGATGCGGTATTATGATGGCTACAAAAGATGGCAAAATTGTTGCTGTTAAGGGGGATCCTGCGGCACCGGTAAACAGAGGGCTTAACTGTATTAAGGGTTACTTTAATGCTAAAATTATGTATGGTGCTGACAGACTTACACAGCCTTTACTTAGAGTTGATGCTGATGGCAAATTTGACAAAAAAGGTAAATTTGCTCCAGTTTCATGGGAAAGAGCTTTTGACGAGATGGAACTCAATATCAAAAAAGCACTTAAGTCTGGTGGTCCTGAAGCAGTAGGGGTATTTTCTTCTGGTCAACACACTATTATGGAAGGTTATGCGGCTCAAAAAATGATGAAAGGTGGCTTTCGTTCAAACGCTTTTGACCCAAATGCCCGTCATTGTATGGCTTCTGCTGTTGTTGGATTTTACCAAACTTTTGGTATTGATGAACCATCTGGCTGTTATGATGATATTGAGCTTACAGATACGATTGTAGCTTGGGGTTCAAACATGGCAGAGATGCACCCGATTTTATGGTCTCGTGTAACAGATAGAAAACTCTCTGACCCAGAGCGCGTAAAAGTTATTTCAATCCAAACTTATAAACACAGAACTTCTGACTTAGCGGATATTGAGATAATTTTCACACCAAATACAGACCTTGCTCTATGGAATTACATTGCGCATGAAATCGTTTATAATAAACCTGATGCAATTGACTGGGATTTCGTAAAAAAACATATAGTTTTTGCTGCATCTCCGGTTAATATCGGTTATGGACTTCGTAAAGCAGGCGAAAAATCTATTACTCCTGTTAATCCTGATGGAAGTGCCGGAAAATATAGTGCTAAAGAGATGCAAATTATAAATAAAGAGATGAGTAAAGTTGTCTCCGCAAAAGAAGCACCGGCTCTTAAACCTTACGGTTATAAAGAGGGCGATGTTATGACAAACAAAGATGCTCCAAATGCAAATCTTGCACACTGGGAAATCTCATTTGAAGAATATAAAAAAGCCTTAGAGCCATACACACTTGATTATGTTGCAACTATTTCAAAAGGTAATCCTGATGAAGACATCAACGAATTTAAGAAAAAACTTCAAACATTGGCAGACCTTTACATTGAGAAAGGAAGAAAAGTAGTTTCATTCTGGACAATGGGTATGAACCAGCATACGCGTGGTACTTGGGTAAATACACTTGCATACAATGTTCACTTTTTACTAAACAAACAAGCTCTTCCAGGTTCTGGAGCTTTCAGTTTAACAGGTCAGCCTTCAGCTTGCGGAACAGCTCGTGAAGTTGGAACATTTACTCACCGTTTACCAGCTGACATGATGGTTAACGTTCCTAAGCATAGAGAAATAGTTGAAAACAGATGGAAAATTCCAGCTAAAACTTTAAATCCTATTGGAAATCAACACATTATGAAAATTCATAGAGATATTGAAGATGGATTTATAAAATTTGCATGGGTAAATGTTTGTAACCCTTACCAAGATTCTGCAAGTGCAGAGCACTGGATTAAAGCTGCAAGAGAGATGGACAACTTTATCGTAACCTCAGATGGATATCCAGGTATTTCTGCAAAAGTCTCTGACCTTATTTTACCGTCTGCTATGATTTATGAAAAATGGGGTGGATACGGTAATGCTGAGCGCCGTACACAACTCTGGAGACAACAAGTTCTTCCGGTAGGTGATGCGATGAGTGATACTTGGCAATGGGTTGAGCTTTCAAAAAGATTTACTGTTAAAGATGTTTGGGGTGCGCAACCATTAAGAGGTAAAGACGAGCAAGGAAATCCTAACTCTCTTCCAAGTGTAATTGATGCAGCAAAAGCTATGGGTTACACGGAAGATACAACTATGTTTGAAATTCTTTTTGCAAATAAAGAAGCAAAGTCTTATAAAATTGATTTAAATTCTTTCCCTCAACAAGGTTATGACAATACTGATGGCAATGGCGATAGCAGAAATGTGAAAGGTAGTGACGGTAAAGTATTTAAAGGATATGGGTTTATGATTCAAGAATACCTTTTTGAAGAATATGCTTCATTCGGTCGAGGACATGGACATGACTTGGCTGACTTTACAACTTACCACAAAGTTCGTGGACTTAAATGGCCTGTTGTTGATGGAAAAGAGACACAGTGGAGATTTAATTCTAAATATGACCCATATGCTGCTAAAGAGACTAAAGAGAGTGGAAATTCACATGCATTCTATGGAACTATGGCAAAAGAGCTTATGCAAGGCGATTTGATGGGCGTTAAAGATAAAACGGCAATAGCTCTTAAAAATAAGGCCAAAATATTTGCTCGTCCATATATGGATCCACCGGAAATGCCGGATGCAGAGTATCCAACATGGTTAGCAACAGGTCGTGTTCTAGAACACTGGCACTCAGGAACTATGACTATGCGTGTACCTGAACTTTATCGTGCTGTTCCAGAAGCTCTCTGCTATATGCATCCGGAAGATGCAAAGAAATTTGATGTCAAACAGGGTGAACTCTGTTGGGTTGAATCACGTCGTGGAAAAGTTAAAGCCAGAGTTGAAACTCGTGGTAGAAATAAGCCATCTCGAGGGCTTGTATTTGTACCATGGTTTGATGAAAAAGTTTTCATCAACAAAGTAACTTTGGATGCAACTTGTCCAATGTCAAAACAAAACGATTTTAAAAAGTGTGCTGTAAAAGTTTACAAAGCATAAAAATTTACTAAGAAGACAATATCTTGAGCGAAATAAAAACAAAAAGAGAGCCAATTAGCGATAGAAGAAAATTTATACTCAACATGGCCAGAGGCGCAGGTCTTGCAACAATGGGTGGATTTATTTGGAGTGCATATGTGGATGAAGTTACAGCTTCATCACTTTTGCTTCGCCCCCCCGGTGCCATAAAAGAGAGTGATTTCCTCAAAACATGTATAAAATGTGGACTTTGCGTTCTGGCTTGTCCTTATAATACTTTGCTATTGGCTAAAGCAGGTGATAATAAACCTCTTGGAACTCCCTATTTTGTTCCTCGTGATATGCCTTGTTACATGTGTCCTACTATTCCTTGTGTACCGGTCTGTCCGACTGGTGCTTTAGATGAAAAGAGTGTTACAAAAGATGAAAAACTTGACATAAATATAGCGGAGATGGGAATTGCTGTTGTTGATCACAGCAGTTGCATAGCCTTTTGGGGAATTCAGTGCGATGCCTGTTATAGAGCGTGTCCTCTTTTAGGGGTAGCTATAACTATTGAGTACTCCAAAAATGAGAGAACCGGTAAACACGCCTTTATGAAACCGGTAGTTCAATCTGAAAGTTGCACAGGATGCGGCATGTGCGAAAAAGCATGTGTGACAGAAAAAGCAGCTATTTTTGTACTTCCTAGAGAAGTTGCACTTGGAAGAGCCGGAGATCACTATATCAAAGGTTGGGACAAAAATGATGAAAAGCGTTTAGAAAATGCTACCTCAAAGACTACAACAACTGAGATAAGTAAAGAGTCTGCGGTTGACTCGTTAAATGATGGGAAGGGTTTATACTAATGGCTACGCTATGGAATAATTACAGATACCTGATACTTAGAAGAGTTACCCAGATTGGATTAATGTTTCTCTATTTTGGGGCAAATGCTTGGGGTTGGACTCTATTAATGGGCAATTTAAGCTCGTCAAAAATTTTGGGTCTGATTCCTATGAGCGACCCTTTTGCAGTTTTACAAATGTTTGCAGCTGGAGCTGTTTTGAGCGCCGACTTGCTCGCGGGCGTTGCAGTTGCTGTTATGTTTTATTTTGTAATCGGCGGTCGCGCTTTTTGCAGTTGGGTTTGTCCCGTAAATATAATTACAGACAGTGCAAACTTTCTCCGAAGAAAGCTTGGTATAGACCGTGCGCAAGGCTTTAGACAACCGGCATCAAGAAATCTTCGCTACTGGGTTTTAGCGATGAGCTTAGTTATCTCTGCGATTATGGGAGTTGCTGCTTTTGAGTTTATTTCGCCGATATCTATGGTTCACAGAGGTATCGCTTTTGGTTTAGGTTTTGGCTGGGCGGCCATGCTTGTAATCTTTTTGTTTGATTTATTTGTTTTAAAAGATGGATGGTGTGGTCATGTTTGCCCACTTGGTGGGTTTTATTCACTTCTTGGAAGCTTTAGTTTTATAAGAGTGTTGCACTCTCAAGAGAAGTGTACTTTATGTATGAAATGTAAAACAGTTTGTCCTGAACATCAAGTTCTGCATATGATAGGCAAAGAAAGTTTATCCGTTACATCTGGTGAGTGTACAAACTGTGCGAGATGTATAGAAGTTTGTGAAGATGATGCTTTAGGATTTTCAATTAGAAAACTAGTAAAAAAATAACATAAATGGGGGAAGAGTATGAAATTAGCAAGTAAAATTACAATTGGTTTGGCTACCGCAGCATTACTAATTATCGGCTGTAGCGCTCCAAGCGTAATCAAACCAAGTGTAAGCGAAGAGTCGCTTGGTCTTAGAAAGAGTAATCTATATGCGGAAAGCGATGCAACGCATGGTGATGCAACAAAGTATGGTACGAGTACACCAGGAAGTGGTTATAAAATACAAAGAGCATTCCAAGATGCTCCGCCTATGATTCCACATGACATAGAAGGAATGACACCGATTACTATTGATAACAATCAGTGCGTAGGTTGTCACATGCCGGAAGTTGCAAGTTCTGTAGGTGCGACATCAGTTCCAGTTTCACACTTGACAAACTTTAGACCTGCAACTGCTATTACTAAAGATGGAAAATTGATGAATAACGGAGAAGTAGTTGATCCTGCTGCTAGCACTAAATCAAATGCTATTTCAATTAAATCAAACGGTGATAAACTCACAGGTGCAAGATTTAATTGTACACAATGTCATGCTCCGCAATCAGAAGGTTTAGCAGTTGAGAGCAATTTCAAACCTGTCTTCACAAGCAAAGATGGTGCAAATAAATCAAGCTGGAATGGCTCTAAAATGACAGAAGGTTTAGATACTGTTCATGGTAAATAAGTAAATGCAAAGAAGAGAGCTTTTTAGCTTTCTCTCTTCGCAGCTCAAACCAAAAGCGGAGAAAGAGAGCTATCTAAGACCGCCCTATTTTAGTGATATAAATGCGTTTGATACAGAGTGTCAAAAGTGCGATGGTAAATGTGCCACTTTGTGTCAAGAGCAAATTATTGTAATAAATAGCGACAAAACTCCCTCCCTTGATTTTTCTAAGAGTGGATGCACTTATTGTGATGCCTGTGCTTTGGCATGCGATGAAGTATTCTTGGAGTGCGCTGTGAGCGAAAGAGAGGAAGTACTCTCGAAGCGTGAGTTTGATGTTTTAAAGATAGAAGATAAAAAAATGATAGATGCAGAGATTAGTATCAACGAAAAAACTTGTCTTAGCTGGATAGGTGTTATGTGCTTTTCATGTAAAGACCCATGTTTAGAAGATGCAATAGAGTTTAAGGCTATGTTCATGCCGACCATAGATATGCAAAAATGCACTGCCTGCGGATTTTGCATAAGCAGATGTCCAACTTTGGCAATAGATGTAAAGGTGCTGTAAATGATAAAACTACTGCTTCTCTTCTGGCTTATTAGCTCCCTCAATGGTGCAAATATTTCATTGCCAAAAACTGTATTGCAAGCAAGCGGGGGTGTTGTTGATTTGGTGCTCGAAGGCGAAAAACTTTACAGTGCAACAAATGCAAGCTGCGTTGATGTGTTTGACATGCAGACAAAAATACTCACACAAAAAATTGAGATAAGTAAAATAACAGATTTTTTGGGTGATACAATTGACTCTAAAGTCTATTCTGTTGATGTAGTAAATAATAAAATCCTAATTCTTTCTCAAGCAGAAAAAGGTTTTAGAAGAGTTCATATATACATGTACCAGAAAGAAGAGACAAATACCACCGGGGTCCAAGGCAAAATAGAACTCATCATTCCAGACACAGAAAAACTCTCCATTGCAAAAGCAAAGTTTTTGAATGAAAACACAATACTTTTGGCTCTTATGAGTAATGATATAATCTCTTATGATATCAAAAACAAAAAACAAAACTGGAAAATTCAGGTTTCTCAATCCAAATTTTCCAACTTTGCTCTGAATGAAAAAAAGTCAGAGGTAGTTGTTGCAGATGAGAGTGGCATTCTTAAACTTTACAACACTTCAAACGGCTCTTTAATAAAAACTTTTAGCGGTCAAAATCTTGATAATGTTTTTCAAATTGCTTACAAAAATGGTATTATTGCAACGGCGGGGCAGGATAGAAGAGTTGTGATTTATAATGCTAAAACTGGCTCGGCTTACTACAAAACAGCACAGTTTTTAATCTACAGCGTCGGGCTCTCTCCAAGTGCAAGTTTGGTTGGATATTCAAGTGATGAGAATAATAACGTTACTCTATTTGACACAAACACAAAAAACGAAATAGGCAGATTTGGAGGAAATGAAATGACACTATCGACTATACTTTTTATAAATGAAAATGAGTTTATAGTATCAAGTGACTCCAATAAAATAAATCTTTACAAAATTAAGTAGAGGATAAAATATGCAGTATAACGAATCTGAATTTTTAATAGAAACGGTAGTTCCAGAGAATGAGTTAATCATATCTCGAACAGATTTAAAGGGAAACATTACCTATGCAAATGAAACATTTTGTGAAATAAGCGGATATCAAGAGAGTGAACTTTTAGGGCATTCTCACTCCATTATCAGACATCCAGACATGCCAAGCTCCGTGTTTAAAGAGTTATGGCAATTCATTCAAGATGAAAGACAATGGATCGGAGTGGTCAAAAATCTTCGTAAAGACAGAGGCTTTTATTGGGTAAAAGCAATAGTTTCAGGTGTGTATAAAGATGGTGTTTTAGTTGAGTATAAATCACTTCGAACACCCATTAATTACACTGAAAAGCTGAAATACCAAAAACTCTATGATAAAATACGAGAAGAAAACGATGAAAAAAGAAGAAAGATAATTTACGAATAGATTAAATAAAATTAAGGAATAAAAAAATGAATATCTCAAGCATAGTAGTTCAAACAGTACCGAAATATCTGGATGAAGTTGTTCAAAGTTTAAAAGACTGTGAAGCATGTGATTACCATATGCACGATGAAAAAGGCAGAATTATCATTACAATCGAAGGCAACGGAGTTTCAGAGGAGCTTAAAAAGCTAAAAATAATAGAAGAGATTCCACATGTGATAGCCGCTGACATGCAGATGGCATACAGCGAAGATGAACTGAGTGAGCATATGGAAGTGATAAACAACTCGGATGTAGTTCCGAAAATGCTGAACGACGACTCGATTCGGGCTAGTGACATAGTCTATAATGGCGATTTAAGAAAAAAAGATTTGGAAGGGTTTGCTAAATCATTTGAAAAAGCAGGTAAAGAGTAGATGGAAGTAATTTTTGAGTCTTGCATAAAAATTGATGAAAAAGGAGAGTGGTTCATTGAACTCAAAGACACTCGCTCCGGAAGAGTTGAAATTTGCCTTGACCTAGATGAGTACTCTCAAAAAGTTGAAGATTTCGGGGCTGCTTATGGCGGAGAGGTTAATGAAGTGGTATGGAGCAAAGACGAAAATGTCTCGCCACATGCCATGGATGAAATAAGACTAGAGATGTCAAGGCTCCAACAAGAGATAGAACCAAAAGAGTAAATTTTTTAAACAATCCAAGCACCGTCTCTATAAACTACTTCACTCCCGAGAGTAAATGTTTGAGTGTCGGCAAAAACATCTACATGGTATTTCCCATCATTGCGTTTAAAGCCAGGTTTTGCATAGATGCCATGCTTGGCACCCAAAGAAAAATGGATACCGCACATACGCTCATAAGTGCCGATGTCACTCACCGTGCGTGTTTTGCTAAAGGCTCGGTTGAGTCCGAGTCCTAACTCCCGCACCCAAACTGCACCTTCATCCGTACGGATATTAAAAAGTATTTCATCAAAAGCTGGAGTTGTATTTTCACAATCCACCACTTGCCCCTCTTTGATAATAAGAGTAATAGGTGTTTGTGGATAATTGAGTCTGTAACTTGTATCGCCAAAGCTAAAAATTTTTACACGTCCGTTCAGTGCTCTTAAATCCTGTGCTTCTGTAAATACTTCACCCAGAGGAAACTGACCGCCAACATTGCTCATTTGCGAATAATCTCCAATATTAAGTTTCGCAGGCTCAAAAGGTGAACCATAGACTAAAAATTCGCCTCCACTATCGATGATTCCTGAGGGTGCGCTGTCCAATTTACTCTTGAGGGCACGCCCTACTCTGCGGTAATAACTAGAATCGTACTCCAATGAATCTATGTAGTAAGGCACCTCATGCTCCGACATGCGGCTCAAATGCGGATGTTCAATTACTTTTATCTTGCGCTTAAACAGCTCAACCCGCATACGGAACGCATCAAGACGAAAACTTTTTGATTGCACCAATACTACCAAATCAGACGGCTGCAACTTCGCCAGTATTTCCAATATTTGTTCTGGCAACACTGCATGAAAATCGATAAAAGTTGCATCAGGCAAACAACGCATATATGCCTGTGCCAATATGTCAGACAAAACTGAGCCTATGTCATACACCACAACTGCACGCTCTTTTTTTGTGTGCTGAAATGCTTCGCTCAAAAGACCGCTTAAATGCAATTTTGCCTCTAAAATTAACACTTCATGCGCATGGGCTGGGAGTAAGTAATCATTCATCATTTTCTCACTTAAAATATTCGTGTTGAGAAGTGCCCTCTTTTATACACGAATTATAGCTTAGCTTCTTTGAGGTTGGCTACATTAGCAAAATAATAATATAATCTAAAAAGATAATTTGAAAAGGGTTTGCCGGTGAAAATTTTTATTTTTTTATCACTATTTTCTATCTGGTTGTTTTCCGGATCAATTGATGAAAAACTCTTTGATACTGCAAACAAAGAGATGTATTACAAGGAGATTCAAAAGCAGATAGAGGATACGCCCATAGGCGGCAAGCGACTCCCTGAATTAGTAAATGAAGAGAAGTTGCAACTCTCGAGGGTTCGTGGTGCTGCATCACAAACTATTGTGATTGAGAGTTATGATTTGAGTAAAATCTCTAAAAATCAAGTAGAGGTAGAAAATTATTATGATGCACTCAACGGTGATGCAATAATACGAAACAGCATCAACGAACATCAGCAAATGCTCGTAAATATACAATCAAAATTGGCTTTTATAAAACAAAAAATTACAAATTTGGTTGAGGAAGATAAAGAAAAACTCCTCTCCTATCAGTTGCAATTCGCATACTATAAATTGCAACAAAAAAATATTGAAACCAAAACAGAGCTTCTTCAAAAACATGAGAAAGAGATATTTCAAAAGTTATTAAGCAGTTTGCAATTCGTACAATGTGAAAAACCAACTTTTATTGAAGAAAAATTACTCTTGCATGACAATAAAATAAAAGACATCACCCAAGAAAAAATTGCTCTGCAAATCAATCTTGAAAATGCACTGATTGCAGAAAGTGAAGCAAAAGATATTATTTCAAAAAAAATAAAAGATGCTGAATCTGAACAACAAAAATTACTCTTGCAAAAAATAATGTTAAAAACAGAGCTGTCCGTCTGTATGATTCAGAATGAAAACAATCAAGATTATTTTAAATCGCTTATTGATATAGAAGAGCTTTCTTTGGCCCTAGCATCAGATATACGACCTATATATAAAGAGCAAACTTCAGCGCTTAGAGACCTGTCAAAAGAGGCATTTGGAGTAACAAAACTCTTCTTTGGAGCAACGCTCCACGAAACAAAAGAAGTTTTAAAAATATTAATCGGTTATATCTCATCCCCTCTTTTCGTCTTTAATGAACGCTCAATAAGTATTTTTAGTCTGATTAAGGCCTTGATTTTAATTATTCTTGGATTTATAGTAGGATTCTTCTACAACCGTTGGATTACCCGCACGGCAAAAAGATGGCCAAATGCGAGTCAAATGGCTGTAAGATTGATTACAAATATGGGTTATTACTTTATAATTCTCATCTCTTTCATTATTGCATTCAGCAGCATCGGGATTGACATGTCCTCTATGTCTCTCATTGCTGGAGCACTCTCTATCGGGATAGGTTTTGGTCTTCAGACTGTTGTTTCAAACTTTATTGCCGGTGTTATTCTCATGTTTGAGAGAACTATCCGCATCGGAGATGTTGTACAGATAAGTGACTCCTTGCGTGGCAGAGTGACAGACATGCGTATTCGTTCGACAACCATAAAAACATTTGACAACATAGACATTATTGTTCCAAACTCCTCGTTTATTCAAAATAATGTTATTAATTTAACGCTAGAGGACATCTCAAGAAGGCTTCATGTTCCATTTGGTGTTGCCTATGGGACAAAAGTAGATTTTGTAAAAGAGGTGGTTTTAACTGAACTGAAGAATAGTAATTTGATATATATAAATAATCACACTGGGAAAGAGCCTGAGATATGGATGACCGCTATGAGCAAAAGTAGTGTAAATTATGAACTGCTTGTTTGGGTAGAATGGGACAATGCATATCGTCCAAACGCCATCATGTCAGACTTTTTAATCCTCATATACAATGCTCTCTACAAACATAATATACAAATTCCATTCCCACAAATGGATGTAAATATAAAACAGTTACCTGCAAAAAATTCTGAAGTAATGGAGACAAAATGATAAAAGTAACTTCCTACGGTGCCGCTCAAACGGTAACAGGCTCATGCCATCTTATAAAAATGGGCTCTCTTCGTATTTTGATAGATTGCGGAATGTTTCAAGGAGAGGGCGGACATAAAAAAAATTATGATGATTTTGGATTTGACCCTTCAAAAATTGATTATCTCATCTTAACACATGCGCATCTTGATCATATAGGAAGAGTTCCTAAACTTATAAAAGAGGGTTTCCACGGCAAAATAATTGCTACAAAACCGACGAAAGATATTGCCAAAATAATGCTTCTTGATAGTGCAAAGATTTTAAAAGAAGAGTATAAAACGCTAAGAAGAAAAGCAAGAAGACGAGGAGAAGAAGCGTTAATTTTTGAGCCACTTTATAATGAAGCAAATGTAAAAGAGCTCTTCTCAAAGAAGTGGAAAACGCTTGATTATTTTCAGGAGCATAAACTAGGACATCACATTGTAGTTACTTTGGCAAATGCGGGTCATATTTTGGGAAGTGCTTTTGTTATGATTGATTACATGGAAGCTGATAAGCCAAAGCGAATCGTTTTTTCAGGTGATATCGGCAGTCCAAGACGACTTATAATTGATGGCGCGGACAATATAGCAAAAGCGGACTCACTCTTTATCGAATCAACCTATGGAGACCGAAATCACAAACCACTGAATGAGAGCATCAAAGAGTTTAAAGATGCAGTTATTACAACCATTAAAAAGCGTGGAAATGTAGTAATCCCTTCCTTTGCATTAGAGAGAACTCAAGAGATTTTATGGCTCTTACATGAGATGTATGATGCTGGCGAGCTAAAGAATTGCCGTATCTTTCTTGATAGCCCGCTCGCTATAAAAGCGACAAAACTTTACAATAAATATCCGATTAATTTAATTGATGAAGTAGAAGAAAGAGCAACAAGACAAGACCCTTTCTCTTTTAGTTGGCTAGAAGCAACGCAGTCAAAAGATGAATCAATCATGATTAATAAAGTGAGGGAGAGAGCCATAATCATCGCAGGTGCCGGCATGTGCAACGGCGGCAGAATTATGCAGCATCTCAAACACAGATTGTGGAATAGTGAAAATGCAATAATTTTTGTAGGCTATCAAGTTGAGGGCACTCTTGGACGAAGAATTGTTGATAGAGAAAAATCTATCAAAATATATGGGGAAGAAATTGTCTGCAAAGCAAGTGTTTATACCATAAACGGTTTTTCAGCACATGCCGATCAGAACGACCTTATTGAGTGGATTAGCACAATTAAAAATATTCAAAATCTCTACCTCATTCATGGTGAAACTTCTAAAATGGAAATATTGACAAAAGAGATAAAACAGAGGCTAAATATAGATGCACATGAAATGGAGTTTGGTGTTACTGTAGAGCTTTAGAAACGTTTGTTCAAAGCTTATTAGTTAAATATTCTTTCGTAACCAAAAACACGCTCACTAAGACTTCGCAAGCGCTGCAGAATCGTTCACTTTGTTTTGGGTTACGAAAGAAGTCTAATCAAAATACATGTTGAAGCTAAAAACTAAAAGAGTGATGCAGTTTCAAGGAGTTTAGTAAGGAAGCGCACATAGTGTGCGTGACGAGCGCGCACTGAATGTAACGAACAAGTACCCTTGGGGTATAACGACGCAGAAAATGCGTCGCTATTTTAGTTTTTAGAAGTGTCTACGATTTTGTTGTTTGCTATCCATGGCATCATTGTTCTAAGTTTAACACCTGTCTGCTCGATTAATGAAGCTTTTGCATTTGCACGCTCAGCATTCATTCTAGGATATCCTGCTTGACCTTCAAGGATAAAGTCTTTTGCAAATCTGCCATCTTGAATCTCTTTTAAAATCTCTTTCATAGCAGCTTTTGACTCTGCATTGATAACACGTTTACCAGAAACATAATCACCATACTCAGCAGTATTAGAGATTGAGTATCTCATGTCAGATATTCCGCCTTGGAACATTAAATCAACAATCAATTTAAGTTCATGTAAACACTCAAAGTATGCAAGTTCCGGTGCATATCCAGCTTCAGTTAAAGTTTCAAAACCAGCTTGAACTAAAGATACAGCACCACCACAAAGAACAGCCTGCTCTCCGAAAAGGTCAGTTTCTGTCTCATCTTTGAATGTTGTTTCGATAATTGCAGTTCTACCGCCACCGATTGCAGAAGCATAAGAGAGTGCTAACTCTCTAGTTTTACCGCTTGGGTCTTGACCGATAGCAATTAAATCTGGAATACCGCCGCCACGAACAAATTCAGAACGAACTGTATGTCCTGGAGCTTTTGGAGCAATCATTGTAACATTGATGTTTGCAGCCGGATGAATTCTTCCGTAGTGAATATTAAAGCCATGTCCAAAAGCGATAGTTGCACCATCTTTTAGGTTTGGAGCAATTTCATTTGCATAGATTTCCGACTGATTTTCATCCGGAAGAAGAATCATAACCAAGTCAGCTGCAGCAGAAGCTTCAGCAACAGTCATAACTTTGAAGTTCTTTGCTTCAGCTTTTGCCCATGAAGAGCCATTTTTACGAAGACCAATAATAACTTCTACTCCGCTATCTCTTAAGTTTTCAGCATGTGCGTGCCCTTGAGAACCAAAACCAATCATTGCAACTTTTTTGCTTTTGATGAGTTCTATATTACAATCTTTATCGTAGTAAACAGTTAATGCCATTATATATCCTTGTATAATATTAAGCTTAAGCTTATAAAAAATTTGTCGCATTATACTAAAATAAAGCAAAAACTTTTATAATACCGAAAATTTACACGCACATTCGGAGTTCTAAATGAAAAAATTTAACCTTTTTAAAGAGATAATAGTCGTAAACAAACCATCTCTTCTTGGAGCAATCAACGCATCAAAATCTTACGCAATCGATATTAACGGAGAGATAAAGTATGAACCATTTAAAGAAAATGATATTTTAATCTATCAGGGAAAACATATTCCAAGCTCTGCAAGTGCTTTAACACCGAGCAGCAAGCCCTCCCTTGAAACCATATTAGGTAAAAATTATCATGTTGTGGAGGATAATGACAGGGTTCTTATAAAAGCGTTCTCTAATTGGCAAGAGATTATCAAGCTAAACACTCCCAGAGCCTCTTATGACGATACTACGGGTGACGGTGTAGCAGAGTTTTCTAACAAAGAGTTGGAAGATATTGGCTGGCATGCAACTGAGTTTAATATAAATTATAGAGCTTTGATAGAGCTTTTAGAGGAGAGATGCGAAGGGACTTTAATCTGTATAGAGCAGGAGGAACCTTATCAATTCAGCGGTCTTGGATTTTTAAGTGATATTGCACATGCCAAGGAAGTTTTATATGAATATTGCCAAAATCAAATAAAAAAATTGATGGCAGAGGATGAAGATTACAAGAGGGAGAATCTTACAGATGACGAACTGGAAGCTGCAGTGTTTTTTAAGATTATCTGAGAGTTCTTAAAAATCTCTGCAAAATAATCATCGCCGAGATTGAGTCCACTCTTCCATCTCGAATCTGTTTTATCTCGCCCTTCATCATACTTTCTGCTTCTTTAGAGCTTCCGGCTTCGTCTTGATAAAAAATTTCACCTCTGAAATCAACAAGATTCATAAAGTGTGCTATACGCCGTTTCATCTCATCTTCGCTACTTCCGCCAAGCGGAATTCCAACAACTACAGCATCCACTTCCCACTTATCTAAAACTTTTTTAACATCCCTTGAAGCTTGCTCTCTATTTTTTCTCTGAACTGCCGGAAGAGGAGTTGCAATATCTTTATGTGCGCTATAAGCTAAGCCAATTCTTTTTAGTCCTAAATCTATTGCAATATATTTCATTATTTTCCTAGGCAAAAAGAGCCGAACATCTTCTCTAACATCTCATCATTTTCAAATGGTCTAGTTATACTTGCCATCTCTTTTACCGCCTCATTGAGATGAAAAGAGAAGATTTCAAGTTCTTGGTCAACTAGCGGTACAAAAGCTTCATCAATATTTTTTAGAGTTCTCTCCACCGCAGAAATTTGTCTTTGAGATATGAGCATAATTTCATCGGATGCATTCGTTCTATCCATTATATTTTTTAAAAATTCTACCAAAGAGTTAACACTCTCTTTTGAGTTAAGTTCTAAGTCAAATTTTAAATCTTTATTCCAAGTCTTTGGCTCTAAATCTATCTTATTTTTTACATGTATAACTTTTTTATCTTGAGCATGTGCATTTAAAAGTGTAATTATCTTCTCATCTTCTGCATCAAATTCTCTGCTGCCATCAAACAGTGCGACGATTATGTCACTCTGCTCTATGGCCTCAAGAGAGCGTTCAATCCCTATTTTTTCTATCTCATCGTTCGCTTCACGGATTCCCGCCGTATCTACTATGCGAATGAGGTGTGTTCCAATTTTCACCTGCTCTTCGATTGTATCTCTTGTTGTTCCTGCGATAGAGCTGACAATGGCACGATTGTAATTGAGAAGTGCATTCAAAAGTGAGCTTTTACCAACATTCGGTTTGCCGACAATGGCTACTTTAAAACCTTGCATAAGCCCTTCTCTGGCTCTGCTTGCATGCAGTGTCTCTTCTAAACTTTTTTTTAAACTATTTAACTTAGCTTCTATCTGAGTAACCAAATCTTCAGGTAAATTCTCTTCTGCATAATCTATGCTCACTTCAGAGTAGGCCAAAATATGGATAATTTCATCACGGATTTTTTCTATAAACTCTTTTAGTTCACCCTTCATCTGACGGGCAAGTATTTTAGCTGCATCTTCACTTTTTGCTTCTATAAGCTGCGCAATTGCCTCAGCCTCACTCAAATCTATACGACCGTTGAAGAATGCTCTTTTGCTGAACTCACCTGCAGTTGCCAGTCTTGCTCCACATGAAAGAGTTGCTTTTAGAATACTCTGGGCAACAATAAAACCGCCATGGCACTGTATTTCTACAACATCTTCGGCGGTAAAAGAGAATGGAGCTTTGAAATAGATAACAATTGCTTCATCTATAAGTTCTTTTTGTTGATTATAGAAGGTTGTCAGAGTTGCATGTCGTGGAGTAAAATTTGTTTTAGCAGTTAGTTTTTTTGCTATTTCTAAGGCTCTGCTGCCACTTACTCTTATGATAGCGATAGAGCCTATGCCGTTTGCTGTCGCAACGGCAGAGATTGTGTCATTGTCCATGTTTAGTTTGTGTGATAATCATTAATAATGATATATTTCAGTCCATCACGGGTTGAGCGAATTACTACATATTTGCTAGGATATTTTTCACGAAGTTCTTTAAGTGCAATTTGCACCAAAACTCCATCAAGTATTTTAGTTTGTGCTTTTCCGTCTCTCTCAATATTTTCACATACATTTACCAAATATCTTAAAACTGCCTCTTCCTGATTTTTTAAAAACTCTGCAATTTCTAAGCGAAGTTGCATCTGATATTTTGTATTAATCCAGTTAAATATCATGTATGAAAGTGCTTTATATCTGTAGCCCTCTTTCCCGATTAAAAGTGCAGCGTCTTCACCTTTAAACTCCATCAGCAATGTGTTTTCATCATAAACGCTTACATCTACTTTGTCTATTTTAAAACAAGTTAAATCAAAAAGTACATTTATCTCTTTTTCAACTATTGCAGCAATTTCTAAAATATTTTCTTTTACTGCAAGGTCTTCTTCATCATCATAATCTGCTAAATAGGAAGATACATCCTCTTCATAATCATCTTCATCTTGTATGCTTACAAAAGAAGCTGGCATAATAGTGTCGTTTAGAATTGTGTGCGAAACTTGCGGCTTTAAATCCTGTTTCTCTTTTTTAAGTTTTTCAACCTGTTTTTTTACATAAGATTTGACTTCTACTTTTTTTTCTTCTTTTGGGAGCTCTTTTTTCTCTTCTTTTGGTAATTTTACAACTCTTTCAACCTTAGCAGACTCTTTTTGCACAGTTGCTACCGGACTCTCTTTTATGTCTTTAGTAGCTACGATAATAGCATTTTTCCTAAATAACCCAAAAACTCCTCTGCTTGAAACTTGCACTACCTCTATTTTCAGTTCAGTTACGGAGCAGTTAAGAGCGGTTGAAGCATCTTTATAAGCGGCCTCAAGCGTAGGTGACTCTATCTTAATCATCTTTTTTCTCCGTCACTTCTTTTTTCTCATGGTGAGCATGTACTGCTATCTCTGCGTCTTTTGCATTTTTAAACTGCTGGTTTACAATAAACTGTTGCGTAATTGAGAAAAGATTATTTACGAACCAGTAAAGAACCAAACCTGACGGAAATGTTAAAAAGAAGAATGTAAATATAATCGGTAAAAATTTAAAAACTTTCTCTTGCATCGGATCTGTAAAATTATTTGGAGTAAGCTTTTGTTGATAATACATGGACGCACCCATAAGAATTGGCAAGATGTATAGATGATCCATTTTAGAGAGGTCATGAATCCAGAACATCCATGGAGCTCCCTGAAGCTCAACTGCATTTAATAGTACACGATAGATTGCGAAAAATACAGGAATTTGTAAAATCATTGGCAAACAACCACCAAGCGGATTTGCTCCATGTTTTTTATACATATCCATAACAGCTGCATTCATGCGTTGCGGATCACCTTTATATTTTGTTTGAAGCTCTTTGATTTTCGGTGCAATATCTTTCATTTTTTGCATAGAAACCATTCCCTTGTACGTCAAAGGATAAAGAATAACTCTTATAATTAAAGTAAGAGTAATGATAGACCAACCCCAGTTGCCGAATATGCTATATAACCATGATAAAAGCTGAAAAAGTGGCTTAGACGCAAATGTAAACCAGCCGTACTCTATCGCATTTGTTAATACAGGATTTATACTCTCTAGTGTTTTATAATTTTTTTGACCAATATAGCCGTTAAATTTCATTGACTGAAGAGATTCAAAATAAACAACAGGATTACTGTCTTTATCTTTTTCAACTATTATATTTGTATCTTTGGTAAATCCGTACATAATCGTTGCAGAGTATTGATCAAATGCAGAAACAAGTTCAACACCCGAAAACGACTTTCTTTCATCAGCCTTGCCATCCGCTATAATTGTAACTAAATCACTATCAGTATAAACCATAGCCCCTGAAACTGTCATCATCTTTGTTGCAATATCAGGTCTTTGCCCTAAATAAACGAAATATTTTTTGTCTTGCGACACATTTACTGCTGCATCATAATGTCCGTCCGCATAAAATGTTAACTCTTTTGTAACAACTAAATTGGATAGTTTTTGAGTTAAAATCACTTTTTGAGGTACATCTTCTACTGTTACCTCTGACGCACTTGAGTTATACACAACTGTTGTAGCTTCTTTATTAATTGCATCATCCAAAAATCTTACAAAAAGCGGCTTAGTTCCAAAAGCCGGAATAAGCTGCGCATGGTGTTCTTCTTTGTCATTATACATCTCTTGAAGTAACTCTTTTGAGGAGATACGCCCTAAAGTATCTATTTTCAAAATAAAATTTTTATTTTTGATAGTTGCAATAGTACTTGAAGCACTCTGAGCTATTTTTTCTTGCTCTGAGATAGCATGACCCGCTGCTTCTTCAACCTTTGCTGCCACTGCTGTTGCTTCATTATTCTGTGAATCTTTCTTTATCTGAACATTTTGGCTCTTTTGAGCATCTGCCACCTCTGGCTTTGCTGGTGGAAAAATTGCTGTATAAGCTACGAAAAAAACAACCGACAATACTACGGCTACTATCAATCTTTGATTTGCTGACATTTTATTTAACACGACTACCCTTTATAGGAAAAATTTTTTATGATATAAAAACGGTTTTTTTTATTTGGAACCAACCAATATTTTATAGAACCAACCCCTAGTTTTGCGGGCTTACAAGATAGTTTATTGAGCAATGGATACTCTATTCCACCATCAAATAATTGATTGCAACGGAGTATTCTAGTAAAAGAGTTGTAAAAAGCACTTGAAATGGAGTTATTTTCGAAGTTAAGTCGTGCAAATTCGCTACATGATGGGTAATATCTACAACTACCAAAGCCAACAAGAGTAAAAAACTTTTGATAAAGCCATAAAAGCTTAAGTAGGAAAATTCTAATCATAGCAAAATTGTATCAGCACGACTGAGAATTTTTTTAAAATCACTATTTAGATTTTCAAATGGGATTTCTGGAGTGACTTGCTTTGCAACAAATATATATGTGCCATCTTTAAGCGTTTTAGAATATTCACAAAACAGAGCTCTTAATCTTCTCTTAGCTCTATTTCTCTTTACTGCATTACCAATTTTTTTGGTTGCGGTAAATCCTACCTTGTGAATTCCATTTTGAGGAAGAAAGAAGAGTACAACACTGCTTGAATGCTGACTTTTTCCTTTGTTGTAAATATACTGAAACTCACGATGCTGTTTCAGCGTATAAAAACCGCCTAAACTGTCAATCTTTTACGACCTTTTGCGCGACGTCTATTGATTACTCTACGACCATTTTTAGTAGCCATACGAGCTCTAAAACCATGGCTTCTTTTTCTAGGCGTATTATGGGGTTGGTATGTTCTTTTCATTGACATATCCTTATATAATTTTAAGAGCGCAATTGTATAAAAAAATTACTTAAAGCGTGGTTAAGGTTACAATAACTATTGAACTAAAAACTCTTTTAGCGGCTCATTTAGTGACTGATTAAATGAATTTGAAGTATCAAATATCTTCTCTTTTGCTCCAACATGACAATCTCTACAGCTTTGAATAACATCATGCTCTCTTACATTTGCAGAATTAATCTTTTTCATTGAGTGGCATGCGAAGCAATCTGCCCCGCAATCAGCGATTTTATTTGGATTTGGTGAGTGACATTTTATACATGTAAGCATGGACTTGTGTCTTACGTCCTCTTTTATAGTAGGAACTAACTTAGGGTGACATGTTAAACAGTCACCCGTACATGCAAGCAGTAAATTACTAAAAAGTATCAGGGAAGCTACATATTTCATGGCGAAATTATAACCTCTCTTTTATTTACGATACCGTTACTTTTATCTCACCGTTTTGAGCATCAAAAGTAACTTTTGAGCCCTCTTCCACTTTACCTTCTAAGATTAAATCTGCTAAACGGTCTTCAACTATCTCATATAGAGCTCTTTTTAGCGGTCTAGCCCCATATACAGGATCAAAACCGGCTTCTGCAATATATGCCTTTGCCGCTGAAGTCAGGGTGAGTTCTATATCTCTTTGTTCTACTTTTTTAGATATATCTGCAAAGAAAATATCAACAATTCCCATAATTTGTTCTTGTCCAAGTGCATTAAAAATAACTATATCATCCAGACGGTTTAAAAATTCCGGCTTAAAAGCTTGTTTTAATTCGCCCATGACCATTGCCTGAAGTTCATCAGAATTTTTATTATTGATTATTTTATCACTTGCAATATTTGAGGTTAAAATTATAATTGTATTTGTAAAATCAACTGTCACACCTTTGTTATCAGTCAATCTTCCATCATCCAAAACCTGCAAAAGCATGTTAAAAACATCAGGATGCGCCTTTTCAACTTCATCAAAAAGTATGACACTGTAAGGCTTTCTTCTTACTGCTTCCGTAAGTTGTCCACCCTCTTCATACCCCACATACCCTGGCGCTGCTCCCACCAAGCGGGAAACGGAATGTTTCTCCATATATTCACTCATGTCTATTCTTATAAGTGCATCTGGGCTGTCAAAGAGAAACTTTGCCAAAGTTTTGGCTGTTTGCGTTTTACCGACACCGGTTGGACCCAAGAAGAGAAAGCTACCAATAGGTGAAGAAGTATCAGAAAGACCTGCTTTATTTCTTTTTATTGCACGGGCTACGGCATGAGTAGCCTTTCTTTGACCAACCACTTCTTTATTTAATTCATCTTCAATATTTAAGATTTTATCTTTATCGCCTTGAAGCATTTTATTTACCGGAATTCTTGTCCATCTTGAAACAATAGAAGCAATTGCCTCTTCATCAACACTATTTTTAAGGAGAGTTCCAGCCTCTTGGAGTTTCTCCCAATTTTCATTTACTCTTTTTTCTTCCGCCAAAAGTGCTGGTATTTCACCATATTCTATTTCTGCTGCACGGTTATATTCAGAAGAGTTTTTTGCATTTTGAGCTTCTCTTTTTTTAGCTTCAATATCCACTTTTATAGATGATATTTTTTCAAACACCTCTTTTTCTGTTGCAAATTGAGCTTCAAGAGAGCGAACCTTCTCCTCCACATCTGCCAACTCTTTTTTAATCTCTTCTATTCTCTTCTCATTAGCAGGTGTTTTCTCCATCTTTAGAGCTTCTGTTTCTACATGCAATTCTGAACGCTTTCTTTTTGCAGCGCTCAGAGCGTTTGGCTCAGATTCTATCTGCATTTTAAGCTCAGCTGCTGCCTCATCAATAAGGTCTATTGCCTTGTCCGGCAAAAATCTATCTGCTATGTATCTGTCAGAGAGCCTAGCAGCAGCCACCAAAGCGCTATCGGTAATAGTTACGTTATGATGTGTCTCAAGTCGCCCTTTTATGCCTCTTAAAATCTGCAGTGATTGATTCACCGTCGGTTCACTTAGGTTAATTGGTAAAAATCTTCTCTGAAGTGCCGCATCCTTTTCAAAATATTTTCTATACTCTTTGAGTGTTGTTGCTCCGATAGTGTGCAACTCTCCACGCGCTAAAGCTGGCTTTAAAATATTAGCCGCATCCATGCTTCCCTCACTCGCACCCGCTCCAACAATCGTATGAATTTCATCTATAAATAAAATGATATTTCCACTCTTTTTAACCTCATCTATAACAGCTTTGAGTCTATCTTCAAACTCTCCTCTGTATTTTGCACCGGCAATCAGTGCGCTCATGTCAAGTGCGACGACTCTTTTATTTTTAAGTGAAGTTGGAACATCACCATTATAAATCTTCTGGGCCAATCCCTCAACCAAGGCTGTTTTACCAACCCCCGGTTCACCCAAGAGAATAGGATTATTTTTAGTTTTACGGATGAGTATCTGCATCATACGGCTAATCTCTTCATCCCGTCCAATGACAGGCGATAGTTTTCCGCTAGCCGCTTCTCTTGTCAAATCGATACCGTACTTTTCCAAACTTTCAAGAGTCTCATCTGAACTTTGAGACTCTATTTTAGCTCCGCCTCTTGAGGCTTGGATATTTTTTTCTAAATCCATTAAATTTATATATTTTGATAATATGGACGAGAACGGCTCCTTCTTTAAATTTGCCAAAAGATATGTATCAACGGCTAAGTAGGTGTCCCCATTTTTTGTCATGACACCGGTGCCATTTTCAAGTGTTGCAACAAAATTTTTAGATAGTTTAATATTTTCTTTTGAGACACTCGAAGATTTCGGCAGTTTCTGTGCCAAACTTTTTACATCCAGTTCAATAGCAGCTTTATCAATGTTCATTTTGTTAAACATCTGATTAAGCAGGGAGTTAGAATTCACCAAAAGGGCCCATAAAAAGTGGAGCGGGTCAACCTCTTGATTTTGGTTATGAAGTGCCAAAGAAACCGAAGATTCTATCGCTTCTGTCATATTATGTGTTAGTTTTTCAAAAATATTACTCATAAATTATCCTTTAAATTAATGTAAAATAATTATATCACTTTGAGTGCGACTGTGTCAAGTTTATTTAGTCTTAACTATTTTTTGTGACTCAAATTTCTTTTTATATCGCTTTAACATGCTGGCATTTCCAGTCACACCGCCACTGTGAATATACAAAATCTCTTCGTTTGTCTGCTCTAGCAAAACCTTCCATAGGTTAGGTGCATAAAGTAAATCAAATTCAACTCCAGACCTCAATGTTTTTTTGTATATCTCTAAAAATTCTGGATAAAGCTTTGCAAAGTGATATTTTTTAGTAGTCTCTAAGATGATTAAATTATCTGGTATTACATGAAGAGCATTCATCTGCTCTTTTAAATAAGCCACATTCCCGACACATGGGGTTGTGTATATTTTATATTCCGGAAGTGCCAAAGCTAAGTAAAGTGCTGTTGTTCCGGTGCCAGATGGTGTTGCCAGTGATTTTAGCTTTAGGTTTGCTTCTCTTATCTCAGTAGCCAAAACTTCCAACCCCTCTTTTGCACTTTTATCTGCTCCGCCTTGGTCTATAAGATAACTTTTTTCATCCATTGTTACTCTCAATGAAGAGATATACTCTTTATAGTACTCCTCTTTAATCTCCACATGCTGCATCCCAAGAGTTATAGCATGAAAAAAATTTCCTTCTTTATGCTCCTTTTGAAGAGTGCTCAGAGGTTTTGTGTAGTAAGTAAATTTCCACTTTTTTTCTTTGCACATAGCAGCGATTGCGAGCATTGCGTTCGACTGTGTTCCGCCGTAGGAGATAATTTTATTGTATTTTTCTTTGGGTGTTTTGAGAAGTGTGTAGAGCTTGCGGTATTTATTTCCTGCCAAAAAAGGGTCGATTAAATCATCTCTTTTAACATAAAAATCTCTTCCATCTAAGTTAATCTTAGATATCGGAGATTTTTGCATAGAATTTATTTAATGGTAGCTTTTTTTTGCAGTGCTTCCATTTTCGTTTTCATAACTGTTTTGAATTTTTCCATTTTAAGTCTTTGATCAATAAATGATTTCACCTCAGTAAAAGCTCTTGCTGTTTCAGGTTTTTTATCTTCAAGATAGATAACATGGTACCCAAACTGTGTCTGTACAGGCTCAGCTGTAATTGTCCCAACTTCCATACTAAATACTTTATCGTTAAACGCTGGAACCATTTGACCTTGAGCAAAATAACCTAAATCTCCACCTTTTTCACCAGTCGGCCCGGTAGATTTAGCTGTAGCTGTCTCTATAAATTTATTTTTTAGTGCTTCACCTTTTAAAGACTTCAACTCTCCTATAACTGCTTTCGCTTCCTCTTCTGTTTTTACAAGAATATGGCGAGCATGCACGCTCTCTTTTTCATTAAACTCTTCTTTGTTTTTGTCATAATACTCTTTGAGCTCTTTTTCAGATACAACTACTTTGTCAAGCTCTTTTTTCTGCCAAACTTGAATAGCCAACTCTTTTTTGATTCTCTCTTTAACTTTTTCATACTCTTCTTCAAACTCTTTTGATTTAAGTATTCCTGTCTCTTTTGCATCAGCGAACACTAACTCTTTAGCTACCAATTGATCCAGAACCTGCTTTCTAAATTCTGCTTGTTTATCTGCAGGAACCTGATTGAATCTGCCTTGAGTTGCATTCATGAGCTCCGTATCTACATCTTTTTGAGTAATTTCTACACCATTTACAGTTACTAGCCCTTGAGCATTTAAAAGTGAGCCAGCCAATAAAATTGCCGATAATATCTTTGTTCTAGTCTTCATATGATGGAATATCCTTGTGTGTAATCGAATTTTAAGTTCAGGATTTTAGTAAGATTATGCTAATGGATATTAAACAAACATAACTTTTTAGCGCTATTTATGTAGGCAAAGGTTTTTGAGTGTAGAATTCCCTTATGAAAAAAGCAACAAAACAAGAGATAGCAGATATCCATCAACTTTTTATTGATAGATATAATGATGCGGTTACTGAACTTGAGTATAAAAATGCTTATGAATTAGTGGTTGCAGTTGCCCTCTCAGCACAATGTACCGATAAAAGAGTAAACCTTATTACGCCTGAACTTTTCAGAAAATATCCAAATCCGAATCTCCTTGCAAATGCAAATTTAAATGAAGTAAAGGCAATCATAAACAGCTGCTCTTTTTTTAATAACAAGGCTAAAAATCTTATAGAGATGGCAAAAAGAGTTGTTGAAGTGTATGGCGGTGAAATTCCAATGAACGAAAAGGAGCTTATTACTCTCGCAGGTGTAGGGCAAAAAACAGCAAATGTTGTGATGATAGAATATACGGGTGCAAATCTTATGGCAGTGGACACGCATGTCTTTAGAGTTTCACATAGGCTTGGTCTTAGCGATGACACAACTGCAACTAAGACAGAGGCAACCCTTGTTAAAAAGTTTAAAAACAACCTGCATGCGCTTCATCAGGGGATGGTTCTTTTTGGTCGTTATATATGCAAGGCTAAAAATCCAAAGTGTGAAGAGTGTTTTTTAACTCAGTTTTGTAAGACAAAAGAAACATTCAAAGTTTAGGGAGGTATAATTTTATTATGAAAAAAACAGCACTATTACTCTTAACTGCCTTCTTGTTCACTGGCTGCTTCAATAAACATGGAGTATCTGCGAAATACTACAGCGATTGCGAAGAATACTATGATTATCAAGGTTATTACCACAAAGAGTGCGGCAAAGATGACATAGTTACATATGAAGAAGCCGGAGAAGCTACTGGAAAAGCCACTAGGAAAGTTGTTAATGCTACAAAAGATGCCGGCGGAAAAGTTGTCGATACAGCTAAGGATGTTGGCGAAGCGGTTTATGATTATATTAAATAAGTTTACTTTACAGCAATAAAAGTAGCAAAATTTGCCCAGCGAAACACTACCTCGCAGTGAGAAAAGCCGCAACTTTTCGCCATTTTAATATTTTCTTCTTCACTGTATGGAACAAGAACATTCTCAAGTGCTTCTCTTTTTTGCATAATCTCATACTCTGAGTAGCCTTGTTCTTTTTTGAAATCATAATAACACTCAATTAAATCTTTGTTTAATTTAGAGTGGTGACTTATTACTTTTTCACTGAAAATAAATAGTCCATCTTTTTTTAAAGAGTTTGAAATCTTTTTTATGAGTTCTTCTCTGACGAGTGGACGAATAAACTGCAGAGTGTAGTTGCTTACAAAAACATCTGCTATTGCATACTCATACTCCAAAATATCAGCATTTTTCACCTCTATTTTTGCACCGTACGCTTCACACTTTTTTTTGGCTTGCTTTAACATGGCTTCCGAGTTATCAAGACCTATCAGAGTAGCTTCACACTTTAATTTTCTATGTATATTCAAAAGCAAAGAAGCAGTCGAGCAACCTAAATCATAGAGAACTCCTCCATTTTCCAGCTGCTTTAATGCAAAAAACTCTGTTATTTTTTGAGACTCTCTATAAAAAGGAACACTTCGCTGCAGCATGTCATCAAAGACCGCCGCAACCTCCTCATCAAATTCAAACTGTTTTTTTATCGGTTTTGTAAATATTTTATCATTCATAGTCGAATTTTAACCAAAATGTAATAAGATATTTCTAAACAAAGAAGGAAAATAGACGATGAATTTTGATATTGCAACTTGGATGATGCTCTTTTTTATACTCTTTATGATTATTGGGATATGGAAAATTTATGAATTTTTGCCAAATAAAGAGCTACCGGATGATGATACGACAAAAACCTCTCAAGAGGAGCTGATGCAACTTATGCTCAAAGTGATAAAAGAAAATGAAGATACAATAACTCCAAATGAGTTATATGAAAAAATGAAAAGTGACGCAGATTTTGATGCAAAGCATTTTTGGAGATTTAATCAAAATAGAGTAAATCAACTCTTAGAACTTTACTACTTGCAAAATCCACATGTACCCGAGAAAAACAACAAAGATTCTCGGTATGCTAAAAGCATGTGAAAATAATAGAACGTTAGCTCTACTATTAGTTTCTGCCATTCGCATTTAAGTTAGAGTATGCCTCTTCCAAACGAGCAATCAGTGTCTCTTGCCCTGCTCTTAACCATTTTCTTGGATCATAATATTTTTTGTTTGGTTTGTCATCACCTTCCGGGTTTCCAATCTGACCTTGAAGATAGTCACGATTTTTTTCATAATAATCTTTAACACCAACCCAAGTTGCCCACTGTGTATCCGTATCTATATTCATTTTTATAACGCCATAATTGATTGCTTCTGCAATCTCTTCTGGAGCTGAACCCGAACCACCATGAAAAACAAAATTTACGGGTTTTTCGCCAGTTTTAAATTTTTCTTGAATATATTTTTGAGAGTTATCTAAAATTTTTGGAGTTAAAATAACATTGCCCGACTTATAAACCCCATGAACATTTCCGAATGAGGCTGCAATCGTAAAGTTAGGTGATATCTTGTTTAACTCTTCATAAGCATACGCCACATCTTCCGGCTGAGTATAAAGAAGTGCATTATCGATACTGCTGTTGTCAACACCGTCCTCTTCTCCGCCAGTTACGCCAAGCTCTATCTCAAGACACATGCCGATTTTGCTCATTCTTTCTAAATAAGCTTTGCAAATTTCGATATTTTCTTCTAACGGCTCTTCTGAAAGGTCTAGCATGTGTGACGAGTAGAGTGCTCTGCCTTGAACAGCAAAATAACTCTCTCCCGCATCAAGAAGTGCATCTATCCAAGGGAGAAGTTTTTTGGCTGCATGGTCTGTGTGAAGAATGACAGGAACTCCGTAAGCATCCGCCATCATGTGCACATGTATAGCACCAGAAACTGCTCCGGCAATCGCAGATTTTTCGTTTTCGTTGCTTAGTCCTTTTCCCGCATAAAATAAAGCTCCACCGTTGCTAAACTGAATAATCACAGGAGATTTTACTTTTGCAGCAGCTTCTAAAACAGCATTTATAGAATCTGTTCCAATAACATTTACAGCAGGTATTGCAAAGCCCATTTCCTTCGCATATGCATAAACTTTTTGTACATCCTCACCAAAAAGAACTCCTGGTTTTACAATATCTAAAATACCTTTGCTCATAATGACTCCCTAAAAATTTTAATTGTGAGATTATATTACACGCTACATTTAAAATAACTTTTTTCATACATTTAATTCGTAACCAAAAAGTGCAAAAGCCGATAAAGATAGATTTAAATATTTGCTTTTTATGCTAAAATTGCCATAATAAATACAAATTCCGAATTACGCAAAGAGCTAAATAACAAGTTGTCTATTTAGTCTGAGGATCTAATAAATGAGATTGACACTAGATGAGTACTCAAGACATTTTAGAATGTCTAAAGAGATGATTAGCTCAAAACTTAAAGAGAAGAAGCTTAATTATATTATTGATGATGGAGTCACCTATATTTTGGTAACAAGAAATTCTATCGAAAGACATAGCAGTCTTGAGGTTAAAGTGAAATCTCAAGAAGAGGCTGCAAAAGCTTTGGTGAAACCTAAAATAACAGTTGCCACGGTGCTTGCCCTTTATCAAAGAGAGAATCAGCAACTAAAAGAAAAAATTGCACAGCTAGAATCTAAAATAGACAAGTTAGTTGATGACAAAGAGCAGATGCTTCGTGATGAAATGAATAAAATAGAGCAGGTTTATAGTGCTAAAGACGAACAACTGAAAAATATTTTGGAGCTTGTAAATGCCAAATTAATGCTTGATAACAGACAACAAACAGTTCATGAAATTCAGAATTACGAAGCCATAGAAGACACTCAGACAAAGGACAAGAAGTTTCAGTTGATTGAACTTAGAGAGTATTTGAGAACGTTAGATTTAAAATCACATCAGAGAAAAATTATAAAAAAGAGGTTCTTGGCAGTTTATGATAATGACATTAGAGTGCTTCAACAAAATGGTAAATTATTTTTGGATTTTTCAAAATATGATTACAGCGATTTACTAGAATATTAAGGATAAATATGAGCGAAACTGTGCAAGTAAGAACAAGAAATATTAAAAAAGCTATGAGAGAATATATTTCAGAAAATAAAATTGCTTTGTCTGAATGTGACTTCACGATAAACAGTGTTGAAACATATGTAAAAGATGTAATGAACGATAAGTTCCGATTATCCAATGAAGATTTGAATTTACAGTACAGTGATAAAAATAAAATTTTAAATGAGCATGTAGAATTTAGGCAAATCTATAATATTAGTATAAATAAAATGGCTAAGAGAGATCTCATTCTTAACTACTCTATAGATTTTGGCGAGCACTCTGACCACCCTAAGATTATTATTGATCCAGATTCTGAAATACCATATAAATCATATCAGCCAAAAGAACTCTATTTACTTATTTTTCAAGAGATAAATAAAATAAAAGCAGAAAATTCAATTTTGATAAATTTATTTGATGACCCGATGATAAAGAACCTCAAAGCTTTTGTAAATCATCTATATGCAGGAAAATTTACGAAAAGAATCAGACTCCCTCTTTTTGATGGGATAGAACCTGAAGTTACAACAGAGAGCAAACTCATTATGTGGTTTCAAGAAAACAATAAAAACAACCAAGTAATAGAAGTTGAAGAGGGTGAAGTTTTAATTGAATTTATTAAACCAAGATTTGGCAAAAACGGTCTAAATGCGTTTGGGGAAGAGCTAAGCAATATTTTAGGGAAGAATAAAGAGGATCTAGAATGTGATATTGATAAGGAGAGCATAGAGATAGTCGAAGATGATACAAAAAAACTCTACAAAAGCAAAAAAAAAGGGTATATAAACTATACAAAAAATTATCTCTCTGTTAGTAATAGAATAAATATACTTGAACTCTCACGGCATAACAACTCTGTAGCTTCTGGTGAAAAAAACAACATAGAGGTGCTAATATCTCAAAATGACTCAAGCAAAGACAGTATTGGAGAGGGTGTGACCCTTGTATCCGAGACAATACATGTAAGAGGGCATGTTGGTGCAAAAAGCATTTTAGAGGCTGTTAATCTCAAAATAGATGGAGCAACACATAAAGATTCGACTCAATATGCCAGATTTGCTAATATTAACAGACACAAAGGCACTTTAAGCTGCAACAATGCAAAAATCAGTGTACTTGAGGGCGGTGAAGTACATGCAACTAATGTAGATGTAGAAACTTCACTTGGCGGATCTATTTATGCTCAAAATGTAACGATAGGTCATGTAAAAAATAATTTGAAAGTTTATGCTTCAAACTCTATCACCATCAAACTAATCAGTGGTGAAGATAATATATTAAAAATTAACTATAAAGAAATACCTGTTTTAATGAAGAAGCTAAATTTTATTACAGGTGAAATTGCTGATCTTAAAGATGATCTTGAAGAAGCTCTCAGACACAATCCAACTGAAGCGTCCATTATACAAAAGAAAATATCAGATTTAAGACAAGAGCAGAGTACTATAAAAAATTCTTCTAAAGAAGCGAAAATAACCATAGAGCAACCTCTCAAGGGGCATAATAAAATTATATTCACACTGGATGATGACAGTGAAATTGAATTTAAGACTGATGCTCGCAGCTATGAGCCGTTTCACTTAAAAATTACTGAAGATTCAATCACTCTTCTCCCTACTAATAAAACTATTCCTACTAAATAAATCTTACCCCCCCCTTCATTTTTTAGTTGAGCTTTTTTTCAGGCTCAATATTTTCATTTTTAAGAAGAATAAATCAATATAACACATATACGGTATTCCGTATGTAATAGTATTTAAATATACTTATTTATAATTTTTTTATATCAATACATTATATATATGAGATAAAATACCAAATTTAACATATGTTGATAATATTAATATGTATATTTAAGTATTTATTCCGTATAATCGTCTAATGCAAATTGATGATCTGTTTAATATTCTTCATAACTCTTTAGAGTCTCAAAATAATGGCAAAAAAATATCTCTCAAAGATATGGCCAATTCGCTTGGGATTTCTATGCGTACATATCAGGACTGGAAGCTAGGACGTGCTAAGCCTCAAGCAGCCATTACTGTTATGAAAATGCTTGGACAATTAGATGATGAAGAAATTATCAGAACAGTTAGAAAAATTAATAAACTTGAGGATTAATTAATGGGTGCTTTAACTAAGAATGAGAGAGACGGTTTAGAAGAGGTTTTTTTATCTATTCATTCAAGCCATGAAAAATATCAAAAAATAAAAGATATATCGGCTTTGATTATGTCCAAAGGAAGCACACTGCCTGTGGGCACCCTTATAAAGCACGCTAAATATGGGCTAAAAGAGACAAATATTTCACATTTTATAGCATTTATTACTAAAAAGAAGAAATATTTAAGCAAATAAATTATAAAGTACGCGTAGCTGAATTATTTTGTAACTGCGGTATTTACTGTGGTGCGTAAATAATTTCGGAAATCTTTTTAATCCAAAGGGTCTCTCTCATGAATAAAGCTCAATTCGTTGAATTAGTACAGGCAAATGGCAACTACAAAACTAAAGTAGAAGCAGAAGCAGCAATCAAAGCGTTTACGGAAGCTGTAACTTCTGCATTAGTTGCAAAAGAAGATGTTTCTTTAGTCGGTTTTGGTAGTTTTACAGCAGCATTACAAAAAGGTAAAAGCGGTAAAGTTCCAGGTACTGATAAAACTTACACTACAGAAGATAAAATGGTTCCTAAGTTTAAAGCAGGTAAAGGTCTTAAAGACCGTGTAACTGCTAGTAAATAGTTTCAATATTGCCCGCAAAATTTGCGGCAATATTTTATTCCTTCAATGAAATCACTCTTTTCCTTAAACATATTTAAAAAACATCAAAAATCTCTAAAAACTCCGGAATCAATAATTTTAAAGAATCTGAAATTTGTTAGTCTAAAGAACAATCTATTAATCTATGAAAACATCACAATATATCATCATTCCGAAGCTATTTTTGTTCCGTTACTTATTCTAGATAGTACACGCGGAGTATATCTGTTTGAACACAAAGATTGGCTCTATGATGATTTAAAAAATGCAAAAATAGAAAAAGTCCCTAAGAGAGAGGCTTCCTATGAGACATTGTCTTTTGAAAAGTCACATGCATTAATGAAACGGAAATTTAGTGAAATGACACAGATCAATTCTCTGCCTCTACATAACTATGTAATCATGGAACATCTCAACAGTGCTCAATATGAGCATCTAAACTCATCCTTTCAGGAACTGATGCCACAAGAGAAAATTATGTTTAATGACCTATCTCAAGATGAAATCATAAAAAAAATAAAAGATATCCCACTGCCAAAAGAACCCCTTCCCGATATATATACTATTATCGGCAATATTGTGGTTCAATATGCGATATTGGATAATAAAAATACTCTTAACATGGCAACAAAAGAACAACAAGAGTTTATAGACGCTCCTTTTTTATCTTTTGAAATTCTTAGTTCACCCACGGGAAGCGGAAAAACGACTTCATTCCTCCTGAAAGTAATTTTACAAAAACTAAGAAATCCAAACCTTAAAATTATAATTATTAAACCTACTGCCCTCTCATGTGATTTACTCAAAAGAAAGCTGGTAAATATAATTGACCGTGCACAGGTAGAGTTTGATGCTACAGAAATAGAGATTATCACACCATTAGAACTACTAAATAGGCATCTAAAAAAATTAAACAAAGCACCCCTAGGTAACGAAATAGATGCAAGTAAAACTTTAGTAGATAAAGAGTACAGTGTAGCAGATGTGATAATTGGTGATGATTCTGATATGTTTTCCAATGAATTTAAATATTACCTAAAACAGATACAGCATGGGGCAGATTTATTATTAGTCAGAAGTAACAAACAGCTAAACGAAACCTATACATTCAACAAAAACTTTGTTAAAGAGAATAAAAAAGTTCTATTTGTAAAAGCAAACCCACATGCCAAGGCATTGCAAATAATTTCATCTTTGCTAGAATTCCATAGGCCGAAGGATATTTTGGTAGTCAGCAGTGCATTAAGCAGAGAAAAATTAAGTGAAGATCTAGAAAGTTATATAAAAGACAGCGCTGTACTGCTAGATAACTCTCTAAAATTAATAGACCAAGATATTGAAAAGTTATTGCTTGCAACTTATTCTGATACAAATGCTATAGAAGCCAAGTTTGTCATACTTATGGATATCTGTTTTGCCTCATTAATTGAGCTTGAATATGCCTACAATATTTGCAGTGATAGTGTTTATGTATTGCATGATGATGAGTGTAAAAAATTAATTAGCTTAAGGAGTGACTTTGAAGATAGTAAAAAGTGAAGAGGAATGGAGAGCACAGCTAAGCCCTGAAGCTTTTTCCGTATGCAGACAACATGGGACTGAAGCACCGTTTACAGGAGAGTTTTACAATAGTAAAGATGACGGTCTATATAAATGTGTTTGTTGTGATTCGCCGCTCTTTGACTCAACCTCTAAGTTTGACTCTGGCAGCGGATGGCCGAGTTATTATAGTTGTATTGATGGTGCAATTACGGAGATAAAAGATGTGACGCATGGTATGATTCGTACCGAAGCCAAATGTTCAAACTGCGATGCTCATTTGGGACATGTTTTTGAGGATGGTCCAAAACCGACCGGGCTTAGATACTGTATAAATTCAGTATGTTTAAATTTACAAAAAAAATAAAAGGAAGATATATGAAAGCATTAATTTTATCACTATTCGTGATGTTGAGTTTATGGGCGGAAGGTCCAAATCCGCATGTAGTTTTAGTAACTACTCAAGGCACAATTGAGCTGGAGTTATATCCGGATGTTGCCCCACTTGCGGTGGAGAATTTCACCACACATGTAAAAAATGGCTATTATAATGGCATCGCATTTCATAGAATAATCAAAAATTTTATGATTCAAGGCGGAGACCCGACTGAGACTGGACGCGGAGGAGAGAGTATCTGGAAAAAACCTTTTAAAGATGAGTTTAAAAGCAAAACTTTTGATACTGCCGGTGTTCTTGCCATGGCAAATGCCGGGGAAAATACAAATGGAAGTCAGTTTTTTATAACAACAGCCAAAACTCCATGGCTAAACGGAAGACATACTATATTTGGACATGCGAACGAAGCATCAATGGAGACTATAAAAAAGTTAAATGAGGTTTCTACACTTGGCCGTTCAGCCGGAGACAGACCTCTTGAGAGACAAGAGATAGTAAAAGCTTTTATAAAAGAAGCAAACTAGTCTGTAACATGGGTTTTACGAAACCCGTGATTACCTTGAAACTCTAGAAAAACAAAGTTTTTACTAAAGAAACATTTTCATTATGCGAAAAACGATTCTCTTGTTTTGTAACTTTAGGGGATTGAAGGGACGTTAGAAGCAGCCACTAAAACGAAGTCGTTCGTTTTAGTGCATAACATCAGAGATTAAATTTCACTGCAAGTTTTCACACAATTTCTGCCAGACGCTTTAGCTAAATAGAGAGCCTTATCCGCTCTGTCAATTACGCTTTGCATGTCGTCACTCTCTAAAACTTGAGCCACACCGAAACTGGCTGTGATGTGTCCGACAATATCTATCTCTAACTCTTCTATATGCGTTCTTATCTTTTGAGCCAAAGAGTAAGCATTCTCAAGCGATGCAGTAGGCAGGAGCACAACAAACTCCTCTCCGCCCCATCTGCAAACTATATCAATGTTTCTCAATGTTTTAAGCAACGCATGCGAAACTTGTACAAGAACCTTATCACCAGCATTATGCCCATAGGTGTCATTCACTTTTTTAAATAAGTCAATATCCAATATTATCAAAGACATCTCATTATGCCTCTGCTTCATAGCCAGAAGCGAAGAGAGATAGAGTTCTGAAAATTTATAACGGTTATATAACCCCGTTAAAGAGTCTGTTGAAGCGATTGTTTCATACTCTCTATTTTTATCTTCGAGCATCACATTTATTTCGCTTAACTCCTCTTGATACTCTTTCATAAGTACAGCCCATTTTGAGTAAGTCAATGAGATAAGCTCTTTTTGTGAGATTATACCTACCAATTTTCCATCATCATCAACAACGACAACTCTTTTGTAATGCTTGCTTTTTAAGAAATTGAGGGCCTCTTTGATGGATGAGCTTTTGCTGATGCTATCAACAGGCTTTGACATATGTACTTCAACTGCAACATTAAAATCAACCTGTGCTTTAATCAATTTCATTACATCTTTTGTTGTTAATATCCCTATCGGCTTCAAGTTATCAACAACAATCACATTATCATAAGCCGAATCAACCATATCAGCAATTAAATCAGATATTTTTTCATCCTTTGAGACCCATTTCATCCTTCTTCCAAGCTTTAAAAAATCTTGAAGTCTATAATTCTCCATTAAGGTGTCCGGGTCTATATTGCTTGTTATATCCGTATGGGTTAAAAGCCCATAAAGTGTCTCATCATCATTTGTTACGCAGATATACTCAACATTGTCACTCAAAAATTCTAAAGTATCCAAAACATTTTTATGTTTGTTTATGACCGATACTTTTCGCAGTTTTAATGAAGACAGAGGTGTATCAAGTGTTATTTTTTTCTCTTGCAAATTTAAAATATCTATCACACTAATAATAAAATATTCATTTTTATCTTCTACTACAACATGCCGATGCTCATGCTTTAACATCTGTTCTATTGCTTTTGCAGCACTTTCATTAATATTAACCGTTATAACAGTTTTGCTCGCTATATCACCGATAATTGGAAATTTCATATTATATAACCCATTTTAAAGTGTATCCAATGCTTTTTTAATTTTCAGAGCCTGAAGATGTTCTTTTACGTCATGCACACGAATTATGGAGGCTCCATTATTTACTGCTTCTAAGTGCAGGGCGATAGTTCCGCTTAATCTATCTTCTATAGAGGATGCGCTAATCTTATCAATCATTGATTTTCTTGACGCACCGACCAATATCTGTCTCTTCAGCGTTAAAAAATTTTCTAAATGTTTAATCAACATTAAATTATCTTCCAATGACTTCCCAAAACCTATGCCTACGTCAACTATTATATCACTCACTCCGAAAGACTCAGCCTTTAAAATTCTCTCTTTTAAAAATGTGTAAACATCACTGAGTATATTTTCATACTCAGGATTCTCCTGCATAGTTTGCGGAGTCCCTTGCATGTGCATAATTACAGCAGTTGCGTCATAAGCAGCACAGAGTTTGCAGACTTCATCATTTTGCAGTCCCGTTATATCATTAACTATTTTAAATCCGCTCTCTAGGGCATGTGAAATAACTAATGGCTCATAACTGTCAATACTAAACTTGACTTTTTCATAAAGTCTCTCATTTGCTATCGCATCCAGAATCGGCTTTACTCTCTCAAATTCTTCTTCAACACTTACTTTTGGTGCATTCGGGCGAGATGAAACTCCGCCGATATCTATAATATCTGCACCCTCTTCTATCATTTTCAATATTGCATCAATAGCATGTGCATCTCTAAATCTGCTATTTGAATAGAAGCTGTCACTGTTCGCATTAATAATTCCCATTATCTCCACATGTTGGGGCATGCGAATAGTTGTAAATTCTTGAAGTTTTTTTGCCAGCTCTCCCAGTCCGAAAGGTTGCATCAACTCTTTTTTACTCAATGTTTTTAATTGTTTATCGGTAGCTATTAAAATACAATCTACATGTCGCGTTGCAGCAATTACAGTTCCGCGAGGCACCGCCAAATCTGCACCTATCGAAAGTGCGTCTTGCTTTAAGATGTTGGCAGCTCCGACATGCAAATCTCTTATATAGATAACATGATGCTTCATTTTTGACGCAAGAATATCTAAACCGCCACCATCCACGCCCAACTCTCTAAGATACTTTTTTGCATCAATAGCATTGGATAATTTCTCAATCTGCATTACTACTTCTCGCCTACAAAACCCATAAGTATCATCGCAAATATGCTTTGAGGTCTTGAGTTTAACTCCAAAAGTCTGTACGCCTTATCAAAATTCTCCAGCTGAGAAGAGCTAAGAATAAGCATATCAACAACCGTTGCCCTATGATAAAGTGCTTCAAGAAGAAGTTTTGCTTCACTCCTTTTTATTCTTGCATGCTCTTTTAAAAAGGAAAATATTTGCGCATAATCCAATCTGGCTAGATTTAAATTGACTTGCATCACCTCATGTAAACTCTCACCTTGAAGTATCGGCAATCGTGAACGAACAGTTGCAAGCAGATTTGATTTGGTTGGAGAGATAATGATAAATTCTATATTTCTAGGAGGTTCTTCGAGCATTTTAAGGAGAGAGTTTTGAGAGACTGTGTGAAACTTCAGCGCACCCATAACAATATATTTTGTTTGAGATTCACTTATATATGCCTCAGCTATAACAGCCTTGGCATCTTCGAGCAGAAATTTTTCTCTTATAAAACCTACAACTCTATGAGGTTTCAGCTCTGATTCTAGCCTCTGAAATTCCGCTTCAATCTCTGTTGCAATAAGAATATAACCTTTCCTACTCTCATGAGGCAACATCGACCTCTCCAAACATAGTTGCATTAAGAGATGAGTTAAAAAGACGGAAAAGTTGCAATAGCTTTATATCCAAACGCGTATCGTATGATTTAAGCGTAAAAGCATTATGAAAATCTTCATCAAAAAGCCAAAGGTAACTATTGTCTTTTCTTTTGGCTACATCTGCTCTTTTGTCATCGCCATTACCGATGTACCAAAAGAAATAGTCGCTTTTGAAAGAGAGTGAAATCATATCATCAAGCATGTCTATCATCTCGCCACCATTCACTGTCCCATAGTGACTATAAAGTGCATCTATGCTTACAATCGGTAAAAGAGGTCTATCCATAGTTGCTTTATTTATAGAAGTGAGAATATATGTCTCAAACCACTTTCTTTTTTCATCTGTTATTAAAATAACTGTTTTGCCGTTTAATATCTGTTCTAATGCCAGTGCCGTAGTTGTCGTCCAGTCAAACCTATGTTCTTCCAACCAGCTTAAACTGCCGCCCTCTTCTCTGATAGCATCCAAACTCCACTGTGCAAAATCCTGCATGTGAGCGTTTATTTGTCTAACTCATACGCACTATGCAAACTTCTCACAGCCAACTCTGCATATTTTTCTGCAATTACCATAGAGACTTTTATCTCTGAAGTTGAAATCATGTTTATATTAATATTTTCTGCCGCCATTGTTGAAAATGCTTTTGCAGCAACGCCCGTATGTGACTTCATACCAACGCCCACAATAGAAACCTTGCAGATGTTTTCATCATAAGATTCTTCTCTGATATCTCCACTCTCAACAAATGAATCAACCACTGCTTTAGCATCAAACAAGTCGCCGACCGCCACAGTAAAATCTATATTTGCAGTACCGTCTTGTCCAATATTCTGGATTATCATATCTATATTTACTTCGGCCGTTGCCAGTTTATTAAAAATATCTGACGCTATTCCCGGTCTGTCTTTTACGCCCATCAAAGAGATACGAGCCTGATTTTTGTCTAATGCTATTCCGCTTACTAATGGTTTTTCCATGATATTTTCTTCCTTCGTTATTAATGTTCCCTCTTCGTTTGAGAAACTTGTTCTTGTTACTAAATTTACATTTAATTTTTTTGCCAGCTCAACTGAGCGGTTTTGAAGCACTTTTGCACCCAGACTTGCAAGTTCGAGCATCTCGTCATATGAGATTTTATCAAGCTTTTTAGCCTTTGGCTCTATTCGGGGGTCAGTTGTAAAAATACCGCTAACATCCGTATAAATCTCGCATAAATCAGCTCTTAAAGCCCCCGCAATAGCAACTGCAGAAAGATCGCTTCCGCCGCGGCCGAGTGTTGTTACATTTCCATCTTGCGATACACCCTGAAAACCTGCAACAACAACAATTTTGCCCTCTTTTATTGCCTTATTCATGGTCATCGGGTCTATCTCTTCAATTCTGGCTTTTGTATGAATATTATCAGTTACTATGCCTGCTTTTCTGCCGCTCATGGAGACTGCATCATAACCCATTTCACAAAGTGCAATAGCCAAAAGTGAAGCTGTAACTCTCTCGCCTGAACTTAGCAGCATATCCATCTCCCCTCTTGAAGGATTTTTGGAAAAATGTTCAGCATAAGCAACAAGCTTATTTGTCTCTCCGCTCATAGCAGAGACAACCACAACAACATTGTTGCCGGCTTTTTTTGTCTCTGCAACACGATTTGCCACATTTTGGATTCGCTCCAAATCACCTACGCTTGTTCCGCCGAATTTTTGTACTATTAACATGTTAAAGATAACCCTCTTTTTTAAAATATTCTATCACTGTTTTATAGACATGCTTTTTAAAATGTGCTGTCAAACCAAGAACCTCATCGACATGTACAAATTTGTGCGATATAAACTCAGGATGTTTTGTCTCCAAGTTAATAATCGCACTCTTTTTGAGTTTAAGCAAAAAATATCGCTGCGTCTGCCCCTTGTAAGGCTGCATGCTTTTAGCTATTTTTTCTGGAAAATCATAAGAGATCCACTCCGGATATTCTGCGATTATTTTAGCTTTATTTGTTCCAATCTCTTCTTCAAGTTCACGAAAAAGTGCCTCTTCTATCTCCTCTCCGCTGTCTATGCCGCCTTGAGGAAACTGCCAAATATCAAGTAAATCGTTTCTTTGTGCAATAAAAATCTCTTTTTTCTCTGGATAATTGCTTGAAACAATAATCATCGCCACATTTGGACGATATAAATCTTCTTTGCTCATTAAAACACCTAAATCTTAGTAGCCGAAATTGTACATAATTTGCTATTAAAATAAGCTAATTTTACAAGCTCTATAAATATTGCAGTTGGAACTATAGTTGCTAATGTTTACAGACTAAGTTTAAATATAACAAAGAGCAATATTTTAAAATACAGGGAGGAAATATATGCAAGAACATTTCTTAAAAAGTGATGATTTCCTAGTATCACAAACCGATGAAAGAGGTATTATCTTATTTGCTAATGATGATTTTTGTAAGATAGCCGGCTACACGATAGATGAATTAATCGGCAAATCACACAATATTGTGCGACATCCCGACATGCCAAAAGTTGCATTTAAAGATTTATGGGACACTGTAAAACAGGATAAAGTTTGGCGGGGTTATGTAAAAAACAGAACAAAAGACGGCGGTTTCTACTGGGTTTTTGCAACCGTCTATCCAATGTATGATGAAGTAAGACATGCCCGAACATACCTTTCATGCAGAAGAAAACCTTCGGAGCAAGAGATTAATGAAGCTCAATCACTCTATAAAACTTTAAAATAGGAAAACAAAATATGAACACCATACAAAAAAATATAATGATTGCAGTAGCTTTTGCAGTCTTAATCCTCTCTCTTTTTTTAACGGATTCAGCTCTAATACACACTGTTCTAGCAGTTGTTGTTTTCATACTGACCATAACTTTGCAGATGCAAAACTCTTCAGGCAACTCAAATATTCATAAAGTTTTAATTGAAATCGATGAGATGCTGGAGTTTAAAAGAAATAAAATCAATATTAATAATGTAACCACAGATGAAGTTGAAAAAGATATAAATAAACTTGTAGGAATTTATGAAAAATCAGTTTTAGAGGATACAAAAGTAGCAGGAGAGATGGTACTTTTAGCAGATAAAGTCTCAAAGGGTCACTACTCTTGCAGGGTCGGGGCTGATTCCAAAACTCCTTACGTGCATGTTCTTAGAAATAGTATGAATAACATGTTAATATCGTCAGAAAAAAATCTTGACAACGCAATCAAAACTTTGCAAAATTTTTCTCATGGTACATTTACCGCTAGGAGCGAAGTGAAGGTTGAAGCGAAGATGGCTTATTTACTTAACAACATAAATTTACTCGGTGAGTCGCTTCAGAATATGCAAAAAGAGAATGAAAACTCTCAAAATCACATACTTGAAACTTCGGGTGTTCTCAATAGGACTATAAGCAACATTACCGACACTACAATTATTGAGCTAAAAGACATGATTCAACACGCCGTCCATAGAATACATGATGTTTCTCAAAAAGAGAACGAGATGGTCGGTAGTCTTCAAACACTCGTTTCAAATGCAAATAAGACAAAAGAGATACTATCCACTATCGGTGACATAGCAGACCAGACCAATCTTCTTGCCCTCAATGCAGCTATTGAAGCCGCAAGAGCGGGTGAACATGGAAGAGGCTTTGCAGTTGTAGCCGATGAAGTTAGAAAGCTGGCGGAGAGAACACAAAAAAGTTTAGCTGAAACATCAGCGACAACAAATGTTTTAATTCAATCTATCTCTGAAACGTCTGACACTCTCAACAGAAATGCAGATGAAGTAAATGACATCTCTGACGAAGTAAGCCGCATAAGTGACAAAATGGATGATATTATCCATTCTCTAAACACTTTGGCAAAATAATTCAACAAAGAGTTCATTCATGGCAAGCCTATTTTGGCCTGTCGTGCCATGAACAACTCTTTAATAATCTCTAAATCAAATCATAACTCTCTGCACTTCTAGGTTCTCCGTAATAGTACCCTTGAGAATAATGCCGAGCTTTTTGACACTCTCTGCAAGCTCTTTAGAACTTACAAACTCTGCAATAGTTTTGATATTTGCATTTTTAGAAAATATCAAAAGCCCTTCTATCATATGTCTCACATTCGAATCAGTGTTTAATTTTTCTATCAAAGAGCCGTCAAGTTTAATATAGTCAATATTTAATTTTATGATATTTGTGAAATTTGAGTAACCTGATCCAAAATCATCTATTGAAACTTTGCATCCGTACCCCTTCACCATAAGGATAAACTCTTCAACCACATTGTAATCAGCGATATCTTCCGACTCTACTATTTCAAAGGTAATGCCCTCTCCGCCATAACTATCAAGTCTATTTATTATGTAATTAATCATACTCTCTGAACTTATATTTTCATAGGTAAGATTTATTGAGATGTGAGTTTTTTTTACTGCATATACATTAAACACTTTTTGCATCATCTGTCTGGTAAAATACTCAAAAGTTTTATCCTCTTTTGCCGAGTCTAAAAAATAGTAGGGGGTAATTATTTCACCGCTGTCGGTTTGCAGTCTTGCCAAAGCTTCATACTTCATAACCTTTCCGTCTTTCATGTCAATAATTGGCTGAAAATAGGGAATAATATTTCCGGTATAAAGTGCATTTTTATAAACCCTCATTCTTTCAATAGTAGCTTTTTGCAACTCTCTTGTGCTTTGGTTGTTTTTATAAACAATATAGCTTTTTTTAGTAAGAATCGCCTCTTGCAAAACAACATCTGCATGGTTAAATATATTTTTTAAACCATATGCGATACCAGCCGTAAAATCAGTTACAATGCAGCTGCTCTCACTGCTTTTATAGACATCTTCTTCTATATTATCAATCAATATTGAATATTTTAGAAGCAACAGATACTTAGCAAAAAGAGATTTATTAGTAATAAGTATTGCAAATTCCTGTAAATTGAGGCTGTAGAGCGATGCCTCTCCATCTATTAAAACTTCACCCAGTTGCTTAGCTTTTTTTGAAATAAGATTTTTTACTATGTCAAAACCATAAATTTCTTTTATAGACATAATCTGATTTATATGAAGCATTATGAGCATTGCCTCCTCTTGAAGCAGTGAAATATCATTCACTAAAGCTTCCCTGTTTGGCAATTTTGTAATGTTGTTTATATTTGTTAAATTTTTTACATAAAATTCATTAATATCGAACACGACCTGATTATTACCGGCTTTTTTTGCCGCATTGAGATTATTTTCTGCAATATTATAGAGGTCATTGCTGTTGATATTATGCAAATAGTTATATAAATTTATTGCACCGATAGAGATGGTTATATACTTTGAAACCTTGCTATTAGCATGTGTTATATGAAGTGATTCTATAAATGTAACCAATTTATTAGCAATATTTTGTACATAAGAATCTTCTTTGTCTATAATGACAATCGCAAACTCTTTCTCACCGATTCTAAACATGTCATCTATCTCTTTGCTGATGCTGTTTTTCATATTAGTTGAGAGTTCAATCAGAGCTTTATCTCCCTGACTTTCGCCATAAAGTTCGTTGTACTCTTTAAAACAATCAATCTCAATCAATAATAGTGCAAATTTTTCTTTATTTAAATTAGAACGTTTAATTTCTCTCTTCATGTAGTGGTCAAAAAATCTTCTGTTGTGGAGTGAAGTTAATGAATCTTTTATCGAAAGTTCTTCTAAAATTTTTTTGTATGTAATATCTTGTTTGATGGACGTGTAACCGACTTTATTGTAATCTTTATCGTAAAGAGGGGCGATTATCGTATGAATCCAGTACTCTTCTCCGCTTTTTTTATAATTTTTTATCTCCCCATTCCACTGTAAATTGCTTTGTATTGTTTCCCAAAGATTTTTTATGACTGAGCTATCCATCTTTTCATTTCTAAAAATACTATGATTTTTGCCAATCACTTCTTCTTTTTTATATCCTGTAAAATCAAGATAAGCTTGTGAAATTTCTGTAATTTTTCCAAACAAATCAGATGTTGTCATGTAGACATTTTCATCAATTATTCTATTTTTTTGCTCTAAAATAAACTCTTGTTCATCAAATTTTTGTTTCAGCAAAAACTCATTATTTTTATTCACTATTTCTCCAAAATAATAAGGAATATTAATTGGACTATTATATGAAGTATTGCCTTCAATCATATTAAAACACAACTAATCTAAAAAATTAAAAATAAAGTTATAATTTCACATGCTTTTATACATTCACATCCCATTTTGCGACTCCAAATGTTCCTACTGTGCTTTCAACTCTTATGTTGATAAATTTCATCTCAAAGAGGAGTACATGAAGGCTCTATCCTCCCAGCTAGAGTATGAACTTCAAAGATTTGAGGCTAAACCTAGGAGCATCGAAACACTCTTTATCGGGGGAGGAACTCCTTCAACAATCCCGCCCAAACTCTACGAACCGATTTTTACACTCTTGAAATCTTACATGGCAGAAGATATTGAAATAACAAGTGAAGCCAACCCAAACAGCGCAACTGCAGAGTGGCTTTATGGCATGCATCAGCTTGGGGTAAATCGCATCAGCTTTGGTGTGCAGAGTTTTAATGACAAAAAACTAGGACTTCTCAACCGTGCTCACTCAGGAGAACAGGCGAAAAAAGCGATTTTGAATGCAAATAGAACAGGTTTTAAAAACATCTCTCTTGATTTAATTTACGCAACTCTTGGCGATACAAAAGAGCTTCTCTCACATGACCTTAAAACAGCTTTTTCTCTGCCCATAAACCACATAAGTGCCTATGCACTCACCATTGAAGAGGGAACTGCTTTCGCATCAAAACCGCAAATGTCAAAGGAAACTCTTAAACTTACCTCATGGCTTTTTAAAGAGATAAAAAAACATGACTTTCAGCAATATGAAATTAGTAACTTCGGTACATATCAAAGCCAACACAACCTTGGTTATTGGCTTTATAAAGATTACATCGGAGTGGGAAGCGGTGCCGTTGGAAAGCTTAACAGCGAAAGATTTTATCCAACTACTATCTTAGAAGAGTACATAAAAAATCCATTAGATATCAAAGTAGAAAACCTAAGTGAAGAAGAGATAAAAATGGAGAAAATATTTTTAGGTTTTCGCTCTTGTGTAGGGGTGAAGAGTGAACTTTTGAATATACCTGAGCTAAAAAGAGCTCAACTGCTGGTTGAAGAGAATAAACTACATTTTTCAGAGGATTTATTTTATAACAGCAACTATCTTTTGGCTGATGAGATTACACTCTTTTTATCCTCTTCCTGATGTTACGCACTAAAACGGACGCGTTCGTTTTAGTAGCGGCTGCATATTGTCCCTGCAACCCCTAAAGCTACAAAACAAGCGAAGTGCTTTTCGCAAAGCGAAAATGTTTCTTTAGTAAAAATAAATTTTTGAGATATTTATGAAACTCAAAATTCATATGCTTATGTAAAGTTTAACTATTCTTTAGTTAGAATCACGAAATCATAATTTCAGAGGTTTTACATGTTTGATTTCAGTTTAGGCGAAATGCTTGTTATTATTATCATTGCTATACTTTTTTTAGGTCCGGACAAACTCCCAGGAGTGATGATAGATGTTGCTAAATTTTTTAAGCAAATCAAAAAAACGATAGGAACGATTCAAGACTCCCTCGAGCAAGAGATAAATGCTACGGGAATAAAAGAAGAAGCACTTGCTTATAAAAAAGAGCTTTTAAAAGCGGGAGATGACCTCAAGCGAAACACAGATATGACCGCTGTCAGCAATCGTCTAACAAGCTTAAACGATGACATTATTGGCGATGCTGAAAAAACCAAAGCTCCGCAGTCGGCTCCGGTAGCAGAAACAATAACATTTGAGAAAAAACCAAAACAAGAAAATACAGATGTTTAAAGAATTACGACCCCACTTAGTAGAACTCAGAAAGCGGTTAGCTATCTCGGTAGGCAGTTTAGTTGTTATGTTTTTTGTAATGTTTTATTTCCATGAGCCTCTCCTAAGCTGGATGGTTGAACCACTCAACGTAGCTCTTATTGAAGTTGGAAAGACATCAGTTCATGCGGCGGATGGAATGCTAACTACAAACCAAGTAGGCGGTGCATTTTTTGTAGCCCTCAAAGTTTCATTCTTTGCAGCAATTGTCGGTGCACTTCCTATAATTCTTGCACAACTTTGGATGTTCGTAGCACCTGGTCTTTATGCAAATGAGAAAAAGATGATTATTCCTTTTATCGTCGGTGGAACGTCCATGTTTGTCATTGGTGTTTTATTCTCCTACTATGTCGTTACCCCCTTCGGATTTAACTTTCTCATTACATTCGGTAGTTTCAAATTTACTCCTCTTATCAACATCGAAGAGTATGTAGGCTTTTTTACAAAGATTATGTTTGGTTTTGGAATAGCCTTTGAACTTCCTATCTTTGCCTACTTTCTTGCACTTCTTGGAATGGTGGATGACAGACAGATGCGTGAATTTTTCAGATATGCTGTTGTTATTATTTTTATAGTCGCTGCATTTTTAACTCCACCTGACGTTCTTACACAGTTTTTAATGGCTGGTCCTCTTGTTATTCTCTATGGTATCTCCATATTGATTGTAAAGATGGTTAACCCTGCTCCTCCGCTTGAAGAGGAAAGTGAAGAAGAGAATGAAGAAGACCAGAATATGGCAGTTGCCATAGAGAAAAAGAGTGAATAACAGAGAGTCCCTCACTTCTAGCTATGATTTTGTTTTACCGCAAAATCTCATAGCTACTCACCCTGCTACTCCACGCGACCATGCAAAACTTTTAGTCTATGACAGAGCAAACGACACAATTACACATGCCGCCTTTTATGACTTTGCAAAGTTTATTCCCCATAACACTGCACTCATCTTTAACGACACAAAAGTTATAAAAGCAAGACTTTTTGGACATAAACCAAGTGGCGGAAAGTGTGAGTTACTTATAAACAGAGCGTTAAATGCACATGATATAAGCGTTTACATTAGAAGGAAGGTTAAAGTTGAGACACAGATAGCTTTTGACGACAAGCTTATTGCAGTTGTAAAAGAGCTGAATGAAGATGGAAGCAGAGTTGTAAACTTTTTTAGAGATGAAAAAATTCTTCGATTTGAAGATATTTTACCTATTATTGATAAGATTGGTCATGTTCCTCTTCCTCCCTACATCCAAAGAGAAGACAATAAAGAGGATGAGAGTGAGTACCAGAGTGTTTTTGCTCTCAACGAGGGTGCAGTTGCCGCACCGACAGCATCTCTGCATTTCACACCCCAGCAGCATAAAAGCATTTGTAAGAACTTCGCCCATGCATACATCACTCTCCATGTGGGAAGTGGAACTTTTAAGCCGGTGGAGGCTGACATAATTACAGAGCATCCCATGCATTCTGAGTATTATGATATATCGGATAAAGCAAAAGCAATATTAGATTCTAACAAACCTATTCTTAGCGTCGGGACAACATCAACAAGAACGATTGAATTTTACATGCGAAACAAAGAGAAACAAAGAGGAGAAGCGAACCTTTTTTTGCATCCGAACAACAAACCTCTAAGGGTAAATCATCTCCTCACAAATTTTCACCTGCCAAAATCAACGCTTCTAATGCTTGTAGCCTCTTTTATTGGGGTTGACAAGGCCCAAGAGCTCTATGCGAATGCGATAAAAAATGAGTATAGATTTTACTCTTATGGTGATGCCATGTTGATTTTATAAAGATGCTAGAGCAGATAGACTCTTGCATTTTTAATTACAATCAAGCCACTCAAATCAGCTTCAAAAATTTTATCAGGATATTTTTTTAGGGCTTCTTCATAGGTTGGATTAGTATTACAATACTCTAAAAAATCATCTCTCTTATTCTCTGTGAACGACAAAGAGAAGCTACTCGCTTGAGGAACCATATCTTTGCAGAAATCTGCAACAAATTCATCTACATCATAAATAGCTTTTGCTCTGCCCTCTTTGAGCAGATTATTTGTAGCACTACTCTCTCCCACTCTTTGAGGAAAAACATAAATCTCTTTACCCATCTTGAGTGCAAATTCAATGCTTCGTATGCTGCCACTTCCTTCTTCAGCTTCAGCCACTACCAAAACATCTCCAAGTGCCACAACAAGCTCGTTTCTAACAACAAAACTCCATGGAGCTGCGCAAAAACCAATATCAAACTGACTCAATAAGAGACCGTTATTTTCTATCTCTGTTAAAAGATTTTTATTTACAGCGGGATATTTTATATCAATTCCACATGGCAGTACTGAAATGGTGCTAAAACTTCCTGCGCCCAAGTGTGAAATGGCATCAATGCCCATGGCTCCACCGCTCACGACACAAACTCCTGATTTTCCAAGAGCTAAAGAGAGTTTATGCGCTAAATTTTTGGAGTATTGAGTCGGTTTTCTTGATCCGATTATTGAAATTTTCTTCTGTTTTAACAAGCCAAGGTTTCCAGCATAAAAAAGCTGTTTTGGATAGTTTTTCATGAAAAGAAGTTCGGCTATCTCATCCTCAATCTTATTCATTTTATGTTAATAAAGTTTATCAATAGTGACCAAATCTACTTCGGAAAAAAGGCTTTTTGATTCACGCAGTGCCAATATAGTATTAGAATGCGGATGTCCGATAGCTATTGCGGTTCCATGCTTCTGAGCCACTTTTATCGCCTCTTTTATTTGTGAAATGATATTTGCTTTATCCATCTGGTGATCTAAAAAAACATCTCTGCCTTGATAGTTAAGCCCAAAACTTTTCATAACTTTAGGAGCTTCCGACTTGGCAGTTGTTCTACTGTCTATAAAACCAATATGATTTTCATTTAAGGCTGTAATTAGTCTATTCATAGCAGCCTCATTAGAGGTAAACTTACTTCCTGTATGATTATTTATATATTTTACTTTCGGAAAAAGTTCTTTTAATTCTTTAATTCTATGCGAGATATTCTGCTGTGAATCGCCAACCCTTAAAGTAAATGGCTCTTCCGCACTGAATTTCTGTGCTTCCATCGGTAAATGCACCATGTACTGGCTTTCAAGAGATGCCAATTTTGCAGAGTCCGGTCTTCCGTTACGAGGAGGTAAAAATGACTTAGTAAGTATAATTCCCAAACTGTTTAGAGCATTTACCTCAGATGAAGTAGACACGTCATCTATAATTATTGCTAATTTTGGTCTGCCACCTGTATGTTTTCTGACTTCCTTCAGTACCGGCATTGGTGGTATTTCTATTAATTCATCTTCGTATTCATGGGCAGCACCGCCTTCTTCTTTGCTACTCACACTTATTGCCACATCTTTTTTTACTTTTGTGCTGTTTATTTCCTCTTTTATCTCTTCTTTACTTTTTATCTCTTCTTTATAATTGGAAATATTCACATCTTTCTTTAATACTTCTATTAATCTATCATTAACGCTGCTGCCAGAGAGATCATCATTTTTCTTTGCAGTATCACCTGTTTTTTTAGGTAAATCCTGTTGTTTTTGTCTTTCTAGCTTAGGTTTTTTTGCTATCTCTTCTTGTGCACTCTCATAACCTAAATAGTAGCCAATAACCAAGGCACTCAGAACTAAGGCGACAAGACCCAAAATCCATGCAATATATGTTAAAGTTTTTACATCATGTTTTGAAGTTCTTTTTTTTCTTTTTACCATCTTCTCTCCATATAGTTACGAAACTATATCCAAAAAGTAAATAAAAAACTATTCCATTACAAATTGCAATTTTTTTAAAAATATAGTTCTTTTTTCATGTTCCATCTATTAATTTTTTAAGCATAATTTATGTACAATCGCGAGTTCCTTTCTCTTTGTATTACTATTTATTAGTAATATATAAATATCCGAAGGGGAAACAATGCCGCAATGGCAAATACCAAAAGGAGATAATACTCTATGAGACATTACGAAAACCTTGTAATTGTAAAACCGACATTTACAGCAGAAGAGATTCAAGTTAGTATTAAAACTATCGAAGAAACAATCACTTCAAACGGTGGCGAAATAGCTACGACAAACGCAATGGGGATGAGAAAATTAGCTTACCCGATTAACAAAAGTGAGCGTGGATATTACCATGTTATCTACTATAAAATAGCTCCGGCAGCAATTTCAGAAATTGAAAGACGCTTCCGTATTAATGAAGACCTTCTTCGTTTCATGACTATCAAATATGATACAAACCGTGAAATAGCAGCTTGGAACAAATTAGTTGAAAAAGCTCAGAGACCGGCGTCAGCTCAGGTAAGAGAGCCTATTGAAATAGCAGCTAGCGAATTTCAAGCAGACGAAGAAGAGTAATTAGCGCAAGCTTTAACGATTAAGGAAAACTCATGTTTAATAAAATAATTTTGGTTGGAAACTTAACACGCGATATCGAACTCAGATATTCTCAAGGCGGTATGGGCATAGCAAAAACTGCTATTGCTACGAGCCGGAAGTTCACCGTAAATGGTGAAAAAAAAGAGGAAATATGTTTTGTTGATATTACATTCTTCGGAAGAAGTGCAGAAGTAGCGAACCAATATCTTCGCAAAGGGAGTAAAATCCTGGTAGAGGGGAGATTAAGTTTTGAACAATGGGTGGACCAAAATGGACAGAAGCGTTCTAAACATAGCGTTGTTGTTGAAACAATGCAGATGTTGGACTCAAAAGGCGATAATCAAGGTGGCGGATACAATGCACCATCGGATGATATGCATGAGGAAGCTCCTTATTCAGCGCCACAACAAGGTCGAACACAAAGCTATCAACAACCAAGCTATGCCAGTGAAGGAAATAGACAGCCACAAAGCTATCAAAAACCTACTCAAGCAACAAGCCAAAGTCGTGAGATGCCTAGTAGCAACTCTGTTCCTGTGATTGACATCGATGAAGATGAAATTCCATTTTAGAAATAGATAATAGAGGGTAATAACATGTCAGAAAAAAGAAAATACAAAAAAAGATTTTGTAAATATTGTGAATCAAAAGTTGATTTTATGGACTACAAAGAAGTAGGAGCATTACGTTTCTCACTCTCTGAAAGATATAAAATTATGCCTCGCCGTTTAACAGGAAACTGTAAACGCCATCAAGATATGATTACAATCGTAATCAAAAGAGCTAGAGCAGCTGCATTAGTTCCATACACTGTAACTAGAAAAGCTGTTGTAACAGCACCATTCGAAAATCTTAGATAGATTAATTTAAGCCCCTAAATTGGGGCTTTATGGGCTTTTTGCAACAGCTTTACTATGAATATATCTGTTTTACTGTGACACTACGGTTACACTTTTTCCTCTCAATTCCCCTTTCCTTTTTTAAAGTATAAATATTGATATGAGCATATTTAAAGCGTGGTTGATTTAGGCTTAAAGTTTTGCAATATATTTGCAATAGAACAAGGAGTTAGCACCTCATATACAATAAAATTTTTCTTAATCACTAATATAATTCATATTTTTTACTTAAGAGACATTTTCTTAAAATAATAGCTATTTCTGTGATAAAAGGGCATTTTGTTTTTAAGGATAATAATACGAAAGATTAAGATTATGATAATATATTAGAAAATTCATTAAATTTGTATTTATAATGAAACATTTTATGTGTTCCTTTATTTCTTTATATTAAGTTTAAGTTTACTATAATGGAAATTAATAAATAGTTAGATTAGGAAGAGCATGAACAATTGGTATTTACAAAAACTATACGAAACAACAGACCAACCTACATTAAGATTTGCTTTTCAAGGTACGGTTAATTGGATGAGAGGCTTAGCTATATTATGTGAAGAAGAAGTTTTTACAAATGAAAAAATAAAGGCTTTTTACTCAGGTGTACAAAGACGAAATAGAAACAATGAAGCAGACTTAATAGTTTTCGGAAATATTTTAATGTCAATACATAATTTACATTCATTAAAGATAATCAATACTAAAATAGAAAATCCTTATTCTGTTGCTAGGACACAGATAATATCTTGGTACTACTCTATATATTATGCAAGTAGTGCAATGATAGGAGCACAATCTGGAAACATGCAAGAAACACATGCTGGTACTGCAAAAGTTTGGCAAAAAGATATCGTAGAAAAATTAACTATGTCACCATTTGATTTATCATTATCAACATTAGTTGAAAAAGACTTTAAAAGCGCAATTCAAACAATGAGAAATGGTAATAGTTTTGATTTAAATAACTACCCTAAAAATGAAGAAGAAGCTTTCGGTGCACTTTTTTCATATTTACAAGGGACAGCAGGTTATAAAAAATGGGAAACAGAAGAAAATATAAAAGGAAGTCGGGAGTTTAAAGCCCTTGATGTAGATAACTTTAGAACTAAAGTCGCAAGAGAATTACGAGATGGAAAACTTGAAAAAGGTATCGTGAATTTTTTAGTACAGGCATTTAGATATAGAGGAAAAGCTAACTATAGAGATTCTGTATTTTTATCATATGGAGATGATAGAAGTGATGAATTAAAACAGTTTGTTTTAGACTTAGATACAGTTGCGACAGCTTTTTTGAAAATGGCAAGCACATATGCAAAAGCAAGAGTTCATAAATCTGATTGGGATGATTTTTAGCAGATTTAGAAACAAACTTAAGATTTGAGTTTGATACAAATATACTAAAAATCTAACAAAATGTGGAACGCAATAATTTACCTCAAGCGGAAAATTATCGCTCACGATAAACGTTGTATGAACAAAATCAATATGAAGTGAATCTTTAGATATAATATTATATAGAAGAAGGAATGATAAACAATTATGAACTATCCGTTATATGAGTTAGCATGGCAAGAATTTGAGAGTATTGTCACTTCTATCTGTGAAGAAGTGTTGGGAACAGGGATAATTATATTTTCTGATGGAACAGACGGTGGAAGAGATGCAAAATTTTCAGGTACCGCAAATAATTTTCCTAGTTCAGCTAGTCCATGGAGTGGTAAATTTATAATTCAGGCAAAACATACAACTAAAGCAAATGCAAGTTGTTCAGATAATGATTTTAAAACTATTTTAAATGATGAAATAAGTAGTATAAAAAAACTACAAGAAGCTGATAAATTAGATAACTATTTAATTTTCACAAATAGAAAATTAACAGGTATTCAAGATCCTAAAATTGAAGATTTAATTGGTGGAAAGTTAAATGCAAAGAATCAGGTTATAGGTGAAGAGAGAATACAAAAATGGCTTAAAGATTATCCAATTATAGTTCAAAAACATAATTTGAACAGATTGCTTCTACCATTGCAATTTTATGAAGAAGATTTAAAAGAGATAATAGTTACTTTTTCAAATATTGACTTTAGTGGAGAAGAAATACAAGAGATAAAAAGAAAAAATGATAAAATAACAATAAAAGAAAAAAACAAATTAAACAAAATGAGTGAAATTTACTTTAATAATTCTTTTAAAAAGTCTATTAAAGAGTTTAATGAGATTGAAAAGTTTTTTAAAAGTCCTAAAAATAGAAAATTTGCAAAACAATATGATAATACAATTAGCGATATACAGTCTAAAATTCTTGTTAAAAGAGACGAATATAATACTTTTGAAGAAATATTAGAATATCTATATGATTATATGCTTAATGCGCATGAATTAGTTCTCAAAAATGATAGAAGACTTATAAGAGTGTTTCTACATTATATGTATTTTCATTGTGATATAGGAGTCATGGAATGAGTTTTTTAAAACCATCTAAACATACAAATTTACGATATTCAATCATAAATATTTCAGCAACAATTTTGAAAATCTTAAAAGATAATGCTATCGTTGAGTATAGTGAACTTTTGGAACTTTTAAAACTCAAAATTGGTAAAGAGGTTGAAGAAGTTTTTTTATTAAGTTTATCATTTTTGTATATTCATAAAAAAGTAGAATATATTAAAGAATTAGACTCTATAAGGTTGAGTAATGAAGTTATCTAAAATATACGCAAATAAATCATTTCACGATGTATCTTTTAACGAAGGTTTAAATGTAGTTATAGGAAAAATATCCGATAGAGATAATAGTGATTTGGATAATCATAATATTGGAAAATCGTTACTATTAGAGGTGATTGATTTTTTACTACTAAAAAGTATTGATAAAAAAGATAAATATTTCTTAACAAAGAATAAAATATTTGAAGACTATATCTTCTTTGCAGAATTAAAATTAAATAACGGTAAATATTTGATTATCAAAAGAGCAACTGAGAATAATACAAAAATTTCATTTAAGTTAAATGAATTTAAACTTAAAAATTTCCAGATTGAAATAGATAAATGGGATTATATTGATTTACCAATAGGAAAAGCAAAAATTAAACTGAATGAATATATAAACTTTGATGTTCTGCCTCAGTGGAATTATAGAAAAGTAATTAACTATTTTACTAGGTACCAAAATGATTATATAGATGTCTTTAAACTCAGTAAATTTCAAGGTATTCATAAAGATTGGAAACCAATGGTATTCGATTTATTGGGATTTGATGGAAAACTTCTCTATGATAAGTTGACTTTAGAAGAAAATTTTGAAGAACAAAAAAAAATACTTAATACATTGGAAATTGAAAATAGAATAACAAGTGAAGATGAAGATAAAGTAGTTGGTTTAATTGAAATAAAACAAAATGAATATGACACAATATCTCATGAAATAGATAAATTTGATTTTTATGAAAAAGATAATAGTGAAAAAGAAAAGTTGGTAACTGAAATTGAAAGTAAAATTAAAGATGCCAATACTGAACATTATTCTATAAAATATGAAATAGATAAGATAGAAAGAGCTATAAGTACGGATATAGACTCATTTGATGTAGAAGATATAAAAGAACTTTATGAAGAGGTTAAAATATTTTTTCCAAATGAATTGTTAAATGAATATGAAAAAGTAATAATATTTAACAAACAAATTACAAGTGAAAGAAATCAATATTTATTAGAAAATTTAAAAAAATCTAAAGAGGACTCAGAAAGTATCGAAAAACTATTAAAGTCATTAGAGAGTGAAAAGTCTTCTCTATTTATGGATATTACAGAAAAAACAACTTATGATAAATTTAAAAAATATCAAAAAGATTTAGCAAGAACAGAAGCTAATATTTTTATACTTCAAGATAAGCTTAAAAATATTAATAAAATGAGTCAGATTCAAACACAAATTCAAGGTTTAGATAATGATATCAAAGCAAAAGTAACTGAGCTTAAACATGAAATATTACAACAAAAACATAGGCATATAAGAAAACTTTTTAATGATTTCACAATGAGTGTATTAAACACTCCTGCAATATTATCTATAAAAATAAATGGAAAAAACAACGTGGATTTTGAAGCAGATTATCAAAATACAGAAGAATTAATAATCACTGATTTAGCTAAAGGAAGTACATACAAGAAGATTTTATGTTCAGCTTTTGATACATCTTTGCTTCAATATTATAATGATAAATCATTTTATAGGTTTGTATATCATGATGGTGTCTTAGATAGTTTAGATATAAGAAAAAAAGAAAAATATATAGAACATATAAGAAATATTGTAAATCATTTTGACTTACAATATATTCTCACTGTTATAGAATCTGAAACTTATGATTTAAAAGATGATTTCAAGTTTACTAAAGATGAAGTATGTTTAATATTATCTGATGAGTCTTGTGAAGGTAAATTATTTAAACAATGCTTTTAAACCATAATATGTTAGGAAGTGCATTAAATTTACATTTTTAATGAAACATTTTATATGTTCCTTTGTTTCTTTATATTAAGTCTGAGTTTACTATAATGAGAACTAATAAATAGTCAGAGGAAGGAATATATTATCGATGATAAAGTTTACTAAAAAAATAAAGGTGAATTATGGCTTATAATAAGAATTTTAATAAATGTCAAATGGCGGAGTACTTAATTACAAATGGAAAAAATTATGTAACCAATGGAACTACCATTGTAATGGGAGAGTTCATATCAGAATTCAAATATCCAGATTTTAATATGGTACTAGATGTAGATAGATTCATTACTTCTGATACAAGATTCGGTGTTACAATAAATGGTGTCATGTACAATGATATATTACCGTATTATGCAATGTTTATAGTGACTAGAGATAGATTTCCTGGAGATGGTTTTTTTGATGCATTTATAACGCAGAATAGGATAATTTGTAATCAAATTACACAGAGTTGGCGAAGATGGCAAAGTACAGTTAGATAGCGGATTTGAGTCTATCTACAAAGATGAAACTCCACATTATATAAATGTTTCAATTGATGGCGAAGAGTACATCACTTACAATTTTTCTGTTAAAAAGCACAATCATGAAAATCAAAAGCTCTTAGAGCAAGGCAAAGAGGTTATCCCATTCCAAAATATATTGCAAAAAGTCACTACGCAACCGTATCAAATGAAAAATTATCAGCTTAACAATTATTTTGAGAACATAGATATTGCAACGGTGAACCCTGCTCACTATGTAATCGCTACCAATGAAATGATTCATAGAGGTTTGATTGTGGCTGAGAGGCTGAAACTTACAGATATTAACGAAGCAAGCGAGGTATTTTAAAATGAATAAATTTCAAACTATTCAAAAAGTCGCCGAAGATATGGGTATTGATATTTCATACATCAGAGGTATGATAAGAAACAAAGACCTTACAGCTCATAAAATAAATGGATACAAAAGAATTTATATTGATGTTGAAGAGTTCAATAATAGCATTAAGCCTATCAATTCTATTTCTGACGAAATCGACTTAGATAAATTTTTAATATAAAAAGGTATGATTTTGTTTCATAGTAAGGCTGTTACCACTAAAAAAGGTAACAAAGGAATGACAACATATTTTTTAAGAGGCTCTGTAATATGGCTTAATTATTATGTTGATGGTGTGAGAAAACAAAAGTCCACTAAGTTAAAAAACACACCTCAAAACATAAAAATAGTGAAAGACAAGATTATACCAGCTCTTGATATGAAAATTGCAACAGGTGAAATATATAAAAAGAAGCCTCAAACTTTTGAGTATTATGGAAATATATTTTTAGAACAAAAAAAAGGTATCAAAAGCTATTCCTCAAAACTTCCAAAATGGAAGAGAGTAATAGAGTTCTTTAAAAACCGTAATATTGATACTATTACACGACTTGATATAAAAGAGTATCTAAACTCACTAAAGATAAAATCTGCTTCTAAAGCTACATACAGAAGTGGCTTAAATGGCATATTTGAATTAGCTAATGAACTTTAATCCAGCTCTAAATATTCGGTTGAGCAAAGATGTAAAAGAGGCTGTTAGATTTTATACTAAAGACGAAGTGAATAAGATTATTGAAGCTTCAAGTGGATTTTTTAAAGTCTATTTGCAAATTGCTTTTAATACAGGAATGAGAACAGGTGAAATTTTAGGTTTGCAACTTGGTGATTTTGAAGATGGTTATATAAGCATCAAAAGAAGTAGAACCAAAGGTATTGTTGGAAGTGGTAAAACTTGGAATGCACAAAGAAGAGTTCCTTATCCATCTTTTATATATGATGAAGTAAGGAAAATCCAAACGAATAATATATTTATCTTTGGAAATACAGATGATGCAGGAAAACTTGATTATCTTTGGCGACAATGTGTTCTCGATGCTAAAGTTAAAAAGTTAAGATTATATTGCACGCGACATACTTACGCAACTTTGATGTTGAATAGTAAACTAGTAAGTATAAATGAATTAGCTGGTCTGTTAGGTCACTCTTCTGCAAAGACAACACTCGATAAATATGCGAGTGTTCTGGGTTCTGAATCGATTGATTTGGGGAAGGATTTTTCGTTATACGGTGACAATACGGTGACAGTTTACCAAGGGGAAGATGATAAAGTCCGTAAAATAGGCTTGTAAGAGGTATGCCCGAAAATCTTAGATAGGTTTTTGAAAAAATGCCCCGCTTCGGGGTATTTTACGGCCAAAATTTCTCAAAATAAAATCCGCAAATTGAAAATATTGATACTGTTTTAAAGGTAAATATCAGAGGAGAGAGATTCAAGAAAAACTTAGATCTATAGTTCCTTAATCTTTTCCTGTCGGAAAGTCACCATCCGAAGCATATTGCCAGCAAAAATCAGCCAAATCTTCAATATCTTTTTTCTTCATTTTGTCAAATTTTTTGGCAGCACTTGGGCATAATTCTTTCCATTGATCTACTATTTTGTCATTCTCTTTCATTTCAGACCATGCATCACGATCGTTTCTCCCAGTGAATACACTGGCGTTCTTAATACCGTCTTTTTCACACTCTTTTAAATTTTTATTATAATATTTTTGCCCTTTTATAGCGTCTGCCGTTGCTGCTGCAACAAAAACCGAACTTGCTACAAACACGACCAGCAATAACGAAATTTTTTTTTTCATTTTATCTTTCCCCTCATAGTTTCTAGTTTTCGGAATTCTACACACTATCATATAAATTAAATATTAATAATGAAGCAGTAAATTATTCATACTCTTTTTCTTCGCTAAAGCTTGACTCTTTAAAATTCAATTTTGTCTTATCCTGTTTTAACTTTTTATATAATTTATATTTAGCCTGTGTAAGTTCATCAATATTCATAGAAAAGGCAGTACAAATCTCCTCGTCACTTCTCTTCGCACTATCCATGGCAAAAAGCTTTAACTCTTTTTTTGTAAGCTTTGATTTCAACATGGCATACAACTCCTTATCATCACTGATAAGATCTAAAACATCTATTTTACAAAATTCACTCAATTTATCTCTAAAACTATTTTCACTGTTGTATTGTCTCCAGACAGAACTCTCTAACATTATATTTTCTCCAATATTTTTCTCAAATCTTTAGTCTCTATGACTATGTTTGCCTCTTTTCTCAAAATCTCTCTTGCACAAAAAGCTACCCTGCTCCCTGCATGTGCAAACATAGATAAATCATTTGCCCCATCGCCACACACGAGTGTTTCCTCTTCGCTGATACCTAGAATGTTTTGCAACCGTACTAACATATCGCCTTTTGAGAAACTAAACATCATGTCTCCGCCAACAAGCCCTGTTAGCTTTCCATCCTTCACATGCAGTGCATTTGAAAAATCTGCATCATAACCCAAAATATCTTTCGCATAAGTCGTAGCAGTTCTAAAACCGCCGCTGAAACAGACAACTTTCATGCCTCTGCTTTTAAGCTCTGCAATTGTCTCTTTCGCGCCATTCATGTAAGGTAGATTATGAGAGATTTTCTCAACTATAGAAAAATCGAGCCCTTTTAAAAGCCCTACTCTCTGCTGAAGCGACTCAAAAAAATCGAGCCTTCCGCTCATCGCCTCCTCGGTTATGCGACTCACCTTTTCGCCAATGCCAAGCTCCTCTGCAAAAAAATCAATCGTTTCGCCGTCCATCAGTGTTGAATCAAAATCAAAAACTGCCAATTTCAACATATATTTTTTCTCTCTTTGTTATAATGTCGCAATTATAGCGAATTAGGATTTTTTTTGTTTGACAAACTCATGGATAAATTAAAAAATGGCATTTATATCACGCTCGAGACCACTCCTGGACACTCTCCTGTTTTTACACCCACTATCGATAAAATTGCGGAGTTAGGTTTAGACAAGCTGGTGGATGCATTCTCAACGACAGACAACCCTCTTGCAAAACTAAAATACAATTCACTTTTTGCAGCAAAGATGCTGCAGGACAGATTTGGCAAACCTGTTATTGCAACCATGAGCATGCGAGACAGAAACAAAATCGCTCTTCAGTCAGACCTTCTCGGTGCGAATGAAGTGGAGGTAAGAGCTATCTTGGCTCTTACCGGTGACCCCGCAACTATCTCCGACCAACCGCATACAAAAGGTGTTTTTGAGTCAGACAGTTCTCTTTTGCTAGACATGATTTCTTGTTTTAACAGCGGCATAAATTATGCAGGAAAGCCTCTGGCACAAAAGCCAAAAGAGATTTACCCCTTTGCAGTAGTTAACGCCTATTCAAAAAATCCTAAAACCCTTCAAAAAAAGATGCAAAAAAAGATTAAGCATGGGGCTTGCGGAATTATTACACAACCGATTTATGATTTGGAAAATGCTAAAAAGTTGTTAGATTTATGCGATGTGGCAAACAGGGAGTGTTGCGGCGAGCATAAAAATGCAGAACTTATTTTAGGAATTTTTCCTATCACAAAGCTTCGCACCGCTCAATTCTTGGCGGCACATGTTCCCGGAATAGATGTTCCTAATTCTTGGCTGGAAGCTCTAAGAGTCGCAAGCGAAAGAGGAGTTGAAGAGGAATATAAAGTCGGATTTGAACTTAGCAAAAATCTCTTTGATGAGCTAAAAGCATTTCATCCAAAAATTCATCTCATGACTGCAAATCAGTTTCAGATAGCCAAAGATATTTTGGTATAAAAATAGTATCTATTTAAAATTTCATCTCAGAAGTTCTAAAAGTTGTAAATAAACTCTTTAAACGTATCTATTTCTATTGGTTTACTAAAAAAATAGCCCTGTATTTTATTGCAGTTTAAGAGTTTAAGCGTATTTACATGCCCTTGTGTCTCAGAACCCTCGGCAATAACATCTTTACCTAAAGCTCTAGCCATGGCTATAATTGTGGCAACAATAGAACGGTCATCCTCATCCGTTTCAATATCAAGAACAAAACTTCTATCAATCTTAATTGTTTGAACCGGCAGCTTTTTTAGATAACTCAGAGATGAGTATCCCGTTCCAAAGTCATCAATAGAGAGCAAAAAGCCGATAAAATGCAACTCATTAAGAATAGAGAGTGTCTTATCTATGTTGCTCATAATATGTGATTCTGTAATTTCAAGCTCTATATACTGAATATCGACTCCAATCTCACCTACTTCACGGCAAATATCACGTATAAAATTTTCATTCTCCAACTGCTTACTTGATACATTTATAGATACAGTGAGCATATTTCCGGTTTCATGCAGTGCTTTTGTGTCAAGTAGTGCCTGTTTTGCAACCCATAACCCAATCTCATATATTTGCCCTGTCTCTTCAGAAATATTTATAAACTTATCTGGTCTCACGAGCCCAAGTTCAGGATGCTTCCATCTTATAAGTGCTTCCATGCCATAGACGCTCTTTGTGTCGAGATTGACCTTTGGCTGATAAACTAAAAAGAACTCATTATTCTCAATTGCGCTGCGAAGATGATTTTCTATATCTATTCTCTCTGTGAGTTTCTCATTCATAGACTGGGTATAAAACTGAAAACTGTTTTTTCCTGACGCTTTAACCTGATACATGGCAGTATCCGCAGCTTTTACAAGCTCTTCATAACTTTGCCCGTCATCAGGATAGATACTGATGCCCATACTAACTCCGGTATAGAGTTTATTTGCTTCTATGATGAGTGGCTGTCTAAAAGCGTTTATGATATTTTCTGCGATAGAGACAACATCCATAACCGTATCAATATCTTCTATAATTACGGTAAATTCATCTCCACCCAAACGTGAGAGCGTATCTTGTTCTCGAATAGCTTTTTTAATAATTTTAGAGACTTCAACTAAAAATTTATCACCCATAACATGACCGAGCGTATCATTCACATTTTTAAAATTATCCATATCAATAAAAAGCAGAGCCATCTTTTTTTTATTTCGTTTTATGAATGGTATTCTGCTCACAACCCTCTCCTGAAATAGCACTCTGTTTGGAAGAGTTGTTAGAGAATCAAAATATGCAAGATTGTGTATCAAATCTTCTTGCTCTTTTTTTTTGGTTACATCATTCGCAATACTTATAAAATTTGTCAGGATACCTTCATCATTGTGCAAAGCAATTATATTGATTTCTGCTGTATAGAGTTCACCATTTTTTTTACGGTCAATAATCTCGCCATTCCAATAGCCATGTGTCATGATGGATGCCCACATCGACCCATAAAATTCATGATTGTGCCAGCCGGAACTAAGTGCTTTTGGTGTTTGTCCATAAAGCTCCTCGGCTGAGTATCCACTTATTTTAGAAAAAGCTTTATTCACCTTAATAATTTTTTGGGATGAATCGGTTATAACGATTCCATCACTCATTTTTGAAAAAACTTCAGAGGCTAACATAACTTCGTTTTGTGCAATTTTTTGCTTTGTTATATCATGCACCGTTCCTATAGAACGGATGACATTACCATCAGCATCAAATTCATGTTCGCATCTCTCTTCAACAAAACCCATTTTTGAATCTTTTCGAATAATGCGATGGGTTATATGGTATCCCCGTTTTTCATTCACGGAGTCCATGTAGCTTTTATTTACAAGCTCAATATCATCAGGATGAATATGCTTTAAAAAAAGCTCGTAGGTTGCAGCAAACTCTTGAGGAGCGTAACCAAAAATACGATAAACCTCGTCAGACCAAAAAAGTTCTCCCGATGAAATATCAAGTTCCCAGTGGCCGATATGAGCCAACTCTTGGGCTTTATTGAGTCCAAATTTTAGTTTTTTTAGTTGCTTTCTTTCTTCTATTAACTCATTCTCAAAAGATGATGACATTCTAGACCTTCTTTTAGTTTACAATATTTTACAAGCTCTATTTAGTTGTGAATGTTATCTTACTATCAGTTAAAATCACTTTTAATTTTCGATATAATCTCACTACTTATTTTAAGAGGATATTTATGATTGATTTAAAACTACTGCAAAAAGATTTTGATGCCATGAGTGCGAAACTCTCTCGCAAAAAAGTTGACACCTCTTTAATCGCAGATTTGAAAAAGAAAAACGAAGAACTAAAAAAAGCAAAAACTGAGTTTGAGACACTCCAAGCTATGCAGAATAGTATGAGCAGAGAGTTTGGTATTTACAAAAAAGAGGGCAGAGATGTTAGCGAGCTCAAAGAGAAAGTGGATGCAAATAAAATAAATATTGCCGCAGCACTTGAGATGCAAAGAGAGAGACAAGAGGAGTTAGAAACTCTTGCCATGTCTATACCTAACATGCCCGATGACAATGTTCCCGATGGTGCAGATGAAAACGACAATATCGAAATTAAAAAAGTTTTAGCACCTCGTGAGTTTACTTTTACTCCAAAAGAACATTGGGAACTGGCAGAGCAAAACGGCTGGATAGACTTTGAGAGAGGGGTGAAACTGGCAACAAGCCGCTTTAGCGTCTCTTTTGGAATGGGTGCAAAACTTGAGCGAGCACTTATAAACTTTATGTTGAATTTCAACTCAAAACGAGGGTTTGAAGAGGTAAGCGTGCCCGTTATTGTAAACAGAAATGCCCTCAAAGGCACGGGACAGCTTCCAAAGTTTGAAGATGATTTGTATAAAATAGATTCTCAAGAGCTCTTTTTAATCCCAACTGCAGAGGTTCCAGTTACAAATCTCTTTGCCGATGAGATTTTAGAGGAGTCGCAGCTCCCTATAAAAATGACTGCCTATACTCCATGTTTTAGAAAGGAGGCAGGTGCAGCGGGGCGAGACACAAGAGGCATGATACGACAGCATCAGTTTCATAAAGTCGAACTTGTTGCCATCACAACACCGCAAACAAGCGATAAAGTTTTTGATGAGATGCTCGCATGTGCTTCAGATATATTAACCGCACTCGAACTCCCTCACCGTCTTGTTACCCTCTGCACGGGAGACTTAGGTTTCAGTGCCGCAAGAACTGTGGACATAGAAGTTTGGCTCCCAGGGCAAAACACATACAGAGAGATAAGTTCGGTCTCAAACACAAGAGATTTTCAGGCAAGACGCGCAAAAATAAGATACAAAGACGGTGATAAAAACAGCATGGTTCACACGCTAAACGGCTCATCTTTGGCGGTCGGCAGGACATTGGTTGCCATCATGGAGAACTTCCAAAACGAGGATGGAACAATTACCATTCCGAAAGTTTTAGAACCTTATTTGGGCATATAAATTAGTAAATAGGCAGATTCAACTGCCTATTAGCTGCCCTGTTTTAGTGGGTTTTTATAGTGGGTTTTTTGAAAAAACTTTTTTTAAATACTTAAAACATCTTCGATACAGCCTCAGCTTTCTTTTTATCATCCGTCTTTGCATACCTCAAAGTTTGGTTTATGTCTTTATGATTCATCATCTTTTGGACTATAAAAATATCATTGTGCATTACGGCATGAGTAGCGAAGGTATGTCTTAGAGTATGGTGGCAAACTTTTTGTTTCTCATTTGCATCGTCAATATCAGCGTTAAAAAGCATTTTAAATATGGGATATGTGAATCTATGGAGTTTTTTAATGAGTAATCTACGGTTCTTCAAATATAAGAGATAATGCTCAGGTTTTAAACCGTCTGTGAGCTTATGTAGGAATTCATCTGGTAGCATCTTCTCATTAAGATATATTTTATAAAACTCTTTATTTTTAGCATCCCAGCAAGTTAACTCTCTTGTCTCGAGATTTATGTGTTTTCTCTGCAAGGTTAAGCATGAAGTCACGCGAATACCAGTTGCAAGACTCAATCTGATAAATGCTTCCACTATAAAGCTCATTGGGTGGTCTATCTCTTGAACTGTTTTTAGAAGTAGCTGTATCTCTTCAAGTGTCAACCACCTCTCTCTTTTATTATTGAACTCTGATTTTGTAAATATTTTATAAGCTGGGTTGACTTTGCCTGCCATCTTACCTGTTCTGTGGATTGCGTTATGAAAGATAGAGTTTATAATACCGCAAAGGTGATACACGGTTGCTGGTTGAAGAGTTTTCAGTTTCTCCTGTTTGAACTCTAGTATCATATGGGGTTTTATATCTTTTATAGGTGTTTTTTCAAACACTTTGTGGATGTGATTGTAGTATCGCTGAGAATTTTGTTTTGCATCTGAGAGTTGTTCTAAGCGTTGCTTCTCCATCCAATCTTTAGCTAATTCACCAAATAATATGACATCTTTTTTGCGAATAAGTTTTGGGTCTTCACCTAGTTTTAATTTTGCTATCTCTTGGTTGCGTAGCTCAAAAGCATAAGCTTGAGTCACACCTGTACTTACTAGTCCTACCAGATGCCTCGAATAATTTTTACCATCATGGTAACTGATGTAAATTTTTGTATCATTTTTGACTTGCTTTGTATAGACGCCAACGTATTTATTGGACTTTGTGAGTTTATTTTTTTCTTCTTCCATGGATGTATTATCATGGAAGAAGCCGTTATAGTAGGTAAAAAAAAGGTTTTTTTGTAAAAATACATCTATAAAAGTGTTTAATGTGAGTACGGTGTTTAACGTGTTTAAAAATAGAATATAAGTTAAACACCCTGTACACCATAAATACCTTATCCACATTTCAATATTTTCAGAATTTATTTCACTAAAAACTTCTTATTGATATTTTTATACGACATGATAAATACCACTTAAAAGTGTTTAAGGTGAATACGGTGTCTACGGTGTTTAAAATAGAATATCAGTTAAACACCCTGTACACCATAAACACGTTACCCACATTTCAATATTTTCAGAATTTATTTCACTAAAAATTTCATATTGATATTTTGATACGACATGATAAATACCACTTAAAAGTGTTTATGGTGAGTACGGTGTTTAACGTGTTTAAAAACAAAATATCAGTTAAACACCTTGTAGACCGTAAACACATTACCCACATTTTAATATTTTCAATATTTATTTTCATCAAAACTTCATATTCATATTTTGATAATACGACATGAAGTTGGCAAATGTTGCATCTATACTTCTATAAAATAAAAAGTACAAGGGAATAGAATGAAAGAACAAACAAACCTAATGCATATTGATTCAACTAATATTGCAAGAATGGACTCTCACGGGGAATATCAGAGGTTATTTATTAATAATTTGATTGGTTCCTCTTCAAATGCTGAACTAATGAGAGCTCGACGAGCTAAAGTTATAAATATTGAAGTTGATAATATTGAAGATATTTGGTGTACTCTTGAAACAAAATTTTTTTGTTATAGCATTGATGAGTATAGATGTATAATCATTGAAAAAGACTTTATAGCAACTATAAATTGGCAATTTCAATCTTCATTTATTGGACTATATATAATCGTAACGTCTAGGAATATTCAACAGTGTAGAGACTCCATTAAAAAATTAGAACAGACACTATCACAATTCATTCTAAAGGACTCTACTAAAGTAACATATTCAATACTTCAAAACGATAATAGTGAAACTCTAAACGAAACATTTTATCAAGAGATTTTAGATGTTGCATATAACCCTGTTGCTACCCCTTTTATTGATGATGTAGACGATTATATAGAAAAATTTCTAAACTCAAATGTACCAGTTTTAATACTCCAAGGTGAACCAGGTACAGGAAAAACTACTTTGGTGAAATATATTCTAAAAGCGATGCAAGAGAGAGTGTTAAAAAAGAGAGACAACTTTCAAGTTATGTATAGCTTTGATGAAAATATTTTTTATATGAGTGATTTTTATGATTATGATGTATTAGTGCTTGAAGATATAAATCAAGTCCTTCATAAAAATCAAGATGATGGGAAGTTAAACCCTATAAATAAGTTTCTCTCTGTAACGGATGGGCTAATATCTAAATACAAAAAGATAATCATCACTACAAACATTGAGAGTAAACACCAGATAAATCAAGCACTCCTAAGACCGGGCAGATGTTATGATGTAATTCCATTTAGAAAATTAGAAGGTATAGAGATTGATAACCTTTGTGATAGTTGTGCAAAAGATTTGAACTTACAAACTGAGTCTATAAACCTTAGTGAGTTCTATGCTAGATGCAATGGTGAACAGAACAGTAAAATGTTTTCTAGTAGAGTGGGGTTTTAGCAATGCGTATAAGTACTTATATGGATATAGGCAAAGATGGTCTCCACTTCTTACAAAATCTAGAGCGTTTTGTAACTCTTCTCTGTTTGCATATTGAGTACCACTTTTCTTTTCTTGAAAAATCTTGTCACATCCTGCTTTTTCTAATGCTTCAATTTGACTGTTTAGGTTTTGTCCTGTACTTGAAACTCTTGCATATCCTACTAACATGATAAATCCTTCTATTTTTGTGATATAGTTGTATTATCATCACTTAAAGGTTCAGATACACTGCCATAAGACACTTACAGAGACATATTGATTGGTAGATTTGAGGATTTTATAAAAAGTGTATTTGGAAGTTGACTTAGCGAGATAGGTAACTCATTTAAACTGTAGAGGTTTATAAAGAAAAGCTTATTTTTAATTTCTTGCATTTATTCCAATAATTAGGCTGCGAGTAAGAAATTTTAAACTTATTAAAATTAATATGGCAGGTCGTACACTTAGTAAGATATCTATATATAGTGAAATATTTTATTAATTTTTAGATACCCTACAAATACAGAATATTTTTTAGTGGGTGTATATGTGCAAGATATAAAAGAATTGAATGATATTATCAGGTGAACTTTTTTATGAAAAAAATATCACGTTCAGAGAATATGTCTAGGATAAAAGGTAAAAGCACATCAATCGAATTAATCTTACGTAAAGAACTTTGGAAAAGAGGACTTAGATATCGTCTAAATGACAAAAGTATTTTTGGAACACCTGATATCGTTTTTAAAAGAAAAAAGATTGCTATATTCTGTGATAGCAAATTTTGGCATGGTAATAAATTACTCAGTGGTGAAGTTCCAAAAACTAATACAGACTTTTGGATAAAAAAATTAACAAGAAATATTGAACGGGATCAAGAAGTTAGTAAAAGACTCAAAGAACAAGGCTGGACTGTATTACGTTACTGGGAAAAAGATATTCGAAGTAACGCAAATGAAATCGCAGATGAAATAAAAAAAATTTATAAGGAAAAAAATGCCCTTTATTGAAATACTACCTAATGGAACCCCTCAGATTAAACCTAAAGATGCATTGGCTGAGCTGTTAGCAAATGCAATTCCGGGAATGACTCAAGATTTATCAACATTGTTTGAAGGATTTGATACTACTATAAGAAATTTAAACACTTCAATCAAGGAGGGTGCACTCAATAAAATTCATGGTGATTGGTATGAATGGCTGTTGGCTATAGAGTTTTGGAATTTCAGAATTAGACATAACCGAAATTATTTAATTTTAAATCTACCGAATGTTTCTCAATTTGATTGTTCAAAACTTTATAATGAAACATTATCTGGTTTTATTGATAACTTAAAAGAAAAAGTATATGTGGCGTCAGGAGTTGAATTAATCTCTTCTAATCCTGATTATGTAATTATTGATACCTCAAACATGATTTTAGATGTAAAATTCACAGAATTAATTACCGAGGTAACCCCTGAAATCATCAACATGCTTACTACAGCATATGAAGACTTTATTCATCAATGTGATTTTGAACAATTAATTGGCTATGTTTCAGTTAAAACATCTTTACGTCCTGATAGAAGACTTCAATTAGCACATGAAGGAAGTTTGATGAAAGCTCTCTATGTGCATCTTCAAACAAGAGAGTGGATTATTGAGCCCATAGGATTAAAATACTATGCTATATCTAGAAAAGTTAATAGTGCTGATCGTCGAGCTTTAAAAACAGTTGCAACACACTCAATTACGACTGTTCAAAGTAAACCACAATCAGCAGTTGATGATGTGTTTGAAATCAATTCATTTCAAAATATTGTTGATCAAATGGATAGTATTATTCTCTAACTCAAAGTTGTAGAAGTAGAGCTAATCCTATTGCTTTTGCTAAAGCAGGGGGAACTGCATTCCCTATCTGCTTACCACTACTAGCCAGAGTAACCTTCTCCCTACCTTTTGTTCTAAACACCCACTTTTTTGGAAAAGACTGTAATGCAGCTAGCTCCAAAGTATTCAAGCCTCTATTTTCAGTAGGATGAATATATCGCCCTTTTGAAGGATTATACGCAGCTGTCCTAATTGTCACAGAGGGCTCATTTTCTTTTAGTCGACCGAATGTATCATGACCTTGGTGCTTCCCATTTTTCCAGCAGTTCGGACGCAACTCCATTGGTAGGACTTTGAAATTTTCACCTTGTTGAATATATGTCATTCTTTCTACAACCATATCGGAACAGTTCATCACCGTGTAATCTGAACGCGTATAATCGTTAGCAGTAATTGTACTAAATGCTTTTGCAACCGTAGACCATACCTTAGGTTTAGACTTTGGAACGTTATCTAAATTTTTTATAAAAGAGTCCCATTCTTTCTGGTTCTTCATATGCGTTGGTAAAGGGAATGCAGGGCTCTCAACACCTTGTATGCCAATCATAAAGAAACGTTCACGTTTCTGCGCCACTCCGTAATCTGCGGAGTTCAGTACGGAAAAAGATAAACCATAACCTAATCCTGCGAATTGATTTTTCATATAGTCAATTACATTGGCATGCTTTTTCTGAGTGATTCCAACAACATTTTCAAAAATAAATGCCTTAGGTCTTATTCCACGGATTATTTTTACAAATTCTAAGAATAAATCACCATTAGTTGGGTCATCTTCTCCAAGCTTTTTACCAATGTTACTAAAAGGCTGGCATGGTGCTCCACCTACAACAAGGGCAACCTCTCCTTTTGTCAAACTGGCAAACTCTAAAAGCTCTTCCGGCGTGATATCTCTAATGTCACCAGCAGCTCTATTATCATGTTTTTCAAATATCTTCCATCCGGGTCTATTATATTTTAATGTTTCGCGGCAGTGTTGATCAATTTCTACACAAACCTTTGTTTCGAATCCAGCTTCTTCCAAGCCTATATCCAGCCCCCCGGCTCCACTAAATAAGCTTATGACGGTAGGTTTATAATTACCATAAGGCACTACGTCTGTGATATCAATGTATTTTATTTTGGTTTCTAAGTTAGTAAAAGTATTTGGCATTTAATTGGCGTACCTATAATGATTTAATTGTTTAGAATTATATCTAATCACCCACTCACCAACAGTAATTTTTGCAATTTGTGTTCTTTTGTCAGAAGAAGAGTTGAAATTTACATGTACTTTTCTATTTAAATATATTATCTGCCTAACTTGGTATTCATTTGCATCCGGAAAAAATACTTTCTATACTGATACCAAAGAGGGAGTAAAGTGCCTGATAGCTTCAATGATTAGGTTTTATAGTAATTTATAGTGATTGAATAAGACTATCTTTTATTTTCAAGAACTAATAGACAGAAGTAAAAGACACTAAAGAAGATATATTGTTATGTGAGAATTTATGATATTGGCTTTGTAGCAATGATGTGCTACAATACGCAATTAATAAATACGAGGAGCTCAATATGTCTTTAAGTGCAACAGTAAGAGCAAGAGTAGATGAGTCACTAAAATTTGAAGCAGAAAATATATTGCATGAAATAGGGCTAAATACATCACAGGCAATAAATATATTCTTAAAAAAAGTTGTGGCAGAACATGGTATTCCATTTGAATTGAAAGTCCCAAGCGCAAGATTAAAGTTGGCAATGGATGAAGCTAAAAATAATGATGGCGCATATCATGATGATGTAGATGATATGATGAGAGATTTAAAATCTTGATTAAGTATCGTTTATTTAAAACTAACTCATTTAAAAGAAGCTATAAAAAGTTAAGATTAACTGATGAAGAAGATTTAGCATATATTGAAGTGGTATACAATTTACTGTGTAATATTAAACTCGTCGAAAAATATAAAGACCATCAACTTTTAGGAAGTATGAAAGAGTTTAGAGAATGTCATGTTAAGCCTGACTTATTATTAATTTACATGATAGAGAATGATGTTTTAAAATTAGTAGATATAGGCTCTCATAGTGAGCTGTTTGATTAACCATCACAAATATTCAACATGCAATTAAACGAACTCTACTCTAAATTAAATTCATTAGAATCACAAAAACAATCAATTGAGAAAGAGATACTGCAAACCAAACAGATTATAGAAAAGTTATCCCCATTCTCAAAACAACAAAAAATCTCCCTATTTAAATCACTTTTTATAGCCCGCGAAGATGTATTTCCAACTTACTGGATAAGTAAAGATGGCACAAAAAAAGGATACTCTCCCGTAGCATATACTTTTAGGGGTAACGATTATGTTCCCATAGATGATAACATAATCCAAAAACACTTAGAAGGAAAAATAAGACTTGGTACTTATGCTGTTATAAACCAAACCATGGCTAAATTTTTGGTTATAGATTTGGATAAAGCAAGTTTCATTGAAGATACAAGAGCTATCAATCAGATTTGTAAAGAGTTCAATATACTTCCATTGATAGAACTCTCCAAATCAGGTAATGGTATCCATATCTGGTTTTTCTTTGATGGTTTGGTATTGGCTAGCAGTGTTAGGAAACTTGGTGATATTTTAATTACAAAGGCGATGGATATTGGAAATGGCATAGATATGAGCAGTTACGATAGAATGTTTCCAAATCAAGATTTTGTGGCTACAGACGCACTTGGTAATTTAGTCGCACTTCCACTTCAATATACTTCACGAATAGAAAATAAAACGGTATTTATAGATATTGATACCATGCAGCCGTTTCCAGACCAGTGGAGTATTCTAAAAAATGTATCAAAAATATCTTCCTCAAAATTATTAAATATTTTACAAAATACTATAGTTTCAAATACAGGTGAAGTAGACTCATTAATGCCATGGGAAATTAAACAATCTAAACCTATCTCATTCCCAAAAACAACTAAAGCTATTATTTACGAGGCACTCTATATTGAAAAAATGGAGTTGTCAAAAACACTTTTAAATACTCTTCAAAGATTGGCATCTTTTACAAACCCAGAATTTTATATTCGTCAAAACCTGAGAAAATCAACATTTAATACGCCAAGAGTCATTTCACTTTTTGATTTAAATGAAAGATATGTGATTTTACCAAGAGGGTTAATTACAAAAGTACAAGATTTATTTACATCCAATAATGCAACACTTACCATTGAAGATGAAAGGTTTACAAAAAATATAGATAAACCAAAGTTTATTATAAAGCTGAGAGATGAGCAAAAAATTGCATTTGATAAAATTCTGAAAAATAATTACTCAATTTTAATAGCACCTCCGGGGTTTGGAAAAACTGCGATAGCTTCTGCAGTTATTGCAAAGAGGGGCGTTAACACTCTTATATTGGTACATAAAATTACTTTACTGGAACAATGGGCAGATAGACTTAGTGAATATTTTGAAATTGATAAGAAAATTATTGGACAGCTTGGCAAAGGTAAAAAGAAGTTAACATCAAATATTGATATAGCGATGTTGCAATCACTAAAAAATAAACCTGAGCTTATCGAAGATTATTCGCAAATCATCATAGATGAAGCACATCACATACCAGCAGTATCTTTTGAAGTGCCTCTTAAAAAATTTAAAGGTAAATTTGTTGTTGCTTTAAGTGCTACACCAAAAAGGCAAGATGGTATGCATCCGATTATGTCGATGCAATGTGGTGAGATAGTACATGAAGTAAAAAGAAATAAAGAACAAACCAATATATTAAAAAGTATCCGTACAAATTTTGAAGCATATAAAAATGAATTTACAATGATACTTGGTGAACTTATAGAAGACTTTGATAGAAATGAATTAATCATTAGTGAGATTGAAAAGCTACACGGTCGAAAAGTGCTTATTATTAGCGAGAGAATAGAGCACTTAAATATACTCTATCATGGGCTCAAAAGTAAAAATATCAAATCAACACTATTGTATGGCGGGATGGGCACGAAAATTCAAAGAGTGGCTTTAGCTGAGGCTCATGAAGCCAATATAATTTTATCTACAAGTGGATATATCGGAGAGGGTATTGATTTTGCCCATCTTGATACTATTGTATTTACTATGCCAATATCTTACCAAGGCAGAATTATTCAGTATTTAGGAAGAGTTGGAAGAAGAGGGCAGAAATGTTTAGCTATTGATTTTGTGGATGAGAATGTAGCGATGCTCAAATCTAGTTTCACTAAGAGACTTAAGGGATACACCCAGATGGGCTATAAGCATATAACTAGTGAGAAAAGTGCCTTAAATTTATTTGATTGATTGATATAAATTTAGAGTAAAAATTTTATAATGTAGCTTCCTATAGGCTGCCGAAATTATCCCACTCAAAAACCTAAAACACTCTAAACACCTTAGTAACAAACAGTTCTAAAAGATTTATGCTGCTAAGTTAGAGTGCCTGTACGCTTCCGGCTGGTTTTTATCACAAAAAAAAATATATCGCATTTAAATACTTTTATCTCAAAACACCATTAAAAAACCCAATCTCAACTGCCTATACCCTGCTGAAACATCTAAAATTAATTTCTAAACTAAAGCCAAACCCTTATAAACAAACATGTTATAATGCCTTCATAAATAAGTAATCCACTGGCGTCTGGCTCCCAGGGCAAAACACATACAGAGAGATTAGTTCAGTTTCAAATACAAGAGATTTTCAGGCAAGACGCGCAAAAATACGATACAAAGACGGTGAGAAGAACAGTATGGTTCACACGCTAAACGGCTCATCTTTAGCGGTCGGCAGAACCTTGGTTGCAATCATGGAAAATTTTCAAAATGAGGATGGAACAATTACAATTCCGAAAGTTTTAGAGGCTTATGTAAACTGACTTTATACTACTTTAAATATGCAAATGAGTGCCTATAGGCTGCCTAGATTTATTGGGTTTTTAATGTTCTTCTTTTAATAAAAAGAGGTTAATCTGGAAGCAAATCAAGAAACAGCTCTTTCGTAAATATTACTTTTCGAATCTTTTTTTGCTATCAATAAATTTCACAATGCCATATAGCACTACAATACTCACAAAAAAAACAGCAGTTCTATTGACTATAAACTCTACCGAAATTAAAAAAAACAGATTTACAATTATAGAATATTTTACAACCTTGTCATGGCTCCATCCACTTTGGATGAGTCTTTGGTAGGCATGCTTTTTATGAGCTTTACTCAGTTTTTCGCCATTTTTGTATCTCCGAAAAAGTGTCAAAGTTGCATCAAACCAGAAGAGCCCAAAAAGAACTATCCATACCCACATGTTTGAACTCTCTTGATTTGTATAATAAAGTGTAAAAACAGCAACTGTATATCCCAACAACGTACTTCCTACATCACCCATAAATATTTTAGCTTTATGCCAGTTCCACACCAAAAAGCCAAGAACCGATACAGCTAAAACTGCAAAATGTGCTCCGCCGAAAAGCGTTACTCCAGCAAGTGCCAAGAAGAGAGCTTCACTGCCCGCATAACCATCAATTCCATCTAAAAAGTTGTAAAGATTTATAAACCAAACAATAAGAAAAAAAGCAAACAGATTTGTGATGATTTGATTTTTTACAACAAAGATTCCAAAATCAATTGATTCTAATCCACCAAGAGCAAAAAGCCCTAAAAGAGCGACACCTCCCTGCACCATAAGCCTCAATTTTGCACTCAATTCAAACAAATCATCTGCATAACTAACAGCAGAAATAACTACACCAATCATCAAAGCATAGAAGAGTTTTGGTTCAATCTGCTCATAAAAATAGAGATAAAGAAGACCGGAAAACCATGTAAATGCAATAGCAATTCCGCCTCCATGCGGGGTTGGAGTTATATGAGAACTTCTCTCATTCACCTCGGCTACTAAAGAGTTTTTGAGAGCGTGATTTTTTATAAGATATGTCATGATGAAAGAGAGTAAAAATAAAAGTAAATAAATCAACTACTTCTCCCCTTTTATCATAAGTACAATTCCCTCTTCTGCCGTATATGGATTCTTCAGATTAAGTTTCTCTTTTGTGATGCTATTATCCACCTCTAAACTTCCATAAAGCCTTTTATGAAAGGATGGTTTGAGCAGTCTTAAAAGCGTTTCAAAAAACGGTATTTTAAGAAGATAAACTTTTTTGCCTAAGCCGTCTACTATCAGTTCTATTAATTTAGTGGTGCTGAGCGGCGCATCATCGCTTGCCAAAAATATTCCGCTTTTTCTCTGAATAATCACCTCATTTATCAAATGAGAAAGATTTCCTACATACACCATGCTTCTTCTGTTTCGTATCTCAGCGAATGGTAAGATTGAGACTTTTTTAACTAAATTCAGAAGATTCTTGATATTTGCTTTTACTCCATGACCATAAACAATCGGTGTTCTTATTATAGTGATTTTGAAATTCTCACTCTCGAGTTTTTGGAGTTCTCGCTCTGCCTTTAGTTTACTCTTTCCATACTCATCTTCAGGTTTGCACTCACTTATCTCATTATAAACTGTCTCTGTCTCTTCCCCGTAAACTTTAACCGTACTCATAAACACAAACTGCTTTACACCGGAAGCTTTTGTTTTTTTTGCTAGTTCCAAGGTTTGCATCACATTTACTTTTTCATACTCCTCAGCACTCGCTCCACCCATTCTGTGTACCAACGCTGAGAGGTGAACAACCACATCTATAGTCTCTAAATCTAATTTAGTTATATCATCTTTTAAAAATGAAAATTTATGTATCTCATGCACGCTGCTGTAATTATCTAAAAAATAACTCCCGATGAAACCATTTGAGCCGGTGAGCAAGATTTTATTCATCTTTTACTCATTTGTATGTTTGAAAATTCCTTATGCAACGCATCATAAAAATATTTTTGGGAATATCTATCCACAATACTCTTTCTTACACTGTTTTTGATGGAGCTGTAATATTTTTTGTCTGTAATAAACTTTTCAATTTCATTATAGAGACTTGCTTCATCTTTTTTATTTACCAGTGCTCCGTTCTCTCCATGCTGGATTATTTCATTGCAACCGTTAATGTTTGTAGCTACAAGCGGTATGCCGTAACTTCCGGCTTCAATTAAAACATTTGGCAATCCTTCTCTGTAAGAAGGTAAAACAAACAAATCCGAGATAGCTAAAAATTTTCTGATATCTTCTTGAAATTTGATATAGATTACATCTTCATCCGACTCCATGATTTTTTTACCCTCATCTGAGATAGGGTCTGACTCATTTTCATAATCGCCTATAAGCAGTAATTTCAGATTTGCATACTTTTTTTTCAACTCCATAAAAACATTCAGAAGTTCATCTATCCCTTTATCTTTAACAATTCTTCCGACAAAAGTTAAGACAAAATCATTTTCAAGAATCTTATTTTTAACTCTTATTTGCTGCTTTTCTTCTTGGGTGAAAGTATTATTAAAATAGTCTGTATCAACACCATTTACAGAACCTTGAGCAATCACATTTATATTTTTAGCAGTTAACTTCTTTATTTCGGCAATCAGATTAAAACTATTGCAAAAAAGGTTCGTTGCAAATAAATATGTTAGTTTTTCTGTTAAGATTAAAAATTTTTTTCTTCTGCCTTTCGCTTCTAAGTGCGGCAGTCCTACCACGCAGTGAATTCTATTTGGCACCATAGCCATATAAGAAGCAATCATGCCCAGCAGTCCGGCTTTTGGCGTCAATGTATATACAATGGATGGGCGTTTCTTTATAAAATAAAAAAACAATTGTATCAACACTTTCAAATCTTTGAAGAAATTTATTTTCCTATTAAAATCAACCACTGTAATGGAAACATTTTCAAAGTTTTCGATACTTTTTATATTTTCAGAATTTGATGTAATTATTTCTACTTCATAATAGTTGGATAAAAATTTCGCCTGTCCTTTAAGCCATGTCTCCAGCACGACCGGAACAGTTACGACAATAACCAACTTGTTCATGTTTGCAGTTCTTCTTTCAAAAATTGTTGCACTTCTTTAAATGTTTTTTTGCCTGTTAAATTTATCAACAGCTGATTATCGGCTGTAGAAATTTTCAATTCATTTTTTGTTATATTATCTACAGAAATATCAATCTTATTATTTTTCAGATAGTCTAGAATAGTTTTAATCGAGATACCGTTCCCTATGCCTATATTTAAAATAGGAACATTTTTACTATTTAAAAGCTTTGCATATACCTCAACCACATCGTCAATATGTATAAAATCTCTTATAGCATTGCCATTATTGACAATTGTGAGTTGTTGATGGGTTTTATATGATTTGACTATTTTACTGATGATTGAAAAATTATCATGCCCGCCATACATGTTGAATATTCTGGCAATTGTATAGTCGATGTTATTGTCACTGCAATATTTCTCTATAAGTTTTTCATTTGCCACTTTGAGTGAGGCATGCAGATTCATGGGCTTCAGCTCATCTTTTTCATGGCATAAAATATTGTTCCCATAAACGGAGCTGCTGCTGGTATAAATTATTTTATTGATACTGCTGGTTTTAAAATAATCTAATACTTTTGCTGTTATTAAAATGGCATTTGTAATATATTTCTCGGCACTATGAAGAGTATTCAACTCTGTTGCAGGTTGGAAGTTGTTAAAAATAAGATTAATATTTTGATTTTTATATTTTTCTAAAATGTTTACATCTTCCATGAGTTCTCGCGAAGATACTGTAACAGCATTATTTAGTGCCACACTCAATGCATTTGAGAGGTTACTGCTTTTACCAATGATGATATTCAGTGCCAAAAAAGCTCCTTTACTTTAAATGTACGCAACTAAAGTTTACTATTCTTTAGTATTAACTTCACTACCCAAAGAGTTGAACTTAATACATAGTGACCTATTGAGATTTTTTTATTTAAAAGCAAAAAAGAGAGCAAATACAACCCTTTTCTATAGCCGGTGTCAGTTTCTCTAGAGGATATAGAAGCTGAATGCACTCTATAATTTAAGAGCCTTTCTTCTAAAAGTTTCACTGTTAATCCTGAATATAAATTATCAATCCAATAATTCCAATCTTCGAGTGCTACTAAATTTTTATCTTCACTAAATTTTATCTGTTGATTTGTCTTCATGAGAACTGAATTAATATTTATAAAATTTGTATAGTATAAAACACTTTTTTCATTAAATAAATATTTCAGCTTGTTATAAACCCTATGCCCATTTAAAAATCCTTGATGTATGGAGTTTTCATCTATTACATTCGCCAGAGTATGTACAATATCTGCATTTGTACTTCTTATAAAATCCAGCTGTTTTTCTAATTTCTCAGGCAACCAAACATCATCGGCATCTAAAAAAGCCACATACTCCCCTTTAGCATTTTCTAAGCCTCTGTTTCTGGGTTTTGCCGGACCACCAAAGTTTATTGAAGACTCCAGCAATATTACTCTGTTATCTTCTTTTTCATACGTTTTAACGATTTTTCTGCTTACATCTGTAGAGCAATCATCCACAATAATCATTTCCCAGTTTATATATGTTTGGTTTAAAACACTCTCAATAGTTTGGGCAATATATTTTTCTGCATTATACAACGGCGTTATAACCGTCACTAGAGGTTGATTTTTATTTTTCATTAGTATGCTCTGATTATAATTTTTGTTAACTTTATTTTTTGCCTATAAAAATTGATGAACCTCTAACCCCTGAACTTAATAATTTATAATCATACCCATATGCATAAAAAGTAAATTTGTAATCCTGAAGTAGATAAGAGTGATCTCCTAATGGATCATTATGATTATAAAATTCTTTGAAAATATCAAATGAAAATTTGCGATTTAATATATTCTTTATTAACCTACGAAAAATTCTTTTCTTATCCACAATATGCTCACCTATAATTAAAATATATCCTCCTTTTTTCAAGACCCTATTACATTCATGAAATAGCTTTAAAGGATACTGCGCATGATGATATGCTTGTGATAAAACAACTACATCGTAAGTTTCATCATCTCTTTTTATATCATAAAAACTACCTAATATTCTATTAATTTTTTCTTTCTTACCACCCAGTGATTCAATAGTTTTAGGTGCTAAATCATTTATTCTATGATAAGAAAATTCTACAGCATCTATCTCGGACACATTGTCATACTTTGACAATTCAGCAGATGTCCAACATGTTCCTGCTGCTAAATCAAGCACTTTCCCCTTAATCTCAGAATTTTTCAATGCTAAATCAAATTCTTCTTTTAAACCACTTCGTAGAAGATACTGTTCGACCTTTTTATCCTTTGAATCTTCTATCCACCACTCTTTTGTTTTTTCTTCTTCTATATTATTCCAATAGTCAGAGGTGTACATACCTTCAATTTCTTTTTTACCCATCCAATATTCTATTTCTTTCACTTAACTTACCTTCATCTTTAATTCAAATACTTCTACAATATTCTCTTCTGTCGGCTCTACAAAAAAATTATCTCTGTACCATGCAGAAATTTCTTTTATCTCATTTTTATGATTTACCCTAAACTCCATAAGATTTGCGTAGATGGCGTTGACATCCTCTCTTTCAAAGGCTATATCCCAAATTTTACCTTGCCCATGTGCAACCAAAGGGTTTGCTGTCAGGTTATCCAAACTGGCTATTATTATAACTGAAATTCCACATGCCAAGGATTCTACAGAAGTGCCGGATGCCGTTCCTATAACAAGCTTTGCATGTTCAAAAAGCTTATAAATATTTTCATTTGAGACTGTAACATTTTTTGGCAAAACTCCGAACTTTTTTATATCTACTGCCGGATGATTCTTGAATATCACATTGTCAAACTCTTTGACACTTTCAAGCATATGCTTTGTATCTTTTTCTATATATGAGCCCAGAAGTAAAATATTTTTTTCTTCTTTTATGCCCTTAAAGTCAAAAATATTTTTATATCTGAGTGATACTCCGGTATTATATTCAACTTTTTGTCTATCAAGTAGATAGTACGTTCCATTTACAAAAACTTCATGAGGTGCGCTGAGCATCTCATAGTCTAAGTCATCCACATAAGTGTTAAAGTATGTTTCGTAGTTTAAATAAAACTGGCATCCTACTAGTTTAATAGCACTACTATTTTTTCTTACTGCAAAATTAAAGCCCCTCTCAATAACTTGAAATTCACTCCACGAGTAAATTCTTTCTATTGACTGAATCTTTGCCAAATTTTCACCTAAAATATATCGAGTCAAACTATCAAAACTAAAATGTTTTATATCTTCTAGCAAAGAGTTATTAAAGATTTTATCATCGATTGTTCTCTCTTTTTGCAATAATCTTAAAGTTTTAAATGGATACAAGACTGTTAAAATAGATAAGAAAGCAAAATCTTTCAACTCTAAAAGCTCATATTCAAATATAAAATCTCTGCTATCTTGATTTATGATGCTAAAAAATTTCACTAGCTTCCATGGATTTTTACCGACTCCGTAAAGTCTCGGCAATATCGCATATTGTATTTCAAATCGCTCAAATGTTTTATATATGCCTGCAAAATAGTTTTCATTAAAAATATTTTCAGTATTTGTTTTATCCACAAGTCCAAAAGTATCTATAATGATTTTAGGCTCATTTTTTCTCTGTTTTTTGAAATATATCTTGTACAAAACAAAAGCTATGAAATAAGAAAGGAGCAGGTAAAAGTTTTTGATGTAAAACTTAAAAATGTTTTTTGTGAAAATCATTATTCTATTTGAAAACTCAGAACCGTTTATAAAATATTTTTTTGGAAAATCACTGGTATACGGGTTTTTTATTAGCGTTGGATTAATAATTGTATAAATATCCCATGGACTATTTTTTTTGATAGTATCTATATAATCATGAAATTTTTGCTTATTTTTTAGATATGAGTTCTGTAGTTCTCTCGGATTCATAATTTCAAATCCTCGAATCTATCTATGTAGTTTCCAAACCTTTTTAAGTCACTATTGTTAAATCCATAAAACTTTATTTCATTTGCTGCAGAGGCATTATAGTCAGTCATTGCATCCCCTATCAGCACAGTTTCTTCTTTTTTATACTCATATTTTTTTAAAATATTTTTAACTAAAATATCTTTTTTTGTCGGGCTTCCATCAATAGACTTAAAATATTTACTCAACTCAAAATATTTACATAATTCATTAAGCTCGTCATGCTCTGCACCTGAAACTATGTGAAAATTATACTTTTGATAGTTGTTTTCTATAAAGTTTAATGTTTCCTCGATGAGATTGCTTTTGTCGTAAAGCTTTTGCTCGATAATAGTCGCGAATTTAAATGCAAATTCCTCAATCATTTCTTTAGAAATCTCTTGCCCTAAAATAGAATTAAAAAAATATTTTATCTTCTCAAATCTCGAAACACCGCCATTTGCATAGTGGTACTCCTCTAAAAGTTTTACTTTTTCTTTCTCGTATGCGTCAAAAAGTGCGACAAACCCATCCCCTTTTATTTTCATGCTGTCTAAGATGACACCGTCAAAATCCCATAAAATATTTTTAATCATTTAAAAATCCAAAAACCGTACATGGCAAACCGTCGCTTTTAGATATTCTCAGCGGTGCGATAATTATTTTTTTAAAACTTGTCTGCTCATCAACACTTGTTAAATCCATATCTTCTAAAAGCAGTATCGGCTTGTCTGGATTTAGAAATTTTTTATGTGCTTCTCTTCCTATCATTCTCTCAGTAAAACTCGACACAGAGATAGAATCAAACCCGAATACTCTCATATTTGGAAATTTCTTAATTAAAGTGTCATATAAATCAGGATGAAAACCGTAATTCTCTTGCCAAAATTTGTCACTCCCTCTCATTCTGCAAATTCCTGTTTTAACAATTAAAATTTCATAGCTATTGTCTTTTATTTTATCAAGTTTAGAGATTAATTCATCTTTTATAACTAAACTTTCAGGCTTAATTTCCACAATTAATACACTTCCAAACAGCCAATAATCGGCACTATAATCTTCGATGGTTTGTCCATTCTCGTAAAAATGATACGGCATATCTATGTGTGTGCCTACATGCACAGTCGTTGCAATAGATGTGTCGTTGGCAACATCACCATTTAACATATTGCTTTTTTTAACTTGTTCAAACTTATTTCTATTGCCATATGTAGGTGTATCGGCATCTACAATATATGACAAAAAAAGCATTTTCATTCTTTTTCTTTGAATATGGCTTGAATACACTCTAACAGCCCCTGCCCTAAGTCAATGTAGGGATTAGCTACAAGCTTCTTTGCCGTTGTAGGGTGAAAGGTATAGGGAGTTATTTTATAGTGTCCCATATTATCATCAGAAATTTGATTTAAACTTAATTTGTTTTGCATTATTTCATTTATCATAGTAAGCAATTCGATTCTTTTAAGTTTTTCTATACCGGTTAAAATAATGTGCTCATTCTCATACTGCGTATCTTCTAAAATATCTACAGAAAGTTTCGCTGCATCTGCGGCATGAATATACTCTCTTAAATCCTCTCCGTCGCCCTTATAGTTCAGCTCACCAATTTCTATAGCTTCGCTCAATAAATTATAAATGTAGTTATTATGACTTGCCCGCTCGCCATATAAGGAACCATATCTTATAACGGTATATTTAAGTCCGTATCTTTTATAATATTCCTCGGTTAATTTTTCTGAACTTTGTTTGCTAATACCGTAAAACGAGCCTTCGCTGCTCAGAGCATACGCACTGCTTGCATACACGAATCTTTTTATATTTCCATTTTTTTTGCAAGCTTCCAATAGATTTAAGTTACCCATTACATTAATCTTCATAGCATTTATAGGGTCATGGATGGCTTCATCTAAGTTTGCGATTGCTACAAAGTTATAGACGATATCTGCATCTTTTATGATTGATTCAATATTTTTCATATCCAAAATATCTACTTTTATAAAGTTCTGATTTTTTTGAATATATTTTGATTGGGTTATATCGGCAATAGTTACATTATAATCTCTACGGGTAAGTTCATCAGCCACATAAGATCCTAAAAATCCACTGCCACCAAAAATAATTACTTTTTTCATACTTTAAAAAACTCCCGCAAATGTTTTATGGCACTCATACCCATAGCTTCAACAGCCTCTTTTGAATTTCCGCCAATATGCGGAGTGCAGATAAGATTTGGTAAACTTAGCAACTCTTCATCTGTCGGTGGCTCTTCCACATATGCATCTATGGCCGCACCGGCTATTTTATTCTCTTGCAGTGCTATTTTTAAATCATGCTCATTGATGATGCCGCCTCTGGCACTATTGATAACAAATGCACCCTTTTTCATCATCTCAAATATCTCTTTATTTACTAAATTATGGGTTGTATCGTCATAAGGTGTGTGTATCGTTACTATATCTGCACTCTTAAAAATCTCTTCTTTTGAAACTTCTATTAAATTGTTTTTCGCATAATAATCATCTTGATTTATTATGTCATTTACCAGAACTTTACAGCCGAAAGGTTCGAGAATTCTTATGAGTTCCTTGCCTATATATCCAACTCCTATAACTCCGACTGTTTTACCGCTCAGTTGAAATCCGCCCGACTTGTTCCAAATACCGTTTTTAAGCTCATTTGTAGTTACAAATAAATTTCTGCAAAGCATAAGCATGTAACCCAAAGTCATTTCAGCGACTGAGAGTTTGTTGACTCCGCCAGTCCAGCCTATGGCAATATCTCTCTTTTCACACGCATCTAAATCAATATTGTTTAAACCGACACCATATTTTGAGACTATCTTAAGATTTTTGCATTGATTCAGAACCTCTTCATTTATAGGCTCTAACCCTACAATAACGGCATCTGCCTCTTTTATATACTCAATCAATTCATTCTGATTAAACCGCTTTCCTTCAAGATTTAACTTGGCATGTGGAAAATATTTGTAAATTTCATCTTGCAATACTTTATTGTTTGAAAAGGATGGTGATACAGCAATAATTTTCATAAATTTACCTATATATTTTTACAATCATTGAATCACAATGCCACTTTTCTTCAAGTGATTTTCTATACTCTATCTCTAGATTATTTGAGAAAATTTCTTTATATTTTTCTCTTCCGCCTGGTTTTCCATTTTGCATCCATACCATATGATTTGACAAATCATATCGTTGATGTGGGATGATTTCATACTTTAAATGATGTTTATCAAGAAGATATTTCATAGATTTATTCGTAAAAGTTACAAGATGTGCGACTTGCCAATAAAATTTTTTAAATTCCGGAATATCATATACTTGATATAAAGCATCTGTAGCACTAGGGGTTTCAAATATCATCTGTCCACCTTTGTTCAGTTTTGATAAATAATTCAATAAAAAACTTTCAAAGTTATGAACATGTGCAATAACAAAAAAATGTATAATTAAATCGAACTTTTTCTCTTGAGCAATCTCTTCAAACTTTCTATAGCACTCAAAACCTAATTTTTCTAAATACGAGCTAAACTGCTTTGATGGTTCAAGTGCATACAGCATCACATTCGGCTCAGCCTCTTTAATAGCGTTTAACATAAAACCTGTAGATGCACCAACTTCTAAAACAGAAATATTTTTTTTGATAGCACTTAACAGAAAAGGCATTCTCCTTTGAGCTTCTCTTTTTTGAATTTCAAAATGAACCTTCTCTTCTTTCCAGTTAGAATCAGTTCCGGAACGCTTATCCATAAAATCTTCAAAATTATTTATGTAAAACTCCTGAAGTTCTTCTTCTGATGGCTTTGGTGTTATATAATACAAGTCACAATTTTTGCAATAAATATAATTCTGAATTTCTTTCCCACCATAAACATATTCAGATTCTACAGACTGTTCATAATCTGTTTCACATAATGGGCAAGTTGTACTTGAAATTTTCATAGTTTTTATACCATTCCTTAAATTCTTTTATAAAAATTTCCATTTTTTCTTTTGTTCCTATAGAAACTCGGATAAATGAATTCCAAGGTTCTTTAAATCCACCTCGAACATATATACTTTTACTTTTTAGGTATGCAATTGCATCATCTCTATTATCTTGGGTTTGTAAATTAATAAAAATAAAATTTGCATTTGCACCTGTACATTTAATACCGATATCCATTAATTCTTTTTTTAAGTACTCTTGACTTAACTTTATTGTTGAAACATAATCATGAACAAAATGCATATTATCTAATAGATATTCTGCGGACTTTATTGATAATGTATTCGCTTCAATCATATGTCTTGTTTTTTCAAGATAATGAATATTTTCCTTGTTCCCCACTATGTATCCTAATCTTACCCCAGCTAATCCAAAAGCCTTAGAGAAAGTTCTTAGTACCAATACATTATCATATCGCTGTGTCAATCCAACAGCTGTGATATCTGAAAATAAATAATAAGCCTCATCTACAACTAAAAAAGTATTATATTTTAAGCAGTGTTGTGCCAATTTTTCTATAATTTCAATCGAATTCAATGTATCTATTGGTTGATTTGGATTAGGTAAAAATACTAATGCTGTCTTTTCATCTATCTGACTATATACTGATTCTAAATCAATTAAAAAATCATTTGGAGAATAAGAAATTTCGATAAACTCCCTATTATACATATTACAATACACTTCGTACATAGCAAAAGTGGGTGATGGTACAAGTATTTTTTCATTTTCATTACTAAGCATTTCTATTATTTGTTTTATGCCTGCATCACTTCCTGATGACAAAAGAATACATTCTTGATTTACTTCCATCCATTTGGCAAGCTTTTCATATAAACTATTTATTTCAGGATAAGCACTAAAATCATATGCTGTAAAGCTATCCAAAATACCTTGTATAACTTCAGGTGAATAATCATCAACTTTTTCATTTCTATCAAGTCTTAAACCATTACTTAAATCTCTATTTAAAGCAATTCTTATTCTATTCAATTTGTTAAAATTTTCATTAAACCTTTTTTTCATATATACTCTCCATATCCTTTGTTTCTTTTAGTGGTTTAAAAATCTCTTTATTTAATGGCTCAAATTGTGCATTTTTATTTTTTAGACAGTTATAGCATAATGTCCCTTCTAAATTATCTTCTAAATGTTTTTTTCTAAGTTTTTGAAACTCTTCATTATTCCAAGCTTCAACAATAGTGACCTTACTTAGATCAGCCGTTACAAGAGCATTTTGGTAATCTACCACACAAGCAGTTAAATACCCTTCGGAGCTTATTGTAAGCCTATTAAATGGATCAGGACAGATAGTAGTAAGCTGATGAATTTTCAGTGTACCCAAAATATTTTCTGGGTTAATTTCCTCATACTTGTTATTTTCAAGCATATTTCCACCTTGATTACTGCACACTCTTTGATCAACTTCTTGATCTATATAATTACCAATAATTTCTAGCAATAGATGATATTCATCTTTGGTAATCTGTGTTGGTATGAAAGAAACAAACATTTTCAGTTTTGCACCAGATGCCTTTCTATACTTATCCCATTCTATGATAGTGTCAATTACTTTATCAAAATCATCTTTTCCATGTACTTGCTTATAGCTTTTTCTTGTTCCGGCATTAACTGAAAACTTTATACTGTCTAATCCAGCATCAATTATATCTTTCATTTTAGAGGTTGTAGACAGTGCTCCATTGGATGTCAAAAACACATATTCGTAACCAATTTGTTTTGCAAACTTTATGTACTCATCTAGCAATGGAAAAATTAATGGTTCCCCTGTAGCATAAAAAGTTATGTCTCTTGAACCTGCTTCAAAAGATTCTTGCATAATTCTTTTTGCTAATTTATCATCAATAAAAGATTTATCTCTTGTCATTTTTTCATTTGCACAAAAGAAACATTTATGATTGCATGTGTTATTGACTTCCAAAAAAATTTCTCTTGGGAAAGGTGGGGTAAGGGAATAAGATATATTATTGAATCTCTCTTCCTGTTTCTCTTTTAAAGTTTTCAAATTTTTTTCCTTTATTTTCGTTTTTTTATTAACTTTGCAGGTACCCCACCAACAATAGAATAGGGTTCAATATCTTTAGTAACAACACTTCCAGCACCAATAATTGAACTATATCCAATTTTAGTATTTGCAGTAATTACACAGTTTGATGCTATCCATACATCATCTTCAATAATAATCTCACCATAATTATGACCTTGTTCTCTAAATGGAATATCTGGATTTTCAAAATTGTGATTTGAAGCCCTCAATACACAATTAGAAGCTATGGCACAATTATTACCTATCACTATCTTTCCAAACGAAGCACCGAGTTGAGAATTATAATTCATACCAAAATTATCACCTATCTTTATGAAACCATTATCATGAGCAAACACTTGAGAATAATCAGCAAAATAAATGTTACTTCCAATCTCAATATTTTCGAATCCCATTATATTTACATGTTTACCAATTTTAAATGAGCCCTTTACATTTTTAAATAATTTTTTGTATAAAAAGTATCTCAATTTTTCACCAAAGAATGTTGGGATTGGAACAATAAAAATAGTTAATAAAAGTAAATATATTTTTTTCATCATTTTATCTCTTTTTAATTAATTTTGCAGGAACTCCACCTACTACAGAATTGACTTCTACATCTTTATTAACAACACTTCCAGCTGCAACAACACTTCCCGTTTTTATTGTCACACCCTTTAATACTACACAATTGGATGCTATCCATACATTATCTTCAATGATTATTTTTCCTGCATCAAATCCCTGATCCATAATTGGAATCTTAATATTATCAAAATTATGATTATCCGATACCAACACACAATTCGAAGCTATCATGCAATAATCACCTATAATAATATCTTCTCTTACTGCATCTAATTGAGAATTTGTTCCCAGAAAAAACTTATATCCCAACTTTATTTGAGCATTAATTGCAAATAAATAGCTATTCATTTGGATATGTACATCATCTCCAATTTCAATATTTTTAAAACCAAGAATTGTAACACCAGTACCTATTCTAAATCTTCCTTTTGTACTTTTAAAAAAAGGCCTATATGCATAATATCTTAAATGCACCCCTACTTCCGTAGGTATTATAGAAAAAATAAAAATATAAAGTTGAAATAAAAGTCTAAAAATCTTATTTATAACTTTCATATAAAATATCCTTTTTCATCATCTCACACACCCTATCTAAATCATCTTTTGTATCAACAGCTTTAGTTTTATAAATAGTTGGTACCATTTTTACTTTCATTCCATTTTCAATGATTCTCATCATGTCAACCGATTCTATTATCTCCAAAGGTCTTGGCTCCATTTCGTTGTATTCTAGCAAAAAGTCTCTTGTGAAAGGTATCACACATACTTGCTTCTTCATAGGAACATCAAGAACCCCTTTTTTTCTGCTTGGGATTGCCTCTCGACTGAAGTATATAGCATTAGAAAATTTATCCATCACAACTTTAACTTCATTTGGGTCTTCAAATTCTTTAACCGTAGCTAAATCCGCCACCAGATTTGTGATTTTTATAGTTTTATCATTCAGCATCGGTTGCACTGCTTCGTCTATCATTTGAGGAAATGTGAGCGGCTCATCACCCTGAACCATTACCATAATATCTACTTTAATATTCTCTTGCTTTTCTATTTTCAACATGGCTTCAGCACATCTGTCAGAACATCGCTCATGGCAGTCACTTGTCATAACAGCTTTTCCACCGATAGACTCTATATAGTCATAAATTTCCTTATCACATGTAGCAACATACACCTCGCTCAGAGTTTTACTCATCTTCACTCTTTTGTACACATGCCCAATCATAGGCATTCCAAGTATATCAGCCATAGGCTTGCCGGGGAATCTGCTTGAACCCATTCTTGCCGGTATTATTGATATTATATTCATTATTTATTTTCCCTGTTCAGATTACAATACTTTTTTATATTCTCATAAATTTTTTTCAACAACTCATAACCCTCTATGGCTAACTCGATATTTTCTATTCTTTCATCTATACAATAAGGATATTCATGTGATAAATTATTCCTTATCTCTCTAATTCTATCCCATTCATACACGCTTTCAATGATTTGTAATTTTTCAAGAATATTTAAAACATCTTTCATAGGCAAAGTTTCACTATCAATCTCTTTTTGAACATATAAAACTTTTCTAAAAAGTTTTGCACCTATTTTATCTTGAATTTTTGAATAATTAAACAAAAAACTATTTACTATTCTTGTGTTACTATAATTATCAAAAAAATCACTCGCAATTGGTTGTTCCTTTAACTCTTTATAGTCAATTTCACATCCAACCATCATAAGGTCTATCGCTTTTATAATCTCTTCTAACTCTTCCACAACAGCACCCTTTTTTCTTTTGCCATGGTATCAATCAGCCTATTTTCGCCTCTGTCTATCACTACATCTATTTTTTGTTCTCCTATGGCTCGTTTAAGTTGCACTAAAAAATCAATTTTTTTGCTTGATAAGCTTTCTTTTTTCTCCGGCTCTATGTACAAATCTATATCCCCGCCTTTTTTACTGTCGTCCACACGACTTCCAAATAAATATATTTTGCCTTGCTGAAAAACATTTGCAAAAGTCTCTTTTATAGACTGCTGTTCGTATTCTGAAAGTCTCATCTTATCTTTTTCATCCCTTCTCTTGCACAGTCTCCCAAAAAGAAAAAATCCAGACTATAGGCTAAAAATGTACACCCTTCCTCTATTCTTTGCTGAAGTTTTGACGGGTCTGATTCTATGACATGGAACCCTGAGGGCACATTATTTTCTTTACAAACTTTCAGTACTTTTGCAATCGCCTCTTTAACATCATCTCTATTGTACTCGCCGGGAAAACCCATGCTCCCCGACAAATCGTAAGGTCCTATTATCACCCCGTCTATCCCGTCCGTAGTGATAATCTCTTCTATATTTTCAACGGCTTCAATGTGCTCTATTTGGGCGATAATTACAAGTTCTTCATTGACCCATTTTTTGTATTCATCAAATCCTAAACCATATTTTTGAGCACGAAAGAGCCCAACCCCTCTTTTCCCCACAGGAGGATATTTTGCATAATCTATAGCTTCAAGTGCATCAGCCTTAGACTTAACCATAGGTACGACTATGCCGTCAGCACCCATGTCCAAGATGCGTTTTATGATAACCTCTTCGTTTTTGCTCACTCTGACCAATGCTTTCATTCCGTTTGCCTGAATAGTCGCAATGAGGTTATGTGCCATCGTTAAATCTATTGATGTATGTTCCATATCTACAACCAACCACTCAAAGCCGGCACTCGACATAATATCTATGACTGAGGGATGACCTATTGTAACCCATGAACCAATAGTGAGTTGATTGTTTTTTAGTTTATTTTTTAATGACATTTTTTAACCTTATTAGATTCTCTTTTATCTCATACCTTGTTGTGGCAAAAATCTGTGGGAAAATATAGACAAAGATTGTAACTAAAACGGTATATATAAAACCTGAGATAAGCAATTCTAAGAGTGCTGACTCGAAAGAGAAAAAATTTGAAGCTATGAAAGCTAAAATTGCAAAAAATACAACTGTATAAAGTTGATGCCACACAAAATATTTCATCTCTAAATTTAAAAACTTTGAGTTGAAATAGAGTTGAATATTTACACCAATCAACTGCCCGAGTATCATCTTATAAGCTAAACCCACAGCCCCCAAATCCAAAACATATATGGTTCCAAAAGAGATAGCCATTCCAAATGGCATAGTAAATAAAGCCATGTTTCTCATAAGTTTTGTTTGTCCGGTAGCGTAAAAAATACTGCCGCTTAACTGCCCGTAAGTTTGATGCATGGGGTAAAGAGCCATAACCACGAGAACCAAAAATGCGTCTTTAAATTTTTCGTCTGTAAAAATTGCCAATACATTTTCACTCTGCATGGAGATAAAAACAGCGAAAAAAGCAGCTATGCTGTAAAGCATGGGGATGTATCTGTGAAAGAGGCTCCTCATCTGTTCTAAATCTTTTTGTTCATAAGATTTTGCAAATTCTCTTGTGATAATAGGAGTCATTGCACTTGTAAACAAAAAACACATAGCAGCCAGACTGTAAGCCAAACCATAAAAACCAGTCTGCTCACTCCCCGCCATAGTCTGCAAAAACCAAATATCGAAGATGCCCGCGACAATGCCAATCACGCTGGAAATAACTAAAGGGTGGCAGTACTCTATGAACTCTTTTGTTAAAACTCTCAGCTGCAAATGTTGCACTTTGAAAAGTGCAGAGGTAAATATACCTTTTTTGAAAAAAAGCCAAGAGACAATGAACAAAAATGAGAGGAGTGCAATGTAGTTGAAATAAAAGTAGATTTCCAAATCAAACGCCAACTGATAGACAAAGAAAAGAAGCAGCAGAAGCGAAACAGCTCTATGCGCTATTTTTAAAAGTTCCACAGAAACAGTCAAGGCATACGCATCGGAGATTTTGATAAAAATCTGCGTAAACCAAGTAAAAAATCCAAAAAACAGACCCATATAGATAAGCTCGTTTGGAATATCCGGAATCACATGCGAGACAAGCCCAAAATGTACAAGAGCAAATATAAACCCAAAAACTAATAACAACACCGCAAAAGAGTAGATAAAATAAAAAGAGATTAACTCTTTTCTGGCATGTCGAGCACTGAGTTTAGTAAAGAAAGCTATAGAACTTCCCATATCCAAAAAGCTGATAAGCTTCATAAAAAAATCTTGCAAATAGACAAACTGCCCATACGCCAAAGGTCCAAGAGCTTTGGGAACAACAGCAACAAGTACAGCACCAAACAGAGCAGTTATTACATTTGCAAAGAGTTTTATTGCGTAGCGCTTTTTGAGGCTATCTTCCATATTATATATTTTTCAGTAGTTCTAAAATATTAGATTTAGAGTTGTCTTTATGCACATAATAATCATAATAGCTAGAATCTCTTTTTTTTGGTAAATTTTTCTCTATCCATTTTTGAAAAACAACTTTGAACTCATCAAAATTTGCAACAATATACACTCTTTTTTCCAACATTTCTTTCGCTTTATCTGTTAAATTATCAGTATCTGCAACAAACAAGAAAATCTCTATGTCATGCCCTATTACTTCATAAAGTGGAGTACTCATCAGCTCTAGTATGACACATTTAGCATTTACTTCTTCTAATATTTTTGTAAAATTTTTATTCCAATCGACTTTAGCATATCTTAACTTTTTAAGTTCAAAGAAGACGGAAGTTTGCAAAATACTTGTATTTCTAAATGGTTTAACCAAAGAGGAGATACTGTTTTTTTTACTTTCCTCTTCAAGCAGACTCAAGATACTCATTTGATTACTATGTAATATATCTGGCTTTACTCTCAAAAATGCTCCCTCTAACATAGAAATTGAATTAGTTACAGGAAACAGCACATCTACTTCCTGCTTCTTAAATTTTAAATTAGATTTAAAAGATTTAGTACTACCCAATGAATATACTGTTAAATTTTTAATGTTAAAGCTACTAAAATTTCTTTTTAAATCTTCTTGTTTAAAGCCATAACTGATGTAATGACTACATCTTATAAAATCAGAATAATAATGTTGCTGCTGAAAATTTTGATCTATATAATTTGCTCCGTGCTGCACACCTAGTACCTTAATACCTTTTGCCATGCAATATTCATAAAATAGTGCCTTAAAACCAAAAACAGGAGGATTTCCCCAAATCGCCAAATTTATAGTATTTTTTTTCATTAAATTATCTAAAATTTTCAAGCCTGTTTGGTAAGTTTGACTCTTTTTAACAAAATCTTTCATCAATAAATTTGCAATAAACCATTCTATATCATTTTCTTGTTTGACCGAATTTACTACTTTAAAGATTTTACTAATATCTTCCGCCACAATGTCTTCTCGTGTTGTTGTAGTGAATTTATGACTTAACGCTTGGTAACCATAAGGTATCAACCTAAATTTATGCACGCTTTTTATAAAACTAAAGTCATACAACCCATCCATATACAGTATAGTCTTTTTATTTACGGAGATATACGCTAAATATTCATTCACAATATCTAAAAATCTATTGTAAACTTTATCTAAATTTTTTATTATTTTTATAATTAATTTACTTTTATTTTTTTGTGTTTTATTCGCTTTATACCAATTCAATTTTACACTGTTATTTTTCAATGAAGAACCGATGAACTCTCTTAAAGTAAAGACCCCATAAAACGAATCCGTATAATCAAAAATAATATTTTCATTCCTTTTATCTATCTTAAGCAATAACTCTTTAAATATAAATAATCCAGACAATATATAAGGGAGATGATAAGAATAAAGTGGAGCAAAAAAATTTAAATTACTTATATTGAATTTTTTTGAGATAGCTTGTGAATACTCTTTATCAAGGCTACGAATAGTTTCTTGACAAAGTTCATTTGTATATACATTTATGCTATCTATCTCCTGCTGTGTTATTAAGCTTGATAACAAGACAGCGTCAGCATTGTACTTTTCTTTTATATATTCCACTACACCTGCATGTGTAGCATATATAACATAGTTATTGTTTTTATCATATAACTCCTTAAAGAAGTAGCCAATATCTTCTAATGTATGAACAAAAACATTTATATTATTTTTCAAAATCAATTAGCCTTATTTTAAAATCTTGTGTATCAAAAACTAAATCATTATTATTTAATCTAACTTCTTTGTAATGATATGCCAATAGCATTAAATTATTGATCATGTTCCTTATATATTTTTATAATATACTTTTTATTATTTATGTAAAAATGTGCAGGATAATTTTCATTATCACAAATTCTCAATAAATTAAATTGTTCTTTAATACTTTTATCTATATCCAGTTCTTGATTTTTTGATGTTCTTTTTTGATAAAATGTTTCAATTCCAATCTGTTGTTTTGATGGGATTGGATACATGGACAGATACTTCTTTATCATCTCGAATTCATTTAAAGCTAATATTTTTCTAATATCATTTATCAACTCAGAAGCATTTAAATCGATTTGTACTTTTAGGTACCAATCCCCTGAATCCAATTCTAACTTTGCTTCAAATAATGTTAATGTTAAGAAGTTAGCACCATTTTCTATCTCCCAACTCCATGGAGACCAACCTTTCCCTTTAGGTAAATCACTTGCATGAATAACAATGTTATTTTTGTGTTTATCTAAATCCTCAACTTTCAAAATTCTATCACAACTTAAAATAAACAGTATATCACCACTTTTGATGTCTTTAATATTTTTAAATACTCTTACATTATCAGAAAAATCACTTAAAATTGCTTCCAATATATAAATGTAACTCCACATCCAAGAGTTAGAATTATCAATAATAATATCTAAATATTTAAATTTTTTTGATTTCATCAACTATAACTTGCGTGTTAAAAATATTGTTCTCACATGGCTGAATCGAATTTAAAATAGCGTCAATTAAATCCGTATCATTAAACTCCCTATATCCAAGATATCTGACCCAGCCTCTTTCATTAAAATATTTACATCTAGCGATCTGATGCTCATAAGTCGCTATTAAGATTGTTGAAACTTTTGCAGCTACGAGTTCACTCGATGTAAGCCCACCAGCTCCTATGCCTATGTCACAATTCAAATATTCATCCAACATGTTTGTAATATTTTGTTTTATATTATATTTCATGTCACTATTGTTTAGTTTTTCTTCCAATGTTTTTTTATATTCATAACCTGAGCCGACAATAATATTCAATGTTACTTCCAAATTGGATTTAATAATACTATCCACAACTTTACCTGTAAAATCAAATTCATCTGCGCCACCCATTGCAATAAGTACTTTTTTATATGTTGAACTATTTTTTTTATGTACCACTTTTTCAGAATAAAACTCTTTAGGTAAAATAACATATTGCGGACCTAAAAGAAATTTTGTATTTGGATATTTACTAACATCAAAAAACTTATCTGCTTCTGCATCCCAATCAATCACTAAATCTAAATCATCTAAAATATATCCATCAAAATTAATACAAACTTTTCTTACCTTTTTGCTTATACCAATATAATTAGATAATTTTCTTTCTGTTATCTCCAAAAATAGTATTGATATACTTTTTTTGGAGATAACATCATTTATATAAGCAATTTCTTCTTCTAGTGAACATTCAGAATCAATAATAAAACAATTTTTTACATCATATTTGTTGATTAAATCAACACCTGCCTTATAATTCTTAATTATAAAATATTTTTCATACTTTTCATCAAAATATCTTGAAATATTTATAAGAGACATTAAGTCACCGATACCAATATGAGGAGCTGCGTCTGCCCTAAAAAGAATTTTTTTCACCTAAAGTATTGACTCCCACTTTATAGGGTCTTCAAAATGAATATCTTTTGAAGCAGTAATTTCATTTTTTTCAAACAGTTGTAAATATTTCGGTTCTAACCCTTTCTCTTTTTTTCCTGCTCTTAAAATTGAAATATCTTCGGCTTTAATTATTTCACCCTTTTTTATATCGCTTTTTGAAAAAAGTGTCATATAACAAAAATCTCTTAAATACTGTTCATGCTCATGACATATTTTTTCACTATCCCCATATATTGTTTTATCTATTTCAAAATTTCCGTTTTTATAATTCGTTTCAGCTTCTCTTATATCTGCAACCATCTTTTTAAGTTCATCCGGCTCAAGTGCAAAGAAATGGTCAGGACCATCCATATTTTTATCTAATGTAATGTGTTTTTCTATAACTGTTCCACCCAAATAGGTTGACTGGATAGGCGCATCTGATACTTCTTCCGTATGATCAGAATATCCGATTTTGATTTTTGGAAAAACTTTAGCAAATGTGTCCATCACACCCATATTTACATCTTTTAACTGTGTAGGATACTGTATAGAACAATGTAAAAGTGTCAAATCATTGTGGTATTTTAAAACCGTATTTACGGCTTCCTCTGTCTCTCCAATGGTTGCTCCGCCTGTACTCATAATAATAGGCAAACCTGTTTTTGCAGATGCTTCTATCAGAGGAATATTTGTAATAGTATATGAGGACAACTTTATAATTTTCATTCCCTTTTCAACCATTAAGTTCAAACCTTCAGTATCAAATACTGAAGCCATAAAATCAATACTTTTATTTTCACAATAAGTGATTAATTTCTCTATCCACTCTATTGGTAATTCAAACTTCTCAACAGCCTCATAAATATCATAGCTATACTCTTTTTTATCATCTTTCCAGTCCAATTCACCCGCACTTTTTGGGTACAAATTTTTGGCACTAAATATTTGAAATTTTGCTGCATCACAACCGGCATCAACTGATACATCTATCATCTTATAACAGTTATCTAAGCTGCCATTAAAATTAATTCCAATTTCTGCTATGACATATGTTTTCATTTATTTTTCTCCATTTTTAACAAAAAATTTGTTATACCAAATAAACACATTAATCAATTGCCACAAAAACATTTGATGATTTTTTTTATTGCTTAAATGTTCATTATATAATTCTTTTATTGCTGTTAAATTAAAAATACCAATATCTGCAAACTCTTTTGAATCTAACATATCCAATATTTGATCTTTGTTTATTGTTCTAAACCACTCATCTGCAGGTGCTATAAATCCAGCTTTATCTTTTCTGGTTCTGACTTTTTCTGGCAATATACCTTTCATGGACTCTCTTAGTATCCATTTCCCTACTCCGTCTCTAATTTTATATTTATTATCTAATGCATAACTATATTCTATTAATCTATGGTCTAAAAAAGGCGACCTTGATTCAATAGAATGAGCCATTGTATTTCTATCCTCTGCTCTCAAAGAAGCCGGAACAGTTTCATAAAAAAGCTCTTTGTACATTCTTTGAGTAAGAAGAGAATCACATTTTATATTCTTAATTTCAATGTCTAGGTTATATTTTGCATTAAAATCTTGATTGAACACATATGAATAATTTGGAAATCTATCAATCTCTTTTTGCTGTTTATTAAGAACTTTTTCTATCATAGATTGATGTTTTTGTATTTCGTTCATATCTCTATTATGATTGATATGCCACTGCTCTATCTCCGACTTTAATCTGTCGTCATTTTTAAGATCGTAGAAGTTATACTGATAATGATCCCAATACCCAGCTAAAAGTTCATCTCCACCATGCCCATTTAAAACAACCGGTACATTAGCATCCTTGATATTCTTAACTATTAAATATAGACTATACCAAGTTACAGTACATATTGGTTCGTCATGGTAACCTAACATCTCTTCAACAGTTTCAAATATATCTGCTGGATCAGGTTTAATAAATTTATATTGAGCATTTGTATCTTTGATTACTTCATTAATATATTCGCTTTCGTCATAGATACCTTTTTCTTCACCTGTAATACCGGAAAATGCCATAATAGGTGTTTTTAAAATTTTATAAGCAATTGACATAATAGAAGTAGAATCCATTCCACCACTTAAAAAACACCCTATCGGAACATCACTTCTTAATCTAAGTCTTACTGAATCAATCATTAACTCTCTGAACTCATCTATAGTATCATTTTCATTTTTATGATTGGTATTAAACTCTTTTAATTCCCAATATTTTTTTGTTGCCATATCAAAGTCTAAATTAATTTCAACAAAACTAGATTTTTCTATTTGATAAATATTTTCAAAAAAAGATTCAGTATCTATATCGATATATCTATAATTTGTTGACAAATATCTGTACACTTTTTTTAAATTAGGTTTTATAGTTATATTTGGATATTGTAATATTGCTTTAATTTCTGATGCAAAAATAAATTTTTCTTTATCTTTATAATAGTACAAAGGTTTCTTACCGACTCTATCTCTTGATAATGTCATTTTTTTACTTGCCTTGTCATATATTGCAAGTGCCCACATTCCATTAAACTTAGTAAAACAATCATTTCCCCACTCTATAAAAGCTTTTAAAACGACTTCTGTATCACCACTTGATTCAAAAGTGTACCCTTTGATTATCAATTCCTCTTTAATTTCAATGTAATTGTAAACTTCTCCATTGTAAATGAGAATAAAATTTTTATCTTCGCTTATCATTGGTTGATGAGCATGATTAGAAGTATCCAATATTGATAATCTAGTATGCCCTAGAAAAATATTTTTATTCAACACTTCACTATACTGGTATCCATTATCATTTGGACCTCTGTGGTCTATTGAATGAAGCATGTTAGATAAAATGTCTTCATTTATTTTCTCATTTGAGATAAATCCGACTATCCCACACATGTTAAAATTCTAATTCTATTAAATAAAAATCTGTTATCAATCCTGTGCCGTTTGTGATAACTTTACCTTCATTACAATTCAAGGTATAGCTATTAATTGGATTTTCTGTTTTTGGTAAATCAACCGATAAATCAAATTTTGTCCATTTTATAATTGAAAAATATTGTTTTAAATAACTATCCACTGTGTTTATACTAAAATTATTTAAGCCTGTTTCCCATTGATTAGAGTTAATATAATTATTTCTAAATTTAATCAATACATCAATATCATTGGAATTAAACATTCCAAAAATATAACCTTTTCCTTTATTGGTCAGATGGGATATAAAATTAGTTAATACAACTTCAATCTCATCAAAAATAGATAGAACACCTGACATTACAACAATATCAAATTTTTTATTTATATTAAAATTCTGAGCATCTCCTTGAATCAATTTTACATCCTTTAAAAAAGATTGACTACTTGCCATATCAATCAAATCTTGTGAGAATTCCAATCCAGTATATTGTATGTGAGGAAATTTCTCTTTTAAACAATAAATTAATTCTGCTTTTGCACACCCAATATCTAAAAGCGTATCACTATCATTTAATTTTTGTTCCATCATTGATACTAAAAACTTAAATCTATCATAATTTTTAAATTTTTCGTAATCAAAAAGCTTGTAGTTTTCTATTGAATTATTCATTTGGTTATTTTAATCCTCTTCCATAAAAAATTGATCTAACCAACATACAATTCTGTTATCTTGATTATCTTTTAAATACTTCTTAAATTCCGGTATTTTATTTTCTTCTACTGCCATTACATACAACTGATTATTTTCATTTACCACTAATGCGGTTTTAAATCCCTCTTTTTTTAATCTTGAGTTAACTGATGGTGAAGCATAAAAACCCCATTCTTTTGCAACAAAATCATACTCTTTTCCACTTTTTGTCTTAAAAGAAACCATTTCATCATTATCCAAAAAAATCTTTCCAAAATCTTTTACTTCATGTCGCTTGACTCCAAAAACTCTTGGATGCTCTTCTAATTTCAATTTCATTGTAAAAATTCTCTCCAAAATCCAAATTCATTTTTAAATGCAGGAAGACACCAATTATTATTGGTATCTTTTTTCCATATATCTAAATTTCTATGGGATTCTGCTATTTCAAAAAATCTTTCTTTCGATATTTTTAAATATGCACAAAAACTTTCTATCTCTTTATTTGGTACAGGCTCAGTATTATTCTTTAAAAATGAGACTGCCTCTTGTCTGCTCATTCTTCCTTCACGAATTTCTATTGCTAAATTGTCCCAAAGTTTTGTTACTCCAAATTTATACCATTTCATAAAATGATGAACAACTCTAAAATCACAATCAACTCCAACAAAGGGATGAAGTCCAAGAACAGGATTTTCTGCCCATTCAAAACCAACAGTTTGTGATTTTTTTGCTATATCTTCCGGTTCCCACTCCATATACATACCTAAAAATAAATTTTCAATGCCAGCCTCATTTAGTTTAGATTCAACAGGTAATCTATAGCTTTCTAGATCTTTTAAAGTTAAATTTTCATCTACCCAATCTTCTGCAACTGTTCCATTTGTAACACCATATTTTTTTATCCAGTCATAATCCATTCTAAATTTATTTCTATCATCTTTACTGCCACCATATTCTAATGCTGAATTTTCTGCCCAAACAATTAAGTTTATGTCATATCTCAAAGCTGTATTAATAATTGTTGACCACATAATTAAATGCTCCACAAGAGATGGATTGCCATTTTGTTCAAATGTTTTTAGCATAAAATTAGAATCTATTTTTGGGTTAACTGTAAAATCTATATGATCAACCCCTAAATTAATTAAATTGTCTAAATTTCTTTGTCCTAATTCTGTTCTATATTGGCATTTTATTGTAATTGCTAAAGGTTTCATTCCTCGCTGAAGCATTGAATATACCTGCCATGTACTATCTTTTCCGCCACTGACAGGAATTAAACAGTCATAACCACATTTTCCTCTAAAGTTATCTAATATTTTATCTAACTCCTTGCCTCTAGCCGCCCAGTTGATTTCTTCTTTTTTTTCTTTAAACCCTAAACAACCACCACACATTCCATTTTCATCCAAAACTATACCAGGTCTGCTCGTCGGCATTATGCATTTTTTACAATATTTCATTTTCTTTCTCCAATTTTTTTACTTGGAATACCTGCAATAATACTATTATCTTCATACGCAATATTGCGTAAAAATGCTTTGGCTCCAACAATACATCCATTACCTAATTTAACATTTTTTGCTATCATAACATTTGCTGCAAGCCAACAATCATCGCCGATAACTATCTCACCGTATGAATGATTTTGCTCTTTAATTAGCTTGCCTTTTTCTACTCCATGTTCTGATGATTGGATATAAATATGTCCAGAAATTAGACAATTTTTTCCAATACTTACATTAACTCCACAATTAAAAACACAAAAAGGTCCTATCCCTGTTCCTTTTTCAATAGTCAAAACCGTATCATTGGCAGATACAAATCTTGTATCGTTATCGATACTTACATTATCACAAATAATAATTTTACCATCTTCCCGATTTCGAATATCAACATTACCGAAAAAACTTACATTATCTCCAATAACAATATTTTCGGCTTTGCCTCTTATTTTAAGTTTTGGTACACCTTCACAATAAAAATTCTTTCCGACTTTAATACCATAAATTAATAGTATGAATTTTATAATACAACTATGAAGTTTCCAATAATGTTTATTAGTAATCAAGGCTAAAAATTCAAACATTACTTAACTCCAAAAGATTTTTTCCAATCTTCAAAAACCATATTTTTATATGCGCTTCTATTGTATTTTCCATTTTTATCCCATTCGTACCATTTATTTATAGGGGCTGCGAAGCCTCTTTTATCTATTCTATTGCTTATTTCATTTGGTATGAATTTTTTTGACACCTCTTTAAGTATCCATTTTGTTATTCCATTTTTAATTTTGTATTTTGATTGTATGGAAAAAGCGTACTGAACTAATCTGTAATCTAAAAAAGGTGAACGATTTTCTATACTATGTGCCATATTTAACCTGTCGCTCATTTGTAAAAGTACTTGCATAGTGCTGTAAAAATCATTTAAACCCATAAAGTGTACTATATCTTCGCTCATTTTACTGGCATAGGTCCCTATGGTCTCATCTAAATATCTGTTTACTTTTTCATTATAAGGATTTTCACATCTGTTTACAAGTTTGGCATATCTGCTACTTGCAGAACCGTGATATTTTCCTATCAAATAGGAGTATTGCTTCATCGCTTCGAGTTTATATATTTGCTCATCATGGTGAAGCAGATGGTATCTGTGATATCCTCCAAACATCTCATCTGCACCCTCTCCTGTCATAACAATTTTTACCCCGTCTTTTTTTACTCTCTCAAGCAACATCCACAATGTAAAACTTGTCCAAGTACAAGGAGTATCTAAATGATACGCAATATCCTCTCTTGTTCTTACAAAATCTTCTTTAGTTGGAGACACGATAATCAACTCTTTATTAATCTGTTTAGCTACTAATTTAGCATAATCCAACTCATCAAAATCACTATAATTGTAATGTGCCGTATATAAATAATCCGGTTTTGCAATACATGCAATGAGGGAACTATCAACGCCCCCACTAATAAAAGCACTATATTGATGTGCCGCATTTTTTGTTCTTAAAAGAATAGAGTCTTCTACTAATTCACTTAAATCAGTAATTATTTTCTCTTCATCATCAGGCACATCAATAAGATTCTCCCAAATCTTCCAATAACTGAATATTTGATATTTTGCATCTTTTACTTTAATATATTCACCCGGTTCTAACTGATATATATTTCTAAAAAGTGTCTCTTTTCCAACTGTAAATTCGTATGCATCATAAGAGATTGCTTCATCGTTAAACCTAGGTTCAACGAGTTCAAGTAAACATTTCATTTCACTTGCATATGCAAAAAAATCTTTTCCTTGCGTATAATATAAAGGCTTTTCTCCTGATTTGTCTCTTACTATAATTGTTTCTTTTTTTTGTTTATCATAAATAGAAAAAGCATACATGCCATTATGCTCACTAAAGGATTTGACACCATTTTCTATATAGCTCACTAAAGCTGTTTCTGTATCTGAGTTTGTTTTAAATCTATACTTAGCTTTCAATGTACTTCGTATTGAATCATGATTATATATCTCGCCGTTATAGACTATGGCATAGTTTTCACTGCTATCAACAATTGGAATATCATGATTTTTGCAATCTATAATACTTAATCTCACCATTCCCATGGTTGTGTTGTCGTAGGTTTCAAGACCTTTTTGATCCGGTCCCCTGTAAGATATTATTTTCAACATGTTTGATACTATTTTTTTTGCATCATAACTTTTATTGAGAGATATAAAACCTGCTATTCCGCACATGTGCTAGTTCATTACCTTTACCAAATTTTCATCGCATAGTTGATGGTATAAAGTTTTATCACTGTATTTAAAATGTTTAAAAAAACCTGTATTATCCAATACATATCTTACTTTAGATAAACCTATTGTATCCATTTCGTTTTGCGTAAAAAACCTATACTTTTGAGATAAGCTCATAACAAAAACAACATCTGAGCTTATGGACTCTGTATTTAAATCAATAAATTCAGAATATGGCAATATCTTTTGTAACTCTTCTTGACTAAAATTTTCATCATGAATATAAACTTTTATATTTTCTTTGTTGAGATATTCAGCTAACATAACTGACGGGGAGAACCTTAAATCTCCCATGCTGTTATAAGAAGAGAGACCAAGAATCGTGACAGAAGTAACATGTTTATTTTTTAACAAATTTACATAATAGAATAAAAATGAAATATTAGTGCTATTTGCTTCTTTTAAGATTGACAAAAAATCTCCCGTAGAACCTCGAAGTATATTCTCAATAGACTGTTCAGATTTATAATCCACACTGCTAACACCCAATGTAAGATTATCAAAGTGCATCTCATGTAATAATTTTTTAGATAATTCATTCATATTTATGTGTGGATACGATAAAGACAACTGGTTAAAAAAAGCGACTGTAGTATAACTAAGTGCATTTTTTACATTTTCATAAAGTTCTGCTTCCTCCAATTTACCTAGTTTTATTGACTCTAGTCCTAACAATTGAAGAAAAAAATCTGTTTTATCTATTGCTTTTTGATTATTTCCTGAGACAACTCTTTGAACATTTTTATTAAAAAAATCTTCTATTGTCCAGTCACTTCTAAAAACAGTTGCTATTTCAACATCTAAATTATTTTTTATGAGTGAATTACAAAAATTGTTTTCTATAGTTTTTGGAGCTCCGGCAGACTGAAATAGTATCAAACTGTTTTCTAGCTCATTTTTATTTTTAATAAACAGATCAGCTAAAGCAGAATAACCGAAGCCATCACTATTTGGAAAGGAAACAATATGAATCTTATTTTTAAACAATAAATTTTTATCTTGAACTATGCTTATTTTTTCAAGATTTATTGCAGGGATTTTACCGCGCTTTGACCAGCTATTGATTTGCTCTTTTTCAGGATATAGATTATTCTTTAAATCGTCTAATCTATCTTCATTAAAATCATAAACAACTGAGCAGAAGCCATTTTCCTGTAATCTTAAAATTGTTGTGTAGCCTAAGTACCCCACACCCCAAACAGAGACTCTTTTTGTATTTAAAAGCAGTTCTTTAAAAGTATTCATTTTATTGACCTATTATTTTGTTTATAGTTTCAACTACATACTTTACTTCAGCATCACTCATAGCTGAACACATTGGAATGGACAAAATACTTTTATAAACTTTGTCTGCTACTTCAAAACTGTTATTAGACCTATTTTTGTAAAAAGTATGTAAATGCAAAGGTATAAAATGAACACTTGCACCAATATTATTTTCTTTTAATTCTTCAATAAAATCATCTCTTTTAATACTCTCCGGCAGTCTAATCGGAAAAAGATGATAGGTATGATAATGCTCATTTGAGTCTTCATTAAAAACTAATTTATTAGACAAATTTTTTCTGTAATATGAAGCTATTTCTCTTCTTCTTTGATTCATATAATCTAATTTCTTCAACTGCACTATTCCTAATGCAGCATGAATACTATCTAGGTTTGCTTTATAACCAATTTCTTCTATGTCATAAAACCATCTGCCTGATTTTTCATATCTCTTGAATGCTTCTTTATTGATTCCAAAATAACTCAATTTTCTAATTTTTTCAATTATATTATTATTTTTTGAAACAGCAGCTCCACCTTCACCCATCGCTAAATTTTTCGTAGCATAAAAACTAAAACATGTAACATCTGAAAAGTTACCTATTTTTTTATCTCTATAACTTGTTCCTATTGCATGAGCGGCATCTTCTATGACTTTTAAATTATATTTTCTTGCCAATTTGGAAACCGCTTCCATATCGCATGGATAGCCTGCAATATGTACGGGGATAATGGCTTTTGTTTTATTTGTAATCAACTTCTCGGCTTTTCTCACATCAATATTTAAACTGTTTTCTTCAATGTCGCATAAAACAACTTTCGCCCCAATCCAATCAACTACTTGCGCAGTTGCCGCAAATGTCCATGTTGGAACAATAACTTCATCATCTGCCTTTATATCTAGAGCCTTGAGAGCCAAAAAAAGCGCTGATGTACATGAATTTAAACCAACTGAAAAAATTTCATCATCCGCTTTTAAATACTCTGATAATTTATTTTCAAACTCTGTAACTTTTGGACCTGTTGTAAGCCAACCTGATTTAATGGCTTCAACAACCAAATCTATCTCTTCATCTCCAATGTCCGGTCTTGCTAATGGAATAAAGTTATTCATTTTTCAATCACCTTCCCCGTATCTTGATTTCCAATTTCAGGATACCAACTATCACATTTACTGCAAACCGGGTCTGTAAGTTTTTGTGTCAGATGCTGTTGTCTGAGATCTATATATTTTGGATTCATCCAAACTTCTTTCAATGAATTTTTGGTCATATCGCCCATCCCGTCACTGTCCCAATCATGATTACACCTAGCAACAATTCCATTGTCATATATAAGCATTTCATATATTGGCATAACACAAGGCTTTCGCTCTTTTCTTGGATTCTTCAAAGAACCAAATTCTCCATCAGCTGAATGCTCTTCATAAATTCTTACTCTATCCACCCTATCTTTCCATATCTCAGTAAATTCTATGCACATTTCATCTGTAGTATCTGAAGTTTTTACCATAGAAGCTTGCGTTTTTACCCTTCCTTGATTAAATTCTAAAAATTTTAAAATTTTTTCTTCTACTTTTTCATATTTTGCCGGCAGTCGTGTTCGATTAAATCTCTCAGGGGTGTCCAAACTAAAAGATAAAAAATCCAAACCATTAACAATAGCTTCAAACTTTTCACTTGTTAGCATGGTTGCATTTGTAGCCATTTGAACTTCTTTAAATTTACCTGCAATATGATTTAGCATTTCATTAAATTTCGGATGAAGCATACTTTCACCTCTTCTGTGTAGTACAAAAACCATATCCGGATATTCACTTGCTTCATCTATTATTTTTTTAAAAAGTTCAATATCCATATAACCGCTTAAATTATTTACATAATGCCTAGGGCAATAAGTACACTTCAAATTGCAATCGCTTACAAGTTCTAGTTCTAATCTTTTGGGAAAGTTTGGTGCTATATATTTCATTTATTATTTTCCATTTGTTTTAAAATATTTATTATATCATTAGAAGTAAAATGAAAATCATTTAGACTGCTCGCTATCTTCTTTATCAGTACAATATCATCAGGATAATCAACTGTTAATGTGTATTTTTCTAACTCTAAAGGCTTTAAAAATAAATTCAACTCTTTCGCCTGAAAATCTAAAATATTGTCACGGATATATTTTGTAACATGTTCCTTATCTTCTTTAGATAAATTTTCATCATATATTCTCTCCAATAAGTTTAATCTAAATATTTCCGACATAAAACCATTCAAAGAATTTGTTGTTGCTATGTATTCTATTTCATTACTATATTCAAAATTATAAAACATGTCATCAATAGCCGCAATGTCCACAAATGGAGAATCCCCACATACTCTACATACAATATCAATATTGTGATATTTGGATGCTTCGATATATCTTTTCAATACATCATCTAACTCACCTCGAAAAACTGTAATATTTTTATTTATACACATGTTATAGAGCGCATCATCACTACTTTCTTTTGAAGTTATAATAATTACATCATCTGAATTTTTAGACTCTTTGCATCTGTTATAAACGAATTCTGCGAGTGTCATTCCATTGATTTCTTGCAACATTTTGTTTGGAAATCTTGAGGAAGAGAGTCTAGCCTGTATTAAAATTGCTTTTTTCATACAATCACAACCTGCCATCTGCATAATCAAGAATTGATTTTATATCAAAAACAACTTGTTTTTTATTTTCAAACTTCAAAGTTTTATACTTATCATGCCCTACTGCTACTATCACCGCATCATAATTTTTTGTATTATATTCATCTATTAAATGTATATTATATTCATTTTGAACTTCTTTTTTATCTGCCCAATAATCACTTATATCAATTTGACACTCATATTCTTCTAATTCTGTAATTATGTCTATAACTTTTGTATTTCTAATGTCTGGGCAATTTTCTTTAAATACAAAACCAAGTATTAAAATTTTCGAGTTCTTTATATTTATGCCCTTCTTTATCATAAGCTTAATTGTTCTTTCAGCTACAAATTTTCCCATACTGTTATTAATTTGCCTTGCTCCAAGGATAAGATTTGGTACATACCCTAAAATCTGCGCCTTATGTGTAAGATAATATGGGTCAACACCTATACAGTGCCCACCTACTAAACCGGGAGAAAATTTAATAAAATTCCATTTTGTGGCTGCAGCTTCTATAACTGATTTAGTATCTATACCCATTACATCAAATATAATTGCTAACTCGTTTATCAGTGCTATATTTACATCTCTTTGAGTGTTTTCTATTACCTTGGCAGCCTCTGCAACTTTTATTGAAGGAGCCAAGTGTGTTCCTGCGACTATTATTGACTTATATAGGTCGTCTATTTTTATAGCAATTTTTGGTGTTGAGCCAGAAGTTATTTTAAGTATTTTTGTAACCGTATGTTCCCTATCACCAGGGTTTATTCTCTCGGGAGAATATCCACAAAAAAAGTTTTTATTATATTTAAGCCCACTTATTTTTTCTAAAATAGGTACACATATTTCTTCTGTAACACCTGGGTAAACTGTAGATTCATAAATAACGATATTCCCCTCGGTCATCACCGAAGCTATGGCTTCTGTTGAATTTATTATAGGAGTTAAATCAGGTTCATTATTTTTATCAATGGGGGTAGGAACAGTAACAATGTAAATATTATAATCTTTTATCAACTCTATATTTGTAGTAAATCTTATACCACTTACAAGAGCATCTGTTATTTGCTTCTGGGTTAACTCTAAGGTTCTGTCAAAGCTATTGTTGAGTTCATTCACCCTATTAACATTTATATCGTAACCCAAAACATCGTATTTTTCATTAAAAGCATAGGCTAGGGGTAATCCAACATATCCTAGACCAACTATACAAATTTTACTACTCTTCATTTGATACCTCGCAACATTATATTATTTTGTACTTCTAATCCGCCTTTACCTAGCCCCAACTTTAGATAAAACAACTTTGATTGTTTTCAAAAATATAACAAAATCCATCCAGAGAGACCAGTTGCGTATGTACCAGACATCCAAATCAACTCTTTGCTCAAAGGTAAGGTCGTTTCTTCCGCTTACCTGCCAGAGTCCTGTTATTCCGGGAGCGACTTTAAGGATAAGCTCTTGATTTAACGCGCCTATTTTTGGGCTCTCTTCATTCATGTAGGGTCGTGGACCAATCAGGTTCATCTCTCCTTTAAAAATATTGTAAAACTGCGGCAGTTCATCTAACGAAGTAGCTCTTAAAAACTTTCCGATTTTTGTTATTCGCGGATCATTTTCATACTTATGAAAAATCTTATAATTTTCAATCTCTTGCGGGTTCTTTTGCAAATACTCTTGCAACATGGTATCAGCATTTTCATACATGCTTCTGTATTTATAGCACTCAAAGAGCTTTGAATTTTTGCCGAGTCTTTTTTGTTTAAAAAGTATATCGCCCTTAGAGTCGAACTTTATAAGTATAGAAATCAGTAAATGCACTGCCAATACAAAAGGTAAAATCAACAGGCTCAAAAATCTTTCAAAGAGATATTTTAAAACAATATTTTTATAGTTTAAGAGCCTGTTTTCTATATGAAAGGAGGAGAGCCTGATGTTTGAGTAGCTAATCATCTCGGCATGTGAAAAGTCTATATTTTCTAAGTAAGGAATAATATATATATCCTTTGTTATATTGATATATTTATTTATAATTTTTTGCAGCTCTGTTGCATCATACTTTTTGGAAGATATAAGAACCATGTCAAAATTTGTATCACTTATTTTATATCCGAGATACCAGTTCTTCTCTACTTCTTTTTTGAGAATCCCATACTTTTCATCCTCTGCCAGAATTTTTACTTTTAGCTTAAAAAAATCAACTCTAAAAAGCAGATTTTTTGTAATTCGCTTAGTAAAAGGGATTAAAACAACTGCTATTGCAAAAAACAGTACTATAAAAAGTCTTGAGTAGTCATCCGATGCTTTAGAGAGGGTTATAAAACTAAAAATTGTAAAAAAGGAGTAGAGTAACGCTTTTAAAATCTTGTTTGTGTCATTCCAATAGTCATATCGTTTAGTATATATTTTTTCATAAATAAACAAAAAAAGGATAATTAATATCATCCAGCTGTAATCATGGCTCGTAGCATTAAATTTTGGGAGCTCTGTAAAAAAATCACTTCTTAAATAGATTGTAATATTTACAGCAAATAGAAGCACAAAATAATCCACTGCTATTAGAATCAGGGCTAAAAGATAGGTTGCAATATTGAAGCTGTTTTTTTTCATAAAGTTATTGTACTAAAATCTATTAAGATTTGTTATTAATTTTTCTTCTATAAACCCTCTAACTTCACTTTTAAATCTCTCTTCATTGTAGGAGTCTGCCGACTTTGAAATTTGTTTATAATTGAACTGCAAAGTCTCAAATCTCTCTACTGCATCCATTATGTTCTCTTTTGTCTGATGTTCAAAATGAACACCGTTTATGCCGTCTTCTATAGTCTCATGAGTTCCGCCGTCATTCAGAGCGAGAACTGGAGTTCCACATGCAAGAGCTTCTATCGGAACAATTCCGAAATCCTCTATTGCAGCGTAAACAAAGCCTTTTGCTTTTTGCATGTATTCTATCATTGTTTTTTTTTCCTGATAGCCAAGTATGAGCACATTCTCTTTTGCAATTTTTTTTATTGTTTCGAACTCCTCGCCGCTCCCGATTATATAGAGTTTTTTAGTTGGCATCTCATTAAAAGCTTCTACTATAAGTTTTGTTTTTTTATAGGGAACAAGTCTTGAGGCTGTAAGATAGTATTCCTCTTTTTCTTCCCATAAAGTAAATTTTTGTGTCTCAACCGGTGGGTAGATTACACTGCTCTCTCTGTTATAGCTATTTTGTATTCTATTTGCTACGAATTTTGAATTTGCTATAAAATAATCCACTCGCTCCAAACTCTGCATGTCCCACTTTCTGATATATTTGAGCGTCTGCTCTACTAAGAACTTTTTTGGTTGTTTGAGATTTGCAGTATATTCATCATACAAATCCCATGCATAGCGTATCGGTGTGTGGCAGTAGGAGATATGGAGTTGATTTTTAGTTGTTTTCACACCCTTTGCAACAGCCCATGATGAACTTATGACTAAATCATACGCGCTAACATCTAAACCCTCTATGGCAAGGGGAAAAAGGGGAAGGTAGTTTCTGAAATGTTTTTTGGCAAAAGGAAGATTTTGGACAAAGGAGGTTTTGGCATATTTGCCGTTTAAAACAACCGCTCTTTCGTCATCACTCAAAAAGTCAACAAGTGAAAAAATGTCGGCATCCGGATAGATATCTATAATTGCTCTTAATACCTTTTCCGCCCCGGCATCTGTAACCAGCCAGTCATGTACAAGTGCAATTTTAGGCTTCAAACATCTCTCTGAGTGTATGCTTAAAATCTTTTAACTCAATTATACCTATAGAATCAAAAAGCTTATCGCTCGAGCCTGTCAAACTTTTGATTTCATCTTTTCTCACAAAGTCAGGATTAACGACTACTTTTATTTGATACCCTGCAATCTCATTCATGTTTTCTATGACATCGAGAAGTTTTATTCCTCTGTTTGTTGCGATATTTAAGAGTTCACTCTTTTTATCGCACTCTAACAATCTTTTATACACTTCACACACAAAACTTATATCATTAAACTCTCTCTCGACATCAAGGTTGCCAAGCTCTATGATTTGGCTTTTTTCCTTAAAATGTTTAACAATCTTCGGTATCAAAAAGTGTTCAGCCTGACCGCTACCCGTATAGTTAAAGGGTCTCGTGATTAGAATATTGAGCTTGTCAAAATAGCCCTGAGCCAAACACTCCATGGCATATTTGCTCGCTCCGTAATGATTTGCAGGCTTTGGACAGAGTGACTCATCCAGCACCTCCAAACCCTGATTTCCATAGATGGTAGCACTGCTTGCTAAAATAATTTTGGATGGATTTAGCCCGAGTTCTACAAGAGTTTCTAAAATATTTGTAGTACCAATTGTATTTACTTTATAGAATGCTTCATTATCTCCATGCGCTGCAAAGGAGATGCCTGAGAGGTGTATCACAAAATCGGGTTGCACCTCTTTTAGAACATTTGCAATGTCGAATTTTTCTGTTATGTCGCACTTATATTTTTTATCTGCGCCCTCGAAAAAAGAGGTTCCGAACACCTCATAACCGCACTCTTGAAGATAAGAAGAGAGATGCGTTCCCGTAAAGCTGTCAATGCCGGTTATTAAAACTTTTTTCATACCTTAAAAACTGAAACCTATCTCATTTCTTTTGAGGTCTGCCTTCACCATCATGCCACACAGCTCTTCAAGTGTGCATTTCGGTTCCCAGCCTAAGATATCTTTTGCTTTTTGCGGATTGCCTATGAGCAATTCAACTTCACATGGTCTATAAAATTTTGGATTTACTTTCACAACCGTTTTGCCTGTTGCTTTGTCTTTTGCTATCTCATTTTCATCACTGCCGCTAAATTCCAACTCTATTCCAACAGCTTTAAATGCCATAGTCACAAAATCTCTTACGGTTTCTGTTCTATTTGTAGCCAGTACATAAGTGTCTGGTTTAGAAGCCTGAAGCATTAAATACATGCCTTCCACATAATCTTTTGCAAATCCCCAATCTCTTTTTGCATCCATGTTTCCAAGCTCTAAACACTCTAATTTGCCGAGCTTAATTTTTGCCACGCTGTCTGTGATTTTTCTTGTTACAAACTCTCTTCCTCGCAAAGGCGATTCATGATTGAAGAGTATGCCGCTGCATCCAAAAATATTGTAAGACTCTCGATAATTTATTACCATCCAATGTGCATAGAGTTTTGCCACACCGTAAGGACTTCGCGGGTAAAAAGGAGTACTCTCTTTTTGCGGAATTTCTTGAACCTCACCGAACATCTCTGAAGTGCTTGCTTGATAAAACTTTATCTTCGGATTTACGATTCGAATCGCTTCAAGCAAATGAACACATCCAAGCCCCGTAATATGAGCAGTTGCGAGCGGTTGTTCAAATGACACGCCTACAAAACTCTGAGCTGCAAGGTTATAAATCTCATCCGGCTCTATATTTTTAACCATGTGAACACTATTGGCTTGGTCTGTTAAATCATACTCTACTAAATGAAGATTTTCATGATTCTGTATCCCTAACTCTTCTATTCTCCAAAAGTTTACCGAGGATGTTCTTCTGTAGGTTCCATAAACCTTATACCCTTTTTCTAAAAGTAACTCCGCGAGATAGGCTCCGTCTTGCCCCGTTATACCGGTAATTATTGCTTTTTTAAGATTTGACATTCAATCCCTCTCTATTAAATTTTATTTCTTCTTTACCTGCTTTTAGCCGATTCTAAATTATTCAACTATTTTATCTAATAAACCTATATTCTCAAAATTGTTACTTACAATGAGCAACCCTATATAGGAGTCAACCATTCCATGTATATTATCAAGATATTTGTACTTCACATCATAGAGTTTAGTGTTTGCTTCGTTTAAATCTATAATGCTTTTTAAGCCATGCTCATAGCCCTGTTCTACAGATTTAACATAAAGTTCGGCTGATTCAACTGCATTTTTATACATCGATACCGACTCTGCAGAAGAGTTAAAAGATACCAGATATTCATTATATTGTACTTGAACCTGTTTCTTAGTATCTATCAAATCTTCAGCTGCAGATTTACTTAGAAGTTCCGATGAAGCAACCATTGATGAAACCATTCCACCGCTATAGATTGGAATATTAAGAACAATTCCCACTTGCTGCACATTATTGTAAGGGGCATCGACTGTTGGATCATCTGTGTTATATTTAGAAACAGATGCCTGCAGGTCTAAACGAGGAAGATGTGCATCCGATGCGTTTGTAATCTGCTCTTTTGATAACTGTAATGATACTTGTGCCTGAAGTACTTTTAGATTTTTTTCAAAATTATCATTAATGACAATTGTATCTTTCATGGCTTTGATATTCTCTAATGTTTGTTTATTTACTTCTAGAGTCGGTAATGTATACTCTACATCACCAATAAACTGCGTCAATTTCAGTTCATTTACTTTGAGTGACTTTTTTTCTTTATCTAGGTTTATCAAAGCGGTGCTATACTCAACCTGCAACTGAAGCAGATCCATCTTGTTCGCCAAATTCATGTCATAGCGTTGCGTCAATGTATCAAGTTTTGACTTCGTAAATTGTACATTTGATTCATGAAGTTTTATTTTGTTATGTGATTTAAGCAACTCAAGATATGCCTTAAATACATCTTGAGCCAACTGCTCTTTTTTTAAATCTGAATCAAGCTCATACAATCTGCCTCTTGATGTCTCCATGTCTATCCTGGAGAATGTATCTGCATTATATATCGACTGTCTCAGAGACAGGGTATTACTAATCATACCTTGTCTCACATGGTCAATTCTGGCATAGTTTGGATTATACTGATAATCTGTTTTTCCGTAGTTCGCTGAAAAACTTATTTGAGGATAGAGTTTAGAGTACTCCTGATTCAGTTTTTCTTTCTCAGCTTCAGCTTTATAGGCTGAAGATTTAATTGAGTTTGTATTTAAAAGGGCGAGTTCATACACTTTTGAAAAAAGAAGAACTTCTGCCGCATTTGCATAAGCCACAGCAAATGTGAGTAACAATATAAATCTTGCCATAATATTACTCTTCATTTAAGCTCCTGCCTAGCATCTCTCGGAAAGGTTTTATAAAATAATCAAGTGCCGTTCTATCTCCTATATTAATCATAACTTCTGCCGGCATGCCTGAAACTAGGACAAAATTATTCTTTTCCAGTATTTTCTTGCCCTCTTTTGTAACCTCTATTTTAGCTTCATAATAAGGAGTATGTGTTGTCTCATCTGTAAAAATATCTGCTGACACATGAACAACTTTTCCATCAGTAGCAAGGACATGCTTTAGATTGAAAGCTGAAAATTTAATCTCTGCTTTTAGTCCAACCACCACTTTATCAACATCTGTTGTTTTTACCTGAGCAACAACAATAAGCTTTGCATCTTCAGGAATAATTTCAAGAATTGGCTTACTTGGGCTTACTACACCGCCGACAGTATGCATGCTAAGTCCCACGACCGTACCATCAATTGGAGAAGTTATTGTTGTTCTTTTAATAATATCTTCATTCGCAATTATTTTTGATTTCAAGTCAGACTCACGCGTCTCTGCTTCTACAAATTTTTGCAAAGTCTCGTTTTTGAACTGTTTTTCTTTAAGCAGTTTTTCTGTACTGACTTGATTTATCTGCTCATTTAACCTCGCTATTTCAGATTTTGCATTCGCCAAATCTCCATCTATTGTATTGCTGTCTCGCTGCAGATCTCTGATTTTTTGTTTATCAACAAGCCTCTGTTTATATAAATCTTCCCACTCTGAAATCTCCTCTGCAATAGATACCAATCTGTTTTGCTTGCTCGTAATCAGTGAACTTGTTCCTTCAATCTGGCTTTGTAGTTGCAGAACTTTCTTCTTTGCAATTTCAGCCTCATCATCAATAGACTTATTTGTTGAAATAAATATATTGGTCTGATTTTTTATCGCATCTGCATCTGTCAACTCTTTTGGAAACTCTATCTGCTTCAAACCGTCTCTCTGCGCTTTAAGTCTTGCCAATTGAGCGATAACATCTTGATATTGTGCATTTAAAATATTGAGCTGTGCTTTTACCTGCACATCGCTTAGCTTCATCAAAACCTGATCTTTTTTCACCCTGTCTCCATCTTTCACATAGATAGCTTCAATAACTCCGCCCTCCAAATGTTGAATGGTTTTTTTTTCTAAATCTGCCGAAACTTTTCCCGGAGCGACCGAAGAGGTTGCAAGCGGAGCAAAAGTTATCCAGCCGCCCATCAGCACAAAGACTACAAATATAACCGCTAATCCAAATCTAATTACTGAAGTATCATCACTTAATGGCACTTTTATCTGTTTATTATCCATAATCTTTCCTAACTACTTGGTTTACTGAGCGATATTGTTTGCATTGGCTGTGGGTTTGCTGCCGGCTTTTGAGACTGAGGAGCTGCAGCGGCCAATCTTGCCAAAACTTCATTTGTATCGCCGTACAACTCTAACAACCCTTGTTTTATTACGGCTAACTTGTTTGTAACCTGTAATATATTCGGTCGGTGTGTAATTATTATAACTGTTGTTTTACTCTCTTTGAGTGCTTTTATAGCTTCAACAAGAGCTGCTTCGCCTTGGTCATCAAGATTTGAGTTTGGTTCATCAAGAACAACTAAAACAGGATTATTATAGATAGCACGCGCAAAACCTACTCGCTGTCTCTGTCCGCCTGATAGCGATTCTCCGCCTGCTCCTATTTTTGTATCATATCCATTTGGTAATCTCAATATCATCTCATGTACGCCGGCTTTTGTTGCAGCTTCTACAACTTTTGCTGAATCTACTTCGGCAAATCTAGATATATTTTGACTGATAGTTCCTTCAAAGAGTTCTATATCCTGAGGCAAGTAGCCTATATACTTTCCTAAGTCAACTTTATCCCACTGGTAAATATCTGCTTTGTCCAATCTTGCTTTACCGGCAGATAATGGCCATAGTCCCAGAATAATTCTGGCCAAAGAGGATTTTCCTGCAGCACTTGGTCCTACTATACCTACAACATCCCCTTTATCTATTTTCATAGAGATACCTCTGATGGATGGCTGTTGTGCATTCGGAGGGATTACAACTACCCCTTCAAGAAGTATTTCACCCTGAGGAGCAGGAAGTTGCATGTGCTCTTTATCTTTTGGAAAATTCTCTAGCAGTCCCTCTAATCTTTCATATGATGTTCTTGCACTGCTAAAACCTTTCCAGCTGCCAATCATCAGATCAAGAGGAGCCAATGCCCTACCCATGATTATTGAGCCTGCTATCATCATACCGGGGCTTACCTCGGATTTTATTGCAAGATATCCTCCAAGTCCTAACATGAGTGATTGAAAAAGCATTCTTAAGCTTTTTGAAACATTTGACCAGACACCTGCTTTATTACTTGCATCTGTTTGTGCATTTAAAAAAGCATAATATTTATCTCTCCAGATATGTTGAATCCTTTCTTTCATACCCATTGCATTTACAACTTCTGCATTTCTTAGGTTTGAATCAACATACATCGTAGAGGCTCTGCTCATTACATTAGCTTCCAGCAGTTTTTCTTTTGTGTCATACTCATTAAGAATGGTAAGAATGAGTAAAACGATGCCTGCAAAAATCGCAAAATACCCGAACCAAGGATGAAACATAAAAAGAACTGCTATATATATCGGCATCCATGGCGCATCAAAAAAAGCAAAGAGACCGTTACCTGTCATAAATTGTCTTATTTGAGTTAAATCATTGAGAGGCATAGAAGATGCCTTTCCCGGCTGTGCGTTTGCTAAATCAAAGAGTGAGTCAAAAACTCTTTTACTTAAAAGATTATCTAATTTATTTCCTACCAATACAAGTATTTTAGATCTGACAATCTCTAAAGTAGCCATTGTAATGAAGAGAATAAGAACAATGAGAGTAAGCATTACAAGAGTCTCTATACTTCTGCTTGTCATTACTCTATCGTAAAGCTGTAACATATACAAGGATGGAACCAGCATTAGCAGGTTAATAAACAAACTGAAGAAACCGACTATAATAAATGATTTCTTAGATTGCATTATCGCACTTTTGAGTTCGCTAACTTTACTCTTTTGATTTTTTTGTACTTGTGCCATGGAAGTCCTTAAGTATTATTTTATTTTAGCTTTGTCTTTGGTTTGCTAAGTTGAAGAGTGTCTGTATATTTTCAAGCGACTTCAAATGTGCATCTATAAAAGTAATGATTCCTCTTCTTACCCAAGAAGCCAAAATATCATCGCTGAGCTTGTTTAGTTTTTCTCTGTCAACAACTTTAAATCCGTTTACTAAAACTTTTTTTTCTTCACCTTCGCCAACACTAATCTCTCTATCATCTAAAATGCCGCTTTGAACAATTTCATTTACTATGTTTTTAGTAACTATGCTCTGTTGTTCATGGGATGTTAAAAAATTGATTGCATGTTCTAAAGTCTCAGATTTTTCACCATCTTTTTTAAAGAGCTGTTTCCCTTTTGACTTTGAGAAAAGATGTGAATCTTCATCTATAAGAATCACTTTCTGGTCTGCATTTTCTTTTGTGCTAGCCATTGAAAAAGGGTATTTTCTTAAAAAACTAGGAATATAACTTGTTATCCATTTGCCCTCACTGTTTATTGCTAAACTGTCACCGCCAAGAGAGACTAATGCAACGAGTGATGCATTTTCTTCTGATGTAAAAACTACCGGAAAAGTTGCAGCGATAAGTGCTGCTTCATTTGCTACAACCGGTAAAAAAGCTGTCTGCTTTGCAAAATTGAGGTTTTCAAGTGGATTAATCTTAAACTCTTTGTGTTTCTCTTTGTCTAATACTTGTAGATTTGTGTACATTTTTTTCCTTTGTTGTGTGTTTTCAATTTTTGGACGACCTATCTTTTTTGCACTAAGGGTCATTCCGATTAAGAGTTCTAAATTTCGAATAAACTTAGCACTGCTTGTTATGGTCTGTTTTTCAAGACAACTTTGTATAAAAAAATTTTTCTCTTCCTCTGTTTTTGCAAAAAAGATTTTAGAGTAGAGACTTATTCTATCTTCTTGAGTAAATCCCAATTTTTTATACAGTTCATGATACGTAACTAATTTATCAGTGTTATCGTACAAATTTTTAGAGAGGCTGCTGTATCTGTAGTTCAAATCGTTTGACTTTTTTTCGATGTAAGCCATTACATCAAAAAGGTAAAGCTCCGATTCCACTATAGATGTTTTATATCTGCCTTCCCATATTGTACCGGTGCGACTATATTTCTTATTGAAATAACCTACATATCTCCTGCCTAAACTTTGCATCAATTTAGGCAGCGACTCAACATCTGACGGAGTAGCCAAGAATTCAAAATAGTTTTTCGTGACTATATAAGAGTGTATTTTTAAACCATGTCTTTGACTAGTTTCAGAAACAATATTTAAAAACTCTTCATAATCACTGCTATCTATAAAAACATCCATCTCATTTATGCTTTTGAGCATAACATGCTGCGGTGTGTTCTCAACAAAAATTCTCAGCTTTCGTGCCAAATATATTTCCTTTTTTAGATTCAAGTCGTACTATATATTTTTTTAGCTTTAAAGAAGATTAAATCACTACGACACTAGTTTATATTTTTTTAATTGGTGCCATAGTCACATATTAAAAGTGGCTTGATATTCCCCACTTAATGTATGGAATAGACGATTTTATTATTTGGAATATCTGCGACAACAAAACAGCATCTAAATTAGCCTGTGCCGCACTGTTTTTGGAGTTAAATGTTACTATAGTTAACTTTGTATTTATATCAAAAGAGAAGGTGACCTCTGTTAATAGCTCTTCATTTGTTCGCAGCAGTTCTAAATTTACGTTATCTGTTTTTGAGATTGCTTGATTTTTGTTTTCTGCTTGCTGGATTATCTGAGGTTCAACATGCATGTAATTCCTCTCTATAAACTCTTCTGCCGTAGGAATTAAATTAAGCACAAAACTTCTTGTTATCATAAATTCAACTCTGTTTTGCATGTCTTGATAATTAATGACGAGCCGCAGTCTGTCTTCTAGTTCATCGTAGGAGGGGGTGAAAGTGTTTGCAATAATGTTTCTTTTCATGGGCGCAATTGTACACAGATAAGTTTTACTGAAGTTTAATTAGATAAAATTCTGCTCCACTATTTGCCGACATAGCTCAGTTGGCTAGAGCAGCTGATTTGTAATCAGCAGGCCCGGGGTTCGAATCCTCGTGTCGGCACCACCTTGTTCAAAAATTTCTCAAAATTCAAATTTACACTATTATTGACCCATCAGCCAATTCAGCAACACCTATGATTGAAAGATGTGTACTGCTAAGTGGATTGCCGACTCTAAAGCCATCCGAATATCCATTTGTATCATTTTGGGCGAAATTTGTAGACCAACTATTAAAGGCTATATAATTTCCATCACTACTAATAATCGGTGTATTACACTCTCCATTACCTTGTTGCCCTGTGGAACTAACTGAAACCTCTTCAATAGCTCCAGTTAAGACGTTCTTGACATAAATATCTCTATAAAAATTTGTATCTCCTGTAACATATGCAGAACTGCTTGAAAAAGTTACATATGTCCCATCACCAGATATCGAAGGATCGTAACCGCCATAAGTTGTCAAAGCACCCTGTGCAGTTGTAGAAACTACCTTCAATATACCAGTTTGAGTATCCTTTACAAAAACATCATCTATCGCCATTGAGCGATTCTCTGTGCCGCTAAGACCAGTAGTAAGATTGGTAGCATCATCTATGAAAGCAACATAGCGTCCATCACCTGAGATAGAAACTGAGCTAGCACCGGAGCTTCCGCCTGTGGCTAACGCGCCTACTGAAGTTGTTGAAACAATCGTGATACCTCCTGTTTGTCTATCCCATAAAAAGATATCCGTCACACCATTAGTATCCCCTGCAACTAGGTTAGATGCTCACAAAAGCAACATATCGTCCATCTGTGCTTGATACTCCGCCATAACTTGTAGCATTGCCTTGTGCACCTGTTTCACCAAGTGAAATACGAGCAATATCACCAGTATGCAAATCTTTGATAAAAGTATCGGCAACACCATTTGTATCTCCATCCACAAGATTGTTCGCATCACTCATAAAGACTGCATAATGACCATCTCCTGAAATAGAAACTGCATTGCTATCGTTATTTCCCTGCACCCCAACACTGCTGCGTGAAATGATTTGCAGCACTCCAGTATCCATGTCTTTGAGAAAAATATCAATTGAATTATTTGTGTCACTTTCGACAAGATTATTAGTATTTCCTTGAAATACAATATAACGCCCATCATCGCTCATATTGGCATAAAGCGCATTGCCGTTCGCTGCAGTACCTGTAGCATCCGTAGATACGACTTCAATTTCTCCTGTAAACATATCTTTACGAAACAGTCCTCCGTAGTAACTATACTCAGCGCTTTGTGTAAAATATTCATCGGAGAATCCACTGAAAACTATGTAGCGACCGTCAGCAGACATATCATATATATCTCCTCGCAGAGAAGTTCCCTCAATATTTGCTGTTACCACATTCATTTCACTGAGTGGCGCTGTTTGGTTGATTGATGTTACTGCGCTTTCTACTGATGCATCTGATGCATCAACAACAGACATAACGGAGCTAGCCAGAGCTACATCATCGAGCCCATGAAGGACATAGCTCAATCCTACCGTTTGTTTATTTGTCAAAATAGTGGCATCTTGCCCCAGAGCAGTGTTCTGAGCTCCATTGATTACCGCTAAGATAAATTTTTGTTTAGAAATGTTGCCACTGTTAAGCTCTGCTACCCAGTAATCTAAGCCTTCCTGCTCAGCAGCTCTGTTAAAAAGATTATCATATACGGAATTTATAAAATTCTCATTCGCAGTACCTACCGGATAGAGTTGCTGCGTTTCTGGTTGATCAAAAAAGCTCGCAGCAATCCCTTCTATCGAAAGCCCAGAGTCATAAACCCAATAATTCAATCCCGCCGCATCTGGAGCCCGATTGAAAGTAGCCACATAAAGTTTCGTAACATCGTTAAAGAATGACATGGTAAATCCTTATTTTATTATTGATTCGAATACATAATGTTATAACATATTTACACGTAAAAAAATTTTAGAAAGATTAAGGTGTTGGTTAATAAACTGAGTTGCTTAAAAGAGTGCCTGACACTTTTTTTCCTGGTATCAGTATCAAAGTAATCAACTTTTAATTTATCATCACTACAGAGTGTTTTTTTAACGAAAGTCGGAGTGAGTTTTACTTTTGGCATAGGATAACCTCTTTTGCTTTATAGGATTAAAGAGTGACGAAGAAAATAAGTCAATAAAAGCACACCTACGAAATACCTATGACGGAAGTTCAATTTTAAGGGAGCTGTAAGGTTGTTGGAAAGTTATTTTATGTTATGAAAAGTATTTTAAAAGACATCTTTCTTCTGATAATCATTTCGTTATTTGAATTTCTGTATAACCATATTTAAGAAAATAATTCCTTGAAGGGGTTGAAGATGTTGTTAACCATAGATGTTAAAGAATCTGCGTTGGATAAGATTATGAATATGTTAAATAGTTTCAAATCAGAGGTTAAAATTGTTGACAGAAGTGATACTTTAGATATTGAAGTTGTTACACCCGATGATGAAGATTACAAATATATTTTAAGAGGCAGAGAAGAGAGAAAATCACATCCAGAAAATTATGGTCATCTCAATGATATTAACTGGAATTAATTAGTGTATTCAATAATTCCTCATAAAAAAGTAATTAAATTTATCAATAGTCGCAACAAAAAAGATAAATTGAGAATCAAAAAAAAGTTTGACCAACTAATGATAAATCCTTATACATCCAATAATGAAGTTGATGTTAAGAAGATGATAAATCAAAAAGGTTTTAGACTCAGAATAGGAGACTATAAATTTTTGTACGATGTTGTAGATGAACAATTAATCATCTACATGGAGGATGCAGACAACAGAGGTGACATATACTAACTACATTAAAGGCGACCTATATGTCGTCTTTCTTCTGATAATCATTTCGTTATTTGAATTTCTGTATAATGATATTTAAGAAAATAATTCCTTGAAGGGGTTGAAGATGCATACAGTGACAATTGACATACCAAACGAGAGTATCTTAAATAAAATTTTATCAATGTTAAATAATTTTAAAAGTGAGGGGGTAGTCATAAGAGAAGATGATTCACTCTCACCGATAGAAGTTGAGAATAGCCTCTCTGAAGCTGTGAGACAGATGAATCTTATCAAAGAAGGTAAACTTAAAGCGAGACCGATTGAAGAGTTATTGAATGAGTTGTAATGTTTTAGCTATTGATGAATTTAATGATAATATTAAGAGACTACATAAAAAATATCGTAACATCAAAATTGATTTAAATAAGCTAATTTCTGAGTTAAAAGAGAATCCAAAAAGTGGGACTCATATTGTCAACGGTTGTTATAAAATACGATTAGCAAACTCATCTATTCCAACAGGAAAGAGCGGTGGATTTAGAGTAATCACTTATTATATTGATTCTGAAGAGAACATTTATCTTCTCACTATCTATTCAAAATCTGAATTAGATAGTATTAGCGAATTAAGAATCAACGAATTACTTAAACAGATTTAACCGTATAAATTTCAATAATCTATCGCAGATTTCTAACTACTAAATATATCAAAAGGCGTCATATACATCGCCTTTCCCACATTACCATCCACAAACCAATCGCACAAAGTTTATAAATAATCTCCAAATTATTGTATCAACTAATTAACCATCCTTTCAAATTTCTTATTTTTATGTTTCAGGTTCAGTTAAGTTCTAAGAGACGCTAGGAATCACGAAATGAGTTTGGATAATGATTTGTATTGATGAAAGTGTTTTATGGGATGTGGTGGAGGGATGAGTAAAAATTGAGTAGAAACGAAAAAAGCCTCACCAACTCCTAAGAGAAAGTGAGGCTTGAAAGCTTTTTGGGCTTTTGGATTCATTTCACCTCAGGAGAGGTGGAACGAGAGAAAAGAATTAAGCTATTGTAAGAAGTGCAGCTGCACTCATTGTTGAAGTTGACAAGTCATGAGTACCTGTAATTTTAACAATTTGATCTAATGTTGCAGCTAAAGTACACAGTCTTCTCACTGTGTAATATTCGCTGTATTCTTTTATAAACGCATACTTTAATTTGGGTGGCTTGCAAAGTACGCTGCGGCCTTTTTTAAAATGTCGCGCTCCTCTGTAACTCTTTTGAGCTCTTTTTGGATTTTATCTCCTCATGAGAGGATAATGCTTGATTATTCTTAGCTATTGCTTCTGGAGATTCAAACTTCTTTACCCAGTTTCTCAAAGACTCTATATTTACGCCTAAACGCTCGGCTGTCTCTTTTATGCTATAACCATTCACTGTAACTTGCTTTACTGCTTCTATCTTAAACTCAACGGAACTTAAAATGAAAATGCTCATTTAGTACACTATTTATATTCGCTATCTTGGCAGAATAAGGTTTAGAGTCAAGTAGATTAAAGCTATAGCGTACATTACCTTTTGGATCTTTCCATAAATATATAAATCTAGTGCCATCACCTACAAAAGT
>JAPLGO010000008.1 GCA_026390115.1 Campylobacterales bacterium | reverse complement strand
ATAATTACCTATTATCCTTTATCTAATTTATGAACTATTGTATCTTATTGTATGTTAAATAATTTCTTATATTTAAATAATATTCAATAAAAATAATAAAAAATTTGCAAAATATTAAAAAGTATGAGAAAATAAAGATGTAGTAATTACAAACTTTATTAATAATTTTATATACTTATGAAAATAAATGATGTGTGAATTGAATCTTGTGAAGAGCATAAATCTAATAAAAAGGGTACTACAGAGCCTCAAATTACAAGAAAAAATTCAAAAATTCAAAAATTAAAAGCACAAGAAAAAATTCAAAAATCTAAAGAACAAGTTCAAGCAGAAATAAGGAGTTATTTTATTAAACATATCAATCAAGATATTTTGTCATCTATAGAAATTTTTAATGACCCAAAAAGTGGATATGAAATCATAGATGTTTGAATGACTCATATGATAACATTCCTAGAATGAGAGCAATTACAAAATGTAGCAAAATTTAAAAATAGATTAATAGCAACTGATAAAGATTGAGGTAAATTTACTAAAGAATTAGTGATGGATAAGAAAACAGATACTAGATGACTTCTTGTTATGAGTGGATGATATAAGATTGATGAAGTTGAATATGAAGATATTTCTAAATTTAATTTTCCAACTGAAACAGCCTTTATCTATAGGGAAAGTTGACAAAATTATATGAAAGCTTTTAATATTAATATAAATTTTGTTTAATAGCACTATTAATCTAAAGCAACCAACTCATCGTTAGTAACATTCAAAATAAACTGATTAATTCTAAAAAATAAAATATCAAAAATCAAGGTAGTACAAAGTCTCCACCTTGATTTTTTTATTGTTATTTTTTTTAACGAAAATCACTTTATTTTTTAATTTTTGTGATTATGAACAAAAATATTTTAGTTGATTTATCAAGAAATCTATTATGAGCTTGATATTTAGATGTTGAATTTCTAGTTAATCTTATTGAAGAGCATAAACTAGATTTTGATGAAATTTATGAAAATGTAGAGATGAACTTTTGAAAAGAGTTTGACCGCAATATTAACTATTTCATCTATGAAGCTTTATCTCAAATAGCTTACAAGTTTATTGATTCTAATAAAGAGCTATTTGAATACGAAAGTAATGAATTTGAAATCTATACAAATTATATAGACAGTCATATTCGGTTTACATCTGAAAAAGTACAAAGTGAATTTGAGAGGTTTTAAACCTCTCTTTTTTCTTCATTTTATTGATTTAAATAACTTATACGATTATAGAACAAGTGCTATAAATATCATAGAGTATAAATGATTATTCTGTAGCTAACACAAGTGTATTACTATCGGAATTGGCAAAAGTTTTACATTTTAGATAAATTCAAACCTAGAATATCTAAATATTTTTGTAAATTTTGATAAAAAATAAAAGTATTTAAAAATAGAAATATAGTTACCAATAGGTTACCAAATTGATTTAATGGGTAAACTTAAAGTGCTTGTAAAGTCCTTAGTTTAGGGATTTAAAAGGGATTGTTTGTTTAAGTGGTGTCAGAGGGGGGAGCTTGATGGTAATATTTATCTCTATAATTCCGCAAGAGATATCACTGCCATTAAAAAAGTCAATGCAGATAATTTAGCCCTAAAACAAAAGTACCAACTACTGTTTGATGATTCTCCAGATGCATACCTAATCATGGCAATAAATAGAGGTGTTATAGTCGACTGTAACAAGGCAGCCCAAACAATGCTGAGGGGAGAAAGCTCACAAATACTCGGACTTACCCCTGATGAAATTTCACCCCAATATCAACCAGACGGAAGAACATCAAAAGAAGCCGCAGAAGAAAAGATAGTCGAAAGCTTAAGAGATGGCAAAAATAGATTTGAATGGATTCATAAAAGACTCGACGGAGAGGAGTTTTGGGTTGAAGTGACAATATCTCTTTCAGAACTTAATGAAGAAAGAGTACTTTTTGTAGCGTGGCGGGACATCACACATCAAAAACAAATTGAAAAAGAGTTGCAAGAAAAAAATCAGGAATTCCAAAAAACTCAATTAAAATTCCAAACCCTCTTTGAAGAATCTCTTGATGGAATTGTATTGATAGATTCAAACACACAAAAATTTATTGAGTTTAATCATCGTGCTAATGAAATGTATGGATACACAAAAGAAGAGTTTGGACTCTTAACCGCAAAAGATCTTGATGCACTTCATGGTCAGGAACAAATTATTGCTACACAGCAAGCTATTATTAAAAATGGTTGGAATAGATTTACTACTAAGCATAAAACCAAAGAGGGCGCTTTAAAAGATATTATTGTAAGCGTTAAAGTTTTGGTGATAGATAATCATACTGTTTTACATGCTACATTTCATGATATAACTGAACAAAAAAATCGAGAAATACGCTTAGAGACTCTTTTAAATGAGCAAGAAGCTCTTTATAAAGTACAAACTACCGGTTTTGTTCACTTAAAAAATAGACATTTTAAATGGACCAATGAGACCTTTGAAAATATGCTGGGTTACGAAAAAGGGGAACTCCAAGGTAAACCTAGTAGAGTGATGTATCAAGATGAAGAGGAATATACTAGTTATGGAAGAGATGGTTATATAGCCCTCAATGCTACAGGAGTTTTTACAAGAGAAGTCAAATGTGTTAAAAAAGATGGAACGAAGTTAATTTTACTCGCCAGCATGACCTCTTTACACATAGACTCTACTGAAGCAGTTGGTATTGCTTTTGATATCACCGAGTTGAAAAAGCAATCAGAATTAATTGAGAAACAAAACACAGAACTTACCATTGCAAAAGAAGAAGCAGAAAAAGCGAATAAATCCAAATCAGAGTTTCTGGCAAATATGTCCCATGAGATACGAACACCACTCAACGGGGTTCTGGGTTTAACCGACTTGGTTTTAAAAACAAACCTTGATGCACAACAAAGAGATTACCTCGAAAAAGCGAAAACCTCTTCCAAAGCACTTTTACATGTAATAAACGATGTACTGGATTATTCAAAAATAGAGGCAGGGAAACTTGATTTAGAACATAATACATTTGAACTTGATAGCGTCATGAGTAATATAAAAGATTTGTTTGAATACCAAGCAAATAAAAAGGGGTTATCGCTCAATATATCCGGTAATCACAAACTAACCCTTGTCGGTGATTCACTTCGTCTGACGCAGATACTTACAAATATAGTAGGCAATGCCATCAAATTCACAGAAAAAGGCTCTATTGATATAAACGTTGAGTCTATGCATGAGAATGAACACCATAAAAAATTAAAGTTCTCTATAAAAGATAGCGGCATGGGAATGAGTAAAGAGCACCAAGAGAATCTCTTCAAAGAGTTCACTCAGGCAGACAGTTCTATAACACGCAAATACGGAGGAACAGGATTAGGTCTTTCCATATCCAAACATCTT
>JAPLGO010000036.1 GCA_026390115.1 Campylobacterales bacterium | reverse complement strand
GATATAGTCACTACAAAAATTCTCTTTTGAAGCACAATAAAATTATTACTTCCATATAACAATTAAAAGTAAAGGTCATCTCGAAGAACTTCATTTTGAGCTCTCTGAATTTATTTACTTAATTTTTTTGACTTTTTATATCTATTCTGGAGAGTGTAATGAACCATAAGACTAATCGTGAAGCCGTGCAGTGATGCACCTGAGTAATGAAGTTAATACTTTATTACTCAAATACATCATAATCTTAAAGGCACAAAATGTTTTCTCTCCTATTAAAATAAAAATTGCAAGCATTAATATTATCTGATAGAGATATAGAAATACAACAACAGGAATATAAAATGACAAGTAACTTTGAAAAACTAATACCAAGAGAAGCAGGAGTACTTTTATCCATAAAAACTATCAATGACTTAGGAATTATCAAGAAGGACATGATGCGCAAGATAATCCTTAACAAGGGCATTACCGTGGTAAAGCTTGGATCAAAAAATTTTATCGACAGAGGAACATTGATAGAGTACTTGGAATCTAATGTGATTTCAGCCACTAATTAATAAAGAAACTAAGAAAACTACTAGATTAACAAATTTTAAGAATAATCATACTCGGCACCTTGAGAATAACGAGAAAGAACATACTATTTGATTTTCTCCAAGATAGTGCCAATGCCAAACATTTAACACATATAAAATAATAATGACCAACATCATTCCAAGATACACTAAAAAAATCATTTTAACTTCAGATAGATAACAGTATAAGCAAAGAAAATGCACACTTGTAGCAAAAAATATTATGAGATTCCAAATATATATAACCATATATTATTAAATCAGATATAGAAATATATTACCACACACCCTTTATTACACACAAATTTAATCTTCTTCAACCACAGAATAATCTCCAATGAGATTATTCTGTGGTTTGTACATACCCAAGTAAATCTAATAAAAGGAGCAAACATGCTACTGAAACCAAAAGAAGTAGAAGTCTATACAAAACCTCAAGAGATAATTTTTCAGATGCTACAAGGGGAGAATATAGCTATTCATACCTCTGTAAATATTTTAAATTATCGACCACTGCAAGGAGCATAAATGTTACCACTTCCTCAAATCCTCGCCATAGCTGTAGCAGTAGCTACTGTTATCGTTAAAGCACTTGATTGCGAAAAAGAAGAATAGTCCCTTAGTCTTTAGACTCTCAATTTTCTATTACATAAAATACAAAAGGATACATCCATGTCAAAATTTCCATTAACTCACGCAGAACTAATGTCACAAGCCCCAGCGCTCTTCACAGAACAACCACATAGCGATGTCAGCGATAAATATCACTTCATTCCGACAATAGAAGTCATGAACCAAATAAAGGCAAATAATTGGTACCCAGTAAGTGTCTCAGAAGCAAAAGTAAGAGACGAAGATAAAGAAGGTTACCAACAACACTTAGTTCGCTTTAGACACTTTGACGATTTATTAAACCCACAAGAAAATGCAGTTGAGCTACTTTTGTTTAACTCTCACGATAGAAGCAAAAGCTTTAGCATATCAGCTGGCATATTCCGCTTCGTTTGCAGCAACGGTTTAGTTATTGCAGATAGCGTATTTGAGAGCTATAAAATAAAACATCTTGGCGAAAGAGAAAACGATGTAGCTCGTGCTGTTGCAAACATTACAGCTATTAAACCTAAACTGATGGATAAAATCCAAATGTTAGAATCTATAAAACTGAGCCAACATGAAAAAGAGTCGTTTGCACGCAGTAGTATTCCTCTACGGTTTGAGAAGCACTTGCAAGTAGATTATCAAGATTTACTGGTTCCACACAGAGAAGAAGATGCAAAGAATGATTTATACACCGTACTAAATGTTATACAAGAAAATCTT
>JAPLGO010000010.1 GCA_026390115.1 Campylobacterales bacterium | reverse complement strand
ATTAAGGATGCAATAACCAAAGAAATATTAAATAATATAGCTATTCACGAATTTTTAACAAAAGAATCTGATAGCATAAATGCTACTCAAAGTATTTTAAATGAATTAAATAGTATTTTTGATGTTAATTTTACAGATACCTTAAAATCATATTATGATGATTTATCCTCATTACTCTCCCAATATAAAAAAGCCGTTGATGTAAGTAATATTGTTTCCAAAACCGATGCCAAAGGGATTATTACCTATGTTAATGATGAGTTTTGTCGTATATCAGGCTATGATAGAGACGAACTTTTGGGGAATCCTCATAATATGGTGCGTCATTCGGATATGCCTCAAGCCGCATTTGAAAATCTCTGGTCAACGATAAAAAAAGGGGATGTATGGAAAGGTGTTGTCCAAAACAGAGTAAAAAATGGAGAGAGTTATTTTGTCAATGCAACCATAGTTCCTATTTTTAATCAGGATCAAGAAATTATTGAATATATTGCTATCCGTCATGATATTACGGAACGAATTAAATATGAGAAAGAGATTGGAAACCAGCTCAATGTGATTAATCGTCAAAAACAGGAGCTTATCTTTAAAAATCGTGCGGCGGCAATGGGAGAAATGATTGAAAATATTGCTCATCAATGGCGGCAACCTTTGCAAGTCATTGCAATGACTCTTATAGATGCACAGCTTGATTTAGAAGAGTTTAAAAATATAGATATGCAAAAAGGGACAAAAATTTTAAAAGTCATTAACTCTCAAGTAGAATATTTGTCGCGGACTATTGATGATTTTATGAATTTTTTTGATCCAAAAAAAGAAAAAGAAGCTTTTTATCTTGATAAAATCATTTATTATGCTGTGGGACTTGTTAATCCTAGTATGAAAAAAGCAGGTATCTCGATAGATATTGAACATATTCATAAAGAGGGATGTACTTCTGGTCATGATTGTTTATGGAATAGTGAATTTCTTGGGTACCCAAGTGAATTGAGTCAAGTTTTGTTCAATCTTTTTTCCAATGCCAAAGATATTCTTATTGAAAATAAAATCGAGAAACCAAGTATAATCGTCTCTTGTGTTCCCAATGGAGATTTTGCTTCTGTGCGTGTAAGCGACAACGGAGGAGGAATTCCAAAGGAAATTCTTTCAAAAGTTTTTGAACCTTATTTTACAACTAAACATAAAAAGCAAGGTGCAGGAATTGGACTTTATATGTCTCGCATTATTGTCGAAGAACATCATCAAGGAATGCTTACAGTGGATAATGGTCCACTAGGAGCTGTTTTTACCATAAATTTACCTATTAAGAAGGAAGCCCTATGACATTTACAGAGTTAACCCCTTACACTAAAAATTTAAACTTATTAATTGTCGAAGATGAAGAACAAATTCGTTCAGCTACAGTTAATTTATTTAAAAGATTATTCGCTGTCGTGCATGAAGCTGCAGATGGAGCAGAAGGGCTTAAAATATTTCAGGCTAAACCTAAATTTTATGATTTAATTCTTACAGATATTAATATGCCTAATGTGGATGGTATCCAAATGATTAAGGCTATTCGCAAACATGATGCACTCATTCCTATTGTTGTGCTTTCGGCATATACAGATTTTGATCGTATGCTCAATGTTATAAATACAGGGGCAGACAGCTTCTTGCCTAAACCTTTCAATATGAAAACATCAGTAAGTTCATTCTATCGTCTTACTGTTCGCATCAGCGATGCTAAAATAATGCAAGAACATATTGAACAAATTGAAGAAGAAAATTATCTTTTAAATAAAGAGTTGGCAATATCAAAAGAAAAAAACAGGTTAATGTATTCAGCATACCAAGCGATGAATTCGCCACTGCTTCAGTCTGAAATTATTAAAGTTCCGATTTTACAATCAGAGCCTAGTGTTAATAATAATTCAAAATATTTGGAGATTACACCAGAAATTGTTTCTGTGAAAAAACTCAATAACCAAGCACAACAAACTTATATTTATAATTATATGGAACCGGATGACTTAGAGGATATCAAAGAAAATCTTGCGCGTTTAAACTCTCTTATGCTCATTGTAGGCGGTGGAGATATCACACACGATGAAGTGGCAGAAATTTCTTATTATATTCAGCGCATAGGAAAATCAACTTCAGCTTATCACGAAAGCTATCCAATTTCCAGAGCTTTAGGATCATTGTCTTCTATTATTCAAGCGAATAATCAGACATTTATTGACAAGTCATCATCTTTGGGATCATTGTGTAAAGCTTTTGGTGTTGATTTAGTAAATTGGGTACAAATGATTTTTCATGATGGTGCTACAAGCGTTGATGTAATGGATGATACAATTATAAGTAATTCCCAAATGCTAGGAAGTATGCTAACAGTGAATGAATCCGTTGATGAACCTGTTGATATGGATGATATTTTTGATTTTTAATTAAAGAATAGTTTAATATTTTTTACGATGCTCTGGGTACGATATTAGCTTTTTAAACGAAAGGGTGTAGACTTTGAAGAATCAAATTTGCAACAAACTTGCAACACTACGGTTGTATAATTTTTTAAAAGAAAGTACAAAATAAATTAGAGGCTATATAATCATATGTTACCAAAACAAATAATTTTAGATATTCACATAGATACAATCTTCAATAAAATAAATAATTTCAGTTCGAGAAATCTTTTTCTTTCAACTTTAAGTGAATTTTAATAAAATGTATGATAAACACACACACACACACATTACAACAACTAAAAGATAATAGCTATTACTATCTGATAAAATATAAAAATTTTTTTCCTAGCCTTTTTGTTTCTGCATGCATTTCAAAATTCAAATCCCACTTTTTTGCTCTAATAAAAAATATAAAAAATAACCCTTTCCAAAAAATGCTTAGATTTTTTGTCGATTATAAAATCTTTTCTAATTCTATGTTTATACACAACTTTGTTTTTTTCAATATTGTAATAACAAACTTTAAACACAAAAACAAGGAAATAATTAAAATGAAAAGACATATAAAAATAAGCGTAATAACAGTAGGTTTGCTAAGTGCAGTAAATGTTTATGGTGCAGAGGACTTAAGTTCGATGTTTTCCGAGGGCAAAACCAGCGGACAGATTAGAGAGTTCAGTATTTCCAGAACTATGGATTTAAGTGATGCGACGAAAGATGATTATACCCGTAGCGCGAATGCAATCGGCGGTTACCTAAAGTATGAAACCGGAGCATATAACGGTTTGAGTTTT
>JAPLGO010000002.1 GCA_026390115.1 Campylobacterales bacterium | reverse complement strand
AGGTTTCAGTTTTATGGATAGTTTCTCTCATATTGTTTTGAATACCTGATTTTGGATCTAATCCAATTTCGCTTTCAGCTTTAGTTAACATCAAAAAGGCATCTCTGTAATCTTCAAGATTCTTTTTATCAGTATTATTGGTTTTTTGAATTAGTTTTTCCACTTTACTTGTAAAACTTTCTACATATTTCATGTCTCGTCTTAGCATAAAATCTTTTTCTTCTCTTCTAAGTTCAAGTACTAAAAATAATATTTCAAAGCTATTTAAATTTTTAGCATTTTCTTGTACTTTGTGGACAGAGTTTCTTAAGCTATCGTTTAAACCACTCTTTTCGTCTAAACCAATCTGAATTTGTTTATCTACTAAAGATAAATAAATAACTTTATATTCTTCTATGATTTTTTCTAATGTATCAATTTTACGTGTATCAATACTAAAATCATTTAAAATATTTTTTAAGCTTAATAAGTCTGACTTTATTTTGACAACATTTTTTTGAAAGTCGTCTTTATATTTTAAATCCTTTCTTGCTTCAAAATCTTTTTCGTTTTTTCTTAGCGTTAACATATCAACATCTATTTCTTTGACTAAAGTATTAGCAGAACCAAGGCTTATTGATGCATTAATACCAATATAGAGCATAAACAATAGTGTAACAAATCCGAATAATGAACTTAGAGCAAACCCGCTTAACTTCATTTTTATACTTAAATCTTTCATTTCTTTCCTTTATATATTTTGTTTATTTTTGTATTTAACTTTAATTTGGCGTGGCTCCTCATATATTCAAGAAGCCTCTAAACTAAAAAATTTACTTGCTTTTGAAGATCTACCACTTAACTTCAGTAGTGAACATGTAAACATTTTTAGATTGACCCGTGTCAGATCCAACAGCATATTTTGCACTGGCAACCGTATACTCTTCATTAATGAATTTTCCTGAACCAATAAAGCTCACATTTTTATTCATTTTGTACGCTAAGCCTGCAATCATTTTCTTACCTTCTACGCTTGAACTCATACTAGCACCATTTACTAAACTATCATCCATCTTATAATTATCATAACGACCTATGATTGTCCAATCTGTAATAGGGCGAATTTCGCCATTGACCGAGAAAGCTGAATAATCTCTTTTACCCCAATCTGTCACTGCACCACTTTGAGCATCGTCTGTTGCTTTAATATATTGCGCCGCAATTAAGAATAGTGGTTGGTTATACACAGCATGAAGACCATAAAACTTACGATCATACTGACTTTTTTGTGCACTAGTGCTCACTTGATTTAATGCAACACTATCGTCTTTGTGATTTTTAGACATCAAACCAAATGTTGAAAGATTTGCATAGGTATCTTTTGTTCTGTCATTTTTTCCAACTTTTGTGCCATCTCCAAGTATATGACCTGTTAAACGCCACTCAAGAGATAAATCTCCACTGTTTGTTTGGTTGGCTGCTGCTTTATCGGCATGGTATCCCTCGCCGTTAAACATACCAGCTTCAGAACTGAAATATTGTGTTTTTGTTTGAAAATTAAATCCAAGGTCTGCAGAGTTTACAAGATCCACTCCCGATTCAGTTGCAGTTGCTTTCTCTTCAATCAGAACTTTATTAAACGAACGGTAGAACCATCCATTATGCTCTTCATAATCAATCCATGGACGGTGAACGATACCAATCTCCACGCCTGTAGCCGGAAGCACTTTATCCAAGTATGCATATGCGTATTTTACATAAGCGTTTGCGAAGCCGGCGCGTGGAAGAGTAGTCGTTTCAGTTGCAGGAGTTCCGGTGGCAGTCACAGCATTCGTTGTAGTTGTTGCTATTTCAGAAGATGCCAACTCTTTCGTTGCATCCAATGTCACACGGAAATAGTCTTTTTCATTCAAAAATGCTTTTACCTGCACATAGTTACGACGCATTTCAAAACCAGTTGAAGCTGCAGCATATTTTGCTTGATCGCCACCTGCAACAGAGACATCCGTAGAAGGAGTAGTCGATGTTAAACCAAAATAATGCTCACCGCTAAATTCTAGCTTTGGTGCTTTTGAAAACACTGAACTTTCTTTACTTACAACCTCTGTACGACCCTCCGCCGGAGTATTAAACAGTTGACCATTTGCGTCTATGTAAAATTTAACATCACTTGCAGATGCACCAACAGTACCGATTGTTAAAGCAGCTAAAGCTGATAAAACGATTTTATTCATTTTTAATTTCCTTGTTTTTTTGTTATTTTTAAAGTTTGCTATTTGAATATTGAAAAGAAATAGAGTTGTGTATAAACATAGAATTAGAGAAGATTTTATAATCGATAAAAAATCGAAGCATTTTTTGAGAAGGATTGTTTTTTGTATTTTTTATTAAAGTAAAAAAGTGGGATTTGAATTTAGAGATATATTTTTTAGTATAAAGGTAGAGACAGAGGGAATATTTAGAGTATACTAGATTGTGATAATTAGTATCAACAACTCCTCGTCTCTCTCTCTATCATACATACTATTAAAATAAGCTTAAAGTACAGAGAAAAAAATTTCTCCAACTGAATTTATTTATTTTTTTAAAAGTTGTATCTATATGGGCAGCTAAAATTATTTGTTTATGTAACATAAGATTATATAGCCTTTGATTTATTTGATGGCATCATACAGCTGTAGTGTTGCAAGTATGTTGCATTTTTATGTAAATTGAGAAAGAATCAGATGTTTTAAGAATTAAAGAGCATATAAAATATCTCTACTGTCAAACGAACTCTAAAATTGGGCAGTTAAAATTCATTATTTATGGAACATGAGATTATGTATTTTTTTAGTTTCTAAAATGGAATCATACCGCCCTAGTTTATGGGAACAGCAAATGCTTGATTTTAATAGCTAAAAAAAAGGATAAAACAGATGTTTGAGTATATTTACAAAACTATTTGCTGTGCAGTAAACGATTTTGAAACTTTATGTGAAATTTGTGGAAATAGAATATTTTAAAGGATTTTTTTTATGATTCTTCTTCTTATTCGATAAAAATTAAATATTCTCTAATATAGTTGGAATGAACATTTTATTGTTGGTACGGTAGACTCTAAAAATATTTTTTACTAGCATTATAAGTTCACGCAAAGTTCATTTTAGAATGCTAAAAATTTGAGAAAGCAATAAAAAAAGTTCAGTGCTGAAAAATAAAAGATAATATTACTTTACATTCAAAGATAATTATATTAAAATGACAACTAATTTTATCAAATTGGATTAGAATGAAAAAAATAGATGTAATCGTCGATGAACAAAAAGTGGGTGAACTTTTTTATGAGCAGGATAAGAATAGTTATGGATTTAACTATACTACAAACCATAAACCAATTTCACTCATCATGCCTTACCGTGCTTCTACATACAACTGGAAATATAAACTTCATCCTATTTTTGATATGAATATGCCGGAGAAAAGTATGTGCGTACCCATAAGCCATTTGAAGAGATTGGCTCAAAAATGGTAGGCATGTGGAAAGTATCGCAAGATGAAAAAACATATAAGGAGATACCACTTGAAACTCTATGAAATAGGCAAAAAAATAAAAGAGCTCAGAAAAGATAAAAAAATGACTCAAGAGAAACTCGCCATTCAAGCGGGCATCAGCCGTGTTACACTTGGGAAAATTGAAAGAGGAGAATTTGGTTCAGTATCTATAAAAACGCTTGATATATTGCTTTTTAATCTTGGTTACGAGATAGAGTTTAAAACTCTCAGTGGCTTTGGATTGCCTGTTTTGGATTTTGATATGTTTCAGAGCTTGAGCGAATAAACTATTATCAGACCCTTAGTCTCAACTTTTAAAATCCACATGTAGAATTTAAGCCTCTTTATCCAAGGCAAGCCATCGGTTTATTAAGTTATGATTAATCCTGCTGGATCATAACCCTGTCCCCGTCTTGTAATACAATTTATATAAACTTTTGAAAATATTTCAGGAGTATAAATTGCCATCAAAATTCACACATCTTATCAAAAACATAACTTTTGTAAACAAGTTTATCCTTTCCATGTCATTGATTGCTATTAGTTTTTTTGCTGTTGCAGTATCGTTTTATATCTATAGTTCTTATATGAAAAACTCACAATCTGTCAATGAAACAAACTCAAATCTTTTGAAAGAAAATATTGCATACATCAATACTTCTAACAAAGAAACGGAAAATATTTTTATGCATATAACAAATATAAGCGGGGAGATATCTGTTTTTTATGAAGATTTGTCAAATTTAAGAAAATTAGGCGACCAGATATCACTCTTAACTTACAAAGAGCATGAAAAAAGAAAAATACAAAGGGTTGCTAATGAGATTGTGAAGTGGTCTGAGAGTTCTTCTGCATCAAAAAATGAGCATATTTCTCCAAAAGCAGAACAGTTAAAAATCCAAGCAACAGTTTTTCTTGAAAATCCAAGTTCATTCACAGCAGTTGCTATTCAAGAAACTATACAGGATATTTCAAGCACAATTATTTATAGGTCGATGGAAGAAAATGGAAAGTTCTCATCTTTGATGGAAAATGCTCATAAACAGATAAACTTAGTAAATAGCTTGTTGGAAACAAACCTACTTTCCATAGAAAAAGAGAATAAACAAAGAACAGAAATAACCTCTTTATCAAAATCTATTGTTATGGTTGTAGCAGTTGCGATGGTTATACTTATTTTTATGATAGTTCTTACATCCATATTATTAAAAACTTTTTCATCAAAATTTAATAAAATCGTAAATCTTTTAAAAAGCCTAGTAAAAGAGGACAAGATAGATTTAAATTGCTCTATAGAGTATGACGCAACCTCAGAAGATGAAATCTTTTTTATATCCAAAGCCTTAAATAATATTTTTGAGACTTTAAACAATACCATTCTGCATGCATCTATCAGTGCAAATAAAAATGTAGAAACAAGCGATGTTTTAAAAGCTGCCTCTGTTGAATTGGCGGCTACGATTAAAGAACAAAAACAAAATATTGAAAATATTGACCTCCTGATTTTAGATGTTGTAAAAAATCTTGATGATGCAGAAGAGATGTCAGTTACAACGCATAAAGATTTGAAATCTAACAAAGAGGCAATGGAGACATTTTCAAATAATCTTGAAGATGTTGTTAAAACGGTAACTATTAGCGCAGACAAACAGATGCAACTCTCAAAAGATATGAGTGAACTCACCGCTCAGGCTTCGCAAACAAAAGATGTATTAAATATAATCGGAGATATTGCGAACCAAACAAACTTACTTGCACTCAATGCTGCGATAGAAGCAGCAAGAGCAGGAGAACATGGACGTGGCTTTGCAGTTGTTGCGGATGAAGTGCGAAAATTGGCTGAAAAAACACATTCAAGCCTTCAAGATATAGATGTAATCGTAAACATAATATTGCAAGGCATCAATCAAAATAATAGTGCTATTTCTCATGTAAGTGATGACATGTTAAAAGTTTCCAAAACAGCTTCTGATTTAATTCATTATGCCAAGCAAACGGAATATAAAATAGTTGATTCTGTGAAAGTTTCATCAAATATTATGGATATAAACACTCATATCTCAAAACAGACAAAAACACTTATAGATCAGATGCAAAGAACAATAGATTTGTCAAAGAACAATAGAAAGACAAGTAAGATAGTGAGAGAAGCTGCTCTAAATATAGATGAAAATTCGGAAAAACTAAAAGAGGCATTGGAACTTTTTAGGTAAAAATAAAGAAACCAACAGAAATAAAAGTGTAAATCCACATGCAAAAGTTAATAATCAATTTTTACTCTTCCGGCATTTCCTGCAATAGAAAAAATTTGCCAGTTTATGATATCTTTCTCGATGCTTTGGGTTATGTTTGTGATTGCACCGCTTTGTTCATGTGATTCATATTTTACAACTTGAGTCAGTACAAAAATCCAAATAACCACAACGGTATCTTATTTCCAAATCCAACTTCAATATCATCCGCCACAATAAACGAATTTTCTAAGTTTTTAATTTGATTATATTTTTTGCTTTTTCCACCTATTTCAAAAGTATAGGTGTCATTGACTATAAAATCACCTTTTTTTGAAACTTGAATTTCATAAAGAGCATTTTCTAAAAGTGATGCAAAAAAGCTTTCTCGAATGGTGCCTATATCTGAAGATTGGCAAAGTGCCTTAAACATATTTGGATTATCAAGATAGATTTTTTCCGGTTTTTTGATAATCTCTTCACCTCTTGCATAAGATGAGACCATTCTAATTATTTTCCCGCTTGAGAGAGCACCCAGATAAATATAAAGAGTTTTTATATCAACTTCGCAAGCGTTGGCAAGTGTTGTCATATTTGGTTTATAAGGTACGGTTGTACAAAGCATCGTTAATATTTTTTTGATATTTCTAAGTTTCTTAGGGTCTATGTTGTAGATTTTTAATAAATCTATATCTATTGTTTTATTGATGGCTTCATAAAGTTTGATTTTTGAAGTATCCGTGTCTTCTAAATAGAATGGATAAAACCCATATTCAAGATACTCTTTGAAATATTTGAGTGGTTTGATGGTTGATAGAATTGTTGTTGCAAAAGTTGTATGTGAAGTAATAATATTTTCGAGTGTTTGCTTCTCAAATTTTTGATTTGTTTGAATCTCTATATACTCCCTAAAAGAAAGGGTTGGTAAATAATATTTCAAAGCTCTTCTACTCAAATCTGCATTATCTAGATGAAGTGCAGATGAGCCTGAAAAAATTATGTTTATCTCTAAAAAATCCCATATAGTTTTCAAATCATTCGCAAAATCTGCTTGAGAGTGAATTTCATCAAATATAAGAAGTTTTCCTCCAAGACTTGCAAACTCTTTGGCAATATCTAAGATAGTTGTAGAACTCATTAAAGGATGATCAACACTTATATACATCATCTCATTAGGAGTGAGGTTTTGTTTTTTCATAAACTGTAAAAGCAAAGTCGTTTTACCAACACCCTTCGCACCGACAATGCCAATGATTTTATTTTTCAAATTGATCTTATGTAAAAGCTCTCGTTCATAAGTTGGTGTTGTCTTTGATAAAAAAAGTGATGAGTATACTTGTAAAGATTCTAGTATTGACATGATAAATCCTTTATAATTGGGAATATATTACCATATATTGACTTTAAAAATGTAAATAGGCTTATAATATATTTTGCTTTTTGAGGGTGAAACTCTCCTAAAACGCATCATCAAACAACTTCGTTAATCGAGGATACTTCTTACTCTCCACAACAATCGTATAAAACCCCATCAGTAAAATAGTTACCAAAAGATGTCCATATGCCTCAAACACTACAAGAATAGATAAACAAATAAATATTACATATAGCCCAAAATAATCATAACCCTTATGATTTATCATACTAAAGCCTCCATCTCCATTCGTAGTTTCCTCATGGCAACAAGCACTCTCTCATCGCTTTGTAAAATCATCTCCATCTCATGACTTCTATTGAGTGTATCCCAAACCACTGACTCTTTTAAAGCTTCCATATTCTCTACAATTCTAGCTGCTTCATCTAAAAGCTTTTGCGCTTCAATTGTCATGCTGATTCTCCCATAATAGAGATCTGAAAAATCAAATGTTTGATTCTTCTCATCAAACTCAGGTATAAGGAGTTCAGATAGGTTGGCTGAGCTGAGAATCTTTCTCTCTTTTGAGCCACAGGTGATTTGATTCTGGCATGTGGAAATTGTATGCGTATCATACTGTTGTTGCCGACAATCACTTTTTTGTACTCACTCCCAACTAATCCTACTTTAAAAACACTTCCTCTATGTGTTAATACTAAATCCCCCTCACACAAACGCTGCGAACTGATAGAAGAAGCATTTGCAGGACCGAGATATTTAGGAATCTCTGGAACTGTTATGACCCCATACGCATCTAAATCATTAAGAGATATTTCATCATACTCACTAAAGGTTCGCGTCTGCCCAACTCTTACTTTTGAGATGGTTGCTATTTTTGTGGTTATATCTCCCAGTTTAATAATTTTTGTATTTGGAAATAATTTTTGTAATTCCTCTTTGAACTTATTCAATGTGCTCTCCTTGAATGACTAATAATATTATAGCTTGGTAGTCTAAAGAAAACTTAAGACAACAATGACTATACTTTTGCAATGACTACTTATAAAATACTTTGGTAGTCTAATAAATGAGAGACCCAGAGGAGTGAAAAAGAAGTATGCAAGAAACACAAATACAAAAGTCAGACTCTAATGAATCAACACAAGAACAAAAAAATAGAGAGACTCTTAGGAATGGGATATCAGCTGCGGTGATAGTTTTTACATTTATAGGTATCTTCTTTTACGCTATTGTTGAAGAAGCTGATAAAGCAACAAAATTAGAAAAAAAGATACAAAACCAATCCGATACAGATTATTTCTTAACAGGCGGTACTTTTACATGCACAAGTTCTCCAATGCTCACAAGCTCTCGTTATCTTGTCTCAAAAGAAAACGGCTGGGAAATCTATGACACAGACTATTTTAAAAAGGAGGACTTGCTTATGACTTTTATGAGCTGTAGTAAAACTACAGAACAATAAGTAGAAAAAATATTCTAATAACACAGGGAGAAACAGATGAAATGCGACCACTGATCGTTTCATTAATTTTTACTATGATGTACAAACATATTTATAGAGGAGGGTAGGGTTATGAAAAATTACAGCAAAAATAATAATATCAACAAGGAAAAAAAATTATGAGTCATATTGAAGTTGGATACATGGCACTTGGAATTTTAGTAGCTTTATTAATGTTTTTAGCTTTTG
>JAPLGO010000016.1 GCA_026390115.1 Campylobacterales bacterium | reverse complement strand
ATCTATTTACTTGCTTAGTTTTCAATGATCTCAAACTCATCTCGATAGCTTCTACTTGAAGTTTCTCTAGGCCTAAACTCTAGGTCTCTGTGTTTGTGGACGGGAATTATAGGGGGTAGTTGCTTAAGAGATTCTTAAATATTATGTAGATTGTTTATAAAATTTAAAAGTTTATAGAATAAGAGATTATTTGGTGCTATGCTTCCGCTATCCAGCCGCCACCAATCAGCTTGTTGTCATCATAAAATACTGCTGCTTGACCGACTGCTACACCGAAAACACTCTCTTTTAATGTAACAAATGCTTGATCATTTATTATTTTCACATGGCAAGGCACAGCTTGTGTTCTGTATCTTAGCTTTACTGTTGTATCAAATTCTTTTAAGTCATTAAACATGTTAAGGTTATTTAGCACTACTTTCTCACATGCTAACTCCTCTTTTTTGCCAACTACTATTTGATTCTTTTGTGCATCTATACTTACAACATAGTGTGGGTCATGTGCTCCCTTTACAGTAAAGCCTTTTCTTTTGCCGATTGTGTAGTGCATGTAACCTTTGTGCTCTCCAACTACATTGCCGTCTTTATCTAAAACTTCACCGATGCAATCTACATCTACAAAATCTTTGAGCAAATCTGTATAAGTTGTTTCAACAAAACAAATTTCAGTTGATTCGCCTTGTGATGCAAAAGATTCCAATCCCTCTATAGAAGAAGCCATCTCTTTAATATCACTCTTTTTTTTACCGCCAAGAGGAAATAATAATCTTCCTAAAATATCTTTTTGGACATAAAACAAAAAGTAGCTTTGGTCTTTTGTCTCATCGTCCGCTTCATAAAAATATTTTCCGTCAGTTTTAATGTAGTGTCCAGTCGCTACATATACAGCCCCGATACTATCAGCAAACTTAACCATTTCACCAAATTTCAAACTTCTGTTACACAGAGCACATGGGTTTGGTGTTTTACCCTCGGCATATGTATCTATAAACGGTTGAAAAACTTTTTCATTAAATATCTCTTGTAAATCTATCACATGAAGTTTTACACCGACAAAATCTGCAGCTTTTTGAGCCCTTGCCTGATGTATTTCATGATAGCCGGGTTTTGAGTGAAGTTTCATATACAAACCCTCTACCTCATGCCCTTCATCCTTTAATAATAACGCAGAAATCGTTGAATCAACTCCTCCACTCATGCCAATTAAAACTTTTTTTTTCATATTATTGCTATTTATTTTTTTTCGTCTTGAAAGTCAGACAAGGATTTATAGTACTTTGTATTTTCCAATCCAGCCTCTTCCAACATCTCAATCTGCTTCAAGAGAGACTCTTCAACCTCGTTTGCAACGCATTCTATATCATCTGTCAATCTTATGATATGCAAATCTTCCTCATCTATCATTCCATTATGTTGTAACTTGTTTTCTAAAAAATCCAAAAGTGGTTTATAGTAGTCAACCCCGATTACAAAAATCTTAACTCCGGTTACTTTTCTAGTTTGAACCAAAGTGAGTGCTTCAAAGAATTCATCCAAAGTTCCAAATCCGCCAGGAAAAATTACATAAGCTATTGAATATTTGACAAGCATAACCTTTCTTGAAAAAAAATAGTCAAATGACAACCCCTTAGTTGTATATTTGTTAGCAATCTGCTCAAACGGAAGGTCAACATTCAGCCCGACTGACTCAACATCTGGGCACTCTTTTGCCCCTCTATTTGCAGCTTCCATTATTCCTGGTCCACCGCCTGTGATTATATTAAAACCTTTATTTGCCAACATTAAAGAGAGTTTATGGGCCTCTTGGTAATAAAATCCATCCTCTTTCGTTCTGGCACTTCCAAAAATTGTTACAGATGGTCCTAAATCACCTAACTCATCAAAACCTTTAACAAAATCTGCAATAATTCTAAAAACACTCCACACATCCGCTGATTTTATATCTTTTATATATCTTTTTGCTAACTCATTTCTTCTATCTTGCATGTTACGCCTTCAACTGGTTCAATCTTTCTCTTTTTGTGCCGATAGATGTAACCTGAACTCCAAAATTACCATCTACGATTACAACCTCTCCTAAAGCTATTACATGATTATCAACCAATATTTCCAATGGATCATTCGCCAATTGATTCAGTTCTATAACCGAACCGATATCCATATTTAAAACATCCTTTAGGAGCATTCTTTTTTTGCCAATTCTGACTCTCACAGGAAGTTTAACATCCATAATGAGAGAGATATTATTCATCTCATTGCTACTCAAATTTACATTTGAAGGAATATTATCGTTATAGGACATGGCTTGTGATGGCAAAATTTCCTTAGATGGTGGTGAAAAAAGTGCATTTTGAAGTTTTTCATCTATAATAAACATTAGCATTGAGTTTAAACTACCCATACTAAATTTATATACATACATCTTGGAGTACTCTTCTAAACTAAATTCAGAATCATCATTCTTAAATTCAATATTTTCAATAGAAAAAGAGAGTGCGGGCATCTCTTTTTGACCCGAAAGACTGTTCGAAATTGCTCCAAAAATATTGGACACAATCTCTTTTGTTGCATCTAAATCATCGTCTGAGACATCTTCTCTGTCGCTTGGTTCCTCACCCAACATCATGTCAGAGAGGGATGCAGAAAGGTTTGGCGGGAGTGCCACCATTGCAGTTGCTTTAATATCGCCGGAGATGATAAGCTTTACCAATACTATCGGAGGAATAATATTTGAAATAATACTTAGGTTTTGCTCCTCTTTCAGTTCAAGAATCGGTGCAGAACCTATAAGCGCTTCAATTGTACCAATAGTTTCACTTTCAAATAATTTCATAAATCCACTCATCTAATAATCCTCGTCTTCATAAGTAACTTCTTCCGCTGCTTCTTCATTAATAATATCTTTAACACCGGATATTTTATCATGTCTCAGTTGTTCAAAATTTTCAAGTGCTTTTTTAACAGCATCTTTTTCAGTATAGATAACTTCCGTAATTTGGATCGATTTCCTAAATCTTCGCAGTCCTATCTCGCCCCTAAATCTATCTTTCCCATCTACACAAAGGGTTACAATGTCGTTAGCAGCGCTCGAGAGTCTCAGAATATCGCCTACTTTTAGCTCTAAAACATCTCCGAGTGTAAGCTCTGCATCTCCAAGAGTTGCTTCAACATTTACCTTTGCACCGCCTAGCAGAACTTGTAGCTCTGTGTTTCTGCTTTTTTTAGAGCTTGTTTCATTGAGCATCAAATCCCTAGAAGCCAACTTCGGTAAAATTGGCTCCAGGGAGATAACCGGATAGCATACATTCATCATGCCCGAGCTGTGTCCAATAATTATCTCCATAACAACCATGACAACAATCTCATTTTGTGCAACAATCTGAACAACATTCGGGCTTGACTCTTTAGATTCTATGTTTGGATAGACATCCATAACAGGTCCCCATGCCTCTTTGAGGGTACTCATCATAACACGTAGTATTGTTTCAAAAAGGCTTAATTCGATATCTGAAAACTCACGGCTTGCATCAAAAGGCTCACCTTTTCCGCCTAAAAGCCTATCAAGCATAGGAAAAGCGATGGATGGATTTATTTCAATTACCCCGCTTCCCTCTAAAGGTTTTATCGAAAATACATTAAAACTTGTAGGATTTGGAAGCGACATCAAAAATTCACCATAGGTCATCTGGTCAACAGAATGAAGCTGAATTTCAACAATTGAGCGCATAATTGAGGATATTTGAGAGGCTAGCGACCTTGCCATTTTATCATGCACACCACGAAAAGCACGAAGTTGCTCTTTAGATACTCTATTTGGTCTCTTAAAGTCATAAAGTGTTACTTGTCGCTGAGGAAGGAGATGATCATCTGAACTCTCAAAAATTTCATCGCCATCATCCTCAACAACATCGAGAAGGGCATCTATCTCTTCTTGTGAAAGTATATCTGCCATTTTATGCCCCTACACTTTCTTTGATTTTTTGTATTACTGATTTGTGAATTTGCGAGATTCTTGATTCTGTAATATTTAACACATCACTTATCTCTTTTAATGTCAACTCTTCAAAATAGTATAACTGTATAACCAACTGCTCTCTCTCTTTATACCCGGACAAAATTTCTTTAATAACGATTATTAGTTCATCTCTTTCAATATTTGACAGGGATGCACCCTCATCACCGACATGTAACTGATCATGCAGAGGCATAACTGTATAGATGCTGGATGCAATTCTTGCCTCATGTATCTTCTCAATACTCTCTCCCAACATAACAGAAAGCTCTTCATCTGTAGGCTCATCCTCATGCGTCAATCTATACTCTTCAACTGCATAATCAATAGCTTTTACAAGTTTTCGGCTTGCACGGCTCAATATATCCAAGCTTCTAAGATAATCAAGCATAGCTCCATAGACCCTCTTTTTAGCATACCCCCAAAAAGAGTCATTGAGACCCTCATCATATTTTCTTGCCAATTTTATAAGTTCTTCAGTTCCTATAGCCGACAAATCCATAAAATCTATAGAGCTGGGCAATCTCTCTTTGAGTCTAAAAGCCATTGCTTTAACGGCAGGAAGGTATTGAATTGCTAATTCATCTTTTTTATGCTTGATACTGTTTGCATATCCATTACTAATCATAATTTAGCACCATTCATTTCTTGCGCATTTAGTTTTATTGCCATATCTGTCATTTTGCAAACAGAGTCAATCAATTTTTCTCTTTTATTAATCTCTTTAACAAACATATCAAGCTCTTTTTCATGCTTGTCTCTTGGAAATAAATATGACCTTGCATTGAGGGTTTGAAAATATAAAGCGATAATTACATGAGAAAAGAGGTAAAAGAATATAGTTATAAAAAAAGTATATGTAATTAAACCCTCGGCATCAAAAGATTTAAGTATGCCGAAAATAATTCCAATAAAGAATCCTTGAACAGTAAAAAAATATACAAAATTCTCGCCTAACATCAACTACCCCAAAAAAAGACTTAAAAATGCTCCATTAAACGCTTAAATAGTCCTGTTAAGCCACTTTCATTTGATGTAACTAGCATATTTCGTTCCAATTTATTTATAAGAACATTCGCAATTTCAGATATATCTTTATGAGGCTGTGATGATGGATATGAAACACTGAAAAGAGCTCTCTGCTTTACAGAAGATGAAACTTTTATATCACTATTTATCTTTCCTATAAGCTTTAATTCAAGGTTGTTTCCAATATTCGCCTGAGCTACTTTTTTTATCTTTTCAAAAACTGCTTCCGCCTCTTTCTCATTTTTAACTTGATTTAAAATCACACTTACATCATTGCGAAGAACTGCTATAGTTTTTATGGTTGCATATGCATCTGTAATTGCTGCAGGGTCTGGCACAGTTACTACTACAACATCATCCGCCGCTTTTAAGAACATTTGAATATGTTCACCGATGCCGGCACCCGTATCTATAATCATAATATCCAATTTATCAAGAACCCTCGCCTCTTCCATAAATCGTTCAAAAAGTGCCATATTTGAGTATTTTAGTATCTCATCGCCACTCTCACCGGGTATTAATATTAGATTCCGCGTTATTGGAATTAAAATATCAGCAACCGTAGCCTCACCCTTCAATACATGTAAAATATTTTTTTTAATTTTTACATTAAACATGACATCCAAATTTGCCAAACCGATATCTGCATCAAAAATACCAACATTCAGTCCTGTTTGTGAAAGGACATAAGCTAAATTAGAGCTTATCGTACTTTTCCCGACTCCGCCTTTTCCGCTAGTTATAGCTACAAAGCGTGTTTTTTTGGATCTTTTTTCTGAATTGGAAGCAACTAATTTCTCAAGCTTCTCCGCCTGATGCCCCATCATACTTTGCTCCGATTAAATCCATGCAGCAAGCACTCAACTAAAAAATCACTGCTCGCATATACCAAATCTTCCGGGACCTCTTGTCCTACAGAAAAATAACTTATCGGTTTTTTTGTCTCATAGGCAAGTGAAAAAATATTTCCAAAACCTCTTGTTTCATCCAACTTTGTAAACATCATGGTATCAATGTTAAGACTCTCAAAATTATCATAGGTTGCTTTTAAATCCTCATATTTTATAGAGCTTGGCATAACCAGAACTACATCTATATTGTACTCCGTATCATTTGCCTCAAGGCACTCATATATCTTCTCAATTTTTCCCTTATCATAGGGGCTGGAACCCATCGTATCGATAAGGATATAGTCACAGTATCTTAAAGAGTTTAACGCCGTTGAGAACTCTGGTGGGTCAACAATCGTCTCAATACCGAGTTTCATCATTCTTGCATACTGCATCAGCTGCTCAACTGCACCGATTCTGTAGGTATCCAAAACAACTAAACCTACCTTATACTTTTTTTGCATTAAAAAGGAGTATCTCGCAGCCAATTTTGCAATAGAAGTTGTTTTGCCGACACCCGTCGGACCGACAAGCATTATTACTTTTTTACTGCTTTTATCAGGCATACTCTCGAGTCTGATAGGTATCATTTTTCTTAGAATAGTTTGAAAATATCTTTTTACAGTAGCAGAATTTTCTCTCATTTTAAGTGGCATGTGCTGCAGAGTCATCTGCATAATTGCATCTAAATGCTCTTTATTCATGCCGCTTTGAGAAGCAAGACGATATATCTCAGCAAACTCCGGAGGAATTCTACTCTCTATATCGGGGGACTTCTCATCCCAAAACATATTTTGAATAAGCTTAACTTTATCTCCAAGTTTTAGTATTTCTGACTTAATCTCTTTCAACTCTTTTGGTTCAAAGTTCACATGCTGAGTTCTAGTAGCGCCATATTCATAATGAGGATCTGTCACATCCGATATTTTTGATATCTGTTTTGCGGCACTTGAAATTTCATAAAGAACATCTTCGCTATGTTTTACAACCGGTGTTTGCTTATGCAACGGTTTATTGACTCTCGAATATGTCGCAGCTGTTTTATCCTCTTCTATGCCTATTACTATCTCATATAGAGGCTCCCTGCCGAGTCCCTTTTTATGAATTTCTCTTGTCTCAATGAGCATTCCGTCATCACCGATTTCAAGTTTTGCTTTTTTAAGGGCTTCGGACGGCGATTTGCCGGTAAATGTCAGTATCTTCACTGTTTAAGTTCCGATAGCGGTATCAAGACGCTCTCTCTCTTAGACCAACTGGCATGCGGAATTGTAAGCTTATCACTTTTAACAACTCTCTTATCAAAAAATATAATGTCCAAATCTAAAGTCCTTGGAGCATTTGCAAAACTTCTTTTTCTTGCAAATCTCGTTTCTAATCTCATCAAATAACCTAAAAACTGCATAGGTTGCATACTAATTTGTACAACAATAATTGAGTTAAAAAAATCATCTTGGTTAGCAAAACCAAAAGGAGGATTTTTCAAAATCAACGATGTTTGCAAAAGCTCTACTCTTTTTTCTTTTTTCAAATAGTTAAAAAGATGCTCAAATCTTCGTTTTACATCCCCTACATTTCCGCCTATTCCGACTGTTACTTTGTATCTATGAGAGCTTTTTTTCTTTTTTTTATATCCAAAGCGCAAGCTTCGAAGAGTTGTTAAACTCTCGCCGAGCCTACGTTTTAAATACACAGATTACTCAACTGAAGCAGCAGCTTGACGCGCCTCTTGAACAGCTCTAATTTCACTCATTATTTGCAGAGAGCCCATCATAGCCAAATGATACCCAAAAGCACCAAAACCAACAACCGAAGAAGCACATACAGGAGCTATCATATTTGTTTGTCTAAACTCTTCACGACGGTGAATATTGCTTATATGAACCTCTATGGTTGGAATTGCAACCGCTGAAATAGCGTCACGAATAGCTATTGAAGTGTGCGTATATGCTGCTGCATTGATTATAATGCTATCTACATCACCGTAACACTCTTGAATCTTATCTACAATTTCACCCTCTAAGTTACTCTGGAAAAACTCTATCTCTGCACCATTTTGAGTTGCAAAATCTTTCATTTGAGCATGAATTTGCTCTAATTTCATTGGTCCGTAAATGTGTTGCTCTCGTACTCCAAGCATATTTAAATTTGGACCCTGAATAACCATTATTTTCATATTGTGCCTTTTTTGTAATATATTCAAATTTTTAAGGGGTAATTTTACCTAAATTAAGCATAATCTATTTTAAATTTTTCAAAATTAAACTTCAAAGATTAAACATGCAAATTATAACACCGAACTTTATACTTACCCCTGACAAATTACTTGAAAATTTATCAATTGCATTTGATAAAACAATCCACAAAATAGCTCCTTTGGAGGAGTTAGTCAAAGAATTTCCGAATGCCAAAGTAGCCACGCTGCAAAAGAATTCACTGCTTATGCCGGGGCTTATAAATGCTCATGTTCACATAGAGTTTAGCGCAAACAAAACAGAGCTTAGCTATGGCGATTTTATAAACTGGCTTTACAGCGTTATAGAAAATCGCGAAGAGCTTATAAATGGGTGTGAGTATGAGTGCATGCAAAAAGCGATTGATGAGATGCTTGCATGCGGAATCACAACTTTTGGAGCAATTAGCTCCCATGCAATGGACTTAGAGGTATGTGCGAAGGCACCCCAAAATGTTGTTTTTTTCAATGAGCTTATTGGCTCTCAAGCGACTATGGCAGATGCCCTTTTTGCTGATTTCAAGGCAAGACTTGATGCTTCAAAAGCGGTAAAAAGAGAGGGTTTTACTCCTGCGATTGCCATCCACTCCCCCTACTCCGTTCACCCGATTTTAATTAAAAAAGCGGTAGAGATAGCCAAGCATGAAAAGTTGAAACTTACCGCCCATTTTATGGAGAGCGAAGCGGAGCGACAATGGCTGGATGAGAATAAGGGTGATTTTAAAGAGTTTTTTGATAAATTGCTCAAACAAAACTATGCAGTAAGTGATTCAAAAGAGTTTTTGGACCATTTTAATGGCTTTAGCACTCTTCTTACACATGTCGTAAAAGCAAATCAAGAGGAGCTTCAAACACTCTCTTCAAATAAGCACACAGTCATCCACTGTCCCATCTCAAACAGACTTTTAGGCAACCCTACTCTCAATATCAAAGAGTTAAACGACAATAATATTAGATGGATAGTAGCAACGGACGGGCTTAGTTCAAACTACAAACTCGACCTGTTTGAAGAGATGAAGATATCTCTATTTATGCACAGCAATGCTCCTCTTGTCAAATTTGCGGAGGCGCTTATCAAAGGTGTTACAATTCATGCAGCCGAAGCACTTGGAATAAATACAGGAGCAATAGCAGAGGGAAAAAATGCAGACATGATTATACTGGATTTAGACAAAGAACCAAACCATGAGTTAGCACTTCATTTAATATTGCACAGATATAATATCTCGAAAATTTACATAAATGGTAAAATCATAAAGGAAAATTAATGGAGTTTTTAAAAAAACTTTTTTCACCAATCACCCTAACACTCGGCTTTATACAAAATCACTTCAAAGCTATGCTTTTTGTACTTATACTCTTTTTGCTTTTTGCACCCAACAGCGAAAGAGATTCAAAACAAAACAACCTGCAACAAATCTCCCTAGTAGGTCCTATTATGGAGGTTACGGAAGTTTTAAAACAGATAGAAGATGCTTCAACAAATGCACATGTAAAAGGTGTCCTACTCAATATCGACTCTCCGGGCGGAGCGGTTGCTCCATCAGTAGAGATAGCCTATGCCATTAAGAGACTCAAAGCTATAAAGCCCGTAGTTGTATATGCGAGCGGGACTATTGCGAGTGGAAGTTACTATGCAAGTATCTGGGCAAATGAGATTATCGTAAATCCAGGTTCAATGGTTGGAAGCATTGGCGTAATTATGGAAGGTGCCGATTTCAGTGGTATTATGGATAAATTCGGAGTAAAAATGCAAACTGTCCAAGCCGGAAAATATAAAAAAGTAGGTGCTATGGATAGAGCATGGACAGAGTTTGAAGTAAATGAGCTCAACAAAGTCATTCAAGGAACTTATGACATGTTTACAGAAGATGTTGCAAATGCAAGAGGTCTGGATATTAAAAAAAGAGACCTCTTTGCAAATGCTCATATCTTTACAGCCGCTCAAGCCAAAGAAGTTGGGCTTGTGGATAGTTTGGGCGTGAGTTATGACGCAAAAGCTAAAGTAATAGAACTAAGCGGAGTCACTAAACCTATCTGGAATGAAGAGGACAAGTTCGATAAAATGATGAAAAAGTTGACGGCGACAACTGCGGTAACTCTTCACACCTACTTTCCAAATCTGACCTTAAAATAATTTTTTTACATGCCAAAAGGCATGTAAAAATTTTATAACTCCGTAACCTTTACAACACTCTCTATATTTTCAAAGATTCTCTTCACTCTCTCCTGCCAAAGAACACCGAACTCTTTTATCTCTTCTTGTGTGGCACTTCCGCTCATCATTTTTTGCATGAGCGGCTGCATCTGTGGATTAGGCATAATGGAAGATGGGTTGTAATTAACATCTACGCTTTTGCCGTTGCTGAGTCTTGTAAATCTTGCGGATGCGTTTATTTTTGCATCAAAAAACATCAAAGAGTGTCTTGCAAATTTACCCTGTAAACCCTTAAAACCACTCTTGTCTGTGGCACCTGTGATTTGTGAAACAACATTTCCTATAACTCCCGCAACACCTTCTTCAAGTGGTTCTGCAAACTCAACTTTTATATCACCTCTGGTGGCTCTTTCATTTGGATAAAGAGCTTTAAGAGCCATAAGTGTTACAATATACGCACCTGCAAGCGTTGGACAGCTGTGTCCTGCCGATTTAACAGCATCGAGGTAATTGAATTCATACTCGCCATTTTCAAACGCACCTAAAACATTTGCCAAAGGGTCTTTAACTTTTATAACTTCTATAGTGTCGAAAAAAGTTGGATAACTCATTTTTTTTCCTTTATATTGCTTTTTTGAAGCACTTTTGCTCTTATATTTATTTCAGCACTCTGGATATCAAAAATATCATCCACATTTAGCGATGACAGATTAATGACCTTAGAGTTTTGTGATATTTGAGCAAAACCGCTTCTGCTTTTAAATTTTGGATTGTTGGATTCTAGCATCTTTTGAAGATTGGAAAGTTGATTTAGCTTATGATTTATAATAGAATCTATTGCATGCGGAAATCTTATTTTTACATGCTCATGCTCTTTTGTAAAGTTTTGATGTTTGAAGGAGATTGTTTGCAGAAAAATCTCCTTCAACTGTTTAACCTCTTGTTTTTTTTGAGTCAGTTTTTTTTCTATGGAGTGTTGCGAGTAGGAGTTTAGAAGATGTGTCAGCTCTTGTTGCTTGTTAAAAATTTTCCCAGAGAGCATCTGTGAAAACTGTGAAGCTAATGAATCCAGAGATTGATAGAGCTCGTTTGTATCGGGCAAAATCATCTGCATGGCGGCACTTGGAGTCGGTGCGCGCATGTCTGCTACAAAATCACTTATTACCCAATCTATCTCATGCCCTACGGCAGAGACAATCGGAGTTTTTGCTCTAAAAACTGCATCTGCAACACTCTCTTCATTAAATGCCCATAAATCCTCGATGCTTCCGCCACCGCGACCGATTACGATGATGTCATACCCATTTATATCACTCACTCTGATGGCATTTGCAATTGCCAAAGTAGCACTCTCACCTTGAACTAGAACATCATAAATATCTATTTCTAAAAGCCTATATCTGCTGTTTGCAACGCGCAGCATGTCCTGCAAAGCGGCACCTGTTGCGGAAGTGATAAGCGCTATGCGAGATGGAAATTTTGGAAGCTCTTTTTTGAGTAATGGATCAAAGTAGCCCTGAGATGAGAGTTTTTGTTTTAACTGCTCATACGCCAGTGCCAAAGCGCCGCGTCCTGCAGGTTCGATGTTAAAACAGTTTATCTGATATTCGCCGCGGGGTGTATAGAGAGTTACCGCTCCATCGACAATGACTTTCAAGCCCTCTTTGAGCTGGAATTTTAGCTTTTGGGCATTGCCCTTAAACATCACGGCACTTATTGTTGAAGTTGCATCTTTTAGAGTAAAATAGATGTGCCCGCTATTGTGAAAAGTGATGCGGGAAATTTCTCCCTCTACGAAGACATGAGAAAAACTGGTCTCTAGGAGGGTTTTTATCTGCTCGTTGAGTGAAGATACATTGAGAACATTCAAAGCTTCGACCTTGGCTGAGAACTATTTTTTTTGAGCAATTAAAAGCGTAGAGATGTCCATGGAGAAACTTTTTGCATAAAGAATAGCAAACCCTGCCTCTTCTAACTCTTTTTTCATCCCATCCACTGTTGCGAAATCTCCGATAGAGTTTGGCAGATACTCATAAGCCTCAAGGTTTTTAGAGATAAATCCGCCAACTTTTGGTAAGATTTTGTTCATATAGAAGTCTCTAATTTTTCCTAAAAAAGATGGATTCTCATTTCTCATAAACTCCAATATAACTACCAAACCATCTTTTTTAAGTACTCTGTTAAACTCTCCAAGTGCTGCTTCTCTCTCAACAACATTTCGTATGCCGTAGGTAATACTTAAAATATCGGCCGTTGCATCTTCAAGAGGAATCTCTGTCGCTTTTGCTATGCAGTAGTTAAACTTAGGATATTTCTGGCGTGCAACATCCACCATGCCAACAGACGGGTCAACTCCAACAATTTCACCAATTGCAATACCGTTGAGTTCTGCACGACTTCTCCAATAATCCATCATATCACCCGTTCCACATGCCACATCAACAATTTTATCTATAGAATCTTCAGCATAAAATTTATATGCCAAATTACAAGCTTTTCTTCTCCAACTTTTGTCAACTCCCATGCTCATAACACGGTTTGCAGTATCATATGTCGGTGCGATATTATCGAACATCGAAACTATTTTACTCTGTTTTTCTTTTTTAATATTCTCTTCTCTTTTATGCATAATTCATATTTTCCTTTTCATCCAAATTATTATATCTTGCTCATCATTTTGTATATTTAAAATTTCAAATTTTTCATCTTGATTTTCAAATCCGCTGCTCCCGCCAAATGATGGGGCTATAAAACACAAGTAGTAATCTACAATTGATTTTGAGAGCTCAAACATTTTTGAACTTCCCTCAATCATGATATTTTTGTACTCTTGACATGTAGAGAAGTTATCTGAAATGATTACTTTTCTATTTGCAACACCAAAAAGAGGAATGGTTTTATCAAACTCTTTTTCTCTTGAAATGATTAAAATATCTGGTGCTTTGCCATCTGCCAGTCTTGCATCCAATGTCGGCCTATCAACGCGTACCGTATTTCCGCCGATTACAAGTAAATCACACGCATCTCGCATGGCATGGACTCTCTTTCTTGAACTCTCTGAACTTATCACACCGCCATCCGTTGTTGCATTGAGCCTTTGCGCCCATTTAAAAAACACGAATTTACTCTTTTTCCACATCTCAAAAGGCTTAAGTAAGGAATCACACTCTTTTTGTAAAACACTCTCCTGAACTTCAACTCCACATGCCGACAAAATAGCATTGCCATCGGATGCATCTTCATTAAAATCACGAGAACCTACAAAAACTTTTTGAATGCCAAGGTTTGAAATAAGCGAGGCACATGATGGTGTTTTTCCTTCATGAGAGCAAGGTTCTAGTGTTGTATAAAGTGAAATATCTCTAAAACAGCCGTTATGATTTGCTAAAAGATAGTTGTGAATTTCGTGTGAAGATTTTATATTTAAAATGAAAGTGTCATTAGTGAGTTTGAAGTAGGCATCTCTGAGTGCAAAAACTTCGGCATGGGGCTCTCCAGCTTTATGGTGGGCATTCACTGCTAAAAGTTCGTTATTTCTTCCAACAATTGTGCAACCAACTGCCGGGTTTGGATAGGTTAAACCCTGATATTTCCAAGCCTCATTGAGGGCTTGGCTCATATAAAAGTGACTATCAATTACCATTCAAAGTATGTTTTAGCTTTTGAGATTTCACTGTAATCTATCTCAACCTCTTGTGCGTCAACTTCTAAAAATATTTTATTACCTTCTACTCTTAAAAGCTTACCTTTGTACTTCTCTTTATTTGACATTAAGATTGAGACATCTTCACCTATTGATTTTTTAAAATGACCTATATTATTTAATTTTCGCTCAATTCCCGGACTGCCAACTTCAAGTCTATATTCACCAGAAAGTGGAGGAGTAACATCCAGCAGCGGCGAGATGAGATGTGTCAATTCGACATAGGAGTCCATGTTTACACCGACTTTTTTTCCATCTTCTGTAGTTTTGCCAGAGACAACACTCACACGAAAAATTGTTTCATCATTTTCATTGACTACGGCAGTGTCATAAAGCTCTAAATCTAAAGATTCAACCAGTGATTTTATGTCGCTCTCTAAACTCATTGTGGTTCCTTTGCAATTTTTCTAAAAAGTTCTTCCATGCTTTGTGATTTTTTAAGTTGTTCGTCAAATTCAAATGTAAAATTTGGACAACGATACCAACCTTGATCTTTTAAACAGTGAGTTTCTATAATTGGACGCGCTTTTTTAAGTAAACTAATGTATGTTTTTTTTTCTTCATCGCTAAAAGAAGCTGGATCAAGATAAACTTTAGCGTCACTTTTGCCACGAGAACACTTCACTTCAATCACATTTAATTCATGAAGTCTTTTGTCATTAAGTGCGCCGAGTGCCTCAGGAATCAACTCTAATAGAATTGATTCTGTTCTTTTTAACTTTACTTGCGCTTCGTTCACAGAGATACTTTTTGCTCAACTTTTTTGAATGTTTCAATAACATCACCAACGATTACATCATCGTAACCCTTAATCATTACTCCACACTCATAACCGTTTCCAATTTCTTCAACATCATCTTTGAAGCGTTTAAGTGAAGTAAGTTCTCCCTCGTGGATAACAACACCATCACGGATAACACGGACAAGTCCTCCGCGAATAAGTTTTCCATCCACAACAACACATCCTGCAACCATGCCTTTTGGTGCTTTAAAAGTATTTCTAACTTCAGCTTGACCGGTGTTTGTCTCTGTAAATTTAGGTGCCATCATACCTGTTAGCATTCCCGTAATATCATCAAGAAGTTGATAAATAATAGAGTAAGTTCTAATATCAACATTTCTCTGTTTTGCAAGAGCTTTCACATTTCCTGTAGGACGAACATTAAAGCCTAGAAGAACACAATTTTCACTGTTAGAAACAAGTTCAACATCGTTTTCTGTTATTCCACCAACGCCTGAGGAGATAACATTAACTTTTACTTCCTCATTTCTAAGCTCATTCAGTGCAGATTTGATGGCCTCTAACGAACCATGAACATCTGTTTTAAGAACAATTTTAAGAGATTTTAGACGACCCTCTGCAATCATAGAAGTCATGTCTTCTAAGGTTGATTTTGTACTATGAGAGAGCTCTTTATGTCTGTCATATTCATGACGTTTAAGTGCATACTCTTTCGCCTCTTTTTCATTATTCATTGCCATCATTATTTCACCGGAAGACGGAACTTCATTCAGTCCTGCTACAACGGCCGTATGACTTGGTTTTATATTGTTTATCTGTTTTTTATTTTCGTCAAGAAGTGCTTTAACGCGACCATATGCACTCCCGCAAACAACATAATCACCCACTTTAAGTGTACCGTTTTGAACAATCACAGTTGCAACAGGACCACGGCCTTTTTCAAGTGAAGACTCAACAACAGCAGCTTTTGCCATTGCATCCTCATTCGCTTTAAGGTCTAATACCTCTGCAGTAATTAAAATATTTTCTAGTAAGGCATCAATACCCATTCCTGTTTTAGCAGAAATTGGAATGAACTCTATATCTCCGCCCCACTCTACAGGATTTAAGCCTCTCTCTGCCATTTGGCCCTTAACATGATCAGGATTTGCCGTCTCCTTATCCATTTTGTTAAGTGCTATAATCACAGGAACACCCGACTCTTTAGCTAGCTTAATAACTTCATCTGTTTGAGGTTTAACACCATCATCAGCGGCTACAACGATAACTATAATGTCGGTTAAATCTGTTCCTCTTTGACGCATTGAACTAAATGCCGCGTGACCAGGAGTATCTAAAAATGTTATTGCTTTTCCATTTTGTTCTATCGTGTAAGCACCGATATGCTGGGTGATCCCACCAGCTTCACTCTCTGTAACTTTTGCTTTTCTAATTGCATCTAAAAGTGAAGTTTTACCATGGTCTACGTGTCCCATAATTGTAATAACGGGAGGTCTCTCAGTTGCATTTTCATCAATCTCTTCATTTAAGTCACTCTCGTAATTAAAAGCATCTTTAGGGTCGATTATAGAAACTTCAACATCAAATGTTTCCGATAAAATTTCAATCTCATCTTTTCCTAGGAAATCATTTTTTGTCATCATTAAACCAAGGTCAAAAAGAACTTTGATTATGTCAGATATTGGTCTGTTGAGCGCTTCCGCAAATTCATAAACACGAATATCTTCAGGTATCTCCACATGCGTTATAACTACATCTTCAGGTTTGTTTTTTGCATATGTTTTTCTTTTATCTCGAGAAACTTTTTTGCCTTTGCTACCTGCTTTTTTATTTGCATTTCTTCCAACCGGCTTCTGCTCTCTTGGTTTTCTAGGCTCTTCAACCGGTAGTTTTGCTCTCTCAGTAGAGTTTAAATCCAACAGAACTATTTGATCATCCAAATCCATAGATACTTCACTCATAGTGCCGCCAAATATATCTATTTTAATGCCCTGCTCTTGCTTTTTAGCAACTCCTGAACCCTGTTTTGCTTTTTTCTTTTGTGCTAACTCTTCTAAAACTTCGGCACTTATCTTTCCGTATGAAGAGATACTTGCTTGCTTTTCAGGAACACTAAAAACTTCTTCAACTTTCGGTTTATTCTTTTTAACAATTTTTAAGCCGGATTTTTTAATCTGTTGTATTACTGTTACTCCGGTAGACTTAGATTCTTCTACTATATTTTTATCTTCTGAGCTAATTTCAATCTTATTTACAAAGACCTCTTTAATATTTTCTTTCGGCTCGAATTCAATAGCTTCCGTATTTACTACTTTATCCGCTTTTATATCAACTTTTTTAGTAGATTCAGTTTGAATTATTTTACTAGGAGTTTCTTTAGGAGTATCACTGATAGCTTTCTTAGATTCTTGTTCTGTCTCTCTTGGTGCATGTTCTGCCGGTTCACCATTCATTATAAATTTCATTAATTCATCAGCTTGTTCCATGCTCACCGTACTTTGTGCAGATTTTACATCCATACCCATGTCTGTGGCTTTTTTCAGAACATCTTTAGAAGCTATTCCTAGCTCTTTTGCAATTTCGTGTACTCTAACTTTTTCTATCATCAGCGATGATCTCCTTTAGTCTGTTCGTAAATTTATCTTTATCTCCACTTCTGCATTGTCGCATAAGTGCTTTCAAAACTTGTTTATCTTGAGTAAGACAATTTTTACATATGTAAAAATTTCTACCTATTCCATCAAAAATCTCTATTGAACCATCTATGCATTTAAATCTCAATAGTTGATTTTGAGCTTGTCTATCTCTACACGAGATACACATTCTGATAGGTAGATTAAATTTTTTCGCCATTGTATCTAAAAGTTGCTTTATTTAATAGAGACTATTTCTCTATTATAAGTCCACTATTATCAAAATCTAATATTTTAACTATAAACTCTGGAAATTTTTGAGTTAATTTAGTTGATATATCTACCGCATCCTCATCATACACCATGTTGAAAAATGTCGACCCACTTCCTGAGAGTGTACTCATAAGCGCCCCACTTTCATAAGCAGCCTTTTGCACGTTAAAGAGTTCCGGCAATGTTTTCATTCTTGCCTTTTGATGGAATCTATCTTGGGATGCAAGCTTTAACATCTCCCAATCCTCATTAAAAAATGCCCCAACACTCAGGGCAGTATGAGACAGATTGTAAATCGCATTTTCTTTAGAGTAGGATTTTGGCAAAAGTGTTCTTGCCTTCAATGTATTCATCTGTTTATTTGGAATAACAACTACAGCTTTTATATAATCAGGAAGATGTTTTTTTTGAGAAAACACCTTGTTTTTTTCAACAGTAGCAACATTAAAGCCGCCCATAACCGCCGGTGTAATATTGTCTGGATGCGATTCATAAAAAAGCGCATGATTTAAAATTCGGCGTTTTGAAACTCTGATTCCTGCCGCTTCATGCGCACTTGCAATTGCACTGACAATGACCGCAGAAGAGCTACCCAAACCCCTCGACATTGGGATTTGGTTGTAAAATGTAAATTTAAAATTTTGTTGCTTTTGGGTTAAACGACTGAAATGGTCGTTAAATATACTAATAAAAAGATTATTGCCTTTTAATCTAGGATTATTTTCACCTTCACCTTTAATGCTTACACTAAAAAATTTTGACTGATGAAATTCAACTCTATTACGTAAATCAACTGCTAATCCCAACGAATCAAATCCAGGACCTAAATTTGCACTCGTTGCCGGTACGCTTACTATCACAATCTTCTCCCTTTCTTCAAACAGCAGCTATCATGTAAAGTGGTGCTGTTGCTGTGCTAAACTCGTTATAATCAAGTTCTCCTGGGAGGCGAAAATCTGCCTCTTGAACCGTTTCTAACTTTTGAGTTTTTATTTCTGACGAAACTTTAACAAAATATAGCTTTCCAATCGCTTTTATAGGACTGTTTTCATTAAAATAAAAGGCATCTGTTGCAAAGAGTGGAATATTTTTTAAGATGCTGATAGATTTTAAGAAAATATATGAAACTTTTATAGCCATAAAGCTTCCCGGACCGTTTGCATAAAAAAGTTTTTCAATTTTATATTTTTTAAATAGTTCATCAAATATTTTTGGTAATACGTACGAACTTTTCTCTTGAGAGCTTATAAAATCTATAAGAGTATTATTTTCATAAATTCCCAATAAAATAGGAGAAGAGAGAGCTATTAAAACTATATCTACGCTCTTAGGCATACGCTTTTTCTAACTCCGCAGTTTTTTCGCCTACAAGCTCTATCACTTCATAATTTTCTGTATCTTTTAGTAATTCAAGCGTTAATTTATGATTTAAATCATGACTGCCTGCCATCGCTTCATAATTTCCGATAAAATTCATGCCGATAAGAGACATGTCACCGATGGCATCCAATATTTTATGTCTTACAAATTCATCCGTAAATCTCAAACCCTCAGGATTTAGTACTTTTTTATCATCTAAAACGATTGCATTATCAAGTGAGCCGCCGAGAGCCAACCCTTTTGAGCGAAGATACTGTACTTCATGCAAAAAACCAAAAGTTCTAGCTCTTGCTATCTCGTTTTTATAGTTTTCTTTTGTAAATTTTAAAACGAACTCTTGCTTGTTTATAACAGGATGGGCAAATTTTATAGTAAATCCATATTTCAAATCAGGAGATGGCGATAGTTTTACATACTTATCGCCCTCTTGAACCATAATATCTTTTTTTATTCTCATTATTTTTTTTGGTGCATCCAGCTCTTTTATGCCGGCTTCATCCAAAAGCATGCAGTAACTTGCACTGCTTCCATCCATAACAGGAACTTCATCCGCATCTACTATCACTCTTAAATTATCAATGCCGTAAGCATAAACAGCCGATAGGAGATGTTCAATAGTTGAAATTACATAGTTATCCTTGCCTATTACAGTTGCCATTTTTGTATCAATAACATTTGCAGGAGTTAAAGCTATAGAGACATCCACATCACTTCGATAAAAGATAATTCCACTATTTTTCTCTAGCGGTTCTAAGCGCAATCTAACCGGAGAACCTTTGTGAAGACCTATTCCAACCAGCTCAACAGCCTTTTTTATAGTTGTTTGATACATGAAATTTCCTTTTGAAATTTAACTAAATTTTCTCTATCATAGCTTTTGAACTTTTAATTACATCTGTTATATTTAGCTTAATCCACTCAGCATCCATCCACTCTTGAGGACGAACCTCTATGCCCTGAACCAAAACACCAAAATGAAGATGGTCACCCATAGCATAGCCGCTTTTCCCTGTATTGGCTATCACTGTATTTTCATCTATAAAAGTTCCTGCGGTTACATTAACGCTTGAGCAATGTCCATAAATTGTATAGAGTCCTAACCCATGACTAACTATAGGCATATTCCCATACAGTCCGTTATAATCCGCATAAACAATTTCGCCTTTGTCTTTAGGAATAATTTCTGACATAGCATTGCTAGCCAAATCTAGTCCCATGTGATATGATTCACTCACTTCTGCACCGTTATAACTATATTTTCTATAATCACCATATTGTGCAACTACTTGACCATTTCTTAGCGGGTACATTGGCACTATGCTAAAATCACTAATCATCTTGTCAGGCACTTTTGATGTTATACTATGAATTAGTTTCTCATTTTTTTCTCTTATTTTTTCGTTGATAATCTTAAACTGCTGAATTGAATCATCCACACCTTGCGTCTCTTCAAACTCGGATGCGAGCTCAGCAATTTTTCCTTTTAAAAATCTATCGTCTAGTTTAATATTTGAAACTTTATACTCTTTTGGCTGTAAATAGAGAGGAATATAGACCAAAGAAGTGTTTCCTGCATAATCTTTTGCAACCAAATTAGCCTTAAAATCTTGATTCAAAATCGACCATGCAATAAGCGAAATATAATAGCCCTCTTTATAAAAAGGTTCTGCAAAAAACTTTTTATCGCCTACCTCAATATATAACTCTTTCATATTCTCATCAACTGCTTTAAAAACAACTAATGCAGAGCCGCCTTTAGATATCTTGTATGAATTTCCTAAAATATTTAAAAGCGGTTTTCTTTTATCTATGGCTAGTTTAAATTCAGCTGTTGCCCAGTTGCCATTAAAAAAATTCCACTTACTTCCATCAAGAGCCTCTACGGCGATTGATATCGTTTTATCCTCCATGCTTTGAGCATTGCTTGGGAGTTTAATTTTTACACTTACCTTTTCACTAGGAGTCATAAACTGCTCATGATTTAAATCAACCTCGCCATTTGCTGTTTTTAACTTAATTTTATATGATTTTATACCGCTGGCATCATCAATAGATACTTCTAGTGGGTCTTTTAAATTCCAATGCCCATTATTATTTATCTTTATCTCTGGAGCATTTCTCTCAAATGAAGAGGATTTATATACATAAGCACCCGCACCTATAATCAAACCAAATATTAACAGTACCCCTAACGAGGATTTATTATCTCTTCTATTCAAACTACAATTCCTTACATATTAATTTTAAAATTTTCTCTTTAGCATTCTCTAATGCCACGATGCCATTTAAAGTAAAACCAGCTCTGTTTGTATGTCCGCCACCTAAAAAAGTGGATGCTATTGCATTGACATCTACTTTGGAAGAAGAACGTAAAGAGCATTTTATACTCAAGTCTCTATTTTGTTTCAAAAGGAGTGAAACTTCAACGCTTGGCAACCAAAGAGCCTCTTCAAGCGTACTTTCACAGTCAGAACCGATCGCTCCAGAGGTTCTCATGTCCTCATTTGTTACACAAAAAACCGCAACTTTTCCATCACAAAAGAGCATCATGTTTTTGTGCATAACCGCCTTCAACCTGAAGGCTCCAAGTGTCTGATATTTCATTATGTACTTATTACACAATTTATAATTAGCACCAATTTCTATAAGCTCTTTTACTAAAGCAAATAGCGTGCCATCAACCTTCTCATCCAAAAAACCACCCGAATCATCTAAAAGCCCAGCATATATTGCAGTTGCCATTTTTGGATTTATAGTGATGTTATTATCTTTTAATAAATTATATAAAACCTCTGTCGTACTTATACATTTAAAATCCACCAAATTATATTTGCCAAAATGTTCATTACTTGAGTGGTGGTCAATATTTATCAAATCACATGCAACAGCAAAACCCAATCTATCTCTGCTTCCACAGTCAAGTGAAATAGCCAAATCAGCCGAAGAGGGAAAGGAGCTTCTTATTTTTTCACTCCATGGCAAAAAAAGTAATTTTTGATTGATATTTTCAGTTGCACAAAACCAAGAAACTTTTTTATGAAGCCTTAAAATATGTGTATAAAGTGCGCTTGCACTTCCTAATGAATCAGCATCAGGATTCAGATGCGAAATCAACACCACATGTTGAGCCTGTTCAATTCTAGTCAGTATTTCATTCATGACTGAAATTATACATCTTTTTTATTTCCTATTCATTTTATAAACATATGCAAGAACCTCGGCCACGGCTGCAAATAGCGACTCTGGGATTGGTTTATCAAGGTCAACTTCATTGTATAGACTTCTAGCTAATGGCGGATTTTGAACTATAGTTACACCATTTTCTCTTGCTATTTTTTTTATCTGTTGCGCTATGTGATCCATTCCTTTAGCAACAACAACAGGTGCTCGAGTTTTCTCCTCATCATACTTTATGGCAACAGCATAGTGTGTGGGATTTGTTATAACCACATCGGCATGCGGAACTTCAGCCATCATTCTTTTTCTTGCAGCCTGCATTTGAATTTGACGGATTTTTGATTTAATCAGTGGGTCTCCGTCCATATTTTTCATCTCATCTTTTATCTCTTGCTTACTCATTTTAAGCCCATCAAAGTACTGCTTCCTTACTATAATAACATCTATAATAGCAAAGATAAAAATAATAAAAAGCATTACAAAAGCGATAATCAACATTTTATCTTTCAGCCAGTTTAGCTGGTCGATAAGCCCGAACATGGCAACAGTAGGAAGTTCTAAAATAAAATAAAAGAAATAGACAAATCCAACACCTAGCGTTATAAATGACTTAAAAGTTATCTTCGCACCTTCTAAAGCCTTTTTCATTGAAAAGAGATTGGCGATTCCGCTTATTGGGTTAATCTTTTTAAAATCAGGCATAATAGCTTTTGTAGTAAATAAAAAACCAAACTGTGCAAGAGCAGCAGCTACGCCTGCAACGGCAACGGCAACCGCCAAAGGGAGAACCATCAAAAGAGTCTCTCGAATCGTAACAACGGCAATATCTATCATAAAAAGCTTATCAAGAGGCATACCGATAAGTGAAAAATAGTATTTAAATAGAAGAATCATATGTTGTGACATATACGGGAAGAGCATTAAAAGTGCAATAATCGCTACAAAAAGCGTAACCACTCCGGCAGCATCCTGAGATTTAGGGACATTTCCCTCTTCCCTGGCATCAGATATCTTCTTATCGGTGGGCTCTTCTGTCTTTTCTGTGTCATCAGCCATTTAAATCTCCTAAAAAAACAGACAAAAATTTTGAAAAGATTTTTTTTTAGTGCCATAGCGGCTAACGTAAAAAAAGGGGCTTGTTCCTTTTGCGATTAATCGAATATACACTTTCATTTAAGTCTCATCAGCCATTGATTATGATTTTAATATTAATCAATCTTCATAGACAAATCTATCCAATTTGCTTGGTGAATCAATGAACCGGTACTTATTGCATCCACTTTTGTTTTTGCATACGTATCGATCGTTTCAAGTGAAATATTCCCACTCGCTTCTAAAAGTACATGCGAAAAATTTTCATCTCTGTAAGCAACGATTTCACTAATCAGTTGAGGAGTCATGTTATCACACATAACTATATCACTTCCTGCAAGCATCGCCTCACATGCAACCTCGAATGTTTCGGCTTCAACCTCTATTTTTGCAGTAAATGGAATTTGTTTCCTTGCTTTTTCTATGTAACTTTTTAAATCTTTTATGGTTTTGAGATGTGTATCTTTTATCATCAAAGCATCATCAAGTCCCATTCGGTGGTTGACAGCACCGCCTGTTCTTGTGGCATACTTTTCAAAAACCCTAAGCATCGGTCTTGTTTTTCTTGTATCCAAAAGTTTCACGCCGTAAGGTTTACAGATATCTACATATTTTTTTGTCAAAGTGGCGATAGAGCTTGCATGCAGAAGAATGTTTAAAAGTGTTCTCTCTACCCGCAAAAGAGTGTGTGAGTCACCTTTTATAATTGCCAAAATATCGCCTTTTACAAATGTTTCGGCGTCTTGTTTGCCCCAGATTATTTCAAAACTTTCAAGTTGTGCCAAAACAGCTATATATTTCACACCGGCAACTACACCATCACTCTTTGCGATTATCTTTGCAGATGCCGCGACGCTTGGCTCAACCAAAGCATACAAATCTCCGCGCCCAACATCCTCGGCAAGCGTTGCTTTTACAAACTCTTCTATCATAGTGCCAACATTCTCTCTAATGCGATTTTTGCCCATTTTTGCGTACTTTCATCTATCTCTATCTCGTTAATCGGCGCACCCTCATCAATCGCTTTAAGCGTCAAATACAAATCCTCAAGAGTCGTCTCGTTCATAGTCGGGCACTCCGGTTTTGTAGAAGAAAGGACAAAAGTATTTTCTGGTCTTAAACGATTTACCATGTTAAACTCTGTACCAACCGCAACTTTTTGCTCTTCTGGCAACTCTTTTATAAACTTAATAAGCTGAGAAGTCGAACCGACAAAATCAGATGCTTCGCACACTGCAGGGTCGCACTCTGGATGGGTTGCTATCAAAATACCGGGATATTTTTTACGGTAAAAATTAATATCATCCACACTAAATAGCTGATGCACCGAACAAAAACCGTCATAACAGATAATATCCGCCTCTTTTGGGTCACCGCCTTGACCGATAACCATAGATTTTAAACCCATCTGATTTGCGATGTTTTGTCCTAGACATCTGTCAGGCACAAAAAGAATTTTTTTACCCTCGCCAAGCGCTGTTGTAATTATTTTTTTAGCATTGGAGCTTGTGCATACCATCCCGCCCATTTCACCCACTTTTGCCTTCACATCGGCATTTGAATTTATGTAAGTGATTGGCAAAATATTATCTCTGCTTATGCCGTTTTCTTCTAAGAACTTCACGGATTCATCGTAGTAAATTGAGTCAATCATCCTAGCCATTGCGCAACATGCAAGCTTTGGCATAACCACTCTTTTGTTCGGAGAGAGCACTTTTACACTCTGTCCCATAAATCCAACACCGCAAAACACCACAAACTCCGCATCATCATCACGCGTTCGCATGGCAAGTTCAAGGGAATCACCCGTAATATCACCCATCTCAAAAACTTCATCCCGTTGATAAAAGTGTGCGACAACGGTAACGCTAAGTTTCTTTTTCAATTCAATAATTTTCTGTTTTAATTCTTCGTTTGTGTATTGCAATAAAATATCCTCAATAAAAAATGCGTTATTATATCAAAATTCAAAAACAACTCTGTTTTTATATGCTTATAAATATAGTTAAAGTAGAATGTCACAATTATATATGTAAGGTATTTCATGGATTTTTTATTTAACACTAACGTTCAGTTTTTTATAGCTGCATATCTTGTAGGCGGTATTCCCTTTGGTTTACTTCTTGCTAAAAAGTTTGCCGGGGTAGATATTAAGTCTAGCGGTTCTGGAAGCATTGGTGCTACAAATGTGCTGAGAGTTGTAAAAGAGACAAACCCCTCTTTGGCAAAAGAACTTGGAATAGCCACCTTGGCATTGGATGCTCTCAAAGGTGTTTTAGTTTTAACGGTTGCCTATTTTATGGGACTTAGTGAAGCAACCCTTTGGGGAATTTCGGTTTTAGCGGTTATTGGTCACTGCTTTAGTCCATACCTTGGATTTGAGGGTGGAAAAGGTGTTGCGACCGGAATGGGCGTTATGATGTTTATGCTGCCGTTAGAAACCGCCATTGCTTTAGTAGTTTGGGGAGTATCTGCTAAAACTATCAAAATTTCTTCCATCTCATCTTTAACCGGAGTTCTGGCTTTGATGATTTCTACTTTTATTATTCACCCGGAAATGGCTCATGCCCCTGCTCTTTTTATAGGATTTATCCTCTTTTATAAACATATACCAAATATTATTCGCGTAATCAAGGGTGAAGAAAAACGAGTTGTCTGATGACTATACATATAGAAGATTTAAAATTCCTGTGCATTATTGGAATTTTAGATTTTGAAAGAGTTACTCCGCAAGATGTTATAATTAACCTAACTATAGATTATGAGTTTAATAAAAATGAATTTATAAATTATGCAGAAATTATAAAGCTTATAAAAAAAGAGATGCTATTAAACCAATATTATTTAATCGAAGATGCATTAAATGATTTAATTTCAAAGTTAGTTAACAAATTTTTAACAATTCAAAAAATAAACTTAAAAATCACAAAACCCTCTATCTTAGCAGATACCAAAGTAAGCGTCAGCACACTTTTCACTATCTAATCTTAATTGTAAATAAAACTTTTATTAAAAATAATTGAAAAAAACTTTAAACTAACCTAAAATTATGATACACTTTCGCCAAAATATTCACATATAGGAAAACATTAATGCGCATTTTGATTATAGAAGACGAAGTTACATTAAATAAGATGCTCGCAGAGGGATTAAAGGAATTTGGTTACCAAAGCGATGTAGTAGAAACTCTTAAAGACGGTGAGTACTACTTAGACATTCGTAATTATGATTTAGTTCTAATGGACTGGATGCTTCCGGATGGAAACTCTGTTGATATCATTGGTGATATTAAATCTAAAACTCCTAAGACTGTTGTAGTTGTTTTATCTGCAAGAGATGACAACGAAAGTGAAATTGAAGCACTAAGAAGCGGTGCAGACGACTATATCCGTAAACCTTTTGATTTTGATGTTCTTATCGCTCGTATTGAGGCTCGTCTTCGTTTTGGCGGTAGCAATATTATAGAAATTGAAGATTTAATCATTAATCCGGAAGAAGAAAAAATCACATATAAAGAGCAGGAGATTGAACTCAAAGGAAAACCTTTTGAAGTTTTAACTCACCTAGCTCGACACCGTGACCAGATTGTTTCAAAAGAGCAACTGCTTGACGCTATCTGGGAAGAACCGGAACTTGTAACTCCAAATGTAATCGAAGTAGCAATTAATCAAATAAGACAAAAAATGGATAAACCGCTAGGTATCACAACTATTGAGACTGTTCGTCGTCGTGGTTACCGTTTTTGTTTTCCAAAAGAAATTAATTAACATCCTCTCTCTTCTCTCGGCCCCTTTGGGCTGAAAAATTCAAAACTTTTTTTATTTTTAAATTTAGTCAGTTATAATTGCAACAATTATTCTTAAGGCGAAGATATGTTTTCTAAAAGAAGTATCAGAAGAAACTTTCTAATCCAACTTATTTTTGCATCTGCTTTATTAATACTTATCTTTTCATCATTTTTATATTTTTACATAGAAAAATCTATTTATGATGAAAAGCGGCATGAGTTAATACAATATGCAAAAAATATTGCTAACAATAAATCTATAATGCAGATGGATTCCTCCTCCCCTGACTTTTATCTTGCTTTAAATGTAGAGATTATTAATCTTAAAAAATCACATGTAGATGTTGATTTGTACGAGAACAGTATAGATAAGCGGGTATATTTAACCCTTATCTATCCATTTGATTTAGACAATCTAAGCTATTTAAAAATAACCAAAGAGGTTACTCCGACAAAAGTACTTTTAGATAAGATTTTGCACTATATATTTTTTATAAATATTATTGGCTTTGTGCTAGTAATTATTTATGCTGTTATGCTTTCAAAAATGTTGGTTTCACCACTTAAAATATTAAGTTCTAGACTTTCAAATATGAATGAGCACCTTATTAAACAGATTAAAGTTAGAGAGTTACCCGATGAATTTGAGCCACTTGGAGTCACCATAAACCATCTCATAGCAAGAATTCAAAACTTTGTAAAATATCAAAAAGAGCTCTTTATCGGAACAGCCCATGAGTTAAAGACACCTCTAGCAATAATCAAATTAAAAAATCAAGTTACTCTCCTCAAAAGAAGAACTCCTGAAGAGTATATAGAGGCTCTCATGGTTACAAATAAAACAATAGATGAGATGAATATAATTGTATCAAATATTCTTAATATAGGCAGACAGGAGGGAGCTCAGCTTGATAAACCAACAACAGTTGATGTTATAGAGGTTCTTAAACAAAAAGCGAATGATTTTAAACTTTTGGCTGAGAATGAGGGAAAAACATTAAATATAAGTTTTGAACCATATGGATTTATGGCTACACTTCAGGTGAGCCTGCTAAATCAGATTATCCAGAATTTTTTGCAAAATGCTCTAAAATTCACACCACAAGATAGAAGTGTAACACTAAAAAGTTCACAAGACGATATTGGTCTGCTGATTGAAGTAATTGATGAAGGATGCGGAATAGATGAAAGTGTCGATTTGTTTGCCCCGTTTAAAAGACAAGGAAATAAATCTGGCGTCGGCCTAGGTTTATTTTTGGCAAAAAGTGCAGCCGATGCACTAGGTGCAAAAATAAAAGTAGAAAATAGGAAAGATGGTATAGATGGAACAATTGCCTCTCTTCAACTCAATTCAAAACTTTCATGCATACTGCCGCGAAATAACTAAATTTAGCGTGTTTAAAAATTTATGAAGCTATATTTTGATATAAATCGGGCATATATATATTAGATAAATTAATCTTCATAAATGAAAGATTAAACATAAGGTTTTATAATGGCTCTACTGATAAATGATGAGTGTATAGCGTGTGATGCATGTCGAGAAGAATGCCCGACAACAGCAATTGAAGAGGGTGATCCAATCTATTTTATAGATCCGGATCGTTGTACTGAATGCGTGAGTGTTTATGATGAGCCGGCATGCATATCAGTTTGTCCTGTTGATTGTATAATCCCTGACAAAGACAATGTTGAATCTATTGCTGAACTTCAGCACAAATATAAAAATATATTAAGAGAAGAATAGGAATTTGGCAAAGAGAGTCGCAGTAATTGATATAGGTTCTAACTCTGTTAGAATGGTTATTTATGAGCGAACTTCTCGTTTTGCATTTTATCTGCTTCACGAAGCTAAAAGTAAAGTAAGGTTATCTGAAAATGCTTATAAAAATAAAGGTAACCTCCAAAAAACTCCAATGGGGAGGACTTTTGAAGCTCTTGCTGATTTTCAATCAATTATAAATTCCTTCCAAGCAAAAAAAGTGTTGTGCGTAGCAACATCAGCTCTTCGTGATGCACCCAATAAAAATGAATTTCTTGAGAGAGTAAAGAAAGAACTAAAACTCAATATTAAAGTTATTGATGGAGAGAAAGAGGCGTATTATGGCGGAATTGCATGTGCGAATCTACTTCCTGAACAAAAAAATGCAATAAGTATTGACATAGGCGGTGGTTCTACAGAGTTCACACTTATAGATAAAAACAGTGTTAGCAATACTATCTCCCTCGAACTCGGAACAGTAAGGCTAAAAGAGCTATTCTTTGATAAAAACAGTATCAAAGAGGCTGTAAGTTATATAGACTCTAAACTCACGGCTTTAGATAGCTTAAATGCATCTACTCTTGTAGGTATTGGTGGCACATTTAGAGCAATATCAAGTGCTATAATGACAAACAATAATTACCCCCTAAATAAACTCCATTCCTTCGAATGTAAAGTATCGGATTTTAAAGATTTTATATCTGAAATTTTAGATGCTGATGAATCAAAACTAAAAAAATTAAATATTAAAGAAGATAGATTTGACATTATTAAGCCCGGTGCTTTAATACTAAGCAGAGTGTTAAAAAAACTCTCAATAAAAAAACTTATTACAAGCGGTGTAGGGGTGAGAGAAGGTGTTTATTTAAGTGATTTGCTCAGAAATTCCAAAGATAAATTTCCGCACAACTTCAACACTTCTGTGAGATACCTCCTCGATTTTCATATCAAGGATAAAATTTTTGCGAATCAACTCAACTTGCTTAGCAAAAAACTTTTCGATTTAACATACTCTTATTTAAAGATAGATATACGATACAGAGGTGATTTAGCGATTGCAGCAAAACTTTATCAGACAGGAAATAGCATACACTTTTACTCTCAAAATAAACACAGCTATTACCTCTTACAAGGTGCATTAGAGTATGGCTTTACACACAAACAGATTCAGCTTATCTCTACATTAGCAAGATTTGCAAAAAATAAACGTCCTACGAATGAGCATATGCAAAAGTATAAAGATTTACTTCCGGATTTAAATACGGTAGAGTCACTTAGCTACCTTATATCGCTAAGTGTTGCATTACTTAGCCATAGACCAAGAAACATCAATTTTGACTTAAAATTTGAGGATGGTGTGTTAAAAGTAGAATCTTCTAACAGCCTCTATCTGAGTAAAGAGGCTGTTGAAAAACTCATGGAAATAAAAGATTTTAAAGTAAAATTTTAAAATCTTTGCCCCATAGTAAACTCGAACGGCTCAGTTCTATCACCAGGCTGTTTATTAAGTGGATTTGCAAACATTAACTGAATAGGTCCCACAGGTGAGAACCACTCAAGACCCATGCCATAACTGCCACGAGAGTACTCTTCTATTGAATCTTCACCTATAAATCCCCAGTCAACAAAAGCTACCATACGCATTTTAGCTTTGGGAACAAGCGGTAAACTAAGCTCTAAATTGTTTGAAAAAGTTTGTTTACCCCCTGTTCTTAATGCACTGTTTGTAGTATCAATTGGGGAGATAGAATATGACCGATAGCCTCTCACGCTTCCTAATCCTCCCATAAACAACTTCTCATTGATAGGTAAACTTACTGGATTTAAGACTGCACTGTATCTGGCTTTGTATCTAAAGATAGCATCAAACCCTATATAGCTTTCTAAACCATTATACTTTCCGAATGTGGTTCTGCTTTTGAGGAAGTCTGCATCTCCTCCGATACCGGCTCTTTCAAAACTTTGACTCAATGTAAAACCTTCGCGAGGAAGATAGTAGTCATCAGTATTATCAAAACTAAGAGTTGTAGTAATTGAACCTTTTGAATAACTTTCAAAATATCTTGCTATGTATGCAGGAGTGTAGAGAATGTTAGTTTCACTAATATTATAATATCTGTTTTGTGAATAACCATATCCAAGATAGCCTGTCACATGTCTTGAAAATTTATGTCCGATACCTGATGAAAGCCCATTAGTATCTACACTATAGGCAATATACTGATACATTGATTTAGTGATGGCGAAATTGCCGCTAAAGTCACTATCGTTCAATCGTGGATTTGAGATATTAAAAGAAGCATTTTGAGTAAGCTGCGATTTTTCTGCACGAACTCCGACATTTATGCCCGAGCCCCATACATTTGAATCATTAACACCAAGGCTAACTAAAAGACCACCATAGCTTCCGTATCCTCCACCAATTTGTATATTTCCTGTCGGTGCCTCTTTTACTTTTACTATCAAATCCATTGTTTGATTGTCAACTCTTTTTTCCTCAATAGTATTACTTTCAAAATAGCCAAGTCTTCCAAGTGAGTTTCTGGAGTCTTTTAAATCCGTCAGTGAGTACATGTCTCCTGGACCGAGATAAAGCTCTCGTCTCACAATTCTATCAAGCGTTCTTGTATTTCCAGAAACAATAACATCTCTGATTTTCACCTTATCACCTGGAATAATCTTAAAAACTACATCAACGGTATTATTATCTTTATTCTTTTTCAAATCAGGCATTACCTGCACATAGGCATAACTCAAATCTGCTATCAGAGTTTTTATTTTATCCGCATCTTCACGAAAAGTTTTAATATTAAATACTTTTCCCTTTTCCAATCTGATAATCTCTTTTATCTTCTCTTCTGCGATAACGCTTTTAGTTTGATTAACTGAAACACTATTTATCGTATATACAGCACCCTCTTCCACTTGATAACTCATGTTGGCTTTATAGTGGTCAAAATTTGCTCTAGCGAATGGAGTACTTACTTTTGAATCTAAATAACCAAACTGCATGTAATAATCACGAATTCTAAGAGGATCATACTCCAAATCTGCAAGGCTCATTTTGCCATCATTTCTTCCCCATAGCCAACCCATAAACTCATGCTGTTTATTTGAGATTACACTATCAAAGTCACTACTATTAAGACCTGATACACCGCTATATTCGAGCTTTTGAATAACAATTTTTTCCCCCTCATTCACAATAAAAGTAACTTTAATACTCCCGTTATCAAGATGCTCTTCTTCTACTTCAACAACGCTATCTATCTTTCCATCTTTATTTATCGCTTCAATAATTCTTTTTTTTGCAGCTTCTAATTTTTGCTGATTGTATAAAGAGCCTTTTTTAATCTGGATAACCGACTTTTTAATCTCTTCATCATTCTCTTTCCACCCTTTTAGTTCAATCAGTGAAATGACAGGCTTTTCTTTAAACTTGAATATCACATCCCCATTTTCATTTTCAACCCAAATATCGGTAAAGTAACCCTGCTTAAAGTACTTTTTAATAGCCTCATCAATTATTTTTTCATCAACCTCATTCCCTACCTCAAAATCAAGCATTCGAAGTGCAACAGGCTCTGACATGTGTACCATTCCCTCGTATTTGATAGACTTTACGGTAAAAGCAAAAGCATTGATACTTAGGAGTGTTAAAATTGAAGCCAGAAAAATTTTCATTAAAATCCATTTGTTGTAAAATAAGTGGTGATTCTACCTTTTAAGAGGTTAAAATTAAGTTAAGAAAAGCTTAAATTTATGCAATATGAAAGTCATGTTACAAATAAAAAATCTAGCTAAAGTGTTTAGATTTGCTGTTACCTATAAAAGTCCGTAATGCTGTAATAAACATCACGTCAGCACTTCCGGCTTGCCCGTGTAATATCCCTGCGAATAATTGACTCCCCGTGCTTTTAAGAAATCAAAAATCGTTTCATCACTTACAAATTCGGCGATAGTTTTAGCTCCTATTTTAGAAGCAAAATCGACAATTGTTTCTATAATAATACGGTGACGCTCATTTGTCACTACTCCCCGAACAAGAGAACCGTCAATTTTTATATAATCGACATGGAGTTTCAAAATATGTTCAAAATTTGAGTATCCGCTTCCAAAATCATCTATGGCTATTTTTGCCCCCAAAGCTTTTACCTGTGTAATAAAGTTTACCACTGAGCCATAGTTTTCAATTCCTTCAGATTCCAAAATTTCAAAGACAACCCTTGAGGCTGTATGTGTTTTAAGCAGTGTTGTGATTATCTCCTGAACCGTTGCCGGGTCTTCAATATCGTCGATGGAGAGATTGATAGAAAAATCTTCATCACGATGCTCAAAACAGTAACATGCCTGATGGATAACAGCACGGGTAATTTGTGAGTAAAGCTTTGTTTTTTTAGCGATTGGCAAAAAAACCAATGGAGGAATGATAGAGCCATCTTCATTGACAAGGCGGACTAAAGCCTCATATTTAACAATCTTTCCGCTTATGAAATCAGCAATTGGCTGATAGTGACAGATTACACGCCCGTCTGAGAGTGCTTTATGAATGGTTGTGGCCATAGCGATATTCGTGCGATAAAGCTCCTCGATATTTTCAGTTTTTTCATAGAGAGCATAGGCATTTTTTGCCTCTTTAGCATTATGCAGTGCAATATCGGCTTGAGTCAAGAGCTTCTCCCCACCCAAAGCAACCCCGATATTTATTCTAATTGAAATTAACTCACTGCCAATTCGAAACGATGTTCTTGCAAGCTCTTCCAGCCACTGTGTTAATCTACGCTCCAGAACTTCCCACTTTACATCCTCATGCAGAAGTATTGCAAATTCATCTCCGCCGATACGATAGACACTTAATCCCATAGAATTAAACCACTCTGCTATCTGCACTAAAATAGCGTCACCAACAGCTACTCCAAAAAGATCATTAATCTCACGAAATCGATCAATATTAAAAACAATGCATCCATTCGGATGAAGAGTATCTATATCAATCCCCATTTTTTGACGGTTTGGCAGAGAGGTTAATTGGTCATGCGACGCTAGATTAATCAACTTCTGTTGGTTGGCGCGCAATTCGCTCAAGTCTGTAAATATAGCTAAATAATTAATTATTTGCCCATCCTCGTCAGATATGGCACTGATGCTCATCCACTGGAGAAAATGTTCGCCATTAGGGTGTTTATTCCATATCTCTCCGCTCCAATGCTTTTCATCTAAAATAGTCTTCCACATAAGCTCATAAAACTCTTTGTTATATTTTCCGGAAGCTAGAATACTTGGATTTTTCCCTATAACCTCGTCTGCTTTATAACCGGAAATTATTTCAAAAGCACTATTGACTTCCACTATTTTATTATTTGCATCCGTGATTATGACCCCTTCGGAGGAGTTTTTCATCCCTGTTCTAAAAATTATAAGCTTCTTTTGATTTTCTTTAAGCTCTCTCTCATACTCTGAGCGTTTTAAAACAATATTAACGATAAATGCACAAACTTCTAGCAGACGCTTATGAAAACCCGATGGAGAACGATGTTCAAACGAACTCAGTGCGAAACTTCCAATTGCCTGTTTTTGAATATTTCTAATCGGCATCGACCAGCATGAACATAGATTAAAGTCATAAGCAATTTGTCGAATATCTGTCCATCGCTTATCCGTTTTTGTATCTTTTACATATTGCGCTTCATTTTGAAATACTGCATTTCCGCACGAACCTCCGCCTAATCCTGGCTTGAGACCTTGCAAAGCATCATGTCCTACTTGTGGAATTGAAGGAGCCGAAACTACATTCATTAAACCGGAATAAGAGTCGAGAATCATTACAGAAGCAACAGAGTTTGGAAGCAGACTCTCAGCCATTTGGCAAAGTTTTGCCAAAACATCTTCCTCGTTGTTTCCTACAGTCAATAACTCAAAAATATTCTGTTGTATATCTAAAATTTTATTGTATTCCAAGGAGGTTAAAATAATTTCTTCATCCCCTTCAAGAGACAAGCAACTTGTATGTAATTCATCCATAACCACTGGTTTTACCTTCTTCTTGAACATTATCATGCATAATAGCATTTTATTCCAATCTATAAGCCACTATATAAAATTAAGAATATAACATTTTAAACAAGCATTTCTATTCGTAGCATTTTTTAATACATCTGGACAACTTTATGAAAACCCTCTAAAATATTTTCAGATGATTGACAGCATAAGATGCTAGAATACTGACTTTGAGTATTTATAAATTAATATAGAGATATCATATGAATGTAGCAATTGTAGGACTTGGACTCATGGGCGGCTCATTGGCGCTTAGTCTAAAAAAATTAACTTTTATCAAAAGCATAGTTGGAAGCGACCATAATGAACAGCACCAAAGAGATGCTTTAAAACTCGGTTTAGTTGACAGTGTTGTTGGGTTTGAAGAGGTCAAAAAATGTGATGTTATTTTTCTTGCCATTCCGGTCAACGGAATTATCGCAACGCTTAAGAATCTAACAGATGTCAAAGAAAACACAACAATAATTGACTTAGGAAGTACAAAAGAGATTATCATCGAATCTGTTCCGCAGGCAATACGGAAAAACTTCGTCGCTGCCCATCCGATGACGGGAACAGAAAATTTCGGTCCCTATGCCGCGATTGAGAATCTTTACACCGATAAAGTCGTAGTCTTGTGTGACTTAGAAAACAGCGGTGCAATTCAAAGCGAAGTTGCAAAAACTATTTTTAAATCACTTGAGATGAAAAAATATTTTATGTCGGCAAAACAGCATGACCGCCATGCAGCGTTTATCTCTCACATGCCCCACGCCATCTCCTATTCACTGGCAAATACCGTTATGAAGCAGGAGAAAAAAGAAAATATTCTACTTCTTGCAGCCGGCGGTTTTCGTTCCATGAGCCGCCTTGCAAAAAGTTCTCCAAACATGTGGGAAGATATTTTTAGACAGAATAAATCCAATATAATAGAAGCGATAGAGCTCTTTGAAAAAGAGCTCACGAACCTCAAACAAAGTATCTTGAATGATGAATGGGACAAAGTTCGCAAAGAGCTGGAAAACGGTAATAAGCTTCACGATATTTTAGAGGATTAGACCTCTTGCAAAACTGCAAGAACTCTATTAAACTATTTCATATCTCTTCAATATCTCTTTTAAATTCTTTGTGTCAATTTTTATATTCTCTTTTTGATAGATATTTTTTTCAAGAATCTCTATCAAATTTTGAACTTCTGCATCGTGCTTATAAGGCATCAATTTTACCAAAAGAGTTCTTGGCTCATTTAGAGAGCTACTTCTCTTCTTGCCAATCATCTTCCACAGTTTCAACATAGCAATCAAAACGCCACATGCTAAACCAACAATAAATCCTAGAACTACCCAATATATACTTATTTCATTTATAGAGATATTTGCAGAGTTTTCTGTTTGAACAGCTTTTGCATTCTCGTCCCGCTTAATCAAAAGTTCTTCTTTAGGTTTTGCATTTTTTACTTTGACATGTATCTCTTTAGTCGAGACGCTCTGAATCTCTTTTGTGAGAGTGTCAAAATATTTCAGTTCAAAGGGTGGAATTACAAAATCTTCATCCGACACAAAAGCCATTTTTTGAGATAGTTTTGATTTTTCTATAACTATTTTTTCATCAAAGATACTCACTTTGTCAATATTGGGCTTAAATGTTTTTATATCTTCTAAATTTCCGTCACCCTGCACTTCCACTGTTACATTTACGGCTTCGTTAGCGTTTATCTCGCTCTTATCTACAGTTGCAGATATAGTGAATTTTCCCACTAAACTCACTCCGACCGGAAGAGGTTTTACATTCAGTTCCACTTCATTAGAAAAATAGCTTTTCCACTTAATCGCCGGTATCCATGAGCCCCAACTATCACGTGAGTTAGACCTTGAAGCTACGCTCATCTGCGCGCCGGATATTTTCAAATTTCCCTCTCTTTGAGGTGACATGGTATAGATTACTTTTGTAGTAATATATTCTCCATCATCTTCTCTTGTGGGCTTTGACTCACCCTTTACCCAGAAACCTTTTAAGTCCGGTGGTGAAAATTTGCTGTCAACCGCTTCCGTATTTCGTTTTTGTCTAAAGAGAAGGGTCAAATCAAAAGGTTCACCCACGAATATCTCTTTTTTATTACTCTCCAAACTTAAAACAAAATCCGAATCTTTGGCTCTATCCACGGGTTTTACTTCGATTTTTATAGGCTCAGTACTCTCTATTTTACCGTCTATGTCGATATTGACAGCCTCAATCTCACAGCTTTTTTGGGGTAGAAATTTATAACTCAGAATAATGCTTTTTTTATAAACACCATTAACTCCCTGTATGCTCGTCGAGGTGTTCGCAGAGATAATATCGCTTCCACACAATGTGTTAAGATTAGGTCGCGTTGCATTGTCTCCAGTTATATCAAGGCTCAAAGTAACCGTGTTTCCGAGTTCTACACTTTTGGAATCAACAGTTGCAGTAACTCCACCAAAAAGGGCATATGGAACCAAGAGCAGAAACAGAGCTATTTTACCAAGGTTTTTCATTAGAATTCTCCTTTTTTGATTTTTCATCATTTAACTTATACATGTATGTGTTTTGTTGTAAATTGAGCTGCTCAAGCCACTTCTGCTCCTCGGCATCACTCATTTTATCTTCAGATATATTTTGAGAGGATTGTGCTTCGCTCGCAGAGTTATTATCCTCTTTTTTTTCATTTTTATTTTGACTCTGTTTTTGTTGTTCCTCTTTTGTCTGATTACTATCTTCTTTTTTATTTTTTTCATTCTCTTTTTGAGATTTTTTATCATCAAATTTTTTTTCGCTCTCTTGCGGTTTATCATTTTTTGAGCTCTCTTGCTCTTTATCTGACTTCTCCTCTTTCTTCTCTGAGCTGTTTTTTTCCTCTGAATTTTTCTCTTTTGAATCTTTATCTTCTTGCTTCTTAGAATCTTTATTATCACCCTCTTTTTGGTTCTTATCCTCTTTATTCTGCTCTGATTTATCCTCTTTCTTCTCTTGTTTATCTTCTTTCTGCTTTTCTATAGCTTTTTTAACCTCTTCAAGATTTTCTCTTGTTTCTTTATCTTCATGCAGTTTTAAAGACTCTTCGTAAGAGTTCAGAGCTTTTTGCAAACTTTCCTCTTTTGCCTGTTTTACATAACTGTTTCCGATATTTGAAAGATTCTTTGCTCTTTGTTTTTCATCAAAAAATGTGGCTTTTTCATATGACTTCAGAGCTTCATCGAATTTTCCTTGTTTGTAGAGAGAGTTTCCTGCATTGTAGTAACTCTCGGCATTCAAGGAGTGTTCAGCATGTTTTTCATAAAGTTTTGAAGCCTTCTCATACTCTTTGTTTTCATAAGCTTTTTTGGCATTTCCAAGCTCTACAAAATCAAGAAGACCCGCCTCAGCTTGTGGAGTAAAAAACAGAAGTGCAAAAAGTATAAAAACTGAGGGCACGCTCACGGTTTGCCTCTTCGTCATCGAACTCGTAGCAATTAAAAACAGCAACAGAGCCATTCCCAGCGGATAATAAAAAAGAGGTATGAATCTTTGAACTTTTTCACTCTTTAACTCTTTTTGTTCACTCAGACTCTCTATCTCTCTGAGCATGGTTTTTATATCGTCGTCTGCTTTTACGCTCTGCACATAAACTCCGCCGCTCTTTGTTGCAAGAGAGGAGATATTTTCATTCAGTTTTGAGACGATAATTTCACCATTATGTTTTACAAAAGTTCCACCTTCAAGCTTTATAGGCGCACCTGTTTTTGTCCCTATTCCCAGCACAAAAACAACAATATTTTTTTCTTTCGCATAGGCAATCTCTTTAGAAAAATCGCTCTCATCTCCGCCATCGCTAAGAATCAAAAGATATTTTTTACCCTCTTTATCAACGGAATTATTTACAACTTCAAGCATGGATAAAAAGTCTGTCCCCTTTTCGGTGATGGAGGTTGTATCCAACTGACGGAGCAAAAAACCGACCGCGCTATGATCAAAACTTAGAGGCGAAACAAGATAGGAATTTTTTGCAAATGCAATCACTCCGATTCTCTCGTTCGGAACGATTTTCAATAGTTCCATTGCCTTTAGTTTTGCCAGTTTCAAACGGTTTGGGTAAACATCTTCTGCAAGCATTGAGTCTGAGATATCCATAGCTACCATTATGTCCGCACTTTTTGCTTTGACCTCAACTTCACCCTCATTTATAACGGGATGCGCAAGTGCAACTATCATAAAAAATCCCATTAAAAAGAAGAGCGCATTTCTAGCTTTAAGGGTTAAAATATTCGCACTTACTCGGAGTCTGCTGAGTACCTCATCACTAAAAAAATGGAGTTGTGCTTCTTTTTGAGTAAGTAAAAGCCCAAACAAAATAAAAAGCGGAGGTAGCATGTAGTACAAAAATTCCGGATGTAAAAAACTCATGCATGCCCCCTTTTATTTCTTAGATAGACATAAAGCATAAGTGACATCAACGCCACAAAAAGCGGATAGGCAAAGTAGTATTTCAAATATGTAAACGACTCGCTTTTAATTTCAGACTTTTCAAGCTCATCAATCTTTGCATAAACCTCTTTTAGCTCATTTGCACTCGAAGCACCAAAAGCAACTCCTCCGGTCTCTTTGGCAATATTTTCTAAAACATTTTCATTGTATTCATGCGTTCTGCCAATACCAATCGGATAGACCTTAACACCCTCTTTTTTCGCCATGGCAAGAGCTACTTCAAGGGGAACTCTATCCGCTCCTGCCGTGCTATAACCGTCTGTTAAAAGTATCGCGATTTTGCTTTTGGATTCACTTGTTTTTAGCAAGTTTACGCCCTGAGCCAATGCTTCATACAGTGCTGTAAATCTCCCTGCCATTCCTATTCTCAACTGAGAGACTATACGACTTAAAATATTCTCATCATAAGTGAGCGGAGAAGCTATAAATGAGTAGGCTCCAAAAACCACCAAACCCATGTTGTCACTCTTTCTTTTAGCAATAAAATCAGCAACAATATTTTTTACAACATCAAATCTGTTTAAATTTTCGTTTGCGCTGTCAAATCCTTTCTCAGTCATCGACTCTGAAGCATCTAAAATTAGGGCTATCTCGTATCCGCTTTTTGGCTCTATCTCATAAGGTTCATCTTTTACCGGCGACATGAGTGCCAGAATCATCATACTAATTCCAAGCCATTTGAGAAAAAAAAGAAGTTTAGATGTGGATACAGAACTGTTCATAAACTGCTGCGCATGCGGAAAGTAGATTGAGGGCAATCGCATTTTGCATATCGAAGCACACCCTATAAAAACAAAAATTATAAAAGAGAGTTTCGGCAACTCAAAATAGAGCCCGTCAAACATCGCACATCTCTTTATAGAGTTCGAAGTAGCCAAGAGTCTCTCTATCTAAACCTTCAACCTCTTTTTTATATTTGTAGGCTTCCAGTCTATCTGTTAAATTTTTAAACATCTCCGCATGTCGAGGTGTATCATTTTTGAAGGTTGCACCATAGTGAGTAATAGCATATGCCGTCCTTTTCGCGTCAATAAAAGCTAATGAGTTTAAAACTCTTTTATGCTCTTTTCTTATGTTGAATCTCTTTCTTTTTCTTAACCACAAATATATGAGGTAGAAAATTCCGCCTGCCAAAAGCATCGCAGCACCAGCCACCCCCAAGAAGTAATAGAGAGAGTACTCATGCACATCAACTATCGGTTTTATATCATGTATTGGAATGTCGTAACTTTGCATTATCTACCTTCAAAAAGTCTTCTTAGTTCCACCGCCGCATTGGCATGTGTGTATATTTTTGTAAATCTAATCTGCTGTTTTCTAAAAGCATCATAAAGTTTATGGTCATGCATAGTCACTTTTTTGGCATACGCTTCAACGCTGGATGCGTTAAAATCACCCTCCAAAACTGCTCCGCTCTCTGGATCAACTAAAGATGAAAAGCCCATAACAGGAGGTTTCTCCTCTAATAAATCTCGCACGATAACCGTTACGACTTCATGTTTTTTAGCCAGAAGCTTAAAGTCGGGAATCTCAAAAAAATCTCCCACTACTAGGATGAGAGATTTTCTTTTTAATCTTTTATAGAGTGTATCTGCCAAAACTTTGAAGTCAACTCTTTGGTTCAGTGCATCAAAATCTAAAATTTCACTCACACTTTTTTGTACCTGATGTATCTTTTTACTTGGTTTGAGGTGTGAAACCATCTCATTCGTAAAAATATAGGAGCTGAGTAAATCTCCATTTTTAAGTGTTGAAAAACCAAGGAGCGCATTTATTTCAGCAATCACATCCTGCTTAAATTTTTTAGAGCCAAAATGCACACTTCCGTTGAGTACACTCACAACCACGACATTCAACTCTCTCTCTTCACGAAAAATTTTAATGTAGGGCTTGCGCATCTTGGCCGTGATATTCCAATCAATATGACGAATATCATCTCCGGGCATGTACTCTCGAAGCTCTATAAAATCATACCCCTCCCCTTGAAAAACAGAGGGATTGTTGCCGACCATTTCGCTAAAGACTTGCCGTCTTGCACGAACTAATATTCTCTGTAATTTACTCATTACGGTATCTGCACGGCCTCTAAAACAGCTTGAATAATCTCATCCGTCGTGATGCCCTCAGCTTCAGCTTCATAACTCAAAACGATGCGGTGACGCATAAGCTCTTTTGCAACAAACGCCACATCCACAGGCGTTACAAAATCTTTTCCTCGCAAAAATGCCATCGCTTTTACCGCTTTGAACATGTCGATGCTCACACGCGGAGAGGCACCAAATTGTATGAAGTTTTTGAGCCTCTCAAGCCCGTAATCACTCGGATTTCTGGTTGCGTTTACAAGCTCTATCATGTACTCCTCAACCTCGCTGTCCACATGCACCGCTTTAATAGCTTTTTTTAGCTCTATCAACTCTTCATGAGACAAGACTGCATGTATCTCTTCAAAATTACCGCTTGAGATGCGTCTTGCAATTTCAAGCTCCTCTGATTTTGTGTTGTAATCAACCAAAAGTTTAAGCATAAAACGGTCAAGCTGCGCCTCAGGAAGCTGATAAACGCCCTCTTGCTCCACAGGGTTTTGCGTCGCCATAACAAAAAACGGAAGGTCAAGTTTAAAGGTTGTATCGCCTAAAGTTACCTGTTTTTCCTGCATAACTTCAAGCAGAGCCGACTGAACTTTTGCCGGAGAGCGGTTAATCTCATCTGCCAAAAGAAGGTTTGTAAAGATTGGACCTTTTTTGATTTTAAAACTGTTATTTTGCGGGTCATATATCTCCGCACCCAGAATATCCGATGGAAGCAAATCGGGAGTGAATTGAGCCCGTTTAAAGTTTAAGCCCAGTGATTTTGCCAACGCATTGACAGTCGTAGTTTTTGCAAGCCCCGGAACACCCTCAATAAGAATATGCCCCTCACACAAAAGCGCAATAAGGAGAGAATCAATCATCTTCTCCTGCCCAACAACTACCTTCGCAACCTCTTTCTTTATCTCTTGAATTTTTGAAATCATATAAATATTACCTTGTTTTTAAAGTGAAAAAGTATAGCAAAGAGGGGGTTAATGGTTGATAAATATATGGTTGCAGAAATTTTTATTTTAATTATATTTCAAGTCCCAAAACTTTCTCAACTCCATCTTTTTTAATCATCTCACTCAGCTTGATTGCGACGTTCTCTTTGGCTATATTGTAGCCCTGTGTTGATTGCCCTGTAATATTGAGCTTATTGCTTGCGATAATTGCACCACTGTAATCTTTTGTAGTTATATTTATTGCGCATCTGGCAAGGCTGAATCCGTAGGATGACGCTTGCTCTGTTTTTGAGGAGAGAGTGATTTTAAAGTGATTTTTTCCGCTTCCCTCTTGTATGGTCAATTTTTTTTCACTTAACCCATTTTGGATGGGTGCTTTAAGGTTTTGTGATTCACTATCACTTTCAATGCTAAAAGTTATGGAATTTAGCAGCTTCTGATACTTCTCATCTATCTCTTTAACTTTTTTTATATATTTTGAGCCGTCAAAACTCTCATCCAACACGCTCATAACCGTGAGCATGTTTGGGACATCCTGCAGTGAGTTTTTCTGTTCTTTATAACTGCCCAGCTCTTTCATGGCATTGGATGTTGTTCCCGTTTGTATGAAGCTTATTTTTTGCTCCAGCTCTTTTTTAAGACTCTCAAAAAGTTTTCTTTTCTCGGATTTGACCAGCACTATGAACTTTTTAAATCCAATCTCCTCGACTTCAACAACTTCATAGTTACTGATGCGAATCTTTTTAACATCACTTTTTACTTCATTGGTGCTTGTTGTTTGAGAACTCTCAATGTCTCCCTCTTGAACAACGCTTTTTGTTTTAAACTCTGATGAGATTGAGACGCTCAAAGTAGACGCCATGCCACTTAAGGCAACTGCAACTGCCTCCTCTTTGCTCTCTCCCTCACCTGTAGAATACATGGTTGATTCGTTTGTTTTTACAGGGTTCTTGTACCACTGAGGCAACTCTTTTTTGCTTGCTACTACAGATTGTTTTTGACTCGCACATGCCGATAAAAATAGCAGTGCACTCAAAAGAGTTATAAAATATCTCATCAAACTACCTTGACATCTGCTCTTGTGATTTGACTTGATTTGTTATCATCAAACCAATTCTATTGTAGGCGGTACTTACCTCTTCTATCGGCTCAACCATCAAAGCATCAGCCATTTTATAATACTCCTGAGCTTTTATGAACTCACCCTGTGCCTCTTTGACCACTCCAAGATTGTAAAAAGCCACCAAACTCTTTCTGTCGGTTGCATCTATCAACTCCATGAGCAGTTTTTCGGCTTTGTCATATCTATTTTGTTTTATATATTCCAAAGAACTCTCCAAAAGTTTTTTCTGAGCCTTGTTATAATCTAAATCTGCATTTTCAAGCAAAACAACATCAAAATAGCGATAATGCGGGGTGAGTTTGTATGTAAAAGTTTGAGAAATATCATTTGCCAAACTTTGTGCTGCTATTTCAGCTGACGGGATAGCTCTGTAGTCATCAATGCAGTGTCTAAATTCGGCTGCTTTTGCCATTGTATCGGCATAAATAATATCACCCTTTGCTATGTCAATCATCCGTATTTGGGCTGAGAGACCGACAACCCGCATGTTGCAGCCTACATTGTAGTAAATCAGCTCACTGCATTTTTTATCTGCACATTTGGAACGGCTTTCATAATAGAAAGAGTCGCTTGAAGTAACCTGTCCGACATCTCCGGAGATAATCGCCTGTGCGCCTATAAGATTGCCCACCTCAACCGCATCTTTTGGCTCTACCAAACCGCTGTTTTGAATTTTTTGCTCTCTTATAACCTTATCAATATCACTTCTGCTTACCAATGTAAAAAAAGTTTGATTATCAATTCTTTGATTTGCAAGATTCGCTTCTATCTTTGAGCCAAGCCCTACGAAATCGTTTTTAAACTCTGTTATTGCAATTTTTTTTGTGCTTGTCGCTCTGTCTATCTCTGCCGGAACAAGGGCTTTGACACTGATTCTTTGCGCACAACCACTCATCATAAGTGCAACTATAAACGATGAAAAAAGCAAACTAGATTTATTCATTTTCTTTTCCTCTAAATATTTCGATTTATTCTAGTTAAAAAGTTGTTAATACTCCATTAACAAAATTGAGAGCTCTTTGGCTTTTTTAAGAGAAGTAATCTCTTTAGTCTCTATTTTAAAAATAATATCACTATATTTTTTAGAGTCTTTGAGCACCAGAAGCATGCAAAGTTCTTCGAGTGATTTTGCATTTTGTATTTTATTTAAAAAAATTTCATCTTTAGTAGGTATAACTGATTTTTTTATTTTTATTTTAGAGGCTAAAAACCCTGCAATAAAGGTTAAAAGATAGTAAAAATACTCTAACTTTAAAAAACTTTTCTCATTCTCGTCTACTTCAATAAGTTCCTCTTTAGAAAAAGCTTTACTTACCTCCACTTTTATTGCTTCAAAATGAACCTCTTTGATTTTCTGCTCATTTTTATCAAAATATTTAAACGAAAAAGCAGGTATTTCAAAATCTTTTTCACCTACAAATGCAAACTTTTGGCTCCACTCACCGCTCAGTCCATCTTTTGTGAGGGTCACATTTTCTATCGGTTTTTCTGAAAATATTTTCACTCCCACAATGCTAAATTCATAGGGCTTTAGTGCTTCAAAATTTCCTACTCCTTTTAGAGTTATCTCCATGTGAAAAGGCTCATATGCTTTTACTTTGGGGGCATCTTTTTTTATCTGCATGTCTAACGAGCCGAACAAATCAGTATGAATCTCTTTTACCTCAACAGCTATACTCTCTTGATGTACAAGAGTTGTAGAAAACTGCTCTACTTGTATATTGTCCCTGCCTATAATCATATTTTCTATTGAATCACGATTGCTTTTTTTCATCGCCATGTCAAAGTCAAACTTCACTTCACCGGCTCTTTTTGCAAATACCACAAACTCATATAAAACTATTTTTCTGCCATCTTCAATTTTTGTTGTTTGGCTTAAAAGTTTCAAACTATACTCTTCATTCTCCGCTACCGGATTAAAATCTATGGAGTAGAGCTCAGCTCTGTCGCTAAATTCACAACTATATTTTAAATAAATCGCTTCGTTTACAAATGCTGTTTTTTTATCAGCCTCAACATGCCAAACATATGTCGAGGCAAAAATCTCAACATGCCAGAGTGCTAAAAATAGTAAAAGAAATTTACCAAGGTTTTTGTTCATTTGTCCCTCTTTTATTGATTAACTCATACTGTTTTGAGCTTAATTTTGCTTTGCCGCCATTGAGGTTTATCATGCCCTCGTTTTTTGCTTTTTTCTGGGCATCGCTTGCCCCGCTGCTTGCATTTGCACTCACCTCCATATTTGAACCGCCGCCCTCTTTTTTCTTTTGTGAGGATTCCTCTTGCTTGGCAATTTCTGAATTATTCTTTGTTTTTTGTTGCCCCGTACTCATTGTTTTTTCTTCTTCAACATCTTTAATATATTGTAAATTTTCATCTGCCTCTTTCGTGTAAAAAAGTGTAAGCGATTTCAAATACGCCTCTCTCGCTTTTTTGAACTCTTTGAGCCGTACTAGCGTATTTGCCATGTTATAAAAAAGGTTGGACTTAAACTTCGCATCGCTCGATTTTACCCTAGCAAAATTTGTCAGTGCCTTCTCATATTCACCCTCTTTATAATATGCACATGCCAGATTAAAGTAAGCTCTGCTTTTGTCAATCTTTTGGTAGTGTTCTATCGCTTTTTTATACTCCCCTTTTTCATAGGCGCTCTTTGCGATATCTTCTTGTATCTGCTCATAAGGAGAAGCACTTAAATGCACTCCAACAAGGAGTAAAAAAGCGATGACAAAGCGTTTGAGAGTGGTGGTTGTTACCAAAAACGTAAGAATTGCCAAAACCACGAAGTAATAAAAGAGTTCTAGATTTTTCATAATGGAAGTCTGCGTTTTAAAATCTCTGTTTTTTTGCTCCTCTAATGCATCCAAAAGCGTATCAAGACTCTCGGTAAAAACGCCGCCGCTTGTTGTTGCCACAACTGAAAGAGCACTGTTTGCCCTTGAGACTACAATATTTCCTTTGTCATCTTTGAGCAACTCCCCGTTTTCGAGCGTCAATGTTCCGCCCATCTGTGTGGCAATCATGAAAACATTTACGATTAAACCGTTCTCCTTTGCAAACCTTGCCTCTTTTTCATAACTCGGTTCATCCGCTCCGTCACTCAAAATAACCACACTCGGATGTTTTGATTTTGACATTTTACGAGACAGCTCTATGGCAGGTAAAACACTGCTTCCCTTGGTGATAACCAATTTTTGCTCAAGTGAGTTAAATAAATGAAGCAAAAGTTCACTATCTTCTGTAAGCGGCGATAAAACTATGGCATTTGTTGTAAATCCGACAACTCCAAACTTACTATCTTTTTGGATTTTCACTAAAGCTTGAACTATCTCTTTAGCTTTTTCTAGCCGTGTAGGCAAAATATCTGTTGCATGCATGGAATAGGACAAATCCACGGCAATAATCACATCACTCAATACTTGTTCACTCTGTACAGGCTCCTGTTCTATAACGGGGCGAGTGAGTGCCAAAATGATAAATAAAAAAGTAAAGATGTATCCATAAGAGACAAAACTCATCTCCCTGAAATTTTTTTTGATAAAGAGAGGTGTAAGAAGGAGCAAAAGCCAAAAATATTCAGGATTTAAGAGGTTCATCTTTTTGCCTCTCTCAAAAGTAAAAAGAACAGGAATCCACATGCGAGGAGCAAAACTGCCTGATAATAAAATTTTTGTTGTATAAACTCTTTGCTTTTGATGCTTGAAGATTCTAGTGCATCAATTTTTTTATAAACCTCTTGCAGCTCTTTTGCGTTTGTTGCACTAAAAAACTCACCTCCACTTTCCTGCGCGATTGTTTGAAGGAGTGATTCATCCGCTTCGCCTTTGTTTCCCATGGCAATAGTGTAGATTTTTATATTCTCATTTTTTGCCAAAATCGTTGCATCTTTCGGAGAGATTTCTCCGCTGTTATGCTCACCGTCGGTCAAAAGTATGACGATTTTTGTTTTAGCCTTTGAAAATTTAAAGGCTCTTACACTCATGGCAATTGCCTCGCCGATAGCTGTATTTTGCCCTGCCATGCCCTGCGTGAGATAACCAAGCATCTCATTTACTATCTCTTTCTCATATGTGATAGGCGAGGCGATAAAAGCAAAATCTCCATACAGAACTACGCCTAGATTGTCACTTACACGGTTTTGTATAAACTCCGAGGCGATAATTTTTGTGATTTCAAACCGCGAAAGCCTCTGCTCTTTGCTCATCTCATTTTCAAAATCAAATCCCGATGAGTTCATTGAACCACTCGCATCAATTGCCAAAACGATATCTTTGCCATATCTATCATGCGGATTCAGTTTATCAATCACAACAGGCGAAGCAAGGGCAATAGCAAGGAATGTAAATATAATTATTTTAACAATCCAATCTAACTTCAAAAAACTCTTTTTAGCACGCAAAAAATGCAGATGCACGAAAAATTTCGGTTTCATAAACTCTTTGCACTTGTAAAAACAAATAATTATGGGAATCAGCAACAACAATAAAAAAGGGTATTCAAAAGTGTAATAATTCATTACAACATTTTAACTAAAATTGTAAGTTTTTTATGCTATTTTGTAGGCTTTTAAGGCAAAATACAAAAAGTTTTGAAATTTCAGTCCTAATTCTTGACATATAAAAACTATTTGCCTATAATTCGCGTCCACAAACAGAAATGCTTGTTCAAGTCTTGTTAGCTCAGCTGGTAGAGCACGTCACTTTTAATGATGTGGCCGATGGTTCGAATCCATCACAGGACACCATTTTACAAATAGTTGGCCCCATCGTCTAGCGGTCAGGATCCATGGTTTTCATCCATGTTACAGGAGTTCAATTCTCCTTGGGGTCACCAACTAAACCACCATTTTATGGGGGTTAAGCCACTTTGTAAAATCTCTTTATACACGACCTATTTTTTTATACATAATCCTCTGAGTTAAAATCTCTAAATTTTTCAATACTTTTTTAATTTTCTGAATCTAAGCAATCATAATACTTTGAATTAAAATCTTTAAAATCATAGAGATAATAATAGTAATAAGTATCTTCATATAGAAATATATCTTCTCTGAATGTCTGCGTTGTATATTCAAACCCCATGAGCGCATATTTTAGCTTATCTACATTATGTTCAACAAGCTTGTTATTGTAATCTAACTTTTTGTATTGCATTAACTTACTCTCTATTATTTGAATTAGTTCATTGTATCTGGAATATTTTTCAAGTGGTGATGCTTGAATCTTTTCAAGGTAAATATCATGCTCTATCAATGTATCTATTCTTTGATTATCTGCTCCAACGTAATCAATTAGATCCATATTGGCTTTTGATTTTATTCTTAGAGATTTGTGTGCGTTTTCTCCATGCAAATCATTCTCTTGTATATATATAAAGCTTCTTAACTCTTGCTCTACCAGTTGTATATCTGCATCAATATTTTTTAATTTGTTGTAGATATACAATGAAGTTGCTGTATATGCTGATAAATCAACTTTTAAAGTAGTATTTTCGCTTACAAACTCAATTTCAATGCTATGGGTCATTTTCTTAAAATATGCACTGTATCGCTTTAAAAAGCGATTGTAATGTGATTTTACTCTATTGAACTTTTTTAAGTTATGCATACTTTTATATTCGTTCATACTATCATTAAATCTTTGATTGATATTGATTAAGTTGTCTTCAAGCGCACCATTGCAAAAAGCACTATTTTGATATTGAAACTCAATGATAATATTGTGTTTATTGTAAGCCTTGGTAAATTCATACAAGGAAGGGGAAAAAAGTGCTATTCAGTCTATATTATTAAAGTTTTTTACTGTCATAAATGACACTAACAATCTTGATATGAGCAGAGAAGAGATTATTAACCATATTCAAAACAATAACTTTTATAATATACATAAGCAAAACGAAGGAAGTAAGACACAATTCAACTTCGTGCTGACAGAATACATAAAAGATATTAAAATTGATTTATCAAAAAAGAAGTTTTCATATCTGTTAAAAAATATAGGCATTGAAGTGCTAAGAAATAAGGGCTATGAAATCAATGATTATGTTATCAAGACTACTAAACCGCCAGCAAAGAAAAAAATACCAATAAATAAATCTAAATTAGATAAGCAAAAAGACGCCTTAAACGAGTATAAAAGCAGTATTGACACCATTTTAGAAGACCTTGAAGAGAAGGTTGAAAAAAGAGTATTAATCTATCTAAATCGTATGGATAAAGCTCTTGAGGAGAACAATCAGGAGAAGTTTGATAAAAATATGGAACTTGTCAATAAAAATATCAAAGATATTATTTTAAGCACTAAGCAAAGAAGTAGCTTTGAAATTAAGATATAAATTTTTAATTAATTAATTGATTACAATAGCGTATCTATTGCAATCTAATCATTAGTTGATACTTTAATAGCGTTATGATTTAACTCATAATAGTATTCAGCAACTGAAAAAATAGGAAACTGAACTTTTGCTGTTTTTGAGTCGCTCAATTTTACATAACTTGGAATATCTCTATTTTCTTTAATTCTTCTGTTTAATGTAGCAGAAGAAATATCTAAAAACTCACATAAATCCTTTTTACTTAACATGGCTTTACCAAAAATATCTTTTAAATACATTGCGATCTGATTGGGATTTTCCATTGTATGAATTTGAGTATTATCCACTTTTCAACCTAAATATAATCTATCAACACTATCAAAAAAGTTTGATGGTGCTAGTTTAGCATATCTTAGCGTCATATCAATTTTTGAATGGTTCAATAATCGTTGAATTGTAAAGATAGGAACACCGCTAATAGCAAGGTGAGAAGCAAAGGTATGTCTAAGCGTATGCACAACAACTCTGTTTTTTCTGTCGTCATTGTCCAGCTCTTCATTGAATAATTTATTTAATACTGGAACAACTTTATGTCGTATGCTGTCATAAGTTATCATAGTTGCAGATTTAGAAACAATATATATTGCTTTTGTTAGTTGATTATCTTTTATATATTGTGTTAAAAAATCTAATAAGAACTTGTTTAAATAGCTGGTATATGTCATTTTTCTTTTAAAGTCATAGATTTGAATAGTGTTGTTTGAGAAATTAATATCTCCAACTTTCAGATTATTGATTGATTCGGCTCTTGCGCCAAGATTTAATGCTAAAATTGTAAAATTATATGTTATTTCGTCTTTTTCAGATAATATCGAAAGTAATTCTTTAATCTCATTCATATCTAAATATCTTTCTCTTGTGTTATCAATAGATATATCAAGCTTAAAGTATGGGATATCACCTTTGAATGTGCCTATGCGCTTATTATGATTAAAAATGGTCTTAATTTGAGAAAAGTATAACAGTATAGTTTTGTTAGCATAATTACACTCATATAAATAATCCACAAACTTCTTCAACTCATTTGAAGTAATAAGGCTTACAGCCTTTTGTCCAAAATAAGGTTGTATAATTTTATTATATTTACCAAGGAGTGCTTTATAGTCTTCTTTTCTTTTTATGCTCTCAAAATATGTATCTGCTAAATCGTCAAATTTAAGTGTTTTATTCTTAGCTAAGAAGGGTAAATCTTCCCCTAACCTTATCTTGCTTAGAATGTCATTTCTAAGATTAGTGCAATAGGGTATTCTGATACCAGAAGTATGCGTTCCAACCTTTGTGAGTTTTTGTTTTTTCTCTTCGTCAAGATATTTGATATAATACGTTTTATTATTGTTTTTGTCTTCTCTGAAATATACGCCTGTTGATGCTGTTTTTGTCATAATCCTGTATCTCCAATTTTTTTATACAAAAATTTATACAACAATTAAGATAAAAATAACATTTAGTGGTATGAAATAATAAAAGAAAGAAGTCTTTTAGAGTCCTAAAATAGGTAAGTTGAAGCAAGCTTAATCAAAAAGATAAAAAATGATAAAAGGTATAAAATGGAGTTCAATTCTCCTTGGGGTCACCAACTAAATCACTTTTTGAATTCAATCACACTCAAACTATTTCAAACTATAACTTATCGGCAGCTGCAAATGTAAATTTTCTTTTGGCTTTGGAAAACTGCCTGAGAGATTTTCTATGGTTTTAATCGCTGCATTTGAAAGCATTTCACTTTTTGAAGAGAGAACTTCTACGCCTTGAACATCTCCCTTCTCTGTTATCATAAATTTTACGACCACCTCACCCTCAACTCCCCTTTCTCTGGCTGAACGAGGATAGTAGAGGTTTTCTTGCAGTAATTTCACTATCTTTTGCAGATGCTCTTCTAGATAATCCTGTTCTAATTTATTCGCTATTTGCTCTTTTGATTTATCTAAAGATGGGGTCGGAGTCTGCTCTGCGGCTTTAACTTCGTTAGCAACAGTTTTCTCTTGTACTGTCTCTTTTGGCATCTCTTGAACTACCGGAACAGTTTTTATTGTTTCTACTCTCTTTGGTGCTTCTTTTGCTTTTGGAGTTACTTTTTTTTCTATTTTTTGCGGATTTATTTCAGGCTTGGCATGTGGGAGTGTTTCTGCAACAGGCTTTTGTTCGATTTTTTCTTCATTGACTACATTGCACAACTTCACACACACAATTTCCTCTTTCTTAGTCTCATATATAATAGTTTTTAAAGAAAAAAAGAGCAGTAAAAAAAGAGCCGTGTGTAAAACCAGAGAGATAATAAAGGAGCTAGAGTGTCTAATCATAAAGAGGATAGTATCGAAATGTTTTTTATGTTTTTGTTAAAGCAGGCATGAGAACTTATTTTTTGAAATGTGCAAAACACCCTGCAATTCTCGAAAAACAAAGTTTTTTGTAGCTTTAGGGGGTTGTAGGAACATCTGTCCCTACCATCTAAACGGACGCGTTCGTTTAGATGTGTAACATCAATTAAATAGCTCTTTTAAATTCAGGATATGCTTCTACTCCGCACTCGTTTACATCCATGCCCTCTTGCTGTTCATCATCCGTAGCTCTAAATTTAGCAAATTTGTTTATGATGTATATAACTATAAAAGATACACTAAATGCAAAAACTGCTACGATAATTACACCTTTTAACTGCTCCAGAAATGAGACTTTTTCTACAAAAATACCTACTGCCAGAGTTCCCCAGATTCCATTCACCAAGTGAACAGAGAGAGCACCAACCGGGTCATCAAGTTTAAACTTATCAAAAACAGGCACTGCAAAAACAACTAAAGCGCCACCGATTGCACCAACCAAAATTGGTACATACATGTTAAACAAATCAGGACCTGCCGTGATAGCTACGAGTCCGCCCAATGCACCGTTTAGTATCATTGTAATATCGAAAAGTTTGTATCTGACATACATGATAATTCCGGCAATAATTGCACCTGCAAGCCCCGCCGTATTTGTATTCATAATAGTTTTTGCAACTATGTTCGCATTTTCTACACTCGATATTGAACCGACGCTTCCGCCGTTAAAGCCAAACCACCCTATCCAGAGTAAAAACGCACCTAAAACAACGAGCGGAATATTTGAAGCGGGGATAACTCGAATGCCTCCATGTACATAGCGACCTTTACGAGGACCGATGATAAAAATTGCTGCGAGCAGTGCCCATCCTCCAGTCGAATGGATAACAGTTGAACCGGCCAAATCATGCATGTTTATATCTAAAAATGTACCCGCTAACATGTCAGCACCCCAACTGATGTTGACAACAGCCGGATAGATAAATGCACCCATTATAATTGCAAAAATTGCCAATGGAATGATGCGAACCCTCTCGCTCACACCGCCGCTCATGATATTTATTGTTTTACCGACAAATGCCATCTGAAACAAAAATGCAGCCCAAATGCTCATATTGGAATTTTCCCAGCTTCCGAACGCTATGGTATATCCTATAAGTAAAAACGCCAAAGAGGCAACGGCATAAATCATCACATTAATAGTAAGTACAGATGAGACATTTTTTGTACGAACAAGACCGGCTTCGAGCATCGCAAAACCTGGAACCATGAAGATTATCAGCACCATCGAAAAAAGTGCGAAGAAAGTATCTATTATATATTTAAAATCAGCTTCTAGCATTTGAATCACCATTCTTTAAAATTAAGGCGTTGATTTTATCCAAGAAAAAGAGATTTTTTGTTTGAGTGTTGATTAAATTTTAGGCAGTTATATGAATTTCATATTTTCACATGCATAGCATGTGAAAATAGTGTTACAGAAGTTTATACAGCTTCAGCATCTGTTTCACCCGTACGAATACGGATAATTTTTTCTATATCACTTACAAATATTTTACCATCACCTATTTTACCTGTTCTTGCAGCTTCAACGATAGTCGCCGTTACTTGGTCAACCATGTCATCATTGACTACCATCTCCATCTTAATCTTTGGCAAAAAGTCAACAACATACTCCGCACCACGGTAAAGTTCACTATGCCCTTTTTGACGACCATAGCCCTTTACTTCGCTTACAGTCATACCCGTAATTCCAATCTCTGCCAAAGCATCTTTTACATCTTCCAGTTTAAAAGGCTTAATAACCGCTTCTACTCTTTTCATAATATTTCTCCAGTTTTAATTTTAAAATTGTAACCACATTCATAGTTTAAATCAATTGAAGCACTATAAATTTAATGCTTTCTCACCGTGAACAGTCTCATCAAGACCTTTTGCTTCAGTTTCATCATCAACTCTTCCGCCACCTGTAAGTGCAGACGCTATATAAAAAACTACTGCCGTTGCTACAGCACTGTAAACAACAGTTAAACCAACTGCCTGAACCTGCTTTACTAGTTGAACAATCATATCGTAATCTTTAGGCGTAGCATATCCTGCTACAAAGATTGCAGTTGCTATCGAACCCCAGATACCTACCAGACCATGCACCCAGAATGCGTCTAATGAATCATCTATTTTAAGCATTGGTTTTAGCTTAGAAACACCTATAAAACCTAAAACTCCTCCTATAAAACCAAGGAGAATCGCACCGTCAACACCCGCAAAACCTGCAGCCGGAGTAATTGCTACAAGCCCTGCAACAGCACCGGAAGCTCCACCCACCAAAGTAGCTTTTTTATACACCAACCACTCAACAGCTATCCATCCGATAACACCGACTGCAGCGGCAACATTGGTAACTAAGAATGCAGATGCAGCAACGCCATCAGCAGCTAGCTCACTACCGGCATTAAAACCGAACCATCCAAACCATAGAAGCGCAGCACCCAAGGCTACTAAAACAGGTGAAAAAGGCTTAATTGCAACGCGTCCATAATCTTTTCTTCTGCCTAAAATCATTGCAACTACAAAACCGGCAACACCCGCATTAATGTGAACAACCGTACCGCCTGCAAAGTCCATCTCTCCAAAGTTTAGTGTTGCACCACCGCCCCATGCCCAGTGTGCTACAGGTGCATAAACAGCTGATACCCAAAGAGCAACAAATATCATGAATGTTGAGAACTTCACTCTCTCTATCATAGAACCACTAGCTATTGCCACGGCAATTGCTGCGAATGTTCCTTGAAACGCCACAAATAGCAACTCAGGGATAGTGCCTTTTATAGTTTCTGAACCTATTCCTGATAGTAAAACCTTGCCGGTACCGATAATATCTCCATCACCAAAAGCGATAGAATAACCAACTAAAACCCATACCAAACTACCAACAGCAAAAGCACCTAAACTCATGCTTATAGTATTGATAACATTTTTAGAGCGAGTAAGCCCTCCGTAAAAGAGTGCAAGACCTGCAGGAGTCATCAACATTACCAAAGCCGTAGCAACCAATATCCATGCAGTGTTTGCACCATTTATTACGCTTACTATTTCATCAGCAAATGCCAGTGAAGGCAGTGCCAACAGAGCAAGAAAGTATTTTTTCATCATCTATCCTTTATTTTAAAGTGTCAAAATTATACAAACATAATGAGATTTTTTAATGCATATAATTGATTAAAAATTAATCAATTATAAATTTTGTCCTCTTTTTCTCATCTAATAGAGTTATTATATATTTTAGTAATATTTATAAGAACCTTAAGGGATATTAAGATACCATAAAAACAATTTTTATTTCAAAAATACAGGTGTTTGAACATGAGCAATTTGCTAGACAACAACGAGATACAAACTATAAATATTGAAGAGACTCTTCAAAATAGCTACCTAGATTATTCTATGAGTGTAATTGTAGGTCGTGCTCTACCGGATGTTAGAGATGGTCTGAAGCCGGTTCACAGAAGAATACTTTATGCGATGGATAAGCTCAACCTTTCCTACGGTGCAAAATATAAAAAATCAGCCCGTATAGTCGGTGATGTTATCGGTCAGTACCATCCACACGGAGATACAGCGGTTTATGATGCACTTGTCCGTATGGCACAGCACTTCTCCATGCGCATGCAGCTTGTTGACGGTCAAGGAAACTTCGGTTCTGTAGATGGCGATAGTGCGGCGGCGATGAGATATACTGAAGCGCGTATGACAAAATATGCAGGTGAACTTCTAAAAGATTTAGATAAAAATACTGTAAACATGATAGAAAACTACGACGGAACCACAAAAGAGCCTGATGTTATGCCTACTCGTGTTCCAAACCTCTTAATCAACGGCTCTTCTGGTATTGCAGTTGGTATGGCTACAAACATTCCTCCGCACAATCCAAAAGAGATAATGCTTGGGTTGAAAGCACTTCTTGCGAATCCAAATATCTCTCTGATTGAACTGATGGATCACATAAAAGCACCAGATTTTCCGACAGGCGGAATTATTTTCGGTAAAAAAGGGATAATGGATGCCTATGAAACAGGTCGCGGCCGTATCAAAGTTCGTGCAAAAGTACATATCGAAAAAAAGGGAAACAGAGATGTTATTGTTATTGATGAGCTTCCTTATCAAGTAAACAAAGCTCGTCTTATTGAAAATATTGCAAATCTAGTAAAAGATAAAATGATAGATGGTATTTCAGAAATTCGTGATGAATCTGACCGTGACGGAATCCGTGCTGTTATTGAGCTAAAAAAAGATGCGATGAGCGAAATAGTTCTGAATAATCTTTTTAAACAAACAAGCATGCAGACCACTTTTGGTATCATCATGCTCTCCATATTAAATCAAGAGCCTAGAATTTTTGGCATCATTACTATCTTAAAACATTTTATAAACCACCGTAAAACAGTCATTATCCGTCGTACAATTTTTGATTTAGAAAAAGCAAAAGCAAGAGCCCATATTTTAGAGGGTCTCAAAAAAGCTCTTGATATTATTGATCAAATTATTAAAACTATTAAAGGAAGTAAAAGTATCGACGAAGCAAGAGACAATCTTGTTAGCGAATTTGACTTCACCGCTATTCAAGCACAAAGTATCGTGGATATGCGTCTTGGACGACTCACAGGACTTGAAAGAGAAAAAATTGAGAATGAACTACGTGAACTTCTTACTCTCATTGAGTATTTAGAATCTATTCTCAAAAGCGAAGAGATTTTACATGGTATTATCGGAGAAGAGTTTGATGAGATACTTGCTACCTATACAGATGAAAGAAGAACCGAAATAGAAGATGACTATGATGACATCGATATCGAGGATTTAATCCCTAACGAGCCGATGGTTGTAACTATCACGCACCGCGGATATATCAAAAGAGTTCCATTAGCTGCTTATGAAAAACAAAAAAGAGGCGGCAAGGGCAAAACTGCTGTTACTACCTATGAGGATGATTTTATTGAAAGATTCTTCACATGTAATACGCATGATACCCTTCTCTTTGTAACAGACAGAGGTCAGCTTCACTGGCTCAAAGTATATCGCATTCCAGAGGGAAGTAGAATTGCCAAGGGCAAAGCTGTGGTAAATCTACTTAACCTTGTTGCAGATGAGAAGATTCGCTCCATAATCCCGACAACAGACTTTAGCGATGAAAAATCTTTGGTATTTTTCACTCAAAAAGGTGTAGTGAAGAGAACAAACTTGAATGAGTTTTCAAATATCAGAAGCAATGGTGTCAGAGCTATTATTCTTGACGATGATGATGCACTAATAACAGCAAGAATTGCAGACCAGAGCATTAAATATCTCTTTATTGTTACCAAACTAGCGCAGTGCATTAAGTTTGACATAGAAAAAACTCGTGATCAAGGTCGAAGCACTCGCGGTGTTCGAGGAATTAAGTTTAAACATGATCACGATGAAGTAGTTGATGCGAATATCATTGCAAGTGATGAGCAGGAGATTCTAATAGTAAGTGAGAAAGGCATCGGAAAACGAACAGATGCCGGTGAATACCGTCTTACTAACCGTGGCGGTTCGGGTGTAATTGCCATGAAAATGACCAGCAAAACAGGAAAACATGTAGTCGGATGTTTAATGGTGGATGAGTCTATGGACATGATGGCGCTCACAAATGCAGGCAAAATGATACGAGTCGACATGCAGACTATCTCAAAATCAAGCAGAAATACAAGCGGCGTCTATATTGTAAAAGGTGATGATGTTTCAAGTATCTCCCGTTGTCCTAAAAATGAGGAAGAAGAAGAAATTGAAGAGGGAGAATATCCAACACTAGACTTGGAATAGAAATTGCTCTAATCTTTCTATAAATCATATTAGGATAAAGAAATGAAGAGAGTAATATCATCTAGTATCTTTGCAGCACTGATAACTACAATATTTACCGGTTGTTCTATGTTTGCAAAAGAATCATCTAGCAAAGACCTTGGTGAACCTGTTCCGATTGAAAAAGGGCAATTAATTGAAAAAGAAACGTCGGCACCAAAAGTTTCAAATGAAGAAAATTGTGGAGTTCAAGCTACAGGTCCCTCGGGAGAACCACTGTTAACTAAAGAGTGCAAACTCGTTATTACCGTTCTTGGTCAGGGAGTTGCACCTGTAAATACAGTTTCTCCTGCACAAGCATATGGATTGGCAAAAAGAGCAGCCATTGCAGATGGGTATAGATTAATTGCAGAAAAGATAAAAGGCGTTCGCGTTGAGGGAAATGACTTAATTAAGAATATGATGGTTAAACAATCAACTATCCGTACTTGTGTTGATGCAGTAATAAAAAATGCAAATGTTACTGAAACTACTTTTAAAGACGGACTATGCGAAGTAGAAATGGAAATCGTAGTATCTCACTCTCAATTTGCTCAATAATTTTCTTTAGTTCACTTGCATTAAATGCAGGTGAATATCTCATCTCCTATCGATATGTTGTAAAAGATGCTATTCTTTACAATGAATCTCTTTCTGTCGCAAAGGCTATGAAGAAATGTGACGGAATTCAACAAACAGCCTTAGAATTAGAAACTAATAGTAGCAGTGATTTAAAAAAAATTATCATTGAAAATTCCGATGAGTTTATTGACTACATTCACAAACTTGGCATGCAAGTAAAACATAACGATATAACAACAAATGCACAATACAAATCCACAACAATATTAACACTAAAAACAACATGCTTCAAAGTCGATTTTAATGATAATTTTGCTAAAATAATTCCTTTAAAATAAAGGTTTTTAGTGAAAATTGCAATAGTTGAAGATGATATCAATATGAGAAAATCACTTGAGATTGCTATGTGCGATTTTCCTGAGTTTGAAATTCAAACCTTTAAAAACGCAAAAGACGCTCTCAAGGCTCTTAATGATAGTTTCAATCTTATAGTTACAGATATAAATATGCCCGGTATGGATGGAATAGAGTTTATTAAAACTTTAAATGGTCGCTTTGAAGTAATAATTATGACCGGAAATGCAACACTTCAAAGAGCCATAGAATCAATCCACTTAGGAGTGAAAGATTTTTTGCTTAAACCTTTTGATATAGACACTTTGGTTCGTGCAATCAAAAGAGAAAATGAAATTCAAAAAGCGAATAAAAAGATCTTTTTTAAAACTGGTGAAAAGAACTCTTCAGATGGATTTTTTGGTGCTTCACAAGTGCTGACATCTATCATAAAAATAGCCGGCAAAGCCGCTAAAACTGATGCAAGCGTTCTACTTCTTGGAGAAAGCGGAGTCGGTAAAGAGATATTTGCAAACTATATTCATCACAACTCGCCAAGAGCAAAGAAACCTTTTATTGCAATAAATATGGCTGCTATTCCTGAAAATTTGATAGAAAGCGAGTTATTTGGATTCGAAAAAGGCGCTTTTACAGATGCCAGTGAAGCAAAAATTGGACAGTTTGAACTTGCTAATGGCGGAACACTTTTTTTAGATGAGATTGGGGAGATGCCTTACAGTGTTCAAGCAAAAATTCTTCGTGCACTGCAAGAAAAAGAGATAAGAAGACTGGGCTCATCAAAAGGTATCAAAATAGACATTCGAGTTATATCTGCAACAAATGCAAATTTAGCCCAAAAGATAAAAAATGGCTCATTCAGAGAAGATTTATACTATAGGTTGAATACAATTCCTTTAAATATTCCTCCTTTAAAAGAGAGGAAAGATGAAATTTTGCAAATTGCGGATAAAATTCTGCAACAAAATTGTCAAAAGTACGGTTTTTCATTAAAAACATTTTCGAAAGAGGCTACAGAGCAGCTTTTAACATATACTTGGCCAGGAAATATCAGAGAACTTATCTCTGTTGTTGAGAGAGCAGTTATTTTAAGTGAAACTGATGAGATAACTTCCCAGGAACTGTTTTTAGAATTTCGAGGCTTTAAAGAGTCTAAGGATATCAAGAGTATGGAGAGAGAACTTATAAAAGAGGTTCTTCTTTCAGAGAATGGCGATATTGTGAAGACTTCTGAGATGTTAGGTTTAAGTAGAGAAAATTTAGTTAAAAAAATTGAACAATATGAACTTTAGGAGTAAAAATGAGAAAATATAATGTAGCGGTAGTTGGAGCGAATGGAGCGGTTGGTGAGGAGATATTGACGATTTTAGCAGAGGTGAATTTTCCTATCAACAAGCTCATTCCGCTTGCAAGCTCAAGAAGTCTTGGCAAAAAAGTGGAGTTTAACGGAAGATCAATTCCTATCATAGAGCTAACAGCAGATATTTTTGAAAAAGAGGAAGTAGAAATTGCTCTTTTTAGCGCCGGAGGAAGCGTGAGTGCCGAGTTTGCTCCCTATGCCGTAGAAGCCGGGGCTGTTGTTATTGATAATACTTCACACTTTAGAATGGATACGAATGTGCCGTTGGTTGTTCCAGAGGTAAATCCTGAAGATATTGCAAAATGGAGAGAAACAGGAATCATCGCTAATCCAAACTGCTCGACTATTCAGATGGTTCAAGCACTTAAGCCTCTTGATGAAGCATATGACTTGAAGAGAGTGGATGTTAGCACCTATCAAGCTACTTCTGGAGCAGGAAAAACTGCCATGGAAGAGCTTGTAAGACAGATGCAAGACTTTTTTACATTTAAACTTGACCAGTCAGAGCATAAATCTTTTAAACACCAAATAGCTCTCAATGTTATCCCTCAAATAGATCTCTTTACAGACAACGGATACACAAAAGAGGAAATGAAAATGGTGAATGAGACAACTAAAATCATGCACAAAAATATAGAACTGAGTGCCACCTGTGTTCGTGTTCCTACTTTGAGAGGACATGCAGAAGCACTTACTCTCACTTTTGGCTGCGATGTCGAAGCAGATAAAGTGAGAGAAATATTAAGTAAAGCTCCAAACATCGTGATTTTAGACAAACCATTTGAATCAATCTATCCTATGCCTATTAGCAGTGTAGATAAAAATGAAACTTTCGTCGGTCGCATTAGAAATGACAACTTTCGAAAAAACATGATTCACATGTTTGTAGTTGCAGACAACCTGAGAGTCGGCGCTGCTACAAATGCTGTTAGAATTGCCCAAAAATGGGTAAAAATGGAAGGAGAAAAATAATTTATGCTTGAAAATATATTTGAAAGCACTCTATGGAGTTCAAGATTTGTAATAATTTTGGCCGTGGTTTTTGGTCTTATCGGTGCTGTCGTTTTATTTGTTGTTGCCAGTTTTGACATCTACGATACAGTTGTATATGTGCTAAACTCCTATTTTACACATGTACATCCTGAAAATTTTCATGAGGTAGTTATCGGCGGGATAATCGGTGCAGTTGATTTATATCTAATCGGTGTTGTTATGGTAATCTTCTCTTTTGGTCTTTATGAACTTTTTATATCTGAAATAGATGTTGCAAGAGATGAGAATGGAGAGGAAAATCAACTCCTAGCTATTCATTCACTCGATCAGCTAAAAGATAAAATTTCTAAAGTTATTGTTATGGTTTTGGTTGTTGGATTTTTTCAAAAAGTTGGACATACTTCATACAATAATTCGTTGGATCTTTTTTATCTTGCGCTCTCTATAGCTGCTATCTCCGTTGGTCTCTATTTTTTAAGCAAAGTCGGAAAAGCACACTAATAATTAACCGTAAAAAAATATATAAAATTTAAGGATTAAAATGAGTAAAATATTTGTAGATGCATGTTTTGGAAAAGAGACTCCGTACACTCCGGTTTGGATGATGAGACAAGCAGGAAGATACCTTCCTGAATATATGAAAGTCCGTGCAGAAGCCGGAAACTTTTTAAATCTGTGCCATAACCCTAAAATGGCCTGTGAAGTAACGCTTCAGCCAGTGGATATAATTGGTGTAGATGCAGCGATACTATTTAGTGACATTTTGGTTATTCCGGATGAAATGGGAATGGATTTGGAATTCGTAGCAGGAGAAGGCCCTAAGTTTAATGACCCGATTAAAACTGAAGCAGATATTGACAAACTTATCGGTGGTGAAGAGGCCGCCTCTAAACTAACATATGTTTACGACACAATCAAACTTATCAAAAAAGAGTTGGCAGAAGACAAGGCACTTATAGGCTTTACAGGTGCCCCTTGGACTCTTGCAACCTATATGATAGAGGGAGAAGGTACAAAAACTTACAATATTTGTAAAAAAATGATGTACTCAAATCCTGAACTTTTACATAAAATTTTGGCAAAAGTCACAGAAGTTGTAAAGCTTTACATGCAAAAGCAGATTGAAGCCGGAATAGATGTTGTTCAAATCTTTGACTCTTGGGCAGCGGCGATTGAACCTTCAAAATATGATGAATTTTCTTGGAAATATATGGTGGAGATTGCTGATTATCTAAAAGAGAAATTCCCACATATTCCGATTATCATGTTTCCAAAAGGCATTCCAGCATTCTTAGACAAAGTATATGGAAATTTTGATGTGTTCGGAGTTGATTGGTCAACGCCTATGGCACTTGCAAAAGAGAAATTGGGTGACAGATATGTACTTCAAGGAAACATGGAGCCATGTAGATTGTACTCAAAAGAGGAGACTACAAAGTGTGTAGAAGCTCTTCAAAACATTATGCAAGGCAAAAGACATATATTTAACTTAGGGCATGGAATACTTCCAGATGTATCGGTTGAAAATGCAAAACACTTTATAAATGAGTGTCATAGAGTTAGTAAAAAATCTTAAATCTTATTTCCACAAGCCTTGGCATGTGGAAATCTCTTGGCATGCGCTGTAAGCGAAGCAAAGAACTACTCTTAGGGTGAGGAAAATATGAATACAATCTTTGGACCCATTAACTCACGCCGTTTTGGCACATCGCTGGGCATCGACCTCTCTCCTGCCCTAAAACAATGTAATTTTGACTGCCTCTACTGTGAACTTGCTCCTATGGCAACCGTAGATAAGCAGACGGATATCGTAAACGTTAAAACAATAATAGATGAGCTTAAAACACATCTCGATGAAAAAATAGATGTCATCACTCTCACAGCCAACGGCGAACCAACCCTCTACCCTCACCTAAATGAGCTCATAGAGGAAATAGACAAAATCAAAAATCATACAGAGACCCTTATACTGACGAACAGTGCTTCACTGGTAAACGAAAATATATTTGCGACACTTCTAAAACTTGACCAAGTAAAACTTTCACTGGATGCCATCAGCAGCGATATTTTCAAAAAAATAGACAGACCGCATGAGAGTATTAAAATAGAAAATATTGTTCAAAAAGTACAGGAGTTTAGCAAAGCTTACAAAGGCAAGCTTTTTATAGAGATACTTTTTGTTCATGGTTTAAACGATACAAAAGAGGAGGTGCAAAAGCTCAATGAGGTGTTACTTAACATTCAATGCGCAAGAGTTGATTTAGGCACAATCGATAGACCTCCTGCTTATCCTGTAATGGGAATAAGTTACAAAGAGTTACATGATATTTCATTGATGTTTAACAACACTTTGCCAATACATATTGCTTCAAGAATACACGCAGAACCAAACAACTCTCACTATGAAAATGAAGAGATTCTAAATACACTCGATAAAAGACCCCTTACAATGGATGATATCAATCTGCTCTTTGATGATGAGAGTAAAGAACGGCTAAAAAAACTTATCAATGAAGAAAAAGTAGTTAAAAAAGCAGCAGGAAATCTTGAATTTTTAGTTCCACATACCAACATAAAAAGAAAACGCCAAAAATAAACCCACACCCTTTCACTCTGCTGAAACAAAGCTAGTTTCAATCGGCAAATGATTTTAATCAATAGATTTAATTAGTTAATAAGATAGAATCGCACCACCACAGGAATAAATATGAAATACAACATAGATGTACAAAAAATAGCAGATGAACTTGAATTCGATTTAGAAGATATTGAGATGTTATTAGAGGTTTTTTTAGAAAGTGCTAAAGACTCTCTGTCAGCTTTAAAAGAGGCAATTGACAAAGATGATTTAGAACGAATTTTTAAATTTGCACATGCCATAAAGGGCAGTGCCGCAAATTTAACACTTATGAAAATTTCAAATTTGGCAAACGAAATAGAACAGGATGCAAGAGAAAGAAAGGCAGTTGACTATGTACAAAAATTTGAAAATTTGAAAAAATCTATTGAGAATATTCAAATAGAGTAGAAAATATATTTTGAGGTTTAATCATGGTTAAAAGAACCAATAATAGTTATGAATAATATAAAAATTAAAACAAAATTGCTTCTGTTGCTTTTGATACCCTCTATAATGATTAGTTATCTATCATTTGTAATTCTCACCGATAAGTATAAAGTGCGTGAAAATGCTATAAATTTAAAGCAGATTACTCTCATAAGCATAAAAATATCTGATTTAGTGCATGAACTTCAAAAAGAGAGAGGTTTAAGCAGTAGCATAATTAGTAGCGGCGATAGTCGTACTATTTTTGCCGACAAGTTGGAACAACAAAAAAGAGTAACCGACTCAAAATATGATGAACTTTTGCAAATTTCCAATGAATATAGTAAAAGTTCTTATAGTGAAAAAATTTCAAATGATATAAAAAAATTACATTTGATTCACAATGAGTTATTGAATATTAGAGACAAATTATTTGATTTTGATATATCCAAGAAAGAGCTCATCGACTACTATTCAAACGCTGTTTCATTACTTTTAGACTCTATATATCAAAACTTTAAATATACAAAGGAGTCTCATGAAATAGAAGATGCTTTAGCATATAGTGATTTTTTATATGCCAAAGAGTACGCAGGTATTTTAAGAGCCGAAGCTGCATCTATTTTTATTAAAGATTCCATTGATGAAGAAGAGAGATTAAAAATAGCGAATCTTATATATTTTCAAAACTTTTATTTAGAGCGTTTTTTAAAATTTTCTGATGAAGATATAAAACGTTTTTACAACAGAACATTGGATAATAAAACTATAAAAGAAATAAAAGATATTGAATCTATGCTTTTAGATAGCGCCAAAAGTAAAGATTTCCACGTAGAAGGAATTTTCTGGTTTGAGCTAATGACAAAAAAAATAGATAATTTAAAAGATATAGAAGAGTATTTCTCAAAACATATGATAGAAAACACTACAAATAAAGAAGAATTGTTAAATAAGGAGATAACCAATTTCACAAGCATTGGATTATCTCTTTTAATTATTACATTTCTTATTGCCGTAATTATAGCGACGAATATAAACAACTCTTTACAAAGGATATCAAAAGCGATATTAACCTTATCAGATGGCTCTATTGAACTATTTAAGCCTATTAAAATAAATGGTGAAAATGAATTCGGCGCTATTGCAAATACATTAAACAGCATGGTTGAAAGTTTAAATGAAAAAGACAAAATAAATCACAAACAAAATGAAGAGCTCTTAGAAGCAAATCAAAAAGCCGTGCAATCAGTGAAGGCAAAAGCAGAATTCTTAGCAAATATGTCTCACGAGATAAGAACACCTTTAAATGCGATACTGGGTTTTATAGATTTATTAAAAGAGGAGAGCAAAGGCAGAAAATCTTTAAAGTATGTAGAAATCATCTCTAGCTCAAGTAAAAGTTTACTAAAAATTATAGAAGATATTTTAGATTTTTCAAAAATAGAGAGCGGCAAACTTAATATTGATAAAATAGATTTTAACACAAAAGCAGAATTTGAAGTTATAACATATCTCTTTAGTGCCAAGTGCTCACAAAACAACATTAATTTATTGCTTATTTGTGATGAAAATATGCCACAAATTATAAATACAGATCCACTAAGAGTCAAACAAGTCATCTCTAACCTACTAAGCAATGCTATAAAATTTAGCAAAGAAGGTAAAAATATCATAGTTGATATTAGCTATAGAGGTAATCTATTAAATGTATCTGTAATAGATGAAGGCAAAGGGATAGCGTCAGATAAGCTATCTCATATATTTGAATCATTTTCTCAAGAAGATAGCTCAACAACAAGAGAGTTTGGCGGAACAGGATTAGGTTTGTCGATTAGCAGTGAACTGGTAAAACTTCTAGGCGGTGAATTAAAAGTTAAAAGTGAAGTTGGAATCGGAAGTGAATTTTACTTCTCTATTCCAATAACTATAGGAAAGAACCTTTTAAAGACAAATGAGAGTTTCAAAGATATAACATTTGAAGATAAAAAGGTTCTTCTAGTAGAAGACAACAAAGCCAACCAGATGTTTATGAAAATAATACTGAAAAAATTAACACTAACGTTTGATATAGCGAATGACGGGCTAGAGGCGGTAGAGGCATTTAAAAAAAATGAATATGATGCTATCTTAATGGATGAGAATATGCCAAACCTCAATGGTATAGAAGCCACAAAGCAGATACGATTACTTGAGAAAGAACAAAACTTAAAACATACTCCAATTATAGCCCTGACAGCGAACGCATTAAAAGGTGATAGAGAAAAGTTTCTTAAAGCCGGAATGGATGAATACGTAACAAAACCAATTGATAAAAAAAGATTGACCGAAATTCTGGGAATTTTTTTAAACATGCAAGAAACAAAAGAAAATATGTAATAGCTAATAGCTGAATCTTCAGAGGAAACAGCAGCAAAAAAACAAGAGATGATTTAATAGAGTATGAAAGTAATGAAGTAACTTAAGTTACTTCAAAATTTCTTATAAAAGACCCTCCCCCCATAGGTTGTTTTTTTGGATACAATTATTAGGTCAAAAATTGAAAATGATATTATAATTAACTATATATAAAAGAGAATGAAATGAATGATATAAAAATATTATATGTTGAAGATGAAAAATCAATCATAGAATTTGTCAAAATTTTATTTAAAAAGAGAGACAATCTTAGTGTGACCTATGCACAAAATGGTGAAGAAGCATTTACACTCTATGAAAATAGTAAATTTGATATAGTTATTACAGATATGATAATGCCTGTCATGAATGGGTTTGAACTAATAGAAAAAATAAAAAAAATAAATCCTAAACAAATATTTATGATGGTTACGGGACTCGACAGTAAAGAGGATTTGATACGAGCAATTGAACTTAGAATAAGTTTTTTTGTAGAAAAACCTATAAAACCAAAAAAATTTAATCAAGTTTTACAAGATAGTATAAACTTAGTGAATCAAAAAAGAGAGCTGACTCTCTCAAATCTACTATTAGTTCAATACAAACATGCAATCGATACAAGTACAATTTTATCCAAAACCGATAAAGATGGGAAAATCACTTATGTTAACGAAGAATTTTGCAGAACATCAAAATATACACGAGAGGAACTTATCGGCAAACCGCATAATATAGTCAGACACCCAGACACTTCTTCAAGTTTATATAAAGAGATGTGGGAAACAATAGAAGCAAAAAAGCAGTGGAAAGGCAAAGTAAAGAACATGGCAAAGGATGGATCTGAATATATTGCCGATGTTCTTATAATGCCGCTGCTTGACACAAATAACGAAATTATGGAATATTTGGGAATTAGACATAACATAACAGAGCTTGAACTCTACAAAGATGATTTGCAGAAACAGCTCTCAATGGCAGTAAAAGATATAATAGATACACAAAAAGAAGTCGTTTTTACAATGGGTTCTATCGCTGAGACAAGAAGCAAAGAGACGGGTTTTCATGTAAAAAGAGTTGCCGAATACTCTTACATCCTAGCTACTCTATCCGGTATGGCGCAAGAAGAAGCAGAACTTCTAAAGCTCTCAAGCCCTATGCATGATATAGGAAAAGTAGGTATTCCTGATTCTATACTTAATAAACCCGGTAAACTCACTTTTGATGAGTTTGAGGTTATGAAAAGACATTCAACTCTGGGCTATGAGATGTTAAAAACATCCAGCAGAGAAATTCTTAAAACTTCGGCAATTGTTGCATATCAGCATCATGAAAAGTGGGATGGAACCGGATATCCAAGGGGATTAAAAGGTGATGAGACTCATATTTATGGAAGAATAACCGCCATTTGTGATGTGTTTGATGCACTAGGTTCTGACAGATGCTACAAAAAAGCTTGGGAGCTTGATAAGATTCTCGATTTTTTTCAAGAAGAAAAAGGCAAGCAATTTGATCCAACTCTTGTTGAGCTGTTTTTAGCCAATTTAAATCAGTTTTTAGAAATAAGAGATATTTTCAAAGACTAATAAAAAGTGAAAAATACCGGTTTGAAAGAGAATTTACCTCTCTGTCTCAACCGGCAATGTAATTTAATATTTAACAGTCACTTATCTAGTTACAGCCACATCCGCCTGCGCCATGCTCATGTTTTGGCTTAGAAGCAGCAGCAGCAGAAGTTGAACATGCACTTACCCCTGGAGGTGTTGTAGGCTGCACAGCTTGATTATCTACTCCGCCTTTTGCATTTATATCTTCAATCGTAGCCCAGATAGACTCAGCCGCTTTCATATATCTTTTTGCACTCTCACTGCTAGGCGCGACAAAAGTAATAGGCTTACCGTCATCTCCTCCGATTCTGATACTTGGTTCAATTGGAATCTCTGCAATGATTTGAGTTTCAAACTCATCTGCCATCGGTTGCGTTGTACCTTTTCCAAAAATGTCATACTCTACGCCCGTATCTGGCGCAATAAATCCGCTCATGTTCTCAATTATTCCGGCAATAGGAATATTTAATTTTCTAAACATGTCGAGTGAACGGCGAGAATCATCGAGTGAAACACCCTGAGGCGTTGTAACAGTCAGACCTGCTGTAACAGGAACACTTTGTGCCAATGTAAGTTGAGCATCACCTGTTCCCGGAGGCATATCAATAACCAATACATCAAGTTCCGACCATAAAATATCGCGTAAGAACTGCTCAATTGCTTTCATAATCATAGCCCCACGCCAGATGAGCGACTGCCCAGGTTCCATAAGTGAACCCATGGACATCACTTCAATTCCATACGCTTTAATCGGAAGAACTTTATTTCCGTTAACTTCCGGCTTGATATCTGCAATTCCCATCATTCTTGGAATATTCGGACCGTAAATATCCGCATCCAAAAGACCCACTTTTTTGCCCTGCGCAGCAAGAGCGATAGCAATATTTACAGATGTTGTTGACTTACCGACTCCGCCCTTACCTGAACTTACCATCAAAAAGTTTTTCACTTGCGGAGCAATGTTTTTACCGCGAGATGAACTTTCTCTTGGAATAAGGGGTGCTTTAACGGTACAAGTTACATTTCCTGCACCAACTGATTTTAGTTCAGATACTGCGTCATCTTTAATCTGCTGTGAAACTTCCGGAGCGGATGAAGTTATCTCTACATTAAAACTCACATCATTACCATCAATTACTATATTATTTACAAATCCAAAAGTAACTATATCCTTAGTAAAACCAGGATAAAGAACTTTAGAGAGTGCTGACTTTACAATTTCTTCTGTCATTTAATTTCCTTCATAAATTTTTTGTACTTTATCATAATTAAATAAGACAAAAATTGTCCCATATTAATTAAATTATATTTTTAAGTTTTTTTTTGCCTCTTCTGCCAATCTTGCATCTTCCGTAATTTGTGCAATCATTTCAGGATTATCCATAATATTTTGCGTTATTTTATACGAACAAAATTTTGGTCCGCACATAGAACAGAATTCTGCTTCTTTAAAGACATCCTGAGGCAGAGTCTCATCATGATACTCTCTCGCTCTCTCACCATCAAGAGCAAGCTCAAACTGTTTTTCCCAGTTAAAGCTGTATCTTGCATCACTCATGGCATCGTCTATATCCCTTGCACCTTTACGTCCTCTTGCAATATCCGCGGCATGTGCAGCGATTTTATAGGCGATAATTCCCTCTCTTACATCGTTTGCATTTGGAAGACCTAAGTGCTCTTTTGGCGTAACATAGCAAAGCATACTCGCTCCATGCCAGCCGCCTACGGCAGCACCAATTGCCGAACTTATATGGTCATATCCAGCTGCAATATCCGTAACTAATGGACCTAGAATATAAAAAGGAGCTTCATGACAAAGCTCTCTTTGAAGCTTCATATTTCTCTCTATCTGATTAAGAGGAACATGTCCAGGTCCTTCAATCATAACCTGAACATTTTTCTCCCACGCTCTTAAAGTTAACTCACCTAAAACTTTAAGTTCACCCAACTGTGCATCATCCGATGCATCCGCCAAACATCCTGGACGAAGTGAATCACCCAGAGAAAGAGATACATCATACTTTGCACAAATATCCAGTATCTCATCATATGCCGTATAAAACGGATTTTCTCTATGATAATGCATCATCCATGCAGCCATTAAACTTCCACCGCGACTGACAATTCCCATCTTTCTTTTTGCAACTTTTGGCATAGTTGAGAGTAAAAAACCTGCATGTATTGTAAAATAACTCACACCCTGTTTAGCCTGACGCTCAAGCACTTCAAGCATTACTTCTATGCTTAAATCTTCTATCTTATTTCCGACATCGTGCAAAATTTGATAAATTGGAACTGTGCCGATAGGAATTTTTGAGTTTAAAATTACGGCCTTTCTTATCTCATCCAAATCTCCGCCGGTCGATAGATCCATCGCCGTGTCAGCTTTATAATGCTGAGAAACTTGCACTTTTTCTACTTCTCCCTCAATATCCGAGGCGATTGCTGAAGAGCCTATATTTGCATTTATTTTACATCTTGCCGCTATTCCAATTGCCATAGGCTCAAGCGTTGTATGGTTCACATTTGCAGGAATTATCAATCTTCCGCGAGCAATTTCACTGCGGATAAGTTCAGGAGAGAGCTCTTCAACTTGTGCTACATACTCCATCTCTTGTGTAATAATTCCTTGTTTGGCGTAATACATCTGTGTTTTTACAGGATGCTCTTTACGCTCTTCTATCCATGAAGATCTCATTCATTTCTCCTAAATTTCAGTCTAAATAAAACTCGGTTGTACTTATACATATTTTTTAAAAATATTTTATGCGTTCAAAATATGATTAAAAAAAATTAAAGTTTGATTAAGTAAATTGTGAAAGACATTTTAGCCAATTAAGTTGAAATTATTCAAAAATTGTTGACCCGTTCAAGATAAAAAAAAGCTTTGGATGTGTATAATTTCGTAACACTTTAACAAATAGGAGTTTTATTGTCTGATATTACGCTTATTTTACTGGCTGCCGGCAGTTCAACTCGTTTTGAACTCGATGTTAAAAAACAGTGGCTCAGAATAGGACATAAACCTCTGTGGCAATTTGTAGCAGATAGACTCGAAAAAACAGAACTTTTTAATAAAATCGTCATAACCTCTTCCCTTGATGACTTAGAATTTATGAAAAATTATGGTGACTACACCTTTATATGCGGTGGAGCAACAAGACAGGAGTCACTCAAAAATGCCCTTGTCGAAGCAAATACAGAGTTTGTTCTTGTAAGCGACATTGCCCGCTCTTGTGTGAGTGAAAAACTTCTTCGCTCAATCATAAACAAAAGAGGCAGCAGCGATTCAATTGTACCCTATCTTAAAGTAAACGATACAGTTATTTACGAAAATAAAACCATTGACAGAGAGAAGGTAAAAAGGGTTCAAACTCCTCAACTCTCTCGCACACAAATCCTAAAAAATGCTCTTATGCGTGAAGAAGAGTTTACAGATGAAAGCAGTGCAATAGTCGCCTACGGAGGAAGCAGAGAATTCATTTTAGGTGAAGATGATGCACATAAAATCACCACTATAAAAGATTTAAATCTTCTTCCATGTTTAGAAAAACCATCATCCGATACGCTTAGCGGAAGCGGTATGGATGTGCATGCGTTTGATGACAAAGGTGAGATGCTTCTTGGCGGAGTGAAGATTGAATCAGAGTTCGGTTTTAAAGCTCACAGCGATGGAGATGTAGCTATCCATGCACTTATTGATGCACTTTTGGGAGCTGCCGGAATGGGCGATATAGGAATGATGTTTCCGGACAGCGATGCGATATACAAGGGGATAGATTCAAAAGTGCTCTTAAAAAGAGTTGTTACTAATATCTACAACCTCGGCTTTATAATAGTAAACATAGATATAACCATCGCTGCACAGACACCAAAATTGAACTTGTATAAACCACAAATGAGGAAAACGCTTGCTAATATTTTAAATATAGATGCGAGTAGAGTTAACATAAAGGCCACAACAACTGAGAAATTGGGTTTTATAGGCAGAAGCGAAGGTATTTGCGTAATTGCAAATGCAAATTTAAAATATTTTGACTGGACACTAATTTGAAGATACTTATTATAGAAAATGAAGTTTATTTAGCACAAAGCATTGCTACTAAACTAGGCGAGCAAGGTCACACATGTGAATTGTGTACATCCACAAAAGATGCGATAAAAAGTACAAATTATGATGTGGTTTTACTCTCTACAAATATAAATGGGCAAGATTTTAATCCTGTTATAGAGACATTTAAAAGATCAATCGTTATTTTAATGGTTTCATATATCAGCAACGACACTGTTTCAAAACCACTCAGCGCAGGTGCAAAAGATTATATCCTCAAACCATTTATGATAGAAGAGTTAATCAGGAAAATAGACCATTATCAAGATTATGAGAAGGTTAAAAAACGAAATGAAGCATATGAGAGCTATCTAACACACAGTTTCTCCTCAATAAGTAATGAGTTTAGACATGAAGAGATAGAGCTTCCTGTATTTATCTCATCGAGTTTTCAAAAATATTCAGATGCTTTTGCTTTTGAATATGCCTCTAAAATGAATCTTCCTATACAATTTGTAACACTCAACGACCCAAAAGCCATGGCAAAAATAGATGCGATGTCTCAAAATTGCATAATCTATATCATAGACTTTCAAGTTTTAAAAAAAGCGAACAGAAAACCTTTTTGTGACTTGATTGCCGATAAACAGGCAATTATAGCAAGCACTGATAAAATTGATGATGTTGAGTATAAACTTTTAGAGATAAAGAGCGAGAACAACATATTTGATCAGGGAGAAATTCTTCCGATAGAGGATTATGTAAAATTTGTAATCTTAAACTATCAACACAAATTTCCGGACACAGAACTCTCTAAAAAACTAGGAATAAGCAGAAAAAGTTTATGGGAAAAACGAAAAAAATATGACATCATCAAGAAAAAATAAAACACTCTTAATAGATAAAGAGGCGGCTTCAGCACTCGAACTGATAAAAGATGGACTTTTGTACCCCGCGACTGGGCTGATGGGAGAAAAAGAGAGCCAAGAGGTTTTAAGAACAGGTTTGATAAACGGAAAAACTTTTCCGTTTCCTTTTATATTAGCACCTTCGGGAGCTATGAATGAAGAGGTCCTGAAATCGCTAAAAAAAGGCGAAGAGATAACCATTCTTTGTGAAAAGATTCCTTATGCCTCACTAATTGTTGATGAAGTGTTTAAAATAAATGCCAAAGATAGAACCAAACATATATATGGTACGCATGATGAGACACATCCGGGTGTAATCGCGACTACTAAAAGAATTGGTTCCTATGCGATTAGCGGTGAATATACCCTGCTAAATAGAGCTTCAAATGAAAATAAAAAGATAATTGATGAGTTTAAAACTCTGATTAATGCAAAACATACTAGTTCACTCTTCATGGCTGCTAACCCTCTTCACCGCGCACACGAGCGTCTTATTAGACAAACTTTAGACACTACAGACCTGCTCGTTATATTTTTATTAAAGCCATACAACAGTGGAAATTTAGATTATGAAATCAGAAAAGAATCACTTGACTTTTTTATATCAAATTTTCTGCCAAAAAATCGTGTTGTTGTAGTTCCACTTATCAACAGCTATGTTTTTGCAGGTTATAACGAGATAATTATAGATGCAATTGTTGCAAAGAATTATGGCTGTGACAGGCTGACAATCGGCAGGAATCATGCAGGACTTGGGATGTTTTATGATTGCAACTCAAACAAATCTATCATAGATAAAGTTATTGGAATAGAGATAGATATACAGGTTGCAAGCGAGTATGTTTACTGCAATCAGTGCACGACCCTTGTTAGCAAAAATACCTGTCCGCATGGGCAGCACCACCAAATCTCTTACCATTCAGACTCTATTTTAGAGCTGTTAGAGATGGGGCTTCTGCCGCCTGCAGTGCTCATGAGAAAAGAGATTTCAGCCTTTTTGCTCTCCAAACTATTTCCAAACAGATTTAAAAATCTGGACAGGCTTTACTACGACCTTTTGCCTGTAGAGGGGCTGATAGAAACACATACAGAAAAAGATTTTTACCAAGAGTTGATGAAACTCTATCAAACAACATCTCTCACTTAGGATTTTTATGAACTGGTTTTTTATAACTTTGGGATACAGCGGACTTGCACCGAAAGCTCCCGGAACTGTTGGGAGTGTTGTCGCTCTTTTTCTTGGAATGTGGGTACTCATCGCTTTTGATGCACAAACTCTTTTTTTAGCCTCACTTCTTGTCACCGTTATCGCGATTAAAGCCATCGATAAATATGAAAAAATAAGCGGAATCCATGACGATAAACGCATAGTAATCGATGAGTTAGCCGGCATGTGGTTTGCTCTGAGCGTTGCACCTGCGATAACTATAAACTTGGGTGAACTCGGTATATGGGGGAATGGATTTTTAATTCAATCCTTTTTGTCATTTCTGCTTTTTAGATATTTTGATATCACAAAACCCTCCATCATCGGCAGAATCGATAGAGAAATGAAAGGCGGTTTAGGCGTAGTCGGTGATGATGTTATCGCCGGATTTGTAGCCGGAATACTGAGTGCTGCTCTCTGGCAAGGCTCTTTAGCACTTCAAGGTCTTTAAAATGGGTTGGACATGTCAGCACGATTTTAAAGGCGAATGCAAATTTCTAAGCAAGCCTTGTTTGCCGGGTATCAAAGGGTGTATTCTAAACAAAAGCGAATATACCTTCAGCTCCGGTAATTACGAAGAAGATAAAAAAAGAGCGCAAGAAAAATCTCAAGAGATTGATTTTGCTGCTTTGGCGAGAAGTAACTAACTGATGTTACGCACTAAAACAAACAAGTCCGTTTTAGTGGTAGGGACAGATTGTCCCTACAACCCCCTAAAGCTACGAAAAACTCTGTTTTTCGAGAATTTCAAGGTGTTTTACGCACTTTTTTGAAAAGTGCGTAAAATCAACTAAATAGCTAAGGGGTCGCTTGTCGGCTCTATCTCTTCAAAATCCTCTATAATCTGCTGCAACATTTTCATAGTTTTTTCTGCTTTTTTTGTATGCTCGGCAAAAATAAACTTTGATGCAGGAAACGCTTCACCGAGTTCTTGATAGATTAAAATACGCCCGTTTATGTGCTTATTTATCTCACCAAAAGCCTCTTCCAGATACTCTTTTTTTGTTGTGTGTCTAAAAAGCGAGCGAACCATTTTGAGTCGCTCTTTGATTGGAATAGACTCATCAATCGCTTCGGCAATTCTTTTTATATCGAGTCTTGAAAGGTAAACTCCGCTATGTGCCGGTGCCAAAAGTATCGTAGTGAGTGCATCCACAAACTGTGGAACTGGCTCTTCCTCCTCTTTATCAGCCGTATTTCGGGTTGCACCGGACTGTGAATCCAGCGTACAACCTTCATTTACAAACTTATCAAACTCAACTCTTAAATCTTTTAAATCATGTTCATTCATATCAATTTCCTTTTATAGTTTTGTACGCTTTTTGGGCAAATATTTCTATCATGTCGTCATAGCTTGTGTACTCCGCACCAAGATCGTGCGCTCTTGATTTTAGTGGCGAGTACTCTTTATTGTTTTTCATGTCAAAATTAAAGAGAGGCAATATTTCAACGCTCTCTAAACTCCTCATATTGGAGAAGTCCAGAACCGCATCAAAGCCGGACAAATCACTATTTAAACCCTTTGCCAAGCGGTTCAAATCGCCGTCTTTTATCTCAACCTCCTCGCAGAACTGCATAAGCTCTTCAAGATTTTCTCCAAAGTAACTCACCTCAAATCCGCATGACAAAAATGAAAAGGCTTTAGCATGCGAAGTTGTACCGATAAGAGCTATTTTAGAGAGTCTCAAATCTTTGAGATGCTCCAGCAAAACCCGCATACCAAACAAATCACCTCTGAGTTTTTCACCCTCTTTGAAGACAATATCGCACATGCCGCTTCGCTTTACCAGAGAAGAAGTCTCATCAAGAACTTCAATAACTCTGCTCACATATTCGTTTGAAATAACCGCTCCATCCACATGCGATTTTTTCATATTGGAGAGTGTGAAGTAAAAATCATCCTCTCTAATATTCATCGGAATCATCATGGCATCATCGCCATGCTCTTTAAACATCTTGTTTATCAGCGTGCTAAACCTGCTTACACCGGCATGTTCACCGATAAAACCATAGAGTTTTGTTTTCTTAGAAATTTCATTTGCGTTATTCATCATTTTGTATTCCCCAAAGTTCTCTCGCCTCTTCTTCCTCTGCTTTACATCTGTAACAGAGTTTTTCGCCCGAATTTGTGCTGAAAATCACACTGCACTCATTGCATCTTCTTACACTGAATGTTATCAAATTCTGCACCTCCGGCTCAAAAAATTCTTTTATATTATAAGAAGGCGAGAGCGTTATCGCATTTGGCTCACACACATCATGGCAGATATTACACTTTATACACAAAAATGGATCAAAATCTATCTTAGAATTTTTCACATCCGAAGTCAAAGCACCTGTTGGACAGACTCTGTAACACATCTGACATGCCGTGCAACTTTCTTTATCCATAAGTTTTTGCGAGGTAAAAGAGATTTCTGCTGCATCCACCACATGGTAAAGAGACGGCTTTTGGACTCTCTTAATCGCTGTAAAAAAAAGCTTTCTTTTGTGTGGAATTCTCTTCTGTTTTAGCAGTGCGATATCCGCTTTTTTAAGAGTGTGTTCCACCAGCTCATCCGTAGCTTTTTTTACCTCTTGCTCAAAACTGTGTTTAGTTTTTACTATGGATGTGAAGTTAATTGAACGAAGAAAATCTCTTCTGTTGCTCTCTTTAAGTTCACTTTCATAGCAGATATTTTCCAATCTGATTAAAGCCCCATTTTCCATAGCTTCGAGCAGGTAAGAAGCCTCTTCATGGTTTTTGAGAATTTGGGCTTTGCATGTGGACTGAATCTCACATGTGTCGCAATACCCCATGTCAAAAACTACCTCTTTTTTGAGCACCGCCAAAGAGATAAGATATTCAACCCCCAAAGCTGCAATACAAGGAACATTCTTGCGGCAAGAGATAATATTCTGCTCATCCTCTATAAAATCAAAAAAGAAGTTTGTAGAGTTGAAGTCATCAAGGAAGAGCGCCTCGTTTGGACAAATTGCATCACATGCTCCGCAACCCACACATAAGGAGAAATTTATAGCAGGGAGCGGATTATCCCCCACAACTATCGCTCCGGTCGGGCAGATAACTTCACACCTGTTACACTCGCTCTCTTTGCTGAGGGAACGGACACATCTGCTTGCATTTAACTGAATGAGTGACATGTTAGAGGTTTAACTCTTTTACCAAATACTCATTATCGCTCAAAATAAACTCCAACGCCATATCTGCAGCATCGTAGTAGAGAGGTGTTCTGGCTTCAAACTTCATGCTAATGAGATACATCGGCGCCCACTGAAGAAGGTGTTTGTTTAAAAACGCACGTTGCACCTCTTGAAGCTCTTTTATTGCCTCTTTATCACCCTCTTGCAAAGCCTTCATCTCCGCCACGCAAAGATGATGCATAAACTCCAACTCTACCCCGATGTGGTCAGCCGAGACAGTGCGAGAAGCTTCGTAATCTACCATAAAATCATAAGCACTATACATGTCCGTTACAGGATTTGCTCCGCCCGTCTCAATCTTCTGGTCTTCTCTTGTGTAAAAAGTTTCATAGGGAATGAGGTGTAACACAGAAAGATTTACGAAGTCAGGATTAAAATACTCATCCAAAAGCTTGCTCTCATCAACCTCTTTAAACTCCTTCCAATCTCGTAAAGTTGGGAAAAAATCTAAAATATTTTCATCACTTTTTATAGTTTTTAAAACTTCCAAATCGAGCTCTTGAAGTAAGACACGAGATAAAAGCCCATAAATATTTACTCTTGATTTTGTTTGTTCCATAAAGTACCTTATTTATTAGTATAAATTCTTGAAAAATGATTTTATCGAAAAAGTCTGAAACTATCGTAAGAGGGATTTTTTCATGCCGATTATTGGTATGTAAAAGGTAAAAATATATTTCATGTTGCCTTTAAGCTATAGATTAAAGTTTTATCCCCTTTATTCCAACACGCAAATGCAAGCTATATTACTAACTACGAGGTATTATGTAAATCTTAGAAAATTAGCATGTTTATCTTTTTCTTCAGCGCAAACGCTACTTCATTGATTGTTTCATTCCATCTCTGCGGTGTTTTTTGCCGAAAAAGTCTCATGACATTTGGATACCAAGGTGAATCGTCTCTATCTCTGAGCCATCGCCAATCCGTACCGACTTCAGGTAACAATACCCAACACTCCGTTCCTAATGCGCCTGCAAGATGGACAATTGCAGTATCTACACAAATTACCAAGTCAAGGGCTTCAACAATAGCTGCGGTATCTAAAAAATTTTCTATCTCTGTGCCCAAATGGATAAGCGGTTGGTCAAGAGGCGGATTGATTGCCTCATCTTCGCCTGAGCCTTTTTGAAGACTTATAAAATGCACACCCGAGATTGACCATAAAGGTTTAATCTCCGACAACGACGAAAGAGAACGGTGCAAATCATTGAGGTGATGCGATGAACCCTTCCATACAATTCCAACATTCATACCCTCTTTGGGCAATTTATTTTTCCAATACTCTACACAATTTTTTGGAACACTCAGATAAGGCAACTCTGAGGGAATAGTCTCTAAAGTCGTTTTGCAGTGAAGCGGCAAACTCAGTAAAAAGCTCCAAAAGTCATGCTCCATAATCTCCTCATCAGAAGTAACACTAAGAATACTTGAAGAGAGAGATTGGAATAAACTAATTAAGGGCGCTTTACAGACAAGAGTGATGCGTGAAGCACCCATTTTTTCAAGAACATGCACATAGCGTGCAAACATAATTTCATCACCGAATCCCTGTTCATGTAGAATGATCAAGGATTTACCGAATAAAGATTCTCCTTGCCACTTAGGAAAAGACAATATTGGCATGTGAGCCGATGAGTGAAGCAGAGAAGGTGCATATCGTACTTCAAAGAGCGGCCATGCTTGGGTGTATCTTCCCTGTTCCAGCAATAAAAAAGAAAGATTTGATTGTGTTTGGACACATGTGGGTTTTAATTTTAGAACATATTTATATGTCTCTTCTGCCTCAATAAAACGCTTTGTTCCTTTAAGCAATAATCCAAGATTTCGATAAGCATTCACATAATCCGGTTGCAGAGCAATAGCCTCCCGATAGAAGGCTTCTGCCTCATCAAAATGTTGAAGCTCTCTATGTAAATTACCCAAATTACTAAGTATTTCCGCATCATTTGGATTTATTTCTAAAGCTTTTTGATATGCGATTTTTGCCTCATCAAAACGAAAAAGTGCTTTAAGCGTTATCCCCAAATTATTGTATGCCTGAAAAGACTCTTTTTTGAATTTTATTGTTTGAACAAAAGCATTTTTTGCCTCTTCAAAACGCTCCATGTTGAGAAATAAAACTCCCAAATTATTATAAGCATCTGCATTATCAGGCTCTATCTCTAAAATACTATGCCAATATTTCTCGGCTAAATCATACTCTCCAAGCATGTAAGCGCAAGAGGCTGCAAGGCTGAAACCGGATGCGGAGTTTATCTCTTGGGCATGTCCTAGCACAGAGGTATATCACACTTATATTCCGGAGGCGTTGATAAATCAAATAACGCAGTTGCTGAAATATAGACTACTAAAATATCTTCTAAATTTAATGACATCATTCACTCCTTTTTTTATGTAGCCATAATTGGTTGAATAGAGCTAACAAGTCGATACTTAGTAACTAATTGTCTACTATATTTTGTTATATATTTGAATAAACTTGGTCTTAATCATTATTTATTTCCAAACAAATTTCTTTTAATGTTAAGTCAATTTTTTTATTGAAAACTTCTCTTCTATATTTTGCTGACAATACTAAATGGTATAACAGAAGTATGCCAATATTTCAATTAGGCTTTTTGCAAGAATTCCTGTGTCAAAAGGATTGCCATGTAGGAAAAAATCGACGTTTAAATTCCCTCTGCAATCATAGCGTCTGCCACTTTTTTAAATCCTGCAATGTTCGCACCATCGACATAATTCCCTTCAACTCCATAATCTTTCGCAGTTAAGGCAACCCTTGTACAAATTTGTCTCATAATTATTTTTAATTTTTTATCCACTTTTTCAAAAGACCATCGTTGCATGGAAGCGTTTTGGCTCATCTCAAACTCACTCACTGCCACACCTCCCGCATTTGCCGCTTTTGCAGGTGCAAAACAGATTTTTTGTGATAAAAACAGCTCGGTTGCCTCTGGAGTACATGGCATGTTTGCACCCTCAGTTATGCTGATGCATCCGTTTGCAATCAAATTTTTTGCATCTATTTCTGTCAGCTCATTTTGTGTTGCGCAAGGAAATGCTGCAAAACAAGGAATGTTCCAAACAGCATGCCCTCCATCAGGATAGTTTGAAGTTGGAATATACACTGCTTCAGGATGACTTTTTATATATTCTTCTAGCGAAGCTCTCTTCTCTAATTTCAAATCTTTTAGAAGTACTAAATCCACACCTTTTGAATGATAAATAGTACCTTGCGAGTCTGTACATGTTACGGGAATCGCCCCAATCTGCTGCAGTTTTTCTATGGCATGGAGTGCCACATTTCCCGCTCCGCTCACTGTACAAACCTTGCCAGAAAGCGGCTCTTTATTCTCTATCTCCAACATCTTTTCAGTAAAATAAACAGCTCCGTACCCCGTAGCCTCAGGGCGCATCAAAGAACCGCCAAACATAAAGGGCTTACCTGTCAGAACTCCATCATATTTAAGAGTAATTTTTTTGTATTCTCCAAAAAGATACCCTATTTCACGCCCTCCAACCCCGATATCGCCCGCCGGAATATCGATGCGGGGTCCGATATATTTATGAAGTTCCGTCATAAAAGCAGCACAAAATTTCATAACTTCAAAATCGCTTTTTCCTTTAGGATCAAAGTCACTTCCGCCTTTAGCACCGCCGATAGGCAATCCTGTAAGTGAGTTTTTTAGAATCTGCTCAAACCCTAAAAACTTCAAAATCCCCTCATTCACGCTCGGATGAAATCGCAAACCGCCCTTGTAGGGTCCAAGTGAATTGTTAAACTGGACTCTGTAACCCGTATTTACCATAACATTTTGATTGTCATCAAACCAAGTAACTTTAAACTTTATAACCCTGTCAGGCACAACAAGTCTCTCTAAAACTGCGTATTTTGTATATTTCGGGTCAGACTCCAAAAGCGGAGCAATAGAGCGGATAACCTCCTCCATCGCTTGATAAAAGACCTTATTTTCATCGCCCCCGCCCTTTTCAAACTTTTCTATCTCCATTTCTGCTATTGACATGTAACTCCTTTTTTTCTATTTGATTTTATGCATTAAAACGAACCAGTCCGCTTTAATGGCAGGGACAATATTGTCCCTTACAACCCCCTAAAGCTACCGGCATAAATGCCGGAGATTTAAAAAGTTTTTTAATTTTTTAACGCCGTTTTAACCATCATGCGTCTTAAATACGCAATTTTGCTCTGCAGAGGCAAATCTTTCGGGCAGACATCCTCACATCCCAAAAGCGTCATACATCCAAAAACGCCATCTTCATCACCGATAAGTTCATAATACTCTTCATCGCTTCTCTTATCCCGCGGGTCAAGGTGGTAACGGGCAATTTTGTTGAGTCCGACCGCTCCAACAAAACTCGGTTTCATCTGAATCGTACCACACCCTGCCACACAACAGCCGCACTCAACACAACGGTCTAGCTCATAAATTTCATCTGCGAGCGATGGTTCCATTCTCTCCTCAAGTTTGTCAAAATTCTGCTCTTTTTCTTTATCATGTATCCAAGTCTCAAGATGCTCATTCAGATAACGCATCCATTCACCGCTATAAATAGACAAATCTTTTATCAGCTTAAACAGAGGAAGAGGTGCAAGCGTAATGTTCGTATCCAGCTTGGAGGTGAGCGTTCTACATGCCAGAGTCGGGCGCCCGTTTACAAGCATGGAGCAGCTTCCGCAGATTCCTGCACGGCAGACAAAATCGAACATGAGAGAGTTGTCATGATGTTCTCTAATCTCATTTAAAACGATAAAAAGGGTCATTCCATCCGCCTCTTCAATCTCAAAATGTTCCATGTGAGGAAAATCGTTTTTATCATTTGGATCAAAGCGAAGAACGGCTATTTTTAAGATTCTTGGTTTTTCTTCACTCATATATTTTCTCCTAATCTCTCATTTATATTACGATATTTTTTTGGCAATTTATCAAGATAGGGCATCAGAGCATTCTGTATCTCAAAGCGGGTTGCCCCCTCTTTTTGTAGTTTTTCTTGTACGGCTTCCACTGTTGCCAATCTCATTTTTGTCTCATGATGATGCTTTGTCATATCCGCTCCATAGCCTCGAAATCCCGGAGGAAGTTCCATATTTCCAACAGGAATTTGCTCATAACTCACACTCGGCATAGTTTGGTTTTCATCCGGCCATGAGGTAATGGTTCGCTTGAGCCAGTTCTCATCATCCCGCGCAGGGAAATCCTCTCTTGAGTGTGCACCTCGGCTCTCCTCTCTCAGCAGTGCCCCGTAAGCCACCGTAAGGGCAACTTTGAGCATCTTCTGTGTTCTGTATGCGTTCACCAGAGCCGGATTTGCCGCGCGGCTTTTTGAACGGAATACCTCTATATTTTTTGAGCGTTTGAGTAGCTCTTCGAGCTCACTCACCGCCTCTTGCAAATCTTTGCCGTTTCTAAAAATTCCGACTTTATCCATCATAATCTCTTCCATGCGGCGACGCAGAACATAAGCATCTTCCCCATTTTGTTTTGTCAGAAGTGCTTCAAGTTTATCTCTCTCATATTTCAGAGCCATCTCAATTTTAGAGGAGTGAATGTGCATTGAGCTTTCAGGTGAATCGCAAAAATCCGAGATGTATTCAGCGACCAACATGCCCGCAACAACAGTTTCACTTACGGAGTTTCCGCCTAAACGGTTAAATCCGTGCATGTCCCAGCAAGCCGCCTCTCCGCAGGAGTAAAGCCCTTTGAGCGTTTGCGATTCGCCCGTATATTTGGTGCGGATTCCGCCCATGGAGTAGTGCTGTGTCGGGCGAACCGGAATCCAGCTGACAGCGGGGTCTATGCCCAAAAAGTTTTCACAAATTTCTTTAACTTCACGAAGATTTTTCTCAATATGCTCGCGTCCTAAAATAGTAATGTCAAGCCATAAGTGGTCTCCGTAACGGCTCTTAACGCCTTTGCCTTTTCGGATATGCTCCGTCATTCTGCGGCTAACTACATCTCTCGAAGCTAACTCTTTTTTGTCCGGTTCGTAGTCAGGCATAAATCTATACCCGTCTTTGTCAAGGAGAAGCCCACCGTCCCCGCGACACCCTTCTGTTGTGAGGATTCCGACCGGAACAATTGCGGTTGGATGAAACTGTATCGCCTCCATGTTTCCCAAAGTTGCAATTCCGGTCTCCAGTGCTATTGCCTGCCCTATTCCCTGACAGATAATCGCATTGGTTGAGACACTGTAAATTCTGCCGTATCCGCCCGTTGCAACCGTTGTGGCTTTACCGACATACGCGACCAGCTCTCCGGTCATAAGGTTTCTTGCCACCGCTCCGTAACAGCGCCCCTCATCCGTAATGAGTGAGATAGCCTCCATTCGCTCATGAATCTCCACCTTATCCTGATGTGCTTTGTTGTCCATCGCATAGAGCATGCTATGCCCTGTTCCGTCGGACGTGTAGCAGGTTCTCCACTTTTTTGTACCGCCGAAATCTCTTGCGGTGATAAGCCCATGTGCGTCATCTTTTTCACTGATTATGACTTTTTGGGCGTTGATAATGGCAGTTCTGTCACCCTTTTGAACCCTGCTCCATGGAACACCCCAAGCCGCAAGTTCTCTGATGGCTTTGGGTGCGCAGTGGACAAACATGCGTGCTACTTCTTGGTCTGCTCCCCAGTCGCTTCCGCGGATAGTGTCGCCGAAGTGAACATCCTCGTTGTCGCCCTCGCCCATTTTTGAATTTGCCAGACTCGCCTGCATGCCGCCCTGAGCCGCTGCGGAGTGTGAGCGCTTTGGTGGAACAAGCGATAAAATTACCGCATCATGCCCCCTCTCTTTTACGCCTGTTGCAACCCGTAGACCTGCTAATCCGCCACCAATGATTAAGACATCCGTATAAACTATTTTCATTCGTGGTTCTCCATGTGGATAGTTTCTGATTTGTATTTCACTCCATCGCTAAAATCATGTGTAAGCCCAATGTATGTGTATTTTACGAGGGATGAAAAACCCACGACGATATAAACAGCTATCATCGCTTTCATAATAAGTTTAAATCTAACACGAGAAATTTCCGTATGTTTGCCCTCCATAAATCCCCATTTTAAGGCTAAACGGTAGAGCCCGATAAAGGCATGTGAGACAACGGAGAGAAGAAGCATAAAGTAGAGCGGTCCCATGAACTCACTCACAACTCTGTGAGAACTGGCAAATGGACCAATATTTGAGGGTTGACTCATCATAATATAGAGATGCACCGAACCTATAAAAAACATCATAAAGCCCGTAACTACCTGAATCATCCATAAAGAGCTGTCTTCATGTTGCATTCTTTGTGTATGTTCTCTTAATGTGCGGTACTGCTTATAACTTGAAGGAAATTTTCTAAGTGCGAGCGCTGCATGCAGAATAAAAATTGTAAAGATTGCAGCCGCCAAAAAGGAGACAATTCCCGGATAGGTCTCTCCAAAAAAGTAGTACCCTTCAAACATAAGAGTCACTCTATACATCATCTCGTTGCTAACTAAAATGGAAGCTTCAAAGAGTATATGTCCCACAATAAAAAGAGCAAGAATCAGACCCGTAACACTTTGAAGAAAATCTAACCTTGCGGGCGTTTTGTCTATCTTCTCTTGTTTCATTCAATCTCCGAATAATTTTTAATAGTGTGCATTTTACTATAAAAAAACTACGATTCAAATCATTTTATGTTAGCATTACATAAAAAGGATTTCCCATCATTTACACACTCATTCACACCATTCACATCTTTTCGGTTTTTATCTACGGCGGTTTTTTATTTGTTGATGTTCTATTTTTGTCTAAGATGAACCGCTCTCTGAGCGACGAGCAGTATAAAGTGGCACGGGAAGCCATTATGGTGCATGTTAGAAAGGTTGTTCCCTACGCTCTGATGGTCGCTGTTGCTAGCGGCTTCTATATGATTACTCAGATTTTTGGAAAAATTGGTGCGGATGGCATGAGTAGTTTTCAAATAATGCTGAGCATTAAGGCATTTTTAGGCGCATGGCTTGGTGTGAGAGGTATAAATCAGAAACTATTTGGCATCAATCCTTTTGTTTTTACAAGCCATATCTTTCCATTTTCTTTAGTTGTGATTATCATTTTACTCTCACAATTTATGCATGTGTAAATTCAATTTAATCATTTTATATTAAAAAAAGTGTATTATACATGAAATGAAACTGTAATTCATTCAAAGAAGGAAGGCGCGGTGGATATAAAGTTTTACACTCTTATTTTTTCTATTGTTTTATTTGTTTTATTGTCTGTATTTACTTTTTCAAAATTTGAAAAAGAGTCTATTAAGGTTGGTATCATCCACTCTTTATCTGGAACTATGGCGATGAGTGAAAAGAGTGTTTTAGATGCTACGCTTTTGAGCATTGATGAGATAAATAAAGCGGGTGGAATCTTAGGAAAAAAACTTGAAGCCGTTGTGGTCGATGGAAAATCGAATGATGAAGGTTTCAAAGATGCTCTCAACCAACTCATAAAGCAAAATATCACAACTATATTTGGCGGATGGACATCCTCTTCAAGAAAAGCGATGAAACCTATTTTAGAAAAAAATGATGCACTTTTATTTTATCCTATCCAGTATGAAGGTTTTGAGAATTCAAAAAACATCGTTTATTTAGGACTTACTCCGAATCAACAAGTTGTTCCTACAATCGATTATGCGGTTAAAAATTTCGGAAACAGGGCCTTTTTGGTCGGTTCTGAGTATATTTATCCAAAAATGACAAACAAATTTATCGAGTCTATTTCCGGATATATGGGTATTTCTATAGTTGCAGAGGAGTATAAAATTTTAGGAGAGCGTGATTTTACTAATATCATAGAAAAGATAAAAGTAACAAAACCATCCTTTATACTCAATACTCTCAATGGCGATAGCAATACAGCCTTCTTTAAAGCACTTAAAGAGGCTGGAATATCGTTGCATGAGACACCTGTTTTTTCCTTTTCCATCACCGAAACCGAAATGCAAAAAATAGCCCAAGAGATTGGTTCTATGGAGGGAAATTACATCACATGGAGTTATTTCAATTCCTTAGATACGCCACAAAACAAAGAACTTAAAAAACTTTTTAACACTGCATTTGCAAAACAAACAACCATAACTGAACCTATGTACACCGCTTTTATGGGTGTGCAACTCTTTGCAAAAATTGCGACAAAATATAATTGCTATAAAACAAGCACTCTAAAGAAAAATATAGGCAAACAAAGTATTGGAGGAGCTGGAGAAATTTTAACGATAGAAGAGACAAATAATCATATCTGGAAACAAGTGCTTATAGCAAAAATAGATGCAAAAGGGGAAGCTCAAATCGTTTGGGATTCTAAAACCCAACAAGAACCAAAGCCATTTCCTTTGTATATCGACTCTGACACAATGTTGCAATATCAAGATGAATTATATAAAAAATGGGGTAACAAATATGAAGCAAGTAAGGAGCTAAAATGAGTAAATGGTACTCTTTACACATAAAAAATGAAATTTTATTATGGTTTTTTGTAGTATCCATTGTACCGCTTCTCTTTTTATCTCTATTCTATTTTATTAATTTAAAATCAGATGTTGAGATTAATACAGAAAAGCATCTTACTGAAATCCTAGACAAAAAAGCGGACACAACAGAAACCTATGTTGCCATGCTCCATAACCAGCTAGATGTTATGGCTATGTTACCAAAAACAAAAGAGCTGCTTCAATCCTATGGAACGGAGTTTGCACACAATAAAAGCAACAATGTACACGATGTAAATCCTTTTTTTGAAAGCCTCTGCAAAAAATATGGATTTTATGATTTGTTTCTCATAAGCACGAATGGCGATGTACTCTACACTCTTAAAAAAGAATCAGATTTGTACCAAAATTTATTAAGTGGACCTCTCAGCGACTCTGCTCTTTCATGGGTTTTTCAAAATAGTAAATCTACCTTAAATACACAAATGTCAACATTTGAATACTATACGCCATCCAAATCAAAGGCCTCTTTTATCTCTATTCCCCTTTTTGATGGGAACAAAACACTCGGCATCATTGCCATTCAAATCTCAGAAACAAAGCTCTTTGAGAAAATTCTTAGCTATGATGATTTAGGAGAAAGTGGAGAGATTGTTGCGGGGTATCTTGATAAAGATTTTAATGTTGTTTCAGCGATGCCTCTGAGACATTTTCCTAACTCCTTTAAAGACAATATGATTTTACAATCAAGCGATTCAAAAGAGAAAAACGCACCTGTAAAAGATGCAGTTCTTGGAAATTATGGAACATCAATAGCAACAGATTATAGAGGGGCAAAAGTATTTGCTGCATGGAAATATATACCTTCTCTTCGCTGGGGAATGAATGTAAAAATAGATTATGATGAAATCATGCAACCCATTTACAATAGAATGTTAGTCAATGCACTTATACTTTTCTTCGTTGTGTTTTTTATAAGTCTTGCAATTATTTTAGTCACTAAACATGTCATAGACCCCATAGAAACCTTAATAGCAAAAGTAAGAAATATCACTACTAAAGGCGAATTTAAACCTTCTCAAAACACTCAAGAGATAAAGTTGGAGAATGAAATAGGAACCCTTACTGAGAGTTTTAACATCATGTCGCAATCTCTTTATGAGTCACAAGAAATCATTAAAAACTATGCAACAGAGCTTGAAATAAAAATCGAAATGCGTACTCAAGAGCTAAAAAATAGTAAAAATAGCCTTCAAGAGATAAATGAAAAGATGAAAAAGCATATTGATATTATCGATAAATATGTCATAACTTCCTCAACCGATTTAAGCGGTGTCATCACAGAAGCAAGTGAAGCTTTTTGTAAAATTTCAGGCTATTCAAAAGCTGAACTTTTAGGAAAAAAACATAATATTTTAAGACATCCAGATTTTGATAGTTCCATTTATAAAGATTTGTGGCACAACATAACACAGGGAAAAAGTTGGCTTGGTGAAATCAAAAACCAAAAAAAAGATGGCTCCTACTACTGGGTAAATATTATAGTCGCCCCAACTTTTGACAAAAACGGAAAAATAGACGGATATAGCTCTATTCGCCAAGATATTACAGATAAAAAAAGAGTTGAAGAACTCGCAGTAACTGATCAGCTTACAAAAATATTCAATCGACTGCATTTAGAAAATAGTTTCAAACAAGAGGTAGATAGAGCCAAAAGATACAATGCAACTTTTTCGGTTATTTTACTCGATATTGACCATTTCAAAGCTGTCAATGATAACTATGGACATGATGTGGGGGATGAAGTCTTGGTCGGTGTTGTCAATATACTCAAACAAAACATCAGAGCAACAGATATTTTGGGTCGCTGGGGTGGCGAAGAGTTTTTGATTATTTTACCTCAAACAGACATGAACGAAGCTAAATACTTAGCTGAAAAACTCAAAAGTGAAATAGAGCATCACACATTTGATACAATTGGCAGTAAAACTTGCAGTTTTGGCATTTCACAATTTAGAGTTGAGGATGAAGATTCAAAAATGGTCGTAAAAAGAGCCGACAATGCGCTTTATAGCGCTAAAAACAGTGGAAGAAACAGAGTTATTGTTTCGCAAGAATAAAAGTTGGTTAACTTTGTGTAATCTTTCCAAGATATAATCATAAAAATATATAAAAGGAAAAAAAATGGCATATTTTGACAAGGTTCAAGTTGGCGACAAGCTTTATGGAATGGTATTTGGTTCAGGGGTGGTAACTCAGGTATTTGAAAACAGTCACTATAAAATGATGGTCTCGTTTAAAAATGGATATGATGTTCCTTACACCGAAGACGGAATCCCAGGCTGGGGTAATTTCAAGAAACAAACGATTTTTTATAAAAACGATATTGACTTAACGGATGTAGATTTTACTCCGGTTACAAAAGTTTTATCTCCTAAAAAAATCATAAAATTCAGACAAAAGAAAAAGCTTGAAGTGAGACTTCCATCCGGCATTTGGACGGAGTGCAGCAAATGTGTAAAAAAATATGTTGAAGAGATGCTAGAAGCTGAAAATTATCACCTATTTAGAAAAAAGCAATCTTAATCAATAATTCCGTACTTGGTACGGAATTTACTCCTGTAAGTAAAAAATGAAACCAATGGCTTGCACTCGCCACAGAGAGTTGAATATCGCTACTTTTATCAAAAATTTATCACAAATTTATTTATTTTTATAATTATGTGTAAATAAATATGTTATTATTTAAGACATATAAAAAAAAGGTTATATTAATGTTTTCAAACTTAAGTATCAAAAAAAAGATGAATCTCCTCATTGTCATGGCTACGTTTTCCATTTTTTCGGCAACAATTTTTGTATTTATAGCGATGAGCTATATAGAATCAAAGTATGAGCATCTTCATCAAAATTCTATGCGGGGGGCAATACAAACTTTAGAGATAGAAAAAAATCTAAATTTTGTAAGTCGTACGACTCGGGACATAATGCTAGGCGGAGATTATGACAAAAACATGGTTAAACTCAGTGAGTCGATAGAAGAGTGCCGTAAACTCTTTTTATCTTTAGAAAAGATGATGGAACATGACACTGCCTCAAAGATGGTGAAAGAAGCAGAAACTTCTACAATGCTGTTTTTAGACAACTCGTTTGCCATGATGAAATCGCTCTCAAAAGATGATATAGAAAATAACAAAACAAAAATTTATAAAAAATACCACAACGACTTAACACCCTCAGCGGATGCTTCGAGAGTATCATTTAAAAAACTTGTTGAGTTTAAACAAAAAGAGCTAGACACAGACTCTATAGCCTTAGCGGACAACTTAAGCTTTTATAAATATTTGGTTCTTGTAGCTGGAGTAATCTGTGGTATTGTAGTCCTTATTTTGGCAACCATAATTAGTACATCTATAACAGGCGGCATCCAAAAATTTACATCGCTCATCAGCTACTCTGCAAATGGTGACTTTAGTAAAAAATGTACCGAATCAAACAAGAATACGGAATTGGGAATCATGGGAGGAGAACTCTCTAAACTACTTGAACAGGTAGAACATGTAATCCATGAGATAAACTCAACCATAACAGATGCTTCAAAAGGTGTCTTTACCAAAAAAATATCTTCGCAGGGAATGAAAGGTGAGTTTATTTTGGCACTAGAAAATGTTGCAAACAACATAGAGATTATGAAAGAGCAAAATAAAAAAGTGCAAAGAGATGCCTTCAATGCAGAACTCAGCACCAAAAGTGTTCATGTCTCTGAGTCTCTCTCTCTTATTTTAAATGATTTGCAAAACAATATCAACAACTTAAAATCCATTACACATGCCACAAAGTCTGCTGCTGATTTGGCAAATGATTCCAGAGAAAACATCAATGAGATTGTAAGTAATCTCGATAATTTAAACGAACAGGTAAATAATAATAATCATAGCATTGGCGACCTCGCACATCAAGCAAACAACATCACTTCTGTCATTGAACTTATTACGGATATTGCGGAACAGACCAATCTGCTTGCGCTCAATGCTGCGATTGAAGCAGCCCGAGCCGGTGAACATGGAAGAGGATTTGCCGTTGTAGCGGATGAAGTAAGAAAACTAGCAGAGAGAACGCACAAAGCAACAAGTGAAATTTCAGTTTCTATAAAATCTCTTCAGCAAGGGATGAATGACATCCAGTCAAGCTCTGACATAATGAAAGAGACGGTAAACCATTCTGCAGAGATGATAAGCAGTTTTGAGGGAACCCTAGAAGAGTTGAGCGAAAATTCTACTAAAATAGTAAGCCATTCCTATCACATGGAAAACAGTATCTATGTTGTGCTCGAAAAACTCTATCATATCCTTTATAAATCTCGTGCGTACAACTCGGTAATGTCACTCAAAAAAATTCTAAAAGAGGAGAACCCGCATCAATGTAATCTTGGTGTATGGTGCGACGGAGAAGGCAAAAAGCGATTTTCACAAACTACTTCGTTCAAAAATATTGCAACTCCACATGCCACTGTGCACACAAGTGTCAATAAAAATCTTGTATATCTTGAAAATAATGCAGAAGATGAAACTCTCAAAAATGCACCACTCATTATACAAAATTTCAATAACATGGAAGAGGCTTCAACTGAGCTATTCAATGCCATGGACAGAATGCTCGAAGAGTCAAAAAGCATAAAGTAACATTTGAATGTTACTTTATCCCTCTTTTTTATCTACGATTTTGTAGATAAAAGTAACTTTACACAATCAAAAAAAGCTTCTTAAGCTATAATCCTTTACTTAACATAAAACAAGGAGAAGGAAATGGGAAAACTTTCCATAAAATTACAAACAATTGCACTTGTCAGTATCGCTTTGGTTATCTTGGCAACCGTCATAGGGACAACCTCTGTCCTAAACAGTAAGTCAGCACTCTTAGAGATGACAGATGCTAAACTTGAGTCACTTAGAGATGTAAAAAAGAATCAGATAGAAAGTTTCTTTAACGATAGCATTGGCAACATCAAATCACTCTCTCATTCACAAAATGTAGCAAATCTAGTTAAAGATTTGATTCTCGTTCACAAAGAGCTAGAAGTAGCAGGCACAGACCCTTATCCAGTTAAAAATCAACTTGCAATAGAAAAGACAAAAAGCCACGAAGAATTTTTTCAAGAATACATGAAAGAGTATGGATACTATGATGTTTTTATCATCTGCGCAAAACATGGACATGTTATGTACACAGCAGCCAAAGAGTCTGACTATGGTGCTAATCTTACTACTGGTTCTTTAAAAGAGAGTGGCTTAGGTGAAGTCTATAAAAAAGCTCTTGCGAACAATGCTCCTGCCTTTGTAGATATGCGACCTTACGCACCTAGCAAAGGTGAACCGGCTATGTTTTTAGCAACACCCGTTACAGTTGATGGAGAGGTAAAAGCTGTTCTTGCATTTCAGATAAGCGACGCTGCCATTAGCAAAGTTATGAACTTTAGAGGCGGCTACGGTGCAACACAAGAGGACTATCTTGTTGGACCGGACAAACTTATGCGAAGCGATAGTTTTCTAAGAAAAGATACAAATACAATCAAAGCATCTTTTGCAAATCCTGCCACCGGTTCATCGGATACACCCGCTTCTAGAGATGGATTAACCGGAAAAACCGGAATAATAATGGCAACAGGATATACCGGTGATCAAACTTTGCTTGCGTATGCACCTATAGAAGTCGGAAAGGATTTGAAGTGGGCTATTATTTCAAGAATAGCTGAGGGCGAAGTTCTCGCAGCTCCAAATGCAATTCGTAACTCAATTATTGTCGAGTCGATTGTTGTTCTTATTCTTATCACTTTACTCGCAATATTTATCATCAACATAAGCGTAGCAAAACCTATAGAAAACTTCAAAAATACGCTTCTTAAAATAAGTACAAGTAAAGATTTAACGATTCAAGCGGATGAAAATGCACCTCAAGAGCTATCTCAAATGGCACATGGATTTAATGGGCTTCTTACTTCGTTGAAAGAGCTGATTGAGACCGCGAAACAAGGCTCATCTGAAAATGCTTCTATTGCACATGAGCTCTCTACAACCGCAATGGGCGTTGGAAATAATGTTGAAAAGTCAGTAGCTGTAATCGACCAAGCGACTATCAAAGCAAATGAGATAAGAAATGAAATAATTTTAGCGATTAGAGATGCTCAAGAGAGTAAAAAAGATATTGTAAGAGCAAATGAGAATCTTAATGCTGCAAGAAATGATATAGTTGCTCTAACTTCGAAAGTACAGCAGAGTGCTGAACTTGAGATAGAACTGGCACATAGAATGGATACTCTCTCAAATGAAGCAAATGCAGTAAAAACCGTGCTTGAAGTTATCTCGGATATTGCTGATCAGACAAACCTTCTTGCACTCAATGCTGCCATAGAAGCAGCAAGAGCCGGTGAACATGGAAGAGGTTTTGCGGTTGTCGCCGACGAAGTTAGAAAATTAGCGGAGAGAACGCAAAAATCACTTACCGAAATCAATGCAACTATCAATGTAATCGTTCAATCTATTGGCGATGTAAGTGGACAAATGAATTCTAATTCGGCAGAGGTTCAAGAGCTTGCAAATGTCTCAACGGATGTGGAAGAGAAGATTAATGCAAGTGTGACCATTGTAAATGCTGCTGTAAAAGCAAGCGACAAAACGGTAACAGATTTTGAAAAAACAGGAAAAGATGTTGAGTATATCGTTTCTCAAGTTTCAGAGATAAATAAAATCTCTTCACAAAATGCCAGAAATGTTGAAGAGATTGCAGCCGCGGCTGACCATCTTAACTCTATGACAGATGACCTGCACGCTAAACTTGAAGCCTTCCGAACTTAAAAAATTTCTCCTTATTGGTGCCTCCACAGGAGGACCAGGAGAAATAGAAAAAATAATCAACGCTCTAAATCCCCTTTGCTCCACATCAATTGTTATAGCACAACACATGGTTGATGGCTTTTTACCAAGTTTTATGAATCGACTAGGTAACAATAGTAAAAATCGTGTCACTATGGCTCTTGATGGCTGTTTAATTGAGGCTGGAACTATCTATGTATGCAGTGGACATACTCAAATCATAAGAAAGATGTCGCAACTCTATTTTTTACAAAAACCAGCGCCTAAAGACTCTTACAATCCAGATATCAATCTTCTCTTTAGCTCTTTTTCCGGTTTCACGAAAGATTTCGAAACAATGGGTGTTATACTGACCGGCATAGGAGAGGATGGGGTAAATGGATGCAATGAGTTAAGTTTAAACGGTGCTCAGTGTATTACAGAGAATGAACATGCCATAGTCGATGGAATGCCTTCCCGGGCAAGATTGGTTGTTGCAAATATCAAAGTATCCGGTATAAATGAGATAATAGAAACTATAAGGGAGTTCTGCGAATAATGTTTAGTTTTTTTAAAAAAAAGTCGGTTGAGGCCGAGGAGAGCAAGGTAGAGATTTCTCAAGATTATTCAAATGTTTTACAAGTCGCCGAATACTTCAAGGATGCAACGGGCATCACTTTTGATAAGCAGATAAGTATTTTAACAAATAAAGTAACAACCTTCTGCAAACAAAGGGAGATAAACTCTTTTACAACTCTTCTGCAAATCATCGAAAAGGATAGACAGATAAAACAGGAACTAATTGACTACTTAACCACAAACGAGACATTCTTTTACAGAGAGTTCAATCAGATTGATGCATTGGCAAAACTTGTAAAAAAAAGTAATCGACATGTGAATATTCTCTGCGCACCCTCTGCTACCGGAGAAGAACCATATAGCATTGCAATCGCACTTCTTGAAGCCGGAGTATCGGCTAGTAATTTTAATATAATGGGCATTGACATAAACTCGGATGCGCTCACAAAAGCAAAAGAGGCAGTTTACAGAGAGCGAAATGTTAGAAATTTAACACCTGAAATAATAAATAAATATTTTACTTTTACAGGTGAAAAATATGTTCTAAACAACTCTATAAAGTCACATGTTACTTTCAAATTAATAAATATTTTCGACACTTCATTTACTGCTTTAGGTAAATTCGACTTTGTTTTTTCAAGAAACATGCTTATCTATTTTGACAAAGATACGAAACAAAAAGCGAAAACTATTTTAGAAAGTATGCGTAAGGACACAGAGCATGATGTGTTTTTTGGTCATGCGGATCTGTTTTAGCTTCCGCTGATAATTCATAAAAATTTATTCAAACACAACTTTTTTGTTTTCTATCTTCATCACACGGTCACAATACTCTAGCATTCTCTCATCATGTGTTACCATAATAATTGCTACATTTTGTTCTGTGGCAATTTTTTTAAGCATTTTCACTACACTGATGGAACGCTCGGTGTCAAGGGCTGCTGTCGGCTCATCTGCTAAGATAATTTCAGGATTATTGGCTAAAGCTCTTGCAATTGCGACTCTCTGATTTTGTCCGCCTGAGAGTTGCGATGGTTTAGCATATGCTTTTTCTGCGATATCAAAATATTTGAGCAGTTCCATGGCATGTGCATTTGCCTCTTTCGTTGGAACTTTGTTAGTTTGTGGCACTAAAGTTACATTTTCGAGTACATTTAAAAAGGGGATAAGATAGTGTGCCTGAAAGATAAAACCGATTTTTTGGCGACGGATTTTTCTTGAATTGTGTGTCAGCCAACGGTTCCCATACACTTTCTCTTCTCCGAGCCAGATTCCACCCGAAGTTGGCTCAACCACACAGCCAAGCATCATCAAAAGAGTTGTCTTTCCTGCTCCACTCGGAGCTACAAGGGCGATGAGTTCACCCTTGTTTATGGTAAAAGAGGCACCATCCAAAACGCTTACAAGACTCTCTCCGCTTCCAAAGTTTTTTACTAGATTTTCAACTCTCATACTCTGTTCTTTTTGCATATTAGCCTCCTATCGCTACGGTAGGGTCGGCATGAACTACTTTAGCTACCCCTACAAAAGAGGCTAAAATCGAGGCAATTATAATCACGCCAAAGAGTATGAATGCATCTGGACTCTCCAGAACTACTCTTTTTGGGAATTTATCATAAGTGAGTTGGGAAAAAACAGTGCCAAACACAAAGGCAAAAAAGCCAAGCAAAACAGTCTCTTGAACTACCATCTTCACAATCAGACTATCTGGAATACCGATAAGTTTCATAATGGAAATCTCTTTTATTTTTTCAAGCGTCATGGTGTAGATGATAAGCCCTATAATAATCGTAGAAACAACAACTAAAATCACCGTGAAAAGACCTATCTGCTTTGCGGATCTCTCAACAAGATTTTTGGTCAAAACCGTGATTTGTTCCTCATTTGTAAAAACACTTTGATGTTTCCACATGCTAATCTTTTTTGCTATCTCCTTGGCATCATAACCAGCTTTTATAGTTGCTACTATTGCATTTGCTATATGCGTATCTCCGCCGCTAGCGATGCCTCTGTCTCTATCGTTGCGTATATTTGCATTGGAGTAGCTAAACTGCAACTCTTGAGCATCTTTAAGGCTTACATAAATAAGTGGGTCACCGCTTGAAGAGACACACCCTTTTGTGAGAACACCCACAACAGTGTAAATATTGCGTCCGATATTGATAGTGTCATGAAGCTTAAAGCCAGTTTCAACTGAAACAACCACCTCATAATGTGCCTGCCCTAGTACCCTTCCCTGAATTAAATGGTTCTTATTTATGGGATTAATCTCGGCATGTGGGTTGTATCCGACCGCAGTAACACGCACCGGCTTCTCTTGCCCATAAAGCTGTAAATTTTGAAAAGTCATAGCTTCTGCTTTATCAATTCCCTCTATCACTTTGAGTGAATCTTTTAAATCTTCATGTATGCGTGATGATTCTGCAAAAGGTCCCATAGTGTTTTCTTGAACAACCCATATATCTGCATGGACACTATCAAGTAGTATTTGGGCATCCACGAGCAATCCACGATAGACACCAATCATAATCAAAACAATTCCAAGCAACATTCCAACACCCATCGCCGTGACGACAAACTTTCCTAAAGTGTGAGAAATATCTTTTTGCGCTAAATTAATCATTTTGAATTTTCATTCCCTCAGATAATGGCTTTTTGTTTGGATTTAAGACTAAAATTTTTGTACTCTCATCCACTCCGGATTTTACACCTACAAAATTATTTGAACGGGCAACAATATCCAATGCCACAAAATGTGCTGTTTGATTTTTAGCTACCCAAACACCTTGCTTTGCTTTTTCTTGTGTTAGAAGAGTTGCAGGAAATGTGAAAATATTATCAAATACTTGCGTGGTAATTTGCACTTGTGCCTGTTCATTGATATAAAAAGGTATAGGCAGCGCATCAAATGTAATCGTTACCTCTCGCTCTTGTGTAACGGCATCACTTATACTTGATATACGAGCGACACGACCAGAAAATATTTTATCACTTTGTGAACGAAGAGTAATTGCAGCATTTTGTCCCACTTTGACATTTGCACTTATTTGCTCGTCTATATATGCTTTAATCCAAACACTTTTTGTATCAACCACTTTTATAATCGCTTGTGCCGGTACAACTGTTTGAGAAATTTGTGCATCTTTTGAGATAACATATCCATCTATGGGTGCATAAATTTTAAGTCTTGAGAGCTTTGTTTCCAAAGCCTCTATATTTTTTTGTGCTCTTTGTACCTCAGAAGTGCTTGAATCAATACGAGCATTACTTGATGCTATTTGTGCATTTATGCTTTGTAAATCTGCAGTTGCTTTGTCAAACTCAGCTTTTGCAGCATACTTTTGTTGAAACAATTTTTCGTAACGGTTATAAGTGATTTGAGCTAATGTTTTTTGAGCATTTAAGCTCTCTATCTCTTTTTTTAAAGCAATTGATTCATACTTTGCTTTTTGAAGTGAAACTTCGGCCTCTTGAAGCAATAAAGGCAAATCAACTGGGTCGATTACAGCTAAAAGTGCATCTTTTTTTATCCACAAACCCTCATCAGTTAAAATATCAGTGATTTTGCCACCAACTTGTGAGCTTATGGTATAAATTTCTTTGGCATTTACAGTTCCTATTCCAAAAACTTGCGCATCTAAAGAGGCAATTTTAGGAGTTTGTATCTCAAAAGTTGTTTTTGGGATATATACTTTGAAGTAAAAAGCGAGTGCAACAAGTGCTAAAACAGAAGCACCAATGAGATATTTTTTCCAAGTTTTCATATTTGTTTTCCTGTGAGATATTTAATACGATTTTGAGCCATACTACGGCTGTAATATGCTTCTAATAGCCCAAGTTCAGATGCCAACAAAAATGTTGTTGCATCGAGAAGTTCAATATAAGTTGCCAAGCCCTCTTTATAGCGTGCACCCAGAACTTTTTCGGTTGATTTTGCAGCTTCAAGTTGCGCTTGTTTTGCAACTATAGTATTTTCATAGCGTTCAAGGTCAATGAATAAACTATGAAGTTCATCTTGAAGTTCAAGAAGTTTTGCATTTTTCAGCTCTCTTGATTTGTTTGTTGCGATATTAGCCATTTGCTCCGTAGCACTGATATTTCCACCACTGTAAAGAGGAACAGTGAACATAACGCCAACAACACTTGTATCATAAGCATTTAATGTATCAAAATGTGTATAGGAAGCAACTGCATCGACTGAGCCGTAATGCGCGGCTTTTGCAGATTTATGCTGAAGGATATTTTTTTGAATACTTTGGTCTTGAATTTTTAGCTCATTATTCTCACTTAAAAGACTATCATCATAACTTTTCATATTCTTTTTATTTTCTAATAAACCGCCTTCGAGAGTAACCTCAGCATCAATTTTCTCACCCATGTAAAGAGAGAGAGTTGACCTGGCTTTATCAAAGGAAGCTTGTGCGACACCTAAAACATCTTTTGCCTCATAATAAGAGGACAAAAATCGTGTCTCATCCGAACTCGTTTTAATTCCCTCTTTTACAAGAGATTGTGCTTGATTATAGAGTTCTTGTTTTGTTTGCATATCTTTTTGGCGCACTAAAATCGCTTTTTTTTGAACAATCATTGTCGCATAAAGTGATTCCACTTTATATATTAAAAGTGCCTTTGCTTCAAGAACTGAAAGTTTTGCTATCTCTTCATCAAGTGATGCGGCATCTATTTTTGAGCTTGTTTTGGAAAAATCCCAAATTTTCTGTCCTACAATCACACCTGCTTGATATCCTGCTTTTTCAAGCGTATTAAATTGTCGGTTTTGAGCTAAAGAATAAGTATGTTGCACATCATACTCGGCTTGAAGATTGATTTGTGGCAAATATGCCGAACGCGCAGAGAGATAGTTCTGCTCACCCAAAGAAACATCGAGCATAAAGTTTTTTATATTAGGATGTGCGCTCAGCGTTTTATCTATACTTTCTTGCAGCGTTAATATATCAGCATGCGGAGTTACCCATAAAAGTGCTAAAAGTAACAAATTTTTTTTCACAACTTGAATCCTTATTTTATTATATTGCAATACTACTCTTTCTATATTAGGAGAATGTTAAGGGTGTGCTAGTTTTTGAAATTCAATGAGATCACACTTCCTCTATCAACTTCAGAAATAGCAGAAATTTTTATTTGCATGGATTCACATAATCTTTTTGCTATATCTAATCCTATCCCTGTGCCACTGCTTTGTTCACTGTAAGAACGATTAAATATTAAATCGGTATTTCTTATCCCTACTCCTCCATCTTCTATACATAAAGTTCTGTTTTTTGCATAAATCTTAACAAACCCATTTCTTTTGTTATATTTTGAAGCATTTGAGACTAAGTTTATTAGCACTTGTTTGAGTGCATTTGGGTTTATGTTTGCATAAAAGTCTGTTACATCCGTCTCATAGTGAATATCGCCATACATTCGCTTATGTACCAAAATTACATCTTTTACAATCTCAGAGATATTCTGTTTGCTCATAATCATGGTCTCTTCTTGAAGCAAAATAGTAAGATTATTGTGAAGGTCGCTCATATCTTTTACACTTCTTTTTATCCTACCAATGGCTTTATTTGCATGAAACACATCACTTTTTTCCAAAATCTTCATATTTAAGAGTATGGAAGTTATTGGTGTATTCAAGTCGTGAATTAAATCTTTTGAAAAATTATCCAGTTTTGTGATGGCATCTTGCATAGGCTTGAGCGCCCGAATTGAGAGATAATAGCTAATGGATGCAAACAAAAAAAGCAACACTATTTGCACGGCAATAATATGCATTTTTATAGAATTAAGTTGCTCATAAAAGAAAGATTTATCTTTTCTTATTTCTATGAAGCCCGTATCCCAAGTATAGGGAACAAATTTAACAAAAAAATTATCCTCTATTTTAAAATTATTCATTGAAAAATTTTCAATTTTAACATCTGTAATTGTGTGTGTTATATTTTTTTTATCTTCAAGAGGAATATTCATCTTCAGCTGTCTTGCATATTCAATCATAGAGAGATGCTCCTGCTCTATAAGTCCCTTGCTCTGTTCTTCAAAATAGAAAAACCCGGAGGCTAAGATGAGGAGTGCGACGCTGCCGAAATAGGTGGTAAAAAATTTCCAAAATGCTTTCTTCTCATGCTTTAACAAGTCTGTACCCTATCCCTTTCATGGTTTGTATCTCCAAGCCAACTCTTCTCAGCTTAGCTATATAAACCCTCAAGGCACCCTCACTAGACTCATTGACGCTATCCAACTCATGCAAAAGTTCTTGCTTTGTTATCGTCTCGTTCATTCGTTTAAAAAAAATTGAAAGCAGTTTTTTCTCTAACGGAGCAAGCAGGACTAACCCACCGCTATTTAAAAGTTCATTTGTTGCAATTTTATATGTAAATGAGTGATACTTTACTTCATTACTTTTTGCACTGAAAGATTTTCGTAGCAGTGCCCCTATTCTCACCAAAAGTTCATCAAAATCAAAAGGTTTTTTGAGATAATCGTCCGCTCCAACCTGAAAACCACGAGAGAGTGAGGCGATATCATTCAGGGACGTTAAAAAAATACATGGTGTAGTATTTCCTGAATTTCTTAACATGGTCAAAAGTTCAAAGCCGTTAAAATCGGGAATATTTACATCTAAAAGCATGATTTCATACTCTTGTCTGTATGTGGCATCAAGAGCTTCCGTTGCAGTTGAAGCAAGGGTTAAACTATAGCCATCCGCTTCTAAAAGCTCTGCTAATGTTTCTGAGAGGATTGGGTCGTCCTCAACTAAGAGTATTCTAGCCATCTGTATTACTCCTCAAAGCGTTTCTTCGTACCAGCAATATTTTTAGCCATAGGAAACTTTTCACTCCCAATCTTGATATTTATCGCTCGTATGTTTGTCTTTTTTGTATCTTCTGGCATTTTTACTTTTATCTAGTTGGTTGGAGCTGTGTAAAATTTCTTCTTTTATCTCTTCTATCTCTTTTTCTGAGTCTTTTAGTGAAATCATCTTTTGCACAAGCTTTTGTAAATCTTGCAATTCACCTTTATAGAGTGCTATTTCATCAACTCTTTTGAGAAGTTTTAGGGAGTTCTCTATTTTTTTATTATAACCCTCTTTTTTAAGCTCCGGAGTGTTGGAGAGATAGGAGATAATACCGTTGTGAAATCTCTCCAAAGCCCTTATATAACGAAGCCTTTTTGAATTGTCAACTACTTTTTGAGATGCTGCCATTTATGCCCTAATTTATATTATTGTTTATATGTGGTTATAATTATACCCTCAAAATTACACATGGAGAAACAATTGAAGAAAATCTTTCTTTCATTCATAATCTTAATATCTTCGCTTTATGCGGAATTATCAACCCTGCACCCCTCTCAAAAAATATTGAATTCTAAGATACCGATAGTTGACATCAGAACTCCAGGGGAATGGAGAGAAACAGGTATTGCACAAGGTGCTTTAGGGATTACTTTTTTTGACGAAAGAGGCGGATATAATGTAGAGGCTTTCTTAAAAGAGCTGAATGCAAAAGTAGATACAAAAAAACCTTTTGCTCTTATTTGCCACACAGGAAGCAGAACAAAGGTTCTCGCGAACTTCCTCTCTGCTGAGCTTAAATACAGTGTTATCGATTTTGCAGATGGAATGGTGTATTACAAATCTATGAATTTTCCTATAGTTCCCTACAAATAGTATCCTAGTGAAAATACCTTCATTTATAAAATTTTTCCTCTTTTTCAGCCTAAGACTCGTAATAACTTTTGCAGTTTTAGGCTTTATTATTTTTCTGCTTTGGGGTGCTTTGTATCTTCTGTTTGTTTAAAACATTTTATACTCTCTACCACTCTGTGCTGTAGCCAAAATTTTTAAATATTTGTTTAGCATCTTCACTTAAAATATAATCATAAAGCAATTTTGCTTCTTTGTTATTCTCACCATTTTTTAGCATCAAAATATTCTGATTGATTGGAGTATAAAGTTTTGAACAGATTTCAATCCAATTTTTATCTTTTTTAAATTTTTTAAGAGACGGCATGTAAAGTAAAGATTTTTGGATAATCGCTATCTCATTCTCCGCCAAATCAGATAACAAAGAGTCAGAAAATGAATCCACAAAACTTATTTTTTGCTTTATCTGCTCATAAACTTTTTCTCTTCGCATGGCTTCTATCGCCGAATTTCCATAAATAGTTGCATTTACATCCAACATTAAAACTTTTGATATGCTCGCATCTTTTAAAAGTTTTAATCCTTTATTGTAATCCGGTTCTTTGGCACTAAAGAGTGCCAATTCATCTACTGCATAGACAAGAGGTTCGGTGACACTCATCCCATTTTTATACAAAGATTCTAAAAAGTCTCTATCATCAGAAATAAGAAAATCATAACTGGCTCCGCCATTTACTGAACTTCTTAACTCCTTATTGCTTGTTTGCGTAACTTTTACTTTTACATCACGATGCTGCTTCTTAAACTCCAAGATGACTTCTTCAATTGCATAGCTTTCGTTGTCCGAGACTGCCACTTTAATTTCTGCAGCAAAAAGTGATACAGAAAACAACAGAATGCAAATAAATAACTTTTTTGACATTTTTTCTCTCTCTTTACAACAGCGACTTTATAACATTACTTACACCCTGATGCAAGTTATAGCTAGAAATCGGAAAATCCAGAGACTCCTTTTCAAGATTTATATTATATCTGTTCAGATACTCCGCCAAAACATCAAGTGCAATTGTCTCATATTTTTCACATGTAGCACTCTCACATTTTGTTCTAAGCAACTCCCCTGCTTCGTTTGATTTTTGAATTGTAAAAGCCAGAGTTTTCAGGCTCACCAAATCATTAAATTTTAAAAACAGTTCGGGGGTAAGTTCATTTACATGTTCACCCTCTGGAGTAAAAAGCATCTCTTTATCTCGAAGCGGAATAAGTACACTCAATATTGCCTTCGTGAAAGGTACAATTTTATCACCCCAAAAAGGGGACTCATTTCTTTTTTTTAGCTCAGTTTCTATCACCTTTGCTATTGTCTCTAAATCACTGTTCTTAAATAGTTCGTAACTCTCTTGTTTCATCTTTTGCCTTTGTAAAACTATAATTTGCATAATCATACCTTTTTAGTATAATCTCATTTTTAAACAGGAGATTTACTTTGAAATTCAACAAAAGTTTTATGACTAACGCTATTGCTCTCGCACTTTTTGGCCTCTCGTTTTTTATAGAAGGTGACTTAAAAACTTATCTGCTTTACGGAGGGCTTTTTGCTTTCTCTGGAGCTGTTACAAATCAGTTGGCAATCTACATGCTCTTCGAAAAAGTTCCATTTCTTTACGGATCAGGGGTTATTCTCGCACGGTTTGAAGCTTTTAAGAGTGCTATAAAAAACCTTATGATGAGCGAATTTTTTACAAGAGAGCAACTCGACAACTTCTTTAAAAGTGAAGAGAAAAAAATAAATCTGCAACCGATTATAGAAGAAACAGACTTCGCACCTGCATTTAATGCACTGAGCAAAACCGTTATGGAGTCCTCTTTTGGCGGAATGCTTGGCATGTTTGGAGGGGAGAGTGCACTAGAGGGGCTTCGCGAGCCTTTTTCTCTAAAAATGAAAAATGCGGTCATATCCATTGTAAATTCTGAAGCCTTTAATCAAACAGTTCAAAACCACATGCAAAGCTCATCACTAAACAGTGATCTAATTGAGTCAATAGAAAAAGTTATTGATGCGAGATTAAACGAGCTCACACCGCAGATGGTGAAAGAGATTGTTCAAAGATTAATTGAGGAACACCTCGACTGGCTGGTTGTCTGGGGCGGAGTATTTGGAGCGTTGATTGGAATAGTTAGCTCCTTTTTTCTCTGAGCTACTCTACTAACTTCAGGACCTTATTTATTTCTTTGTATTAATAATTAATCAAATTCCTTCCCTATGTTACTTTTAAATTACCATATCTAGCTTACTATTTTAATCGAGTAAGGCGTTCCCTTACTACACCAGACAAGGAGTTTACCATGACTATTAATACTAATACAAATGCGTATTCGTCTTATAGTTCTTCAGGTGTCTCATCTTCTTCAAAACGTGAAAAACCAAACTTTGAAGATATGGCTCAGCAGTTAATAAGTGCTTTAGACACTAATAGCAATGGTTCGATTGACAAAGCAGAATTTACCGCGGCGGCACAAGCTCTCGCATCGAATTCAGGAAGCAGCGCTAGTGATAGTAGCACAAAAGCAGCAGATGCCTTTAGTAAACTAGATACAAACAGCGATGGAAGTATGAGTTCTGAGGAGCTTATAGCAGCGCTTAAAGATATGAAACCGCCTGAACCTCCACAAGGCAAAGCCGGCGGTATGCCACCTCCACCTCCTCCGAGTGATTCGTCATCTTCATCGGATAGTTCGACTACTTCGAGCCTTAGTGAAATATTTTCCACACTTGACACCAACAAAGACGGTGCTATCAGTCAGGATGAATTAATGGCTTTGTTTAAAGATTCAAAAGACAAAAGCAACAGTTCAACAAGCACAAGCAGTGATGCAACATCCGCTTCGTCAACTTCTACCGCTTCAACTTCTGCATCAGAAGCAGATACAATTGCTAAACGACTAAGTCAAAATTTACTAAAACAAATTCTTTCTTCTTATGGCAGCAATGGAAGTATCGGCAGTGATACAAAATCTCTTTTGAGCCTTAGTGCTTAATGTACATGCCCTCTTTGGGCATGTTACTTTTTATTTACTCTCTTAAAGTTATAATCAAATTATGACGAATGTTTTAATGATTGAAGATGATAATGAGTTGGCACAATTGTTAAAAATACGTCTCAAAAAAGACAATATTGAAGTGACTATTGCTCTCACACCCTTAGAAGGGCTGACTCTCTTTCAGAAAAGTTCCTACGATTTACTTGTACTCGATTTATCGCTGCCGCAAATGGACGGCATGCAGATATGCTCACTTATTCGTCAAGAAAGCGATATTCCTATTATCATCTCATCTGCCCGCTCAGATATACGGGACAAAATGATGGGATTTTCGCGCGGCGCGGACGATTATATTCCAAAACCGTATGATTCACAGGAACTCATTTTTAGAATCGAGGCGATTATGCGGCGCATTCACCCGACACTGCCAAAAAAATCAACTCCTTTTGAAATTGATGAAGAACGTCATGAAATTTCCAGAAATGCAACTCTTTTACATCTCACGCAGGCGGAATACGACATTGTCTCTTACATGATAAAAAAAGACCGTTTTGTTATTGCGCGCGAAGAGTTATTGCTCAATATCGGCTCTATTCGATATGAAAGCAGTCTTAAAAGTATTGATGTCATTATAGGGCGCATTCGCCAAAAAATCGGGGATGACCCGAAAAACCCACGATATATAGTCTCGGTTCGAGGCGTAGGATACAAATTTGTCAATGAATAAACACTCCATAATCCGTCTTATTACTCTCTTTTTTATCCTGATTTTTCTCCTCATCAATGGACTGTTTTGGCTCACACAGCAGCACTTTTCCAAGCAACATGAAGTAGAGCAGATACGTCGTTTTCTTTTAGCTGACAAATTATTTCATCACAACCAAAATGATTTTTCAGTTGAATTAGAGCAACTATTGATTCGCCACTCTGCAATACCCGCCAAAAAAATCTTATCTGAGGGCAAAACAATAATAGAGTTGCCGTTTGGCAAAATAATAAAATTTGATTCTCACACTTTTTTTGTAAATATACCGCCACCGTCAGATTCTCATAAAGAACGAGAATTCATGCCACCGCCGCCACATGACATAAAACAATTTACTTCTTTTGTGCTTGAAGATATTCAGCCACACTCTTTGGCAATATTTTGGATGGTTTTAGTTGCCACAGACACTCTTATCTTGCTGTTTTTTGCCTACATTATCCGCAAACTCCTCCCTTTGCATCGCCTTAAAAATGCCATTATTGCATTTAAAGAGGGAGACACTAATCTGGATTTACCCGTTAGCGGTAAAGATGAAATTTCGCAAATTACGCATGAGTTCAACTGCACTCTCGAAAAAATAGCGTCGATGCGTGAAGCGCGTTCCCTATTTTTACGCAATATTCTTCATGAATTAAAAACACCGATTATGAAAGGTTCTCTCACAACGGACTGTTTAGAACCATCCGTAGAGCAAGAGCGGTTAAAGAGAATATTCACACGCATGGATTATCTTCTCAATGAATTTGCAAAAATGGAAAGGTTTAGCAGCGGCGAATGGCATTTGAATCTTCAAGAGTACAGATTTGTAGATATTCTTGACCATGCATGTGATGTATTGCTTTGCGATAAAGAAAGCATAGTTGTTAAAGGCGAAGAATCACAGCTTATCTTGAATGTTGATTTTGAACTTTTTACTGTTGCCCTTAAAAATCTAATCGATAACGCACTCAAATATTCTGAGGGCAAGCCCATTGTAATAATTGGTGTCGAATCTATTGATATTCGCACTGTCGGAGAAGCACTTCCAATTGAAAAACAAAATTTCAACAAGTTGTTTAATCGTGCTTTTGAAAACTCTTCAGCAGGTCTCGGGCTAGGTCTGTATATTAGTGATTCTATTATCAACAAGCATAATTTTCGCCTACTGTATCATTACGCAGACGGGTATAACTGTTTTAGTATTGTTCTAGATGCAGTGTAAAAATAAATAATTTCCGCATGCCGTAATATTTCTTCTATTCTAGTAGCTAACAAGCGTAGAAATTTATTCACGAGAGTATAATTTTTAGAGTTCTTGCAAAACTCTACTTATGTACTTCTATCACAGCATCGGCAATCTCTATCACATCACCATCAACTATTTTGGCTCTTTTTCTAAGCTCAGTTGCACCGTTTCTCTTCACATACCCATCCGCTATAAGTAATTTTGCCTGAGCACCGCTGTCTACCAAATCTAAAACTTTCAAAAGTTTAAAAAGTTCTATATACTCATCTTGAAGTTGAAATTTCATATTTATTTCCTTTTTTGGATTGAAATCATATCGAATTATTAGCTAACTGCCTTTATTATGGTGCAATTAAGTGGCTCATAAGTACAATACTGCTTCAAAATATCATAAAGGGTGGCATGTGAGAAAAATTATATTTTTACTATTTTTATTTTTTAGCTCTCTTCTCTTTGCAAAGCCAATCGTGGTTGTAAGCATACTTCCGGAAAAAACATTTATAGAAAAAATAGCAAAAGAGATGGCTGATATTACCGTTATGGTTGAGCCGGGAAGCTCTCCACATGCCTATGAGCCGAAGTCCTCACAAATGATTTCTATTTCAAAAGCAGATATCTATTTTAGCATCGGTGTTGAGTTTGAAAATGTTTGGCTGAATAAATTCAAATCACAAAATCCAGCACTTAAATTTGTAAATCTAAGCGACGCTATCACCAAAATAGAAATGGGCAAACATCATCATGAGGGCGAACACAATAAAGGTGAGCAAAACAATAGCGGACTCGACCCGCACACATGGACTTCACCTAAGAATGTTGCAATCATGGCTCAATCCATTTATGAAACACTAGCAAGGTTAGACCCGAAAAACGAGCAAGTTTACAAAGCAAATTTGAATGATTTTCTCAAAGAGATAGAAGATACAGACAGACAGATAAAAGAATCTCTCAAAGATATGAAACCAAATAGTAAATTTATGGTTTTTCACCCATCGTGGGGATATTTCGCACATGATTATGGTTTAACTCAGATTGCTGTTGAAGTCGATGGCAAAAATCCAAAACCAAAAGAGATGATTACAATTATTAATGAGGCCAAAGAGGAAAAAGTAAAAGCTATTTTCACTCAACCGGAGTTTTCAGACAAAAGTGCTCAAATCATCGCAAAAGAGGTAGGAGTAAGGGTTGAAATAGAATCTCCAATGGCTGCTGATTGGTCTCCTAATCTCATAAAAATGGCAAAAGCAATTGCAAACAAAATTTAATTTACGCGTTATTGAGATAGAAAATCTCTCTTTTGTCTACGACAAAGAGTTTGTACTGGAAAATATAAATTTGATTGTTGATAACAGAGACTTTTTGGTTCTTATAGGCCCAAACGGGGGTGGAAAGAGCACTCTTGTTAAACTTATTTTAGGCATAAACCCTATCCAAAGCGGCTTTATAAAAATTTTAAATAAGCCCCTTCACAAAAGTCTTACCCAAATAGGCTATGTTCCGCAAAATACGAATGTAAATACTAACTTTCCAATCAAAGCAATCGAAGTAGTAATGATGGGGCACCACGCACATAAACGGGCAATTTTTGGATACAAAAAAGAGGAGACAGAACATGCTATGCATGTACTCAGACAGGTCGGAATGGAGGAGTTTGCAGACAAAAAAATAGGCTCGCTCTCCGGCGGACAGAGACAAAGAGTGATGATTGCCAGAGCGCTCTGCGCAAACCCTAAAATTCTTCTTTTAGATGAGCCGACTTCAAGCATAGATGCGGACGGGCAAAAACAGGTTTATGAACTGCTCAAAGAGCTGAATAAAAAAATAACCGTCATAGTCGTGAGCCACGACCTCTCAGTCGTTTTGGAGTATGCTACAAAAGTTGCCCACATAAATAAAAAATTGGCATTTCATGATTTAAGTTCAATAAAAAAAGAGTTTGATATCGGCAACAATCATGTCTGCGAAGTTGAACTTCTGCAAATGTTAGGAAAATGTAAATGCTAGAAGTTCTCTCTTATGAATTTATTCAAAATGCCATCATTGCAGGAATCTTGGTTAGCCTCATCTCTGGAATTATCGGCTCACTCATAGTTGTAAACAGAATGGTTTTTTTGGCTGGAGGAATTGCACATGCCGCATATGGTGGGATTGGAATAGCAATTTTTTCAGGTATTCCTATCTTTTTTGGAACAACTGTTTTCGCCGTAGTTGCTGCACTTATCATGGCTTTTGTAACCATAAAAGAGAGAGAAAATATAGACACTTTTATAGGTTTAATCTGGGCTGTCGGGATGGCAATCGGAATTATTCTCGTCGATTTGACTCCAGGATACAATGTGGATTTGATGAGCTATCTTTTTGGTTCAATTTTAGCAGTTACGAGAGAAGATATTTACTTTATGTCCGCTCTGTTTGTAGTGATTATCCTTGTTATGACCTTTTGGTATAGAGATATTTTAGCCGTCTCTTACGATAGCGAATATGCCTCACTCAGCGGAATCAATGTAAAATTTTTCTACACACTTATACTGATTTTATCAGCACTTACTGTTGTTATTGCCATAAAAGTAGTCGGGCTTATCTTGGTTATCGCTCTTCTTACCATTCCAATTTACATCGCTCAAAATCTCTCCTCTTCGCTTTACAGCATGATGCTCATCTCAGGGTTTACTGCTTCACTCTTCACAATTGTGGGGCTTTGGCTCTCTTACAGTTTTGATTTAACTTCGGGTGCTTGCATTATTTTGGTGTCAGCTCTTTCGCTTATGCTTTTTATGATTGCTCAAAAGATAAGATGAAAAAACTCCTTTTTATATATCTACTGCTCCAAACCACTCTTTTTGGATGTGCCACTTGTCAGCTTATGATTCCAACTGCAGAGATACAGATAAATTTGCAAATGAAAGACAAAAGTGTAAACAACATCCACATAGAGTGGCATTTTGCAGACCTTTACTCGGCAGAGTTACTAAAGCAGTATGATAAAAACAGAAATCAAGTTTTAGATGCTAACGAACTGAAAGTTATACTGGGTGCCATGCTAGATTACCTCAAACCAAAAGAGATGCTTACAAAAATTCAGTACTCAGACAATGACTCCAAAGAGCCGACAATAATAAAACCAAGATACGAAAATTTTGATATTCAGATGATAAACGGCTTTTTAGTTTTTACCTACGATTCAGAAGTAAGCATTGCCATCAGGGATAAATCTGCCATTTCACTCGCTTTTGAAGATAATGAATCCTATTTTAGTTTTGTAACAACAAAGATAAATGTCTCAAAGAACGAATTTTCTCATCATTCAGAAAATCTCTATCTTTTTACAGCTTCTATACTCTTTTCTGACATGCAGACACAGAGTGAACTTCAACCAAAAGAGGAGAGTAAGGCAGTAATTCAAGAGGCAAATCAAACAAAAATAGAGGAGATTGCAACTCCAAAAGAAGAGGAGTCTCTCCAGGCGAATATTTTAAAAGAGAGCATCACAAAAATAAAATCTCTTTTTGAGTCTATCAAAGATGAAAAAAACCCGCTCACCTATCTTTTTTTGCTCTTTTTTGCCTACATCTACGGGGTTATCCATGCACTCGGACCGGGACATGGAAAAACATTGGTGGCGAGTTACTTTCTCTCAAACGAAAGATCCTACGCAAAAGCTCTTTTTGTCTCCCTTGCTATCGGTGTTGTACATACTTTTTCAGCCTTTCTTTTAACTGTTGTCATTTACTTTTTTGTCAACACATTTTTAGCACAATTTTTAAATGACACCGTTTATTACACCACAAAAACATCGGCACTCATTATAATTGTCATAGCGCTCTATCTCATCTATCAGAAGTATAAAGTGTATAAAGAAATATCCAAAAAAAGCAGCGGATTCACCTTTAGTGCAACTCCTCACCCCGAGGGCGCTTCCTCGCTAGCGCTCACGGCGTACCCCAAGGGCACTTCCTCACTGCCACTCACGGCGCATATTGCTACTTGTGCATGCTCCTCTTGCAAAGTGGATAACAACTCAACAGACATGGCACTCATTATCTCGGCTGGAATTATCCCCTGCCCAGGAACTGTAACCATTTTTATATTTTCACTTTCGCTTGGATTATATTATGCAGGTTTTTTATCGGCGTTTGTGATGAGTTTAGGGATGAGTACGATTATATTTTTCTCCGCGATACTCAGTGTTGCTATTCGTAAAAAAACAGCAGACACAAACAGCAATTTAAAAAAATATTTGGAGTATGCGAGTTTATTGATCATACTAATTTTAGGCTTCATTTTACTGTTTACATAATTTATTTCTAAGGTGCTTAAATATGAAAATTGACGGACGATTCTGGCTTACAAAAGATGGACAGAGTTTTTTAGGCTCCGGCCGAATTGAATTACTTAATAAAATTCAAAAAACAGGTTCCATTCATGCGGCCGCAAAAGAGATTAAAATGAGCTATAAAGCCGCATGGGAGCGGATAAACAGTATGAACAATCTTGCCGATGAGCCGCTCATTACACGAACTATAGGAGGAAAGGGCGGTGGGGGAACAGTTCTTACTCCGTATGCCCATAAGCTTATCGAAACCTATAACCGCTTCAATGAGCTTCACCGTCAATTTATAAACCGTTTTGCAGAAGCCGGAGACAATCCTGAAAAATTAGCAAGAATTCTAAGCAGAACTTTTTTAACCACAAGTGCAAGAAATCAAATTCCATCAAAAATAGGCAAAATAGAGTTTCATGGACTCAATGCAAAATTAAGCCTATCTATATCTGGCGGTGTCATGTTAACTTCAAATATAACCGCGAAATCAGCTAAAAATATGGGATTAACAGAAGGCAGTGACATGTATGCCATCATAAAATCAAGCGATATAACTCTAACAAAAGAGCTTCCGGTTACAGCGAATGACGACATAAATATATTAGAAGGTGTTATAAATTCGGTTGAAAATTCTGAGGAGTTCATTGAGATTGGTTTTTCTCTCAATGAGAATACAACACTCATCGCACTCTTGAATAAATCTAGCAATAATACATTTCAAGTCGGAGAAAAAGCTTATGCTTTGATATCTGCAAATAATATCATTATAGGTTCATAGTAGCAAATGTAATAAAATTTTAAGATATATTTATATACAATTTCGTTATATTTTTTTAGATATAACGAAATTGTTCTTTTTTGTATATTTTATATGCCTAATGTAAAAAATATTCAACAAATATAAAATTATTCTTGAGATTTTACTAGAATACAAATTGCAAACATATTATCGTTATATCATTTAATATATAAAGGAGAGAAAAATTATGTTCACACAAAGCACTTTAAGCTCTGTCGTTATATCAAAAAAGATACAATATAAAAATTCAGAATTTAATGCGCTCATTGCTTCATTCTCTATTCATTCGACTCTTTTTGCTATCACACTCTATTTAGCTCAAACCCTTCAAAAGATAGCACAAAAATCTATAAGTACCGTGCCATTTTTTGAGGCGTTTACGCCTCAAGCTTCTAGTGCTGCTTCCTATACAAATTCAGATACAAAGTCTTCATATTCTCCTATAAAGCCATCATCTGACATGCCAAATACACTACTCGCACCGAGTGAATCTTCAAGCCAAATTGATTTTACTGCTATAGAATTAATTCGAGCCATGATTCAAAATTTTCTTGTTTATCCAGCAATGGCTAAAATTGATAGAGTTGTGGTTGTTTCATTTGTTCTCACGCGAGACGCACGCGTTGAGAGTGCAATCATATTCAATAACAGCGGAAGCAGTTCATTAGATTCTAAAGCCATTCAAACCGTATTAGCTTTGAGTGGAGAATACCTACAACTAAACAAAGAGGTGCAATTGCAAATTCCAATCGCATTTTCACTCAAGAAATCAAAAGGAAATCAAAATGTCTCTACTTATTCGTTTAAGTTTTATTCTTATTCTAAGTTTTACTGCACATGCCAAAGTTGTTGAAGATTTAAATCATCAACAAATAACAGTACCTGACAAAATGGAAAAAATCTTTGGCTCTTCACCGCCTATGAACTATCTTATCTATGCACTTAATCCAAACAAAATGATAGGACTTAATTTTAATGCTAAAAATCCAAACAACTATGCAGGGAGTGAGTTTTTGAAAAAAACATTTCTATCCCTTCCTCTCATCGGCTCTTTTCATGGTGGCGGTCAAAATATCAATCTTGAGACCATCATAAAATACCAGCCCGATTTAATTTTGGTTTGGGAAGATGACATGTTGGTTGAGAAGGTAAAAAGTGAGATAAACAAAACAAAAATTCCAACTATCACTCTTCCATTTAGAAAAGTAGAGGACATGCCAAGAGCAATTAAATTTGCAGGAGCAATCATCAATGAAGAAAAAAGAGGCGATATTTTGTCCGCCTATGCTCAAAAAGTGATTAATGAAATTATCGCTGCACTCAAAAATACAAAACCTCTTCGTTACTACTATGCTGAGGGCACTGATGGGCTTTCCACAGAGTGTGCTAGTTCATTCCATGTCGAAGCACTCAATTTTGCAGGAGGTGAGAATGTTCACAAGTGCCAACAAAGCGGTGTTTTAGGACTTGAAAAAATCAACTTTGAAGCACTCATCGCGTATGACCCAGATGTTATCATCGTACAAAATGCACTTGTTTTTAATGAGGTAGCAGAAAATCCTCTTTGGCAGCATCTCATGGCAGTCAAAAATAAAAACATCCACCTTGTTCCGAATAATCCCTTCAACTGGATAGACAGACCACCCTCTTTTATGCGTATTATCGGGATAGAGTGGCTCACAAAACTCTTTCATCCAAAAGAGTACACCATAGACTTGCACCAAAGAGTTGCAGAGTTTTATGAACTCTACTTAGGTGTCAAACCGACAGATGAAGAGATTAAAAAACTTTTAGGAGAAAAATAATGAAATCTAAATATCTACTTATCTCTTTGGTTGCCGCGACTATAGTTACGGCGAGTCCAATCAGTATAGAAAAAATTGTGGTAAACAGTACACAGGATGACGAAACTCTTTTTATCTCGGATGTGAATATATCAGAGACACAAAACAGCCAAAAATTCTCTCAAAAAAGCATAGCTACTCTCAGTACACATGCCAATATGAATCCTTATACCGTAACTCAGTTTTCGCCCTCCGTAAACTTCTCTCCGGTAGATGCGGCAGGTTCCAATGAGCCATCCTACCACGATCCGATTCGCATACGCGGCAAAAGCCAATCCGGTCCCGGCGGTGTTTATATGATAAACGGCATGCCACTTTCAAGCAATCCTGGCGGCGGAAAAGAGATGGTGGACATGGAAAACATCTCTTCCATTGATTTACTCAAAGGATACTTGCCCGTAGATAAAAATTTAGGATTTTCGAGTCTTATCGGTAAGGTAGATATGAATATTCTGGCTCCTTCAAAAAAGATGGAAACTACCGTATCTCAATCCTTCGGTGCAGATAATTTTGAAAGAACTTTTGTACGCTTTGACAGTGGTAAAATGGGTGATATTGCCGTTTTTGGTTCAGTCTCAAATATCTCTAACGAAAAAACAAAAGGCGATGGTGAACTCAAAAGATATAACCTCATGACCGGACTCTCCTATGAACCAAGTGAGAATTTCAAAGCAGATATTTACGCAATTAAAAATCATGACGAACATAACAACTACTACAGTTTAAGCTATGCAGAGACTCAAAATTTAGGTAGTTTTTATGGCAAAGATTTCGGCAAAACAAAACCTACAAGTTCCAACGATGTGAACTATTTTGATTGGAATAAGCAAAAATTCGATACGACAAATGTTTTTGCGGATATAACTATTAAACCGAGTTCACAAGATACAATCACCATTAAACCATACTACAAAAAGGATGAAGGCGGTTATTGGTTTACAAAAACAGACGCCAACGCATCAAAAAACCGTGTCATGGATTGGGATATGAATCATGATCTTTTTGGAGCCGTTGCTTCTTATGACCATACATTTTCAGAGGAGTTAAAAAGTAAAATCGGTTATTGGTACCACAAACAGCTCCCTCCGGGACCCCCGAGCGATCAGAGCAAATACAAGGTTGTCAACGGTGATTTGGTTTTTGACGGTTATGCAGTTCTCGCTAAAAATGATTACCACACAACAGCGGCACCTTTTGCAGAGCTAAGCGGTACAATCAATAAATTCAACTACTCTGCGGGAGTTCAATACCAAAAATTTGAAGTCGGCTCCATTAAAAGCTACACAAACGGAACCAGCGCCACATCAAGTGTGGATTATGATACAGCCATAGCAAAAGGCACACTAGATCCATGGGCAAGCGTAGATGCAAAAACATTTAATACGCTTCTTCCATCGTTCTATCTCGGATACGCGCTCAACGATAACACCTCTATTTATACCAACTACTCCCGTACTTATGGTTTTGATGTCAATCTTTTTCCGACCTATCTATCAAACAGAGCAACTTTTGTGCAAAAGGGAGCAACGCTTCAGCATCTTTGGGACAAACTAAACCTTGAAACTTCAGACAATATTGATTTGGGTGTAAAAACAGAAATTGGCGGTATTATTCTCAATCCTAGCCTGTTTGTCTCCTTTGTAAAAAATAAACAAGCGAATGCATATGACGCTGAGTATGGGGTAAACTATCCTGCAAATGTCGGCGATGCTTTTGGATATGGAGCAGAATTTTCTGCGAATGGTCCAATAAATGAAAATTTAGAATTTTTGCTCGGTCTCTCTTACAACAAATATGCATTTACACAAGATTTCAAAACAGGAGCTACAACTTCAACTGCTATCAAAGGAAACCAACTCCCAGATGCTCCTGAGTTTATGGTAAAAACGGCTCTCTCCTACTCTATTGAAAAATGGACATTTACTCCGAGTGCTAGATACACATCAAGCCGTTATGGAGATGTTGCAAATACGCAAACAATAGATGCCTTTACAATAATTGACTTTGATATCTCCTTCAAAGCACATCCGTTTATGGGCTCAAAAAGTACAGTCTTTAGAGCAACTGCTACTAATTTAACAAACGAAAAATATATTGCAATAATAAATTCTGCTGATAACGCCCTTGCAGCAGATGGCACTTCAAGTACATATCAGACGGGTGCACCAATGGGTATGTTTTTTAGTGCAAATCTAAAGTATTAAGATTACAAATGAGCAAACAAACCAAATATCTACTCTACGGTACAACACTTCTCATAGTAGTGGCATTTTTGTCACTGCTTTGGGGGCAATATCATATTGATGTAGCAACTTTTATTGAATATTTACAATATAAATTTGTAGGTAATGCCAACATGGATGCAAGTACTTTTTCACTCATTGACAACATAATCTTAGAAATTCGCCTTCCACGAGTACTTTTAGCGATTCTTATCGGAGCATCTTTAGCAACTTCTGGAGCTGTTTTTCAGGCGATGTTTGTAAATCCTCTCGTCTCTCCTGGTATTTTGGGTGTTCTTGCCGGTGCTTCTTTTGGTGCGGCATGTGGAATGCTTATCAGCAATCACTGGATTGTCGTACAGACGCTTGCTTTTATCTTTGGATTTATTGCTGTCGGTTTTGCCATAACCATCGGTTCCATGGTTACAAACTCACGTTCTACGGTTATGCTGGTTTTGGGCGGCGTCATCAGCGGCTCACTTTTTACTTCACTTTTATCGGTTATAAAATATGTAGCAGACCCATACAGCACTCTTCCCGCCATAGTTTATTGGCTTATGGGCTCACTCTCCATGGCACAGCTTCATGAGGTTTTACTTGCAGCAATTCCTATTTCATTCAGCCTTTTTGGAATGGTGTTTATGAGTAAATATTTTGACCTCTTAAGTCTTGGCGACGAGGAGGCAAAAGCACTTGGCGTCAATGTAACGCTTGTCCGTATTATTGCCATTCTTTTGGCAACTCTGGCGAGTTCGCTCTCTGTTGTTATGGCTGGAATTATCGGATGGGTCGGACTCATTATCCCCCATATTGTCCGCATGGCGGTCGGACCTGCCCACCGTCTTCTTATTCCGCTTTCTGCAATTATCGGAGCTGCTTTTTTACTTCTTGCAGATGCCATTTCAAGACTGGCTCTTAGCGTTGAAATACCGATTGGGATTTTGACTTCTCTTATAGGAATACCTATTTTTATTATTGTTTTAAAAAATGCGAGGGCAGCATGGAACTAAGACCTGTTATAGATGTCAAAAATCTTCATTTTTCATACAAAAAACATCAAGTTTTAGCAGGTGTAGATTTAAAACTTTACAAAGGTGAAATTATCTCTTTGCTTGGACCAAACGGGTGTGGAAAGAGTACTTTAATCAGACTTATTTTAAAACTGCTCCGTGGCAATGGTGAGATTCTTATAAATAATAAAGATATAGAAAAATATTCACACAAAGAGATTGCTTCACGCATAGCTTATATTCCTCAATATAACAACACACCTTTTAACTATTCTGTAATGGAAATGGTGCTTATGGGAAGAGTCTCAAAGCTTGATTATTTTGCTTCACCTTCGGCACATGATTTTGAGATAGCCAAAAATGCTCTCAAAAAAGTCGGAGTAGAACACCTTAAGGAAAAAGCTTTTGGACAATTAAGCGGTGGACAAAAACAAATGGTCTTGCTCGCTCGTGCTATCGCTCAGGAAGTAGATACTTTCATTATGGATGAGCCTGTCGCTGGGCTTGATTATGGTAATCAGATAAGACTTTTGGAACTTATACATGAATTAAGCAAACAGGGATATACCTTTTTAAAAACCACACATTACCCTGATCATGCACTTTTGATATCAAGTCGTGTAATAGTTATGAACGACGGTAAAATCATTGCAAACGGTACGCCAGATAAAGTGATTACAAAAGAGATGATTCAAGATGTTTATTCCATCAAAGCAGACATTATCGTACACGATTCGCATAAAAGATGTATTCCAATTTTTCAAAAAAATATATTAAACAAAGGATTTTAAAATGGATTTACTATTTGAAGATACAGGTTATTTTGATTTAACCACATACGGTCTTGAGATTGGAGATAAAAATGGCTTGATGACTTTTGCTCCTAAAGATGAAATAGTGCTCTGCGGAGTCGATGAAGTGAGAAAAATTTTACAAAAGCTTAATATTCAACACACTTTTTTTAAAAAAAATGGCGATTTGCTTCATTCACATGAAATTCTCTTGGTGTGTAAAGCAGATGCAGGGGCATTACATAAAGCTTGGAAAATATCTCAAAATATTTTTGAGTATATGAGCGGTATTGCAACATACACAAGCAGACTTGTAAAAAATGCTAAAGCAATAAATCCAAACATAAGTATCTCAACAACCAGAAAAAATTTTCCAGGAGCAAAAGAGATTATGTTAAAAGCCGTCATGTGCGGCGGCGGCGTACCTCACAGACTTGGATTATTTGATTCTATTTTGATTTTCGAACAGCACTTAAATTTTTTTACTGATAAAGCAGAATTAGAAAAAAGTTTTAAAAAACTAAAACATGAGTTTATAGAAAAAAAAATCGCTGTTGAAGTTGAAAACTTTCAACAAGCAAAGTACTTTGCCTCACTAGGTGCGAACATTCTTCAATGTGAAAAGATGGATTTTGAACTCTTAAAAGAATGTGTTGCTTTAAAAAAAGAGTTTCCTCATCTTTTACTTTCTGCAACAGGTGGAATCCATGAGGAAAATATTGCCGACTTTACAAAGTGCGGAGTTGATTTTATCGTGACTTCATCGCCTTATCATGCAAAACCAGTTGATATAAAAGTCAAAATTGAAGAGGAGCGTTAAAAAATGCTAATCGAAAAACTTTTAGGAGTTGCCATTATCGGAGTTGAACCTGTGTTATGGGTGCTTATATCCATGAGTATTATCTCTTTTGGAGTAATTATAGAAAGAGTGCTTGTATTTGTACACATAAAAAACAGTTTACAAAATTTAAGCAAAACAGAATTAAGAATTTTACTTGAAAAAAGACTCGGGATTCTTGCAACATTTGGAAATAATGCTCCTTTTGTCGGACTTTTTGGAACCGTACTCGGGATAATTAACGCTTTTCATTCACTCTCAAAAGAGGGAAGTGAATTTGGAGTAAACACCGTTATGGGAGGTATTTCCGAGGCTTTAGTTGCAACTGCCGTTGGACTTTTTGTGGCGATTCCCAGCGTTATTGCTTATAACTATTTTGTAAGAAAAATAAAGATGATACTCCTTGAGATGGAGGTATATGAGAAATGACAACAAATAACGCTTACGAAGATAACGAAATATCTGAGATAAACATGACCCCTTTTGTGGATATCGTTCTTGTAGTTTTAGTTATCTTTATGGCGACTGCGACATTTTAAATAGGGTAAATCAGCCACAAATTACTACTCAAAAAACCGTAGAAATAGCATTGCTAAATAAACCAGAAATTGAAAAAAAAGAGGAGGTTACGCCAAAACAAACAATCGAACCAAAGCCAATAGTTAAAGTAAAACTTGTTGTCAAAAAAGAACCGATAGTTCAAAGCATAATAAAACCATATAACGAACCTCAAAAAATCGTTCAAAATGAAAGAGATGCAAATTCACAAGAGAATCTTATAGCTCAAAAAGAAAAACAGGAAACAAAATCCAAAATAATTCAAGATGAGTTAACACTTTATCTCTCTAAAATCAGAGCAAAAATCCAAGAAAATCTAAATTATCCGCCTCTTGCAAAACGACTAAAGTTAGAAGGGGAAAGTATTGTAGCCTTTACAATTTTATCGGATGGAAGCGTAAAAGAGTTATCCATAGAAATAAAAAACTCAAGCGGATATACAAGTTTGGACAGACAAGCAATAAATACTATTTTGAGTGTTTCGCCGTTTGATGTTCCTCCACAAAACAACATGTCAATAGTTTTACCTATTGCATTTAAATTAAATTTATAAAAAAAGGAAAAAAAAGATGAGTGAATTTTTAACAAAGAACAATGAAAAAGCAAAAATAGAGAAGATTGTGAAGTTTCACAGATCTTTTGATGCTATGAGCCAAACTCAAAGAGAAGCATGGCTTGAAGAGATGGGAGATATAGACATAGAACATTTTTTTAAAGCCAATCAGAGAGTTTTTGATGAAGACGGTCCAAGAGAAAGATCTATTCCAAGGAGAGATTTCTTCTTAGATGTAATAAAAAACAGAGTCAAATCAGACCCTCTTTTGCAGCCAAAAGGGCATCCTGTTACAAACTATCTTCAAGAAAATACGTTCATTAGAGAGTTGTGTGAGAAAATAACAGATACCTTTAATGCAAACGAACCAGAAAGTTATAATGCAACCCTCACGCTTTTACATGAGCTATCTAAAATCCATACGCACTACTTAAGAAAAGAGGATCAACTCTTTCCCTACTTAGAAAAACACAACTTTACTTATCCAAGCACCGGCATGTGGAAGTTTCAAGATGAAATAAGAGCAAATCTAAAAACGGTTACAAAAGCGCTTGAAAAGAATGAGTTAAATAAAGAGATGCAAACTCTAATGAATGATGTCATAAAAGATATTTTTGACATGACGACCAGAGAAGAAAAGATGCTACTTCCTACCTCTGTAAAACTACTCTCAAATGATGAGTGGATAAAGATGAGCAAAGAAGAAAAAGAGATAGGGTATGTTTTCATACAAAATCCTCCAATTTGGCCCGCAAAAGAGAGCAAAAAACCAGATATGGCATCATCTATGAGTTCAATATTTCTACAAGAAGGTTCTCTCTCACAAGAGCAATTAAATCTCTTTTTTAGCCATTTACCATTTGATGTAACTTTTGTAGATGAGAATGACCGAGTGGCATTTTTCAACAAAGGCTCCGAGAGAACTTTTTTAAGAAGTCCAGGAGTAATCGGCAGAGAAGTGAAATTTTGTCATCCTCCAAAGAGTGTTGATACAGTCTTAAAAATCTTAGAAGCTTTTAAAGCAGGAACTAAAGAAAATGCCGAGTTTTGGATCACTTTTAACGCCAAACTTGTTCACATCCGCTATTTTGCACTTAGAGATAAAGACAAAAACTACAAAGGCGTAGTTGAGATAACCCAAGATATTACCGACATAAAAAATATTGAGGGTGAAAGACGCCTTTTGGATTGGAAATAGATATATATATCATTATATGAAAAACGATACAAATAAAAAAGAGGTGAAAATAATGAATATAGCAACTAAAGAGCATAAAGGTGGAAGCAATACACAAAGTTTTGATCGCATTGTGCGCGAAGTTTTTGCACCTATTTATCCAACCATTGCAGAACAAATCTTAGTACGAACCCAAGTTACAACTGGCAAATGCCTCGATGTAGGATGTGGCACAGGAGCATTAGGCCGAGCTATAGCTCGACTTAGCAACGTACATGTCACATTTTTTGACCAATCTATTGAGATGATACAACTAGCAATGGACTATGCATACGAAGAAAATTTGATACATAGAAGTGATTTTTTAATAGGCGATATTCACAAAATTAATCTTGCGAATGAGAGTATTGACATTGTAATCAGTCGCGGCTCTTCTCCATTTTGGGAAGATTGGCACAAAGCATACAGCGAGATTGTAAGGGTCTTAAAAGTGGGTGGATATGCCTATATTGGCGGTGGATTTGGCACAAAAGAGCTAAAAGAGCAAATAACAGCCCACATGAATAAAGAAAATCCTAACTGGAGAAACTCGTTTAAAGATCACGTAAAAACAGAGCGAGAAGCGCTACCGCAAATACTTAACTCACTTAATCCAGCTTCACATCGCATAATAGATGATGAGAGCGGTTACTGGGTTTTTATAACGAAATAAAAGAGTAAAGAGATGAACAAAGAGGAAATAGTGTGAAGCTAGGTATTTTTTTGCTCACGGAGAATTTTGGCGAAAATGCTCATGACGCAATTTTAAACGATATTGAGTTGGCGATTTATGCTGAAAAGTTGCGGTTTAATGAAGTTTGGTTTGCAGAACACCACTTTAACTCTTTTAGCGTGATTCCAAATCCTGCTTTAATGATGGCAACTTTAGCAGCAAGGACAGACAAAATCCGTATAGGAACAGCAGCATTTTTGGCACCGTTTTATAATCCTATAAGACTTGCAAAAGAGATAGTACTGCCGGCAACAGATCCTTTTGTCAAATCAATGCGTGCCGTAAAAGCTAAAGGAGTGCAAGCAAATTTCAATGAAGAAAATTATGAAGAGCTTCTCGCTCAAAGATACGCTTTTTTCGATGCAAAAACTTTTATGGAAGCTCTATTATCGGTAGCGTAGATGATTATATTGAACAAATTGAAACTATAAAAGGGAGGATAAAAAATCTGCATTTAATATTAAAAGTTGCACCAAGTGATGCGGAGGTCGTTCGAGGAATGCTAAAAGAGTTTAGCCAAAAAATCACACCAAAAATATAAGGAATAAAAGATGAAAACAAGTGCAAGAAATGAGTTAAATGGGAAAATTACAGAGCTAAAGAGCGGCGGTGTTATGAGTGAAGTTATAGTAAAAATATCTGATGACATTACCATATCCGCAACAATTACAAATGATGCAAAAGAGTCATTAGGGCTTAAAATTGGAGACAATGTATCTGCCCTTATAAAATCTTCATTAGTGCTACTAAGCAAAGAGAAATTAAAAGCAACGGCTAGAAACAATATAAAAACGAAAGTAACGGAAGTAATCAAAGGCGCTGTAAACAGTGAAGTAAAACTCTCTGTAGGTAAAAAATCACTTTGTGCGATTGTTACAAATGATGCTATTAGCGACTTGCAAATAAATGCAGGTAACGAAGTTTATGCTATCTTTAAAGCTTCAAGTGTCATTTTAATAGCTTAGATAAAGGAAAAAATAATGAAAAAAAGCGTTATAGGTTTATCGATTGCAACATCGATGCTATTGGTGGAGAGTTTCACTCTGGGACAAGTGAGTGTTTCTGAAAAAGTTGAAGAACTCAATCCGATTGAGCAGAGTATCACCTCTGAAGTTATCACATAAAACAACTCTGCAACCGTTTCTGATGCACTGGATAATATAAGCGGCATAAACCAAGACACTCAAGGTGGACGAGGTGAATCAACACTTTATATTAGAGGCTTTGATGCAAAAAGAATCGGCGTATATATTGATGGTATTCCTATTTATGTACCTTATGACGGCAATTTTGATTATGCCCGTTTCTTAACCGAAGATATTGGGCAGATAGATGTTTCTAAAGGGTACTCTTCCGTTATGTATGGCGGCAATACTATGGGCGGTGTCATAAATATTGTCTCAAAAAAACCGACAAAAGAGCTTGAGGGAAATATTAAAGGCGGTATAGTTTTAGACAGTTCAGGTGCTATGGCTCGGCATGTGGAAAGTATCAATGTAGGTACAAAACAGGATAATTTCTATGCGCAACTCGGTGCGGTTTATAGTAAACAAGACCACTTTAAACTCAGTAATGATTATGATGCAAACATGAATCAGCCCGATGGAGATAGACTTCGTTCAGAAGCACAAGATAAAAAAATCAGCCTAAACGCTGGATATGTTGCAAATGATAATAGTGAAATTGCAGTGAGTTATGCAAACCAAAAAGCTGTAAAACAGCAGCCACCGGCGACGGATTTGAATTACAGTCAATTGAAATATTGGGATTGGCCTATTTGGGATAAAGAGACGCTCTCTGTAACTGGACAAAAAAATTTTGAAAACAGCTACCTCAAAGCCGCAGCAAATTACAAAAAAAATGTGCATGAAGGGTATGATTTAAATAAAGTGACAGATACAAAAACATTGACTGAAACTTATGAAGACCACACAACAACCCTAGGAATAGAGGATTCCTACAAGATTACATCACAATGGGAACTTTTGGGCGGTGTGAGTTATGACACAAGAACTGCAGATAAAATCTTTGATACAAACACTGCAAATCTTAACATGTTAGCCTTAGAGACACAAAGCTCACTCAGCCCACAAGCAGCACTTATCTACTCACCAGATGAAAGTTCTAAAGTAAGAGAAAGTGTTTCAAGAAAAACATACATGCCATCCATGAAAGATAGATACTCAAGAAAGTTTGGTACTTCTGTTCCAAATGTTGACCTTAAAAATGAACTCTTAACGCACTATGAATTAAGCTACCAAAAAAAGATCAATGCATTTGTCAGTCGCACAAATCTTTTTTATACAAAAGTTGATGATGCAATACAGGCTGTTTCGTGGGATCAAAACGCCTCTCTTTTACAGAATAAGAATGTTGGAACTTTTGATCACAAAGGCATTGAGTTTGAGCTGAGTTACAAACATGAAGGATTAAAAGTAGTTTGTACGCTTTTAACTATTGAGATAGATGAAGCACTCATCTATCTCAAACAAAAAAATATTAGTGTCGAAAATAAAGAAGATAGTTTACAAAAAATTTCAGAGGATAATTCGTATGATTCTTTGAAAATTTTTGCCATGGTTGTAGAAAACCACATGAAAAAATTAAAACAACAGGAGATAGAATGTTTTTAGAACCGATAGATTTTGCATCAATGTATAAAGAGCATAAAAAACAGACCGTATTTAAGGGTAAAAATAACAAGGATTGGGATAATCGCTCAAAAGAGTTGGCACCTACTATGCAAAATTCTTCGTATGTGGGTGAGTTTATCTCACGCATGGATATTTGCAAAGAGGATGTTGTGCTTGACATAGGCTGTGGCCCTGGAACTTTAGCAATTCCTTTGGCGAGATTGGCAAAGCAGGTAATTGCCATAGATTTTTCGGCGCAGATGCTCGCAGAACTTGAAACATATGCAAAAAAAGAGGGCATTACAAATATCAAAACTTACCACATTGGATGGGATGATAATTGGAGCTTGTTGCCTGAGATTGATATAGTCGTAGCATCCCGCAGCGTGGAGGTTCAAGACATCGGAGCTTCACTCTCAAAAATCTCTTCGCATGCAAAAAAAGCGTGTTATGTGACCTATAAAGCCGGCGGAAGTTTTGTGGATATGGATATTTTAGAGTTCATAGGCAAAAAGATAATCACAAAACCTGACTTTTGGTACATTCCGATTTTGCTCTACAAAGATGGCTACCTTCCACAAATAGACTATATCACAAGCCAAAGAGGAAGTATAAAAAGCTCTAACGCGGAGGAGTTTATAGAGTCTCTTATTTGGAGTTTAGGCTCGCTCGATGAGGCACAACAAGACAAAGCAAGAGAGTATCATAACCTCTTTATTGAAACGAATCAAAATCAGCCAAAACCTTTTACTTGGACATTTATTGCATGGAACACTCTAAAAGGTTTTCCACTCAAATGTAAACTTCAAACAACAAAATAAGATTTTCAACTCTACATGTCACACTTTTACTTCAAAAGATGCATGTAGAAATATTGCGATAAGTTTTTGCACTTTTATTTTCTAAATCTTGAAAGATACTAATTAAAAAAATCAAGCGTGTTTTAATAAATATTCTTTAAACTCATCTTCAGGCAGTGGTTTTGAATAAAAATAGCCTTGAATATAGTGGCAGCCCTCTTCATGTAAAAAATCAAGTTGTTTTTGTGTCTCAACACCCTCTGCAATATAGTTTAGTTTTAAGCTCTTTGCCAAAGCAATAATTACCCTTACTATCGCCGCATCGTCTTCATCTTTGTAAGCATCTTTAATAAAAGCTCTGTCTATTTTAAGGTTATCTATTGGAAGTCGTTTAAGATAGGAGAGTGATGAGTATCCTGTTCCGAAATCATCCACGGATATTTTTATACCCAGATTACGAATGTTATTGAGTGTATAAATAGCAGATTCAGGGTTCTTCATAATCTGACTCTCGGTAATTTCAAGCTCTAAATATTGGGTGTCAAAATCTAAATCTTTTATAAGCATTTTTATATGCTCTATAAATTTTTTATTCTCAAGCTGTTTCATCGATACATTAAGAGAGAGAATCCCAGTTTCTATCCCTTCTTCTTGAAATTTTTTTATGGTTTTCATAGCATTCATCATCATCCACTGGTCTATATATTTAATTAGTCCGATATCCTCTGCCAAAGTTATAAACTGCATCGGAGGAACTAACCCGAGTTCCGGATGGTTCCAGCGAACAAGAGCTTCATTCCCTATAACCTTACCGCTTTTGGAATTTATTTTAGGCTGATAGTAGGTAACAAACTCATTCTCATCTATCGCTTTTCTTAAACTGCTCTCTAATATCACTCTCTCAAAAGCAAGTTCGGTCATTTTAGAGTTATAAAACTGATAGCTGTTTTTGCCGTTATCTTTGGCTTTATACATCGCTGTATCAGCATTTCGCAACAATATAGTCGCACTCTCACCATCATCCGGAAAGCTGCTTATTCCGATGCTAAAAGTTGCATAAATTTCCTGTTTAGCTATTACAATCGGCTCTTGCATGACCTCTATAATCCGCTTTGTTATGGCGACAGTCTCTTGATGCGTCCTATTTTCAAGAATAATGGTAAACTCATCGCCGCCTAATCTTGCAACAGTATCCTTTTCTTTAGCACATAAACTCAATTTATTTGCCACCTCTTTTATAAGTTTATCTCCGACCTCATGTCCAAAAGTGTCATTTATCTCTTTAAACCGGTCTAAATCCAGAAACAGAATCGTTGCATTTTCATTGCCGCTTTTTGCCTTCCTTATAGCCTGTTTAAGCTTGTCTAAAAACAGTATGCGATTTGGCAAACCTGTCAGAGAATCGTAGTGTGCCAAATATTCTAAACTTTTTGTCTGCTCTTTTAGCTCTTTAGTTTTATCTTCAACTTTTACTTCCAGCTCTCGATGGAGCTTGGCAATCAAAGCTTGATACTGCTTTCACGTACATGTAGTAAAAGAAGAGAAGTATAAAGATGTAAGCTACAGCAAAGAGCGATATAAGCCTGTCTCTAATACGATTGATGTTGCTGAAATCTATCTTTTCTAAATTTTGAAAAATAATAAAATGTCCCATAAGTTCGTTGTGAATATCGGGCAAATGATAAACTGTGACTAACTGGTTACTTTTTTCATCAATATAATAACCATCAATACCGATAAACAACTCAACTCCTTTTTCATGCATAAAAGTCAACAGTTCCTTTTTTGCATTCATGTTTGCCACATAATAATCATCAACAAATATTTTCGTATAGGCAAATTGAAGCTGATCTTTATACTTTTTATCGGCTAAAATGATTGTATCGTACCCTTTATTTTCCATTTTCGAAGCAATAGAGTTAAACTTTGCCATTGCCTCAACAAACCCTATAAACTTCCCATTGCTATAAATTGGCACCATAGATTTAAATGTAAAATCAAATTTTCCGACACTTATGGATGAGATAATTTTAGGATTATGAATCATTTCTACTACATCTACTCTTACATCTTTTAAATCATCTCCTTTTTTATCCGTCCAACTTCTGTAAAAACTTTTCCCATCAGAAGTTATAATCTGAAACCATAAATTCTTCATAGATGTAAACTCACCTAGCCCTTTTGAATATTCATCTAATTTGAAGATAGAGTTGTTATTGAGCAGAGTCTCTTTAATTTCCATATTTTGTGCCATAGAAAATGCAACGATAAGAACAGCTTCTGCTTTCTCCTCTATCAAAATATTAATTTCTTTTTTCATCTGATTTGATGTTTCGAAATATTTTTCATGTTTTAAATCATTTACGCGATTCGTAACTGTGACGAAAGCGATTATAATCCAAACAAAAGTTATGGAGAGTGTCATAAAAACTGATTTAAGAGTAATTTTATTCAAGTTAAACATTCACTAAATCCAATTTTTTATCTCGTGAAAGTTTTTTTATCTCATATTCTCTTTTGCTTGCACTACTTCTATCAAGTGAATTTTCTTTATATACAAGTTGCACCGGTCGTCTTGCTTTTGTATATTTTGCACCTTTTTCTGAGGTGTTGTGCTCATTTATTCGCTTATCTACATCTTTAGCAATGCCTGTGTATAAAGTATCATCATTACATTTTAAAATATAGACAAAATAAGACATGTAGCAAAAACTCCATTATGAATTTCGGATTATTGTACTCTAATTTTCTCATAAAATATACTTTTTAACCTTTCATCTCTAAAAAAGTTATTAAAATACCATATCAAGCAATTTTTAAAATGAACGGACACATCATCCTATAGTGAAATAGAGGGGTAATACACTTTATAATATCGGTTCAAACTACTCTATGAAAATTTTAAAGAAGCAGAGGGGATAGTTATCCCCGCCTAAACTTCTTTATCTATAATAGAAAAGCCTAAATCACTCATAGCTTTATCCACCATTTCTGTAGCTTTTTGCATAGTTTGCTGAGAAATGTCCGGGAGTTTATTGCCCCATGCTTTCTCTGCATCTTTAAATCCTTGAAGCATTCCCTCTCGACCGGCACGCAATTTTTCCTCATCACCGCCGGCACCGGCTATAACAAATTGTGCTATTCTTTCTGAAGTCTGTTTAATCCCAAAAATTCCATCTTCGCTCACAAGCTTCGCCGCTTCGTCTTTTGAGAGTTCTGCTATCGGTTTACCACTATAACCTATATCCTTCAAAAAATTCTGAAAATCTTTAGTATCTTTTGCAGACTGATCCTGCGAATTTGTAACACCAATCTGAGCTTGAGTAGAATTGAATGCAAAAGCATTTGCATTATCCATTACCTGCTTTTTTAAATCCTGAGCCTCCTCTTTTGTCAACTTTTCTGTAAAAACAGTTTTGATAGCCGATGAACTTTGTGCAGAACCAACTGCACCCATATTTGATGATATTTGCATAATTCACATCCTTGATTTAAGATTTTACATGCCAATACACACTAGAAGCATCTACTTTAAAATCGTCTTTAACTCATTTTTATTTAAATTTAAATAGTTGTTTGGTATTAAAGATTTATTTAGATACAATACTGCTGATGAAAAGATGAGGCTCGAGTTCATCTTTAGTGTGTGATTTTGTATAACTGCTCAATTGTGACCCTAAAGACTCTCCAATTTTTGACTCCACTTCTTAAATGAAGCGTATTTTACACAATAGAGGTATTGCAATGGCAGAATTACTAGACGGAACTGTTAAATGGTTCAACGAAGAAAAAGGTTTTGGATTTATCCAACAAGATAACGGCGGAAAAGATGTATTCGTACACTTTCGTCAAGTTAACAACTCAGGACACGGTCGTGTTTCTTTAGCTGAAGGTCAAAAAGTAACTTTCGAACTTGGAGAAGGTCAAAAAGGCCCTCAAGCAGAGAACGTAACTCCTCTTTAGTCTTAAACTTTTACAGGCTTCGTGCCTGTAATTTCTTCAACTTCAAACTTCCTTTTCTCTAACTTTTAACAAACTCATACACTCATTTGCAATCTCTTGTTCTTCATCTGTTTTTACAACCATTAATTTAACGCTGCTTCTTTTCGTAGAAATAAGTGTACTATTTTCATCGTTTAAAGAGTAATCCAATTCAATTCCATACGGCAATGAACTTAAAACCATCTCTCTAATATAAGCAGAGTTCTCACCTATTCCACCTGTAAAGACTACGGCATCCACTTTGCCTAACAGTGCCATATATGCACCTATATATTTTTTTATTCTTCTAACCATCACTTTAATTGCCAATTGTGACTTTTCATCATTTTGCTCAATTATTGTTCGTACATCATTATTTGCACAGATTCCGATTAAACCAGATTTTTTATTTAAAAGTTTATCGACCTCATCCACGCTCATTCCAAGCTCTCTTTGCATGTGAACCACTATTGCCGGATCAATATCTCCGCATCTGCTTCCCATAACAAGACCTTCAAGCGGTGTAAAACCCATAGAAATATCTATACTTTTCCCATTTTCAATTGCACATGCACTTGAGCCGTTACCAAGATGGAGTGTAATAATATTTAATTCATTCACATTTTTTTGCAATAGTTTTGCTGTTTGCTTTAAAACATAAGAGTGCGAAGTTCCATGAAAACCGTATCTTCTAATTTTATGCTTCTCATACATCTCATAAGGGAGAGCGTAAATATATGCCTCCTCTGGCATGTGAGAATGAAAAGATGTATCAAATACTGCTATTTGAGGGACATTTGGAGCTTTTTTTATTGCCACTAAAATACCCTCTAAATTTGCAGGATTGTGAAGCGGAGCTAGTGGAATGAGTGCCTCTATCTTTTTTATAACGTTTTCATCGATGACAGTCGCACTTTTAAACTCTTCACCGCCGTGAACCACCCTATGACCGATTGCACTCAGTGATGTAAAATTTTTTAATAACTTATGTTTAGACAAAAGCGAGATAATCTTTTCTAAACCATCATGATGATTTTTTATAACTGATAGAATCTCTAATTTTTTGTCCTTATACTCAAGAATCATATCCGAAATGGACTCCCCGATTTTTTCAACCAAAATATGTGCCAACACCTCTTTTTTTTCCATACAAAAAAGTTGGAATTTTATCGAAGAGCTTCCAGAATTAATAACTGCTATATTCATCTGTTTTGCCCTGCTTGTATTGCCGTTATAGCGACTGTATTTACTATGTCCTCTACCAAACATCCGCGACTTAAATCGTTTATCGGTTTATTAAGTCCTTGAAGTATCGGTCCAATAGCTACTGCATCGCTTGAGCGCTGCACCGCTTTATAGGTGTTGTTTCCAGTATTAAGGTCTGGGAATATAAATACCGTAGCATTTCCTGCAACTTCTGAATTTGGAAGTTTTGCCAAAGCCACCTCTTTGTCTATGGCGGCATCATACTGAATCGGACCTTCTATGAGCAGCTCCGGATTTTCTGATTTTACTCTATTTGTAGCTTCCCGCACCTTTTCTACGTCCGCCCCGCTTCCGCTCTCTCCTGTTGAGTAGGAGAGCATCGCAACGCGCGGTTCAATTCCAAATGCCAAAGCAGTTTTAGCCGATGAAAGTGCAATTTGCGCCAACTCATCCGCATCAGGGTCTTGATTCACTGCACAATCCCCATACACCAAAACTTTTGTACTTAAACACATAAAAAAAACACTCGAGACAATAGAGATACCGGGAGTCGTTTTTATGATTTGAAGAGCCGGTCTTATGGTGTCCGCAGTAGAATGCGTTGCACCGCTAACCATGCCATCGGCATAGCCCAGATGCACCATCATGGTCGAGAAATAGTTCGCATGTTGCATTGCATCTTCCGCCGCCTGCAAAGTCAAACCTTTGGCTTTTCTCATCTCAAAAAATGCATCAACAAACTCTTTCATGTGCTCAGAATTCAGATGGTCTATTATAATTGCATTACCGAGGTCAAGCCCCAATTTCATGTAGTTGTCTCTTATCTCTTTTGCTTTTCCTATAAGAATAATATCCGCCACTTCACGACGCAAAATAATCTCGGCAGCTCTTAAAATCCTCTCATCGCTGCTCTCTGGCAAAATAATTCTTTTTTTGTTAAGCCTCGCTCTCTCAAAGAGTTTATATTCAAACATCATAGGAGTTAAAACGGTACTCTCTGCCGTTGCAATTTTTGCCTCAACGGCTTTAATATCAACACTTGAGTTAAAAAGTCCAAGAGCCAGTGCGATTTTTCTCTGACTTGTGACTCTCAACTTTGGTTTTATATTTGAAATATTTTTTGCCGTCTCGTAAGTATCCGTTTCTACCGATAAAATAGGTATACTAAAATTATCCAGCCCATTAATTAGTTTCTGTATATTTGGATGTGACCGCATGTTAAAAGGAAAAATAATCCCCGTAATATTCGGATAATTATTAGAATACAAAGCCCCAAGAAGTCCCAGTATTATCTCCGAACGGTCGGCTGCCACTATAACCAAATCATCCTCCTGCACATGGTCCAAAAAGTTATCCAAAGTAAGAGCCGCAACTTTTACTCCTCTAATAACCCTTGTGACATCTTGAGCTTTTAATACAATAGCTTTTGCCTCAAGTCCATCGATTACATCACCTATTGTAGGCATGTCTAGCTCTGGAACCTCTTTTAAAAGATAGCTGTTTAACTCGTAATCTTTTAACTCTTGTTGCAAAGAATTATATTTTTCACTATCGAGTCTATTTACAAAGGTTGCAAAATGTGTGCAGCCCTCACTTGTAAAATTTTCATTCTCTATAAGAATATTTTCGTATGCCTCTTTGGCTGTTAGATTTTGAGCATTAATGATATTTATGTAGGGAGAAGCAAAATTTTGAGCAATTTTTATGTTTAAATCATAGTTGATTGTAGAGGTCAAAAAGGATTTATGAATCCCCTCACAAAGAACAAAATCATATTCACTTTCAAGCTTTTTAAATTTTATAATCAGCTCATTTATCAGCTCATTAATTTCATTTTGAGCTATCATACTCTCAACATACTCAACATCAAAGCCATACGCTTCTTCATATTTCATATCGAGTTTATACCGCTCTAACATAAAGGAGATGTCACCGTCTTTGATACTGCGAGAGGCAATTATGGGGCGAAAAAAAGCAACCCTGTGAAGATTTCTTTTTAGAATCTCCATCATTCCCATAGAAACAAAAAGTGTCCCTGCACTCTTCTCTTGGGCAGAAACAAATAGTGATTTAATTTTCACAGGCACTCCTAAATATATTTATTATTTTGAATTATAGAGCTATTTTGTTAAAGAGAGACCTATTGTATCTGATTGATTACTTGAGAGACTTCAAAAAAATATAACTTACCTTTTCAAACTGATTCTTTTCATAAAATCTATGGGCACTTTCTCTGGCAAAGCCCGAAGAGAGAACTATATTTTTGCACATATTGGTTTTTGCATAGTCACTCAGATACTCCAACATCATCTCGCCATATTTTTTGCCTCTGTGTTTCTCATCCGTTACTAAGTCAAAAATATAAAGGTGTCTTTTGTGATAGAGGTTCGTTTGTACGCTCGCTCCGGCGTATGTGATAAGTTTTTCACCCTCCATAATTCCAAACATCTTGTAATCCATGTGCCGCATCTCATATATCAGATCTTCAAACTCTTTATAGGAGAGTTCAACCCGAAGCTGTGGCACAACTTCATAGGCACTCAACAGCTCTTTTAAGGTTAATTCTCTTATTTGCATCGCTTACCTTGGCATGTACAGAGAAACTTTTGCTTGACAAAAAGCGGTTTCCCTGTTTTAAAAATTTAGAATATTATATTAAAGCTTCTGCAAAACGCATAGAACTTGAGATTAAAAAGCGTACCAAGAGAGTGTTTTAGCTGTTGTAAGAGTAGTATAAGCTGAATCTGCTTGGATATCACCGGTATCGTAAGCACCATCATCATACTTTGTATCAAGCGCTTGTGCAGCATCTGCCGGCATTGTTGATATGGATATATAATTTTTCTTTGTAGTAGTATTATTGTCAAAACCATAGCTTCCGCCATATGGACTCTTCTTTGCAACAGTTGCGCTATGGTCACCCGGATTTCCAGCGATAAACCCCGCCCCAATCATCTCCTGCCATGCGCACAATTTCTCACTATCTAAATCAAATAGACCATTCGCATTAGATTTACTACTATTACCATCACAACTAGCAGCCCCAAGATCTGTCACCCTATTTGTCGGGTCATCTCCAGGCAAATATCCGAACTTATCCTGATAGCTGTAAACCGCCGCCATTATCCCGTCTATGTCACCTTTTACGCGCTTCATCTTAGCATTATCTATCATGCCTTTGCCTTTTAAAACCCCACCAACCAATAGACCGATAATCACCAACACAATCGACAACTCAATTAGAGTAAAACCTTTTCTTCTCATTTTATTCTCCAAAAATAAATTTACATGAAATAAGTATATCAAAATTTAATTAAAGTATTCGCGTTACTTTATATTTGATGCAAGGTCATAGATAGGTCCCATTAATCCGAGCATTATGAGCGCCATAAAGCCGCCGACTATTATTAAAACTATCGGCTCAATTATTTTGCCAATATTTTCTGCATAATAATCTACCTTTTCATAGTAATGCTCGGAGATAAGCTCCAGTTGCGGCTCTAATGTGCCGGACGACTCACCAACACTCATCATTCGTGTCATAAATGGGGCAAAAAGTTTGGTGTTAACAAAGGCAAAAGATAACGGGCTTCCTTTTGTGACATCCTCTGCGACATCTTGGAGTGCATTTTTATAGAGTTCATTTCCGACATTCTTCTTTAAAGTGTCCATGGCACCGGAGAGCGGTATTCCGGATATAAGTGCAAGCCGAAGATACTCTGAAATAAACGCCATGTTAAAACTTGAAATTATCTGCTTTATCACCGGAATTTTCAGCATATATTTATCTGTAAACCAACGAACACTCTGATAACGCCTATGTGCCAGTTTAAATGCTATTACAAGCAAAACAAGAGTCAACAACATATATGCAATATAACTGGAGATAAACTGGGAGATATTTATCATAACAACAGTAAGAGTCGGCAGCTCTATATTCATCTCTTTAAAGAGTTCTGTCATTTGAGGCAGAACGTAAATCATCCAGACAAGCATTGCGCCCATTACGGCAGAAAAAGCGAATAGCGGGTAGATTAGGGCTGTTTTTACCTTTTTTTTGAGTGTCATAACGCGACGCAAAAAAGTTGCCCCTCTTTTGAGCGTCACTTCAAGCTGTCCGCTCTCTTCGCCAATTTTGATAAGATTTAAAACTATATCCCCAACTACATCTTTATATACCTCAAGTGCGTTGGAGAGAGACTTCCCCATTTGAATATCAGAGGCGATGTGAAAGAGCATATTTTTAAACTCTTTATTGTCACTGTCATTTGCCAAATCAACAATACCCTGATGCAGAGGCAAGCCGGATTTAAAGATGAGATGCAAATCTTCAATCATCTCAATAACCTCATCCTGCGATATTCTGCCCACTTTGAGGGAAAGAATGGGTGAGAGAAATGTTGGTATCTGAACAATTCTAAGAGGAGTTGTATTTTCCCGTTCCAGCTCTTGAAGTAAATCATCATAACTTTGTGCATAAAGTAAATCCGAATTTTTTACTCCTTGGTTACTTTGACTGCTCACTATAAAATACATCAGTTCACTACTCTATGAATCTCTTGCAGAGATGTAACTCCTAAAAGTGCCTTTATGTAACCATCTTCTTTTATGCTGTTCATTCCTTTCTCTCGTGCTGCTTTTAAAATATCTATACTATTTGCATCAGTGGTAATCATGGACTCTGTTTGCGCATCAATTTCCAGTATCTCAACAATAGCTTCTCTTCCCCTATAGCCACTGTTTCTGCACTGTTCACATCCAACCGCATCAAAAAGCGTGTAGTGTGGATACAAATCCAAAATTCTCCGAGGAACACCCTCAAGGAGCAACTGCTCTACACTTTTTTGAACATTTACTTTGCAATTCGTACACAGTTTTCTGATAAGCCTCTGTGCAATAACAGCGAGCAACCCTGAGCCGATAAGATAGGAAGGAACTTTAAGATCACTGAGTCTGGTAATAGCTCCTATCGCATCATTTGTGTGAAGCGTCGATAAAACCAAGTGTCCCGTAATTGAAGCTCGAACCGCCAACTCTGCAGTTTCTACATCTCTTATTTCACCTATCAGTATAACATCCGGATCTTGACGCAAAAAGGCACGAATTGCCCTATTAAAGCTATAGCCTGCTTTTTCATTGAGCTGAGTTTGTCTGATAAACGAAAACTGGTACTCAATAGGGTCTTCAATAGTGAGAACATTTTTTTTGAGTGAATCAATTTTGCGAAGAGCGGAGTAGAGAGTGGTAGTTTTACCGCTTCCTGTGGGACCAACAATAAGAACAATCCCGTACGATTTAGCAAAATATCTCTCTATCTTAGCACTGTTCTCTTCGCTGAGTCCGAGGTGTTTAAGGCTAAAGAGCGATGCATTTTTTCGCAAAAGTCTCATAACAATATTTTCACCATGGCTGGTGAGAAGCGATGAGACTCTCAGGTCAATCGTTTCGTTTAAAAAAGTGTAACTAAAAGAGCCATCCTGAGGTACTCTTTGCTCTGAAATATCGAGATTGCTGATAATTTTTATACGAGATACAATCTGTGGATGCAGTTTGAGCGGCAAGGAGTAGAAGTGTTCTAAAACTCCGTCAATTCTGTAAAATATATCGATTACTGAGTGCCCTGGAGTGATATGAATATCTGTTGCACGGTCTTTTATAGCATTGTTTAGCATCAAATCAATAAGGTGCGGAGTGTCTATCTCTATTTCACTGAGTGCGTCCTTTACTATCTCTCTGATTTCCAACTCGATTGGATTGTTAAGTTGATAGTAGAAAATTTCACTCTGTCTGGCTATGGAGTGCTTATCACCTACGACAAGCTTTATCTTTTTTTTTGAAATTTTTCGCAGATAATCAAGCGTTACAAGGTCGTTTACATCCTGAATTGCAACTACAAGATATTCCCCATTCACGCTAATAGGAAGAACATTTCTTGTCGTTGCTATATTTTGAGGAATAAGTTTCAGTGCCTCAGCGGATGGCACCACATGTTCTAGGTCAATGTACTCTAAACTGTTTTGTATCGCTATCGCTTCGGCAATCTCGGCTGAAGTTACAAAGTCTAACTCTTGAAGCGTTTCTCCAAAAAACCTTGGATTTGCCTGCTGCACATCCAAAGCTACTTTAACCTGCTCAGCGCTTATAAAACCCAATTCTTCAAGAAGTTGTCCTATCTGTTTCATCTGTGCCATCTTATTATTTACACTTATTTTTAGTACAAATGCCGCTTTGACACTCGCTGCCAACCGTACATGGAGCACCTTTTGGAAGAAGAGTGCTACCGCCGCTACCGTCACCTGTCAGGCTCAAATCAATCGCAATGGTAAAGCTTTTTTTACTCTCTCTTGCGGCAGAATCTCTCACATACACCTTTAATCCAAAAGTCCCGGCCTCTGTTTTAGCACCGTAGAGGTAAGGTGAAGTGCATCTGCTATAGGTTGCCGTTGAACAGTCAGTCTGAGAGACAAACGCTCCGTTACAGATGTTTGCATTGAGCCATGCAGGGGCATTTTCTAAGCACCACTCATAATCTTTTTCACTGTCTGCATCTCCTCCATCGGCAAAGGGAAATCCCCCATCTGCAAATACATATGCTCCCGTATAATTTGTACCGTTTATGTCCCGCGGCAAAGCATAATCACTAATAATCTTTAAGCTGTTTTTAGAGCACTCCACTAGATTTTGCAGTTCTGTGAGTGTCATCCATGTAACAATATCGTCATACGCCTCTGCTATGTTTACCGGAGTAGCATTATCATCCACTTTTGTTGAAGGGGAATAGATATTGACCCTGTGCGGCGAGATTGATGTGTTGAGTGCGGTCTGCATGTTGTTGTTAGCTGAGGCATGTGCCAGAACAAATGCAATATTTGGAATTACACGCACAGGAGAGATGCTGTTGTCCACCAAAGCTAAATTCGTTGTATCAAAGGCGCATATATCATTGTTTATATTTGACAAATTGGAATCAACAGCATAAAAAATCGGTGTCTGACTGCTGGTCGTAATGCTGATATTTGCCTCAAACTCTGCGTTGGATGGAAGGTTTGGCCACATCAAAGCATATCCGATAATAGCATTTTTTGTTGTTTCTATCTGCTCTTTGGCTTCTGCAATTTTATTTCTCTCTCGCATAGACCTTATACTTTGAAACGAACCGCCTATTATTAATCCGATAATACTCAGCACAATCGCCAACTCAATGAGTGTAAATGCTCTTTTTTGCATCCTATTCCCCTAACTGCAATGCTCTTTTTTGCACAGCTTGATAGAGAGGATGACTTTTACCCGCTTTTTGCAGAATACTCTTATAGAGAGAGAGTGCTTTTTTACTCTCTTGGCGCATGTCTAAAGCACGGGCATAAGCAAATGTGTTGTAAGAGTCTGATTGATTCTTTTCATATGCCATTTTATAAAAAGAGAGAGATTTTACTTCATCCTCTCTCTTCTCAAAATAGTAGCCGCAAAGAAGCATCAGATGACCGCTTTTGTCTAGCTCTATATAAGGCAAGAGATCACCGTAAAAACTCTCTTTATTGCTCTCTACCGCCCCATAGGCGTAGGCATAAATAAGCGTTCCATTGTACTTTTCCTTCTCTATAATCACTTTTGCTTCCAGCCAAGCACCCTGTTTCCCATAGAGATAGCAGAGATTGTTTTTTATTTTTTGATTTGCATCTCCCGAGGCAAGAAGCATCTCAAAATAGATAATTGCACTGGAGGCATCACCCTCTTCATAAGCGTTCTGAGCCTTTATTACCATATCCGAATTTGAAAACATTGATGCTTTTTCCGACGAAGAAGAGTACTCTATCCGCAGTGCTTTTTCATCTGATTTGGGGACGTTATCTGCCGATGCTCCTTTTTCATTTGACATAGGAGGGTAATTTGCTGTTGATACTTTTTCTGATGCAGGAGTGTAATCTATCGGTGCTGTTTTTTCAACGGAAACATCTATCCGTCCTTCTCTCATACTTAACTGCGTTGACTTTATAATATAAGCGTCTTTAAATCCCGCCTCACGAAACTTTGCAATATACGGCTTCAGTTCAGAGTAAGAAGGCGCTTGAGAGTAGCGCGCTTCAATCAAATTATTCATCTTATAGATATGCGTCTCTTCCAATAAATTTGCCGGCACTTTTTTCAGTAATTTTTTAGCCTCATCTATACTCTTTGCTAAAAACAATTCTATCGCATAGACATCAACACTCACCTTCTCTTTTTCTGCTTCTGTTCCATACACATCTGAAGCAAACAAAAGCAAAGAAAAAGAGAGTATTGCAAACTGTTTTATCACTCTGCAACCTTAATTCTAATCAAAATAACCAACTCTCTTTTTTCATCTGTTTTGACTGTACGGGTAAAGAATGACCCTAGCCATGGAATATCTCCGAGCAACGGAACTCTCTGCTCTTTTTTTGAGATTGCATTATTAATCAGACCGCCTATCAGAACCAGATCATTATTTTTAGCATAGATTATCGTTCCCGCCTCTTTAACATTTAAAACCGGTGCTGATGCAACCGTTTTTCCATTTTCATCAGTATACTCGACAACATCTTCGATACTGGATGTAATAGGAATAACATTTAACATGATATTTGCATCATCCAAAACAGTGGGCGTAACACCCATAGTTAAGCCGTTTAAAACATCTCTGCGCGTATAGGTCACTTCACTAGTACTTGCAGAGCCCCCTGTTCCCTGAGTTATCTGTACCTCCTTTTCCCAAAAAGGAAGAAGTTTACCGGAAGAGATAATTGCCGACTGCCCGCTTAAGACGCTAATACTCGGGTTTGAGAGGGTATCTACATCTCCATACTCATTCAGCGCACTTACAACAGAAGAAAAATTCTTTGCACTGTAGGTCATAGTTCCAGAAACAGCACCGCTTAGACCCAATGGCTGTTGCAATTGAAGTTTGTCTCCGCTACTTAGCACACTATTTGCAACCGCGTCCCAACTAATTCCAAGAGAATGATTATTATTCAAAACCACCTCTAAAATTTTTGCTTCTATGAGAACCTGTTGATTGCACTGCTTTTTTACTCTATTTATCATAGTTTCAACTGCATTCACATTCACTTTTTTATCATAAACACTGAGTGTGCCGCTAAATCTGTTAAGCGTATATTTTCCTTCAGAACTAACAAGGGATGCTATATTTTTTTCAAGCTGTTCGTAAAAACTATTTATCTCTTTAGGATTATCGAATTTTAGTTTGAAATCGCCTTTTATCCCCTGTGAGCCGCCTTTTCCACTATTTGCCGAGTTGAGCGTATCGCCGCCGAGTTCTGTCGTAAAAGAGGTATTTGAATGCACATAAGGGATAAGAAATGTTTTTCTTTCAAACTGTTTTACATGGAGTATATTCCCGTTTAAATTATAATAGCACCCTGAGAGATTCATAATTACATCTAGTGCTTCTCGTAGCCCAGCTTCATTTACCGACATGGTAATGGTGATATTTTTGTCAATATCTTGATCTATTATGAGATTCAATCCCGAAAGTTCTGAAATTGAGTACATCACCTTGGAAAAGGGTGCATTTTCTGCTGAAAAAGTAATTTTTTTATCATCAAAAACAGAAACATTTTGATAAACAGGAGGAAGAACCATGTCAGGAACAGAACCATTTGCAGATGATTTTTTAAACGCATCTATCTCTGTCTTTGCACTTTTTATGTTTGATTGTTTTTCTGAATTCAAACCGAGCGAATCATTGTGATTCGAACAACCTGTAAATAGTACCAACCCCAATATTATCGAAATAATGTAAGCCACTTCAACCCCTTTTGATACTCTATTAAAACACCGTCATTACTAATTTTAATCACTTTTGCACCATCTATTGTTTCACTCTCATGTATAATTTTTTCATTGATTAAAGCAACTTTTGCCTTTGGATAAATCATCTCTAACTTATAAACAAAGCTCTTCTCTGCCACTTTATCCGTTTGAATTATCTCTTTTTGCAAATTAAGTTGAGTACCGTTTTCTTTATTGTACAACATATTTTTGACAATCCACTCTCTATTTGATTTTCGAAGTTCCAATTTATTTTGTATTTCTAAATATTTTTTCGATTTTTCTTCAATCTTCAAATATATATCCGCTTTGGAGTTTAGAGTATTGTTTGAATAATCTTCATAGGACGCAAAAAAATATCTCATATTTTGAACTATTTCATTGCTAAAAACAAAGATAATAACAGCCACAATAAAAGGAAAAAGAAGAGCAAAAAACTGCTTGCTATTTAGATGCATTACCCTCTCCATGATAGAGATGAATCATCTGTATCTCCCCTTTTATAGTTGTTTTGTCCATCTTAAGTTCACAAAAATGTAAAAACCCATCATCACATTCCAATCCAATTAATCCAGCCACATCTTTGAAGTTATTTCTATTCACACTGTACAACATATTCATATTTTTTGAACTCTCATCTTCATGAATAAATTTTTTTATAAGTAGATGATAGTTTTCTACATGTTCATCATAAAATTTTATTAAATTATCATCCGCCTTATCTGAATCTTTTTCTATCATTTTATAATACATAGACTTATTAATACTCTCTATCCACAGATTTATTTGACTAATTTTTGTCAGTTTTTCTATGTCCTCTAACCGCTTTTTGTTAATCTTTTCTATATTCAAATGCTCCTTCTCAAACCAAGAGATTGAAGCAATGAGCAATATAGCTAGTGCAAAATTTATCGAGATTATTACAATTTTAATCATTTTCTCCTCTTTCTCGGCTGCTCATGAGACTCTGCTCTCTCTTTTTGCGAACCTACAACGGTACTAAAAATCATTTTTGTATAATCCGTGTGCGATGAGTATGTAAGCCCAAAAGCCGAATTAATATTTTCAAACTCATTCATAAATTTCTTTTCAAATTGATAAAGATCCGCAAGAGAATCAAAGGATTTAATAAATCTAACCTCCAACTCTTGACCATTCTCTTTATCTTTCCAGTTGAACACTTCGGGCTTTTGCAATTCAATAAGCGGCTTCAGTGCCAAAATAATATCTGCCGGATGTCTTTGCAGATATTTTTCGGTTATATCAAGATTTTTCAAGCTTGTACCCAGTACACTAAGCGAGTATGTATTTACATCAAGCATCATGGAGGCAAGATGACTTTTGATTGTTTCATATTTTTTGAGTGAATCATAGTAAATAGAAAAACTATCATACGCTAAAAAAGAGGTCACAAAAAAAGCGATAACTGATACAGCCAAAAGAAGCTGCTTCACAGCTTCGAACTGACGAAGAGACAAAAGTTCATCTGGTAGGAACTGCATACTCTTGGGCACGAATAGATTGCCTATAGGGATTATGTATTCTTGAGGCTGTGCATTTTTCATTCCCTTCAAAAATGTGTTCGGATAAAGTATTATTACAGGGAGTTCCGTTGCCATGTATATATTTCTAGCAATCACCTCATCTACAGCCAAAGAGCCGCTCAGTGCAATTGTAGAAAACTTTATATCGCGGAATTGCTGTTGCACATAGAAGATGGTTTGACTCATCTCTTCTGCCATGTCAACTTCACGATTCTCTATGTTATTCGCTGAAGCACTACTGCTACGGGTAAAAATAAGTACATTTTTGTGAACCGCCAATACAGTAACTTTGTTTTCCTGTGCATGTATAGAGAAGTAGCTCTCTTCTTTTATACACTCCTTAGAAAGACCGAGCAAAGCAAATTTACTCAGAGTAGCGCTTTTAATTTTGCTTAAATCATCAACAATATTTAATGTATTTAAATAGTTTTTTTCTATAACTCCATCGATATGGTAAGTTGTTTTTTTCTCATGCAGATTCTGAAATATTTTATAGTAGTTTGAGAGTATATTATTTTCGGATATAGATTTGCCTAGTTTTTTTAAGATAGATTTTCTAATGATTTCATCATTCTGTATATCCGATGCGATATCTACATTCTCGTCAACAACTTCATCTGTTTCAATACTCAGATAGAGAGTATTTTTATCTTTTAAAAACTCTCTTAACTGAGCAACAGCAACAGATTTGTAGCCGGTAATATTAAACAGTTTACGACTTCTTTTTATATAAAGTACAGAGACACTGCTATCTTGAACATGTAAAGAATACAACTCCCCCATCCTACTTACCTTCAGTATATAAATCTTTTTTACATTTTATCACATTTTATCGTAGAGTAAATAACTGATGTTTTGTTATCATTACAAAAAATAAAAATGAGATAATGGATGAATGAAGTTAAAACAATATATTTAAAAGATTATAAAGCACCACTGTTTGAAATCATTCAGTGTGACTTAACATTTGAACTCTTTGAAGATGAGACAATTGTTACAAATAATATAAAGATAAAAAAAGTGGATAAGAGTACAAAAGATATTGTTTTGGACAGTGTCGATTTGGAACTTTTGGAGGTGTGGCTCAATGATTTGCAAATTTATGAGCCTCGCTATAAAGTTGAGAAAGAGAATCTGAGTATTTTTAATGTTCCGAATGAATTTACTCTGAAAATAAAAAATAAAATATTCCCACATGCCAACACCGAGCTCGAAGGTCTCTACAAATCCGGAACTATTTTTTGTACTCAAAATGAGCCTGAGGGGTTTAGAAAAATCACCCCTTATTTAGACCGCCCTGATGTTATGTCTGTTTTTACTACTACAGTTATTGCGGACAAAAAAAACTACCCGATTCTTCTTAGCAACGGGAATAAGAGAGAGACAAAAGATTTAGAGAATGCAAAACACAGTGTAACATGGCATGACCCACATCCAAAACCATCCTATCTTTTTGCACTTGTAGCCGGTGATTTGGGAGTTGTAACTGATAGTTTTATGACCATGAACAAACAGCAAGTAGAGCTCAACATTTACTGTGATTTAGGGAATGAATCCAAATGTACACATGCCATGAAGTCGCTCAAAGAGTCTATGCTTTGGGATGAAGAGAAATACGGGCGAGAGTATGATTTAGAGATTTACAATATCGTGGCAGTGGATAGTTTCAACATGGGTGCCATGGAGAACAAGGGTCTCAATATCTTCAACTCCGCTTATGTTTTGGCAGATGAAGATACTGCAACGGATGCAAACTTTATGGGGATTCAGAGCGTTATCGCTCATGAGTATTTTCACAACTGGACGGGAAACCGCATCACATGCCGCGACTGGTTTCAGCTCACACTCAAAGAAGGCCTGACAGTTTTTCGTGATCAGTGCTTCTCTGCTGACTTGAACTCCAAAGAGGTGCAAAGAATTGAAAGTGTGATTGCACTTCGAGACAGACAGTTTGTGGAGGATGCTTCGCCGACTGCACACCCGATTCAGCCCGACTCCTACATGGCGATAAACAATTTCTACACAGCCACAGTATATGAGAAGGGTGCAGAGGTTATAAGAATGATTCACACGCTTTTGGGTGAAGAGAGTTACCGCAAGGCGACCGATTTATACTTTGAGACTTTTGATGGTAAGGCTGTACGAACGGATGACTTTTTGTGGGCGATGAGCAGTGCCGGCGGGGTGAATTTAAGTGCATTTGAAATTTGGTATCATCAATCGGGAACACCAAAATTAGTTGTAAAAGAGAGTTATGAAAATGGTGTGTTCAAACTTCGTCTGACGCAAAAGGTTCCACATGCCGTGGATGGGAAAGCTCAAAAACCATACTTCTATCCCCTCAAGATGGCACTTTTAGATGAGAACGGAGAAGAGATTGTAAATCAAATTTTAATAGTAAAAAATGAGGTGGAAGAGTTTGTATTCAATGGATTAAAATCAAAACCTGTTCTTTCTATGAACCGCGATTTCTCTGCTCCTATAATAATTGAGCAGAAAAAAACAGACTATCCATTTTTAATGAAATATGACAAAAACAGCTTTGTTCGATATGAGTCGGCTCAATCTTTTGGGGTAAAAACGCTTGAAGCGATGATGAAGGGAGAAGATATAGATAAGGAGTTTGTAAGTGCTTACGGTTCTGTTTTAGAGCTGGATACTGACCTCTCCTATAAAGCACTTTTGCTTGAACTCCCATCTATATCAACTCTGATGCAAAGACAAAAAGTAGTTGACTTTGAACCTATATATAAAGCCAAAGAGAAACTTTCAAAACATTTAGCAACTACATATAAAGAAAAATTATTGGAACTTTATAGAACATTCCATATGTCCCACAACAGCGAGATAAATACTCTTAATATTGGCAAAAGAGCGATTAAAAACCGAGTTTTAAGAGTCCTATCATCGCTTGAGAGTGAGGAAATAATCAATATCGTGAAAAAACAGTATGAGGAGTCTTTGACTATGACCGACAGAGTTGTAGCTCTTGATATTTTAGAGAATACTTCAGCCCTTGATGCCACTGTTGCACAAGCAGATTTTTATGCAAAATATAAAAATGATACTTTGGTTATGAATAAATACTTCTCAATTTTAGCAGCCTCACATAGGGATGGAACGCTTGACAGAGTTATGGCTTTGCAAAACGATGAAGTTTATGATGAAAAAGTGCCAAACCTCGTTCGTTCACTCATAGGTGTTTTTGCTCGAAACTATAAACATTTTCATGCAAAAAATGGATATGGATACTCGTTTTTGGCAGATAAGATAATTGAGATAGATAAAATTAATCCGCAAATGGCTTCTGGACTCTGTTCGGGGTTTAAAATATATGAAAGATTGAATAAAATCAACAAAAATCTTATGAAAAAAGAGATGGAGCGTATCATTTCTACACACTCTCTCTCAAAAAATTCTTATGAAATTATGAGTAAAATTTTAAAAATTTAATTATTATAATTTTTTAAAACCCTTTAAGTCCCATAGGATAGGAAGATGCACATAATTACATAATTCTAGAATATAATTATTATTTATAAACTGAAAATATAGCAATAGCAACATTTTGAGATAGTTACGATACAATTTCCAAGAACTTTTTATAAAAGAGGAATTGTATATGGCAAGATTAGTTGTTTTAGGGGGCGGTGTCTCAGGACACACAGCTGCGACTTTCGCAGCAGAGTGGTTAGGTTCAGCTCATGAAGTTGTAGTTGTAACTCCAAATTCAAAGTGGAATTGGATTCCATCAAATATTTGGGTTGGTGTTGGTCAAATGACTAAAGAAGAAGTTACTTTTGATTTGGCTCCGGTATATGCTAAAGCCGGGATTAAATATCATCAAGCAAAAGCACTTGGTATTCACCCAGAGGGGAATGAGACCAGTAACAAGCCTTATGTTGTTGTTGAATCTACTGAAGCAGGTTTTGAAGGTAAAATTGAAAATATAGAGTATGATTATCTGATCAATGCTACTGGACCAAAGCTTAACTTTGCTGCAACTCCTGGTCTTGGTGACGCAAATGGGTTAGGTGAGTTTACTGTTTCAGTTTGTACCGCAGATCACGCAGTGCATGCAAATGAAGAGCTGCACAAATGCATAGAAAAAATGAAAAAAGGTGAGCGTCAGAAATTTTTAATCGGTACTGGACATGGTATGTGTACTTGCCAAGGTGCTGCATTTGAATATATTTTCAATATTGAGCATGAGTTAAAGAAAGCTGGTGTTCGTGAAATGGCTGACATTAAATGGATTTCAAACGAATCATTTTTAGGTGACTTCGGCGTTGGCGGACTTCACATGAAAGCTATGGGTTTTGCAGTAAGTTCAAAAATTTTTGCTGAGTCTCTATTTGCAGAAAGAGATGTCGATTGGATTATCGGTGCGCATGTTAACAAAGTTGAAAAAGGTAGAGTTTTTTATGAACTTCTTGATGGAAGCATGGGTGAGGAAGAGTTTGATTTTTCAATGTTAATTCCTCCTTTTGCAGGTGTTGGCTTAAAAGCTATCAACAAAGCGGGTGAAGATATTACAGCTACCATTTTTGCTCCAAACGGGTTTATGAAAGTAGATGCTAACTATGCTGCCGGTGCGTATGAAAACTGGAAAGCAAGTGACTGGCCTTCAACTTACCAAAATCCAACTTATGGAAATCTGTTTGCATGTGGAATCGCTTTTGCACCGCCACATCCAATTTCAAAACCTATGAGTTCACCAAACGGAACTCCAATTAACCCGACTCCTCCAAGAACCGGTATGCCTTCAGGTATTATGGGGAAAGCTGTTGCTCACAGTGTTTGTGACAGAATTTTAAAAGGTCCGGATGCTCCATTACATGAAGCTTCTATGGCTCATATGGGTGCTGCTTGTGTTGCTTCTGCAGGGAAAGGTCTTTTTACCGGTACTGCTGCTGCGATGACAATTTATCCTGTTGTTCCAGACTTTGAGAAGTACCCTGGAACGGGTCGTGATACAGAATATACATTCGGTGAAATCGGTCTTGCCGGTCATTGGATTAAACATATTTTACATCACTTGTTTATTTGGAAAGCAAAACTTAAGCCGGGCTGGACACTTATTCCAGAATAAAATTCTGGTTGTGTTGTCTATCTAAAGTAATTTAATAAAGAAAAAAGGAATTATTATGTCAAAATATGGCGAAAAAAATATCAGAGCGTATGGTAACAACTTTACAACTATGACACCTGGTCCAGTTGCAAAATGGATGAGAACATGTCTTATCTTTCAAGCGATAAGATTTGTTATCATTAACATAAAAATGCTAGTAGTGGTAAGTAAAAGCCACTAAAACTACAAGAATCTTGGATTTTTCCAAGGTTCTTCCCCAATCAATAAGCACCCTCAACCAAAGAGGATAAATCCTACTTTTTTGACAAGGCAATAATTTATGATTCAAGAGATAATCAAATACCCAACACCCCCAAGCATTGAATATGGAACGGATGTTAGAATTTTTAATGAAGAAATATTCACTCTTCTTGATGATTTAAAAGATACTATAATAGAAAATAATTTAGAAGCTTTGGCAGCATTTCAAATTGGAAATTATTACAATATTGTTGTAATTAAAGAGAAGGACGGAACTTTTTTAGAACTAATAAATCCTAGACTGATAAGTGCTAAAGATAAAATAACAACTACGGAAACAACAGCATATTTTCCTAATCTGAGTGCTGAGATACAAAGACATGATTCTATAAGTATAATTTATCAAGATAGAGCTGGCTCAATGCACTCTTTAATGGCTAGCGGAGATAAAAGCGTTTTACTCCAAAGAAAACTAGACTACAATTTTGGAGCAACATTTTTAAGTAAATTGTCCAAAAAAGAGAAAGCAAAGTTTGAGAAAAAACTTGAATTCGGCTCGGATTTTGCAATCTCTGAGAGTTGTCCAACAACTTTTAAAAGAGACTATTTGGTAAAACTATCAAATATTTTACTTGTTTCTATGGTATTACTTATAGTGGTGTCTTTCTTTATCAGCAATCAAGAGATGCATTCTAGCATGTGGAAGACTCAACTATTTATCTCTGTCACTACTTTGCTAACTAATATTGCATACTTTTTTTACGCTCATTATGAGGCAAAGCAGTACACTTCATGTGTGAGTTGCCAGAGCGGAAATATTATCGGCACCACACTTGTTGCACTGATTAAAATAGCAGTGCTTACGGTTGCTTCCTATTTTATAATGTAAAGAGGTATCTATTAAATGGGTAATAAAATCAACTCTCTCATCGATGTGCAGTCAGCTTTTATTTTGGCAAAAGACAAAATCCTTTGGGATTGGATTGCGTACGACTCTCCAAAACAGATCTTGCTCCAACATGAAATTGAGCCGGAGGAGTTCATTACTAAATATGCCGAGGGAGTTTTTGAATACTTCATGGGAGTGATTGCCGGTGAAGTAGAGATTGGGGATTGCCCCGTTATGCAGAGTTTTTTGACTTATTTAAAAGATAAAGATATAAGTGCAGATGAGTTGTTTGAGATATGTAGCCATTTTCGCCGTGCGATGATTAACTTCTCCTACGACGCAGGTTTAAACAGCAGAAATATTTCTGATGAAATTTCATATGTTTTTGATAAAAATTTTAGAGGGATTTTGAAATTTTATACGGATACTATTTTTCAGAAACTCATCGATGCAAAGCTGGAGGCTTTAAACGCCTCGCGGGCAAAAGAGTACTTTTTATCCAATATGTCGCACGAAATCAGAACTCCGCTGAATGCAATTTTGGGTTTTGTCAATCTGTTAATAGATGATGATATTTCTAAAAAGCATAGAAAATATCTTGATATTATTCAAAATAGCGGTGAAAATCTTCTGAGTATTATTAACGACATTTTAGATTTTTCAAAACTTCGCAGCGGTGAGTTCACAATAGAACCTAAAATATTCTCTCTTCATGATGAAATAAGCCACACAATGGAGCTTTTTATTGCGAGTGCTACAAGCAAAGATATAACAATAGCCTCATTTATTGACCCAGAAATTCCAAAAGAGCTCTACGGGGATTCACTAAGAATAAAACAGATTTTATCCAATTTTTTAAGTAATGCCATAAAGTTTACAAAGAGCGGCGGAGTTATCTCCGTAGATGCAAGTTGTGAAAATAAACTTCTAAAAATTAGCGTTGAAGATAATGGCATCGGAATAGAAAAACAAGATATTAAAAAAATATTTACGGCTTTCGTTCAGGCGCAACATTGCGAACAGAGCAACTGTTCGGGAACAGGGCTTGGTCTATCAATCTGCAATCAGTTGGCACTTCACATGGGAGGCAGAGTAAATGTTGAATCTACCCTAGGAAAAGGAAGCCTCTTTTGGATGGAGATTCCCATAGAAATTCACTCGAATGAGTGTCATATATTTGAAAATTTAAAAGAGTTTTTAAATCTTAAAATAGGACTTTACTCTAAAAACAGAGAATCTATTTTTCAATATGAGTCACTGCTAAAATATGCGAATGCGTTTGGCATGGATATGGAAATAGTGGATACTCTTGAGGGCGATTTCGATATATTTGTTTTTGTTCATGAAGAGATTAATTTCAAGTTAAAAAACACTGTTATAAATTCCGACAAAAAGTATATTGCTCTCATGAGTAAACACTACGATGATTATGAGATAAATGAGCATATAGCGTCCATGTGCTTTCCTCTTTATTGTTCAAAAATATACTCCACTATAAATGAACTTTTGCATAAAAGCGCAGATAAAACTGTCTATGCCCAGTCATCTCATCTTTTTGACGGACATATACTTATTGCAGAGGATAATGAAGCAAATCAGGAACTGATGAAAATTATACTCACAAAGTACGGACTCAGTTTTGACATAGCAAATAACGGTTTAGAAGCACTGAACTTATATAAGCAAAACAGATATGATTTGATACTGATGGATGAACAAATGCCCCTCATGAACGGTATAGAAGCCCTAAAAGAAATAATCAGATATGAAAATAAGATTAGAATAAGACACACCCCTATTTCAGCACTTACCGCTAATGTTATTAAGGGTGCCAGAGAGAGAGGGCTTCTGAGCGGTTTCGACGCATTTTTGGGAAAACCTATCATTCTCAAAGAGCTGGAAAGAGTTTTTTTAACCTATTTAACAGTGAATAAGAGCAATAAAATAGAACACAAGCAAGAAAGCAGATTAAATGAAACAATTATGGGATTAGATGTAAAAAAGCTTAAAGATACGCTCTTGCTTAATGATGATGAACTTAGATTATTGATTGAAATGTTTATTAAAAAGATGAAAAAATCCCTGCCTGACTTAGAAGATGCCATTCAGCAGAGAGATTACAAAAAAATAGCTCTTATCGCACATAGTATCAAAGGCTCCAGCGCAAACTTTAGATTAGAAGAGTTACAAAACAGTGCGGCAGAGATGGAAAAAATGGCACGAGATAAGAGTAGTGAATATCACTATGAAACTGTTTTTGAAATTATAAATCAAATTGTTCAAGCGATAAAAATTTCCTAATCATCTATAAAATATCCTATTCCGGAGGCATTTTTAATAATATCATCTTTGAGTTTACTTCTGAGTCTCCAGACTAAGGTTCTGACACTGTTTTCAGTAGCGCCACTTCCATCCCACACATAGCTAATAGCCTGCTCAAAGCTCACAGCAACACCCATTTGAGCAACAAGAAGTCTTAAAAAAGCATTCTCTTTTTTTGTCAGCTTAATTTTTTTGCCTTTGTAAAATGTTTCACTCAATCCAATATCAAAATAATAATCTTCACCAAAAGGCACAATAGGTTTATCAGATAATTTTTTTGAATAAAGAAGCTTCTCTAGGTTTAATTTATCCACTTGCAGAGAGTTAATATCATTTTTTCTTTCACCCTCTATCTTATATTTAAAGAGGGCCATTTGTATGGTTGCATGGAGAGAGTTTGGATCAAAAGGTTTAACGATATAACCATAAGGTTCAGTTTCCTTAGCCTGAGATATTATCTCATCACTGCTATACGAAGTTAGATATATAAAAGGAATATTATATTTTGTTTTTATCTCTTTTGCGAGTTCAATCCCATCGTTACCGTCTTGGAGTGATATATCAACAAGTATAATGTCCACAGAACAGGTTTTAATCTTATTTTTGGTTTCAATAGCACTTTCACATATTGCAACTACATTGTATCCATGCCGCCCAAGAGATAAGCTTAGATTGGTGGCTGTAATCTCATCATCTTCAACTATTAGTACATTTACATTTTCCATCTAAAGCCCTATTCTAAAAAGTAACTACTTTGTGATAAATAATTTTGTATTATAATATAACTCTTCTCTATTTAGCAAGAAAACATGGGTTTAAAACATACTTTTCTATGAATTCTGATATGTAGATTGGTAAATTTTGAGAGTAGATTTGTAGTTGGCGTGAAATGAGTTTTGATCACTAAAATTGATTTGAAATGGTTTGAACCACCTAAAATAGGTAGTTCATTGGATAGAGAGAACGATTACATCTTATCAGATAAACGACTATTTATATCAATTTATGTAAGGTTGTTTAACCCTACTTTGAGTCAAAATAAACCAAAAATCTTCACTTCAAATTAGTCATCTTTGACTATATCTATTCATACCTATTTAGAGGGTATTACTAATTTTGTTACCACAATAAAAGACCCCATTATAGGGTGTATAATACCATTTTATTAGTTGATTTGTCAAATTATTTTTTGTGGAATTAGAAGTTGAAAATGAAGTTTTTTTAAGAGGATAGGATTGAAGTTTTACTCTCAATCCCATATTGAAAATTAGAATAAATTTTGAATTTTGTCTTTACCACTATTAGGGTTTAGTTTTACATATCTTTCAACCATCAATAGTGATTTATGATTAGATATTTTTTTAATCTCAAAAGGTGAAACACCATTAATCCCTAAATGAGATAATACTGTATGTCTAAGGGTATGAATTACAACCTTATATTTTCTATAATCTTTATCTTCTTCATCTATATCACTGTTGAATAAATCATAAAATATTCCACTCATTTTTCTACTTATATATCTACCGATATCTTTGATACCATCTTCTCTTATTAGATAATCATTATTACCAATAGTATTCATTCTAATCTGTAATAATTCTACTAAATCATTATCAGATATGTAACCACTGTATGTAGTTTCATTTTTGAAATCTTTAAGTGTAATAATTCCATTTTCTAAATCTATATCTCTCTTTTTTATATTTAAAATAGTTGAAAATCTACCACCAGTTGAGAGTGATAGTTTTGTAAACAAATGAAGAGTAAAATTAGATTTTACACATTCTATTAAATCGGATACTTCAGATTTTGATAGAAACCTCTCTCTGATATTATCTACCTTTTGTTTTTTTATTAGTTTAGTTGGATTTTTACCTTTATAAATATCTTTGGATAATCCAAAATTACATATTGATGATACTATATCAAAGTAATTGTTGATAGTTGAATTAGATAAATTTTTATCAATCATAGATTGTTGTAATAATTCCATATCTGTTATATCTAATAACTCAACATCTTTTTTTCCAATCAAATCTCTAATATGTAAATTGTATTTGTTTTCCCACTTATGTTTTGATTTTGATATGTGATGTTTAAAGTAATAATCAGAAATACTATTCAATGTAACTACTTTATGTTTCATCCTCAAAATTACATTAGGTGGTAATTCACCTAATTTAAGTTGATTGATTGTTTGATTTCTTAATTGATTACAATAGTTTTCATTAATACCTTTGGATTTTTCACCAATTTTTTGTTTAAACTGTTTTCCATTTGTATCTCTATATGTTATGTAGTAGGAAATATCCTTATCTTTTCTTTCATATGAGTAAACACCGATAAATTTTTTTGATTTAACTAAATTCATATAACACCTTCCACTATAATGTTTTCATAGTTTTGGTAAGGTGTTTAACAACTTTATCCAAAGGATAATAAATCATTCCACTATCTTTGGAATATTCACATCCCATACCTTCTCTTCTAATTCTATCTAATGTAGAATCACTTTGATTACAAACTTCACACATTTGAGATTTATTCAATCTCATTGTTTTGTATTTATCAAATAACATTTGGAAATACATTTTTTCAATATCACTCATTTGATACCTTTTTTTTGAAATTTTTCTCCATTAATTAGTGATACATTATTGTTGTATCTGTATTTATTTTACATTTTAAAATCAGATTTTGAAGATATTTGAATAGAATTAGAAAATTTTTCATTTATCTCACTAAACACTCTCTAACATCCTCAGAAGTTGGTTTGTAATAGTTGAGGGTAGTAGTTACATTTCTGTGACCGATGTAACTCTGAGTGATTTTAGGGTTGATTCCCTTCATACTCATATGAGTTATAATTCCCTTTCTAAAACTATGTGATGAAAACTCTTTTCCCAAAATGTTTTGAATAATGAAATTGAAATCTTTTGTAAATCCAATTGAATTAAGATTGTTTCGTTTTGAATTTCTCTTATGGATAAAATATCCATCCATATCAGTTTCATCTTTGATAAGTTTTTTTAGAATAGATACAGATTTATCTGAGAGTGGAATGTGACGAATTATTTTTTGTTTTTTCACAAATACACTTAACTCAGATTTTTTTATACCCTCAACAATATCATTGATTTTTATATCCAATATTTCAGATACTCTCAATCCACTTATAAAAAGTAACTCAACACTTCTCAACCATTTCACTTTTGTAGTTTCAAAAGTTTCCAATCCATTCACATATGATTTTAGAATTGAATATTCTCTATCTAAGATTGGTTTTGAATTTCGGTTTGTATTTTTTGGACGACTCATAATAAATCCTTTAAAAGTATTAATTATGACTATCTTATCGTCATTTAATGTGTTTGTAAAGCCCGTGTTTAGGCACTTTGTAGATGCTTCCCTAAAAATAGGGAAACTTATTAAAATACCTATTTTAATGTGTATTATGAAACTTTCCAATTTAGAATTAAATCCAATGTTTCATCAGAAATATTTTTATTCCTAACAGATGATTTGATAATATCCTTATCATTAGAAGATACTATTTTTTTAATCACATCATCATTTAAACAATCATCTTTTCCAATATCAATTAGAATATTTTTTAAAGTTTCTAATTTCTTTTCTAAATCAAATTGAATACTTTTAGTTTTCAACATAGATTTTGGAGTAGAAGAATATGTTTCGTTTGAAAGAATTTGAAGTTGATAATTTCTTTTTAGTTTATTATTCAATTCACTATACACATCTGAATAATTCATATATTTAAATGTTAACTCTAAATATAACTTTGAAGATTGAAATACTTCACTATAACATTCATAGTTAATCACAACACTATTACTATATTTAGATTTTTCAAAATCATACTTATTCATTTCATCAAAATTCAATAACTCCTCAATTATTTGAATATCTTCTTCAAATACATCTCTACTTTTTGAAACTTCAACAAATACATCTTTTATATTTTCAAAATCATTATTAGTGAAATCTTCACATACACCTTCTTTATTCTCTCTTTTAGAAATCATAATTCTATTTTTGTAATAACTACCCATTTTTAATCCTTCTTTTTTGATTTATTTTTTTGTTTGAATTGTTTTTCCATCTCTTCAATAAGAAATTTATGAAATAACAATTCAACACCACTTAACTTTTTACCAACCTCTTTGAGGTAATTTAATCCATCATTTGATTTCATATCTCATTTTCCTTCCATACCTTTAGTGTATGAAGAAAGTGGATGAAAATATTTTCAAATCCACTTACATTTTTTTTGATTTTAATGTGTATTATTTTTTATCTATAATAAACACACCATTGATAGGATTAGTAATAGTAAAATTATTTCTTATCTCATTCAACATATAAAAATGCTCAATTCCGATACTATCTTCTTTAGAATTGTCAATTGTTAATACCATAGAAGGATTTTTTAATACCATTAATTCTACTTTTTTATATCTACCACAACTAAATATATAAGGGATAATATTTTGAATATTAAACATTGTAATATGTTTAGTTTTTATAATATTACTCATATCACTTATTATTCCATCCGTATTATGGTTGTATGGTATAACTTTGAAATCATTCAATGTTATTTTCGCAATTCTTATAAATGTATCACTACATTTAAATTTACCAATTGAATTACTACAAAAAGATTTTTCTTCAATAACCTTTTTTATTTCTTCAATATTTACCATATAGATACCATTTACCAACTCAAAAGATATTTCACCATCTTTAATCATATCTTTTATCTTACCTTTAGCTTCACCTAACTCTTTTGAAGCAACTTTTACTGATACCATTGTGTTAGTGTTGTTGATGTTTGACATTTGGAATCCTTTTTTGTTGTTACCTATCAGAGTGATAAACACTCACCTCTTTCCCTCTAACTCGCCTATATTATATGAAATGCGTGGAACCAATTTGGTTCCACATTTCTTATCTTAATCTACATTTTATTCGGTGTTATATCAATACCAATTTCATTTGATGTTTCTATCGCTAAAATCAATATTTGTGTATTATTCATTCTCTGAGACATCTTACAAAATTGTTTCATCTCACCATTAAGAAGTGATAGATTTCTCTTTAATGTTCTTTTATAAACTGTTACAATATCTGTATCTTTTATGTTTGATTTCCATTTTGTATGAATATCAATAAGTAATATTTTCATCAATAATTTACTATACTCTTTCTGTGATGTTGGTGGTGTTACTTTATGAATTGTTCTCATAAGTTATCCTTTTCAATAGAAGAAAAATATCTCTTCTTTTATGTTTCAGTGTTGGAGTGATAAATACTCCCCTCTTTCCTTCTAACTCGCCTATATTATACGGAATACGTGGAACTGATTTCGTTCCAAATACTCCTCATCCTTTGTTACAAAAACTCTTTGATATAATTTTTATAATTAAAATATATCAATGTGTTTTGTTTGATGTATTGAATGAAATACTTATCAACTTTTTTACTGTTGATGGTTGTGTTTATGGTGTTGTTGTATAAACTAATAAACTGTGATGTTTTTAGGTTTCTCTTTGTTTCATTTAAAGAAATCTTTTCTATCTTTCTTCTAATGGAATTTGAGTTTATAAATACCACATAGGGTTTACTCTTAACAACATAGAAACCATCTTTTATCCCATTGACATTCTTAACAACTACAACTTCATACTCATTAAACTGTTTTGATATAAACTGTGTATTCCACTCATCATTACTGTAAACATCTAATGATTCTGATAAACATAAACTAAAATTCCAATACTCTTTAATACCGTTGATAACGGTATTTTGGTTACTTCTCTTCGTCATCCCATACTCCTAATGTTTAGATTATGTATTTTTACATTATGGTGGAACTGATTCTGTTCCAAAATATTATTTTGATTATGTACCCATTCAGGTGATAAAGAGTACAATTTACGTTTATTTAATTGGAGAAACTATATGGGTGATGTTATAAAAAGAAATTATGTTGATATAGATGGATATAGTGATTCGGAAATAAAAAACAAAGTTATTAGACATATGATTCTATGTAGGTATGATGGGGTTACACCCAAAGATGTGATTGATATATATTTTCCTAATATAAAAACAAAATCAGAAAGAATGAAGATACAAAGAACTTTTGAGAAATTAGAAAAAGGTGGAATCGTTAAATCTACTTCTCTGAAAAAAGACTATAAAAAATTTAAATATAAGAGTTGGGAATCATATGAAGTAATTGTTGGAGATAAGGTTTTTGAAAATGAAAGAAAAGTTGAAAAAAAAGATATAAGAAAACCAAACACTAATAAGTATGTATTATCTAAATCAATAAAATTAAAAGACAAAAAAGAATATAGTGAAGACGACATTAAACCAATATCATTAATGATAGGTAAGATGTTGACTGATAAAGATGACTATATAGATTATAGTGAATCACTTATATATTTAAACGATTACATTAGTGATAAATTTGCTTTACAAACTAACTTCATTAAAAATACTGTAAGTAAAGTAGGTATAACTTTTATAAATCACATAAAAGGTGATAAACCATACCCATTAAATTTACTCCTATCACTTATTCAACTGAAATCAAACCTCAATGTATCAATACAAACAGATACTTCCAAAATGGATTTAAGTGGAGTAAAAATAGAATCAATTATATTTGGTAAGAAATCTTTTGATTTAAAATTTAAAAACACTACTGTAACACTTAAAGATATAAGTGAAATAAAATCAATCCAAAGTTTTGAAGAGAGTGATTTAGAAAAAGATATAGAGAAGTTAAAAACAATTCTCAGTGAATATTCAAATGAAGTAACTAAACCTCTCACAGATTTAATAGATGGATTAATAGATATTAAAAATATCTTTTTTCAGTAAAGGTTGTAAAATATGGGATACTCAGAAACAGATACTAGAATCAACCTTATAGACCCTAACCTTTATAGAAATGGTTGGGAGAATAGATTTATAACCAGAGAATATTACTTTACAGATGGTAGATAACTCATTAGTAAATAAGAAGTGTCAGTAATTGGTATGAACCATAAAATCTGAATATATTTCAATGATATTTATTAAATGTGCAATTTTAGTTGAGAATATATGCTGACTATTTACAGTATATTTAAGAGTTTTTTTTAATAAAATAAAAAACAAAAATTTTAAAAATGTAATATTTAAGTTGAAAATATAATTTAAGCATATAAATGGAGAAATTGATGAGTTTATTTAAGAAAGTTAAATATTTATTTTCTACAAAAAATTGTTATGGTTTTTATGATGATGGTATCCATTCAATAACATATACACTATATAATGAATATGGATTTGATATAAATAAAATTCATAAAGAGACAAAAGATTGTTGGAATGAATATGGATTTGATATAGATAAAATTCATAAAGAGACCAAATTTAATTGGAATAAATACAGATTTGATATAGATAGAATTCATAAAGAGACAAAAAATTATTGGAATGAATATGGATTTGATATAGATAAAATTCATAAAGAGACAAAAAATTATTGGAATGAATATGGATTTGATATAGATAAAATTCATAAAGAGACAAAATATTATTGGAATACATATGGATTTGATATAGATAAAATTCATAATAAAGAGACAAAATTTAATTGGAATGAATATGGATTTGATATAGATAAAATTCATAAAGAGACAAAAAGTTATTGGAATGAATATGGATTTGATATAGATAAAATTCATAAAGAGACAAAAAGTTATTGGAATGAATATGGATTTGATATAGATAAAATTCATAAAGAGACAAAATTTAATTGGAATGAATATGGATTTGATATAGATAAAATTCATAAAGAGACAAAAAGTTATTGGAATGAATATGGATTTGATATAGATAAAATTCATAAAGAGACGAAAGATTATTGGAATACATATAGATTTGATATAGATAAAATTCATAAAGAGACAAAATTTAATTGGAATGAATATGGATTTGATATAAATAAAATTCATAAAGAGACAAAAGAAATATATGATAAACATGGATTCAATATTGAATGTATTCACAGAGATATTGGGTACATCTATGACAGTTATTTCTTTAATATTGATTATATTAATAAAATAACAAGTACTCAGTTTAATATATTTGGATTTGATATAGATAAAATTCATAAAATTACATTCAGTAAATATGATATTGATGGGTGTGATATTAATGGTAATGACAGATATGGATTTAATAAATTTGGAATACATGTTTATACAACTAAAAAATATAATCAGCATGGATTTTTAAAAAATGGTATCCATAAAGATACAAATAACTATTATGATAAAAATCTATTTGATATAAAGTGTATTAACTATATTACAAAATTATATTATGACTTGAATGGAAAAGATATTGATGGAAATTCTTTCATAAAACCAATCGTTCAGAATGAAAATAATTCAAAAGAAAGTAAAGATTATTTTAAAAGATTTGATCCTGACAATGATTCTGTATATGGAAATAAAAATGGTGTACTTTTTGGTGATATTTGGGATTAAAAATAGTATTGGTATTTTCTATAATAACCACATGCTATTCTTGTCAGCATATCAAAATATTTGGATGAGATTTCTCAAAAAATAGAAAAAGTTAAATCAGTTCAAAAAGTTAAAATGGATAGTCTTAAAGCATTAAAGGCTTCTATTTTGGATAGAGCATTTAGGGGAGAGTTGTAAAATGGAATCAATTATGAAATCTTTACCTATAAGAATGGAATTTATTTTGAATGATAATTTTTCTGTTAAAGATGGAATTGATATATTAAATAAATTTTTTACATATAATCATTCAGATGTGATTTCATCAAATAAGAATTCTATTTTTCTCAATGATTTCTTACTTTGTGTTCCTGAGAAAGAATTTTATTTTTTTCATTTTTTAGATAAATCAGAATCAGAAATTGGAAATAAATTACAATTTTATGAAACTGTTAAAAAATCAATAAAATATGAATGGGATATTTCTCACAGATATAAATTTGGATATGAAAAATTTAAAATTTTAAATCAACTTCTTTTAAACTGTGAATCTTACTTCATTGAAACTAAAAGCGACGATGGAGAATATCTACCAATAAGTTTATATAGTCCAATTTTTTGTTTCTAAAGGAGAGTAAAACTCTCCTATTTTTTCACACTCAATTTTCTCTGAGCAATTTTATGTTTTAATTTTGTAAACCCAACAAATTTACCAGTTTTAGTATCCATTGGATTAACATCATTGATATAACAATTACCAATCAATTGATTTTCTAAAGTTTTCTTTTCATCTGCACTAAGTTTTGATGAATCTTTTTTACCACTTACAGATTTAAGGATAACTTTAACCACAGCTTTTGAAATTTTTGGATATTCAGTTTCTAAAAATTTAACTAAATTATCATCATTCTGTTCACCACTCATCTGTTTCTCTGTGTAATCACACAACTCTTTTAATTTATCTAAACTATCTAACTTGGATTGGATATCTTCACTCATTGGATTCCTTTTTTATTTTATTGAAATATTGTACATCAAAAAAAACAAAACAGCAAATTTTATGGATTAGAAGTATTCAAAAAGTTTTTTCTATTGGATTTCATTTCAGATATTCACAAACAATCATCCATCACAATTACGGATTATTTTTTCATATTCAAATGAGATTTTCTTTCACTTTCTAATCTATCAATAAATGATAAAACTCTATCTATCTCAACACCGACACTCTCTAACCAATGAATCTTACCCTCAACAGAAATATCCATCCGTAACACTTCAAACATCATTTTTTCTCTATCGTCACAAAACTCTCTAAGTTGTTTAGACTTTTTTAAGAAGATGTCAAATGTTTCATACTCTTTCATCTAAATCACTCTCCATATTTTTCACATTATTAATAAGTGTATTTACTTCACTAAACTCACTCTTATCTATATCCTTAGTAACTTCAAACTCTTCAACTTTAGTAATGAGTGATTTTGAATGAGGTAGTAAATTTTGAATTTTTTCTAATTTGTCAAAAATTTCTCTTAGTTTCATAATTTCCTATCCTCTTCTGTTTTTACCATATTTGAAATAAAATCTTTAAGTGTATCAATCTTTGTTTTATCATCTTTACGAATTTTTCCAGTTCTCTCCCAGTTCTCAATAACAGAGTAAAACTTCTTCATCTCATCGGATAAAGAGGGTATCGGTTTTAATGGTTTTTCTCCATCATTTTCATTCTCTTTTAGTAGTTCTCTTACTTTCATAATCTTATTCTCCTTTGTTTGTGTAATTTTCTTCTATAATTTTTGTATCTAAATATTGATTGTGAGTTTGTATATTCTTTTGAAAGTATTGTTTATAATCATCTTCAGATAAATCACTACTTTGGATAAATATTTCCAATTTAAATTTATCAAAGAAAAATTGTAATGTGTTTATCACTTTCATTTTTTTGTAATCAGTATCATAGAAATTATTTTCATAGATACTTTCAAAGATTACTTTTCTATCAATATCTAAGTGATTTATCTCTAAAGTATTTTTCTCATTTTTAAGTAATTTTTTATACTCTTTATGTTTTTCTTTATAATATGTTTTGACAACATCTTTAAAATATTTATTGTATTCATCTTTATCAACATTATAACTATCAAAAAAATAATTCAAATCAAATTTATCAACCACATATTGTAAAGTTTGAATCGCCATTAATCTCTCATAATCTCCTAAATACAAATCTGAATCCAATATACTCAGTAAAATAGTATCTATAACTCTTGAATTATTTTTATAATTTGTCTCCATTTTCATTTCTCCATTGTGATATATTTTATTTATACCGATTCTATGAATTATTTTGAAAATAACTTCATAGTTTGTCTCTATGGAGTTATTTTTTTTGGAAGAGTATTGGGTTGGGTGAAGAGGTATCTGACGGTTTTGGACGGGTTTATGTGAGTTCAGAGAAGTGATTTTGTAAAGTTTAGTAATGGTTTATCATTTGTAATAAATTTCCAACCTATATTATTTTCATCAAAAAATTTATATGTATCTATTATTTTTGATGTAATTGGTTTTGGGAATGGATATTCATAAAGTAAATATTCATCGTTTATCATATACTGTTTTTTATCTACTTCAGATACCATCACTAAATATTGGTATTCATTTTTTCTTTTCTTATCTATAAGAGATTTTCTTACTTCATCAATCACTTCTTCAATCTCAACTATATTTTCAAAATTTAACATTAATGATTTATATATTGTTTTTGTATACTCTTCTTTATTTTTTATATTTCCACCTTTTGTAATCTGTTTTTTCATTTCTTCTTCTGATTTCTTCCATAAGTCATTTTTTGTATTAAATTCAATCTCATCTTTTCTATTTAGAAATTTTTTCTGATTTTTAATTGTAAAGTTATGAATAGTTGTTTTACTTCTTTTCTCTTCTCTTTTAGGTTTAATTGTAGTTACTTTAACATCAGTGGTATCATTGATACTTTGAATTAATCCTTCAAATAGAGAAGATGAAACAGTACCAATCATAGTTGTAATTTCTTTAGAAGTAATTTTTTTAGATACTCCGACATAATCCTTCAGTAATAGATACAACACCTTATTTTTGTACCCACTAAGATTGAAAAAATGATTTAAGATAATTTTTTTGTAAAATAAATTTGTGTGGATAAAATCTTTAATGAAAACATCATTGAATTTTATGTTTATTTTAAATTCATTCCAATCTACGGTATCAACAATTTTTATTATCATTGATGGATGAGTAGTATCTTTATTTAAAATATTTGTTTTGATTTTTAATGATTTTAGAGTATCTACAAATTCTTTCAAATCCTCAAAATTTGAATTATGTTTAGTTTTAATAGTTGATAACACTTCATACATATCTATACTGATGATTTCTGAGTTCCAATCCGTGATTTCATCATTCCAATGGTGTGTAGTTTTATTATCCTCATCTTTTACTTTAATCAGTAGATTTGGATTATTTTCTAATATTTTTAATCTGTAAATATATATAAGAGAGTAATAGTAATCTATCTCTCTTTTTTTAATTAAAATATTTTTATTTTTTTCATCCTTAAACAAACTGTGTGAATATATTGTTGGTATAAACAACTCTATTTTTTCCATAACTTTCTCCTACTATAGTTTCATTTGATTTGTAGTATTTATCAACCGATTTGTTGATAATCTCTTACAATTTGTATAAATTATTTTACAATTTATATTTGAATTCTATTGATTTGAGTAAAAAAGTTATAAAACACCTTTAGAATAAGGTGAAAAACCATCATAAAGATATTAAAGATAAAAGAAGTAAAGATAAAACTATAAGTATTCGTCTTTCAGACTACTCACAGAGACTTCGTCTCTGAGGAGAGGTTACAAACCTTATGATTCTATTTTACAAATAAGTGATTATCTGATTAGATTTACAATTTATGATTTACGAAATATCTCAAAAACTGTAGGATATACACTAAGGATGTTATTTTCATTAAAATAAATAGATTCTTCATCCGATTGAAATGGAATCTTATTTTTTATAAGAAATAGTATCAACTCAGATATGACAGTTGGAGACAAATGAGAAAAGACTTTGAGAGAATCTACGATGAATAATGTAGGTTTGTAGAGGGTTATTATATCTCTGAGTGTAGTTGGATTTTTTTCGGTGATTATTTTTATATCTCTATCCATTTCACAGAAAAATATTCCAAATATTTCAGATAGGTACGATTCCCATCGTTGGTATCTAATGGTGTTTCTATCTGAATCCATATAACTTAAAATCATTGTTTTGAACTTTTCAAAGATTATAATGGACTTTTAGAATAAAGTAAAGTCGGAGTTTATCAGATGGTAGAGATAGATATGGGATGGTTGATACTTTTGTGAAAAATATTGTTTTATAACTGATGATTCATCAGATTTTATCTCCTTATAAATAAGGGGTTTTCGGTTGATTAAAACTGATTTATGAATATCCAATTATATAGATGATTTCATCATAAATAAATTCATAGAATAGATGGAGTTATTTATGAAAACAAAAAAACAAAAAAGTATCAGAGTTACATTTACCCTTAAAAGAAATTCAATAGATTTAATAAATCACTATAGTGTATTATGGAATTTATCAAAATCAAAGTTGGTTTCACTTTGTATGGAAAGTGGATTTGAGTTGATGGAAGAGGAAAAAAATGATGAGGATGTTATCAATCATAAGAGTAAGAAATTTAGAAAAACCATCCCTCTGACCGTTACTCTAGCATCCGATGTTGTTGAGAAGTTGGATTATTACTCCAAATTGTTTAAGTGGAAAAAATCACATTTGGTTTTTATTTCAATTTACTACAAACTCATAGATAAAATAAATCAACAGTTGGAAGATGAGATTGAAGAGTTGATGGATTCGTCTGAAATCTAAAACTAATGTGTGGGGAATACCCACTTTTTGGAATTGTAGGTGTTGTTATATTTCCAATACAACAACACCTATTCCCTTACTCATTGAATCAACTATTAAAGAATTAGTTTCATCATCATCATAAAAATAATTTTTTGTTTCTCTTATAATCTCAAAATCATCATAAGTAGTATCATCTTCCAAATATAGAAGATTGTAATTATCCAAAAGATAGTGTTGAAGTATGAATTTTTCACATTTTATTGATGATTCAAACTCTTTAAACATCTTCCATCTACCAAAATATTTTTTATATAACTCATTGTAATATCTGATTGTATCATCCTCTAACCTATCATAATCAACCGTTTCAATATATGTTGAAAATTCTTTTGAGTGTTTATTTGAAAAATCTAACAAAATTTGAGATTCTTCAGTTGTTAGGGTATTTTTCCCTTTTGAAACTTCATTTACTATTCTTTCCAAATCGGATACTAAACCACTATCAAATATCTTCTTATATGAATTAAAATCTTTGTTTATTTCACAAAGTATTTTACTTATGATTGGTGGTAAAGGTTTCGTATTTGGATTTGTATTTTGTTTCATCAACTTTTTTATCTCAAATAGAAATACATAATAACTTCCACCTCTAACTTCATAGGTGATTAAATCATCATTAATGTAACCCATCACAATTTTTTTCTTTATATTTAGTTTTTTACAAACTGTTATTACTTTTTCTAAATTTTCCATAATTAAACTCCTTAAAAATATGGATAGATAAGTGAGTTAAACCCACACCTCTTTTTGTTACAGTAATATTATAGAGTGAATGTGGAACTCCGTTTGTTCCACTGTTTCTTAGTAATATTGGTATAAAAAATGGAGATGTTTGATTTGGGTTATTTTGGATAATTGGGTTAATTGGATTTTAGTATAATTTTGAAAATCAATATGAAGGTTTCATTTGAATCTACAACTCACAAAATCACTATCAGATAAACTCAAACCTACTTTAGTTGAGATTGATACCTCAAAGTATAGTGATATAGATAACTACCATTGTAATTTTATTGATATGAGGGGTGTTGATTGTATTCTCATCACAAACGATAAAACTCTGTTTTCATTTTTTATCTATGATGTTGATTTTGAGAATTTCATTGAAACGATTCAACAATCAGTATTTAAAATATTGTTGAGTATGGGTTTTCCACAAAACCAATTTGAAAAAGTTTTAGAGAGTATGGAAACAATCAACTATTCCAAAACTTCTGACAGAAGTGTTATATCTGTAATGAATGATATGAAACGACATATTGAAGTCGGATTAATATATTATGAAGATTCCATATTGGAAGTGAATGAGAGAATCAATGAGATTCCCTATAAGAGGAATAATCACAGATATTCAGTGGAATTATTTAGTGAGTTGTTGAAAGGTTAGATATACCTCTCCAATTCCATATCAGATAGTGGGTATCTCACACCATCATCATACTCATAACCATATACAACTCTTTTATGAGATGGGTAGTAAAAACTAAAGTTTCTAACTCCTTCATTACAGTTGATAAATTCATAATCACCACCATCATAATATATTTCTGAGTAGGTAATTTCACCTTTTTCAATGTAGTCAATTTTTACACTATATTCATTCACTTCTATCTTTTTTTTCATCAGTATCCTTTGTGTGTGATACTATCTATTTTACATTTTTTAAAGTGAATTCTGAAATTTAAAAAATAATTTAATTGATATGAAGAGTTATAGACAACCTTTATAGAAAATACACAGAAATAGACATTATTGAAAAGAATGTTACTAAAAGTGTTACCATAGAATTTTTTACCTATTTTTACACCAATTTTACTGATATGTTTACATACTACCACATCTATAAAACCCCCTAAAACACTATATTTTAAAGGTGTTTTATTGAATAAATGATACAACAAAATTTAGTAACATTTTTAGTAACAAAAGGGGTAAAAAAGAGGGGTTATTTTGGGGTAATGATACAAATAGGATACAAAAAAATAATTGGAATGGTTGAAACCCCCTATATTAAGGGGTTTCAGAGGATGTTACATCATCCCCGGCATTCCACCCATTCCGCCACCCATGTCATGGGAAGGCTTTTCTTCAGGGATTTCAAAAATTGCTGCTTCAGTTGTTAAAAGAAGACTAGAAACTGAAGTAGCGTTTATAAGGGCTACTCTTGCAACTTTCAGAGGGTCGATGATTCCGGCTTCGAACATGTCAACATATTCGCCGGTTGCCGCGTTGAAACCGATGTTTTCATTTGTCGCACTCTCAACTGCATTTACAACAACGCCTGTATCGTAACCGGCATTTTGAGCGATTTGTTTCATCGGTGCTTTGACTGCGCGAAGAATTATCTCACAGCCAATTTTCTGATCACCCGTTAAATCAAGGTTCACTTTTGCAGCAGCACGAACCAAAGCAGCTCCGCCACCAATAATAATACCCTCTTCTACCGCTGCTTTTGTCGCACTCAGAGCATCATCCACACGGTCTTTTCTCTCTTTCATCTCTGTTTCAGTTGCAGCACCCACTTTGATAACGGCTACACCACCGCTGAGTTTTGCTAAACGCTCTTGAAGTTTCTCTTTATCATATTCTGAAGTTGTAGCGTCGATTTGAACTTTAATTTCGGAGATTCTTGCTTTAACTGCCGCTTCATCTCCCGCACCATTCACAATTACGGTTGTATCTTTATCGATTATTATACGAGATGCTTGTCCTAGCATCTGAAGATTTGCACCTTCTAAAGTATGTCCTGTCTCTTCGGAAATAACAGTTGCTTTTGTGAGAGTTGCGATATCCTGAAGCATCGCTTTTCTTCTGTCCCCAAAACCTGGAGCCTTAACAGCAGAGATATTTAAAACACCGCGAAGTTTATTTACGACCAAAGTTGAAAGCGCTTCACCCTCAACATCTTCAGCGATAATCAAAAGTGGACGAGATGTTTTTTGAACTTGCTCTAACACCGGAAGTAAATCTTTAAGTGATGAAATTTTAGTGTCAACGAGGAGAATCCAAGGATTTTCTATCTCAGCAATCATCTTTTCCGGGTTTGTAATAAAATAAGGGCTTAAATAACCACGGTCAAACTGCATGCCCTCAACAACTGTTAGTTCATCCGAAATACCTTTAGCCTCTTCAACAGTAATAACACCGTCTTGTCCAACTTTTTCCATAGCTTCTGCAATCATATCGCCTATAGCAGTGTCTGAATTTGCAGAGATAGTTGCAACTTGCGCTATATCTTTTTTGCCGTTAATCGTTTTGCTAGCCGCTTTTAGGTTTGCTAAAATCGCTTCACACGCTTTGTCCATGCCGCGTTTTACTTCAACAGGATTTGCTCCCGCAGTGATATTTCTGAGTCCCTCAGAAAATATTGCATTTGCCAAAACAGTAGCTGTGGTCGTGCCGTCACCCGCTTCATCCGCGGTGTTTGAAGCAACCTGTTTTACAAGTTGCGCACCCATGTTTTCAAGTGTATCTTTGAGCTCAATCTCTCTTGCAACTGTCACACCGTCTTTTGTGATAATCGGAGAGCCGTAACTTTTTTGAATCAAAACATTGCGTCCTCGAGGACCCATTGTTACCTTCACTGCATCCGTTAGTTTTGCAACACCGCGAGCCAACGCATTTCTTGCGTTATCTGAAAAAATTATCTCTTTTGCCATGTGAATTATCCTATTATCCCAAAAATATCATCAGTCTCTAAAACCAAAAATTTATCCGCACCAAGTGAAACTTCATTGCCTGAGTATTTTCCAAACAACACAACATTTCCACATGCCAACTCAGTCACTTCTTTACTCACTGCCACAACTTCACCGCGAGACGGTTTCTCTTGTGCGCTGTCTGGAATAATAATCCCTGAGCTTGTAGTGTTTGCTTCTTCCAATCTTTTAACTAAAACCCTCTTGCCTAATGGTTGAAAATTCATAAATACTCCTTCGTTTTATGGCGCAATTATAGTATATTTGTACTAACATATGGCTTCACGGCTTATTGTTCAACTTCTCAATTTAACATTTTTTCAAACTCTTAAGAAATCGTCTATCAATTTTATTTTCCTTTTTTTAGCCTATCCTTGATTCCATTTTGTGAAGTATTTAAATGCAAAAATACTCTATCATTTAAAATAGCAACTCTCAAAACTAAAATTTCCCCGTTTATTTTTTTAATAATTCGTACTATTGTATTAACCCTTTTCAAACAACATTGCTTTATCAATATAAATAATTATTCACCTTCTAGCTTTTAATATTAAACGACTTTATGGAATATTAGTATGAAACAACCCAATTTACTTGACTTTTTTATCTTCATAAAGTATAATTGCGGCTCAATAAATATTCCGAATTAGCTCAGCGGTAGAGTAGGTGACTGTTAATCACTTGGTCACTGGTTCGAATCCAGTATTCGGAGCCATTTTTTGAAACGTACGACAATTTTTATTATATTCCGAATTAGCTCAGCGGTAGAGTAGGTGACTGTTAATCACTTGGTCACTGGTTCGAATCCAGTATTCGGAGCCACCTTAGGTAAAACCCCTAAAATGTGGACTTCAAACGACTTTTTAGCCCCAAATACACCTAAAAATCAAAACAATGATACTTCTTTAAATAATCGCGATACTTCTGTACAAACGCTTTTAAAATTGTACAAACGCTTTTAAAATGTTATTTATTTGCTTATGAAATGTTAGTACGCAAAGAAATAAGCTCTTTTCACACGATTTCACTCACATTTCATAAGCAAAACTAAAACTTTTGAAACAACCCTTTTACCTCTCCTATCACTTGAAATTCATCCAACTTCACATCAGCATACAGCTCGTTCAAGCTTGACATGTAGTAATGCGTGTCCTGAGCTTTTATTCTCTTTACATGTAAGCCGTCTGGAGTATGAAGTAGATAAACACCTGGTCTATTTATATCTACTTGACTTTTATCCACAAACACTAAACTTCCGTCTTTGATATCAGGCTCCATGGAGTCTCCAAACACCTGTAAGACTTCGGTATATTTGTAGCTACTATTTATGTAATCAAGCAGCTGCTTATCTACGACCAATGAAGTTAAATCTATTTCATAGTTTATCGCACCGCCTCCGGCTGAAGCGATGATTGATTTTTGATACTTTAGTATGATGTAATCTGATGTAGCTTCAATGAGAGTTTCTGGGAGCTGATTAAAGAAAAACCAGTTGATAGATATTTTTCTTTTTGCTAAAAATATCATTATCTCTGGATATGGAACCAAGCCATTGCGGCTCTTTTGCTTTCTAAATCTATCGTAATCTATTTCTAGAGCTTTGGCAATATCTTTATCTAATACCTTTTTATTGCCGAGTTCTTGGGATAGTATATCTTTTAGTTTTTCAATTATGCTGCTGTAGCTTAGCATTATGGGTTTTGATTAAATCCATGAGTTTGATGATCTAATAGATAATCTTTTGCAACATTAAATGTACGGTCTGTTGGATTTGGATAAAACACCGGTATTATCCTATTGGCTCTACAAAAATCTAAAACTTGTCTTCCAAGTAAACTTTGTGTCTTTTCAGCTTGCTCAGGAGACATGCCAGAACGCCTCCAATGATTAAAGAAGATTCTATCTTCGAAAGCTGATGCAGCTGTATAAATACCTATATATTGTCCTCTTGTGATTTGAGCAAATGTAACATTTGGCAAATGATTATTTAAAATATCAAAAAAATGACTAGGTTTCCAATCGCTTGAACCATCTCTGCACTCTGCTAATTTAGTTGAAATTCTTCCCTCGAGATTAGTTGTGGCATTGATTCCATCTAGTGTAATGGTAAAGCCTATATTTGCATTAACAAATCCAAATATAAACTTTTTTTGTGAGATAGAATAAGCACATTCAATCTCACATCTATTTGCACCATATATGATTGTGAAAAATGAAATTTCTACACCTTGTTGAGTCATTCTATTTTCAAAAGCTGGTATATTTGTAAAATTCATAATAACCCCTAAAATTCATTTAGAAGTATTATAACTAAACCTAGTAATTAGTAATAATTACCTCCCGCACACTCTTATTCTTCCCATGCACATTTTTTCCAAGCGTGTATTCAATCTCTTTTGTAGCTCTTATATTAAACTCTTTATACAGCTCTCTGACCAGCTCACAATCATTATATGAGAGTAAAAACTTGCCTTTCATATTTGACAAAAGCACTGCCAACTGTTTGTGTTCCGCTACTCCAAATCCACCTGTATTTTTGTAATAACTCTCAGTTGAAACATAGGGAGGGTCAACATAGAAAAATGCTTCTTTTTTATCGTAGAGTGGTATGAGTTCTTGAAAAGATTTGTTTTCAATAGTCACACCTTTGAGTCTATCCGACCACTTTTTATAAGACTTATATATGTCTTTTGGTTTGCGTCCGGACTTTGCACTCATCGCAAAATTATCGCCCTTAGAACCAAAACTTTGCGTCAGCTGGTAGAGATAAAAAGCAGCTGCTTCAATCTTGTTTTTTGGCTTTAATTTTTTGTGTCGTATATCATCAAACAGCTCTCTGGATATGAGCATATTGTTGAGATAATATGACAAGGTTTGGGGGTTGGTTCTTATTGATCTATGTAGATTCACTAAATCAGAATTTATGTCATTTACAACTTCTAATTTCGATTTATCTTTGGCATAAAATACACTAAGTGCTCCGCCAAATACTTCTACATATGTTGTATGCTCTTGAGGAATTAAACTCACTATATCATAAGCAAGTTTTGACTTGCCACCTACCCATCCAAAGGGTGCTTTTAACTTTGTTGACTGCATTGCTTGTCCTTGTACCAAAAAGTCACTTTTTCTTAAGTTAGTGTATCTTCTTGGTTAAAATTTTTGTATCAGTCAGCTTAGGGATGGGTTGGCTGTGGCTTTATTGAAAAATTGAAACTATCTACACACCTCACTATTTATCTTCAACTCTCTCGCATAATTCTTTTGAGCCTCATAATTTTTCAAACTCTTTGAGACGATACATCCGTAGTCATTGTCTGCACACGGTTCGTAATCGATTGTCGGTTCTGGAGTCTGAGGCACTACACATTTTTGCGGAATAGCTACACACTCTTTTTGAGCACATCCGCTAAAAATTGTAACTGTTAAGATAAGCAATACTGCCACTGCATGTCGCATTTGAATCCCTCCATTTTTCTATTATTTTTACTTTTGTTTTGTACTCAATTTTTACTCTCTGTTGTTGCTCTTTGGCGGTTTCTAGGTTTGTCTCGTAACTCGCACGGTTAGCCTCTATGAGAGACGATTGAAGTGCCAAAGCGTTTTCTATTTCTCTTCGTTCTGCCTGCTCGACTTTTATGTCTGCTTTGAGTAGATATATCCATCCAGCTAACGACATCGATGTCGCTACCAAAACGCCGATAATCCATATAGAAAACTTACCAGTAACGAAACTGAGTGGATTGAACGCTCCCATATTCCCCTCCGTATTTATAGATTTTTTGAGAATAGTCGTAGTTGATTTCGCAATTGCTTCTACATGTCGTTTTGCCTTTGTAGGTAAAACAAGACTGCCCTCTTTTGCACTCATCTTTTGCCTTTTGCCAATCTTCAATGCCGGCACGGTTTATCTCTTTAAGAACCAAACCACCGCCATTGTATTTTTGGTAAGTGACCCACAACCCTTGCTTTGGATTGTGCAGCGAGTGCATGATGATTGCTTGCGCTCTAAGTTGGTTTCCAACAGCTTTAATATCATTGATTCCTGCAGCAATAAGCATTATTTTCCAAACTTTGAAAGTTATTTGTGATACTCCCTCCGAGCCTACTCCGTCAATAGAGATTACATTTCTGCATCCACTCTCTTGTTGTAGTTGTCCTATTGCGTACTGATACGGAAAATCAACACCAAACTCTGCATAATGGTATCTTCTTACCTCTTGTACATAGTTAGCGCAGGTTCCGGCATAAAGCGCAATCGATAGAAGCAGCAACAGAAGAGCTTTCATCATCCGCCCATACTAAAGCAATAAGGAATTACAAGATAAAAACTTAGCACAATTAAGAAGTGCTGCCAATTATTATCATTCGTTAAGTCCATCTTTGGAAAGAGCTGTTTTCTAGCCACATGTGCCAAGAGTAACCCTGCAAGAACTAATTGTGTTTTTAATAAAACCAACTGCAACGGGCTTGTTAGCAGCTCATACTCTCCGCTCAAAAATGCAAATAAAACAACTGCAAAAACTATTAGTAAAACACCGACTCTTTTAATCTCATTTAACATTTTCACGCTCCTTTTTTATTCGATTCCACGAAGTTATATATCCGCCGGCTCTTACACCTGACCACATCACACCGGCAAGTACAACATTTGTTTTTGCTCTAATACACTTAAAAAGCCTCAAATCTGCAACCTCTTTGGAGTGTACTTGTATCTCATATTCATAATCGTGTGCCTTACAGCACTCTCCGATATTTGTACCAAACCAACTGTCAATAAAACAAGTGCAAGCTTTTGTGCTGCAGAATGCTTTAAACTTTTTCTTTGCTCTTTGAATCATTATAAACTCGCTCCTAAAATAAATAACTCATCAAGTTGTCTCTCTGTAATTCCAAGATATAGAGCCAACTGTGCAACATATACATTACTTCTCAGTAATACAGGGCTTAAATTCCATTCATCCATTGCATCTGTATTTGTTGCTAAAGCATTGTTAAAATCTACCCAAAGAGTACCGTTAGGAGTTGCAACCGTTTTCATTGCTCGCATTGCTTGAAGTTTTGTAATTTGAGTGGGTACAGTCGACTTAAACTCAGTCAATAACTCAGCATCGGTTTTCAACCTCACACCTCTTACAACATTTACAGTTATAGTAACTGCATCCGCTGTTAAAACCTCTGTGCCATCATAAGTGCTTAGATTGTCAAACGGTGGAGTAGCGTCCACTTCTTGCCAAAATCCGTATTCTGATACTCCAAGAGTTTCGTCAGTCCAGCTTAAATCATTCAGAGACTCTTGCTCTAGTCCTATAAGGAATAAAGGCAGAGGTTCTGTTGTTGCTGCGAGTGTTTTTAAATGTACTTTTTTCATTTTTATTTCCTAATCCTGATATATGTGTTTGCTGCTCCGGTTATTTGAATTAACCCCTGCTCTACCGAAGCTACTATAAGCTTACTAGGTACATTCGCACCAGCTCCTGCACCTATAAAGAATACTCCATTTCCAATATGACTAATATTTCCAGCATAAAAACTCGCTACTGTGAATTCAAACCAATCTATTCCATTATTAGAAATACAATAAGATGTTCCTGCTGTATAGTTTAGTATTACTACATAAGCTCCGTTACCATACGCTATAGCTCCCCACTCCCTAGTTGTTGGGTTTGGAAGAATGACATTTGCTGACCATGTAGTACCGTCCAACGATGTAGAAAAAGCATCACTGTCACCACCACAAATTGTAAATTTACCGTTCAACGCTTTTAAAGTTCTAAATGCACCCGGAGACGGTAAAGTCCTAGTGGTCCATGTAACACCGTCGGGCGATGTAGCACAAGCTGTCTTACCGTGAGTTCCAGTTGTAACTGCCGCCATAAACATATTATTTGCAAATGCACATCCAGTCCACCAATCTGAAACCGGAAGAGTATTCCAAGACCATGACACGCCAAGATTTGTAGATATTAATGCAGTCTGAGAAGCTGTTCCATACGACCCAACAGTACAAAGTATTTTACCGTTGCCATAACAAGCAGATGAAACAAGTGATTCCCCATTAAAACTAGCATTCTGTGTCCAGTTTATAAAATCTGTTGAGCGATAAGAATATGTACTTGTTGCTCCACTACTACAGAAAATTACTACAGATGTACCATCTGTAACAATAGGAAGCCCAGCATTTGAATAAGCGAGAGTTGCCGTATTTGCCCATGTAATACCGTCCAAAGAGGTATATACCCCTGTTCCTCTGGCTTGAACCATTACCCCTGCATTTGTTACTACAGTTTCGGAATATTGGATGCTTGGAAGTGCTAAAGTTGCAAATGAAGAGCTAAGTTGCACAGGAAATTTGCTTATCAAACTAGGGTCAACATCTTTTACGGACAACCATGTATTAGCAACCGTAAAATTTGGCAATAAGGCAGCAGTAGTTGCAGCTGAACCGAGCGGTATATCTAAGTTTTTGCATGAACCGCTTGTTGCTTTAGCCGATAACATACTTAAACCACCGCCAATATCAGGGCGAAGTCTTGGAAGTTGCCAGTGTGGCATTTTAGAAGTCCGTCCACTGGCAATGCGTAACTATTCCGGCAGCTAAAGCAACTGCTGCACCTATGTATAACTTATCTCCTGGTTCTAATCGTAGTGGGCTAATGTCGCTACAATTTGTGAATAGTGTCTCTGGGATATCTGTTGTTGCTGATATTGTACATGCTGTTATTAGCTCGCCACCTATTAAATAATTAGTTACTCCATTGTCTTTACTTATAAATAAGTACATCGCTGTTGCTCCTATTGTTCCCCTAGGAACTACCGATATTTTTGATACTAATGCTCCGTTTACCCCTGCCGTACAGATGAGTGAAGTATTGCTTGCAGTGTTTGGTGATCCCATCACACACGCTAATGTGCTTACCGCAGATAATGTCTTTGTGCTTTGAGCGAATGTCGCTAAGTTTGTCATGTTGTTTTCCTTATTTTAATTTAAAATTTAATGCTTAAAGCTATTGCTTGGACTTGGGCGAGGGTTATGGCTGTTGCTGCGTCTTGTTTTAGTACCAAGCGTGTGTTTATCTTCGTACTCGACCATGTATCAAGAAGAGTTTGCGTGCTGTCGTTTATTACTCCTGTCGGTAAGGAAGACGCTGTGTTTACTACTACATCTCGCGCTGCTAAAGTGATATTTTTCGCTTCCAAAACTGCATCTCTATCTGTAACTACAGCTGCAGCCATATTGTTAAATGCCGGAATAAATATATTAACTGCCGGCATTAAAGTCGTGCCTATCCACGCATGCGCGAAAAAGGTGTTGTTCGCATAATCTTCATCCGTCTGTGTGCTGGCGTTTGGCCATATACCTGTATAAACGGGTAAGTTACTAATTGGCATTGCTGTCTCCTATGATTGTGATTGGGTATTCGGCTTTATTGTATTTTTCTATGCTAAACTCCGTACCTTGTGGATAGCCTATCATCGTGAGGCTCTCAAAGCCTTTGTCTCGGTTATCTCCCACCCAGAGGCTCATCTCTTTTGCGCGGGATTTGAGCGTGTAAAAAATTTCGTCCGTGTCGTCGGTATCTATAATTACGCTTGCTTTTAAAATATCCGTGACCTCCCTCTCTGTAAAAGTCACACCGCCGAAATCATCCACTATACGCGTTGAATCGTTGTCAAAGCCAATGGATGTTTTATAGAGTGTTGCTCCTAAATCTAACAGCATGGTGTTTGCAATAGTTCCGATTTTAAGAGTTTTGCCTGCGTATGGAATCGTTACGATAAGGCGAGAGTTTGGATGCCATTTAAGCCCTTTTATAAGCAATACTCTTTTTGTGCGGATAGGTTTAAAGAAAATTGAATAGGGTGTTTTGCCTGCAAATTTTCTTGTTGTGTATGTTGTCGCTGCTACTACAACTGAATTATCAATGTTGGACTTTTGCTCAACCGTGATGGATGCCATGCCCTCTATGTTTAAGAGTGCAAGTGCATTTGAGCGGTTAAAGTTAATTTCGATTGTGACGCTTTGCGTAGCTACAGCCTGCGAGTTTAAAATGTTGTCGAATGCTTTGTAGCTGTTAATACCTCCCATGTCTGTCCATAATTCTGGGTGTTCTAGCGGATGCTCAACTGTGGCAGCTAATGCATGAAGCTTAAATATTCTCTTGAGTGCATCTATCTTAACCTCGGCATTTACTGCATAATTGCCTGCTATCCATTCTGGGATTGCTGCATCTGCAAAACCGCTCGTGCTTCTTACAGAGCAGTAATATTCCCTGGTATAAGTTTTGCCATTGAGCGTGAGTGAAAGACTGTTTTTTGTTAGTTTTCCGTTAAGCATTTTTATACTCCAACAGAGGTTTTTTAGTATTTTTTACTATTTGCTCGGTGCTGTTATTATTCTTTGCTTGAAGAGATGCAATTGTATTTTTTAACTCTTTGATTTCATTCAGCACTTTAATGAGTATGTTCTCTTGAGTGTTTACAAATATAGGTCGCTCATAGCTTTTTGTCTCATCCGCTGTAAGTACTCTTTCATCTTTGTGCAGTTCTGCTATGTAGCCGTCGAAAGGTACACGAGAAAGTCCATTTGCATGTGAGCCGTTAACTAGCCAATTTTTGGCAGCTGACAAATCATTAGCTTGAGCACCCATGGCGATGGCTGTTTTTAAATTACTTATTGAAACTGCACCGCTGCTCAATTGAGCATTCCAATATGCCGCACCTGCTGCATCCGCAGTTCTGCCTAAAACATCGCTGTATGCTGAAGAAATAAGAGAGTTGTTAGCAGTTGCATAGGCTGCAGTGGTATTTGTAGCAGTTTTATACCCGTCAAAACTAATGTTATTCACGCTTGCATCTAATGTTTTTAACCAGCCGACAATTGGAGAGTCTATGTTTAAATAGCCAATTGCCGTTGCATTTAACATGCTAAACGATGCGCTCAAATCCGGTGCTATCGCTCTTGTTGCATACTCTAAAGTGTTAAGTGCACTTAGTGTTTTGCTTTTTAAACTCTCTAATGCTGTTTTCTCATCCTCTTTTAGTTTGTTGATAGAATCGCCTAGATTGCTATCTAAACTTTCTAATGATAGTTTGATTGTGTCGAGCGTAGCAACATTGCCAGTACCCTCAAAACTGCTAAAGAGGCTTGCTATTTTATTCTGCTCAAATGTGTAGTCAGATTTTGATGCAGTATTTTTGAGTGAGTCTAAATAGTTTGTTGCGTATGTTTGAGTTCTTGAACCAAGGTCTGCAGCATTCTTATCACCATGCGCCACAGCCAGAGACATATCGCTCCAAGTCGCATTAAACTTTGAGAGCAACGCAGCTGTTGAATAAGAGTCTTGAAGTTGAGATATTTTTATACCGTCTGCATAATCTTTAAAGCCTCTTAATATATCTTTTTCATTTTCGAGTAAGCTGATTTTAGAGTTTAGAGACTCTTTTTCTAAAGCAGATTGCGTGTTTAATAATTCAATTCTTGCAGCATAACTTGTGCTGAGAGCTGATGTTTCTTGATTGTAATATCCTTGAATGCCGGACAATATTTTACTTGCATCCTCTGCGGAAGTGATGCTTGAGATACCGCTCATAACGCTCTCAAAAGATAAAGGTATTTTTAGCAAATCATCTCTAAAAGATTGAATAGAGTTTGAAGCTGTTTTAAAAGCCTCTGAGAGTGTGATTTGATTTTGGTATTGGTTTAGGATGTCTGCTTCGATAAGAGAAGTTGACTCTGCCATCGTCTTACCGACCGATGCTACTGCTTGAGTGATTTGACCTGTTGATGTGAGTAAATCTTTATTCGCATTTAAAAGTGCTAAATCTGCATTTGTTAAGCCGTCTGTATCGGTGGAGAGTTTTGAGAACATAGTGTTTAGATCATCAAGAGAAGTTGCGAGAGCTACTCCTAAAGTGCTTGCCATGTCTTGTGCTAATTGCGTTGGAGTTTTGAAGCTGTCTTCCCACGATTTTATATTTTGGCGAGAATCTGCCATCGCTTTTGCAACCAAACCGATTGACTCTAAATAGTTTAGTGCCTCCTCTGCTCCGCCTGTAAATGTTTGCCCTGTTTTTACACCCAACTCTGCAACTTTGTTGATTTGAGCTTGAATGTCGTTTGCATTTGTACTGCTTAGAAGCGTAAAAGTCTCGTTTGTAAAGAAAGTTTGAAGCGAAGTGATATCTGTAATTTGAGTTTTCAGATAGTCTGCAAAAGAGGATGCGCCTCTTAGTTTATCGACATCATCAAAAGCTTTTTTGAGGGTATCTGTTTGATAAAACATCGAGCCTGTTACATCGTCATAGTAATTTTTAAAATCTTTTGCAGCGGATTCCAAATCGTCCATAGAGCCGATAATACCCATCGCCCAGTCATTAACCAGACCTTGTGCTTTGTTAAGACTATCTGCAATGGATGCTTGCACTTGTGCATTCATCTCTGCTTGTGTACCGTGCATGCCAGCTTGACCGAGTGTTCCGGTGTATCCGCCTTGAGCAGTTTGAAGAGCTGATATGAGGTTATAACCCTCTCTTAAAATATCTGTGTTTAGAGAGATATACCCGATATTGTTGGCATTTAATCCATTACTTTGTGTTGTAGTAAATGTGTTAACACCCGATTTTACTTCGATTGCATCTACAACTTGGTTGAGTTCTGCAACACTCATTTTTGAATTTACAGAGCCAATTCTAGCTTTTTGCAAAGTATCTTCAACCCATAGTTTATAGTTTTTCTCAAAGTCACTAGATGATTTACTGATACCAAGAGAAGATGATGATCCTTTTCTGTCGATGGATTCTAAAAGTGATATTTGACGGTCAAGACGGTCTGTAATCGGGTTGTAGTTTGCTTCGATAAGTGCTTTGTTTGCCGCAAAATCTTCGGTTGGAGCAGAACTACCGCCACCGCTTCCGCTAAAGCTTTGCCCAACCTGAGCAAGTAAAGCAGCGACCGCAACTGTTGTACTTGCAACTGCAGGTAAATTAGCAGGGAATGGAGCAGATGCCCACGCACCTAAAACCGCTGTGACACCGTTGTAGAGAGATAGTGATTGCTGAATTGCCATAAATGCCATAGCAGCATCAGAGCCTTTTGAGAAAGATTGACTCATCGCGCCGGCTAAAGTTGCGTAGCCATTTATCTCTTGACGGTTTAGTTCATCTTTGAGCTGGGCGTTCCCCTCATCAAATCTTACACTTGCCTCTTTCTCTTTTACAATATCGCCGTTCGCACTCAAAAAAGCTTTTGCGTAATCTTCTTGAAGTTGCAGATTTGTTTTTGTGCTTTTCATGTCGAGTACACGCATAGCATCCATCGCCTTGCTGATGTCCGCGATGTTTCCGGCTTGACCGCTTAGATTGTTTGTCCAATCTTTTGCGCTCTCTGCCAGAGAGATTTGCATGTCGAGCATTGATTGCATGTGGTTCATAGAGGTGTCGATTGACTCATTTGTGAGAGCTAGTTTTTTTGCTTCATTCTCTTCAAATATCTTAAAACCCATAGCTGCCAAAGTATCTTCATTTTCTAAAGATTTTTGAAGTGAGGCTTTATTTAGTTTTTCAAGTTCTGCATTATATGCTTCTGCCAATTTTTCTTTTGCACCTTGTACTTTTCCAAATTTTAGTACCTCTTCATCATACTTGGCAAGCAAGTCGATATATGGTTTATTTTGTGCATCCATTTGAGCGGCAGCTAAATTAGCAGATATTTTTATGCTCTCGGTTGCCCACTCTTTTGTGCGTGTAGCCATCTCTGTTATAGCTTTTTTAGCTTTGGCTTCTTCATCTTTATATCTTGCTTCATAAATCTTTTTTAACTCTTCGTCCGTTGCAGTGGTTACATCTTTTTTCTTTAATTCTAAAGCCTTCCATTGCTCATAAGTCTGTTGTGGGTCTTTTTCTTTTTTAACTAAAGTATCTTTTTGCACAGTTGATTTTGATGCGAATTCAAATCTCTCTTTTAATAAGCTGATTTGACCTTCTATCAGTTTTGACTCTTGAATATAAGCATCTTTTGGAAACCAGCCAGCACCAGCAGCATTCTTTTTGGCTTCTTTTAAATCCGCTTCAAGTTGAGATAGTTTTATTTTATAATCATCTACTCCCTTGATATTTATTTCAGCCGTCCACTCAATTTTTAAGTTTTTTAATGCGGTTGTTGTTCCATTTAGTAGTGAAGTTAACTCTTTGATGCTATCTTTTGAGTGTTCAAAATAATCTTTAGTAAGTTCTCCAGTAAACTGATTCCATGCATTACTAAGTTGACTTGTAGCAACAGTCATGGTGTCAAGCACTTTGAAATCTTTTAACTTATCAATTACTAGCCCTGCTACATCTTTGCTTTCTTTTAACTTATCATTTGTTAGCCCAATTGAGCCTAAAAAGCGACCTAAATCACTATTTGCTAAAACAGTTCCGGTCGCTAATCCATCAACACCTGCGAGGAGTGCATGCATTTGTATTCCAGCACTGCTTGAAGCAATAGAAAGCTCTTTTGTCATCGTAACCATTTGAGCGTTACTCGCACCGTGGTCTTTCATAGTTGCATATAATGATTTATATATCTGAGCATTTTCGGCAAGAGAACGAGTTGTTTCAGTATTGATTTTATTCAATTCCGCTGTTGTGCTTATGGCTTCTTTTTGTGCCAAGTAATATTTCTCTGTAATAGATAAATGATTACCCATTGCAGAAATATTTGAACTCGTAGCGACCGTGAGAGCAGTTAAACCTGCGCTTGAATCTTCTAATTGTTTATTATACGAAAAACCATCAGTTAAAACTTTGCCTATTGTATCTTTAAAAGTTTCATACGCAATATAAAAAAGACCTATTTTAGAAGCCATTTCGCCAAGAGACATAGATGTGTTATCGGTGTTGTTTTTTAACTCTTTGAGTGCGTCTTTATGCTCTTTAAGTTGAGCAGCATTTTCTTTTGAAGCAATAGTATTGTCTTTAATCTTTTTTGTGAAATAGTCTTTTGTTTCTTTATAGTCGGACTCTTCTTTGTTTAAATTATTTATTGTTTTTTGTAAAGCAATATTTGAGTTTCTTAAAATATCTTGCTGTGCGTTTAAATCCTTTATGCTTTTTTCTGTGCTAGATACTGTGTCTGAGAGCTTGTTAAACTCTCCATCCACAATAGAAACGGCACCGGTATTTTTGTCAACAGTTATTTTGATTTTTAACTCTTTGTCTGCCACGGTGCCCTCCTATTTTTTACTGTAAACTTCAGATACAATTCTCTTAATGACAGAAAATGTATCTATTGTGTCTAACTCATACTTTTCGCAAAAGTCTTTTACGACCACATACTCAACTTCTACACTTGATATGCCACTCTTTGAACTAAGTGAGAAGAGATTTGTCATTGCTCGCTCCCAGTCACATGCAAGTTCTACTTGAAAAATCCCATTATCCTTACCGCTGCTCTTGAGGTAAGTGATAATGTTATTTACTTTTTTTCTTTGCTCTTTGTCACCAACTCGCCAATCTCATTAAAAATATTTTTATAGCCTATGCTTTTATTTTCTATCTCTTTTTTAAGAGAGGCTTTGTCTGCACCGCTTACTTGTAAATCAAATCTTTTAGAGAAGATGTCTTCAAGCATTTCGCCAAAGTTTGTAGAGCTTTTATCTATCACTTCTAACTCTCTTTCGAGTCTGAATATCTCTTTGTTAAGTGCCTTTTGTTCAAACATAACTTTTACTTTTTCAACAACACTACCATGCGCAAGAATCTCTTTATTTATTGCAAAATCTTCTCTCGCCTCATTAAGTTGTTCTTGAATAGGAGCTCTTTTGTTCAGCTCTTCTTTATAGCCTTGACTAACAACATCAATCTCATTAGTTTGAGCTTTTGTAGCTTCGCTAACAGTTACACTATATTTAGTTTCATCTATCTCAATCTCTACTGGATATTTAGTACTTATTGCCATCTTCTACCACCTACGCTTTAGGCATATGGTATTCTTTAAAATACCCAGCAGCCACTTCTAAAACCTCGCCATTAAAGCCAAGCGTTGCATGTTTGTCTGCAAAGAAATCTCGTAGATCACTAGTAGGTGTTATGACCGCATGATGAACCAATAGCACAGGATTAAAACTGCCTGAAATATTTACGCCGACAATTCTAACCCTAGCCTCAATTTTTGAGATAGTTACACCGTCTATGACCGGAATAACCGTCTCAACTGTTGCCACTGTATTGTCAGGCAAAGTATCACCGATTGCGAATGTTTCTGTTTGAGTATCTGAACCGAGCATTGCCATTGCCATATTGACTTTATTTACATTTTGAGTTGTAAAAGAAATAGTTGCATCTACAGATTTAACGACTTTATCAACCTTTTTAGCAATACCGCTGTCTTTAGCGATTGCATCAGTGTATGTTGGGTTTATCTTTAAAGTTGCACTTTGAATTTCTCCTACTTCAACCTCTGTCTCGTAAAGCGTACCGTTCCATTTGGCTAGAAAAATCTTCCCACCACCGATATATCTTTCAATTGGATTCATACTCTACTCCTTAGCTTGCGTTACAGCAGCTGTAACTACAAGCTCTGCACTTTTGTTTGCTATGAGAATTTTTGATGTACTCTCTAGCACCTCAGTCGTTCCGCCAATAGGAACTTTCTTACCGTTTTCAGCTCTCAGCTCTTTAAGTGCTCTCACTGTTACTTTTTTTTCTGCCATCTTTACGCTCCTTTAGTTTTTTTCTTCTATTTTCATCTGCTCATTCAGGTATGTTTTAATCGCTTCATCAGGCAGATACTGGAAGAGAACAAGCTTTAAAATCTTGATCTCTTGAGTAATGCTTTTGTTTAGCTTTTTCAACTCTTCAACTTCATCTTTAGAGACACTCAAAGACTTTGCTAACTTCCATATGGGAATGAGAACCATGACAAAAACAAAGTTTAAGAGAGGGAGTAGCTCTAAGATAGTTGACATTTCTTTTCCTTTTTTCTAACTCGACTCCGGCATTTTAAGAGATAAGCACACAAGCAATCTAATAAGGCTTTTTTTAAAGGGATTTTTCTAAAAAACAAGAGTAGAAACCAGAGTCGCTTTGCTCTAAGCTTCGGTCATAATTTTAGTAAAGAGGCAAGATGTATCAAAAATATCACGATAGGTTAATAACTGCAATTACTGCCAATACAACTATAAACGCTGAAAAATATTTTGGTGAGCTGGAAAAACCGGAAGAAGGAAACTTTTTAAAAGCGTCTCTTCCTATCGTATATATAGATTTCATACAAGATGACACTTCTAAACCAAGAACTATAGATATTGATTTTTCACTCTATATAGTCCACATGTCTTATTCAAAAAATAAAACCATAAGAACAAATACTCAAGCTGAAATCCATGATGTTTTAAAAGAGATTTATAAACAGTTAGCTTTTAAATCCATAGAAGATTCACAGCCGCTTGAATTAAAAAAATTGAGAAAGATTTTTGATGCGAATGCAGCAGGCGGATATTTAACTGTCTATCAAAAAGAGATATCTATGACTATACCAAATCCAATACTATCAGGAGGGATTTAAAAAAAATGAAAAGAAAAATAATGGTTGTTTGTTCTGCTGTCGCTGTAAAACAGATAATTGCTTGCAGCATCAATAATGCAGAAGCATTAGCAAGTGCAGATGTCTGGCAAAAGGTGGCAATTGTAGGTAAATGGAAAGGGCATATGGCCGGACCATTTGAGCTAGTTCTTAAAGATTTAGAACAGATGGTCGTCAACTTTAATAGTTCAGGCTTAGGCGAGGTAGTCGCAGATTTTGAGCACCAAACACTCTCTGGAGATAAAGCAGAAGCAGCCGGATGGGTAAAAGAGCTCAAAGTAGAAAACGATGCTTTATTGGCGCGGATAGAGTGGCTTCCAGACACAGTTGTGCTCATAAAAGAACAAAAGTATAAATATTTATCCCCGGTCTTGGTTCCGCATACGGTGGATCAAGTCACTGGGGATGACACAGGATGGTCACTTCACTCAGTTGCTCTTACGAACAAGCCTTTTTTTGAGAGTTTAGATGAAGTGCGTGTAAATAAAGGCAGTCTAATTCAAGATAAGGAGGACAAAATTTTGAATGAAGTAGAAAAAGCAGAGTATGAAAAGATGAAAGCAGAAAATCAAACTCTCAAAGATGAAAAAAAAGAGTTGTTGGAGGCAAAGGCAGAGGCAAAGATTGATGAGGCTATTGCTGCTAAGAAAATCCATCCGGAGCAAAAAGAGTCACTAAAGGCTTTCAGTATAAATAATCCGGAAGAGTTTGAAAAGTTCTTGGCAGCTGCAAAACCTATGACACTTATACCTGGATCTAACAACATGTTTGCAGGGTCACAAAGTCAAGGTGGTGATTCACCTCAATATGATGTATTAAAATTAGGAGGGTTTGAATAATGTTTACAGGTAAAAGTGTTAGTAACATTACAAAAAGAACACAAGCAGAGATTTTTAGTGATGTTGAACAGACGGTAGTTGGTACAGTGTCTATTCCTGCAAACCTTGCAGTTGGTGAAGCTCTAAGAATGGGAACATTGTTGACGAGTTCAGATGGCGGTAAGACTTGGAAATCACTTGAGACTCAAGCTTATGATGTAGCAGATGCTCCATTCGCTGCAGATGCAGAGGTATATTACCAAGGCAGTACTTTTAAAAGTTTAGGTGCATCCAATAGTGCAGCTTTGACAGATACAGACAGCTGGGAAAATCTCGGCGAATGGAACGCAAACGGTGTTCTTTACAATGATATATTTGAGAGCAAAAAAACTACTGTTGTTGTTACAGGCGATGTTATTTCAAAACATATCATAGGCTTAGATGACTTTTTAAATGTCATTTTATTTAAAAATAAAATTATTACAAAATAAAGAGAGGTATATAAATGGCTACGATAACTTTTGCGTATGTAATGACGCTATGGACTTTAGTGAAGATGATGACGGCAATCAACCAAATCAAAACAAGTGGTACTTATGTATTTGACAAATATTTTAAAAGCAAGGGTGAACCAGTGCTTGGAAATACTGCAAAACTTCGTATCAGAAAAGGTGCTTCAATAGTTTTAAAAGCACTGGCTCCAGGTGCAGACCGTCTTGTAAAAGATAATGGTGATATATATGAGATTACTATCGAAATCCCAAGATTTGGTCTCAGTGCCCAGATTTTAGCCCATGAGATGAATCAGTTTGAAACACTTGAAGGTGAGGCACAAGTTCAGGCAGTATCTCAGAAAATTGCAACACTTATGCAAGAGCATACAGATGAGTATGCTACAACTTTGGAGTTTATGTCTACAGGTGCATTGTTTGGCAAAGTAGTGGATGGAGAGGGAACAGTACTCTTTGAATTTACAACAGATACAGATCCAATTGACTATAAAGCAAAAGAGCATATAGAGCTACTTGATGAGATAGATAATGCTATTTCTGAAGAGATAGGGATAGTTACGCCTTATGAGATTCTTGCGCATCCGCTATTTATCACAAGACTCGCTGCTGCTGCAAAAGCTGAAGGTGAGTTTGGAATTGGAGGTCAAGCTTCTTGGGCTGATGAAAATGGGGTGAGAGTACTTGTTTATAACTCAAAAAGATATATCCCGTTTCGTGCAACATGGAAAGATGCAAATGGTGTTACACAACCATTCATAGCAGAGGCTGAAGCAGTTGTTATACCTTTAAGTTCTGATGTATTTAGACATGTGTACGGAAGAGCGGATCATACAGAAGCCCTCAAAGTTGCTCCTCAGTTGTTCTTTGCATCAACTCCGGAACCACTTAATAAAGGTAAAGGGTGGGGATTTGAGACAGAGATGAAAGCAATTCCATATTGTGTCAGACCGGGTGCACTGATTAAACTAAAATTTAGTGCGTAAATATAAAGAGCTTTAACGCTCTTTATTGACTAATTCGATAAATGTATCGAGTTAAAAGAGTTTTTGATTTTTAAACGGGTTTTAAACGGTAATTTTGAGGTATAACATGATGATTACAAATGAAGATTTACTAAAAGAGATAAGTGAGCGTGAACTCACACAACTCAGCGATATAAATGCAACAGGTGCAACAGACCAAAGTGTAATTGATGATGCGCTCAATGATGCCATCTCTTTTATCGAATCTTTTATCATCCTTCCTGAGAATCCTACTCCGCTTCTAAAGAAAATAACAGTTGACCTAACTATCTATGAGCTTCGCCGCAAGAATGGACTTGTAAGCGAAAGTGACAAAGAACTCAAAAAAGAGAACGAAGCGTATCTCTCAAAGATGAGCAACGGAAGATTAAGAACAGAGGTAACGAGCAGTTCTACAGCTTCAGTCGATGTAACTACAAAACCGTTTGCTTTTGCCCATGGAAAGAGAAAAAGAGTTAGTATGAGAGGTTTTCGATGATACTCAGTAATGCAGACCGCAATAGAATTCTGGCAAGAAGTCTCTATGTAGATGCAGATAAAAATATAAAACAGATAGCAGAGACTCTGGGCGTAAGCGACAAAACTGTTTCAAACTACCAAACAAAAGATAAAAATGAGGGAAATGACTGGCTCACACTCAAAGCTTCCAAACATATTCTAAGCTCTCAAGAAGAAAAGCAAAATATGTTCGGCGAGTTTGTAGGCTACATGTATGCAACACTCAAAGAGATTCGAGAAGATGAAAATCTAAGCTCAAGCCAAAAAGCAGATAAGATAACTTCAGTTGCAGATGGTTTTTCAAAGATGCGAAAAGTAGCAGCACATGAAGACCCAGAAGCATACAAGCTAGGCATCATCAAACACACAATAAAAACATTGCTTGAGATAATCAAAGACAATATAGACAAAGAGTGTTTAGAGATTATCATAGATTGCATTAACGAAAAACAAGAAGAGCTGGCTGATGTCTCTATTTAGTAAAGAAGAGCTAAATGAGCTTTTAAATGAAGCGGATGAGGAAGCAAAACTCAAAGGTCTCACAAAGTCAAAAGCCAAAAAGTACACGCGCAAAAAGTTCCTTGAGTGGATAGATGATTTTACAATCGGTTTAAAAGACCAAATCAAAGTCACTAACATTTTAGACCCAAATCTAAAAGAAGATAGAACTTCAAAAGCATTTGATGACTTCCATTATTTCAGAAATACATACTTTCCTCACTACTATACTTTAGCAGGTAAAAGCGGTCTGCAAGAACATCTTGAGAGTGTTTTTAAAAGAATCAAAACTAAAAGTATATCTCGTGCAACGACAGCAGCTCTTGGTGAAAGGTTTGCTATTGCTGCTCCTCGTGGATTTGGTAAGAGTACTGATGTATCTGTTGTATTTGCAATTTACTGCATCGTGTATGATCTAAAACATTTCATTACTCTTTTCTCCGATGCCATTGAGCTTACAGAGACTTTGATAGAAGCAATAAAAGCAGAATTAGAAGAGAATGAGAGACTAAAAGCCGATTTTCCAAAAGCTTGTGGAATTGGCAAGATATGGAAAGTTGGAGAGCTTGTCACTCGTAATAATATCAAGGTTAAAGGTTTTGGTAGCGGCAAGAGAGTCCGTGGTATTAAGCACGGCACTTACAGAGTTGACCTTGCACTGATTGATGATTTAGAGAATGATACAAATGTAAAATCCCGTAAACAAAGAGATAAGCTTGAGGATTGGCAAGATGAAGCTATTGAGAATCTAGGTTCGGTTGATGGTTCTATGGATATCATCTATATCGGAACTATTCTACACCGTGATTCCGTTCTCTCAAGAAAGCTCAAGCTCAAATATTGGAACCCTAAGACATTCAGGGCATTAATAACCTACCCTCTCAATATGGACATGTGGGAAGAGTACACAAACCTCTACAAACATGAGAGCGTTGAAGCTGCTACAAACTACTACCGCATAAACAAAGCAAAGATGCATGAAGGTGTGGAGCTTCTTTGGGATAGTGTGAGCTTAGAGTTCTTGATGCGCAAGCGTGCAGGTAATCCAAGAGCTTTTGAGAAAGAGCAGCAGAACAATCCAAACTCAGAAAACCAGAAATTCAACTCATCCAAATTTATAAAAATCTCGCTGACACAGATGCCAAAACTTGACAGAAAATTCTTGATAGTCGATGCAAAAGGAGACAGCGATACGGGTGACTATTGTGGATTCATAGGCGGCGGTATTTGTAATGCCGACCTGAAACTCTATGTCTTTTACTCAAAGATGATTCGTATCAAAGGGCTTCCGGTAGTAACAGAGACGCTTAGACTTATCAAGCTCTATAAACCTGACCTAATCAGCGGAGACGCAAACGGCGGTTTTTACATGCTAAGAGATTGGCTCAAATCTGCAGCGTTTGCTGCCGGTATTCCTATGCCTATTACAAAGTTCATAAATCATACACAAAATAAAGAAGACCGCATGGGTGAGTTAGAGTTCCCGATTGACGATGGAGATATCATCTTTGTAGGAGAGCACTTTGATTTGTTTAACCAGATGGATGATTTTCCAGAAGCAGACCATGACGATTTACATGACCCATTGCAGACACTTTATAAAGTTTCAAAATTACAAAAGATAAAAAAAGGCACTGATGCACCAAGAACAAATGTTCGAGGCTCAAGCAAAAGATTTAGCAGAAAAAGGGGACGAAGATAATGTTTAGTATATTTAAAAGAAAATCAAAAGAAAAAGGTGCAAAAGGCTCTTTGATAAGTGCAAAAAAAGAGAATGCACGAACTTCATTACATATTGACAGTAAAACAAAAGATATCCTCAAAGGCTTGTTTGATTTACCCGTGCATAGCAGCTGGCTGGATGATGATGCTATCGAAAAGATAGAAAGAGACTCAACAGTCACTGCAGCCATAGGTCGCCGCAAGAGTGCTACCTTGAAAAAAGAGATCATCGTGACTTGCAAAGATGAAAAGGTTAAAAATGAGATTGAAAAGATATTTCATTATGATTTGCTTGATGCTATTTTAGATACACCGTATCAAGGCTTCAGCGTCTATGAAGTCAACTGGAATGAAATAGATTTGCTTTGGTATCCTGAGCTTGTAGAGCGTGAGTATAAAGGTTTTAAATTTCAAAACAGAGAGCTTATGTTTAGTGCAAGTGGAATGCCTCAAAGCATAGCACCCTATAAAGCTATCTATGCAACTTACAAAGCAAAACCAAAGAAACCATACGGAAAGCCTATTTACAATACTTTGTTCTGGCTCATACAGTTTAAAAATGCTTCTTTAGAGTTCTGGATGGACTTGCTTGAGCGATTCGGTACACCGTGGGTAATTGCCAAAACAGATTCAGATAAGAACGCACTCGCAGATGAGATATATAATATGCTTGGCGGTGACGGTGCAGTGCTCGGTCTGGAAGATTCTCTTGAGATAAAAACGGCAGACAAAAGCGGAAACTTCAAAGAAATTATAGAGTACCTTGATAACCAGATAAGAGAAGTTATAACAGGCGGCAATCTTACAGGACAAGTCACTGGCGGTTCTCAAGCTGCAGCAACAGTTCATAACGATATAAGAGAAGATATTGCACGAGCGGATGAGAATATATTGCGAAGCATCATTAAGACAACCGTGGACTATTTTAAAGAGTTAAACAGCTATGCAGAGGAGTTGAGTGTTGATTTAAAAGATAAAGATAACCCGGACAAAGAGTGGGCAGACAGAGATAAAGTCATCTTCGAGATGGGATACAAACCGAAAAAAGAGTACATAGAGCAAAAGTACAATATACAAGTAGATGAGATTTCCCAAGCTCAAAACGCACCCATACCAAATAAAATGATGCGCTTTAGTACAACATTGCCAAATGATGAATTGGAGTATCAGACAAACCAAATAGATACAAGTAATCCACTCACATTTCAAGAGCAAATAATAAAAATAGTGGGTAGTTGCAGTTCGTATCAAGAGGTTTCTGAGAAACTTTTAGAAATATATCCAAATGTTAATACCAAAGATTTAGAAGAGCTGCTTTACAGAAATATAGCAAATGCAGAGATTTTGGGTCGTGCAGAGATAGAGGACGAAAATCCAAATGGTTAAATTTGACTTTAACCTCTCTCCGGATGAAGCCATAGCCTACTTAAAAAATAAAGGTTTTAAACTCAGTTTTAATTATGATGAGTTAAAAAATGAGGCGCATCATAAGGCTTTTACGGTTGCTAAGGTTACAAGATTAGATTTACTAAACGACATACATGAAGCGATTACAAAGTCACTCAAAGATGGAACTTCTTTTGCAGAATTTCAAAAGAACCTGCAACCCACTCTGGAGAAAAAAGGCTGGTGGGGTACGCAAGATATTGTAAACCCAAAAACCGGCGAAGTAAAAACAATCAACATTGGTGCAAACAGACTCAGAACCATTTATGAGACAAATACGCGCATGGCATATAATGTGGCACGAGAGGAGCAGATGGATGCACTTCCTCTGTCTGTTTACAGAAGATATGTATCTGTACTGCTTGCAACTACAAGAGATAATCACGCTGCAAGACACGGCACCATAAAACACAAAGATGACCCATGGTGGAAGATAAACTCACCGCTAAACGGCTGGAACTGCAAATGCAAAAAAACGGCATATTCTAAAAGAGAGATAGAGCGTAAAGGGTGGACTATAAACGAAGATACGCTGCCGGACATTGCAGATAAAGATTTTGCGTATGACACAAGAGCCGGAAGCAATATGGCAAAGCTTTCTAGAGTTGATTTAGATACATCACTCTCAGATTTGCCAAAACCTCAAAAAAACCAATTATACGAAAATATGAGCGAAGCAGAACTCCTAAACTCATTTTATGAAAAGCTGGGAGTAAAAGAGGGTGAGACTTTTATAGATAAAATAAACGACCCGATGATTATAGATAGCAGCCTGTTTTTAGATAAAAAAACGAAGCAGCTCAAAATAAATAAAGAAGATAGGCATCTGCTTTTAGATGAGTTAGTGAATGTAATCAAAGAACCCGATGAGATATACCTAGAGTGGGATGAGAGCGGAATGAAAAAAAATATGTTTAGATACATAAATATCGATGGCAAAAAAGAGGCTGTGATGGCAGTATTTAGGTATTTGAAAGATAAAACGCAAGGTGCTACGCTGTTTCATGTGACAAGAGGATTGGAAGACAGAAGAAAAATGAAGCTGGTTTATGCGAGAGAGACGGATGCAAACAAGCAGTAAGGCTTCAAACACTCTAGCATCAAGAGCGTTGCGCAAGCGACCAATACCTTTACCGATGTCTCTGCCAAAAATTATACACCAAAGGCTAAATAAATGCAAATAGAAGTTATCGGCTTAAACGGGGTAAAGAAAAGTTTAGGTGAACTTTCCAAAAAGACAAACGATGTAAGACCGCTATTGGAAGAGCTTACAAATCATATAAAAAATGCAGTTGAAGAGAGCTTTCAGAATCAAGCATCTCCAGATGGCATAAAGTGGAGTCCAATTAAAAAAGGCACACATAAAAATTATAGACTAGGCACCGATAAAATACTTTATAAAAATGGGGATATGCAAAAATCATTAACACCTAAAGTTTATGATACATATGGAACAGTCGGAGTAAACGCAATATCAGAAGGAGGGTATCAATACCCTTTAGTGCACCAGTTTGGAACAACTAAGGCAGGACGGAAAAATAATATAACTATTGTTGCGCGTCCTTTTATGCCGATTAAGTCAGATGGTAGTTTATATGAGAAGACAGAAAGAGAACTAGAAGAGATTGTTGCGGATTATTTTAGGATTGCTGAGGGAAGCTAAAAGAGTGAAGGCTCTCTTACTTCTTTAGTGATGGCATATACTTGTGCTTCGCTTAGGTCATGTTCGCGAGCTAGTTTTTTGATAATGCCTGTTTGACCAAGGTTTTGTTTATATTGTTCAATTATTTCATCATTTCGGATTGTTGTTTTATGAGAGGGGATGTAGAAGCTGGAACCACCGAACTCTTTGATAGTAGCGTTGATGTCGTTTTGAGGGTCTGTAACGAAGTTGTAAAACTCTTTAAAAAGGTCAAAGTTAGTGAGGTTCGCAGTCATAGCCCATCCTTAAAGTCTGATGGGCGATTATACACAACTTATTTCAAAGATTTTAAAAATTTGCTATTTTGTAATATTTTAAGCTGATTTTTTTTGAAGACAGATATTTTGAGCTGTTTTAAAAGCCATATATAAACCGTTTTTGCCAATTGCTAAATGGTCGTCTTCCCCGTCTTTAGCCAACATCTTATACATTTCTGTAATCGTATGCTTATCTAGCGTCAAACCGCATAATTCATTCTTTAAAATCTTTTTATTTAAGATTGCCATAGTAGCTAGATAAATAACGGCATTGCGGTCATCAGCATGCTGATAAAGAAAATGACCGTACCAACTCAGGAGCTTGTACACATCTGTGCTCTTCGCTTCTATGCCGAAAGTATCGTTATGTAAAAAGAGGTGTTGAGTAGCTTTACTGAGAGCGTCTTCTTTTGTCTGTTCCGAAACGGCGACAAAAGATTTAAAGTTGGGAGTTTCCAAAAGGTTGTTAAGTAGTTCGACAGCATTATAGAGTTCGCTTAAAACATCCTCTGGCATTTATTTATCACCCTTATGAACTTCTCTAAAAGTCTCATACATTTCACCAGACAACTCGTTAACTGCTTTTTTCATTTCTAGTGGGTCGCTCAGCGTTCTCAAATGTTTAAGAACGCTCTCGCTCGTACCATTGTTAGATACGATTTCCGCCTTCTCATTATCCTGAGCCGACTTTCTACTGTCTTCAAATATCTCTAAAAATTTATCTTTTGTCATCTTTTCATCTTTCATCGTAAGATTTAATATTGGCGATATGATACAACACTTTATTTAAAATCAAGCAAATACTTGTACAACTACTCACATTTCATTAGCAAATAATTATATTTTTACTCATAGTCTTGAGCACAGGTATAACTTTCTGTGCATCGCTTTTACTAATCATATGCAACTCTGTATACTCTTTGCCTCTGTTGCGGTTGACAAACTTCAAAAGTGCTTCATCTGTTGGCGTAGATGCAAAGCTATTCCACAAACCTCGCATTGTGCTGAGTTGCGCTTTGGTGCAAATCTCTGCTTTGTACTCGGGAAGTGTGTCTCGCTTGAAGTTCATATAATCTGCAAACACGATAAGCTGGTCTATACTGAGTTCTTTGGAGCTGTTCATGCCAAAATGGCGTTGCAGCAACTCTTGATACTCCTCCTTGTTTTCTTTGTAATACTCTTTGTAGCGTTTGGAGATATGCAGCTGTTTAATGAGTGAACCGTGGAGGGTTTGCTGTTTTGGTGTCATGTTGGGGTTTCCTTATAGTGTTGTACAACACTTACAACACTTACAACACCTATTTGTAGGGCTTTATTTATAGGTGTTGTAGCGGTTGTAGGTGTTGTAAAGAATTAAATAGATGTGTAGTTAAATCTTTGTTTATTGATTTTGTCTCGTTTCCAAAACTTATCAGTAAACTTCTCAAGCGTATCTCGTGCGGTCTTATCTGTTTTTTCATATCCTATGCATAAGAGCAGCTCTGTTTGACCTAAACCAGATGGATTTTTCTTCAAAGCCTCTTTACCTTTTCTCACAAATTCCTCTTCGTACTCGCTCATCGTTGCATACGCTTCATCGAGCTTTGTGAGTTCAAGCGTGTCGGTGTTTACAGTTACGCCTACATCTTTTACAAGTGTTCTGGCATGTGTAACATTGAGCATGAAGTGCAGCTTGTTATCTTCTCTAGCTTTTTGAATCATCTCGTAAACATTGTCCGGAGAGTTGATGAACACTTGAACTCCGGATATAGTTCGCCCAGCTTTGGTTGCGTGATGCATGATGATGACGGTTGCGCCTGCATCTCTGATGTTCATCATGATTTTCATAAACTCTTCGGACTGACTCTTAGAATCTGTATCCACAAAGTCCTTAGTAGTTTCAAATACAAAAGTATAATCTTTGTAGTTGCCTGCCGTAGCTTCTTGATTGATTTTTCTTAGATACTCAAGAGCATTGCAGTCAATCTTTGCACGGCTCACATATTCTATCTTTGGGTGATTGATAAATTTACTATCAATGGCTCTCTCTTTTAGGGAACTGAGTCCATTGTCCATATCTACATAAATAATACCCTTGATATCGTCTCTCTTGGCAAGGGTTGTACTTATTCCATATCCAAGCCAAGTTTTACCCTGCTTTGGAGGAGAGTATATAAGAGAGATACTGTTTGAATACAAAAAATCTTCTATATATGCATGCTGCTTATCTAGTATAAAATCTTTTGTTTCAAGAGTACTCCCTTGTAAAAAATTAAAACTCACTGACTACCTCCCTTTTTTTCTAATGTAGTTTTGAGCCACAATTGCAACTCCATTTTCTTGGCTTCATCCACACACTCAAGCAATTTATCAAAGTCATGTTTTTCTCTACTCTGCTTCATGTTTACAAACAGCACTTTTAAAAGCCACTTATTTAACACCTCTTTATCATCCGTTTTTACGATGTAGTTGAAGTGCTGCAAAAACATATCAAAGGTTTTGCATCTGTCCACATGCTCTTGGAGATTTGCGTAGGCTTTATCCATCTTTTCATTTCCTGTTTGTGGCGTAAATAAACTCATAATTTTCCTTTTGATAATCTCAACAGAACCTACCGAAGTAAGTTCTATGAAACTATTTTTAATCATCTGTCTCAACAACTGTAAGCTCTAAATCTCTTGCATCGAAAGGACATCCAATGGAAACAAGTGTCAATCCATCAGTACCATTCAATTTATAAAAGCCTTCAATACCTTTGTCAAAGGCATCTATAACACTCTTAGTGCTCTCATAAAAGGCATTACTACATTGAAGTCTTATAACTTCGACTGCAATCAACTTACACACCACTGTTGCAATGCAATTATTGGAGTCTCTGAGCCTTTCTTTTGCGCTCATCCAAAAATTATTCATTTCATGTAATATGGCTTCGGTTTCTTTATCCTGTTTGATTTCCAACTCCATTTCAAAACCAGAATCAAGCTCTATTCTATATTTCTTTTTATCCATAATTATTTGACCACCGTTACTGCTGGAGCTTTCTCTTTTATGCTTAAACACGCTTTGAGTCCGTCATCGTCGAGTGCCATCTTGCGAAGCTTCTCGTCCGGTTTAAAGTTGACCGTTGTTGTCACAAGGTCTTGAAATCTCTCGCCTAAAAGCTCTTGAAGTACTCCTTCATCGCTTACCTTTACATCCCAGCCAAAGCTTACTTTAACCGCCTCTGTATCGACTCTGAAAGTTATGGTAGAGACTTCATCATCCCCAAGTATCGTTCTAGCTTTTTCAATCAGCACCGCCTTATGTTCGTTCATGCGTTTTGTCATGAGGTCTATTTCTAGCTTAAGCTCTACAAACGAAGAGAGTGCGAACTCAGCCGACGGGTCTTTTACTTCTGTTTCATTTTTTGCGATTTTTACTTTTAGCATTTTTCTTTGCTTCCTTTTGTCTTTTTTTATCTTCTGCAATAACAGCTGCTGCTGCAACACTTAACGCCAACTTTTTATTTGTACCCATGGTTTTACCTTTTACTTTGCCACCCGTCGGTTGCATATGGAATTTGGAAGTACTCCATAAAGTGCATATTGTGCATATGCACTCTAGGAATGCTTTTTTATTACTACTCTTAGTGGGTCAACCCAGTTTTTGTTGCAAAAGAGCATAATCTCTTTTAACGGTGGGCTGTCTCGCTTTATCATTGTTGCTAAGTTCATTTGACTCACTCCAAGCTCATCAGCTACATGCCAGTCAAATACTTTTATGTTTCCAAGTCGTTTAGAGATGATGTCTTTTATCCTCTCAACCATCTCTCTGGTTTCGCACAGCTCGTTCATCTTCTACCATCGTCTGCGTTTTCGTTTACGCACTTCGTAGTAGCTAAATGCCTCAGCACCTATCCACCCCAAAATAAACCCTGCCACAGCTAAAAATATTCCGAACTCTAAGCTCATCTTTTGCCCCTTGTGCAATTTTTGCAACTCTCTTTTACTTGCATGTAAAGTCTGTCTTTATGCACTTTGTCCAACTTCGCCCACTCTTTGTATCTTTGGCAGACATCACCGTGTATCTTTCCTAGAACCGGACAAACTATCTCCTCGTCTGCCAAATCTGCAAACACTTCACTCACTGTTTTTAGAATTGGCTCCGGCTTTGGATAGATGCCTTTGAGTATATGATTTACAGTTGTAGCACTTTTACCTATGCGTCTTGCAACTTCTCTTTGACTATAGAGTTCACATGCTTTTTTAAGTAACTCTACACTCATGACAAAGCACCTTTGATTTTAAAAGTACCGGCTTCTATCTCATTTTTAAGCAGCTCCACTTTTTCCAAATCAATCACAAATGCTTTTGTTCCGTCAACTCTCTCAATGGGATATATTTCGCTTATGATTTCTCGTTCACTCAACTTTGTGAACCACCTCTTCGCTACTGCAAAACTCACCCCTGCATTTGTAGCTATCGTGTGTTTGCTCATCTTCGCATCAGTCATACATGCCAAAAGCTTTGTGAGCGTTGGAGTAATCTCTATCTTTATCTCTTTGCCTAAGTTGTAATCAAATACGACGCCGTTGATAATGGATGGACTTTTTACTCCGGTGTATTTGATAAGCGTAAAATGTGTAGAACTGTAAGGCTTAACCTTCTCAACCATCTCTACATAACCAACTCTTGAGAGATGCCAGATGATGTTTTTTAGATAGCTATGTGTGACACCTGTAATCATTACAACATCGCCAAATCTAAAGGTGCGGTTGCGTCGCATGTAATCCCATACTTTTTTGAGAGCACTTGAATTTCTTTTGTATCTGAGTGGTTCGTTTGTCTTATTTTTTGTCGCCATATTCCGCTCCACTCATTTTAAAAGTTTTAAGGTCAACCTCTTCAATGTCATTTAATGCACAATATTTTTCAAGGCGAATAAGGAGTACTTTTACTTGTCTTAAGTTTGGAAATTTTCTGTAAAAATAATCAACTAAATCAGGCTTTATGAGTACATCGCTCAGTGAACAGAACTTCTCTATATCTGCTTTGTGTATAGATTGAAATTCCACAAACTCAACGATTCGGCTATAGAAGTGTTTATGCTTTTTAAGCTTACGGTTACTCTCCTCCATTCCTACAAAAAAGATAACCACACCTGTTTCATCGTGAAAATCTCTAAACATCTCAAGCACTTCAAATTTGCTTGAGCGGAGTAGCGCATCTATCTCATCGACAATAATGACTCTCGGCTCGCTTACAAGTGCTTCAATCACTCTTTTATACTTAATTGGTCCGTGTCCGTTTGTGTCAACTCCAAGCTCTTCACAAAGGTCTGTCAAAACGCTTGACTTCGTCCAAGTCTGAGCAGCTCTTAATAAGATTGCATTTTCAAGAGCTGCTATCGTCTCAAGTGAAAATGTTTTGCCAAGTCCAAAGTGTCCAAAACCAAGACCCATTTTTGGTGCGGTTCTCGGCAAGCTCTTTAGGCTTTGCACCGCCTCATAGATTGTGCTATAATTCACAGTCGTAATAAATTCCTCTTTCATCTCTTATCCTTAGTTTTATTAGTCTTTTTTGCCAAAGACTTAAGCGATAAGTAAGAGGAACTCTTACTCATCTGTTAAATCTTTATCCAGCTTTTCTTCTCAAAAAATCACTATATGCCATCTCATATATCTCTGGATTATCATCTTTTAATTTTTCATCTTTATCGTTCCACTCGCCGTCGTGTTCGAGTACCCAAATAAAGCGTTCCATATAAGTTTTAAACGGCGGTCTGCCATTTGCAAGGACTTTAGGAGGTAAACCCTCTTCATCCTTCTGTGTAAAGTCGTAGCGGATAGATTTCTCAAGCTCTTTGGCATCGAAAGCTTCAAGCTCTTTGCCTGTTTGAATGAGTCTGTCCACTGCCTCAGTGTGCTTTGTAACTGCAAATGTTTTGCTTGAGCGCGCATCACTTACGGCTTCTATCCTATCCATAATGGTCACATCTTTTGTAGCCTGAGCTTCTTTGACAATTTTGTCAAGCTGCTTCATAAGAGCGAGTGATTTGTTTCTGGCTTTTCTAGCCAAATGCCTGTTTTCTCCGCGATGCTCTTCATCTACGGCTATGCAGACAAACTCCATATTTTTGTTATAAACAAGTATTTGCCCCATATCTTCAGGAGCCATGATGTGCACATATTGTCCGGTAAGTTCAACCAATTCTATGTCGGCATAGTTACAGCCGTCATAACTGATGCCTTTTTTGCCGACACGCCGCGTGACACTCTCACCAAGAAGTAAATCAAGCATCCGTATATCGGGGATGGTTTGAACCGGAGAGGTGTTTGCGTTCCATTTGTCTATCGGCTTCATATCTAAGCCACCGTGTCGCCTCTGCTCATACATCTTATCGACCCAGTTGTCGCACCACATTTGAAGCTCATCTGCACTGATAACAAGACTAAGCTCAAGTCCTAGGTTCTCTTTTTTTATCTTCCAAGCATCTCGCCAAGCTTGCTTCTCTTCGTCTGTTTTTACTTTTTTCTCTTCTCTCCACTTTGTCTGTGACTCTATTTTATGAGCAAATGATTTTCTGGCTTGTATCTCGGCTCTTTGAGCTACATTGTGACCTATGTAACCGGGCATCTGCTCAAACAGTTCTCTTGAGAGTGTTCCAAAAAATCTCTCGACATGCGGTTTACACTCACCACTAAAGGGAGGCACGATAACCATGTTTATGCCGAGGTTTATACATATGCTCTCAAAGTGGATGGAGGTGTAATCCCGTCCGTTGTCAATAACAACATTCTCAGGAATGCCAAGCTTTATGATTGCTTTGCGTAGAAGCTGAGATATGGAGTAGCTGCTACTTGACTCACTCACATGCAAAACAGGTCGTCTCGTATGGATGTCAATAGCTGCCAAAATCGTGTATCGCTTGCCGTCGCTGCATATCACATCTGCAGGCGTGCTGTCTAACTCCCAATAATGGTTTTTATAAGCGGCTTTTTCGCTCTCGCTTCCGTAGGCGGTGAGATATTTGTTTTTTGCACTGTCCGGTGATTTGCTAAACTCATAAAGAAGCGGATTGAGTCGCTTCCACTCGTTGTAATAGCTGTTTAGCACATCATACGAGGGCATCGTATCGCCGAATGTGTGACACATGTTTCTATATACTTCACTTATCATCGGGCGGTTTGCTCGTAAAAAGTACCGCACGGCACTCTCTTTTTGCTCTTCGCTCATAGCTTTTACACCTCGAACCGCACCGCGAGTATCTATGAAAGCCTCTACAACATTAACGCCTTTTGCTTTGGCTTCTCTGTACTTTTTGAACCAATCATAGAGCTGCTTGAGAGATATGCTTCCAAGCTCATCAAAATCAAGTGATTGTTTCAATGTTTGATTTAACCAGCTTTGAGTATTTACACTACTATCTTTTTTCATGTAAAACTCAATGAGTTTGCACTTTTGGATAGCTGTTTTTTGCTTCTCAGGAGGTGCTAAAAGATAGATGCTTGTGAATTTTGCCACTGATATGTGAGTGGGTTTACTCTCTTTTGTATTTTCCAAGCCTAATTTTGCTTGATAATCTGCTGGTAAATCTGTGGGTGTATAGGCTTTAACTTTCTTTGTAGAGCCTTTGTCTTCTATGAGTGTAAAAGGAGTATTTGAAAGCCTCTTTGAGAGTGCCATTTTACTGATGCCAAGTTGTTCAACTAGCTTTTTTCTCGTTAGCAGTTCCATCCTCTCCCTCCTCTTTAGAGTGTGGTATCTCCCAAGGAAGCTTTCCTATCCAAATCTTGTCTGCTTTGAGCTGGGCGATAATGCGGCGAGTGCTACCTCCTCTATGACCCTTTGTTCCGTCAAGTTTTCCATCTAGCACTTTTGCCAAAATAGAATGGTCAACTCCATGCGCATTCGCATACTTCACAATACCGAACAATTTGCTCTCAAACCTCTCTCTCAGTGTCATATCTCTTATGTTTTTACTCATCTTCTCTCCTTTATAGGTAACAAATACCCATGTCAAAGCCCTTACAAAAGAGCTTTAAAATGTTTACTTTTCTTTATTGATATTTATTGTAAACTCTGAGCCATCATCAAGAGTTACATATATCCATTCATCCCCAGATTTTTCACAAGTATCTGTTTCACTCATTGCCCAGATTAAATCTAATAATTTTTGTGTTAATTCTCCTTTACTCATCCTCAAACCTTTATCTTAAAATTCAACCAAGTGCCAACCACACCAGATGCCAAATAGACTGCAACAATCGTATAGTTATGTTCTAAAAGTGCATTGATGCCAAGAGCACTGCTGATGAGCCAAGCTAATTGCATAAGAAGTGTAAAAAACATAGCCTTCTTAACCTGCTGGGCAACAATCACACGAACCGTCACATGCTTTAAAAATATGAGTGCCATCTGCGAAATGCTCACAGCGACTATTTGTAGCAGCTGCTCTATCACTTGGTATATCCCATATTTTTAGCAAGATTTATATTTTTATCATCAATAGTTTTGGCTTCAAGCAAAGACGGCAACTCTAAACCTCTCACCTCAAAACCGCAAACATTAAATATGTCAAAATTACACTCCCACTCCGGACAGTCAAAATCATCACTGGTCTCATCGCCGCTCACTTCACAATAAATCTTGCCATCATCCAAATCATGTAGAGTTGACTTCCTACATGACAGACATGAAGCAGCTACTATTATCTTTACTATTTCTTCTCTCAATCTCTCCTCCTTTTTCTGATTTGGCTTATGGTTACTATATCTACATGATCATTATGTCGCTCTCTATGCTCTGCCAGCAAATTGCGTTTTGAGTTTGGTTCTAAGCCTAGCTCTTTTCACTTGTTAACATACGATGTATAAATTGTGTCTGTATTCATCAGAACACCTCCCGATTATCTAAAGAGTAAACAATTGCTGTAAGGCAAAACGCCATAACCGTGATAAATGCAAGGTCTAAAAGTGGCGTGTCCATCATCTTAAAGCCTTTTGCAGCCTACCGAAACATCCGATGCTCATCTTCGGGTACTTCTTAAGTAAGTCGGCTATGATTAATCTATATTCTTTGTAATTCATCTGCTTCTCCTTTAGCTGTTTATCTCCGCAATTTCTGGTTTAGAGATATATCTGTATCCGTTTCCCGGAATCTGGTACATATCCCACCAAGTGCCTACGCCCTCATGAAGCCATCGTCTGGTTTGCCCTGATTGGCTGAACTCTAGGCGGTGAAAGAGTGCGGTTTGTGAAATTCCCTCGTCAAAATTAGATAGAATGTCAATGACACATCGAATGAACTCTTCTTTGCGTCTTTTGTTATCTGTCAGTTGTGGGTTAATGGTCACAAACTGCGAAATATTGGTAGGTCTGTTCAGGTTCTCTGCCAATATCTTCACACTCTCAGAGAGAAGTTTAAGACTCTCGCTCATCATGCTCACTATAGACTCTACTCTGTCAAGTCTCTCGTTTGGTGAACCGCTTTTTTTGTTCCAATGCTTATGGAGCACCTTATAACACTCTTTTTTATAGACAATAATCTTCGCTTTTGTGGCTTCATCTTTGAGGCGTGAGACATCTACACCGAAGAGCCAGCCGTTTAGGTATTCGGTTGGGATGAAAACTGTCTTTTGAGCACCACCTAATCCCCCATTATCTGCAGGTGTGGTTATGATAACCATGCCTTGTTTTAACACCTCGTCTCTAAGCAACCTTTGGCGTTGTGCTGACCAATCCAAGCCCAAATTCTCACAAAGCGGCTTCATCGCCACAAACTCTACACCCTCATCACTTTTGGCGGTAAGCAACTGCTCACCGTAAAACTCTACTACCTCGTTTTTCACGATTAAACCTCCGAATATTCACGATTAAGTCGCCGTGTGTTAGAATGAAAGTGCAAACAAATCAAAAAAACATAGGGAGACTTAAAGATGGATATGAAACAACAACTAGAAGAGATAGAAAAAATGCAAACAGAGTTAATTTCTACTTACTCTACATTTAGAGATGGTGATGAAAAGTTTTTAAGAACTGTAATTTCATATTTTCATCTAAATATGACAGAAGAGGATGAGCCTGATACAGCTAAAATAAAAGCTGATTCTATCGATGAGACCGATACTATTATTGGATATATGGATCTTTTATACGATACAAATCAAATATATTATGATTTTATTCAAACGCTCTATAAAAGGCTAGAAGAGAAGAGCTAATTGCTCTTCGCCTTATTCATAGCTTTAAAAAAGTCCTCAACGGAGGCATATAGTTTTTTTCTAGATTCTCTTGTGTTTTTTCTCTCTTCCTGCATGTCTCTGTAATCTTCTTTCTCTTGTATCTTTTGGGCAAATGTTTTATGTCTTGAATTATTCTCTGCCTGCAAGTGACTAAAACTAATAAACTTATCGTTTATATAAAAGAATAAAACCCCATCACCTTCCACAACATCCACTATTTCGCCCTGATACTCCTCATAGCCATCAAAGGTATAAATGTTATCTTTATAATATATTCCTTTTTTGCCTATCTTACGGGGGATACTTTGCTTTGCTTCATTCAGAGCTTTAAAAGCATATAGAAATCGCTCATTGAAGCTTTTAAATACAGGTTTTTCCTCTGCTTTTTTAGCTTCTTTTAAACGGCTATTTTCAGCCAACAACACTGCTATCAACGCTTTGTATTCACTTTTTTTCATAACAAATCCTTTTTTTAAAAATATCTACTCAAAACCCTATAAATAGGGCTTTGCAATAAATAGTTTTAAATTAACAATAGCCACCCCTTGAGTACACGACTTGCATGTACCCGCACCCTCTCTTATTTGAGGTTTTAATTGGGGGAAGTAAATTAAATGAACACTTTCTGATATAATTATTCTCGAAGTCGTGAATAATTATAAGTGAATTATAGTGAATAATTTCATTAATTGTCAAGGAAAACAGTGAATTCTAGTAAATTTATTAAAGGGGTTGTATAAATGAATGTTAATATACTTCTAAAAAAAATGATAAAAGAAAGTGGTTTAAAAACTCAGAAAGGCTTAAGTAACGCACTTTCAGCCTCTGAACCTTATATTACTAAATGGAAAAAGCAAGGTTATATTCCTGATGAATATATTGATAGATATAATACAAGATTTAGTGAATTTTTTACTGCTCCAAGTGAATTAGAGCAAAAAGAAACAAATAATTTACTAAAAGATATAAATATTATTAATCAAGCATTGAATTGTAAAGCAACAAATCTTGTATCTATAAACTACTATGAAGATATCTATGCCTCGGCTGGGCTTGGCTCATACGCTGAAGAGTACATGCCAATTGTGATGGAATTCGATAAAAACTTTTTAGAAAAGATTTTAAATGTAAAAAGATTTGATAACCTCGACATTATCCGAGTGACAGGCGACAGCATGTTGCCATACATAAAAGACGGAGAGTTCATCATAGTAGAGAGATGCAGCGAAGCTAAAAGCGGCGATACTGTCATAGCAAACATCGACGGAGAACTCTATGTCAAACGCCTCAAAAAAGTTCCATTTGAAAAGTGGCTCATACTAGAGAGCGAAAACCACGAGTACTCGCCAATAGAGCTGAATACTATGGCAAAGCTCGAAGCTCTTACTATTATAGGGATTATGAGAAGCAAGATTAAGTTGTATTAAATAGATATTAAATGTTAAAACTATTAAATTCATTTTTTGTAAAGATAAAACAAGTGCTAGAGCCTAAGCCCATAGACTATTTTAACTTATATTTAAAAAGGGTAAATACTTTTACTTGGTCTAATTATAAAAGTCTCAATAAATATGAAAAAATATATGCTTTTTCTATGGAAGGAATAGAAGATATTGAAATTATAGATGCTGTAAGAGAGGCATATTTTAATTCAGATAATCCTTATACAAAAGGAATACTAGATAAAAGTATAAAAGCTAAAATTAAAGCTTTAAATATATATTTAAAAGACATACCTTTATTGATTACCAATAATAATACAATACTTCATAATTTAATGGAGCACTTAACAGGTAAAGATTTAATCTTATCTACATATATCAGAATTGTTTCTCCGTTAGTTGGCAATCCCTCAGATATTGAAGTTAATTTACATGGATTTATTTTTCATAAAAATGATGATAGATATAACAATATATTTCCACCAAACTATCCTAATGATAAATCTCATATTCTATTCATTAGAAAATCTCAGTTAAAAAAATATGGTATTGAAAATTTAGACATGCAAAATATAAATTTTAAATTACATAAAGACTATGATTTTAATATTTGTGAATATATCATCAAAGATTTAGATACTTCATTAAACTAAACTATAAATTATTTGCGCTTAAAATGTTAGTAACTTTTGCATAATTAGGTTTACTTACAAAAGTTTACTTGGTTTACTTACTATGGTTTACTTGCACAACTTTACAACAACTTCACACTTAATAATCCTCACTGTTTTTTCCTAAACTTTTACCAATATAAAAATGCTCAAAACAATCGGTAACAGCGTGGATAATGCAACTTTATATAATGTGAATTTTCTTGTATTTTAGGAAGATTAATGCAGATGCGGAGATGCGGATGAATAGTGAAAAAAGTTACTCACTAACCTTTTTACAACACCAAGGTTAAAACCGCCACAAAGACCATAACATCGGAGTAAAACAGAAAAAAAGCTCTGAAATTATCACTCACTTTTCTTTCACCCTCTCACAAGTGCTGATAGTCTTGAAGCATATTTATCAACTTTTAAATTATTAATAAAATTTTTCAATGATAGATCTATAAACGATATAGAATTAACAGATTTTGAAGATTTTAAATCCTCCTTGATAAAAACAAATAAATATAAAAACAAGACAATTAACAAACATTTGAAATATTTGAAAAACTTTATTAAGTTTGCTGTTGAGCGTAAATTGATAAATGAAAATAATATTTCAGGTTTAACTTTGTTGGATGAAATCAAACAAGAGCAAGAATACTTTGTTGGATGAAATCAAACAAGAGCAAGAATATAGGCAAACAGTAGAAAATTATACAAATCAAGAGATTATTAATATTTTAAATTTTGATTATAAAATTCCAATTTATAATGTAATTTTTAAAATTGCAGCATATACAGGTATGCGTCAAAAAGAAATTTATAATTTAACTACCAAAGATATTATAAATGAAAATGATATATATTATTTCAATGTTACAAATTCAAAAACTGTTGCTGGTATTCGTAAAATTCCAATTCATAAAGATATTTTAGAACTTGTACTAAATACAAATTTTCCATTAATGCCAGGAACTGAGAATGCATTTTCTAAAAATGCAAGAGTTCAATTGTATAAAATTATTGATAAAGGTGCGGGTAAAAATTTTCATACATTGCGTGGAACATTTATTGAAAAGACAATTGAAAAAAATATTGATAGTGTAAATATTGTTTTAATGGTCCAGCAAATAGTAGGACATACCAAAAATGAAAAAGAGAGTTTAACGCTTGATAGATATGCAAAAGGATTTAATTTAAAGATTTTAAAAGATATTATTGATAATGTGAGTTATTATTAATATTTTTTCTATAATTTATTAAAGTTAAAATAATTAAAAATTAAATTATTTCTTGACAATTTTTCATAGATGGATAATCAAAATATTTAGATCTTATAACTTTATATCCTTGATAATGATTTATAAATTCACATATATCTTTTTTATCTTCATTTGTTAATATTTCTGGATTATTAAATACTTGTGCTAAAAGTTGATGAACTACTTCTATTTTTGTTTCATCATTATTAATAGTAAATATATTTGTATCTATATTAAATTTTTCAAATAAAGTCTTCATCTTGTCTTCAAAAATCATTTTTATCCTTTTTTATTTTAATTATACTAGCATAATAGGACTAAAGAAATGAAAATAAAAATAAAAAAATTAATAAAATATAAAAAATCAGATAGTAAAAATATATTTGAATTAATGAAAGAAGAGGAAATGTCAAAAAATCCTTTTATGACAGGTTGTATTGCAAGATTATTAAAAATTTTTATTGAAAATTATAATGTTGAGTATAAACTAGATGCAATAAAAGTTGCACAATATTATGAATATTTAGATTGTACTGATATATTAGAATATAAAAAGGGTTTAAGAAAATTCATAAATAGTAAAATAGTAATATTAGAATTTAAAAGATTATTATTAGATTATCCTCTAAAAAAATAAAAATATATAATATAAATTTATACATTTAAGCTCAACGCAGTTGCTCCCAGCGGGCAAGGTTGTTATTGTCCCACTTTTTTACGTAGTAAAACAAGTGCGGATAATAACAAATCACCTTGTCGAACAAAGTTGACAAAAGAAATAAAAAATTATTCAAAATTAAATCAAAAAAAACTTAAAAAATCTATAATTAAATGTAATTTAATTAAAGGATTTATACATGAGTAGTACATTTTTAAATATACGTAAAACAAAAAATGAAAAAAGTTTCAAAATGCGATTAACGCACAATCTAAGAAAATCAAATTTGAAAACTGGTCCGGTAAGTGATAAAGAATATCTTAATATTATTTCAATAGATGATCGAGAAAATTTAAAAAAATATTTAGATATAAATATAAAACCTAATATTACAAAATCTGCATTAAGTAAATTAATCGCCAAGAAAAAATTTAGAATGGATAATGCTACAAAAGAAACAACAAAAGAAAAATTATTGAAAGAAATCAATGAACTGAAAGAACAACGAGATAATACAAAAGCATTATCTAATTCACCAGGTCAACATGTTTTTTATGAATTAGATATGAGCTTAACAAGTATTACAGAAAATGTATTATTACGAAGTAAAGAATTTATGGGTGCGCAATTAGAAATTTATGAACAATGGTTAAAAACAAAATTGCCAAATGCAAAAATTATTGGTTTAGTTGGCCATTTAGATCAAGCAAATCCACATGCTCATATTAATTTGGTGTATGTTGGAGATAATAGTTTAACAAATGACTTAAATAATAGTTTTGGCGAAAGTCCCCATTATTTGAAGATGCAAAAGGATTTTCATAAATTTGTTAGCGAACATATTTTATTAAAAAAATATAATTTGAAATTAAAAAAAATTAATGAAGAAGGCAAAAAGAATTATATCCCCGCAAAAAACTATAAATTATTACAAGATAGAGCAAATAAACAAGCAACAAAAGCTGTTAATGTATATATTGATAAATTAAAGTTAGAAAATAAAAAAATATTTAGTATTGATAAAAACAAAATAATTGAAAAATTACAAATAGCACTAATAAATGAAACAACTAAAAGTATTGAATTAGCCAATATTCCTAAATTTTTTCAAAATCTTGAAAAAGAAAATGAAATATTTGAAAAAGAAAATATTGAATTAAAAAAAGAAAATGAAAAATTGAAAGAAAATAATGCGTTATTGTATTCAATTTATAATAAATACAAAACTAATGAAGAAATTAAACTTGAACTTGAAAAAGAAAATGAAACTAAAAATGAAATTGAAAAAAGTTCTGTTTACAATAGCAAATTAACCAAAAACCAAAATTTTGGTGTTTCAAATTCAAATAATATTGATAGATAATTTTTTTTACAATTATTATGATATAATACCGATACAATTATAATTGTGGAACAGGGGAAACCCCTATTCTTTAATGCAACGGTATCGCAAGTACCATCAAAACCACAATTATAAGAAATATTTTCAAATCGTCTCCTTCTTCTTCTTACAGAAAGAGGAGATACCACGCTAGCCTCACTAATCCCACCACTTAATTAAAAGCAAACCACAGCGAAAAGAGACAATTTAAATATGTATTGGATTTTGATTGTATCTAAAAATTATTTAAGAAAATATATAAATTTAAGAAAAAAAATTGAAAAAAACACCAAAATAAAAAAATAATTATTTTTTTAGTCTATAATTAGATTAAGTTAAGAAATATTTATACTTCTTAATAAATTAACTTTAAGTAACCTTTTCGTGTTTTTTCTACAATTGGAAGTTTGAGATTTTACAAAATTGAATCTTTATTAGAGGACGTTGGGACGTCTTGGTAAGGGTTTCCCTTATCAATGTCGTCGTAAAATCTCACGAAAAACTAAAAAAAACACCTTATACGAAAGTATGAGCGTCTAAACCTTACCTAAACTAATTTATTAGCAAGGTAAGAGCAAACCAATGGTTTAGAAAAAGACTTAGCAAGGACAAGAGACCCTTAGTTAAATCCCCTGTCCCAACCTCATTAATTTATTAATGTGAGGGGGTTTAGGCTATCTTGTTTGAGTTAGAAATAATACAAAAATCGGCGAAAGACTATCCGCAGATAAAAATCCCACAAAATCAAAATCACTAAAACAATTTTTTAAGATTACTCAAATATTATTCTTGTATTTTATATTTTTATGTATAAAACACACGCTTGAAAAAAAAGAATATATGTGACGAATACTCAATGATACAATATCATTTAGTATAGTATAGATACCATCTTACAACAATTTAAGAAATTGTTGTAGGGCTATCTATGCTCAGAAGCCTAAATCCACAATATAGTTATAGTTTATTTCCATTTTTGTTAAATTGTATCATTATGTCAAATAACCCATTAAAGAAAAAATTAATAAGAATGAGAAGTTTGTGAAAAATTAGAACGTAAGTGAAAATTTTTTACAAATTTTTAGTTTGAAATTACAACGTAATTGAAAAATAAAAACCCCAAAAAAGAAATTAAATCTAAAAGAAATTTAGAAAAATAAAAAATAAAAAAATAATTTTAAAATAAAAAAAGCCTTTCAGGCTATTTTATGCCGGCGGCAGCCAATGAAAAATAAATATATATTCTATATATTCATTTATAGGTATTAAAATTCAAAGCATAATTAATAAATTATTAATAATAATTAAAGTACAATTCCCGAGTTCAAAAGGTATATGATACTTTAAGGAAAAATTGTGATACAAAAATTCGAAGCCAATCAATTAGAAGCTCTAATTCACGGTGTTTTGAAAGATTTTTTCACGAATCCAGTATTCGGAGCCACAACAATTAAAACCCCTTAAATACGGGTGTTTTAACCATAAATCCCTCTTACTGTGCCCACATTGTGCCCATTTGTGTCCAAGTTTACTTTTTTAGTGTACAAACTGTACAAACGCTGTACAAACGCTTTTAAAATGTTAATTATTTGCTTATGAAATGTTAGTACGCAAAGAAATAAGCTCCTTTTACACGATTTCACTCACATTTCACAAGCAAAACTAAAACTTTTGAAACAACCCTTTTACCTCTCCTATCACTTGAAATTCATCCAACTTCACATCAACATACTTCTCGTTCATGCTTGACATGTAATGATGCGTACCTTGAGCTTTTATTCTCTTTACATGTAAGCCATCTGAAGTATGAATTAGATAAATGTACAAACGCTTTTAAAATGTTAATTATTTGCTTATGAAATGTTAGTACGCAAAGAAAAAGGCTCTTTTTTAATGATTTCACTCACATTTCATAAGCAAAACTAAAACTTTTGAAATAGCCCTTTTACCTCTCCTATCACTTGAAATTCATCCAACTTCACATCAACATACTTCTCGTTCATGCTTGACATGTAATGATGCGTACCTTGAGCTTTTATTCTCTTTACATGTAAGCCATCTGAAGTATGAATTAGATAAACACCTGGTCTATTTATATCAACTTCACTTTTGTCCACAAACACTAAACTTCCATCTTTAATATCAGGTTCCATAGAGTCACCAAACACCTGTAACACTTCAGTGTATTTATAGCTGCTATTTATGTAATCTAGCAGCTGCTTATCTACAACTAATGAGGTTAAATCTATATCATAGTTTATAGCACCGCCTCCAGCTGAAGCAATGATTGATTTTTGATATTTGAGTATGATGTAATCTGATGTGGATTCAATGAGAGTTTCTGGAAGTTGGTTAAAGAAGAACCAATTGATAGATATTTTTCTTTTTGCTAAAAACATCATTATATCTGGGTATGGAACTGAGCCATTGCGACTCTTTAGTTTTCTAAATCTATCATAGTCTATCTCAAGAGCTTTAGCAATATCCTTATCTAATATCTTTTTATTGCCAAGTTCTTGAGATAATATGTCCTTTAGTTTTTCTATAATTTCATCAATTTTTATCATCCAAAATTATATTCAATAATTAGTAATAAATACCTCTTTCACACTCTTACTCTTCCCATGTACATTTTTTCCAAGCGTGTATTCAATCTCTTTTGTAGCTCTTATATTAAACTCTTTGTATAGCTCTCTTACAAGTTTACAGTCATTATATGAAAGTAAAAACTTGCCTTTCACATTAAACAAAAGCGCTGCCAACTGTTTGTGTTCCGCTACTCCAAATCCACCTGTATTTTTGTAGTAGCTCTCGGTTGAGACATAGGGAGGGTCAATGTAAAAAAATGTCTCTTCTTTATCATAGAGTGGGATGAGCTCTTCAAAAGATTTGTTTTCAATTTTCACGCCCTAAGTCTATCCGACCATTTTTTATAAGACTTATTTTTGGTCTGCTTATGAAATATTAGTACTACTAAAACATTTAAAAATTTTAGTTGTGCCCCAAAATTAGCCTTAAAAATTGTATCTAAGGCTTTAAATTATATTGATAGAAAGCCTATTATAAAATATTATCTAAATAAGGATTGTTAAATAACAATACAATAAACTTTAAAATCCTTGCTCACTTAGGATTTTATAATTTTCACAACTCCCAATACTTCCAGCATAACAAGCTTCACCAAAAAAATATTTGGCTATCTTTTTATCTTGTTTAACACCTTCTCCATTGCCGTACATTAATCCAAGGTTAAAACAACCCCCAGTATTTCCACAATCACAAGCTATTTTTAAGAGTTCTGCTGCTTTACTATTATCTTGTTTGACACCCTCACCATGGAAATACATGAGCCCAAGAGTAGAACAACTATTTTCAATTCCACTATCACAAGCTTTTTCTAGGAGTTCTGCCGCTTTAACTTTATCTTGTTCAATTCCGTCTCCATTGGCATACATAAGCCCAACATTTTCACAACTCCCAACACTTCCACAATCACAAGCTTTTTTTAAGAGCTCTGCTGATTTAACTTTATCTTGTTTAACACCCTCTCCATTGAAATACATAAGTCCAAGATTGGAACAGCCATTAGTTATTCCACCATCACAAGCTATTTTGTAAAATTTTACTGCTTTAAATTTATCTTGTTTAACACCCGCTCCATTATCATAGATATTTCCAAGATTATTACAACTCTCAGCAACTTTATTATCACAAGCTTTTTTCAAAAGTTCCACCGCTTTGGTTTTATTGCCTTTGTTGTATTCACAAACACCCTCTTTAAAATCATCTCCAAAAAGTGATAGAGTGAAGAGTGAAATGAGTATCCATTTTTTCATAATTTTGTCTCCTTTTGTTTTTTAATGATTATATTTTTGTAAAAGAAAATTTTCATAACATTTCTTTTATATAAAAATATAATCACTTCTATGTATATTACCTAAAAATAACTAAATTTATATTGTTTTAATGTTTATTATTTATTATAGTTATCGCTATAATACAGAGTGATAAAAAATTCTGCCCTCAAGTGTTAAAAACCATTAAGGTTTCTCTATCATATACCCCATTCCTCGAATATTTTGGATAATGTCCTCTTGCAAGAACTTTTTGAGTCTGTTAATTTCTGCACGAATTGTTGCATTGTCAACAACCTGCTCATCCCAGACATAGATTCTAAATTGCTCAAAATCTACTACTCTACTTCTGTTTCGTGCAAGTAAATCCATAATCTGTGACTGTCTTTTTGTGAGAGTTTGAGGGAAAGAGGTAAAAAAGAGCGTGCTATGCTCTTGGTCGTAACTGTAATTTTTGGAGAGTCTCAAATGCACCCGCGGCACTTCATGGGAAAGAATAATCCTGTCAAGTCTGAGCGAAAGTTCTTTAAGATGAAACGGCTTTTTCAGGTAGTCGTAACAGCCGAGGTTGTAGGCACGTGAAATATCTTCTATATCCACCAAAGCACTTATATAAATTGTGGGCGTGTGTATTTTTAGTGCATGTATTTTTTCTAAAAGTGTCAGTCCATCCATATTTGGAACATTTATATCAAGAATAAACAAATCATAAGAAAACTTTCTCATCGCATTATATGCTTCTATTCCATCAAAAAATGCTTCTATTCTATGCCCATTCGCCTCTAAATACTCCGATATAGACTCATTTAACATTACTTCATCTTCAAGTAGAAGTATCTTCATTATTCACCCATCATTTTAAATCTGTATGTAAATGTGTTTTTATCATCATCTGAGCTGAGCGAAATTAAAACGCCATCTTCATCACAAATACTTTTAACAAGTCTCAGTCCAAGTCCAAAGCCATTTTCTTTGTTTTCTTCTCTGTAAAAAGCTTCAAATATTTTATCTGTATTTTTTATCTGTTTGGATTTACTTCCAATTGAAATATCAACAAAAGTTCCGCTCACACTTAGAGTTACAAAAATTATCTCGTTTGCAAGAGTATATTTTATGGCATTAGTAATTGTGTTGTCTATCACTCTCTGAAGCTTGGTTTCATTAAAATAAATAAATACTCCCTTTGCACCCCGAGTGTATTTGTCACTTCGTTCAGGCACATGAGAGAGATATTCAAAACTTACCTTCGACATCTCTGCGACTTCTCTGAAAAAATCTATTCTGCTTTTTAAAAACAAATCTATTTCAACTACTATTTTTGGGTAATCGACTTGATCTTTTTTAACTAAATAACTCAAATCGTCATATATATTAAAAACATTTTTTACCGCCGCTTCGATTTTTGAGAGCTGTCTATCTTTGCCGTTTTTCATAACAAACAGTTCTATACTCGTTAAAATAACGCTCAGAGGAGTATTTGTCTCATGTACCGTATATCTTAAAAACTCTTTTTGAGAGAGTATCATTTCATCTCTTAATTTTTTTTCTTGCACTAAATTCTCATTTATAGTTTGCAAAGCCTCAGTTTTAAATCGAACCTTGTCTTCAAGCCCCAAATTCAACTCTTTAAGTGTGGATTTTTGCTCACTTATCGTGCTCACCATGTTATTGGCGTAACCTGCCATAACCTTAAACTCTTTAAAAAAGATGGATTGTATATTTAATACTCTCTCATGATGTGCAGTTTCACTAAAAAAACCCAAGAATGCTTCAATATCTCTTTTAAGCAAAGTGTTAAAAATTTTATAAAGCCCAAGCACGATGGCAAAAAGAATAAAAGCTAAAGTTGCTATGGCAATTGTATTTTTAATTAGAAGCGTTTTTAATTTTTTTTGATTATCCGCATGCTTTTCTTCTTGCGTTATCTCTTGCAAAGCAGGGCTCTGTTGCTCTTTTAGCAAAGCTCTCTCATAATCATAATAATTCTCTTTAATAAGAAGATATGCGAATATAATAGTGAACAGAAATATTGTAAAAGTAGTAAAAATATTTGCTTGATTTATAGTGATAGAGTTTATTTTAAGTAAAAAATATTTGTATATTTTATGAACGAAACTTGACATCTTGCATTAAACCTTTAAAAAATATAGATAAAAAAGATTATATCTCTTTTATTTTACTCTATTTAAAAAATTTAAACTATAATTTCGCAAATTATTCACAAAAGGAATACGATGTTTGGTAAAAAAGAGTTAAAAATTTATGATTTAAGCAAAGAGGAGTTAGCAAAGATTCAGTGGGCGAAGGTAACGACTCCAAAAGGTGTGATTTACATTAAACTTTTTAATGAAGAGACGCCAAATACGGTTGCAAACTTTGCACATTTAGCAAATACTGGTTTTTATAATGACCTTAGTTTTCACCGTGTAATCCCAGGTTTTATGGCGCAAGGCGGTTGTCCGCATGGCACAGGAACCGGCGGACCTGGCTGGTCTATTCCATGTGAAACTGCACTCAATAAATCTCGTCACAGACGCGGTTCTCTCTCTATGGCACATGCAGGACCAAATACAGGCGGAAGCCAATTTTTTATCTGCTTTGCAAATACTCCGCACTTGGATGGTGTTCACACTGTTTTTGGAGCAATTGAAGAAGATGATGCAGAGAGCTTTAAAGTTTTAGACAGTATTAAAAATCAAGATGAAATAACAACTATTGAGATTTTAGAGAACAAATAATTCACTCTTTTTCCACATGCCACACTTTCATGTCGGCATGTGAAATGTAAGGATTCCACATCTTAGTCCACATCTGCTGTAGTGTTGATTCACACTTCTTTTTACAAAAACTTCAAACCGATTTTCCACAAGAAAAACTTACAGGTTTTTTTTATGACCCCAACATTCACCCCTATTCAGAGTATCAACTCCGTTTTCTTGATGTACAACGCTCATGCAAAAAACTCGACATCGATTTGATTGAAGGCGAATATGATTTTGAAGCTTGGATGGAAGCCGTTAAAGGACTTGAAAATGAACCGGAAAAGGGTTCAAGATGCGAAGTTTGTTTTGATAAACGCTTTGAAGTGAGTGCAAAAAAAGCTCTTGAACTTGGTGAAAAAAGTATGACGACAACACTTCTTGTTAGCCCTTTAAAATCGCAAGTACAGCTCAAAAAAAGCGGCGATATATTTGAGAAAAAACATGGTGTAAAATTTATAGCCGTTGACTACAGAAGCGGCGGCGGGACAGAGCTTCAAAGTAAAGTTACCAAAGAGGAGAAGCTCTACCGTCAAGATTATTGCGGCTGTATTTATGGCCTCACCATGCAAAGAGAGCAGCAACATCGTTTAATGGATGAGATGTTTTCTCCACTTTCAAAAACAACACTCCCCTCTTCCATTGAAGAGCGGTTAGAGATGTACAAAAAAAGAGTGCAACTCGAAGATGAAGATAAAAAGTACAAAATAGTCAAAGAAAAGTTTTTGAATTACCGCCAACTCAGCTTCAAAGTAGTAGACAACAAAAATCAACTCATTCCGGCATATGCTCTTTCATACTCTACTCTACCTCGAAAAAAAGCCCAAGGAATAATAGAATTTAAAGACAAAAATATACACTATTTTTCTCGTGAAGAGATAAAATTTATAACCCTTGCGCACTTTAACTTGTCATGTGGGTTTGAGTATAAAAGAATAAATGAACTTATATTCAATCCCCCGAGCTTTAATGAAGAGCTAAAATTCAGAGATAACTTGGTATGTGGAAATTACGATTTAACTCCGATTATAATCACGACAGAAATTCCACATGTCAAGCTCACGATTGAGCTTGATGCAAAAACTTACGAAGATGTAAGAGAAAAACTAATAATTCTATAATGAAAATTCGGGTAAAATAGCCGAAATTAATCATACAAGGCTTTTACTCATGACTATGGATGTCGTCGAAATTCAAAAAATCATACCTCATCGTTATCCTTTTTTACTTCTAGACCGAGTTACGGATATTGTCAAAAATGAAACTTTAGTAGGTTTTAAAAATGTAACTATCGGTGACAATGTATTTCAAGGTCATTTTCCGGGACACCCAATTTATCCAGGCGTTATGATTTTAGAAGGAATGGCTCAGGCTGGCGGCATTCTGGCATTTAAAAGCATGGATGACATGACGGAAGAAGAAGCTGCTAAAAAAGTTGTCTATTTTATGAGTATTGACAACGCAAAATTTCGTGCCCCAGTAAAACCGGGCGATAGATTAGAATACAGAATAAGCGTTATAAAGCGCAAAGGCTCTATTTGGGTACTTGACGGAAAAGCTTTCGTAGATGACAACTTGGTCTCTCAAGCCGAACTCAAAGCTATGATAGTTGATAAGTAAAAGGAAAAATATTGAGTCATAAAATTTCTCCACTAGCTATCATTGAAGATGGTGCTATTATCGGAAAAAATGTAGAGATTGGAGCATACTGTCTCATCTCATCACAAACAACAATAGGCGATGGAACCAAAATTGAGCAGAGCACTGCTATCTACGGAAAAACAACTATCGGCAAAAATAATCATATATATTCACATGCCGTTATCGGTTCCGTACCGCAAGATTTAAAATTTGCAGGCGAAGATGTTGAGCTTGTGATAGGCGATTTCAACATAATAAGAGAGTTTACACTTTTTAACCCCGGAACAAAAGGCGGTGGCGGAAAAACTATCATCGGCTCTCATAATCTTTTTATGGGTTATGTTCACATCGGTCATGATGTAATTATAGGTAATCACTGTATTTTGGCAAATGCTGCAACGCTCGCCGGACATGTTGAGATGGGAGATTACGCTGTTATCGGTGGAATGACCCCAATTCATCAGTTTGTCCATATTGGTGATTATGCTATGATAGCAGGTGCTTCGGCACTTGCTCAAGATGTTCCTCCTTTTTGTTTGGCAGAAGGGAATCGTGCTTACCTGAGAGGTTTAAACTTAACGGGGCTTAGAAGAAACCTAAAAAGAGATGAGATAGATGAATTAAAAGTTGCATACAGAGAACTTTTTGAATCTGGCAAACCGCTTAAAGATATTGCTAACGAACTGCTAGAAAACACACAAAACCATTTAGTTCACAATCTTTGTAACTTCGTACTAAAAACAAAACGCGGAATTCCGTATGAGAGGAAAAATATATGACACATAGACATTGTAGCTTTTGTGATGCCAGAGAGAGTGAGATTAACCCTCTTATTGCCGGAAACGGCGTTTACATCTGTAAAAATTGCGTAACTTCAGCATATAAAATTATGTTTGGAGATGAACATACGGCACATGACTCAAAAGAAGAGCATCTCGTTAATGCAGTGAATGAGTTAATGACTCCAAAAGAGTTAGATAAATTTTTGGGTGATTATATAATCGGGCAAGAGAGAGCCAGAAAACTTTTAAGCGTAGCTGTTTATAACCACTATAAAAGAATTTTTAAAGGTAAGAATATAGCAGAGGATGATACAGAAATAGCAAAATCCAATGTTTTGCTTATTGGACCAACAGGAAGCGGTAAAACACTTATGGCACAAACAATTGCCAGAGTTTTAAATGTTCCTATTGCCATAGCGGATGCTACAAGCTTAACAGAAGCCGGATATGTTGGAGAAGATGTTGAAAACATTCTTACAAAACTTCTTCAAGCAGCGGATGGCGATGTAAAAAGAGCTGAACAAGGAATAGTTTTTATAGATGAAGTTGATAAAATTGCAAGAATGAGTGAGAATCGTTCTATCACTCGTGATGTTTCGGGAGAAGGAGTGCAACAAGCACTCTTAAAAATAATCGAAGGCTCATCCGTAAACATTCCTCCAAAAGGCGGAAGAAAACATCCTAACCAAGATTTTACGGCTATCGATACAACAGGAATACTATTTATTTGTGGCGGAGCATTTGATGGACTTGATGAAATTCTCAAGAAAAAGCAAGGTGAGAATGTACTCGGTTTTGGTCATGACAAAAAGACAAAAGAAGAGCAGAAAACAACATACGACATGGTTGAGCCTCATGACTTAGTAAGTTTTGGACTTATTCCTGAACTTGTCGGAAGATTACCAATTATTGCCTCCCTTCATGAGATTACAGAAGAGGATATGGTTCGTATACTCACAGAACCGAAAAATTCCTTAATAAGACAATATAAAAAACTATTTTCAATTGACGAAGTTGAGCTAAACTTTGAAGAGGACGCAATTAAAGCAATTGCAAAAAAAGCTATTAAAAGAAAAACAGGAGCCCGTGGACTTCGTGCGATTTTAGAAGAGAATATGATAGATATTATGTATGAACTTCCGGAGTACAAGGGTTATGAAGTTTTAATCACGAAAGAAGTAATTGAAAACAATGAGAGTCCGGTATATATTAAAAAATCAACAAAAAAAATAGCATAAGGTAGATAAATAGATGATATTCAATAAATTAATAGGGCTTTTTTCAAACGATTTATCAATAGATTTAGGAACTGCAAATACAATAGTTATAGCTAAGGGGAGAGGTATCATTATCAATGAGCCATCTGTTGTCGCAGTTAAAACTGAAAAGCATGGACAACAGAGAGTTTTAGCAGTTGGACAAGAAGCAAAAGACATGGTTGGAAAAACTCCAGGCAATATAAAAGCTATTCGTCCTATGAGAGATGGCGTAATTGCCGACTTTGATATGACTGAAAAGATGATTAGAAAATTTATCGAAAAAGCACATGGAAGAAGCTCCCTTATTAGTCCTAGAATTATCATCTGTGTACCTTATGGATTGACGCAGGTTGAGCGAAAAGCTGTTCGTGAATCTGCTCTTAGTGCCGGAGCCAGAGAGGTTTTTCTTATTGAAGAGCCAATGGCAGCGGCTATCGGTGCAGGTATTGACATTCGTGAGCCTCAGGGTAACTTAGTTGTTGACATCGGTGGCGGAACAACTGAAATTGGGGTTGTATCTCTCGGGGGACTTGTTCTCTCAAAATCTATTCGTACTGCCGGTGATAAAATTGACCAAGGCATAATCAACTATGTAAGAAAAAAGTATAACTTGCTTATCGGTGAACGAGTAGCAGAAGAGATTAAGATAAATATAGGCACTGCTGTTACTCTTGATGTAGAGCTCACAATGGTAGTCAATGGAAGAGACCAGGTAGAAGGCTTACTTAGCACTGTAGAATTAACAAGTGAAGATGCCAGAGAGGCTATGATTGAACCCCTCAAAGAGATAGCTGAAGCACTAAGAGATGTACTTGAAAAAATGCCCCCTGACTTGGCTGGAGATATTGTAAATCACGGCATAATCTTGACTGGCGGTGGAGCACTCATCCGCCAACTGGATAAATATCTGTCCGATATCGTAAAAATTCCGGTATATGTTGCAGACGAGCCACTGTTAGCGGTAGCGAGAGGAACCGGTCGTGCACTTGAAGAGATAGACCTCCTGCAAGAACTGTTCGAAAATGAGTAAGAAGCTATTTAGCTTTATTTTTATATTTGGTGCTCTCTTTATGGGTGCGCTTTATTATGGTGATACTATTCAAGCGCCAATTATAGCATCACTTAACTACCTCAAGTCAAACTATCATAACTCCATAGAGTTTATAGAAAACGAAATCAATAAGCACACTTTTCAAGCTCAAAAAATTGCACTCCTAGAAAAGAATCTGAAAAAGTATGAAAATAACCATCTCGTAATGCAACAGTTAGCTTCTGAGGTAAATGATCTGCTCAAAGAAAACAATTCAACGCTAAAAACCAACCCAGAAGTTGAACTTGTCAGAACACTCTCTTATGAAGAGTTTGGAGACTTAAACAGAGTTTGGCTAGACGTAAAAGATTATGACCCTTCAAAAATATACGGATTAACGCACAATGAACTTGTCGCGGGAATTGTAGTGCCTAAGAATGGAAAACCTTTAGGTCTTTTAAACAAAGATGTAAAAAGTTCATACGCTGTTTTTGTAGGGGAAAATTTAGCACCGGGAATTGCGCATGGAAATAACTCTGAATTTTTGGTTGTTAAATTTATACCTGCATGGTTTAATATAAAAAAGGGGGACGAAGTAATCAGCTCAGGATTAGACAATATCTTTATCAAAGGTTTAAAAGTTGGCAAAGTACTCTCTGTTACAAAATCACAGGGGTATCAAGATGCTGTTATTCAGCAATATTATGGGGGCAATGACCCTAACTATTTTCACATGATTCGGAGTGTTCGATGAGATATATTATTTTTTTAGTTACGTTAATTTCTACTTTAATGGCAGAAAAAATAACCTTGGGCGCAGGCGCGTACATGCAGACCCAGCCATACAAGGATGTTGGTACAATAACAACTCCCTCCCCTGTTATCTTCTTTGATAACTCAACTTTTTATGCTAAATGGACAAGATTCGGAGCCTATTTTTTGGGTAACAAAGGAGAAGATTACGGATGGGGATTCTCCTTGACTGCCGAACCTAGAGTAAATCAATACAGAGCGACAGATTCTGTTTATTTAACCGGAATGCAAGATAGAGCTAGTTCGGTTGAGGGTGGAACAGCATTCAGTGCTAATTTTTATGATGCATATATTGAAGTTATGGCATTAACTGATGTGCTATCTCGCCATAACACTTGGATTTTAAAATCAGAAATCGGGTATCAATTTGAACACAATAATATTACCTTCTACCCTAGTTTAATACTAACATATAATTCATCTAACTTTATGGACTACTACTATGGAGTTACACCTAGCGAGGCTACAGCATCAAGACCCGCATATAGCACAGAAAATGCTTTTCAATATGGCGCGCAAACTTATATAAAGTATCCTCTCGTAGGTAACTTATCTGCGTTTATGAATATTAAAGCCGAAAAACTTCCTATCCAAGCTACAAAAAGTCCAATAGTCGAAGATGATTATATTTATTCAGGATTAGTTTCTCTTATATACACCTTTAAATATTAGAAAAAAAAGATAAAAACTCATCAAATTTTAAGTGCCTTTTACCTATAATAAACAAATTTTTTTATATATATTTAAAAGGTAAAAAATGCCAAAACGCACCGATATTAAGACGATTTTACTCATTGGCTCCGGTCCAATTATCATTGGGCAAGCATGTGAGTTTGACTACTCAGGAACACAAGCAGTTAAGACATTAAAAGAGTTGGGATATCGTGTAGTTCTCATAAACTCAAATCCCGCAACTATCATGACAGACCCAGAATTTGCCGATAGAACCTATATAGAACCAATCAAAGAAGATGTAATTGCGAAAATTATAAAAAAAGAGAATGTTGATGCAATTTTACCTACAATGGGTGGGCAAACTGCACTTAATGTAGCAACGAGCATGTATAACAAAGGGATGCTTGAAGGGATAGAATTTTTGGGTGCAACTCCTGAAGCTATCCATAAAGGCGAAGACCGTCTGGCATTCAAAGATGCCATGATAAAAATCGGTATGGATTTGCCATTTTCAAAATATGCCTACAATATGGATGATGCACTCGAAGCCGCGAATGAGATAGGTTTCCCTATCATAATTAGAGCTTCGTTTACCCTTGCAGGCGGCGGAAGCGGTGTTGCGTACAACATGGATGAATTCAAGAAACTCGCAGCTCGAGGATTAGATGAATCACCTGTAAGTGAAATCCTAATTGAAGAATCTCTTCTTGGGTGGAAAGAGTATGAGATGGAGGTTATTCGTGACAAAGCGGATAACTGCATCATTGTATGTGCGATAGAAAACTTCGATCCTATGGGCGTTCATACAGGAGACAGCATTACTGTCGCCCCTGCCCTTACTTTAACCGATAAAGAATATCAGAGAATGCGTAACGCCTCTTTTGACATTTTAAGAGAAATCGGTGTCGACACGGGAGGGAGCAATGTTCAGTTCTCAATCGACCCAAAAACAGGAAGAATGATTGTTATCGAGATGAATCCTCGTGTAAGCCGCTCTTCTGCTCTTGCATCTAAAGCTACAGGTTACCCAATTGCAAAAGTTGCAACACTTTTGGCCGTTGGTTTTACTCTTGATGAGATTACGAACGACATTACGGGAACACCTGCTTCTTTTGAACCGGTTATAGATTATATTGTTACAAAAATTCCTCGCTTTACATTTGAGAAATTTCCGGAAGCCGAAAATACACTCAGCACAAGTATGAAATCAGTCGGTGAAGTAATGGCAATAGGTCGAACTTTTAAAGAGTCTATTCAAAAAGCTCTCTGCTCATTAGAGACAGGATTGTGCGGTTTCGATGAAATAGATGTGGAAACGGAATTTGTGCAGCATGAGATTCGCCGTCCAAATGCAGACCGTATCCTGTATGTGGCTGAGGGCTTTCGCCGCGGTATGAGTGTAGAAGAGATGTTCTCCACATGCCAGATTGACCCTTGGTTTTTATACCAGCTAGAAGAGATTATAAAATCTGAAAGTACAATCACAGATAAAGTTTTAACAGATGAAGAGTGCATAAGAAGTCTGAAAGTGGATGGTTTTTCTGACAAACGCATCTCTCAACTCATCACTAAAAATTCAAGTGTCAAAGTAAGTGAAAATGATGTTTACAAAGCTAGAAAAGAGCTAGGTGTAAATTTTGAATATAATGAAGTGGATACATGTTCCGCAGAGTTTGAAGCACTTACTCCCTACCTTTATTCAACAACAAATATAACAAAATTGCCAAATGTAAAAAACCGTATAAGCGATAAGAAAAAAGTTCTTATTTTAGGCGGTGGTCCAAACAGAATTGGGCAAGGTATAGAGTTTGACTACTGCTGTGTTCATGCCGCTTTTGCACTCAAAGAGATGGACATTGAGACAATTATGTACAACTGTAACCCTGAAACAGTCTCAACAGACTACGACACTTCCGATGTTCTTTACTTTGAGCCGATAGACTTTGAACATGTAAGAGCAGTAATTGAGAATGAAAATCCGGATGGGATTATCGTTCACTTTGGCGGGCAAACTCCACTCAAACTTGCAAATGCTTTAACAGAGATTGGTGCGAAAATTTCAGGCACTCCTTCTGCTGTAATTGACTTAGCAGAAGATAGAGAAAAATTTTCTGACTTTGTTATTGCACATGGACTGAAACAACCGGAAAATGGACTTGCAAGAACAAAAGAGGAGTCCTATATTATAGCTGAAAGATTAGGCTATCCTGTACTTGTTCGCCCATCCTTCGTTCTCGGCGGTAGAGGTATGCGCATCGTTTACTCAGAAAGTGAGCTCAAGCAGTATATGGATTTAGCGATTTCAGTAAGTAACGATGCGCCTGTTCTCATCGACAAATTTTTGGATCAGGCAATAGAGCTGGATGTAGATGCGATTTGTGACGGGGTAGATGTTTATATCGGCTCCGTTATGCAGCATATTGAAGAGGCGGGAATTCACTCAGGCGACAGCGCATGTTCTCTTCCTCCTGTAAATCTTTCAAAAGAGATGATTGCAAATGTTGAGCAGCAGACTAAAACTATAGCCCTTGGTCTTGGCGTAATTGGGCTTATGAATGTTCAATATGCTATTTTTAAAAATGAGATTTACCTTATAGAAGTAAATCCAAGAGCAAGTAGAACTGTCCCTTTTGTAAGTAAAGCAACTGGAATGCCATTAGCAAAAGTTGCAACGCGCGTTATGGTGGGTGAAACACTTAGAAGTGCTTTAGAGTATTATGATCACTATAAAATTGTAACAGAGGAAAATGGACTTTTAAAACCACAGCTTAAAGACCATGTTTCAGTAAAAGAAGCTGTTTTTCCATTCCATAAACTTTATGGTGCAGATTTAACTCTCAGTCCTGAGATGAAATCAACGGGCGAAGTTATGGGCATTAGCTCCAACTTTGGTATCAGTTTTGCAAAAGCTCAAATCTCTGCCGGAAATAAAATTCCAACAAGCGGTACATGTTTCCTCTCTTTTATCGATACAGATAAAATGCATGCTCCAGAGATTGCAAAAGGTCTTCATAGACATGGCTTTAAACTTCTAGCAACAAAAGGCACGCAAGCAATTATCGAGGCAGCCGGAGTTCCATGCGAGAGAGTGCTTAAAATCTCTGAAGGTCGTCCAAACATAGAAGACAGTATGAAAAATGATGAAATCCACATGGCGATAAATACTTCAGACAACAACACATCTAAAAAAGATGCAGTTGTTATTCGTCAAGAAGTACTTAGAAAAAACATACCCTATTTCACAACTTTAAGTGCTGCAAGAGCAGTGATTCTAGCTCTCGATGAGATGGGCGATGATTCATGGTCCGATGTACAAGCACTCCAAGATTTTTTAGCTTGAGATGCTGCCTGTAATCCTTATGCAAACCGACACTACCGTCGGTTTTCTTTCTCAAGATACAGCTAGGCTTTATGAGATAAAGTCTAGAATAAAATCAAAACCCTTCATAAAAGTTTACTCTAGTTTTAAAGATTTATTAATTGAAGGGAATAGAGTCCCCTCAAAACAAAAGAATAGAGTTCGCCACTCCAAGAAAACAACATATATTGTAAAAAACAAGGCCTTTAGAGTTACTAAAAGTTTACTTGATTCGAATATACTTCGAAACTCCACATGGCACTTTTCAACCTCAGCCAATGAATCCAATAGAGAGTTTGACAGAGAGTTTTGTGAGAGTAAAGCAGATATTATCATAGAAGATAAAAATGGCTTGTATGAGAGTGGTTCTTCAAACCTTATTAAAATAAACCATGTTAAAAGGAAAAAGATACGATGAAACATATTTCTTCAATATCCGGCGGCGTAGCGCTAGGAAGTGCAGGTCTGATTATGATGAGCCTTATAAGTGGCTGTGAAACTCAAGAACAAAAGCAACACAATAAATTTTTAATTATAGAAAAACTGACAAATGACAAATATATAATAGTTGAAGAGATGCCAACAGATGGTCCCAGCCGTGCTATTATCCGCGAAAAAGATGCCGATGGAAAAGTTACCGAGAGAATTTTAAACGAAGAAGAGATGAAAGCTCTTGCAAGTGAGGAGTACAAAAAAGTTGAAAATGGAACATCTGAAACTGTTTCAAACAATCAAAGCGGCGGAGGAATGGGCTTAGCAGGAACCATACTTGCAGCTGCGGGTGGGGCTCTCATGGGGAATATGATTGCAAATTCATTGATGAATAATAAAAACTTTTCAAGAAATGCCGCCTCAGCAAACCAGAGTGCCTATAGCCGTTCCGCCCCATCTGCAGGGGGTACTTCTACCGGAGGAGCTTCAGCAGCAAGCACTTCAACTGCACCTAAAAAAAGTTTTTTTGGTTCATCTAGCGGCAGTACATCAAGTGCTGGCACGAGCAGCACATCCAGTTCAAGTTACGGGAGTTAAACTATGGTATCACTACAAAAAATTAATCCACTCGATGATAAATCACTTGATGCGCTGGGTTTTAGCTGGCATACAGATAAAGACGGAACAAAATATATAAGTGATGCACTGGTTAAAGTAACTACGCAAGAGGCAGAAGCCTACTATGAGGCTGTAAATGAGATATATGACATGTACGCTGAAGCGGCAGGTTATGTTATAGAGAATAACCTCTTTTTTGATTTGGGTATCCCTTTTAATCTTATTGAAGCCATCAAAAAAAGTTGGGAAAATGATGTCCATTGGCATCTCTATGGTCGTTTTGATTTAGCAGGCGGAGTGGACAATCAGCCTATAAAACTTATAGAATTCAATGCGGACACTCCAACTGCACTTTTTGAAACCGCCCTGCTTCAATGGGGAATGCTCAAGCATAACAAAATGGATGAAGAGAAGCAGTTTAACAATGTATATGACGCAATTAGCGACAATTTTAAAAGACTTCTTACTCTCTTTGATGAAACCGATACTTTTGATGAGAGATATAATGGCTGGAAGATACTTTTCTCATCCGTTGAAGGTAACGATGAAGAAGAGACGACAACAAAGCTTCTTCAGCAGATGGCAACGGATGCAGGTTTTAATACAGGATTTGAATATCTCCAAAATGTGAAGTTTAGTGAAGACGGAATATTTGATGCGGATGGGTATGAATATGAGTATTGGTTTAAACTTTATCCATGGGAAGATATTGCGACTGATGAACCCGAACTGGCAATGACTCTCACAAATATTATGAAAAATCAAAAGGCGATTATAATTAATCCGGCATACACCCTACTCTTTCAATCAAAGGGAATAATGAAAATTTTATGCGACCTTTTTCCTGATTCACCCTATCTTTTAAAAACCTCTTTTGAGCCATTAAAGGGCATCAAATATGTAGAAAAAACGGTCTTTGGTAGAGAGGGTGCAAATACTAAAATCATAGATGCAAACGGTTTTGTTTTAGAAGAACTTGATGGACCCTACGGCAACTACAAAAAAGTATATCAAGAATATGTTGAGTTTCCAAAAGATGCCAACGGAGCAAAATATCAAGCAGGTGTTTTCTTTGCCTATGAGGCATGTGGAATGAGTTTTAGAAAAGGCTCAGAAATCATGAATAATATGAGTAAATTTGTGGGACATGTATTAGTTTAAATTCAATTGATGATTAAACTCAGGAACGATTGCTTTTAGTTTTGCAAGCTTGTCTTCGCATACCAATAGCTCTTCTATATCTCTGTTTAATTTTTCTATGTCATAGTATGTCGGCGAAGCTACAGTTATTGAATCATAATCTGTTTTTGCATCATTATCATCTATAAGCAGTTCCTCGTAAAGTTTTTCGCCTATGCGAAGACCTGTAAACTCTATTCCTATATCATCTCTATTGCTTAGTTCTATCATTTTTCTTGCCAAATCAACTATTTTTATAGGCTCGCCCATATCTAGTATAAATATTTCACCGCCGCTCCCAATTGCTCCGGCTTGGAGAACAAGCTCACATGCCTCGGGAATAAGCATAAAATATCTTGTGATATCAGGATGAGTAACAGTAAGATTTTGTCCATTTTCAATTTGTGTTCTAAACTTAGGAATAACGCTTCCGCTGCTTCCAAGGACATTGCCAAATCTTACAGCTACAATTTCAGTCTTATCTGACGCAATATTCTGCGCATAAAGTTCACAGATTCTTTTTGTTGTCCCCATGACATTTGTCGGTCTAACAGCTTTATCGGTTGAAATCATAACAAACTTCTCAACACCATATTTTATAGAGGTGTCTATCACATTTTTCGTACCAATAATATTATTAACAATTGTTTCACTTATATTTGCTTCAACCAGAGGCACATGTTTATAAGCCGCTGCATGAATAACAATATCCGGCATGTGTATTTTAAATGTAATATCCAGTAAATCTTTTTCAACAACGCTCTGCATCACCAAAACAGTCGCTACACCCTTAAGCTCTTCATTAATCGTGTACAGGTTATATTCACTGTGGTCCAAAAGAATCAGCTTCTTGGCACCGAACTTTTCGCACTGTCTGCATATCTCGCTCCCTATGCTTCCACCTGCCCCCGTTATTAAAATAGTTTTATCTTTTATAAACTCTTTTATTTTCTCTTTGTCCAAATCTTGCGGATTGCGCGCAAGTAAATCTTCCAGAGAAACATCTTTTAGCTGAGCCGAGAAATCCCTATCGCTTAAAATATCATCTATTGAGGGCAATATCTGTATCTCTTTAAAATATTCGTTTAAACTATTATAAATCTCTTTTATTCTGGTTTTTGGAGCGGATGGCATTGCTATAACAAGCAGGTCAAATTTATGCTCTCCGATATTCTCTTTTAACTTCTCTTGCGATATAACTTTTATAGAGTCGATGGAGCGGTTTTGTATGATTTTATCGTCATCAATGTAATATTTCACTCTATATTCACTGTTGGAAAACTCGGATTCAAGCTTTATCCCGGCTTTTCCTGCGCCATAAATCACTATTGATTTTGTTTTCACAACTTTGCTTCTGTTAATTAAATAGTAGTAAAAATACATGGCAAAATTTATAGAAAAGATGTATAAAAACAGCTCCGAGGCTAAAAAGAAGAGCCAGACTTTACCATAAAATATTGGTGCATATACAAAAAAGGCGGTTATATAAACAAAACTTTTTATAAGAAATGTTTTTGGGGATGCTTTTGACCATGAGAGTGAGTAGTCTTGAAATAAAAGATATGAAGAGGCAATACGAATAAGTATAATAGTCGCAACTATTGTTAAATCGAATGAGAGGTGAAAGATAAAGAAAGTCCACCAAAATGTTGCAAAAGAGAGGAGTATAATTACCAAAAAGTTTAAAACTCTTTTATCTATATTCATACTCTATCCTCTTGAAGCAGTTTAGGGCTTGCATCCATAAATTTATTTATTTTTCAACTTGCTTTTTAAGATAATTTTTCCAGCTTCTACGCCCGGCTGGTCGTATGCATTTATATACATAAGCTTTGCGCAAACAGATGTTAAAAGTTCATATTCGTACATCAAACTTGCTATACTGCTTTCACTCACACCGTCTATTGTTATAACATCACATGGAATATCACCTAGATTATTTAAAGATTCTATTGTGGCATCTGCTTGCATGTTAATGAGTGTTGAGAACTCTAACCCGTCAATATAATCAAGCTCTTCTAAACCCTCTAGTTTGACATGCGGAATGGCAAGCTTGCTATGAAAATCATTCACTTTTACAACCGTTACAGTTTTATCTCTTCTTCCCTCAACAACAAGCTGTAAAAAAGAGTGTTGGTCTATTGGTCCGATAATACCGATTGGAGTAAGCCCCTGTCTCGTTTTTTTTATGTCTATCTTACCGAGAGACTCTCCCCATAGTTGGACATACCACTTGTTAAATCCCTCTAATCTTGATGAGTATGAAAAAACAACATTTATATTGAATACGCTTTTATACTCTGTAAAAAATCTTGCCTTTTGAAATACTCTTTCATACTCCACCCCTTTGTTAAAAAATGAGTCATGAATCTCTTGAGTACCTCTTAAAAGCTCATCAATATTTAGCCCGACTATTGCAAGAGGAAGGAGCCCAACGGCACTGAAAACAGAAAATCTTCCACCCACATTTTTTGGAACTTCAAAACTTTTTATACCGTTGGTTTGTGCATACTCATTTAACTTTGAGTCGCTCTCTGTTATTACTAAAGTATTATTTTTATCACACTTCACAAGCGAGTGGATGTATTTAAATATAGAAACTGTCTCTATCGTAGTGCCTGATTTTGAGATAACTACAAAAAGAGTATCTTCTAAGTCAATATTACTAATCTTTGCTTTTATATCAATCGGGTCTGTAGTCTCTAAAAAATAAAGTTTTTTAAAGAGCGGTTTTGAGTGTTTTAGAAATTTATATATAGCATAAGTTCCCAGAGTACTTCCGCCTATGCCGATTACTACAATATTTTTTTGTTTTACTGTTTTTGCATACGCTTTAAATTCGGTTGTATCTTGATGAACAAGGTTGTAATAACCAATCTCTTCCTTCTCTTTTGTTATCTCATCAAAGAGGTGTGTGTCTGATATAGTCGGGTTAAAATTATGTTGATAGTTCATGTATTCTCCTTAGTTTTAGCATATGCAAAAATTAAAAACATTTATTTTGCTTTATTATAAAAGTAGTTTGTAGCCTCTACAAAGCCATCTACGCTTCCACAGTCGAATCTTTTACCGTTAAATTTATAAGCTATTACTTTACCCTTTTTTGCCTGAGCAAGAAGAGCATCTGTTATCTGAATCTCTCCACCTTTACCAGGTTTTGTCTCCCTAATGATGTCAAATATGTCAGGAGTTAAAATATATCTTCCAATGATAGCTAGGTTTGAAGGAGCATCTGCAGGTTCTGGTTTTTCTACCATGTCGGTTACTCTCACAATTCCTTTTTCTATCTCTTCTCCTGCAATTACGCCGTACTTATTACTGTCTTGCATCGGTATCTCTTCAACTGCTACGATTGAACATTTATATTTTTCGTACAACTCAGCCATTTGAGCCAAGACTGAGTCACCGCCCTCATTGTCACACAAATCGTCTGCCAAAATAACGGCAAACGGTTCATTTCCAATAAGTGTCTCTCCGCAAAGTATAGCATGACCCAGTCCCTTCATCTCTATCTGTCTAGTGTATGAAAAAGTGCAACTTGTTATAACTTTTCTTATTTCTGTCAGATAATGCTCTTTTGAAGTCCCTTTAATCTGATGCTCAAGTTCATAAGAGATGTCAAAATGATCTTCAATTGCTCTTTTACCGCGACCAGTTACTATTGCCATTGTGTCTAGTCCGGCACTAATCGCCTCTTCAACGCCATACTGCAAAAGTGGTTTTGTAAGAACCGGCAGCATTTCCTTAGGAATTGCTTTGGTAGCCGGTAAAAATCTTGTTCCATAGCCTGCAGCCGGGAAAAGACATTTTTTAATTATTTTTGTATCTTTTGACATTATTTATCCTTAATTGTTAAAATTATTCTGTTTATTATTATACCTTAATTATTATATCTTGAGTTTGTACACCTTGGCATGCGGAGTTGCTATAACCTTTTCAAAAAGTGTTTTATCATACTCTTCTAAGACCATCAGCTGTATGTAAAGAGAGTTGTATGTTTTATCATCTATTACTAAAAAAGTTTTGTAATCTGTCATGTAAATTACATTCAAATATCCATTATAGTCTAACATTTGAACTGTTTTTTGAAGCTCCATATTCGCACCATAAGAAGTTTTTACGAACCTTTTTACCGGAACGCTTTTGTTTCCAATTTTTATGCTCGACTCTTTTTTACTAAGAGATATTCCACTTCCTAACTCTATTGCATTTTGTGTTTCCGAAAATCCTCTGCTTATAAAGAAAAAGGGTGCTGCCTGCTTTTCTCCATTCATCAAATTTATATACGAAAAAGCTGTTACAGTCGGGTAAATATCTAACATTCTGTATGGCAAATAGAAGTAGATATCATGCGTTTTCTCCGGCAAATGAATATCTGTGGCAAGTGAAGCTAAAAAATCATTCGTGTCTTTAAATCCATACTCTTTTGTCATCTGCTCAATGTTTGTGAATGTTGTCAGATTCTTATCTTTAGCCTCTTCTGCTTGTTTGAATGTTTTTTCTGTATATTCAACATCAAGTCTTGCCATTTTTGCTGAAATTTGCTGAGGGTTAGAGAGCATAAAACTAACTGGAAAATTTACTTCACCTCCATGTTTTCCGCCGTCAATAAGTGTTTTAATATCCGAGTAGTATCGTAAAGGATAACCATAATCCCACCAAGAAATTATATAATCTTCTCTATCAAGCTTCGTTTTTAGTTTATCTAGGATTTGCACTTCATCTGAATTAAACACGGTCGGAACCTTATAAGATAGTACATGGTCAATATTCGGGTATAAAACAGCAAGTGTAAAAACTATCATGCTAAGATATTTCAGTTTTGCATTGGGTATTTTAGCCCCGAGTTCAGTGATAAGGAATGCAACTCCGAAAGCCAAAACAGGAACCGCATAAACAGTAAATCTCAGCCCTCCCACACTTGCCAAAAATCCAAGTCCTATCATCGGAAGCGCAAAAAGCATAATTTTATGTCTATAAGCCAAATAAGCAAAACCAAGAAGTGATAAAATAAACGTTATCATATGCCCGCTTATTCGATCCGCAAACGTACTAAACGGAATCTGTCCTGCTTCACGAACTGTCTGCATAACAGAGAAAAAGTGAAGTTTAAGTCCCGCATCAGCAATGCTCACCGCATCCTTAAAAACATACCCTTTTAACTGAGACCAAATAGGGTCAAATCCACCAGTTGCAAAAAACGCTAGAACTGAAATAGCTAAAAGATGATAGATATATTTTTGAAACTTTTCCTCTTTAAATAGGAAAAAAGCTGCTAAAACAAGAGGAAATCTAATAAAAATATCCAAATTTATCATCGCAAACATCATAATTGCCAAAAGTTTATAGTTGTACAAATTTTTTCTGGCATACACTAAAGTAAACAATAGTATCAAACCAAAAAATGAAAATTCCAAAGAGTAACTTTGAGCATACCACCATCTATAAGCCAAAATGTCAATCGCCGTGATAAACAGATATTTATCTTCATTCGTTTTTATAGCCCAGATAATTGACCAGAGCAAAAACATCGGCAAAACAATGTTAAGCATGTCGGTATCATAGTAGCCAATCATGGTACGGTTGTAGTAGCTGTTAGCGATAGAGGCGAGAAGTGCTGCAATAAAACCCATCTCTAAATTATCGATGCTTTTAGCAATCAAGATAACTGGGATAACTATTAAAGAGCTTAAAAAGATCGGCATGAAAAAGATAATTGTCTCAAAAGAGAATGGCAAAATCTTCGCAAAAAAAGCAGTAAGAATGGAAGTTGCATTATCAATAGGCGAAAGGTCATTTACTTGGTGCATTCCGCTGAGAATATCTCTGGCACCCTCAGCAAAATAATAGCCGTCATTTGTGTTAATCATAAACTGCCCATTAAATTTAAAGGCTTCCACATCGGCAAACTGGTACGCCCAAATCATACGAACCGCAACTGAAAACAGAAATGCGATAAATATATAAACGAGTGTGAGTTTTGTCTCATTTCTTATACTATTCAACTTTTAATCCTTTGATGCTTCATAAAATTTTATTTTTTGATTATATTCACTTATCTCTGAAACCCTATCATACTTGATAGCACCTTTGAGAAGTAATTTATATTTGTGTAAAAGAGTTTCAATAATTAACTCTTGCTTTGTAACTTCAAACTTTAACAGCTTCTCCAAAGCAACAACTCTAAACCTGTCCATACCCCAATATTTAACACTTAGCTGATCATTATTTCCGCCATATTTAGTAATAAGTTTTTCATCAATCAGCCCGATTGAATTTGTACATGCCACTCTCAGCCACAAATCATAATCTTCACACACTTCTAAGCCCTCATCAAAAAGCCCCACTTCATCCAATAATTTTTTATGAACTAAGGCAGAAGATGGAGCAATAATGCAGTGAGAGAGGCACTCAGCAAAAATAGCACCGCCCACCTTGTGGAATTTCTTAGCCATCTTCACCTCGATGCCATCTCTTATCCACTTCTCATCCGTGTAACTCATAAGGCATCCTGGATTTTGCTCATGAAATTCCACTTGTTTTTTGAGTTTATCCGCATGCCACGCATCATCAGAATCCAAAAATGCAATCCACTGGCATGTGGAATTTTTTATGCCTAAATTTCTTGCACTTGAAACACCTGCATTTTTTTGATAAATATATTTGGCATACGGAAATTGTTTTGTTATTTGTGAAGTATTATCGGTAGAGCCGTCATCGATAATGATAACTTCCTTCGGCATGTGGGATTGTGAGTAAACCGAGATTAAAGCTCTTTGTAAAACTTCATAACGGTTATAAGTCGGGATTACAACCGTTATATCCATCTGCTACCACACCTTAATTTCGTTGTAAATACTGTCTCTCTCGACAGGCGTAAATCCACTGTTTTTTATAAGTCCGACAAACTCTTCAACGTTCACCCCATTGGCACTCTTCGCACCTGCAGCGGAGTTTATGGACTCTTTTTCTATCGTTCCGTCCAAATCATTTGCCCCAAATTCTTGGGCGACTAAAGCAAGATTTACTGTAGAAGTTACCCAGTATGCTTTTAAATGTGGAACATTATCAAGCACTATGCGGCTCACCGCCATAGTTTTTAGAATCTCATTTGCCGTGATTGGAGCCTCTATTTTTAGGTAATTATTCTCTGTCTGATAGACAAGCGGAATAAAGCAGTTAAAACCGCCCGTTTTATCCTGAAGTTCACGAATTCGCATCATGTGGTCGATACGGTTTGCTCTGCTCTCCACATGCCCAAAAAGCATTGTCACATTACTCTTTTTGCCTCTCTCATGCCACTTTTGATGAATCTCAAGCCACTGCTCTGAGGTAACTTTACCCTTGCAGATGTAGTCTCGCACTGTTTCATCAAAAATCTCAGCACCGCCCCCCGGCATGGAATCCACCCCGTTTTCAACCATCAAATCAAGTATCTCATCATAACTTTTGCCGTAATGGCGTGCCAAAAAATCCACCTCAGCCGCAGTTAGAGCTTTTACATGCAGATGCGGATAAGCGGTTTTAATCTTTTTAAATATTTCCAAATACCACTCAAGCCCCGTATCAGGATTATGCGCAGAGACGATATGCACCTCTTTAATCCCGCGGCTCTCGATGTCTTTGACAATCTCCATAATCTGTTCATGGCTCATTGTATAGGGGTTTGGATTTTTTCTATTTGCGGAATAGGCACAAAATTTACATACATCTGCACACACATTTGTCGGATTGATATGGCGATTAATATTAAAGTATGTTTTTTTGCCATGCAATGCTTTTCTTTTTGCATCTGCCAGCCCGCCAAGTTCAAAGAAATCCATCTCATAAAGAGCAAGCGCCTCTTCAAAATTTATTCTGTTTCCTGATGCTATTTTCTCATTCAAATTCATTTAATCTCGCTATTTATCTTTATTTTAAAGTCCCGGTGCTTTCCACATTGAAGTCGTGATATTATCATCTACCAACTTTAATTGCACTTCATAGGCTTTTTGCCAACGCTCTTTTATCTCTTGATATTTCACAAAATTTTCCATGTTCGGTACATACTCTTTTTCCCAGACTACCAGCTCTTTTGCTGCATTTTTTATAGAGCAGTAAACCCCTGCGCCCACTCCAGCCGCTATTGCAGCTCCCAATGCAGTTGCTTCGGTAACACGAGGAATTTTAACCCTGCATCCGGTTACATCCGCCAAGATTTGCGACCAGAGCTTACCGCGGCTCGCACCTCCGGCAAAAACTATCTCCTCTGTTGCCACACCCGTAAACTCTCTGATTTTTTCAAGATTGATACACGAAACAATACATGCATTTTCTTGAAGGCTTCTAAACATTGAAGCACGGTTGCAGATTTTAGGGTCGAGAGAAAGGTTCAAAAAACTAGGGGCTGCATGGTACCACTTGCCGTACTTCATGGAGTCTGAAAAAATAGGAATAATTCCATGGGAGCCAACGGGTATTTTAGAAGCTTTCTCTTCCAAAATTTCGTAAGTGTCGATGCCCTTTTTTTTTGCCTCAAGCTTCTCTATTTCACAAAAAGCATCCCGAAACCAACGCATAACCAAACCGCTAAAAAAGGTGATTCCCTCTGCTTGTGAGAGCTCGAAAATCACATGAGGATTTACACGAATTCCCATATCTTTTGGCGGTAAAATGTCGCTCGAAATATTTACAATCTGCTGCCAAAATGAACCGCCTAAAATAGCTACTTGTCCAAGCTCAACAACACCAAGTCCGGCACTTCCAAGTTGAACATCACCTCCTCCTGTAACTACTTTTGTATACGTTGAAAGTCCTGTTTCAACCGAAGCCTCTGAAGTTACCAGTCCTAAAACGGTTCCAACCTCATGACAAGAGGGGAAAATATCATCTTTTAACCCAACTCTTGCACACATCTCCGCATTCCAATCTCGATTTTTTAAAGAAAAAATTCCCGTTGTTCCGCCGTTGCTGGGGTCTGTCGCAATCACACCGCAAAGACGAGCCAAAATCCAATCCCCTATCATGGAGATTTTTGCCACTCTCTCGTAAATTTCAGGCTTGTTCTTTTTGAGCCATAAAATTCGAGGAATCGCACCCAAAGCAAAGGTCTGCCCCGAGAGTGCATAAAATTCCTCCTCAATCCCGGCAAAATTTTCTTTGAGATATTTCACTTCGGCAGAGGCTCTCGCATCCACATTTGCAACCGCCCAAAGTTCTATGCCATCGGCATCGTAAAGCACAATTCCCTCACGCATGCTTGTCGCACTGAGAGCGAGAATATTTTCGCCTTGAAGCTTTGCTTTTTGCAGAGATTCTCTAATGCATTCACATGTCAAAGCCCAATTTGCTTCACAATTAAAACTCATAGAATTCGCCACACCGACCTCTTCCAAATGCGTCCACTCTTTTTGAGCCACGGATATTTGATTCCCTTTTGTATCAAAAATCACCGCACGGATACTTCCCGTTCCTGCATCTATCGCCATTAAATATTGTTTCATTTTTTCAACTTCGCCTGTTCCAATTCCCAATATTCCATCTCAAAACTATCTTTCAAACTTATGCTTTTATATCCGCCTAGTTTATCGGCTCGAAGTACTGCCATCATGGTGTGTTCTACAATATCGTTTATGATGTTTGCCTCTTGCTCAGATTTTCCGCATGCCACAATTCCGTAATTTTTTACGACTATGTAATTCGGTGCAGGATTGAGGCAAATTTCATCATTTTTAAACTGTTCAAAATAGTTTATGTACTCTTTTTTATAGTTTTCAAGTACTTCTTCGATGTTCTCATCTTCTAAAATCAGAGGAGCTCTTTTAGTTCTTATGATGTGTTCAGGAGTCAGAACACCTCTTGAAGCAAACTCTCTGAGATTTTCTTTTGAGGAGTATGTTTTTGCCAGGTCACTTCTGTTTTCTTTGATAAAAACTTCATACCCTTTCTCCTCGGAGAGGAGTTGTCGGAGTTTTTCAACATCAAACTCATTTTTTGTGGTAGATACAACTGTAAGCTCAACTTTCGCATTTTTTTCCAAAAACTCTTCGGCATGTGTAACGGCTTTTATCATCTTTTCATACGATTTTTTTACGTCATTATCGAAGGTGAAGATACCGTGATTGTGCAGAATTATTCCATCGATTATGTTCCAATCGAGCCCTTGCGTCATCTTATAAATCGTTCGTGCAAGGATAAATCCGGGCATCACATAGGGAACTATCAAAAAGTTTGGAAAGAGCATTTTTATATTTTCAAATCCATTCACCGAGTTTGAGATGGTTACGACTGCATCGGCATGTGTATGGTCAACAAATTTGTAGGGGATGAGCGCATGGAGAATTGCCTCAACAGATGGATTTGGAGCAGATTTATCTGTCATGGCATCTTTCTGTCCTCTTACCATGTCGCTGTCACTAAGCTCATTTAACTCTGCCATTTCCAAGAGCGTTTTCATCCTTACGGGCGAAAAACCCTCCGCTTTTATACTTACCAAATCCCAGCCGCTTCCCTTCACAAAGAGTATCTCTTCACCCACTATTACAGTTTTTACAGAGGTATTTCCGCCGCCATGAAGTACGAGTTCATCGCTTTTTCCAAGCAGATTGGAGGTATAAACCCGTAACTCCAAATCAGTTTTAAAACTCTTTGCTTCTTCATATGACCATAAATTTTTCAACAACTTATCCTAAAACTTCAAGTTCATCTGTATATTTTTCTAAACAGTAAGGCTCGTAACTCGACTTATAGACTCCATAATGTGCTGAGGCTTTATGTCCATCGAGAGCTTTTTCATCTCTCCAACTCTCATATGCCATAAATTTTTGCGGCTTATTCTCATACTGAAAAATTTCGTAAAAGATACAGCCATCTTCCGCCTTGCTTGGTTCTACCATCGCACTCAGAAGCTCTTTCATCATCTGGATTCCATCCGGTTTTGCTATAAAAGTCACTCTTTTTGTAATCGCCATTTTCATTCCTAAATTGTTCAATTTTTCATCTTTTGGATTATAGCAAATTTCTTCACTTACACTATAATGGTGAAAATTATTACAAGATTGAGATTATGGATTTATTGCTGCAGATAGAAGATATCATAGAAAAAAACGGCTCTGATTTTGAGCTCTCTAAGCTTTTTAAAGCCTACATAAATGAGTACAAAACTTCACTTCCAAAGCTTTTTGAAAGCTCTCAAGGGAAAGATTTTTTGGTAAAACACACCAAAAAGCTGGATTCCATACTCTCTTTGATGTATAAGGTAACGCTCAGAAGAGTTTTTGGAAACTACATTCCCATGAGCAGTTCGATTCCTATCGCCATCGTGGCGCTCGGAAGCTATGGACGGGAGCAGCTGTGTGTTCACAGCGACATAGATTTACTCATAGTTTATGAAAAAGTGGATGGCTACAATACGCAATTAATTATAGAAAAACTTTTCTATTTGGCTCTGGATGCGGGACTGAAACTAGGTCATAGAGTGCATGAAACAAACGATTTGTTCAAAGCGAGCGATGAGGATATAACCATCCGCACCTCTCTGATGGAGTCAAGACTCATCACAGGTTCGCCCTATACTTGGCATGGAACGCAGAAACAACTCAATAAAATTCGTCTCTACAAACAAAAAGAGTTTATTCTCGCCAAAATAGAAGAAGCGCAGATTAGAAGAAAAAAATACCCGACCTCCATGCAGCCGAATATAAAAGAAAGCGTGGGCGGACTTCGCGATACGCAGCTTCTCTTTTGGGTAGCACAGACAATTTACGGGGTTTCAAAGCTGAGAGAGTTGAGCCAGATTCTCTTCAGCGATGAGGAGTACAAGGAGTACCGCGTTGCTCTGGAACTTCTCTACCGCGTTCGGAGCGCTCTGCACCTCATCACGAACAGGCAGGAGGATAGACTTCTCTTTGAGCTGATGCCGCAAGTAAGTGTCATGCTAGGCTTTAGGGATGAAAGGAAAATGGCGTCCAAAGTGCTTGAAGCACAGTGGCGCATAAGCAACTTTACGCAGATATTTGTGAAGAAGATGGTGAGACCTTTTATAATAGAAAAACAAAATATCGGTAAATTTAAGTCACACCGCCTGAGAAGGGGGATTTATGAATATGATTCAAGACTCTTCGCCTCTTTTAATCTCAAAATTCAACCCATAAACTCCCTTTTGGAGCTGTTGGTTTCGCTCCCCGACAAAGAGTACCACTTTGATGCAGGTTTTTTAAACCAGTTTACCTACACAAAAATTTCTCATCCTCTCAATCAGAGAACTTATACCCTTATAAAAGAGCTGCTTAAGAGAAAAAACATGTACTGCTTTTTGAAACTCTTTTATGATGCCGGCATACTGCATGAGATATTTTCAAGTTTTAGAAAAGTGATGCACCTGCCGCAGTTTGACGGCTACCACACCTACCCCGTGGATATTCACTCCATAAAGTGTGTAGAAGCTCTTGAAAATATAAAAGAGCCTTTCATTCAAAAACTTTATGACGAGCTGAACGAAGAGGAGAAACTGCTTTTAAAAGTGGCTGTGCTGCTGCATGACTCAGGAAAAGGTCGCAAGCAAGACCACAGCGAAGTAGGAGCGAAGCTCATTGTTCCTTTCGCAAAACATTTAAAGTTCAAACCGGAGTCGATTGAAAGAGCTGTTATCCTTGTAAAACAGCATGTTCTTATGAGCAGTGTCGCTTTTAAAGAAAACATCCACAATGAAAATACACTCTATAACTTCATGTCCAATATTCATGATGACAAGAATCTGAAACTTCTCTACATACTTACCTATGCCGATATAAATGGGGTAGCCGGGGAAACATATAACTCTTTTAACTCCAAACTGCTTTTTGATTTGTACAAGAGTGCCTTGGAAGTTTCACAAAACAGTGACAGGATTACGGACGCTGCAAAAAGATTGAATATAGAAAAAAAGGTTCAAAACCAAGAGGAGTTTAAAGCCCTGCCTAAACTTTTACAGACTAAAGTTTTACACATAGAATCAAATCTTTTCTTTTTTAAACACTCCATTCCCGACATAATCTGCATAGCGACCAAAGCCAATGAGACCAAGGAGTACAGCTACAGCATCAAAGCTGTTGACTCCCTCACCATAGAGATTTACAGAAAAATTCCTCTCAACATAGGGTATCTGCTAGCAACGCTCGCACATCTTGATGTCGGCTCCATGGAGATTATCACCCTCTTTGACAATGTGAAATATTTTAAAATTGAATTTGTTAAGAATGTTGAAGGGGATGAGCTTTTAGAGGTTGAAGATATAATAGAAAAAGCCTTCGACATGTCTTTGCATGTGGAGCTGAAAAATATTAAAATAACAAGAAAAGAGATACATATAGATTGCGAACATTCACTCACGCATGCCGAACTAACCGTCCATACAGCAAATCAAAGGGGATTGTTAGCGTACATTATGAACTGTTTTGAGGATCTTAAAATCAACATAGTAACCGCCAAAATTCACACCACAAAAAACAGAGTCAGAGACAGTTTTTTAATGGAGAAACAAAACGATATATGTAATAATGTCGAGCAAATTTATAAATTATTAACAAATTAACACTTTTCAAAAAGGCTGTAAGCATGTGCGGAATCGTCGGATACATCGGAAATAAAAATACAAAAGAGATTCTGCTTGAGGGTCTTAAAGAGTTAGAGTACAGAGGTTATGACTCTGCAGGCATTGCGGTGCTTCAGGGTGAGAATTTCGAGAGCTTCAAAGCTGTCGGAAAACTTGTAAACCTAGAAGAGAAGACAAAAAATTTTGTCACGCAGAATTTTGCTGTAGGCATCGGTCATACAAGATGGGCGACGCATGGAAAACCGACGGAGCTCAATGCGCATCCGCATCTGGGTGAGAGTTCCTATGTGGTGCACAACGGTATTATAGAAAATTATGCAGAGTTAAAAAAAGAGCTGATGCGTGAGGGTGTGACATTTTTGAGCCAGACAGACACAGAAGTCATAGTGCATCAATTTGAAAAAAATCTCAAAACGCATGCAACTCCCTTTGAAGCTTTCAGCCAAACCATTAAAGAGCTTAAAGGTGCTTACGCCATTCTTTTAGTTACAAAATCGAAGTCGGATTCTATCTTTTTTGCAAAGCATGGTTCTCCGATGATTATTGGAAAAAACAGCGAAAACGAAAAATATTTTGCCTCCTCAGACACTCCGCTTATCGGTCATTGCAGTGATGTGAACTACTTTGAAGACGGCGATTTTGGGTATGTAAATCTTAGTGAGATTGTGATTGTTGACAAAGAGGGAAGCAAAAAACAGCCACATTTTTCTAAACTCTCCACAAATAAACTCTCCGCCCAAAAAGATGGCTTCAGATTTTTTATGGAAAAGGAGATTTATGAGCAGAGCGTCGTAATTGCCGATACTCTCATGGGAAGACTCAGCGAGAGCGCGGTTCTGTTTGATGAGCTAGACACATCCCTGTTTAATGGCATTAACGAGATAAAACTTTGCGCATGCGGAACTTCGTACCACTCTGCTCTGAGTGCATCCTACCTTTTTGAAAGATATGCAAAAATTAAAACTTCCGTTGAAGTGGCGAGTGAGTTCAGGTATCGCCAACCCATCATGACAAAAGATACTCTTTTTGTAGTAATCTCCCAAAGCGGTGAAACGGCAGACACCCTAGAGACGCTCAAAATGGCAAAAGAAGCAGGACTTAAAACGCTGGTAATCTGTAATGTTGACAACTCTTCTATGGTTCGACTAGCCGATGCGAGCATCTTAACAAGAGCCGGAATAGAAAAAGGGGTTGCCTCAACAAAAGCTTTTGCAACACAGGTTACTGTTTTTTGGATGCTTACCCTCTTTGTTGCAAAACTAAAAAATTCACTTGCAAGCGGTGAAATTGCAAGACAGATTGCACTTCTTCGAGAAATACCCTCTTCTGTAAAAGTAACGGACTCCATGCATGAGAAAATTAAACGGCTCTCTAAAAGATACCTTCACGGGCATGGCTTTTTCTTTATCGGAAGAGATATATTCTATCCGCTTGCCCTGGAGGGTGCGTTAAAACTTAAAGAGATTTCCTACCTCCATGCAGAGGGGTACCCTAGCGGCGAGATGAAGCACGGACCTATCGCACTCGCCGACCCTGAACTTTTCACTATTGCCCTGCTTCCGCAATATTTACTCTATGAAAAGGCAAAAAGCAATGTAGAAGAACTGAGTGCTAGAGATTCTACGATATGCGTTATCAGTGCAATTGAATTTGATAAAGCAGATGACTTTATTCAAATCTCTGCATGCCGAGATTATATGTTAGAATTTTTTGAAATGATGGTTGTTGTTCAGCTTCTTTCACTTGAAATTTCTATTAGACTCGGCAACGATGTTGACATGCCGCGAAATTTAGCAAAAAGTGTTACAGTAGAATAATCTTTTCTAATTTCACTTTATATTTATTTATTATTAGATATTATCGTTAATTAAAATTTAAAAGTGGGTTTAAATGAATACTAAGTCAAAGCTTCTCATTATAGTTGCTGTTATGCTTTTAGGTATAACGATGGCAACTATCGTAAACATATCTCTAAATTTCAGAGAATACAGTATTAACAGCGCTATAGATAAAGCTAAAATGACTGCTACCATTGTAAAAGATGGTCTTACTGCCCACATGGTCAATGGCATTATGGAGAAAAGAGAGTACTTTATGAATAAAGTCTCTGTAAATGACGGCGTCAAAGCATTATGGGTTGTGCGTTCAGAGAATGTTACAAAACAGTTTGGAGAAGGATTGCATAGTGAGTCTGCCAGAGATGCCATTGATGCAAAAGTTTTAAGTAGCGGAGAGACAGTAAAAGAGGTACAAGAGAACGCAGAACAGATTCTTTTAAGAATCACTATTCCCTATAAAGCAGAATCAAACGGCGGCAATCCTAACTGTCTAAGTTGCCATAATGTACAAAGAGAGGAGACTCTTGGTGCTATTAGCATGGAATTTGATGTAAGCGCCGTTAGAAATAGCGGGTTAATTACAATTCTGAAAATCTTGGGTATCAATCTAGGTTTTATTATTGTGGTTCTTTTCTTGTTAAATCACTACATAACCCCCTATACAAAACTATTTACTAATCTGCGAATGGGAATAAAAAAAGCTCACAGCGGTGATTTTACCCATAAATTTTCTACTACTGTCGGCGGTGATGCTAAACTTATAATCAGCCAGATGAATACACTCTTTGGAAAAATGCAGGAGACTTTTGGTGATATAAAATATAATCTGGCTACATTTATTCCCGATGGATGCGTCTCCTCAACTGACCCTCTCCATGAAGCTAAAACCATCATTGGTGAGCTTTCAGACATTTATAAATTCAAAAAAACTATAGAGCTGGACTCTTCAAAAGATATGGTTTATGTAAGAATAACAGATATCTTAAAAACAAAATTTGAAATTACTCATTTTGCCTTTTATGAAGTCAACAACCTCATCAATGAAAGAAAATTGGTATATATCAGTGAAGGTCACAGCATCTGTTTTCATTCAATTGACAAAAGTGCCCTAGAGTGCAGAGCACATAGAACAAAAACAGATGTTATATCTACGGAGTTTATAAATCTATGTCAAACATGCAATGCTGACAAACTGAAATATACCTGTATTCCATTTACAATAAATGCTGATAACTCTCTTATTATCTCTATGACTGCAAGAAATGAAGAGGAGTTAAGCAGAATTAACTCGCATTCTCTCAGTATTAAAAACTATCTCGAAGCGGCAAAACCTGTAATTGAGAGCAAAATACTTATGGATAAGCTTCGCGACACTTCTCTTCGAGACGGAATGACGGGACTTTACAACAGAAGATTTTTGGAAGAGTTTATAGACAAAATTATGAATCAGGCACAAAGAGGAAATGAGACCTACAGTGTCATGATGCTTGATGTTGACTTCTTTAAAAAAGTTAATGACACCTATGGGCATGATGTGGGGGATAAAGTAATCATTGCAATTGGAAATGTTCTCAAAGATAATATCCGCAATTCAGATCTTGCTATTCGATATGGAGGGGAAGAATTTGTTGTGATGCTTCACAATGCGACAAATGAAGGGGCCATGGAAGTTGCCCAAAAAATTCACTCTAGCTTTGCATCTCTTGTTTTTGATGTAGGCAGCGGAGAAAAAATGCAAAAAACTATGAGTATCGGTATATCTAAATTCCCTGTGGATGGGGACTCTATATGGAAATGCATCAAGTTTGCAGATACGGCTCTCTACAAGGCCAAAACAACGGGCAGAAATAAGATAGTTGTCTATGCGCAAGAGATGTCCGAAGACGAGCATGTACGATAAATAAAAAGCATTTCACATGTCAAACAACTTTGCATGTGAAATATTCATTGGTAGTATACTTACTGCTGTTCTTCTAAAAGTTCATAGGAGGCCGTTATTTTTCTCGCATAAACAATTATAAAAGTTGGAGTTTATATATGAAAAAAAACAGACATGAGTGCGGTGTTTGCAAAAAAACGTTCGGTATATCCGATGTTGTTTCTGCTCACCTGTTGCGAGAACCTTTGTATGAACTTATCAAACATGATTATCCTGGGTGGTCGGACGAGAGTTATATCTGCCACCCAGACTTATCTGTCTACCGCAACAAATATGTTCATTCCATCCTAGAATCCGAAAAAGGAGAACTTTCAAGCCTCGATAAAGAAGTATTGGAAAGCTTAGAAAAACATGAACTTATTTCAGAAAATTTGGAGAGTGAATTTAACCAAGAGTGGACATTCGGCGAAAGACTGGCAGATAAAATTGCATCGTTTGGAGGAAGCTGGTCTTTTCTTATCATTTTTGCTCTGTTTTTGTTTATCTGGATAGCAATAAACACATTTATTTTATTGCTTCATCCGCCCTTTGACCCCTATCCATTTATCTTTTTAAATTTAATACTCTCCTGTATAGCTGCCATTCAGGCACCTATAATTATGATGAGTCAAAATCGCCAAGAAGCAAAGGATAGAATCAGATCTGAGCATGATTATAAAGTAAATCTTAAAGCAGAGTTAGAGATTAGACAAATTCATGAAAAACTGGATCACCTTTTGTCTAAGCAGTGGGAGAGACTTATGCAGATACAAGAGATTCAGATTGAACAACTTTCAGAGATGAGCAACATGCAAAAAAACAGAGCGAACATGGTAGAACAATAATATGAAAAAATTTATTTTAATACTGTTTTTATTATCAACATCTCTGTTTGCAGTTCAAAAAGTTGTGTTGCAACTCGACTGGCTCAATCAATTTCAGTTCGCTGGATATTATGTTGCACAAGAGATGGGATACTATAAAGAGGTTGGAATTGATGTTGAGATTAAAGAGTTTAATAATCAGATAGATTTATCTACAGTCATTGAAAAAGGTGAAGCCGACTTTGCAGTTGGTCGTTCCTCTTTGTTGATAGATAAGATAAACGGCAAAGATGTTGTTGCATTGGGAGCTATTCTGCAGAAAGACCCGTTAATGCTGATAGTCAATGATGACAGCAATATAAGCTCACTTAGTGATTTAAAAAACAAACGGATTATGCTTACAGATGATGCGAAGGGTACAGCATCCATTATGGCTATGCTCTCTTCAAGTGGCATAACTCAAAAAGATATAGAAATAATTCCACACAGTTTTAATTTAGATGACCTTATTAAAGGGAAGGTTGACGCGGTAGCAAGCTATATCTCCAATGAGCCAATAGTGATGGAAGAGAAGGGGATAGGATATAAGATTTTTCACCCAAAAGATTATGGATTTCAGTTCTATAGTGATATTCTTTTCACCTCTTCAGATTTTATAAAAAAGAATCCTAAATTGACAAAAGATTTTTATGAAGCATCTATTAAAGGCTGGGAATACGCTTTTGAAAATATTTCTAATACGGCCGAAATTATTTATAAGCACTATAATACGCAAGATAAAACTCTGATACAGTTCATCAAAGAGGGTGAAATTCTCAAACGATTAGCGTATAGTAAAAAAGGAACTATTGGTTATTTAGATATAGACCGACTGAACGATATAATGAAAGTTTACAAAGTATTGGGGCTTGCTTCATCGGATGTTGATTTAGGTAGTTTTATTTATGAGTATAATCATCCTAAAGAGCTTATATTCAAACTTAGTTATGATGAAATTTTTCATATTGCTTTTTGGGTTATTATTTTTTTGATAATTCTTACTTTTGGCATGCTCTTCATTAGTTTTCAAAAACATTGGCTTCATACACAAGGTGATCTCAAAAAAGAGATAGCCAATCAAAAAGAGGAAATAGAGAAACAAAACAAACTTATTTTGTTGCAATCAAGAATGGCGGCAATAGGAGAAATGCTAAGCAACATTGCTCATCAGTGGAGACAACCTTTAAATATCATCTCTCTTAACACTGTTAAAATTGAAACTTCCATATTGCTGGGAAATAAGATGACAAATGAAGATTTGTTTGAAATCACAGGTGAAATTAATCGACAATCCCAATATCTGTCTCAGACAATCGAAGATTTTAAAAACTACTTCAACTCAAATGTTGATGGCTTGACACCCTTTAATCTAGGAGATGCAATTCAAAAACTAAATAAACTGACCAAAGATACATTCAATAATAGCCATATTGATATTGTTGTAAGGGTCGATGATTGCACACTTGCTCAAAATGAGAGTCTCTTCATTCAAGCTCTGCTAAATATTTACAATAATGCAATACAAGCAATTATAGAAAAAGAAGTACCCTATAGATACTTTTTTGTTGATGCCAAGTGTGATGCCAACGGCGCAATAATAACACTAAAAGACTCTGGTGGCGGAATTAATGAAGAGAGTATATTGAAAATTTTTGAGCCATACTACACCACAAAGCACAAATCCAAAGGAACCGGCTTAGGCATGTATATTACTTATGGAATTATAACAGGGCAGTTTAATGGCACAATATCAGTAAACAATGCAGAGTATGAATATATGGGACATACTCTTAAAGGTGCAGAGTTTATTATTACGATTCCAATCGTGAAGAAGTCGTAAAAATTATCTAGCCTCTTTTATAGCATCGAGAGCTGCCGTGTAATTTGGCTCATCCGTTACCTCAGAAACTATCTCTTTATAAACCACATGTCCGCTTCTGTCAATAACAAAAACAGCTCTTGCACTTAACCCTTTTAATTTATTATCATTCATAAGTACGCCATAGGCTCTGCTTACGGCCTTATCAATGTAATCTGAAGCGACAGTTAAGTTTTCTATACCCTCTGTGGTACAAAATCTTTCCGATGCAAAAGGTAAATCCATGGAAATTACGGTTGTCTCACAAATATCAAGGTTATTTACATCTTCATTAAATCTTCTTGTTTCGGCAGCACATGTTTTGGTCTCTAATGAAGGAACCGTTACAATTAACTGTATTTTATCTTTAGCCCCGCCAATCTCTACATCATTTAGGTCAATTCCGATAGCGGACACAACTGGAGCTTTGTCTCCTACATTAACGGCATTGCCTGCCAAATTTACAGCTGTTCCCTTAAACATCGTTGTTTGTATAAAAGTTTCCTTAAAAAATTTTGTGCTTATGTTAGCATAAAAAGAGTGTAATTTATCTTATTTACTGTTATCTTCCTATATAATCTTTTAAAAATACAAAGAGCTCAAATGGAAAATCCTTTCGAATCAGGTCACATTAAGAACTATATACTTTTGTATGTAAGCGTAGTAGTTATTATGGTGCTTTTTTTCATAGCGACTACGCTTTTTAATGAAGTAGAGAGTGTAGATAAAAAGGTTTTTGACACAAGCGTGAACGAGGTTTCATACGCCAACAAACCTATGAAAAATATTGAAGAGGTGAACTCTTCGGGAATAAAACTTCTTGAAAAAGCTTACTAAGTTACTCTTTTGTAACTATGTAAAGTTATATCTAAAGTATAACTACAACTTACTATAAGCTACTACAAAACCCCTAGTTTAGTGCTTCTATAAGAAACAACTTAACTACAAGTTGATATAATTATCTACTAATTAATACAGTTATCCCTACTAAATAGAGTTATTTTTTTCTAAAGTAGGGATTGTGGCTAAAGGCAGTAATCATGGTACTTAAACCCGTAAAAATCAATCTTAACAACGGCACAGCAAGTGGGATGTATATTTTACTTACAAAAGATGAAATCAGATATACGAAAGATAACGAAACCAAACCACCAAATAGAGCTTATAAGATAGAGGTAGCAGTTGAAGCTATGCATAACAATAAAAGATGTAGAGGTAAAAGTACCTACTCTATTGTTATGGGTACATCAATCTCTAAAGCTGTTTCGTCTCTACTTGGAAAGAAAGAGGAGATGAAAGAGATTCTTAGATCTAAAGGCTCATTAAAAATTGAAAAAGTAGTATTTGAAAAGATAGATACTAAAGATAGAAAATTCAAATCACTCTACAATGCTTGGATAAATAATAAAAAGATAACTACTGCTAAAAATACTGTTCGTGCATACAATGGATCGTATAATTCGTTTATCGAGGGTTCTAAGCTTGACAATACAGTGGTAGATGATTTTACAGTAGATGACATACAGAACCTGATTAACAAACTTATTAACAAGGGAATGAAACCAAAAACAATAACTCTCTTAAAGATAGTGATTAAAAATGTTTTAGATATAAATGATGTCCAATTAAACTGGAAGAAGATAGTATTACCAAAAGTTATAGCAAAAGATAAATTTAGTGGAACAGATAATGAAGCTAAGTTGATTGCTAAAACTCTGTTAGAATATCCGCATTCAGTTGCAAGAGGCGTTTTCGCTTTTTTGCTATCAGGAAGAAGGATTGGAGAAACTCTACTGATGGAGCATCGGCATATAAATTATGTAGAAGGATTTTTTACATTGCCTGCTGAAAACACTAAAGCACACACGGAAGTAAAATATCAATTAACTCCACTGCTTATAAATGCGATTAAATCTCAAAAAACAACGAAGGGATTAATATTTGGATTTAAACATGAAAGCATAATGTATCACTTTAAAAAAGCAATGATATCTATTGGCGTACATAAAATGGTTATGCATGATTTGCGTTCTATGGTGGCTGTTACAGCATTACGAAATGGTGCGAATATTTACAGTGTAAGTAAGATGTTATCTCATAAAAATTTATCTACTACGGAAGGTAGTTATCTTGGTAGTGGTAGTGAACTTGCAGCAGAAGCTCAAAATACTTTTACAGCTGTTATTGATGCTTCTAATGATATTATTGATGTCGATGTGATTGATGATGAGTATATTATCCTGAAGAAATTGTATCCCAATGCAACAGATGAGCAAATTAAGGTAATAATAGAAATGATGAGTCAGTAGATATTTTATGTTATAATGTCCATAAATAATTAATTATATACAGACAAAAAGGAGCCTACATGATTAGTAACTATACAAATAATGTAGGCTCCTTTTTGTCTGTATATAATTAATTATTTATGGACATTATAAC
>JAPLGO010000030.1 GCA_026390115.1 Campylobacterales bacterium | reverse complement strand
TGACTGGAAGCGAGGCGGAATTAACCGCAAGGGTGTGAGAAGCGAATCTAACCCTGATGGTATCGAAGTGAATGATTATATGATTATTCCGACTGCCTGTTCTAACTGTGAAGCGTCATGCGGAATTACTGCGTGGGTTGACAAGAAATCGTTTACTGTTAAAAAGTATATGGGTAACCCATTACATCCAGGTTCAAGAGGTCGTAACTGTGCAAAAGGGTATGCAGCTCAGAGTCAAATGTATGACCCTGATCGTATAGCATTTCCACTCAAACGAGCTGCAGGTTCTGCGCGTGGCGAAGGTAAATGGGTTCGTACGACTTGGGATGAAGCTATGACTACCATTGGTAAAAAAATGGCAGATACCATAGAAAAAGGCGACGAATTATCTAAAAAATCTGTAATGTTTCATATCGGTCGTCCAAATGAAAACGGATTTGTGCCTGCAATTTGGCATACGCTTGGATTAGACTCATACAATTCTCATACAAATATTTGTTCGGCAAACGGGCGAACGCCGACAATGCACTGGGCAAATGATGATAGAACATCACCGGATTGGGCAAATGCTAAGTTGATTTTCTTGAACTCTTCGCATGCTGCTGATGCAGGACACTACTTTCAGCAATCGGCTTCATTTATAGCAGACGCAAGACAAAAGGGTGCAAAACTCGTTGTTATGGATCCTCGTTTATCAAACTCTGCCGGTATGGCAGACCTTTGGATTGCCGCATGGCCTGGAACTGAAGCAGCTATTTATCTTTATTTGGTTCAAAGAATGCTAAGTGAAGATAAAGTAAATAAAGCATTTGTTAAAAAATGGCTCAACTGGGAAGTGATGCTCGATAATAAGGCATACTTGGAATTTATGGTACTTAAAGGTTATATATCTAAAATGCCTGCCGGCGATAAGTTTGAAGATTTTATAGCGATGCTTACAGAACTTTATGCACCTTATACGCTAGATTACGCAGTAAAAGAGACGCATGTTCCTGCTTATAAGCTTGAAGCACTTTATGATATGTTTATTTGGGCTGGAACAGCCATCTCTTCATACTTTTGGAGAGCCGCTGCTGCCGGAAACCGTGGTGGATGGATGGGAGGAAAAACAGGGTACCTCTCTCTTGCTCTTCGCGGTGCAATCGGACCTGAAGGCGGTACATTCTTCCACCATTGGCATGTTATCTCTGTTTCCGGTTTGGGAGGGAGTGCTACTGTCGGGCAGGGTCTGCGCGGTGTAAATATTCCTAAAATTGATGTTTACAATGAACTTACGTACCCGCCGGAGTGGCCTCTTTCATCGTACGAAATGTCTTTCCTCTTACCTCACCTATTGAGTGATACTGAGTGGCAGAATAAGTGGATTGCAAAAGGGTTGACTGTTCCTCAAAAACTTTCAGTTTATATTCCTCGTATGTACAATCCTGTATGGATTAATCCAGATGGATTTAGATGGATAGATACTCTCAAGAATGAGAAAAAGATGGAACTTACGATGAATCTTTCTCCTATCTGGAGTGAGACGAACTGGTATATGGATTATATATTGCCGGTTGGACTCGCCGGAGAGAGACATGACCAACACTCAGAAGCTACGATGCCTGCTCGTTGGACATCGTTCCGTCAGCCGGTACTCAGAGTTGCTCTAGAAAAAATGGGTTGGAAACCTAAGAATCCTGCCCGTGCTACACTTGAAGCACATATTAAAGCCGGTCTTGGTGAAGTATGGGAAGATAATGAGTTTTGGTTTGAGATGTGTGTTAATTATATTGACCCGACAGGTAAGCTTGGCATCAAAAAAATGTGGGAGTCTAAAAAAACTCCAGGAACTCCGGTTACAATTGCGGAGTGGTATGATGCTGCATTTGGAGATAACTTGCCAAATCTTAAAGCAACTGCTTTGGCAGATGCAAGATATAAAAACTCTGAATTTCCTGTGTATGACTACATGAGAGATCATGGTGCTTGGATGGAAGAGAATAAAATCTACTCTCCTCAAGAGAGAGTAATCAAAGAGGATGGAGAAAATTATATTTCTCATGGTCATAAATATGAAAAAGCACATGTACATATTGATAAACGCACGGGTGTTATGACTGCAGAGCATGAAGGCGTAAAAACTGCTATTGGTATTGAGACTGATGGCGTCAAAATGGAAGGTTTTGCTACACCTGACAAAAAACTTGATTTCTTCTGTGAATGGTTGGCAGATGATTGGAAATGGCCGGAATATGCGATTCCGTTCTATCCAAGAAATGATGAAGAGAAAAAGAAGATGGTACATATCGTTTCGCATGTAAATCACTCTTTTATGACAGAGAAGGATTCGTATGCGCTCAATACTGTTTTCCGTTTACCGTATAATATTCATACGCGTTCTGCAAACTCAAAACATTTGATGGAAATTTCTCAAAATCATGACCCGATTTGGATCTCAACTGGGGATGCGGCGCGTCAAGGATTTAAGCGCGGTGATGCAATTCGCGTGAAAATTGTAGATAGTTTGACAGGGTTAGAATCAGGTTATTTTGTAGCTATGGCTGTTCCTACGGAGGGTGTTTTACCGGGAACTCTTGCTTGTTCACACCATGGCGGAAGATGGAAACTTAAAAATTCTATAACTATTCCAAACGGTGTAACAGACGGCAAAGTGGATTCTCAGCCGATTGCTAGAAACATGAACGATCCTAAATTTATGGCTCACTCGCCAGAGAATGTCGGCAAAGAGGGTTCACAAATTAAGATTGAGGATTATTCCGGCACAGCCGGAATGAACAGTTTTGGCGTTCCGACAGCTGAACTTCAGATGGATGGAAAAGAGGGTAAACTCAAATATGTTGAGGGTATTAAGCCATTTAAAGCAGAGAGATTTGCTAATTACAATAGAGACAGTGGAAATATTTGGTGGGATGGATTAAGCGGTTCATGGCAAAATGCTGTGGCAGCTCCACATCCAGACCCAGTTTCGGGCATGCACTGTTGGCACCAAAAAGTTATTTTAGAACCTGCACAAAAAGGTGATAAAATAGGTGATATTCATGTAAATTATGAGAATAATTTCAAAGTTTACCAAGGTTGGAGAGACCAACTCACAAGAGGGTTAGATGAGAACTCTACAATTCGTCGTCCAAAACACCTTAAACGACCGTGGGTTCCGCTTTCTGAAAAAGCGTATGTTGTAAATTTTAAAAAGTAGTAATTTATTACACGGCATGTGGAACTTTCCACATGCTCAGAGTGCTTCTTTTTTTCGCACTCACAGCATACCAAAGTTTATAAACCAGCCCACAACATTCTTAAATACAAACCTATAGTAGATGTATAACCAACCTCACTAAAAATCAAGTTTCTATTTTTGTCATATATGAGCGTTGTAGGAAAGACAGATATATTAAATTCTTTTGCGAAAAAACCAGAGTCATCATTTGCAACATTAAAAGTTAGATTGTTAGCTGCTAAAAATTCCTCTACTTCATCATCAGAGCCAGATTTTACCGCTATCGTAACAACTTCAAACTTTTTTGAAATGAAATCTATATTTGAAGATTCAAGTTTACATGTAGGACACCACGAAGCCCAGAAGTGTATAAGAACAGGCTTATCGCGAGTAAATATATATTTTTCATTATCTATAAGCGTTATTTCATTCATATTGAGCGGCTGTTTGTTTAATTCAATACTTTTATAGATACTTATGATATTTGTTAGAACGGTTATAATTACAAAAAAAATTACAATTTCTTTTATATAGCGTTTTATTTTTTCTTTCATTTTCTTCCCATTACTATTTTATTTAATGTAATTATAGTCTATTTAACAATTATGTAATTAATAACTGATAAGATATAGAAAAGAGTAAAAGGAAATAAAATGACAAAAACGATAGGTTTGTTTATAGTAAGTTTAGTAGTTGGTCTATTTGTTGTAGGATGTTCTGTTGATAAAAATATAGCTACTCCGAATGCGATGTTTCAATCTGTAAATGCAGAAGAGGCAACTCTCGTTCAAGAGGGAGAGGATAGAGATAGTTGTGTTAGATGCGGGATGGATTTAGTAAAGTTTTATAAAACAAACCATACATCAACTTATAACGGTAAAAATATTCAATACTGTTCACTTCACTGCCTAGAAGAGCATTTAGGTGATGGTGTTGAACTTAAGAACCCGCAAGTTGTAGATATTGCTTCGTTAAAATTTATTGATGTAAGCAAAGCCTATTATGTTGTTGGAAGTTCTAAAAGAGGTACTATGAGTAAGGTAAGTAAATATGCTTTTTTAGATGAAGCAATGGCTAAAAAATTTCAGGCTGAATTTGGCGGTGAAATAATGGATTTTGCACATGCAAGAGAAAAAGCTAAAGAGGATTTTAAACACTATAAGAATTAATTTCACATAAATATCTTTACTATTTTCATGACTAATAAAACTTATATAAAAATTAGAATTACTGTATAATTACAATGATAAGTATATAATATAAAAATATGTGTTATAAATCCAGAAAATAAGGAGCGTCATTATGATAAAATTATTTTTAAATAAAACGGATGAGTTCTTATGTAAAAACGTCAGAAGTATCTTTGAAAAGACAGAAGATTCTTATAAGAATAGGGGTTTAAATGTAAACCTGATTAAAGAGCTTCATAATTTAGAATTTAATCCTATTGTCTGCTCTGTTGGTGAGAGCTCAAACTTTGAAAAAAACATCAAGATTAAAATAAAAGCAGTGTTGGGAATGTTTTTTGTTGCCATTCCATTGTTTGCTTTTTCTTTAGTTACTTATATTTTAAATATTGATTATGCTTATGCTTTTATATTTACATTTGTAGTGGCAATTTTAGTTTCATCAAGAATGGATGATATCGCGAAGAGATACGCCCAGAGAAGATTTTTGTTAGTTCGCAGTTAGTTAAATAAGGTTAAGGCATGAATAAAGTAATCATATTGTTAAGTTTTGCTGCTTTAGTGGGTTTTATAGGGTGTGCAAGTCAGAAAGTCGATAATAGCTACTATGATAGAGCAAATAAAGTATCTAAAGATACTTTAAATGAGTTGGACAAAGAGTAGCTAGCTCTTTGCCCTCATAAATATACTTTCACTTTAGCTATTTATCTCACTTTTCAAAATTTTAGCCAGAGCACTACATTCGTCAATTTTCTGCTTATAGCTTTTTTCATTGTTTAAAAGCACCTCGATAAAAGCACTTCCGACAATAACTCCATCGGCACCTTTTATCTTGTCTTTTGCAGTTTTTTGATTCACACCAAAACCAACATATACAGGAGTAGTTGTATATTTTTTTATAGAGGAAAGAAATGGCTGTAAATCTTCACTTACCCCAGAACCTGTAATCCCTGTATATGCAACCATATAGATGAATTTTTGAGATTCACAGACTATCTCTTTAATCCTCTCTTCGCCATCGGTAGGTGCTACAAAACTTATATTTGCTACATTGTTTGAGTTAAATAAGCTCTTGTAGGCTAAAGCCTCTTCGTGAGGTAAATCGGGGATAATTAGACCATTAATCCCTAACTCTTTGGCATAAGGGATTAATTTATCTAAGTTTTGTTGGTAAAAACTATTAAAATATCCCATCCAAAGAGTATCAACTTTCGGAGCCACACTTTTAGAAATTTCTAAAAGATGGCTAAATTTAAAGCCGAGTTCAAGGGCTTTATGGTTCGCTTCTTCAATTAAAGGTCCATCCGCAACCGGGTCAGAAAATGGGACTCCAAGCTCCAGAGTGTCAACCCCACTTTCACTCAAAGCTAATGCTAAATCTATACTAAAAGATTTTTCCGGGTACCCAGAAGTTATGTATGCTACTAATTTTTTCAATTATTTATCCAAATCAGGTATTTTGAGTAGAGAATATTTTACTTTGCTAAGTTTGTTGTCAAGCTTAAAGTCTTCGTGCCATTTGGCGAACATATCACTAATTCTTAGCAACCAGTTTACAACCTCTTGATTAATTGGCGGTTTCATAGTTCTGAGTGTTTCTAACTCATCTTCAACAAGAGTTGACAATCTCTGCATGGGCACTATTTTTAAAAAACCGGATGCTGATTTTATATTGTGAAATACACGGAAAAGTTCATCAACACTTCTTCTATACATCTCAGGATTTGACATATCTATAATCATAACTTCCATGCTGTCAACCATCATAGTATAATGGTCTAAAAATTCATCAACTATTTCAAAATCGAAGTTAGCATCTAAGTCACTTCTTATACCCATAAAATAATTCTCCCATATAGTCAAGATTATAGCAATTTTTAGTTAAAATTCTTTTACTAAACTTTATTAAAAGTAACAAAGAGTTTCATAATGACCAAAAAAATGACAATTTCTTCAATTAAAAAAACAAAAGGTGTTAGACCTCTTGTAATGATTACTGCTTATGATGCACTTTTTGCAAAACTTTTAGAACCTAGCTCTGATATGATTCTAGTAGGTGATAGTCTTAACATGAGTTTTGCAGGCAAAACCGATACCCTTAGTGCTACTTTAGAGCAAATGCTATACCATACTAATGCGGTGTGTAATGGTGCGAAGAATAGTTTTGTAGTTTGTGATATGCCTTTTGGAACATACACTTCAAAAAAGGAGGCTCTAAAAAACTGTATAAGGGTTTTTCAAGAGACTTCTGCCGATTGTGTAAAAATAGAAGGTGGTGCGGATAAAGCAGAGATAATTGCGCATTTGACATGTAACGGCATTGCAGTTTGTGGGCATATAGGGTTGCTTCCTCAATCGGTTAGAAGTGAAGGTGGTTATAAGGTAAAGGGTAAAACAGAAGAGGAGTATAAGCAGCTAATAAAAGATGCAAAGGCAGTAGAAAATGCTGGAGCTTTTTGCATTGTCATTGAGGGAGTGAAAGCTGAAGTTGCCACAGAGGTGGCACACAGTGTAAATATTCCGGTTATCGGAATAGGTGCCGGTTCGAACGTAGATGGACAAGTTCTTGTTTTTTCTGATATGCTTGGTCTCTTTGAAGAATTTACCCCAAAATTTGTAAAAAAATATCTTGATGGTGCCTCATTAGTAAAAGAGGCTATTCAAAACTACGCAGATGAAGTTAAATCAAGAGAATTTCCTCAAGAAATTCATACTTATTAGATTGGCATAAATATGGAAAGATTAGTTGAGATAGAAAAATATAACCCAGAAGAGGAGAATGCAGAAACCTCTCTTCGCCCAAATATTTGGAGTGAATACATCGGTCAAGAGCAGATTAAAAAAAATCTTGGTGTATTTATTGAAGCAAGTAAAAAAAGAGCGGAAGCGCTCGACCATGTTCTTTTTTTTGGTCCTCCAGGTCTTGGCAAAACGACCTTAGCTCTGATAATTGCAAATGAAATGGGTGCAAACATAAAAGTAACAACCGCTCCAATGATAGAAAAAAGCGGAGATTTAGCTGCCCTTCTTACAAATCTAGAGGAGGGTGATATACTTTTTATAGATGAAATTCATCGCCTCTCACCGGCAGTAGAAGAGATACTCTACTCCTCCATGGAAGATTTTCGCATAGATATTATTATAGGAAGTGGACCTGCTGCTCAAACTGTTAAAATTGATTTACCCCGTTTTACCCTCATTGGTGCGACAACAAGAGCGGGGATGCTTTCAAATCCACTCAGAGATAGATTTGGAATGAGTTTTAGAATGCAGTTTTATACCTCGGAGGAACTTGCAAAAATTGTTTTGCAGGCATCGCTCAAACTTGGGAAAGAGATACTCCATGAAGCTTCTATGGAGATTGCAAAAAGAAGTCGCGGAACTCCAAGAATTGCTCTTCGTCTGCTCCGCCGTGTACGAGATTTTGCCGATGTTGCCGATGAGAGAAATATTGAGTTTGTAAGAACAAAGTATGCACTTAATGAGTTGGGTATAAACTCACATGGATTTGATGAAATGGATATAAGACTTTTAAACCTTTTAGCGAGTGCAAACGGAAGAGCTATGGGGTTGAGTACAATCGCTGCCTCACTCAGCGAGGACGAGGGAACAGTTGAAGATGTATTAGAACCCTACTTGATTGCAAACGGCTATTTGGAGAGAACCGCCAAAGGGAGAAAGGCTACAAGAATGACTTATGATGTTCTAAATATCTCATTTCCAGAGCAAGGAGGATTGCTTTAATGAAATCACAATATTTTATAGCCATACTTTTTGCAACTTCTCTTTATTGGATGTATCTTTTGTATGCTCCATTTTTGCTTGTTATTACAATAGCAGCTCTTTTGGCGGTTTCAACTTCAAATATTCAAGATAATTTTGAGAAAATTTTAAGAAATAGACTCCTTGCCGCACTTAGCTCAAGCTTTTTACTGGCAGTTCTGTTTTTTGCGCCTCTTGGCTATTTTTTAGCTACGCTCAGCATAAGACTCAACTCTCTTGAACCGGATACTTTTGCAAATTTAGAAACTTTTATCAAAGATTTTATTGCAAATCCGCCACTCTATTTAGCTTTTATAAAGCCCTATATAGCAGATAGCATAAAAGATATAGATATAAACTTTATTACCTCGAGTGCTCTCTCAATCACTGGAAAAATAGGAGCATTTAGTGCTGGATTTTTGAAAAATGCTTTTTTGGTTATTATTTTTTATTTTTTTGCTCAATATAACGGTGTTCATATTATAGAGTTTTTAAAACGGGTTGTTCAGATGTCGGTAGATGACAGCAGCATGCTCTCAAAAGAGCTATCATCTGTCATGAGCGTTGTTTTTTACTCTATCATTGTAAATGCTATGATTCAAGGAGTTCTTTTTGGAGTTGCAATTTCTCTCATGGGATATAATGGGCTCCTCTTTGGAATTATGTATGGATTTGCATCTTTGATTCCTGTTGTTGGCGGAGCACTCATGTGGCTTCCGTTTATGACCTATGAATTTTCAATCGGCAACAGTTCAAATGCGATTTTTATCGCTCTCTACTCAATAGTTGTTATTTCAATAATTGCCGACACATTTGTAAAGCCATTGATTATCAAAGAGATAAATAAGAGGCTCCTTAAAGAGGATGATGCAAGAATGAATGAGCTTGTTATTTTCTTTGCTATCATAGCAGGACTCTCTACTTTTGGATTTTGGGGAATGATATTGGGACCGGCGATTACAGCATTTTTTCTAACTATCTTAAAACTATTCGAGGCTAGAAGCAAAGAGTGTCTAACATAAAATAACTTTAGTGTATAACATCAGTTGTATAAATTTCCGGATGGTCATTTTTCCATCTTCTATGGAGCCAAAACCAAAATTTTGGCTCTTTTGTTATGAGTTTTGTGAGCCAATCTGCTTGAAGCTGAGTCGCTTTTTGGATATCAGCTTCCTCATTATCTGTTCTCTCAACCTTAATCTCATCAAATAACATCAGAGTGTAGTTCTCTTCATCGTCTGTTCTAACTGTTACGGGAATAATCGCTGCATTGAACTTTCTTGCTAAATAGGCAGGCGTTGAGGTTTGTCGAATACTTTTGCCCATAAACTCCACTATTACTCCCTCTTTAGGATTGATATTTGTATCTATTAATATCCCGCATGCTAGACCGTTCTTGAGATTTCTGACAAGCGGTTTGACAACATTGGTTTTTTCCATAGAGATATTTCCAAAAGAGCCTCTTGCCTCTAAGAGCCAATTCTGATACGCTTGATTTTTCATTTTTTTATAAACGGCAATTAGAGGCTCTATAAAAGCGCCAATACTAGCACCGCCAAGCTCCCAAGAACTGTAGTGTGTGGTTACATAAATAACCGCGCGACCCTCAGCATGCACTCTTTCTATAGCTTCAATATTTTGTATGGTAACTTTTTTTGCTAGCTCATCTCTACTCATATGGCGGAGTTCCATGGCATGGAGAAAGTTAAAGAGAAGATTTTTAAAAGCGTATTTTGTTATCTCACTTTTTTCATCTTCGCTGAGCCTGTTATCGAATGCAAATTCGAGATTTCTGTAGGAAACTTCTCTATACCTTTTAGAAGAGTAATAGCTCAAAATTGCAAGACTGGAAAAAAAAGATTTTCTCCATGAGGATGGCAGCAGCATCAAAAACTTTTCTAAAAGTAAAAAGAGTTTAAACCCCATTATTGAAGTAGTTCCTTTGCTTTTGCCACTATCTCATCGACTTCTATCTCTTTGATAGAAAAATCATTCTTATCAATTTTATTAATATCTACAACGGACGGAGATTTAATGCCTATGTTTTTTGGCGTCTCATAAATCATTCGAGTGGTAGTAGGTCCAAAAAGTGTTATGGACGGAGTGTTTTGCGCCCATGCCATGTGTGTTGGACCTGTGTCGTTGCCTATAACTAAATCAACACTTGATAGAGCCGAGACAAGTTCACTTAGTGAGAGTTTTGGCGCTAATGTTGCATAAGAGGAGTTTTTGCAAATCCACATGCCATCCTCTTTCTCACGCTCGTTCCCCCAGATAATTATGCAGTTTTGTTTTAATTTTTCGCAAAGTTCGGCGACTTTTTCCTTAGGATATTTCTTTGATTCTCGTGATGCACCTATAACAATGGCAATATTTCTACTGTCAATGTCAGCATGTGGAAGTTTGACATGCGGAAATATATTGGTGTGAGGAAAGAGATATTTCTCTTCAAAACATAAATTTTCCTGTTTAACAAACAGAGCCTCTTTATTCTGAATCATCTCATCACTGATGTCAAACCCTAAGGCATCTGAGACCAAAAAACAGTTTCTTTTTATAATGTTTTCATTGTATTTTACATGCGAAGTTGTTCTATAAAAAAGCGAAGACAGACCCTCTCTTGAGGAGGAGCTGTCAAATCCATGTGTATTTTTACCTATAAGCCTTGCAACTAAGGCAGATTTTAAAAGTCCTTGAATGTCAATAATAATATCAAACTCACCCAAAGAGCGAAGTTTAGAGATACTTTCTTTCAAAAGGGTAAAGCTCTTTTGTTTTTTAATCTCTTTAAGATTGATTGTATGTACTGCAGAGATAAGGGGATGATTCTCTAGGAGCGGTGCAAAAATCTTTTCTGTAATCCACTCAATTTTGGCATGTGGGAATTGTTTGTGTATAAACTGCAAAGTTACAGCGGTGTTTACAATATCGCCAAGTGCTGAGAGTCTGACTATTGCTATGCGTTTTATCTCTTTTTTCATAGGCGCCATTATAGCAAAGGAAGTTTTAGTTTGGTATAATTACGCCAAATTTTGGAGAAGGAAAGCCACTATGACTCCATCCGATATACAAGACTTCTCGAACAGCAGAACAAAAGCGAGAGCCTATTTTTGCTACCTTTTTTCAAAAAATATTCCAAATAGATTACCCTCTCTTTCAACAGAGATGATTGTTCCTCGCCTCTTAAAAATCAAGGCAGATTTAGAGAGCTGTGAAGGAGTATATCTCTTAGATCATCGAGGTGTTCAAGTAAGCCCTACTTATCTTGATCATAAGCAAATAGATGAAGATGCCGGTAAAATTCGTGCTGACAGAGCTTACTATTATAGAGCAGTTCGAGAAGGGAGATGCACCATAACAGACCCCTATCCGTCACTTATTACGAGAGATCTTACAGTCACAGCTTCACAGCCAATTTATGATGAAGCAGGGGTGCTTAAATATGTGGCATGTTTAGATATGCCATTTGATGAAGTTCTCAAAATTGCTCATCTGAGTACTTTTGATTCATTTTTTGTTAAATTTTTCAAATACTCCTATAGCATGTTTTCACTGGCTCTCATTGCCGTGGCAATGCTCCTCTTTTTTAAGGGTATGCAGAGCTTCTTTTTATATGAAATTTCACATTTCAATATTAAAGACGTATTTGAAGCAACGATTTTGATTACTTTAGCCCTAGCCATTTTTGATTTGGCGAAAACCCTCATAGAAGAGGAGATAATGGGCAGGACAAAAGAGCAAAGCATATTTGGCGCGCATAAAACCATGGTGAGGTTTTTAGGCTCAATAATAATAGCTTTATCCATAGAGGCGCTTATGCTTGTATTTAAATTTGCAATTACCGAGCCTCAGATGCTTCTCTATGCCATGTTTATTATTGCAGGAGTTGCGATGCTGTTAATCAGTTTGGCAATTTATATAAAAAATACAAAAGAGAAAATTCAAGAATGATAGCAATTGTAGATTACAACATGGGAAATCTGGCGAGCGTAAAAAATGCTTTTGTTAAGCTTGGCAAAGAGACGGTCGTAGAGAGCGACCCGGAGAAATTTAAAAATTATGAGAAGCTGATACTCCCTGGAGTCGGTGCTTTTGGCGATGCGATGAAGCATTTAAAAGAGAGAAACATGATTGAAGCACTCAAGGAGTTCGCGCATAGTGGAAAATATATGTTTGGAATATGCCTTGGAATGCAGCTGCTTTTTGAGAGCAGCGAAGAGTTTGGGTTGAATGAAGGTTTAGGATTGATTAAAGGCGATGTGAAAGCTTTTGATAGTTCAAAATTTGATGAACCGCTTAAAGTTCCACACATGGGGTGGAATAAAATGTTCACAAAAGAGCATTCTCTTTTCAAAAATTTGGATGAAGAGCATTACCTCTATTTTGTTCACACCTATCATGTAAACTGTGCAGATAGAAATGACATAATCGGCACAACTTTTTACGGCTATGAGTTTACCTCTGCCGTGGCATGCGGCAATATTTTTGGCATTCAGCCCCACCCAGAAAAAAGCCATAAAAACGGTTTGGCAATTTTAGAAAATTTTATAGGACTATAATCAATGACTTTATACCCAGCGATAGATTTAAAAGATGGAAAGGCCGTGAGACTTACAAAGGGTCTTATGGAGAGTGCAAAGATTTACTCGAATGAGCCATGGGAGCTTGTGAAAAAGTTTGAAGAGATGGGTGCAGAGTGGGTTCATTTGGTGGATTTAAATGGTGCTTTTGCAGGTGAGCCAAAAAACCTAGAGCAGATAATAAAAATTAGAGAAAACTGTAATGTAAAGCTAGAACTCGGCGGTGGAATTAGAGACGAAGAGACAATTAAAAAAATGCTTGCAATCGGCATAAATAGAGTAATATTAGGCTCAATAGCCGTTAAAAATCCACAATTCGTAAGAGAGATGGCATCAAAATATCCAATAGCCGTTGGTATTGATGCGATTGATGGCTTTGTAGCGGTTGAGGGTTGGGGTGAAGTGAGTTCTATGCGAGCAACTGATCTGGCAAGAGAATTTGCGGATGCCGGCGTCGAAGCTATAATATGCACAGATGTCGGCAAAGACGGTACTTTAAGCGGGGTAAACGTTGAATTTACCTTGGATATTGCTAGAGCTTCAGGAATAAGCACAATCGCGAGTGGCGGAGTAAAAGATTCAAGTGATATAGAAGCTCTAATAGCGACGAAAGAAGTGGATGGGGTTATCATTGGTAAAGCTTATTACGAGGGAACACTTGACTTGGCAAAAATGTTCAAACTCTTAAATTAATAGAAAAATAAACAAAATTTAGGTACCATTTGGCACAAAAGATGCTAACAATATTATAAAAAAGGATTTTAATTGAAATTATTAGTAGTTGATGATAGCTCTACAATGCGTCGTATTATTAAAAACACTTTAGCTCGTCTCGGTTATAAAGACATTCTTGAAGGTGGAGATGGTTTAGAGGGCTGGGCTGCTATGGATGCAAACCCAGATATTGACATGTTAATTACAGATTGGAATATGCCTGAGATGAATGGTCTTGAACTTGTTAAAAAAGTTCGCGCTGATGCTCGCTTTAAAGATTTACCAATCATCATGGTAACAACAGAGGGTGGAAAAGCAGAAGTTATAACAGCTCTTAAAGCAGGCGTAAATAACTATATAGTGAAACCATTTACTCCACAGGTATTGAAAGAAAAACTTGGTGCCGTAATGGGTGTCTCGGAGTAATGCAAGAATATTACTATGAATTAAGCGTTAAAGTTTCATCCCATCACTCTCTCTTTTTAGATTTTTTATCAGATACCATACCAATAGGTTTTGAAGAGAGTGATGAGGGATTTATTATCCGAAGCGAAGAAGAGCTTGAAACAATCGCTTGGGGACTAGAACAGTTTGCCGAAGCCCTACAAAAAGCTTTAAGTCAGAGTGTAGATCTAGAGTGTAAAATAACAAAACAAAAAAGCAGTGATTGGGTAGATACTTATCAAAAAAGCATAGAACCACTTGTGATAGATAAGTTCTATATACATCCAACGTGGGATGAACCTCATAATGAGCTTATAAATATTGTAATAGATCCAGCTTTGGCTTTTGGAACTGGGCACCATCCAACAACAGCATCATCACTTAGAGCAATTTCAGAGTATGTAAAGAGCGGAGATACACTTATTGATGTTGGTTGTGGAAGCGGCATATTGGGAATAGCTGCGATGAAACTCGGAGCAGTTGTTGATGCCTGTGATACAGACATAATTTCCGTTGAAAACAGCATTGTAAATGCAAAGATAAACTCTCTTGAATTTTCAAATATCTGGGAAGGCTCCTGCTCCCTCTCTAAAAATAGATACAACATAGTTGTAGCAAATATAGTAGCAGATGTTTTGACATTTATAGCAAAAGATTTAAAAAGTGCGCTCAAAGAAGATGGCATTCTGATTTTATCCGGAATATTAGACAAATATGAAACAAAAGTTTTAAATTTTTACAAAGATTGTGAAATAGTTCAGAGAATCGCTCAGGATGAGTGGGTAACCCTTATCTTAAAAAAGTAAACAGGAAATAAAAATATGGCAAAAAAAACTCCGAATAAAGACAACGACGATAATAATTTTTTTAATAAAAACCCGCTGATAACATTTGCAATTTTTTCTGTTGCTGTTATCTTACTGTTTAGAGTAGTCATAGGTGAAAATAACGGAGGAGTTGATGGAGCGGTAGAAGGGGCAATCGCTGGGGGTTCAGGTAAAGTGAAACAGGTAAGTTACTCGGAGTTGAAGTCATTGGTTGCATCTAAAAGTGTAGATAAGGTTGATATAGGGCAGAGCTACATTAAAGCTACTTCAGCGGACGGAAAGATATATACAACAAGAATAGTAAAAGGCGACACAAAACTTGTGGAAGAGCTTGACAAACAGGGCATACAGTATCAAGGTTTCAGTGAGACAAACTGGTTTACTGAGATGTTTGGATGGCTTTTTCCATTTTTAATAATTATAGGAATTTGGATGTTTTTTGCAGGGAGAATGCAAAAAAGTATGGGAAGCGGTCTTTTGGGAATGGGCAATTCAAAAAAGATGGTTAATTCTGAAAAACCTAAAACAAAATTTGATGATGTAGCAGGTGTAGAAGAGGCAAAAGAGGAGGTTCAAGAGATAGTGGACTTTCTGAAATACCCTGCAAGATATGTAGAAATCGGTGCAAAAATCCCAAAAGGCGTACTTTTGGTAGGAAGCCCGGGAACCGGTAAAACACTTCTGGCAAAAGCCGTTGCCGGAGAAGCGGATGTTCCATTTTTTTCTGTAAGTGGTTCTAGTTTTATAGAGATGTTTGTGGGTGTGGGTGCTGCCCGTGTTCGTGATTTGTTTGAACAAGCTAAAAAGGATGCTCCGAGTATTATCTTCATAGATGAGATTGATGCAATAGGTAAAAGTCGTGCTGCCGGTGGCATGATGGGCGGAAATGATGAGAGAGAACAGACACTCAATCAGCTTTTAGCAGAGATGGACGGATTTGGAACAGATACTCCGATTATTATTTTAGCTGCAACAAACAGACCGGAGGTTCTTGACCAAGCACTTCTTCGCCCAGGGCGTTTTGATAGACAGGTTTTAGTTGATAAGCCGGATTTTGCAGGTCGTATAAAAATTTTAAATGTACATGTAAAGAATGTAAAAATGGATGCGGATGTTGAGCTAGAAGAAGTTGCTAGATTGACAGCAGGTTTGGCGGGTGCTGATTTAGCAAACATTGTAAATGAAGCTGCACTTTTGGCCGGAAGAAAAAGCCAAAAAACCGTAAAACAGAAAGATTTATATGAAGCCGTGGAACGAGCCATAGCAGGCCTTGCCAAAAAATCTCGCCGTATCAATCCTAAAGAGAAGAAGATTGTCGCATATCATGAGAGTGGACATGCTCTTTTAGCAGAAACAACAGATGGGGCAAAGAAGGTTTCTAAGGTCTCTATAGTTCCTCGTGGCCTTGCTGCACTCGGATATACACTCAACAAGCCGGAAGAAGATAAGTTTATGATGCAAAAATATGAACTTTTTGCAGAGGTCGATGTTCTTTTGGGTGGGCGAGCGGCCGAAGAAGTTTTTATCGGTGAAATTTCTACAGGTGCAGGAAATGACCTAGAAAGAGCAACAGAGATTATTAAATCAATGGTGCAGGTTTATGGTATGACGGATGTTGCAGGATTGATGGTTTTAGAGAAACAGAGACACTCCTTTTTGGGTGGTGCGCAGCAGGTTTCGCGTGAGTACAGTGACAAAATGGCAGAGAACATGGATGAATTTATTAAGTCATCCTTAGCTGAGCGATACATCGCTGTCGTAGCTAGGCTCAAAGAGTATAAGGGTGCAGTCGAAGAGATGGTGGCACTTCTTTACAAAAAAGAGAATATTACCGGTGAAGAAGTTAGAGAAATTATTATTCATTTTGAAAAAGAGAACAACATGAAATCAAAAGTTTCTAATGTTACAAATGATATAGAAGAAGAGCTAAAGCAAGACGCAACAATGTCTAAAGAAGAGAGTTGAGATGAGAAATAATTTATCTCCGGTAGCCAAAGAGGGGCTTAAATATATCGGTTGTTCAGCCTTTCTTTTTGCTATTTTTGCTATATTAGACTTTGAAATTTTAGAGTTCATGTCTTTCTTTGCGCTACTCTTTTTTGTATTTATCTATAGAAACCCAGAGAGAGCAAGAATAGTTTATGAAAAAAATAGTGTTATGTGTCCTGTCGATGGTGTTGTGCTGTCTATAGAAGAGATTGACGACAAAGAGTATGCTTATAAAATCGAGATAGAAAGTAGCTTTTTTGATGTTGCTTTTTTGCGAGTGCCATTTAACTCCTCTCTCAAATCAGTGAATATAAAAAGAGGTGCAAGACTTTCTAAAATTGGTGCACTCGCAAAAAAAATAAATGAACATGCAGAACTTGTGTTTGAAGATGAAAAATCTAATAAAATGAAAGTTTTACACATGTTAAAATGTAGTGTTGATGAGATTAAAATAGGGATTTCAGAAGGTCAAAATCTTCTTCAATCTTTAAGATACGGTCTTATGATTAACGGCGTTACAACTCTTTTCCTTCCTCAAAATTTTAGGCTTAATATCAGTTTAGGACAAGAAGTCACAGCATCTGAATCACTAATAGGTTACTTTTCTAAATAGTCAGCCCTGAAAACAAAGTTTCATTTCGATTCTGAAAGTGGATTAGAAAATTTCTAATTGAAAATCCACTTGATGGTTTTAGCTATATAATAAGTTGATTAGCTTATCTGCAAAACGGATTTTTTACTACTGTATGCTGATTGAAATCTTGAATCTTTGTCCTTTTACAGATATTTTTTGTTTGCTTTACTGAACGTTTAATTTTAACTCAGAACAGCTTTGTATTCTTTGTATAGGGCACTTGCCATTATAAACAAACATGTTATAATGTCTTCAAAAATAAGTGATTTGTTGATGTTTTGTAACCCATACAAAATAAATTTATAGAGTTATGTTCTGTTTTAATACAAAAGATTTTCAGATCAGACGCACAAAAATTTGTATCAGAGATGGAGATAAAAACATGAATCTTCATATACTGGATGGCTTAGCATTAACAGTTGGTAGATATTATGAAAAATTTTCAAAACGAAGATAGAATAATTACTATTATGAAAGTTTTAGAGACTTATATAAGTTAACTTTATTGAGGGCATGTTGAGAGGGAACTTTTCTTGCTTACATGTTATCCACAAGAATGCAATAAACTAAGGTAACTGATGGCTGATGCTAATGAAGAAATAATCATAATTGAGGAGAGTGAGGTAACTGATTTTCAGAGCACTCCCAAAGAGGAAGAGATTGCAACTAAAGAATCTCCCCTCAAAAATAAAAAACTCCTCATCTTTGGTGGTGCAGGAGCTCTTCTTCTCCTTATTATCATAATTGCACTCTTTTTGATTTTCAAATCATTCAAAGAAGAAAAAGCTCCTCCATCTACAACAACAATAGAAAAGAAAGAGGTAATAAAAGTACAAGAGCCTATTGAAGCAAGCAAGCTTGAGAACATGATTGCTAAAGCCAACTATCTCTATTCCAACGGGAACAAGGAGGAGGCGCTCTCTTTGTATGAAAGAATTGCTCTCTTTAGTGAAGCTATTTCTCAATACAATCTCGGTGTGGCACAGCTCATAAATAAACAATACGACATGGCTCTTAAAACTTTCCAGAAAGCCATACAAAATGATGAAAAAAGATGTGTCAGCGCGATAAATGCAGCGGTCTGTTCAATGCATTTGGGTGACAAAGAGAGTTTTAGATACTACATAGATTTGGCATATGCTTACTTGCCAAATGAAATCGATTCTCCTCTTTACTCCTATTACTACACCCTTATAAATTACTATAACGGTAACTATCTTGAAGCATTAAGTGCGCTTAAAAATCCGACTTCTGATGAGTATCCTGAAGTTCAAAAACATTTAAGTGCGAAAATTGATTCACTTTTTGAGAATAACAACGATGCAATAGAGACAATAAAAAAAGAGTTTGACAAGAAAGATTCCCTTAGTCTTGGTCTTTCGTATGCAAGAGTCGGGGACACTGTATCTGCGCGGAAGTATCTATATAATGCGATTCAAAATAATATTGAACCTGCAAAGGCACAACTAGCGCTTGGGCTTGTAAATATTAAAGCGGGTCTTGTTGCAAAGGGTGCAATGGATATAAAAACTGTGACAGATTCTTTTCCGGATGAAGCATACAATCTTTACCCTATTAAAGTAGTACTGAAAGATTCACTTTTTGAACCAAAAAAAGCGCAACAACTCTTTAAAAACAAACTTGAGAATTCTAGATCGCTAAATTATCAAAAAATATTTTACTTTTCTCCATACAAAGTATTTAATGCGGATAAAACTATAAATTATATACGAAAAGGTAATGCCAATATGTATATAGACAATATAGTCTCAGCAACAGAATACCTTGAAAAAAGCGCTTCATCTTCTGCCGTAAATTATGGAATAGCAAAGGCGATAAAGAAAGCTCTCACTTTTAGAATCAGAGAAGCTAATGAGGAGTTAGACGAGCTTGTTAAGTTACAACCAAAGCACTCAATCCTGCACTATAACTTAGCGCTTACATATGCACAGATGGGAAACATGCATGATGCTCATGAGCATTTTTTACGCTCCTACTACCTAGATGCAAAAAATTATCTCTCAGGCATCTTTGCGATTATGACTGGTCAACTTATAAATAAAGAACATACTAAATTAACCTCAATTATCAAAGAAGCAATGCAACAAGAAGAGCATGATGAAAATATAGATTTATATAAAACGCTCTTAAATATAAGTGAAAATGATTTGCTTTCAAGTGTCGATTGGCTTGATAATAACTATAAGCAGAGACCACTTTATTTAGCACTAGATATTATCATCTCTCAAGGTTTAAATAAGCAAGATACTGCAAAAGCATCATCTGAAAAATTAACTGCCCTTCTTCCAAATGATATTTTGCCTCACATGATGTATATTGATGCTCATTTTGGTGATTTAAAAATAATCGATTATGCGAAAGAAGTACAAAACTATTTAAAAATTCAAAAATTTGATTTCAATGATCTTTATTATGGTCCAGAAATTGTAAGATATTTATATATTCAACAGAACCTTATAACGGGTAAACTCTTCTTTCTAAGAGAGCAGCTCAAGCATGTTTTAGATGCTACAACAGAAAATCCATATGAGATTATCAGTGCATTAGCTCTAGCTTCTCTTTATGATAAAGCATATGAAGAGTCATTTACTCTTTATAATCAACTGATTGATGAGTTAAAAATAAGAGATGCAGATACGCTCTTTTTAGGTGCAGTTGCATCAATAGCTGCAAAACATAATGAAAATGCAGTTGCTCTTTTAGAATTATCAAAATTGCAAGATACAGACTTTTTGGAGAGCAGATACGCATTAGGGCTTTTATATCTTGAATTGCAAAACCATGATGGAGCGGTTATTCAACTGCTAAAAATTGGAGACAATGGGTTTAGTTCTGAATTCTTTAACTTTGAAATAGATTCAAATAAACTGCTTTACGAATTTCAGAAAAAAGAAAACAGTGCAAATCGTAAGCAAAAGGAGATTTAAAGTCTTACAGTAATATTTTAAATTAGCAATAAAAGATTAAACTGAAAGTGCCTAAAAGAAGTAATTGGCAGTGATGAATGTGGTGCTCACAACAGGACTCGAACCTGTGACTTTTACCTTGTCGAGGTAACACTCTACCAACTGAGTTATGCGAGCAAGATTGAAATTTTATCTAAAAAAACTTAAAGTAATTTTTCTCTGTAAAAGGCTCAATAAGAGAGACGTTTTTATATATAATTTAGGTGTAGTAAGTGTATAATTCCGTAAATTATAGATGATTTTACATATAAAAAATGCCAGAAGGTTTATTATGAATTTAACTGAATTAGAAGAGTTGGGATTAAAAAATGTTGGTAAGGTTTTTCATAACCTAAGTTATGAAGAGCTTATTAAACATGAACTTGACAATGATGAGTGTGTCCTTACGACAAAGGGCGCAACGGCAGTTGACACTGGTATTTTTACAGGTCGTAGTCCAAAAGATAAGTATTTTGTGGACTCTAATCCTTCAAATAAATACATAGCATGGGGCGATGTAAATAAAAAAATATCGGCAGAAGTTTTTGCAGAACTTTTAGTTGTAGCAAAAGAACAATTATCAGAAAAAGATATATATGTAACGGATGTCTTTTGTGGTTCAACTCCGGCTTCAAAAAGATCAGTTCGTTTTATATCTGAAATAGCTTGGCAGTCTCATTTTGTTAAAAATATGTTTATTCGTCCTACAACCAGCGAGCTAGAAACATTTAAACCACAGTTTACAGTTTTAAACGCATGTAAAGCAGTTAATGATAAATGGAAAGGACATGGACTCAATTCTGAAGTTTTTGTGCTTTTTGATGTTGAAAATAATCTCTGCATAATAGGCGGTACTTGGTACGGCGGTGAAATGAAAAAAGGAATTTTTTCTATGATGAACTACTGGTTGCCGCTTGAAGGGAAACTTGCAATGCATTGTTCTGCTAATGTTGGAAAACGGGGAGATACTGCGCTTTTTTTTGGACTAAGCGGAACAGGTAAGACAACACTCTCAACAGATCCACGCAGAAAACTGATAGGTGATGATGAGCATGGCTGGGATGAGCACGGTGTCTTCAATTTTGAGGGTGGATGCTATGCAAAAGTAATTAACCTAGATGCTAACAGTGAGCCGGAAATTTACGGTGCTATCAGAAAAGGTGCATTACTGGAAAATGTAGCTATGAATAGCGAAGGAGAAGTTGATTATGATGATGGAAGCAAAACTGAGAATACTCGTGTTTCCTACCCGATTGAACATATTGAAAATCATGAGCCGTCTTTAAGTGCAGGGCATCCGGAAAATATTATTTTCTTAACTGCCGACGCTTTCGGTGTTCTTCCTCCTGTTTCAAAACTTACAAAAGAACAGGCGATGTACTACTTTTTGAGCGGATACACTGCAAAAGTTGCCGGAACCGAGAGAGGAATTACGGAGCCTGTGGCAACTTTTTCTGCATGTTTTGGAGAGGCTTTTTTACCTCTTCACCCAACTGTTTATGCAAAGCTTTTAGGTGAAAAAATTGATGAGTATGGAGTAAATGTTTATCTGGTAAATACCGGCTGGACGGGTGGCGGTTATGGTGTTGGAAAAAGGATGAGCATTAAGGACACGCGCGCATGTATCAATGCTATTCTTGATGGAAGCATTAAAGAGAGCGAATTTGACACTACAAGAACATTCAGACTTCATGTTCCAAAAACTTTAGGTGATATAAATCCAGAGATTTTAAATCCGAGAAATGCTTGGAATGACAAAGAGTTGTTTGATAATACACGAGATAAATTAGCTGAAATGTTTATCAAAAACTTTAAAAAATATCAAAATGAAGATAGTAAATTTGACTTTTCCGAGGCTGGTCCGAAAGTAGGAAGTTGAAAAATTATCTGATATTACACACTAAAACGAACGCGTCCGTTTTAGTTGCAGGGACAAATTGTCCCTGCAACCCTCTAAAGCTACAAAACAAGAGAATCGTTTTTCGCTATGCGAAAATGTTTCTTTAGTAAAAACTTTGTTTTTCGAGAATTACAAGTTCTGAAGATACTCACTTCTTTCGTTTTGTAGCATGTGTTGCATAAAACCATAAGCTACTCCCGACTGCAATCAATATGAGTGGAGCTATCCAAGGTTTTTGACCTATGCTCTCGGCTATTTTTACTAAAAAATCTCCCGAATAATAACTTCCTATCCCAATCGACAAAGCCCAAACTCCTGCACTTGCTACATTTAATAGAGCAAATTTTTTGAATTCATATTTTGTAAGTCCGATAGCAATAGGTATAATAGTTTTTGCACCGTAAATAAATTTTTGAAGCAGAATTATCCAAGAGCCATATTTTTTAATCATAATATGAGAAAATGCAAGTTTTCTTCTGTGTTTACGAAGTCCTTCCATCATCATGCTTTTTTGATATCGTGCCATATAAAAAAGTAACATGGCACCAAGCGTATTGGCTATAAAAGCGATGAAAATAGAGAGAGACAAATCCATTTTACCCATGTATGAGAGAACCGCTGCTCCAATGAGTGCCATAAACCCACCCCCGAGAGAGTATAAAAAAAGTCCTATATATCCGTAAGTTGCTAAATTAGTAAATGTATCTTCCATATGCCGTCCTAGAGTTGTTTTATTTTTGCTATCTCATCACGAAGTCTTGCTGCCTCTTCAAAATTTAACTCTTTTGCAGCCTGTTTCATTTTTAACATGAGTTCCGTTGTGAGAGATTTTTTCTCTCGTGGCGGCATTTTATCCATTTTTTTGTTCTTTTGGTAAATACCGCCGTGGTCTTCCAATTTTAAATTTTCGTCAAGTTTTCGTATGGTTGTTGTAGGTGTTATCCCATGCTCTATGTTGTGAGCCTCCTGAACTTCTCTTCTTGCAGTAGTTTTGTCGATAGCTCTTTGCATTGAACCAGTAATTTTGTTTGCATAGAGGATGACTCTTCCTTTTGAATTTCTGGCACCGCGCCCGATGGTTTGAATGAGGGCAGTTTCACTTCTTAAAAATCCTTCTTTGTCAGCATCCAAAATAGCTACCAAAGAGACCTCCGGTAAATCTAAACCCTCTCGAAGAAGATTTATTCCTATAAGCACATCAAATTCACCTTTTCGGAGTGAACGGATGATTTGATTTCTCTCAATTGTATCAATATCTGAGTGCATGTACTGAACTTTTATACCTAAATCTGCTAAATATTTTGTGAGTGCTTCCGCCATTTTCTTTGTTAAAACCGTGATGAGAACTCTCTCGTCGTTAACTATAACTTTTTTTATCTCATCATGTATATCTTCTACTTGGTTTCCTGATGGTTTTATCTCTAAAACTGGGTCAAGAAGCCCAGTAGGGCGGATAATTTGATGCGCAGTGACACTTGACATCTCCAGCTCGTATGCTGATGGTGTGGCTGAAACAAAGAGATAATAGGGTGCTTTGTTGATATACTCATCTGCTTTGAGTGGTCTGTTGTCCAGCGCACTTGGAAGTCTGAATCCATACTCAACCAAAACCTCTTTTCTGGCTCTATCCCCCGCATACATGCCGCGGTACTGAGGTAAAGAGACATGCGACTCATCTACAATTACCAGATACTCTTTATGGTGGAGTGCAAAATAGTCAAGCAAAGTGTAAGGTGCTTCCCCCTCTTTTTTGTTAGTAAGCAGTCTCGAGTAGTTCTCAACACCTTTGCACATGCCCGTAGTCTGGAGCATTTCAAGATCAAATTCAACCCTCTGTTTGAGTCTTTGATGCTCTACAAGTTTGCCCTCTGCCTGAAAATAGGCAAGTCGCTCATCAAGCTCCTCCTCTATTCTTTTGATTGCAACCGCCATCTTTTCTTGGCTAACGCTAAATTGTGAAGTTGCATAGATTGTAAACTGTTTATGCTCTTCTAGTCTTTTATTATCGATGATGTCGAAGGTGTAAATAGCCTCTATCTCATCACCAAAAAACTCTATGCGAATTGCTTCTTGCTCAAAATAGGGAGGGTAAATATCAAGCGTTTCACCGTTAACTCTTATATGTCCGCTATCAAAATAGGTATCGTTTCTGCTGTATCCCATTTCGACAAGACGAAGAAGAAGTGTTTTTTGTGAAATGATATCTCCGACTGCCACAGATTGAACCATGTTTTCATACTCTTCAGGGTCTCCCAAACCGTAGTTTGCAGAGACCGAGGCAATCACAATAACATCATCATAGCTTAAAAGATTCGCAGTAGAAGAGAGTCTCATTCGCTCAAGCTCTTCATTTATGGCACTGTCTTTTTCTATAAATAGGTCCTGACGGGGAATGTACGCCTCCGGCTGATAATAATCATAATAGGAGACAAAATATTCAACATGGTTATTCGGAAAGAACTGACGAAACTCACTGTAAAGCTGAGCAGCTAAGGTTTTGTTATGTGTCATGATGATTGTAGGCATCTGAACATTCTCTATAACACGCGCCATAGTGTGGGTTTTACCGCTCCCCGTGACACCTTCAAGTGTCTGGTAACGATTACCTTTTAGAATGCTGTTTGTGAGTTCTTTGATTGCAGTCGGCTGGTCTCCCGCAGGAGAATAATCTGATATTACTTTAAAATTTGCTTCTTTTTTCATGTTTGGAATTATAGCTAAATGTAGAAAATGG
>JAPLGO010000029.1 GCA_026390115.1 Campylobacterales bacterium | reverse complement strand
ATCAGGATGAAGTTTTTTAGCTAAATTTTTGTATATCTTCTTAGCCTCGTTAATTCCATCTATACCTTTAAACTCATTTTCAATCTCTACTCTTGTCATGGTAAGCCTTTTCTCAAATATTTTTAAAAATGTTTGTCGGCTGAAAGTCGAAACTAGCGAAAGCAAAAAGCTTTCAAGACAAACATATTCTTTTGGGCTTAAATGCCCTTTTGAACAAAGACCGAGAATGAATTAAATTTAGAGAAAAATACTACTTGTATTATTTTTATATAGATTTACATTCGTAAAAATTCTCGTGTCTCAAAAGGGTTTTAAGTTCTTAAAGAACTTCATAAATTAAGTAGGTTTACCTTGTAGATGTTAGAGGAGTGAGAACGACTATATTTTATAGTGAAGAGTAGAGACCGAGGCTCTACGATAGCAATCAGAGATGAAGGCTCTGATTTTTAATTAAACATTTAATTTCGTAAATTCTTGCAGTAAGCTTGGAAATTATTTTTATTGCAATTTGTCATATTTTTTAATTACTTTTATTTTTTGTGCTAATGTTCTAAATATATATCACTAAAAAGGAGAAAAATGATTGTTTCAATATTTAATAAAGCTAAAATAAACATCCAAAATAATTGGAAAAGTTTATCTTTAATGGTCGTATTATGGTTTATTCTTTCACAATACGCTCATTTGTATAAACATATTTTAGAGGCTTCTCAATTAGCTAATTGCATAAATGGTAATGAAGATATTATAACTCCTTGTAAAAAATTACTTGAATTATCGGGTAATTTAGTATTTTTATTTGGTCTTGTAACTATAAGTATTTTAATATTTAAAGAAGAAAAAAGAGAAACAATTATAAAAATATTATTTGTTTATTACTCTGCAATTACGGTTTTATATACAACAGGTATTGGATATACTGATATTGAGGGACAAAAATTACAACTAAAGTTGAATCAAGAATATAATATTGCAAAACAAGAGAGTGAATTACTTACTCTGTATAAAAATAATCAAGAAAAGAAATTTGAAAATAGTCTAAAAATTAAAGAATTAGAATTATCAATCTCTAATAGAGAAATTTTTTACACAGTACAGCAAGAAGAAGCTAAAATGTACTTACAATATAAAGTAACTGCTTCTTATGCGATTATTACTCTGTCATATGTGTTGTTACTAATTTTATTACTACAATTAAATATAGATAGATTAAAAATTATTGGGACTTTGTTAATATTGTTATTCTTTGCTTATCCAAATTATTGAATTTATCAACAAAAAAAGGGCTTAACCGCCCTTAATTTGCTTTTCAGCTCTTAGTTGTCTTGCTTTAATAGTTTTTATAAACCCTGCTTCTCTCTCGATAGATATACAATGTCTTCATTTCTTATAAGATGCCACACCAGTTGTTCCACCACCTGCAAAACTATCCAGTACAATTTCATTTGGATTTGTGAAAACTTCAATTAGTCCACCGATTAGAAACTCTGGTTTTTCCGTAGGATGATTGCTTTGTTTATTTTCTCCGATTGCATAGTTCAAAACATTTTTCATTTTAGATTGACTTAAAAAATTGAAAGTTCTTGGTTTACTGAAATTTCATCCATCATTTACAAGCCATACTCAACTTTCATGACAGCTTCTAAAACCTGTTTTTCTATAATGTAGTTGTGGATTTGTCTTATTGAATATTAGAGGTGTACGAAATGTGAAAAGTCATCTTCTTTGCATTTCATAAGCCAACCATCCTGAATATTGATAACTAAAAAACAATACCATACTAGCATTTGCTTTCAAGATTCTTTTGTATTCATTGCATACTTGAAATACAAAATCTATGTACTCTTCTTGCGAATCCCATTTATCCCACTCTCCAAAGTCTGCTTTGACAATCTTGTCACCTCTTTTGGTTAGTCATCCATTATTGGAAATATTATACGGAAAATCCGAACATATAAAATCTATTGAGTTGTCTGGTATTTTTTTCATAACCTCAAGACAATCTCCCTGAATAATTTTGTGTACTGCTTTTTTCATAATAAAAAAAGTTACAAATATAAAATAGTAGGACAATTAATCCCACTGATTAAGCACAATACGGTACTGCTTGTCAAATGTAATATTTTGCTACCTTTAAAATCAATAATGCAAAATATGGTTTTTGAAAAAATTGGATAATGGCTTTTGATGAAGAGTGTTTTTGATGACTTTATGCAAGAAAATATTTTCAAAAAACATTTGATAAGCAGTAGTTTTTAAGAGGTATTTTTATGAATTTAAAAACACCCTTAAAACCGTTTATTGTACGATTAAAAGAGTGGTTGATTGACTTCAACGATGAATTATTACTTGAAAGTTGATGATAAAGTTAAATAAAGATGAATGAGTTTTTAGAATGTAATACAAACTATAGCTAAATAACATTATCTTCTCCAAAGCTTCTTTACTAATAAATTGTTATAATATCTTAATTCATAAACCTAGTTTTACAAAGCTTTTCAAATCTGCTAAAAATAGAAATTTTTAGTTGAAAGAGAAATTTGCTTTTTGTGTATTTTTTGTTAAAATGGGTTTTGTTTATATCTTTAAAAAGGTTTATCTATGACAACTATATATATTGATTCTGACGATAAAAGTAAAATTCAGGAGTTCTTGGATTTAGCGGTAAAAACATTTCATTTTAAAGTTGAAGTGGCACAAAATAGTATCAATCAGTTTAGAAAACATAAAACAATTTCAAATGATTTAGACGAGCAAATTAGAAGTGCTAAATCTAATAATACTACTAAGGCTAAAAAACTAAAAAATGCAATGGAAGGACTTCATGATTTACTTGATCCATCAAAAATAAGATTGAGTATCAACGAAGCTAAAGAAGAATATTTTAGTAGTAAGACTAATTAAATACTATGAGCTTAAAAATTTATATTGATACAAATATTTTTTTAGATTCGATATTAGACAGAGATAGTGGAATTGCAAGAAAAGTTCTACTTTTTCTTGGTGAAAAAAATTTTGAAATTATTTTAAATGATATTTCTATCATCAATATACACTACTTTTCTAGAAAAGGAATAGAGCCTAAAAAACTCAAAGAATATATCAATACTTTTTTGGATGAATATATAATAGTGTCAGTAGATGAAGATATATTGAGAAATGCGATAAATTCAGATTTTAAAGATTTTGAAGATGCAGTTCAGTATTTTTGTGCAAAAGAGAAAAAAGCAAGACTAATTATTACCAACGATAAAAAAGGTTTTCAAAATTCAAATATTGATACCATCTCTTCGTCAGATTTTTACAATCAATATGTTCAATAATCTTTTCAAAAATATTAAATTTTTATAGCTTTAAAAAGCTCTTTTTTACTTTCAAATCCTATATAAATCATAATTTATGGACGACAAAAAAGATGGAGATTGTAGAAAAGTTGTGCAATGTTGTAGTTAAATTAAGTAAGTTTTTTTATAAACTTATGAAACTCTCTTAAATCTTCTATATTTAATCTTGACAATTCCTTTTTAAATGTTCTAATATCAAACTTTTCAGGAGTACCAAAAGAGATTTTCAACATTTTAGAGCTTTTGAATAATGGAGTTTCCGCTATTTGAAGCTCTTTTTTGTTGTTTAAAAAAAGTTCTAACATCAAATTTTTTATGATATAAGTTTTTCAATCATTATTTACCATAGAATAGCTTCTATAAAGGCTTCAAGCCAGTTCTAACAATATTTGGGTCTTCGCTACAAAATTGTCTTTTTTTAACCTTGATTTTTCATCCAAAAAGTCCTTGATTTGATTTTCTAATTGATTGTGCTTCGAAAGATATGCTTTTTCATCTATGACTTCATCAAGTTTCATGTCTAAAAGCTTTTCTTGTTTCATTTTTATTACTTTAACTTGCTTATCAATCTCCATAATTTCAACTCAATAATTCATTTCCTCTTTTTTGATTAAGTCAAGAATAATTCCATTATCAACTCCATGAATCATTTCATTTGAAAAATCTTGCTCCTTAATAATTTCTCATAACTTTTTAAAAAGTAAATCTTCACTGATATTTAGTTTTTCAGGGCTTCTACTCTGACTAGTATAATAAGTGAATCATTTTTTTTCATAACTCGCTAATTTAATTCAAGAAGTGTCTTTGAGTAGTCATTTGAAATGATATATCCTAGGATTCATAAAATTTGTCATTAAAGTCTTTTCTCTTTCATGCACTCACGGTCAAACACCTTTTGCTCTGTCATATATTTCTTTTGTAACTAGAGGTTTATGACTTCCAATAATCTCTTTTCCACTCCATATAAAAACACCATAATAAAACTTATTTCCAACCAATTGATGTATTCTATTGGCTTTATAGCTTAAATTAATTTTTTGTCCGTATTTATCCTGTAAAATCCTAGCTATAGTTGTATAAGCTTTATTTTCAAGCCTTAAATCAAATATTTCTTTGACAATCTTTGCTTCTTTTTCATCAACAATAATTTCTTTATGTCATTTTTTAACTGTAATATTTTTGTATCAAAACGGAGCTTTTCGTAGAAATCTTCTCGTGTTATTGACACAAGTAATCATTTTTTCTTTAACATCTTTACTTCTGTGAGCATTATCCATTTTAGATAATGATAAATCAAGCTGTAATAAGAAGACATCATTGATTTGTTCTGCTGAATAAAATCTTCCAGTGCTATAAATTCATTTAACCTGTTGCTTGTCAAACAGGTCAATAATTCTGGCACTATCTAAATTATTTCTTGAAAGTCTTTTAGGCTCATCAATAACTATATAATCAATTTTTCGAGTTCTGCATAGCCTGATTAACTTATTAAATCATGCTCTTGTTCACTCAGTTTTTGCACTTTTACTTTCTCATATTTCTTCGATAACATCCAAGTTATTTACACTAGCAATTCTTCTACAATTTGCTAATTGATGTTCAAGTGAATTTGCTTGTTTATCATCTCTATCTGTTGATTTTCTATAATAAATTATTGCTTTCATAATTATCTATGTTAAAAAATATATCAAAGTTTTCTATCATTCATTTCCAAAAATCTACCATTAATTCAAATACTTCTTTTAATTGTTCTTCTGAATAGTTAGGATAAAGTTTTTTAAAACTATCCCTATACTCATTAAAATCAAGCATGTTTATAATGAGTTAAAAAATATTATTTTTTCTAAAAGAATTTTTATATTTCTTTATTTTTATAATACCGTTTTGAACACCATATTTATATCTTTTTTTGGTTCAAATTCAAGTTTATCAATATTTTTTATTTTATCTTCAAATACTTTTTTACTTGTCATATTTGTATTAAATTAAAAATTATTTTAATAATTTTCACATAGTAGATATTCAGGGAGTGAGAACGACCATACCTTATAGTCAGGAGTAGAGACCAAGGCTCTACGATAGCAATCAGAGACAATGGCTCTATTTTATGCTACTTCTTCCACTTCTCCACTTTTTCCCAAGCATTATTAATATTTTGTGTAATCTCAGTATAAAACTCAATATTATCAGGATTTAAGTCAGGATGATACTCTCTAACAAGCTTTCTATACACTTTTTTAATTACTTTTATATCATCATCCGCACTTACACCCAAAACAACATAAGCACTATCACTGTAAAACCTCTCAAATTTTCCATACTCTTTTTTAGGTTCACTCTTAGGCTCTTCTTTTTTACTAGAACTTTGCTCTTTATATTTAGATTCACTTTTTGTTTCTTCTTTGTGATAACTTTTTTGTTCTTTGTGCTTTGGCTCTTCATAAAACTTTTGATGTTTTTGCTCATAACTATAATTTTGCCGTGAACTTTGTTCTTGCTCGGAATAGTCCTCTTTTTTAAAACTAAAAGTAGTAAAAAAAGTTTTTAGTAGAATATAGGCAGTTTTAATCCAATTTATAAATCTTATTATCTTATAGTAGATAGTTACAAAGAAATAGTAGGTATTTGCAGTCATCATCTTAACTGTTTGAATTATGTCTTTTATAAACTGGATAATAAATCTAAGTTGCGGAATTAAAAGACCTAAACCAACAAGTAATTTTCCATTATATATTATATTTGTGCCGTGAATCGTAAATAACATATAGATACCAAAATAAGAATACAAAAGATGAAAAAATAGAGTCCGAGCTTTTTTTGAGAAGTAAAACGGTATGTAAAATAAGAGTGCTACGGATATGAAGTTTGATAAATTCATACTTGATATTTCATTTGAGAGTTGTACGAAAAATCCTATCTTTTTCTAAATCGACATACTGCACACTGTCATAACGATTAACACCGTTAATTTTATAAGGTTTCATCTTAGAAAAACTCTTGTACATCATATCTTTATAATATGGCTTGATACTCATTTTTAGCGGATGTTTATTAGCATATACAAACAGTGCCTCATTATCTTTCATGGTTCTAATCTCACTGACATTCATTACAGCTTCTTTATCATAGTAATCTCTACCGTCAGCTTGTCTTTTGAGAGTTTCTTTATATCCAAACATCTTTTCTAAATCAGAAGCTAAATCTAAATCAGCACCGCTATATATAAGTTTAGAAGCAATACCGCCATCTAAGATGGTCTTTGCTTCGTTTTGAGAATATTGTTTAATGAGTTGGTTAATGTTTTGTAGTATGATAGAAATAGAAACATTGTACTTTCTAATTGTTGTTATGATAGATGAAAATCTTGGTATATTCATATTACCAAACTCATCCAATAAGCAGTACAAATGCAAATCTTTTGCAGTTGGCAGCTTATCCATCATCACATTAAAAAGTTGTGAGTAAAATAGGTTTAATAAAAAGCTATATTGCTCTTGATATTGCTGTTCAATTTTTATAAAAACCACTGATTTTTCTTCTCTGAATTTTTTAAAATCTACAGAGTGAGAATATGTCAATTTTTCTAAATTGTCATTTATTCCTATAGGGCTAAGTGCAACACTGGCTGTTGATATAAAACTTTGTATAGTCTTTTCATTACCGCTTATAAAACCTTTGTACTCTGAAAAAGTTTTATCATCTGCATATCTTTTTATAAACTCATCAAGTGGCTCTCCAACTTTTCCAAAATTATTGAGCATATATCTAACATTTGCTAAGTTCATGTATCTTTTGTCATGAGTCTCATTTAAAACTTTTATCAAAATTGATATAAAGTTTTTCGCTCCATCACTCCAAATTTTATCCTCTGCTTTTGTTCCTTTTAAACCCGATGAAGCAATAAGAATCTCACTAAGCATATCAATACTCATAGAATCTTTTGCATACTCTAGTGGATTGTATCTTATAGATTCATCTAAATTCTTTGGATCAAGAACATATATTTTAAAACCTTGATTATGCAAATAAGCACTGGTTTTATCATATATTTCTCCGCTTAAGTCTGTGATTACCATAGAGCATTTTTGAGAGGCTAATTTATATATATTTGGTAGTACATAAGAGCTTGTTTTACCTCCACCAGTTCTACTAAAAAGTGCGAGGTGGTTAAAACTCTCTTTTGCGGATAGTCTTTTAGACTTTCCATCAACTAAAAGTCCATCATTAAATCTTGAAAAAGTTTTAATTTCATCTTGTTTACTCATCATACCATTACCCTTAGTGGGTGGCTGTGAGAAAAATGAAAATAACAATGAAAGAGGATTCAAAAATCCAATTCCTAATTTTCTAAATAAATTATTCATACCGATAAACATAATTATTAAAATAAAAATAAGTGCTAAAAATTCCATAGTAACCTGAGTCTAAAAAAGTTTTTTATTGTATCTTAAAATCTTTTATAGCCTTGTTTATATGGTTTTCATCTTTCTCTTGAATAGCCTCTATCATCTTTGACTTGTTGCCGTCTTAGTTCTCTTTCTTGTATTCTCTCTAATTTTCTAAGTAACTGTTGATACTCTTTTTCAAGCCCTAAAGTTTTAAATCTATAGTTCTTATCTTTGTAAGTAATACCTTGTGTATTTCCTCTTGTATAGATTTCATAGCCCAAAGATTTTAAGTGATTCTCTATATAAATGCTTGAAGTGGCTTTGTTAAAAGTATCTCTCAAATTATCTTTTAGCACTTCTTTAATACTTTTTGCACCTCTATTTTTTAGCTCTTGTTCGTTTTGTTTCTCTTTTGAGAGGTCTTTTTTATCTTGATAAAAAGAGGACTGTTTCAACTCTTGATATTTTTGATTTTTGTAATTCTCTAGTCTCTGTTGAATTTGTGAAAATTCTTGTTTTGAGAGTCTCACTCTTTTATCTCCCTCTATTTCATTTGCACTTATCATTAAATGTAAGTGCATATTATTTTTATCTTCATGAACAACTCCAAAAGCTAAATGATTTTCGGCTCTTTGATAAAGATATTTATCTGCCATATCAAGAAGTATCTCTTTTTGCTTCTCTAAAGACAATTCATTGGCTTCAAGTGATAAAACCTCATGATACATATAAACTTTGCCTCTAGCATCTCTTAAGTGCCTAGAATTATCATAAAATTCATTCACAAATTCTTTTTTATCTTTAGAGTTGGCATAAGTATTTCTTGAGAATGTAAAAGAGGATTTATCACGAGTTAGATACTCATAGAGTTGCGAAAAAGATGTACTTTTTCTGCTCATAGATTTTATTATCATGATTTAGGTTTTAGAGATAAAATTTTTAAACTCTTCTTCATATTTTCTAAGGCTATTAATAAGTATATTTATATCAATTTGTTCATTCATATTTGTTTTATGAGCGATTTGATTGATGTTATTTGCTATTCCTCTTGATATATGGATATAGTCATTAATAAACTCTTTTTGCTCGTATGATAGAATTTTCGGGGTGGAATTATTTAAAAAAGCTGTAATTATGCTTTTAGCATAAGAATTCGTTTTTAAATCTAAGTACATTGCTCTTTTTCTGAGTTCATCGAAAAAAGCAACACTTAGAGGAAAAGTCACAATTTTATTTTTATCATTGTAACTTTTCTTATATTTCTCTTGGTAGTCTCTGTTTTTCATAGATTTTTACTTTATTTTATAAAGTTTGTATAGTATGAGTATAGTATTTTGCTAACTCTAACAATGGATAAGCTACATCGCCTTGTCCTTGTTGTATATATCCACAACCTAAACCAGCTCGTCTTAATCTATCAAGAGTTGATACACTTAAACCAGTTTCTCGTGCCATCTCTTTTTTTGAGATGGCTATTTTTTTATGCTTTGCATATAAAGCCTCGAAAGTTATCTTTTCTTCGTTACTCATGATAGACTCCTTAATTGATATGCAGTAAGTATAAAGTATTAAAACTTATAAAAATATAATAAATACTAAGTATTAATTATAAATACATAGTGAAAAATAGATTTGAATAGATTTAAGCAATTAATAGTTATTAATAAAGTATTTATACTTAGTAATATATAATTTTACATAAAGGAAAATTATGAGTATTGAAGATAGAAAAAATAGAAGTGTTGGAAGACCTCCACAAGAAGACCCATCTCAAAAAAGAGAAAAGAAAGTTATGCTCTCGTTCACAGAAAGTGAGTATGAGTATTTGCAAAAAATGCAAAAGGCATTAAATCGTCCAACTTTGACTTCGACCATTTTATATTTTATGGAACGAGGTCAAGAAGCTGTTAGGGAAGATTTTAGTAGGGAGAGATAAAATTATTATTTTTTAGAATAATAATTTGACTGATTAACAACATTTTTTTTAAAGTATTTCAATTCATTAAACATCCATAAAAACATAAACAATGTTGTTATTATCATGACAGTATATCCTATATTTATATACCAAATTGTATATTCTTCTTCTGCTTTTTCTTCAGGAATAAATATTTTTTTATAGTCAACTTTCTTTTTTTCATAACCTGACAAATATTCTTTCACTAAACTCTCATATTCATTAAAAGTTGAATTAACTTCCAAACTATTAATTTTTAATTGATACATAACTTTTTGCTTATATGAATCAAGCAAAATATTATTCGTGTATGATTCAATCGAAAACATCATAATAAACATTAGTGAAATTATAGAAAAATATATTTTCCACATATTTATTATAAGATTGTATTCATCATCGTTTGCAACAAAAGTATAATAGTATACAGATATAGACAAAAATATTAAACTTAAATATATAAAATATTTCATTAATATAATTGATGGCATGAATAAACCAAAGAGAAAAAAATATAATATAAATGAAAAAATAATTATTTTCATATCCCTAATATTTTTATTTTTTCTCCATACTATCTTGCGAATTAATTTTTGCAATAAATTTAGTTTTGTCATATAGACTCCTTTATTTTTTTGCAGAGTAGCATTTTTTTAATGTAGTTGTTTAAAATATGGCAAATTGCAATATTATAATGAAAATTGATTTTATAATATTGATAAGGTTAAGGGTTTTTAGGGATAGGATGAAATCCTAATTTCCCTGAACAAGTTTAGCACTTTTTCTATGAATTCTTAAGAATTCTGGAAAATGTGCAAACTTGCTATAGCCTTTTCAAGGCTATATATTATTCTTAAGAACTCTGTGGAAATGCTACAGAAATAAGAAAGAACATAAAACCGATAGTAATTAAACTTTTGATTGGTTCTTGTTTTATATAAGGCACTTTGAAAAGAATAAATCCAATTATCATTCCTATAATTGTTGCCACAAGTTGATTTAGACCAAAAAAAAAGCTTAAAAGCATTGAGAACAGTATAGATGAAAAAAACCATATAAAACTATAAACTAAATATAGATATAAAAAGCGTCCTAAACCTCTGGCAAAATTTGCTTGTTTTTGTCGTTCATATTCTTCTTGTCTTCTTAAATCTTCGTAGCTATCTTTATCTGAATTATTAAAAAACATAAACTACCTTTTTGAAAATAATAGCATATGATACAAAAAAATCATTATTTTATTCAACTTCATTTTTTGAATAAAAATTTAAAATGTTGTTTTTTAATTTTTCTAACTTAACTGCATTAGTATCATTAATATCCCAAGTCGGATTTTTGAATCCTAAAATATCTCATTTATTTCATCTAATAGTTTTTAAGTTGATTTTATCAATAATTATTAACCCTGTTCTTTGTCTATAAAAAGAATAAACTTTAGGTTTTTTAGTGATTAAAGTATCCATAAAAGAGTTCTTCTCTTGTTTGTAAGCTTCAGTAATAATATGCTCAATAATATTAATAGCACTAGTTCTATTTTCTGTTCACGGATAATCTAAATCATTAATATAAAATGTATGATTTAATAAATCATAGTAGTATATAAAATAAGTTCATTCTCAAGTTGATGTAGAGTTAGAAACATAAACTGCTCTCATAACTAAATCTTTTCTTCCAGTTCTAATTTCAAGTAAATCACCAAATATATTGCTGTTCATAGGTTTAAATTTTAGATAATAATAAAAGTATACTTGGTCGCGACCGAGTACATTTAAGCATATTCAATAATTTTTTACTAAAATTTAAGATGGCGTTTTTATGCTTTTATTGTGAAATATTTAAAATGAAGTAATCCGCATTACATCTATGTTACATTTGTATTAAATCTATATTACTTTTTGCTTACATTAGAAAAAAGTAATATAGATTTTTTTAAAAAAAAGGTTTTGAGCCTCTCAAATTTACTTTGTATATTTAGGTATATCTTGTAATTTTTACCACAATGGAAGAAAATTTTTAAAATTTTGTAGAAATTAGTAAGCTAAAATAAATAGTCATACTTAAGAAGATTTTGATTTTTTTGCAATAAAAAAAATTCCTGATAGCAATAAAATACCTATTATTATCCAACTAGCATATATATTTTTTAAGATAGGTAATGGAAATAGTAGTTGACCTACAGATGATAGAGCAGTAATAAACAATAGAAGTTCAACAGCGAGTAAATACTTTTTATTTTGCTTTTCTCCCTTTGATTTAATAAACTTTTCTAAAGTTAAAAACTTATCTCTCAATTGATATATTTCTTTTTCTAAATGACTTGTTTCTACCATTCCTTTAAATAGTTTATCCGCTCTTGTTGATATAGTAGAAGATAATATGACTAAAGAATCTTGAGATATACGATAAAAATCCCAGTAAAATTTGTCAGCATCTGTACTAGAAATATTATTTGAAATAACATCATCTATATACTGGCTTAATGTATAACATTTATTCCAAGTAGTTTGTAGTTTGAATTCTAAGGCTGTTATAAGAGATTCTGTCTTTTTTATATAAGAGGGGTTTTGAATAACACAAACAAGAGTAGCCCAAGTTATATATGTTTGAGAAAATAAACTGATATCATAATTAGAAATAATATGCCCCATATGATTTTGTATCACAAGTTCTGTAGTATGTTCCTGATTATTGTATGAGACCATATCATCTAATTCAATTAATGATGGTTCTGCAAGATATTTTACTAAAATATTTTCTTCATCTGTTAAATTTCTCGAGGAACTGATGATATAAAAACTAAATACATAATTAATTTTTAAATTTGCATAACGAGATTTTAAAAGATTTATAAATTCATTAATTTTGCTTTCATAAGTATTGCTAATTATATTTTTGTGTATTTTTTTTCTCAATTTCAATTCTGATATCAGTGTTTCTTGATTTAATTCAAAGTTCTTTTTTTCATTTTCAAAAATGAGACAGCAACTTGTATTTGAAAATAAAATATTTATATTTAGAGATAATAAATTGTAATAAGAATTTATATTTCTATCTATTTCACAAAAAAAATCAAAATCTTCGGATTTTTTTTTAAATATTAAATTCTCTTTTTCTAAATATTCTTCAATTTCTTTTCTTCGATTATATGTAAGAAACTCAATTGGTAATAAAGATATTCGTTTAATAGTCATTTCTTATTTGGTTTTTACCAATGAACCTTTCAAGAATTTTTATTGCACAATTATGAACTTCAAGCCCACCATGACTAGCACAAAGATTACTTAAAACAATCGGGGTAAGACCATACTCAAATATATCTACACTACATTTAGTAACACAAATATCCGTATCAATCCCACAAATATGAATTATTTTAATACTATTTTCTCGAATAAAATGTCTAAATTCATCATTAATACAAGTATAAATAGATTTATTTAATATTAAGCTGTCCTTTCTTGCATTAAAAGCTAATTCAGTATCATGACTATTTTTACTAAACTTATTCCAGTTGAGTAATTTTCTATACTGAGAATTTTCGGAATTATAAAATTTAGTTACTATTACATACTTAAAATCATTTTGCATTACTTCGACTAATGCCGGTATATGCTGAGTATATTCATTAATAAAACCATTTTGAACATCAACTATTAAAAGGCAAGAATTATAATCTAACATATTTTTATCCATAATTAAGTAATAATATTACATTGCAAAGTGTTAACTATAATTGAATACTTCACTTTGCACATATAAAACTTCTTTGTAAAAGAATCACATTGTATCAATAAAATGTGTAAAATCAATTGAATTTAATAATAAAAAAGAGAGGTTTAGAGCCTCTCAAATTCACTTTGTACTTTTTCAGATGTAAACCAAATATGACTATCTATATAATTTGTATATATTTCAAACTCATTACTATCTTTCATAAATAGCTCAGAATTTTCATCTATAAATTTTGAAGCTATAGTATATAAAACTTCATAAATGATAGTATTAATATCTAACTTAACATCTTTTCAAAAATTACATTCTATAGAGTCCATAACATTATCAAAATCAATATTATGCTCTTCTACTAGATCAACTAAAAATTTCAAATCTAAATATCAAGCACCTAATAAATTTCTAGTAATATCCGTTAATACATTTTCATTCATAATCAACAATTTAAAAAAATAAAGTGATTATTCTTAAAAAAATAACAATAAAAAAATCAAGGTGGAGACTTTGTACTACCTTGATTTTTTTATTTAATTTTTTAGAATTAATCAGTTTATTTTGAGACCCAAGCGTGACTTTTAGATATGTTCTAATAGATGATGATTAAAGTCTTCCATTTTACTAAAAGCAAAAACTTTTTTCCCTAAATCTTTTAAACTAGCACCTATATGATAAATCTTTTTATTATCAATTATTAAAAATCTATCGTGAAAGTTTTTATTTGTTTTTAGAGATATAGTCTTATATTGTGTATTATATTTCTCTAAATCTAATTTTAATGCTTTTGTAATTGTATGAGTATGGATAGTAATATCTACAGTCTGATTTTTACTCAATAAAAGTAATGTTGTATCATCAATATAGTTATCAATGAGTACAATACTATTTTTAGCATTTCTTATTAAATCTGATACAAAATTATGAGCATCAAATATTTGTCCGTTGTAAAATATACCTTGTGATTGTATGGGATTTTTTTCTTCTATGGCTTTAAAGATTTTATCAAAATTTGTATTCGTTATGAGTTGGTTTTGTTCTAGTATCTCAAGTCTTTGAAATACAGAAGCATTTTGAGATATGAATTGTCTCATATTCACAAATGCTCTAATAATTTCAATACTTATTTCTATAGCAATATCACTCTTTAAAATAGAACTAAGCATAGATACACCTTGTTCCGTAAAAGCATAAGGAGATCTTCTTAAACCCATCTTTTCAGAATTGGAAGTCACAAATTGTGACCTCCAATTATTTAGTTCATCTTTTGTAAGTTGAAACATAAAATCTTTAGGAAATCTTTTAATATTCCTTTTTATTGCTTGATTAAATACTTTTGTTT
>JAPLGO010000031.1 GCA_026390115.1 Campylobacterales bacterium | reverse complement strand
TAAACCCATCTTTTCAGAATTGGAAGTCACAAATTGTGACCTCCAATTATTTAGTTCATCTTTTGTAAGTTGAAACATAAAATCTTTAGGAAATCTTTTAATATTCCTTTTTATTGCTTGATTAAATACTTTTGTTTCTACACCATAAAGCTCTGCTAAATCTCTATCTAGCATTACTTGCGTATTTCTAATCATATAGATTTTTGATTTTATATCTATATTTGTTGTAGTTGTAATTTCTTGCATAATATTTTTTACCTTTTATTATTGGTTAGGATTATATAATAATTTATTTGTAAATCAATAAATTATTCTTCAATAATATTTCATTGTGTCGTAGTTTTCTTAAGGTCGCAAATTGCGACCTTAAGAAATTATCAGCTTTTGAGGTCGAAAGTTTCGACCACAGATTATAAAGCTCTATTCACTGTTATATTCATTTCTTTTTAGAACACTAACGCACTTCGTTTGCTGACTCATCCACGACTTACTTCATTACATTTCGTAAGCTTTCGCGGTGAGTAATAATACGAAAGATTACTACTATTACGTTACAATTCAAAATCAATTATGAAGTTCACTAAAACGAAGAAGATAATTTAAAAAATAGAATTACGTAGGATACGGACTATACAAGGACTAGCTTCAAAATAGCTATCTTAAAGAACTGTATAGCTTCAAACTAAAAGGGATTAGAATAAGTATCTAACTTTATTTTTTAGGTCTAAAAGCTTTTATTACATCCTCGTTTGTCTCCATGTAGGGACCTTCGAGTAAATCTATACAGTAGGGAACAGCAGGAAAAACAGCGTCCAAACACTCACGGATAGATTTTGGTTTCCCCGGTAAATTAATGATAAGAGATTTACCTCGTATTCCCGCTGTTTGTCTTGAGAGAATTGCCGTCGGAACATACTGCAGGCTCACCTGACGCATAAGCTCACCAAATCCCGGCATCATCTTTTGGCACACATTCTCTGTTGCCTCCGGAGTTACATCCCGAAGTGCAGGTCCCGTTCCTCCCGTTGTAACGACCAGACAACACTCCTCATTATCACAAAGCTCTATCATGGTCTCTTCCAAAATATCCTGTTCATCAGGGATACATCTGTAAACTATCTCAAATTGACTCCTGAGATACTCTTTCATAGTATCTTGTATCGCAACACCTGAAATATCTTCGTATATTCCCTTGCTTGCTCTGTCGCTTGCAGTAATTACGCCTATTTTAATTTCACTCATCTCTATAATTCCTCTAATTTATTTGTAAAAAATGGTTTGCATTTTTGATGTAGGTCACAGTTGCCACCTGTAAAAAAAAGTGTTTCGCGTTCTCTGCATCGATGATTCTATCTTCAGAACCCAGATACACCTCTATCTTTACACCCTGCTCCACTATTTCGTGAAGTTCATCAAAAACCCATTGAAAATATAAAAGCTCATCCAACTCATCCAAAATCGTAACGGAAGATTCTACAATTTTCAGGGCATGCGGAGCAAAGCAAGCGTTTATAAACTGTCTGAGATAAACTTCCTCATTTCTTCTGTATGCCATAAGCTGAAGCCGTTTAAACTCTTTTGTTTTACTCTGAAAAAAGGCTGGAGAGAAGAGCTGCAAAGTGTCGATTCTATGCCCGCATGCCAACTCTTTTTTGACATACTCAAATGCTTTAATTGCACCATAACTAAATCCACATACCGTAAACTCTGTATCTTTTATAAATGCATCAAAGAGATAGGACTCGTTTTTGAGTGAAAAACCGCTATAAAATTTCATCGATATACTTTTTAACATCGCTTTTTGTTATGCTCTCTTTTTCGTTTAGCTCAATCTCTACCTTTTTCATAATCGATGACATTGTTGTTAAAAGCACTTTCGTTTCATCATATAATCTTTGCATCACATCCTCTTCTTCATGCTCTGTTGCAAGAAGTGAAGCTCCCATGCCATACGCATGCAACATATTTTTTAGAAGCTCTTTTGCATCATCTAAATCCACTTTTGCGTTACTTGCGTGTTCATTATATTTCATTCTACATGCCACGATTCCTGCTATGTGCATCTTTATCATCGACTCTATCTCATGTTTAATCAGCGGAGCATCTGTGGATGGAGTGAGCCTCTCGTTTGAGAGCATCAATTTTTCAAAAGGGAGGTCAAAAAATGTGGCACAGACGACCTTTCCTGCCTGATAAGTTATGCGATACTCTTTTTGTTCATCACTTAACATTTGAAGTTTCTTCTTCCCAAACATCACCTTGTCTTTAACTTGATGGAAATGTTCTATCGTTACATGAAAATCATTTTGTCTGAGTGAAAGAAGTGCCGCTTCATTGACAAGAGCCGCCAAAGATGCACCGTTAAAACCGATAGTCATATTTGCCACTGCAGTTACATCGAGTTTATGCGGAACTTTTAGCAGATATTTCGTGAGAATCGACTCTCTCTCTTTTTTTGTCGGAAGTTCAACAAAAATGCGTCTATCAAACCTGCCGGCACGCAAAAGTGCGGAGTCAAGAACTTCTATTTTGTTGGTTGCAGCAATAACAATAACACCGCTTGAACCCTCAAATCCATCCATCTCTGTTAAAAGTTGGTTGAGTGTCGCCTCTCTCTCATCATTTCTCTGCCCGTCTCTTTTTTTGCCGACAGCGTCTATCTCGTCGATAAAAATTATGGAAGGTGCATTGTTTTTTGCAGCAGCGAAGAGTTCATGCACTCTTTTTGCACCCATTCCTACATAAATCTGAACAAAGGAGGCTCCGCTCTGATAGAAAAACGGCACTCCCGCCTCATGTGCAACCGCTTTTGCAATCATGGTTTTTCCAACCCCCGGAGGACCGACCAAAAGAACACCGCGAGGCATTCTTGCACCAAAACTTTTATATCGTTTTGGATTTTTCATAAAGTCTATAATCTCTTCTAACTCCATCTTTACATCAGAGATTCCGCCGATATCATCAAAGGTAATATCACTTTTTATAGCTTCAACAGGAGTATTTGATTCTAAAGAGTTGGATGATTTAACCTCACTGAGCCCACCGAAATTTTGAGTCATGAAGCTGTTTTTATGCAGCCATCTAAAACCAAGCGTACCCACACTTAAAAATAAAATTGCGAAAAGAATATAAAAAATCACATCCGAACCGCTGCTAACCTCTACTTTATAGTCAACAAACATTTTAGGATTCACTTGCCAAGAAGCAATCCTGTAAACGGTATTATTGCCTTTTAAATAAACATACTCTTTTGTGACAATTACGCTTTTCACACTTCTGTTCTCGAGCAATTTATTGACATCTTTAAGTGTAATTGTTTCTGAATTATCTCTCAAAAACGCAAATATAACGAGTGCTATCACAAAAAAAGCAGAAACATAAAGCGCTATTCTATTTGTTTTAGAGTTTAACATAGTTGCAATCTCCTCTTACTTCATAGTTTTCTATTTTTATCCAGTTCCCTACCAAATCTTCATCTGATTCAATCACTACTTTGTTAAAATATTGGTCAAATCCGTGGGATAGACCCTCTTTCTCACTCTCAATCAGCACTTCAAGCTCGCCTTTATAACTGTTTCTAAAAAGAATATTTTTTTCTTGTATCAAACTCTCCAGCTCGTGAAGCCGCTTTGAAGCCACTTTGCCGTTTACTTCCGGTTTCATCGTGGCAGAGGGAGTTCCGTCTCTTTTTGAGTAGGTAAAAGCATGGAGATGGGTGAGTGGCAACTCTCTTGCATTTTGCATCGCTTCACTCCAAAGCTCCTCTGATTCACCCGGATGACCTGTGATAAAATCAGTACCGATTGCAAAACCTTTGTCTCTTAAAAATTCAAAAAGTTCTCTGTCCTGCTTATAAACATTTCTTCTGTTCATCAGTTTTAACATGGCTGGCGAAGTATGTTGGAGGGCAATGTGCAGGTGACGCTCAAGCCAAGGCTCATCAAGTATCTCTTTAAACTCGTCCGTTATCTGGATAGGCTCAACACTTCCAAGTCGGATGCGTCTTACTCCGCGAATTTGAGATATTTTTTTCATAAGTTTTGCGATTGAAGTGCCTGCACCTTGCCCGTAACTTCCCACATTTGTGCCGGTAAGCACAAACTCTCCAAAACCGTTCAGTGCAAGTCTTGAGATTTGCTCTAAAATTCTTCCCTCATCCATGCTTCTTGCATCACCCCTGACATGAGGGATTATGCAGTAGGAACAGCGAAAGTTACACCCCTCCTGAATCTTTATAAATGCCCTGCTCTTGCCGATGAAATCATCCACTATCAGGTCATCGATATGGTTCAAATCCCCTGGATTGTAAAAAGGCTTCTCTTGTGAGAGCATAAAATCAATCTTCTGTTTTTCGCTCTGTCCAAAAACACCATGCACTCTATTTTCTTTGAGAAGTTTTTCACCCTTTGTGTGCGCTCCGCATCCTGTTAAAAATATTTTTGCACCGGAGTTTTTTTCCACTTGAGAGATATAGGAACGGACATGCGAGTCAGCGCCGTTTGTCACGGTACATGAGTTTATAACGACAACATCCGCTTCCTCTTCATTTTCTGTTATTTCATACTCTTTTAAAGAGCTCATCATCACCTGAGAATCGTAAAGGTTCGTTCTGCATCCGAATGTTTTAAAATAGACTTTTTTCATTTAAACAATCTCTAGTTCGCTAGGCATCGACCTAGGTTCAAAATTCTCAATATTGATTTTTTGAGTAGGATAAGCTATCGTAATGTCATCTTCACGGTTAAAGGCATCAATAATTTCAGTAGAAATAACACTTCTTAAAGTAAGGGTTGCATAAGCATTTGTTAAATACCAAGAGTCAATTGATATTCCATTTGGCTCTATAAAAGAGAAAACTCTTGGCTCAACATTTGTATTTTTAAGACTGTACTGATTTCTGAGTTTATTCAACTGTTTTCTAGTAATATCTGTATAACCTTTAGAGTATTTTTTAGTTATCTCTTTACAAAGATGCATCGCTTTTTTATGATTTGAATCAAAAGTAATAGTAATAGCGATACCATCCCAAACAGTTTTCAGTGAACTATGCGTATAGTTTGCTATCATTCTTGTAAATACATAATTATTTGGAATAAACATTATTCTACCCGCTCTTCTACTCTCTCTAATCGATGCCAGCGTAATATCTTCAAGAAGCGTAATTCGAAGAAGTGATATATCCATAACATCGCCTACATACTTCATTCCATCCATATCTACACGAATTCTGTCTCCGACATGGATACTTCCACCGATAACTATGACTAACCAACCCAAAATACTCATAAACCAATCTTTCATGGCAATCGCAATACCCGCAGATGCAAACCCGAGTATCGTAACCAGATAGCTTACATTTTCTATATAGTTAAAAAACAGTATCAAAATAACGAGCGTTACATTTGTAAAGGTAATAATTTTATTTGCCATGTAAAAGCGTTCATTGTCAGTGATATACTTTTTAACAACTAATTTAAGCAGGAAAAATATAACAAATACAACTAAAATAACAATACCGATATTGACAAGTCTGTATATCTGCGCTTCAACTTCCTTGTTTGTATTTAATTTTATTATCTCCAATCTTTGCTGGTAAACATCTGCTGTTACAGAGATAGTGTCAAGTGCCGTCTCAAATCTTTCAAGCTGTTTTTTCTTGTAGTCTATCTCTTTAGCGTACTCTTTTTTAGTATCCAGTGCTTCAATCTCTTCATATATTTTGTTCTCTCTTCTGATTAATTCTATTAAATCAGTCAACTCTTTTTTTCTTTTTATGTAGTCATCAAAATCAGTATTTAGTGTTTTTATTAGAGAGATGCCCGTAAGTATATCAAATGGGTTAGTTATAGTTGGAATCACATCAATATTTGAAGGAGTCAGAAGTTTTGAGAATGGTGCACTATCTTTTTCTTTTAGTTTTTCTATTTGAGATGCTAAAATTTTCTCTTTTGATATTAAAGCATCAAGCTCATCCTTCTCGCTTACCGAGGAGCCTTTTTTCTTTAAATAATCAATTCTATCTTTAATCTTCTCTAAATTTTCCCTCACCTCTAGTGAAGTGAGGTAAGAGGAGTAACTTTTTGTCCAAACTTGTTCTTTATTTATCTCTTTTTCTAAGGCTCTTAGCTCCGCTTTGTAATCTGAAATTTTATTCTTTTTTAGTTGATCTTCTTCTTGTTCTGTTAATTTAATTTCTGTTTTAGAAGAAATGGTATTTTCATCTTTGACTGCATTTTGTGCAAAAAGCAGATAGGAGGTTAAGAGTAAGAGAACTATTTTATTCATTAGGCTTCCCCAAACTCATTTAAAACAGAGATAACACTCTCTTTATCGATTTTGTCCGTAATAACAACATCACCGATGCTTTTTGGAAGTATAAAAGTTATACTTTCATCAGAACTTTTTTTATCTAAGAAAAAAGTTTCATAAAAGCTTTCCACATTTTTTATACCGTATTGTGTTGGAAGATTATATTTTTCTAAAAGTGTTCTAATTCTAAAAGCCTCTTCCAAATTCATAAAGTTCATTTTAACTGCCAGCTCATTTGCCATAACCATACCGATAGCAACAGCCTCGCCATGTAAAAAAGTTTTGTAGGCTGTCTCATTTTCTATCACATGCCCGAATGTATGACCATAGTTGAGTGCGGCTCTAAGACCATGCTCTTTTTCGTCTTGTGCAACTACATTCGCTTTTGTCTGCACTGCCTGTTTAATAGCCTCTTGCAAAATGGACGGGTTGTTCAAATCAGCTCGTTCCAAAAACTCAAAAAACTCTCTGTTAAAAGTAACAGCCATTTTAACAATCTCTGCCACTCCGGCACCAAACTCTCTCAAAGGCAAAGTAGTTAAAAAACAGGGGTCAATATAAACCGATTTTGGCTGGTGAAAGGCTCCTACTAAATTCTTTCCAAAGGAGTTATTCATGCCTGTTTTTCCGCCGACACTTGCATCTACCTGAGAGAGAAGCGTTGTAGGAATTTGAATAAAGTCAATCCCTCTTTGGTAAATACTCGCCGCATACCCCGTCATATCTCCTATAACGCCACCACCAAAAGCTATCAGTATAGATTTACGGTTGAAGCGATGATTAAAAAGTGACTCTAAGATAGTATCGATTGCATGTTGATTTTTATACTCTTCGCCATCCGGCACGGTAATGATATAGAGCTCTTTAGCGGAGATTTTACCAAGAAGGTATCCTAGATGAAGTCCTGCTACTTTAGGGTTCGTAACAATAGCTACTTTTGTATGAAAGTGAATCTTTGGAAGCGGGTCAATTGTTATGTCGTATGAATCGTCAACGACTTTTTGTAAAGAAATATTTACTTGCATTATCTATCCAGAATTTTAATTTATAAAATGGAAATATAATACTTAAAAAAGCCTGAAAAATGGCTAAAATAGCAACTTTTACAACTGAACCGGAATAAAAATCTGATGATAATCATCAAGCTTATGGTACAGTTTCTCATTGTCAACAGAGAAAAGTGAGAAAATTCTTCTTTGTGTCAATTTATGCGTAAAAGGTAGGATTTGTATGAAATTTTCTCTTTGTTGCAGAGTTCTGAGAGGATTTTCAATCTCTTTTACAACCTTGATAGACTTTGAAAAAATTGTAGATAAATTGTAGTAGTGCTCAATTACCTGCTCTTTTGCATCTTGGTACTCTGAAAGATAGTTGTAAATTTCAATATTAAAACCCAGTTGCTCAGAGATATCAAAAATTGTTGTAGAGATTTTTTCTAAATCGCGATTGTCGGATAAGATAAGTACCGCATCTTTAACTGCCGAAAAAGATTTATCAGATATTTTCAGTACCGGTACATGCGACTCATATAAAATAACTCTCATTTTACAATTGCTAAATGTTTCTTTTGAAACTATAACTAATCCGACATGATAGAATTTTATATCATTATAAAATTCTTGCTGTAAATCTTTTTTATCATACTCGATATTTATAATAACATTACTGTCTCTGAAAGACTTTATACGTTGTATTACAGATATATTTCCCGGGTTCACTATTTTGATTATCAAGTTGTGTTTGAATTTTTTATGTGCAAAAACTGCCCGTCTTACCAGCTCTTTTATGGTTGCATGGTTTATAAGGTTCATATCTATGTAAAGATATAAGTTTGAGCCAAAAGGCTCCGGGAACTGCCCTAGCTCCCTTTTAATAGCACGATAAACCGATTTTAAAACTGTTGGATCTCCGACCAAAAGCAGCAAATCATTTGGCTGAATCATTCTTCTTCGTGATGGCATAACAAGTTTTCTGTTTCTGTATATTGCAACTATGCGCCAATTTTTTTGCTCTATAACACCTATATGGCGATAGACAAAAGAGCTTCCAAACGGAACCAGAACTTCCATTATTTCGCCCTCGCCCATTCCGACATTTTGTGCTATTACCGGTACATTCGGCAGATAATCTAAAAGTCTTGAAGCCAAAAATTCATTTGAGTTAATCAAAACAATATTAGGGTCTTCATTCTCTAATTTCCAATTATTAAGAACGATAATGCGAAGTTGTTTTTTGATTGTTCTGATATTTTTTATAGTATTTTCTACATCTACAAGATTATCCATGGCAATAAACACCTGAATAAACTCCATTTTAAGGAGATTGGAGAGCTTATACAAACTTGTCGGGTCAAACTCATAGAACTTAAATTTAGTCGGATTTATATCTTCAAACTCTTTGGCTTTAATTTGAATTACATAATATATATTTTCACTGCTATATGTTTGTGCAACTCGCTGAATAAAGTGTGAACCAGCTTCACTATCGCTAATAATTAGAATCTTTTTCATATAATCTCAAAGTTAATTTTTTGTGATTGTATCATTTTTCCTTCAACCTTTTATTTCACAGCTACATTTGCCGCTTCAATCCAAAGCTCTTCTGTAGCTTTCTGCCAAACTTTATCCACAAAATATCCAGTTACTTTTATCCAGTTTTTAGTTCTTTGATTGGATGTAAAGGATCTTCCTTTTATCCATGTAGCCATAACTTTTGTACCGCCGGCAGAATCATACACTTCACAATCAACTGTTAAACGAAACGATGCAATGGAAGGATAAATTGCCTCTGAAGAGAGATTCTTCGGTATTTCATACTCTTGAGAGAGATTTTTTGGTGCTTCATCCTCTTTCATTTTTAGTTTTGGAAAGTTATTCTCTTCTATTATTGGAGCGGCTGTTGTTACTGCTACTGTCTTAGTTTTACTGCTTTTTAAAGAAATTATCTGATTATCTTTAGCCTTAATTTTTTCTATAAGCTCTTTTTTTAAAGAATTTATCTCACCCTCTTTGAGTTTTAAAGCCTTATTCTGATCATCCAGCATTCTTTCTAACTCTGAAATTATTTGATTTTCTTTACCGCTATTTAAAGTTGATTTAGTTTTTGATTCTATTTTTTCTGTTAATAAACTATTTTTTGACTGCTCTTTTTTTAATAACTCTTTATACTCTTTGAGCTCACTCTCTTTAGCTTGACATAGAGAACTGCTATCTTTTTGCGTATTGAGAGCAGCCGTACCCTGAGATTTTTTAGATTCCAACTCCGATTTACAGTTTGAATAGCTATCTCTAAGTTTAGATATATCTTCTATTATCGCATCTATTCTAGCCATCTCATTTGCATTCAAAATGGATACAAAAGCCAAAGCTATAATTGAAAATTTCATTCTAATCCCTTCGCATTAATTTTACGCCCATCTCCACATGGTGAGTGTATGGAAATTGGTCAAATAACGCCATGTCCGTAATTACATGCGTTTGACACAAAATATCCAAATCTCTCAAAAGCGTCACGGGGTTACAAGATATATAGAGTATATGCTCATATCTTGAAGCAAACCTACATGAAGCATCATCCATACCACTTCTAGGAGGGTCAACAAAGATAGTGTTTATAGAAAAGGAATCAATATCCACTTCGCTCATTCGATTAAACTTTCTCACTCCATCAAGCGCCTGAACAAACTCCTCTACACTCATGCGGATAAACTCTATATTTGTAACATTGTTTAGAATCATGTTGGCTTTAGCCGCATTTATGGAAGATTTAGAGACCTCTGTTGCCAAAATTTTATTGAATTTTTTTGCAAAAGGAATTGTAAAATTGCCGGCACCACAATAGAGTTCTAGTAAATCGCCGTCTATATTTGAGAGATTTTTGAGTGCCCAAGAAATCATCTGCTCATTCACCCGCGGGTTTGGCTGCGTAAAACTGTTTTCAATATGGTTAAATTTATACGCATTGCCGTTTATATTTAAAGTTTCTAAAACAGAATCTTGTCCGATAACTATTTTTTGTCCACGGCTTCTCCCGATTATATGAATAGTAAGCTCTTTTGAGATTTGGGATGTGATTTCTCTCCAAGCTTCATCGAGCTTTCTGTGATAAAGAAGTGAAACAACTATCTCACCGCTGCTAGAACTTAAAAAATCAACCGCAAAGAGTTTGAAGCCTATCTTATATGCACTTATTGCAGCTAAAAGTTTTGGCATTAAATTTGAGATATATTCATTTACCTGCGGGCATTCATCTACAAAAATCACACCGTTTTTTTCACTATTAGTCATGGCATAATCTATTTCATTATCGCTTTTATGCCAGATTTTAAACTCACTTCTAAAGCGATAATGTTCTTGCGGAGACGCTATAACTGATATTTCACCGCTATAAAAAGAGGAAAATCTTTCACGATTCAGTGCAACTTTATCGCTCAGCTGCCCCTCGTAACCATTTTCATAGACTCTGCAGGCACCGCAGGCACCAAAATATTTACATTCCAAACTTATTTCCTATTTTATTGAAGATATTAGATTGCCTATAAGCAAGCTCCAGCCGTCTATAAGTACAAAAATAAGTATCTTAAACGGCAGAGAAATCATAACGGGCGGCAACATCATCATACCCATTGACATAAGTATAGACGCAACAACCATGTCAATTACCAAAAATGGCAGAAAAAGTAAAAACCCTATTTCAAAAGCTGTTTTTAGCTCACTAATTACAAAAGAGGGGATAATTATAGAGAGAGGGACTTCCGCAATACTCTGCGGATTTTCCATTTTTCTTATTCTAAAAAAAAGTGCTAAATCTTTTTCCCTAGTATTTCGAATCATAAAGTTTTTAAAAGGAAGTGCTGTCTTATCAAAAGCCTCTTCATAGCCTATTTTCTCGGTCATGTAGGGCTTGATTCCATTTTCATACGACTGGGTGCCGACGGGTTCCATGACATAAAAAGTCAAAACCATGGCTAGCATTACAAGAAGTTGCGTAGGAGGAACCTGCTGCGTTCCAAGAGCCTGTCTCAAAAATCCGAATACAATGACAAAGCGGGTAAAAGTGGTCATAACCAATACTAAACTAGGAGCCAAGAAGAGAAGCGTTAAAATTACAAGTACATTCAACGAACCGACAAGCTGTTTAGGAGTATCAGGAGCAGAGAGGGCAAAATTCATAGTAGGAATTTGCGCAGACTCCGCACCGAGAACCGTAACAATGCCAAAAAGTAAAATAAGTAGTCTTAAAATGGTACGAGCGGGTCTCTTTTGCAAACAAATACCTTGAAGTAAAAATTACTCTTATAGTACCACAAAAGATATTCGAAAAATATTACTGAAGAAACTATTTTCTAATTTACCTCCCCATTCAATAAAAACCAACATTTACAAGAGACCACTCTTTGCTTTGTTTTTTTCAAATTCAAATAGATAGAATATAGCAATAAAAACAAGAAAAAATTAGGACTGAAGCGTTCAAAAAAAGGCTATGCGAAATAAGCAGAATAAAATTAACTTTTACACCCCATTTAATAGACAGTTTATTGAAAGCGTAGTGCCTCAATGGGTTCCATTTTTGCTGCTTTGCGGGCTGGATAGAATCCAAAAAAGATTCCAATAGTAGCGGCTACGCCAAAGGCCGTAAAAATAGACTGGGAAGTAAAAATTACCGACATTGACAAAAACTTTTCAGCGATTAATGCACCTCCTACCCCTAATAAAATTCCTATCATACTCCCAAATATTGATATCATCAGTGCTTCAAGTAAAAACTGAAGTAAAATATCCCGTTCATGCGCACCAATGGCAACCCGGATGCCGATTTCGCGTGTCCTTTCGGTAACTGATACCAGCATAATATTCATAATACCGATTCCTCCAACCAATAATGAAATGGATGCAATTGCACCTAACATAAGTGACATAACTTTAGCAGTATCAGCTGCAGAAGCTGCCATTGCCGCTAGATTCCTGATTGAAAAATCATTTTCTTTATTATTTCTGATATGATGGCGTTGGCGTAATAATTCTGTCATTTGATTTTCTGCTTCATCCATCTGATCTGCAGAAACGGCTTGAGCCATTATAAGACGAACGGTACCCTGAAATTGCGATCCGAATAATTTATGCTGTGCTGTTGTAACGGGGACAATAATCGTATCATCCTGATCACGCCCGTCTAAACTTTGCCCCTTAAGAGCTAATACTCCTACAACTTGATAAGGGCTTTGTTTAATTCGAATCATTTTACCGACTGGATCCTCATCCCCAAAAAGATTTTCTGCAACGGTTTTACCTATCAAAGCGACTCGTGTTGCTCCACGAACATCAGCATCTGTAAATGAATACCCTGATTCTATAGTCCAATTTCTCACCGTTAATATATTTGGAGTTGACCCCATAATTGTTGTGCTCCAATTATTTGAGCCATATATAACTTGAGCCATTCCAGAAGCAATCGGTGCTACTTCGGCAATTGAAGGAAGATCAGCAACGGCTTCACCATCGCTTATAGTAAGTGTTGGTGTAGCACCGCTTCCCATTCGGGCTCCTCCCGAAGTAGTTGAACCTGATAGAACAATAAAAAGGTTACTTCCCATTGATGCAATAGACTGCTTAACAGCTTCTTGCGCTCCTGCACCAATTGCTGACATTATTATTACTGCTCCAACTCCGATTATCATTCCTAGCATTGTGAGAAAAGAACGCATCCGGTTCGCAATCATTGCCTCCAATGCTTCATTCAGCATAGACCAAATCATTTCACACTCTCTTTCATTCGATTAGTAGGTTCACTAAAATCAATTTTGCCATCATGAATATGGACAATACTTTGTGCATATTGGGCAATATCATTTTCATGGGTTACGAGGATAATGGTAATACCCTCTTGCATATTCAAATCACTAAATAGATTCATAATTTCTTGACTCGTTTTGGTATCTAGATTTCCGGTTGGTTCATCGGCTAAGATTAGTTTAGGTCGGTTGATTAAAGCCCTGGCAATGGCTACTCGCTGCTGTTGCCCTCCAGATATTTGATTTGGACGATAGGAACCATAAAGACCTAGTCCAACTTTTTCAAGCATGATACAAGCACGTTCTATCCGTTCTTCCTTGGGAATACCGGCATATACTAATGGCAACGCAATATTATCAATAATAGACATTCTCGGTAGTAAATTGAATCCTTGAAATATAAATCCAATCATACTGTTGCGAAAGGATGCCAAAGAATTTTTATCCAAACTTTTAATGTCTGTTCCATTGAGTTCATATATCCCTCCACTTGGAATATCAAGACATCCTAGAATATTCATTAAAGTTGATTTTCCTGATCCGGAAGCACCCATAATGGCTAAAAATTCACCGCTAGATACAGTCATATCAATGCCTTTAAGAACCGGCACTACTCCTGCTGCAGTTTCATAATTTTTGGTTAAATTTTTAATATTAATAACAGAATCAGTCATGTTAGAACATTTTCATAGGCGAGTTTGATTTACTGGTATCTCGCTCCGAATTATTTTCACTAACAATTACTAAATCCCCTGCTTCAATTGCACCTTCTGTCACCTCAGTATATTTTCCATCTGTAATACCGATTGAAATATAAATCTTTTTAAGTTGCCCATCTTTTAATATGAAAATATGCCCTTTTGTTGTATCAGAAATATGACTCTCTTTTTTGACTTTAAATTTAACCTTTTTGTCATCTGTTGAACGAAATCGCAATGCGGCATTTGGAACCAGCAACACATTGGGGTGCTGATCTTCAATAATTGTAACATATGCAGTCATTCCAGGAAGTAAAATCTCCTTAGGGTTATCTACAGCAACAACAATATCATAGGTAACAACATTTGAAGTAGTTGTTGCATTGAGACGGATTTGACTCACCACTCCTTTGAAGGTTAGCTCTGGGAAAGCATCAACATTAAAATTAACATTTTGTCCGACTCGTATTTTGCCAATATCCGCTTCGGCAAAATTTGCATCAATTTGCATTTCCCTCAAATCCTGCGCTATTTTAAATAGTGTTGGCGTTTGAAAACTTGCAGCTACAGTCTGCCCTACACTAATTTGACGATCAACAACAACACCGGAAACAGGAGAAGTAATCACCGAATAATTTTTATTGGTTTGATCCCGCTTTAGCTGTGCAGTAGCTAATGCCAGGCTTGCTTTTGCTGAAGCCAAAGACTGAACACTTTGATCATAATCTTGTTGAGATACATATTCCTTTTCAAAAAGCTCACGTGAACGTTTCTCATTTGCCATTGCCAAAACAACACTGGCATGCGCATTGGAAACATTAGCATTACTCTGAGCAATCTGGGCATTAAAAAGAGACGGATCAAGGCGTGCCATAATCTGTCCTTTTTGTACATGATCATTAAAATCCGCTTCCAATTTTATAACTGTGCCCGACACTTGTGTCCCTACATTTACAAGGACTACTGGGTTGAGTGTTCCATTTGCTGAAACCGTTTGCAAAACGGTACCTTTTTCAATACTCTCTTGTTTATAACGATCTTCGAAGCGAATTTTATGACTATCATACCACCAATATCCACCACTGCTTAGTGCCATAATCATGAGGGTTATAATCCATTTTGTTATTCTGTTCTTCATCGACTTTCCTCTTTACTTAATTCATTGTTCATAAGTTCATTATCTCCAAGTGCTTTTGCTAAAGCCACTCGAGCTACCGCAAGTGAATAAAGTGCAGATACCTTTTGCTGCTGAGCACTCGATAATACAACTTGAGATGATGTAACATCTAAGATAGTACCTACTCCTGCTTTATAGCGCCCGAAAGCTGCATCATATGAAGCACGTGCGCTCACTACTAAATCATCTATTAATTTTTCCTGATTACTTGCAGTCATCAAATTGGCATAAGCTGTATAAACATCCAGTGTCACCTGTTTTTCAAGAGACTGTGCAATTGTTTCTTTTATACTACGCTGCTCTTGTGCAGCAGCGACTTTGTAGGTTGTTGCATACCCTGTGAAAATTGGAAATGAAAGAGCAATGCCTACATTCGAATTGGTTGTAGGTGAAGCAGTTGAAGTGTCTATCCCATTTATAGATGATGTTAATGCTAATGTTGGCATGCCGCTATCACGTGCAGCACGCAGGGCTGCATCAGCTGTTTGAATATCTGTTTGAACTGCCGCTAAATCAGGACGCTTTTGTTTAGCTTTATTTATCAATTCTTGGAGTGTTTCTTTCGGAAGAGCAAGCTCATGTCCGTCAGATGGAGCAGTGACCATGAGAGATGTTTGTGCATCCAAGCCCAATGCTGCTGCAAAGTTTCCTTTTGCAACGATTAGTGTTCCTTCAGAACCTGCACGAGTAAGGATAGCTTGTGCATAAGCGGCGCGTGCTTGAAGTTTATCGGCTGGAATTGCCACTCCTGCTTTTACTTTTGTTTCTGCTGCTTCTAGATTCTCTTTTGCCGCAGATTCAGCACTTTTATAAGCGTCAAGTGATGCTTGAGCTTGAAATAAATTATAGTATGTTTGGACAGCCCCAAAAAAAACCGATTGAAGAATATTATCATAGCTTTTTTTTGAAGAAAGCAAGGCGAAGGCAGCTTGATCACGAAGTGCATCACGATTTCCAAAATCATACAAGAGATAGTTGAGAGCAATGCTACCGCTCTCTTTAGAATAGTTTTGTATATTTGTAATACTACCTTTGTCATGATTACCCGATATAGTTGCACCTATGCTAACGGTGGGTAAGTAAGCAGCATTGGATCCACCTAAAAGTGCAGATTGATATTGAACGCTCGCCCAAGCGACATGAGTTTGAGGATTGGCACACAAAGCTTGATTCACTGCAACCGAAAGATTGAGCGGCTGTTTCAAATTTAGAGATGAACAATTATTTTGATAAGGTTTCTCGAGCACACCGAAAGGATCACTATCAGCCCACACTCCAGAAATAAATAAAATAATAATCAATCCAAATTTCAAATATTTTTTCAATACTATCTTCCTTTATTATTATGTTCAACTATATATTTCATATTTTTTTGTGTATAAAATTATATTTATGTAGCAGTTTTTGTATGTGTTACAGATGCAGTTTCTTCTCTAAACTCAACTTTTTTTGGTGTATCCGGATAAACAGTTTCTGCTGTTGTATCGTCTTGCATCTCTTTTTTAAAGTTTTTGATACCTTGACCAATACCTTTAGCTAGTTCTGGTATTTTTTTTGAACCAAACAATAAAACAACAACTCCTAAAATTACTACTAACTCCATTGCATTGGGCATAGCCATTATTAACTCCTCATTTTTTAAATTAAGTTGAAAAGTTTATCTACTTATTATTAATGAAATACAACTTAAACTTTTCCGTTTAATATGCGTAATTGAATGCACAGAATATCAAATAAATAAGACAATCAATAAACTAGATATCCATTCTCCCGGAAAATTAGCACTGAGCCTCATGCATGCAAGACCTACTAAAAATTACAAAAAACAGTGCCAAATATTTTTACCAAGGAATGAAGAGTAATGGACAGATACTTGAAACTATCAACATAGCAAACAAAAAGTGACCGTTTGGCAAACTATGATGATATTCAGCTTGCCCTATAATAAACCGTTGCAACCGGAAAAGCCAAAGGTGGTTTGGAGAAATCTAAAAAAGATTTAATACACTCAAAAAGCAGCCAACCAATAGATAAAACACTAATATACTGTTGTTGTATTTATCCAAAAGAATGATTTAATATGTATTGCATCAGGAAAAGTTTTTGCTATTATAATTGTGGCTGTAAGGCAGAAAAACGCCAAATAAAGGGTAAACTATTTTATGAAAAGCTGCTACAATAGCAGAGAATATCACTTCGTCTAAAGAATAGTTGTGAAAGCAGAACTATCGCTTTGTTGGTTTGCTTTAACAGAGGTTGCTTCAAGCTCTTCAGCTTAAAGCTTGATACCTGCTTTCTTCTGATCATACTTTCAAGTTATTTTTTTCACAATTCAATACAATTTTTACCATGTATCATCGCTAGAGTCAGACATATCATCGGAAGAGTTATCATCCCATGAAGAGTTATCTTCTATTCCAAAATTGTTTCCTCCCATATCAGAAGAAGGACCATTATTTACAAATGATTGATTGTTCATATTTTCATGTGCATTCGTTGTAGAATCACCCATAAAATGATGCATCATCGCTTCTCCTGCCACAATACCGACTCCTGCAGCAGCTCCTGTTGCCAGACCTGACATGATACTGCTTCCCAAACCGCCAGATTGTTGAGGATAAGGTTGTGCACCGCCGAATCCAGGTGATGAGTTATAAGGAGCATTTTGGTTAGTATATCCCCCTGTAGTACTGTTGCCGTTGTATTGAGCAGGATAGGCATTTGTTCTGCGTGTTGAAAAAGCTCGAAAAGCCAACCAAATAAGTAAAACAGCACCAATTCCCATAATCACCATCATCCATGGAAAAGGTTGATTCATTGGGTGAGGAGTTCTTACTCCGTTACTTATAGTAATGTTTGAAGGGTTATAAAGATGTTGTTTTAAACTCTGAACTGCTTGAGATTTTGCAAACGGCAAACCGGGAGCAAGTTTTTCAGCTTTTTCAAGTTCATTTTTAGCCTCAGACAAATTGCCTTGACGCACCAGTATCTCTGCATCAACGAAATGTGCTTTTGCACTCTCAGGGTGATCTTTTAATACCTGTTCAGCCATTTGATGTGCACCGTTTAAATCACCTGATTCCGCTGTTTGATAAATCTGGTGTATTGTCGGAACATCATCAGCAAATGCTATAGCCCCAACTAACATTGAAATTACTACTAATTTAAATAAAAACATATATCTCCTTTGAATCTGCTCGAATTAAAATTTGCTTGCAATTTTAAACAAGATATATAAACGAATAGGAAAATTTTTATTACCATTATTTTTTTAGTTTTTAAGTTAAAAGTTACAAATGAATAATATACAAAGCAGAAATCATATAGTAAGCCAGTTACAAGTTCACATAGAGAAGATGCTACTTTTTTTGTCAGAAAGTCTGATAAGCTTAGTACGCTTATATTTAAAAATGTCCTAAATGATAAGATTGTAGCTAACAAGTACATTGACACCGAAATTGTCAATTATTACAAGCAGTTAATTCAAGAGCTATTGGCCCAAGACTTTGTAAATAAATAAGTCTAAAATAGTACAATTACACACTCAAACTTACTATGGATTATCAAAATATGCTCAATCTTTTATACAAAACTCCGACAAAAAGTACTTATACAATCATTTTGTTTTTAACACTGTTCAGTGCTATTTACAACGCTTTTTTGCCTCTGCATGGAGATGAAGCCTACTACTGGATGTGGAGTCATCGTCTTCAAGGCGGCTACTACGACCACCCGCCTATGATTGCTTACATGATTTATCTCACAAACTTTATCTCAGAGGCAGAGTGGGGAGTTCGGTTGGTGAATGTCTTTTCCATGAGCATGGCAGCTCTCTATATTTTCAAGCTCTCCAAAGAGATGTTTGATGAGAGAATTGCACTCACTTCGGTTCTTATATTCTCAAGCGTAATTATCGTGCATGCGGGCTATATTTTAACCACGCCCGACTCTCCTCTTATTCTCTTTTGGTCGCTCACTCTTTACTACTCCTATAAAGCCATTTTTTACGGCAAAAGAAGCGACTATATTTTAACCGGTATTATGCTCGGGCTTATGATGCTTAGCAAATATACGGCTATACTTTTTGTCTTCATGCTTTTGATTTTTATACTCCTAAAAAGACGAGATATTCTGACGAATATAAACTTCTATTTAGCAGCTCTTATTGCTCTCCTTATTGTTTCTCCAATGCTCTTATGGAATGCTCAAAACGAGTGGATAAGTTTTGCTTTTCAACTAGGGCATGGAACAACTGAGACTTTCGATTTTTATCCTCACCTTTTCTTTGAATTTTTTGCAGGACAGTTTGGGATTTTTACTCCGGTATTCACAGCCGTATTGTTCTATTTTTTAGTAAGAAAGAGACTCTATTTCAGAGACAACAAGCTCTTTTTTCTCTCGCTCAGCGTGGCAGTCGTTTTACTCTTTTTCTTCTACAAAAGCTTCTTTAGCAGAATGGCACTCAACTACACCGCCCCGGCATATATCGGCGGTGCAATCCTTGCTGCCTACATGTTTGAGTATTACAAACTGGTTAAAACATTCAAAATCGGTTTTGCGATAGCTCTGGTTTTGACGCTCATCGGACGATTAGGTTTTATCTTTTATCTAGAAGTTGTTCAAGAGAGAATGGACGGATACAGAGAAGCCGTGCAACTCTTGCAAAAACATGTAAAAGAAAATGACAGCTTTTACGGCGATCATTTGACAACCGCTGCATATCTTAAATACTACCTTAAAAACCATCCGGATACGGATGTAGCACTCCCTACAAGATTCTCACAATATGACATGTGGAGAAAAGAGAATTTTTTAAAAAACGGCTTAGTTTTGACAAGAGAACCTGAACTGAAAGAACTTCAGAATTTATATAATGTTGTTAATTTAATTGATACACTCAAGGTAAAAAAGGGAATAAAGGATGAAAAAACTTTTTATATCTACAGAGTATCTGATACAAAGTAGATATTTAATCGTTTTTTTGATAAAATCACACTAATTTTAAACACGGTGAAGTATGAAAAATATTATAAAACTTATCATCACAATTGTTATGTTTTATTTTCTATTTAAGTATGTGAACTTTGAAAATCTTTTAAATATTCTTTCAAAATCCCATGGCGGAACTATTGCAATTGCCCTTCTTTTTCAAATAGCAAGCACCTTTATTGCGGCATACAGATGGAGACTCATAATGCGTCTTTTAGTTTTTAAAGAGAGTGTTTCCTATTATGTTCAGAGCTACTTCAAAGGCTCTTTTTTCAACCAAGTATTGCCAAGCAGCATAGGCGGAGACGCCGTTCGCATCATAGACTTAACACAAAAAGGGTACGATAAAAAAGATGCTTTTTACGGCATATTTGTGGATAGAGTTGTTGGGTTGGTGGGTCTTTTGGTTTTAAACCTTCTGGCAACCATCCTCTTTTGGGGTGCATTTGATAACGATTTTTCACTGCTTATTATTTTTATAGCCATCAGTGGAATAAGTGGTTTTGCACTTCTATTTCAACTAGAAAAAATCACATTTTTAGCAAATTACAAATTTTTAAACCTTTTTCATCGTCTGGCAAAAAGGCTCAACACTCTCTACGCGGACAGAACTCTGCTTCTAAAACATATCGCCATCTCCGTAGTTGTGCATCTCTTTTCGGTTTTAACTATCTATGCACTCGCTTGGAGCATAGATTTTCACATGCCGTTTCAAATTTTTCTTATAGCCGTTCCACCGGTATTTTTGCTTACAATCGTTCCTATCTCTCTTGCAGGCTGGGGAATCAGAGAGGGAGCGATGGTTGGGATATTTATGCTCATAGGAGCAGACCAGACAAAAGTTTTAGCTATGAGTATTCTCTATGGATTACTACTCATTATCAGCGCCCTCCCCGGCTCATACTTCTGGATAAAAAGCAAAAAAGCAACCTGAAAATTATAAAGGATTCAATCACATGAATGTAGATACAATGAGAAATATTGACCACTATGCAGGCGTTCCACTCGCATTTATCGGTACTCTAATTAAAAAATCAGTAATGTTGTTTTTACCTCCAAAAACTCTAAAACCAAAGAATGTACTTCTGATTGAGCTTTCAGAAATGGGGAGTGCGATCATCGTTGACCCTGCTATGCGAAAGCTCAAAGCAAATATTGAGGGGGAACTCTTTTTTGTAATTTTTTCAAAAAACAAAGTGAGTTTGCAACTTTTAGAAACCGTAAAAGAGAAAAATATCTACACGATTGATGAGAGCAGCATTCTAAATTTAGCTAAAAGTTCTTTAGGTTTTCTCGCATGGTGCCGCAAAAACGAGATAGATTCCGTAATAGATTTGGAACTTTTTTCCCGCTTTACTGCACTTTTAACCGCTGCATGCGGAGCTACAAACTGTGTCGGTTTTCATGCATTTCATAACGAAGGGCTTTACCGCGGCGATTTTTTAACAAAAAAAGTAGCCTACAATCCGCATCAGCATATTGCAAAAAACTTCATCTCTTTGGTGGATGCACTTCTAAGCGAAAAAGTAGAGCTTCCTTATACAAAAAGAGTAATTCCGGACTCTGAAATAGTCATTGCAAAAGCGGTTATAAGCGATGAAGAGCAACTGAGCGTTCAAGCGACCATTGCCGACATGTACGAAGGATTTAACAGAGAAAAAAATCCTGTTATTTTGGTAAATTCGAACGCCTCTGACCTTCTTCCACAACGCCGTTGGGATAGAGAAAATTATGGCGATGTTATTAAAAAGATTTTAGCCTATAATCCACATGTATTGGTTCTTCTGACAGGTGCACCGGCAGAAAAAGAGGGAGCAGAACTCTTAGCAAGATATGTAAACGACAAAAGATGCATAAACTTCGCCGGAGCAGTGAAATTTTTACAGCTTCCTGCACTCTACAGTGTGAGTAAATTTATGCTCACAAATGACTCGGGACCTGCCCACTTTGCTTCAATCACCGACATGCACACATTTGTCATTTTCGGCCCTGAGACACCTGCACTTTACAGCTCTTTGGGTTCTACAACTCCTATTTATGCAGGCATGGCATGCAGCCCTTGCGTAAGTGCTTCAAACCACAGAAAAACACCTTGTTTAGACAATCAGTGTATCCAAGTTATCACGGCAGATTTAGTATTTAACACTCTTAAATTTAAACTTGATGAACTTGTTTCTTAAAGAGCACTCTCTCTTTTTATACTTCATTATTTTCGTAGCCGTTCTGAGGTTGCTGTTAGCCCCGTTTGTAGGTCTTGGAGTGGACGAAGCGCACTATGTGCTTTACGCTCTCAATCTAGATTTGAGCTATTTTGACCATCCTCCTTTGGTTGGCTGGGTTCAGTACATCTTCACTTCCCTTTTCGGCACAAATGAATTTGGTGCAAGAGTAGCCGCCATACTTATCGGCTTTGTTACCTCTCTATTTATATATAAACTTATTTTTGAGATTAATCGCAACAAAAAAGAGGCATTCATTGCTGTTTTAGCACTCCATGCCTCTTTTTTATTTAATGCTCTTTTTTTGATGCTCATGCCTGACACGCTTCTTTTTTTACTTATTTTGCCGACTATTTTTGCAGTTATCAAATTAGAAAAAGAGAGTTCGCTCCCCAACTGGATTCTGCTCGGAACACTTCTTGGTTTGGCAGGTTTGGCAAAATACACGGCAGTTCTCTTTATTGCTCCAATTATTTTATACTTCATTATAAAAAAAAGATACGAACTTTTTTACTCTCCTAAAATCATTCCCACCATCTTAATTGCTTTAATCATTATTTCTCCTGTTCTCATCTGGAATATCCAAAACGATTGGTCAAGTTTTGCCTATCAGAGCGAACATGTAGTAGGAGAACATTCTATTAAATGGAGTGCATTTTTTAGCTCCATTGCCGCTCAGTTTGCAGCATACAACCCGTTTCTCTTTCCGCTCGCTTTTTATGGACTCTATAAAGCTCTACGCAGCAAAAACAGCACACTGTTCCTTACCGCTCTTTTTGGTTTGGTTTTTATTCTATTTTTCAGTTACGCTTCACTCTATAAAACCGCCCTGCCTCACTGGAGTGCTCTTTTTTATCTACTTTTTATTCCTATTGGAACTTATTTTGCACTCCAATTAGGCAAAAAAATGAAAAAATATCTCAAATATGCAGTAGCTTTTGGACTTATTCTCAGCGGAGTTGCCTATGCGGAGTTGGGCTTTAAGTTTCTTCCATTTCCAGATTATCAGTCGCCGCACCGCGATATTTACGGCTGGGATATGATTATGAAAAAAGCAAATGAACAGATTACTAGCACTCCACACCCCAATAGTACTTCCTCGCATTCGCTCACAGCGCATACCGCCATAGCCGTTACAAATTGGACACTCGCCTCTCGTGCCATGTACTACAATCGTGAGTATAACTCATCCGTTTTTCTCATTGACGCGAGATATGACCAATTTGACATTTGGGAGAAGGAATCTGCAATCGGCAAAGATTTACTCTTTATAAACACCTACTGCTTTAAAAAAGATATTTCGCAATATGCTCGATGTGACGAAGTGATTCCTCACCCTGAGTTTGATATAATTCTGGGCTTAAACAAGGTAAACAGAATCAATTTTGTAACATGCACAAACTACCAAGGGCTTAAATGATTTTTTCAAAAAAACAGTATCTTTTATATATTCTATCTTTAGTATCTATTATTAGTTTCTCCTACTTTTTTGTAGATAAAAGTATCGCAAAATATTTTCTCTCAAATGTGTCTACTTATGAAGCGTTAGGCGATTTTATAAGTATTTTCGGAGAATCTCACTGGTATTTAGCAAGTGCGATTATAGGTTTTACTTTTTTTAGATTTGTCAAAAAAAACGAACTGTTTGCCCAAAGATTTCTTTTTTTACTCTATATTAATTTATTCTCAGGACTCATAAGTTTAGTATTAAAAAACCTCTTTGGACGGATTCGACCTTGGGGTCTAAGAGACGGTGGTGATGCGTACGGTTTTTTACTTTTTCAAAACTTTGACAGGGGTTTGATAGAAAAAATGAAATACCATTTTACAACTTTAACAGATGCACCGACAACCTATTCCTCGTTTCCATCAGGACATACAACCACATTATTTGCTGTATTTACCTACCTTAGCATTCTTTTTCCAAAGTATTTCTATTTATGGCTCGGCATCGCAACTGTTCTTGCCTGCAGCAGACTTTTGGCGAATGATCATTTCGTAAGTGATATTTTTGCTGGTATAATTGTAGGAACACTATCGACTCTATTTATCTATTCAAAAATGAAGGAAAAAATTGAAAAAGAATATTAAAAAAGGTTTACTCCTTATACTTTTTATTGCCATAGTTTATGGTCTCATTAGAATTATTGACGTAGTACACGGAAGTTACGCTTTCGCCCCGCGACAGCCCTATATGGTAATGCAAACCGACAACTCTATAACTATAAAATGGCAAAGTCCCGAGGAGGAGATAGGCGAGGTTAATTATGGTCTATCGGATGAGGCAAAAAATGAGACCGTAAGCGACATCAAAGCAACAGATAAACACTCCATAACTATCTCAAATTTAGGCGAATGTACAAAATATTTTTACTTGGTAAAATCCCCCTCCATGAAGATAGATAACGAAGAGAGAAGTTTTACCACACTTTGTCAGAGTGCAAAGTCTCAAAAACTTTGGCTTATTGGAGATAGCGGTAAGAACGGTGAAAAACAGACAGAAGTGTATCAAGAGATGTTAAAACATATTGGCGATGACTTAAACAATCTTAACATGTGGATTCTTTTGGGAGACAATGCCTACACAAGCGGAACGCAAAAACAGTACAACAAAGGTTTGTTTGAACCCTATAAAGAGCTCGTGAAAAAATTTGTTCCATGGGCTGTTATCGGCAACCATGATGCAAGAAGATGGGCTTTTTATAATATCTGGGATTTTCCAACAGACGGAGAAAGCGGCGGCGTGCCAAGCGGACATGAGGAGTTTTATTCTATTGATAACGGTAATCTTCATCTAGTCATGCTAGATAGCGAAACGGTGAGCAGAAGCAGCGATGGCGAAATGGCTACATGGCTCAGAGCAGATTTAAAAGCAAATACTAAACCGTGGGTAATTGTTGCTTTTCACACCCCACCCTATACGGATGGCGGACATAAATCTGACAACGATTACGACAGCGGAGGAAGATTAAGAGAGATGAGAGAAACTTTTATCCCTATTTTTGACGAATTTGGGGTTGACTTGGTTATGAGCGGACATTCTCATGACTATGAACGCTCAAAACTTTTGGTAAACCATACAGGAAAGAGCGATACATTTGATGCTAAAAAACATGTTTTACAAGATAGCGCAACATGCTACACCAAACCCCTCAAAGCTACAAAAAACAGCGGGACTATCTACCAAATTTGCGGTTCCTCTTCAAAGCTCGACCATGCAAATCTAAAACACCCTGCTATGCCATTTAGCCTTGAAGCTATGGGTTCACTCATCATAGATATTACACCGACAACTCTAAGCTCTAAATTTCTAACTATAGAGGGCAAAATTGCGGATGAGTTTACAATCAAAAAAGACAATTCATCATGCGAGGATAAAAAACAGTGAGTAATATAAGCATAGTAATTTTAGCAGCCGGCAAAGGTAGCCGTATGAAATCCCCAAAGGCAAAAGTTCTCCACACAATCAGCGGAAAACCTATGCTTTACCATATCATCAAGGCTTCAAAAGAGATTTCAGATGATATCAGTGTTGTTGTAGCCCACCAGAAAGAGGCCGTAATTGAGCAGATGGGTCTCTATTTTGATGACATAAACTTCATAGTTCAAGATGCAGAGAACTTCCCAGGAACCGGCGGAGCGATGAAAAATATTGCACCAAAGAATGAAAAGGTTTTAGTTCTAAACGGTGACATGCCTCTCATAACCGCAGATGCTTTAAGAGGTTTTATAGAGAGCGAAGCAGACATAATCATGTCAATCTTTCAGCTTGAGAATCCGGACGGATATGGTCGTGTTATCATAGAAGATGAGCAAGTTGTCCGCATAGTTGAACAAAAGGATGCCTCTGAGTATGAGCTGGGTGTAACAAGTGTGAATGCAGGAATTTATGCCTTTTCAAAGAGTGTTTTAGAGAAGTACATTCCGCAACTAAGCAACGAAAACGCCCAAGCAGAATATTATCTGACAGATATTATCTCCATGGCTAAAGCAGATGGGCTAAATATTACTCCTCTTTTAGTTGATGAAGAGTCTTTTAAGGGTATAAATTCAAAGCTTGATTTGGCACTTGCAGAAGAGATAATGCAGGATAAAATAAAATCTGTATGGATGAATGCCGGTGTTATTATGCAGCTTCCATCGACCATTTACATTGAGGAGGGAGTAGTTTTTGAGGGCGAATGTATCATTGAAAACGGCTGCCGCTTCACGGGAAATACACATATAAAAAACTCCCATATCAAAGCAGGAAGCGTTATAGAAAACTCTACAGTTATAAATTCAGATGTTGGACCTATGGCACATCTCCGCCCGCTTTCCTACATTACGGATACGCATATAGGAAACTTTGTAGAGGTCAAAAACAGTACGCTCAAAGGGGTAAAAGCAGGGCATTTAAGTTACATCGGTGACTCTGAGGTAGATGAGGGAACAAACATCGGCGCAGGCGTTATCACATGTAATTATGACGGTATCAAAAAATATAAAACCGTCATAGGCAAAAATGTTTTTATCGGAAGCGACAGTCAACTCATTGCACCTCTTATAATAGAAGACGATGTCATGATAGCTGCAGGAACGACACTCCCAAGCGGTAAAATCGAAAAAGGTTCTTTAGCTATAAACAGAGAAAAATTAAGAACCATCAAAGATTTCTACTACAAATTTTTTGGTAAGAACAAAGCGTAAAAACCTTATAACTCTCCAGCATTTATGCTGGAAGCTTTAGGGGATTGCAAAGGACATTCATGTCCTTGCCACACAAATGGGCTTCGCTCATTTGTGTGTATAAAATAGAGTAGCAGAGCTACTCTACGGTAAAATATTTATCTTTAAGTATTGTAAACTTCTCTAACTCTTTATCCCCGTCAAGATTTAACCCCTTAAGAGCTTTCGGATTTACGACATAAAATCCAAGTTGCACCTCTACTTTATCATTAGCGAGAAGAGCATTACTGTAGTTAACAACCCGTTTTTCATCACTCTTAATCATCGTATCTTCCAAAACTGCATTAGCTGTCCATGGCATAGACGGCGCATTGTCTCGACCAAGCACTTTAACAAAAGTTTGCGTCTGCAAAGCCGTAGATTTACCGTCTCTTATAAGATTTACTCTTAGCTGTACAACTCTTAGCGGATGCGTCATAAGATTGTGCGGCGCTTTATTCTCTACAACAACAGTAAAACCGTTCGCTGTTTTTTCAAACCCAAGTTCAACATATTTCGATAACATCTCCGGCTTGTGTCTAGCTCCTGCAAAACCGTGAAAAGCGTGTTTTTCACTCATTCTAATCGTTGTTGCACTTCCTTCAACCTTTGGCATGTGGCAAGTGATACAATTTTGTTTTTTATCTTTAGCACCTTTTTCATCTGTTTCACATATCGTAAATTTTTCCGCATTTTGTTTATGAGAATGGCATCCCATGCACACCGTACCTGTATAAAATTTCTCATTTGTATAATCAATTGCATGATAAGGCGAACCGACCGTTGTTTTATTTAAACCAAGCATGGAGGTTTCATGTGTGTACTTTACTTTTTCTTTTTCTCTTCCGGCTTCGGCTGAGAAAAATGTTTTATCTTCACTTGTATAGATATTTTTATTTTCTTGCGCATGGATTTCCACATCTTTTATAGCATGACAGCTTGAACATGAAAAACCTTGCTGTACTTCGTCTGTTTTTGTAGCATCTTCTTTTTTAATATTTGGCGTATGACAATTCGCGCACTTATAATCACCGCTTTCTCTAGCAGGATGTTTATCCCAAACCGCTTTATGAACTTTATCATCATCGACGGAAGATTTTTTGTGCATAGAGTCCCCAAACTCTTCAACAATAGTCGGATGGCATTTTTTACAGGTATCCGTTTGCACACCTGCAAAGAGGAGCGACGACAACGAAAGTACTAAAAGTAACATTTTTTTCATAACAAGTATCCTTTAAATTGAACTTACATTTTATTCAACTAAGAAGATTTTTTTCTTGATTTGTATCAAAGGATAAATTTTTTAGATAAACTATTCAAAACTATCAGGAAAGCTCTTGAAAATAATTCATTTCAGCGACACCCACCTAGGCTACAACGACCTTGACGTTCTAAACAAAGAGAACATCAACCAAAGAGAAGCTGATTTTTATGATGCTTTCTCTCAAGTCATAAAGCAGATAAAAATCATTAACCCGGATTACATCATCCACACAGGCGATTTGTTTCACCGCTCCAGCCCAAGTAACCGAGCCATAACCTTTGCACTTGAACAGTTCAAAATCATCAACTCTCTGGGCATCCCGTTTATCCTCATCGCAGGAAACCACTCAACCCCACGGACAAACCTGAGCTCACCCATTCTAAAAATCTTTGAAAACTTTGAGAACATCTATGTTTCATACAACCAAGAGTACAAAAAAGTGGAGTTCAAAAATACCATATTTCACACCCTGCCTCACATGAACGATGAAACAACTGCTCTTTCTCAAATTGAGCTTTGCGAAGCCCAGATTGATGCAAGCAAAAAAAATATCATGATGATGCACTGCTCCGTCGGTGCGAGTTACCTCATGCAGGAGTTTGGCGAGTGGGTTTTTCCTCATGACAAAGAGTACATCTTCGAGAAAATGGACTATGTAGCACTAGGACATTGGCATGGTTTCGGTCGTGTCGGCAAACATGAAAATGTCTATTACAGCGGCTCAACAGAACGCACAAGCCTGGGCGACAAACGCAACTCAAAAGGGTTTGTAGAGATTAACTTAGACGATAAATCCAAAACCGCCTCCTTGTTTGGCTCTACAGATATAGAGTTCAAAGAGATAAAAATCCGCCCCATTATACAAAAAAAGCTTGACTGCACAGACTACGAAAACGCGCTCATAGATGCAAGCGACACCAAGAACGCCATAGTCGAAGTGAAGCTCACAAACCTCACTCCCCTGCAATCCATCGACATTCAAAACTCCGACATCAAAAAGATGTTTCCAGATGCCATGAGCGTAAGTGTAAAACGGGAGTTCAAGCACGGTGCAAACGAGGCAGACTTTACCGACATTGAAGCACTCTCTTTAGAGGAGTTTTTTTTAGAGCACATAAAAGAAGATTCAAACGAAAAAGAGTATGACAGACTCAAAGGCAAAGTACAGGAACTATTTGCACAGTATGAGGAGGCTCGCGATGATTCTCTCTAAACTCCATCTGGAAAATTTCAAAAAGTATACCACCTACGACATCGAGTTCGGCGAGGGGTTGGTGGGCATTATCGGCAAAAACGGAAGCGGAAAATCAACCATCTTTGAAGCAATACTCTTTGCACTCTACGGAGAGATGAAAAACAGAGGTAACAGAGAGCTTATACGAAACGCAAACGCCTCTCTTAAAGATGCCGTTGTCGTTGAACTGGAGTTTGAGTTTGAAACAGTTGCTTACAAATTGAGACGGGAATTTCGCGGAAAAGATCTAAAAGTAGATGCAAAACTTTACAAAAATGGCTCTCTCACAACCACGGGAGCAAAAGAGGTCACAACCTCCATAATAAACCTCACAAAGATGAGCAGAGACGCCTTCATGCACACACTCTTCGCTTCACAAAAAGAGCTTACAAGCCTAAGCACGCTCAAAAATGAAGACAGAAAAAAGATGATACGCAAGCTTCTCGGGCTAGAAAAAATCGACTTCATAGAAAACTCTCTGGTAGAAAAAAGCCGTCAATTAGGACGCGAAATAAAAGCTTTTGATGAAGTACTTTTAAGCGGTGAAGATGTAAAAGAAAAAGAGGGGCAGATTAAAATCAACAAGAGCGCAAAAGAGGCTCTTGCCAAAGAAGTGGAGCTAAAGGCAAAAGAGCTAGAAACCATCAAACTCCATGAGCAGAAGCTTAAACATGAGCTCGAAATCTTTGCCAAAACCAAAGAGCAAAAACAAAAGCTTTTCTCAGAGTTTGAACTCATACAAAATACAAAAAGCTTGGAGCTTCTAAACGAGGCAAAACTCATTGCCGAGAACCATGAATTGGAACACAAGCAGGAAAAACTAAAAGAGCTTTCGCATTTTAAAGTAGAGTATCTAAGTCTGCAAGAACAGCTCAAAGAGCAAGAGAAACTCAAAGAGTTCTACCTCAAAAAAGAGGGACTCACCAAAGAACTCGTACAACTCAGAGAGCAGTACACCAAAAGCAAAACCGACATTACGGCTCTACAGACAGCATGCAAAAACTATGAAGATCTTCTCTTTAACGCAAAAAATCTGGAACTGGGTCTTGCCATGCTGCAAGAGCAAATCAACACCAAACACACTATCGAAAATGAGCTAAAAGCAGAAATATCAGGCGAGAAGAAGCAGATAGACATCACAAATGAAAAAATCGCAAAACTGAGAGAACTCGGAAGCGACTCCGCCTGCCCTACCTGCACAAGACCGCTTTTGGAAGAGTATGACAATGTCATAAACTCACTTGTTGAGACGGTAAACAACATACACCAGAAAAAGATTGAAACACATCAGAAACAGCTTGCACTTGTGCAGACTCAAAAAGCTTCATTTGAGGCAGAAAAAAAACTCAAAGACAAAGAATTTCTGGAACTTTCAACCACTCTCAAAGTCATCGAGAGCAAACTTAAAGACCTAAAAATCGCACAAGAGCATTTCAAGCAGGTAGAGCAAAAAGGTCTAAAAAACAAAGAGGAACTCAAAGAGCTCGAGCAGTACACCTACGATGAGAAACTTCACAATGACACAAAAGCAAAATTCACACTCATAGAACCGCAATACAAACATGTGATGAGCCTAGAAACAGAGCTCAAACGCGCACCGCTCGTAAAAGCAGAACTTACTGTCGTCATAAAAAAGATAGAAGAACTCACAGTGGCAGAAAAGGCGAAAGAAGCAGAATTCAACCTCGTCATCTACGAAGATGTAAAGCATAAACACACGCTTGAAGAGCATGAGGGAACTCTCAAAACCATAGAGTCTAAAACGACACTTTTAAATGAGATAAAAGTGCAAATCGCTAGCATAGACGGAGAGATAAAAACCATCCAAAACGCCTTAGAGAACAACGAAGCACAAAAGAAAAAAGTGCAGACAAAAAAAGATGATTTGCTCGACTACGAGAAAATCAAAACAAGTCTGGCAGAATTCAAGACAAAACTCAACGCAAAAGTCGCACCGCGCATCTCCGACATAGCCTCAATCATGTACAGCCAAATCACAAAAGGAAAATACCAGCACATAGAAGTAAGTAACGACTTCGACTTTTTCATCTACGACGAAGGCAAAAAGTACCCAATAGAGCGATTTAGCGGAGGAGAGATAGACTTGGCGAACTTGGTGTTACGCATCGCCATCTCAAAAACTCTCACAGAACTCAGCGGTGCAAGTTCCATAGGGTTTTTAGCGTTTGATGAAGTTTTCGGAAGCCAAGATGAGGCAAGAAGGATGGAAATACTAGAAGCTTTCCACACCATCAAAGAGCAATACCGACAAATATTTTTGATTAGCCATGAGATGGAGATTAAGGAGATGTTTGAGCGGGTTGTGGAGTTGTAGGAATAATATTATAGAAATTAAAAAGAGGTTATTAAATGAGTGTATTTAATTCAGAAAAAATTATACAAGTAAAATCTCCACATAATAAACTAAAAATATACTATTCAGGGTTTGACATTTATGATTATGGACATGATTTTCAATATGATGAATTAGTTGAACAAATTCAGCGAGTAATTGTAGACTTTGCATATGGTTTCCACGAAGGCATATTAAATACAAACTATAATATACAATTCTGCCTACAAGGACTCTTATGAAAGAAAAATATACAAGAACCGATTATCCCAGTAAAAATATAAAATCTGAAACCTATTATGAGGGTGGTGCATTTATAACAAAGCTTTACCATGATGATAAAAGTACTTATGTCAAGGAGTTCATAACCTTAACAGATGGAACAAAAGAGATTAAGCACTTTACCGTAAAAGGTGTTTTGGCAAAGCTAGAGTATTTTGTGCAAGACAAGAGACATGGTGTAGAGACAAAATACTTCATCCCTAAAGCAAACAAAAGCGTAAAAAGCACCAAAATATACGACGATGGTAAGCTACATGGTGAAAGTACAACTTATAATGACAATGACGAAATTATCAAACAAGAAGTTTTTGCTCTTGGAAAGCTGATATTAAAATATTTACGAGATGATAGTCACAATATAATCAAGATTCAGATTGTTGATAAGGATAATGTAACCAACTTGCCAAAAGCAGAATATGAAAAATTACAATGCAATATCGAGGAGAAGCCAGAGTTATTTATGGAAGTTTAAATGAAGCTTTATGCGATTAGAATATGCAATGCATATTGAAAGTTCTAGTTTCTTATTTTGCTAAAAATTATCTAAAGGAAATTACATGAAAGTTTCAAAACTTCTTCTATCATTTGTCTTGAGTGTCTCTCTTTTTACTCAAGTTCTATCGGCACAGATAGCTTCTACTGGGGCAGTTCTTGGTCAGTCTGCAGTATCGTCTAAAAAAAAACTTGCTCAGATTATCTCCCGTGAGGATGTGACAAAAAAATTTCAGGAGTTGGGTGTAGATTCGAAAATGGTTGAGGCAAGAGTTGCTTCTATGACGGATGAGGAGGCTTCAAAAGTCGCACATCAAATTGACACATTACCGGCCGGCGCAGATGCTGGCATGTCAATAGTCGGTGCTGTTGTTTTTATTTTTCTAGTTTTACTCATTACAGATATTCTTGGAGTAACAAAAGTTTTTAACTTTACAAAATCTGTACGCAACTAATAAATTGAATAGAATCAAGCTTCTCTCTTTATTTTTTGCAGTAGCCACTTTGATTATTTCAAGTGGTTGCGCACCAAAAAATCCTCTGCCTTCAAACAACAGTTACTCTTCATATAAGACAGATGTTCCCTTTATAACACCTCGTTCTGAACTTTGTGCCTCAACATCCATAGAGATGGTTTCATCTTATTGGCAAATACTGACGCCTTATGTTCCTCGCTTATCACTCTCCGAGTTGGATGAGCGAACCTTGATTCCTGCAAAAGGCGGTACAGTGCAGATAGAACTGATTGCCGCAGCAAGAGCTGACGGTCTGCTTGTTTATCCGCTTGAACCGACATTTGATGCACTTTTTTCTGAACTCTCTGCGCATCATCCAGTTATCGTATTGGTAAACAGAAGCTACTCCTGGTATCCGCTTTGGCATTATGCTCCTGTTACGGGATATGATGTTAAGGCGCAAACTATTCTGATGCATTTCAGCGATATTCCTAATGAAGCCGTGCCGATAGAAACATTTGCGGCATTATGGGAGAGAAGCGGCAATTGGGGCGTTGTGCTTTTACCTCCGGGGCAACTGCCTGAATCTGCCACTGCAGAAAAGTTTTTGCGATCAGCATATGACCTTGAAAAAATTGGGATGACCAACGAAGCAATTACAGCCTATAAAAGTGCTCTGTCACGGTGGGCAGATGATATTCCCACCCTTATTGCATTGGGAAATGCTTACTATAATTCGCATCAGATAACTGAAGCTGAGCAGATTTATCGAAAAATATTATTGATTGATTCTAAACATCCCTTTGCTTTAAACAACTTGGCTGATATCTTATGCCATACAAACAAATCAGATGAGGCGTTAAAACTGCTTGATCAGGTTGTCACGGATAATATAAAAATACATGCTCTCATCGAAGCTACACGCAAAGAAATTCACAGCGGCTGTACTCCTTTCATAAAAAAATAATCTAAATTGTAATTGTACATTCAGCCTCTAATTGCGTATCTATTTTTAGGTACTTAATACGGGGCTTTAAGTTGGCAAATTGTTTATATTTTTCGATATAATTTCGTAAAAAAATATAAATTAACGTTATGGATTACTGATGGAATTACACACCCTCACGGAGGAACAGCTTAAAGAGGCGATTAACACCTACTCTGAAACACTTGCATTAGAACCCTACCAAGCTGAACTTGTTAAACTGCAACAGCATCTTGAGAGAAATAAAAAAAAACTTATCATTCTTTTTGAAGGGCGCGATGCAGCCGGAAAGGGAAGCGTTATCGGAAGCGTGAGCAGATACATGAATCCTAAACACTACCGTATAGTGGCTCTTGGTCGCCCTACGGAAGAGGAGCTGACGCAGTGGTATTTTCAACGCTATATTAAGCACTTTCCACATGGCGGGGAGGTTGTGCTCTTTGACAGAAGCTGGTATAACCGTGCAATGGTAGAGCCTGTATTTGGTTTCTGTTCAAAAGAGGAGCATGATTTATTTATGAAACATGTCATCCCTTTTGAGGAGTCTCTGGTCGAGCAGGGAACGATATTCATAAAACTCTACTTTAGCGTTAGCAAAGAGAAACAGGCTCAAAGATTTGAGCAACGCCGTTCAGACCCGCTTCGCCAATGGAAACTAAGCGAAATTGACCTTCAGGCACAAAGCATGTGGGAGCAGTTTACAAAAACTAAATACAAAATGCTAAAGGATACGAATCATGCAAAGGCACCTTGGCATGTAATTCGTTCTAGCGATAAACATAAGGCAAGATTAGAGACTATGAAACTCATCCTCAATCAAGTTGATTACTATGGGAAAAGCCGCACACTTGATTTTGATACAGATGTAAAAACAGTTTTTACTGCCGAGCAGGAGTTATCGATTATGGATAAGCAGGCGATAAAAGATTTAAAAAACGGGGTGTAAATTAAGTATTTTATAAGGCTTTTTACTTTAAAATCCCACCCGTTTTAAAGCACTTTATATAGTCTTAAAATTTCTACCTTTCTACAGTTCTTTGGGGTGTCGCCAAGCGGTAAGGCCTCGGTTTTTGGTACCGATATTCGGAGGTTCGAATCCCTCCACCCCATCCACAAAATCAATCTATTTTTATTAAGGCAACAATTTGGAAGATTCTACGAACGACCTACTGACACTTGCAATAAGAACTACTGTATTTTTATCTATTCTTGGAGTTTTTTTCTTTATATTGAGAGGAAAAAAAGAGGATAAAAAGTAACTTACGTCAATTCTAAAAACCGGTTAATTGACGAGATTACTCACTTTTTATATATTTAGGAATCAGGCTTTTTATTTTTTTATATATTTTAATAAAATCTGTAGAGTAAACCCTATTCTGGGCAATAGAAGTTATAAAGTTTGTATCCCTGTTCCACCTCGGAACTAGATGCATGTGAATATGTTCGGCTATCCCTGCCCCGCCTGCCGCTCCAAGATTCATTCCTATATTTACTCCATGTGCCTTAAATCCCTCTTTGAGAAGCCTAACACATTTTTGAGCTAAATCGCTCATATGCAGCCAAACAGCACTCTCCAACTCTTCAAGTTTATCTGTATGGAGATGCGGAATAATCATAAAATGCCCTGGAGTGTAAGGGTAAAGGTTCATAACAATAAAGCAATATTCATCTCTGTAAAGCACGCGATGTTTTTCATCATCCTGAGGGGTAAGGCTTATGTTGCAAAAAACACAACTATCTACCTCATGACCTGCAATATACTCATCTCGCCATGGGGCATATATAATCTCTCTCATAATCTCTTTTCTCCCTCTTAAAATACAAAAAAACTAAATAAAGTTAGGTGCATCATTTGCAAATAAAATAATATCCCCTGCCCTAGTTTCCTCTGCTAAAACATCAACAAGTTTTGATTTATCTGCTAACATAATTTTATTTTTTACTTCCAAGTTTTTCTCAAAAAGATCTGCATTGAGTGCGCCTGTAACTATTGCAATATCAAAGACACTGTTTATTGCATGGATAAGTTTTAGATTGAGTTCTTCACTGCTCTCTACTAAACCGGGAGTAACAATCACTTTGCGTCCGCCATGAAGCAAGCAGAGTCTTACGCCCTCCAACATGCCGTCGATATTTCCGTTATAGCCATCGTCAATGATAAGCTTTCCGCCAGCTTTTATCATCTGAAGTCTGTGCTCTACGGGCTTTAGCTCTTTGACCGCCTTTATTATCTCTTCATTTGACATGCCGAAACTTTTAGCAATTCTAACAGCTACGGCTATATTCATACTCTGAAATTCACCTAAAATATCTGTGTGGAGAGAAAGAATTTCGTCACCGATTTTGAGTTCAAACTCTGTTCCCTCAAGGGTGGCAACTAAATTCTGTATATCATCACCAAAGAATGTCACCTTTGCATGTGGCTCGTCTGTCACAGAAGTGTGAATAAACGCACGCTCAAGCTTCGGGGAGTGCATAATCTCAAGCTTTGTTGCAATGATATTTTTTAGAGATTTAAAATACTCAATGTGCGCCGCACCGACTTTTCCGACTACGACTGTTTGAGGCTCTAAAAATGTAGTAATCTCATAGATATCGCCGCTCTCTCTCGCACCTGCTTCACACACATAAATCTCTGTGCCAAGCGGAAGTGAGTTATTGACATCGCCTACAATTCCGCCTATTGTATTGACACTTCTTGGAGTTGCATAGACTTTAAACTTTTTACTCAAAATCTGCGCTACAAAATTTTTGATACTTGTTTTTCCGTAGCTCCCCGTTATACAGATAATTTGTAAATCATTCATTTCTGCGATTCTTTTTTTTGCCTCTTTTTTATATACCATAAAGAGGAATTTTTCTATCAAAGTGCTTGCAATGTATGCCAATGCCAGCGGCATAAAAACGCTGTAGGTTTCACATGCCGATTTAAGTGTGCAGAGCAGATTAAAAAAGAGCACCAAAGAGAGTAAAAGAGTGAGAAATCTTTTGACTCTCCATGTAATTACCAGCTTTTTATCCAACCTTTTGTGCCAGAGAAACAGAGCCGGCAGAAGGGCTATATAAAAGAGTATTGCGAAGTATTGACCCAAAACATAATTAGCGATAAATGGAAGAATAAAATAGAAGAGATGCCATTGCGGCTTGTGGTGCTTGAGCATAATGCGGGAAAGTTTATAATCATACCACTGAAGATTTGTAATAAGATACCAACCCAAAGCCATAACAAAAAGCAGATTTGTCACAAATGCGATGAAAATTTTATATTCCTCCATGTTAATGCTCCAAAGTTTTTAGAAATGTTGCTTCGATATTTTCAGAGATATCTTTGGCTTGATTCATAAAAAAGTAGTGGTCACCCTCATACACTTTAAGGGTAGAATCTTTTATAAGTGAGTTTATCTTCTTTGCAGAGCTAAGAGGTGTTGCACTGTCTTTTTTACCCCAGCAAAGAAGAGCTTTTCCGCCATAAGATGCAAATGTATCTTTAAAATCTTCATTGACAACATTTTTAAAAGTTTGATACATGGGCTCACTTAAATTTTTTGCATCCTCTGCTACAAAAAAATTTCTGAGTGTTGTAAATCCAAAGATTTTAAACAGTTTAAAGAGTGCGATTTTTGCCTGAACTCTTAAAGATTTTGTGACATAGATCCCCGCACTTGCAACCAACACAAGCACTTTAGGCTCAAGCAAAAGTGCTACTTTACCGCCAAATGAATGACCCAGAATAATATCTTTTTGGGCATTTATATGCACCATCAAAAGCTCGACAATTCTTGCATAATCTGCTGTTTGGAGTGTTAGGTTACATGTAGAGCCGCCAAACCCCGGTAAATCAATATAGATGTGACGAAAATGGCTCATGTGTTGTGAAAAAACCTGTTTCATCAAATTTTTGTTGCTTCCCCAGCCATGTAAGAATATCAAATCAACTTTGGCCGCCGGATTGACTATCTCATAACTCATATTGATAGTATGTTGATTATACTGGATAGACTTGATTGCCATTATTTGCCTTTGGCACTTGAAATGGAATGAATATATTCGTATGAAACTTTTGCTCTTTTTGAATGTGGAAGCGATTTTGAAAGCGACTCAATGCATGCAGAAAAATCTTCAAAAAGATAGTTTGCCATGGAGCCTGGAATCGGATTTATCTCATTTAAGTAGACTTCATCATTGATAACAAAAAAGTCGCATCGAATTAACGCACCCTCAAATAAACCTCTATACGCCTTTTCAAAATTTGCTTTCAATTTTGTGACTAATTTATCACTAATTTCTGCTTTTAAAACCTGTTCGCTTCTTGCGAAATCCATATACTTTTTTTCAAAATCCAAAAACTCATTTTTCTGAGGCTCTTCAATTACAGAGAAGTGCATTTTTCCGTTGGCCATAAAACCGGCTAAGTTATACTCTTTTACACCGTTAATAAATGGTTCAACTAAAATATTATTATCAAACTCAAAAGCGGTATCGAGCGCATAATCAAGTTCGCTCTCCTCTTTGACAATGCTCACGCCTATAGAGCTTCCAAGAGTTGCAGGCTTGATTATGATCGGGTAAGGAATTACTATATCTTTGTGTTCATTTTTACTTAAAACTTCATATTGAAGACTTTTTATCTCTTTCGCCGTACATAAATATTTTGTGTATCTTTTGTCATACGAAAATACGCAAGCATTCATTCTTGGACCGATATATTTGATAGAGTAAAAATCTAAAAGTGCTGCTATCGTTCCGTCTTCGCCATCTGCTCCATGAATAAGGTTTAAAACAATGCCGGTATGCGTTACAGAGGAGAAGAAATTTTTCTGAGAAAAAGAACCGTTTATCAAACTCAATTTTGGCATCTTTTTATGCTCACCTTTTGAAAAAGTGGTTGCTTTCATTTTTGATGGATGTATCAAATAAAATGTGTGGTCTTGGTCACAAAAAACAAAACTTAAATCAAATCCTGACAACTTAGCCTTGAGCGTTATCGCACTCACGATGCTAATTTCGTGTTCGTAACTAGCACCTCCAAATAAAATAGTTAATTTCAATATTTCTTCCTTATAGAGTTTGTAATAATTTCAGTGCCTCTTTGACAAGTACGGCAGTATCGCTGCCCTCACATGCACTAAGAGCTTTTACTATTTTTGCTTTTGTAAATCCTAAAGATTCCAACGCCTCACTTGCTTCATTGAATGATTTTGTTTTTGGTGAAGCCGCAACTAGCATCTCTTCATCAAAACCATTCAATTCAACAAGAATACGCCCTGCACTTTTTGGACCGATTCCCGGAACTTTTTGAACCGCCTTAATATCCTTATTGTTTATGACAGCCGCAAACTGGGATGGGGTATAGGTGGAGCAGATGGCAATTGCCACCTTTGGACCGACCCCGTTTATTTTTAAAAGTCTAGTAAAGAGCGCTTTTTCGCTACTCTCTAAAAACCCGAATAAAAGTTGTGCATCTTCACGAATAATATGCGAAGTAAAAAGTTTAACCTCACCTTTTGGCAAAGCCGAAAATGTTTTTAAAGAGATAAAAACTTCATAAACCACCCCTCCGACTTCAACATGCACAAAGGAGGGTTCTTTGTACTCTATAGTTCCTCTTAATCCTACTATCATTCTTTTAATGCCTGTATTTCGAATATACCTTCATCAATCTCAACTAAACCAAAAATTTTTTCATGCGAACCCTCTTTTGGAAAATAAACGATATCGATAGGCGGGTCAATAAGCTTAAATTTTATCTCATTGTACCCGACCCAGTGATCTCTATTTATTACTCTCGCATCAAATATATTATCTTGCAAAGATGCCGAATCTGCAGTTAATAGCTGAAGTGTGTCTTTTTTTATATCAAAATCTTTTTTTAAAGTAGAAAGAGTCTCCTGCATTGCATGAAAATGTTTATACTGTCTCACAAAAGAGGTTGGCATTTTCACGCCATTTTTTTTATAGTGCATCAATCTTTTTTTAACATCATTAAAAGCTACAACATTTTCCTCAATAAGATTCGTATATTTAACTATCTCCTTTTTAATATCTCTAAGCTCAATTTCCACCTCATTTACCTTATCTTTATTTTTATTTACACTATTCTTTGCCTCTTTTTTTAGCAAAGGGTCAATGGTAAAAATATTTTCGCCCCCATGGAGCTTTTTTATCTCTATAAATCTAGAAGCTGTTGCTTTGACATAAGATGCACACACCTCAATAGTTATCTCTTTAGCTCTGATATCACCACCTATAGCTTGCATTATAAGAGCTTCGTCACAATCAACGATACCATGTTCTAATCTGGTAATATTGACTTTTTTGCCATAAGCTGCTCCCTTATGGATATTTATTTTTAAACTCTCCGCCCGTATTTGTGAAGTTTTATGCGTCTGACCTTCCACAACTGCTTTTATAGCATTAATTTTTGCATTCGAACCTACATTTCCCTCAATATGTATTTCAGTAACTTCAACTATCATGCCGTTTCCGACAGCATCTTTATCAGAGTTAGCTTCTTTAACATTTATAGAAACATCTGCACTTAAAGCTGTTGCTATTGAACCTGTTGATTTAAAATCTATCGAGCCTATCTCCATCTCTTTTTTTATAGTATAGGTCGTTCCTTCCAGTACAATATAACCGTTTACATTGGCAAAATATTTAGTACTTTTTGCATCATCAATTACTCTTATTGTATCATCAACTGTAAATTTTGGCTCATTTTTAACTTCAGGTGGCTTTGGTGACATAAATTCACCTCGACAATTTCTGCCGGGTTTACCCTCTTGCGGCTTTATATACTCTATAAGAAGCTCATCTTTAACTACACTTTTTATAAACCCGCGGGCAGAGTAGTCAACTTTTTCATTATCTGCACGCTGCTCTTTCTCTTTATAATGAAAAACTAAAGCATCGTCTAAAGTAATCGTAGGTTCAAAGCTCTCCGCAATCAATAGAGTTTCAGATTTATTATAAACCGCTTTCTCTTCTACTCTTACATGAGAGGAGAGTTTAAAGATTGCATCACCCAACATTTCATCAAAAATATTTACCAACACTCCTGCACGAATTTTTCTTTTATTTATCATCATCAAAAGATCTTGCTCAAAGTTTTTGTTATACTCTACCTTTGAACCCTCTTTAATGCTGAGATAAACTTTACATTTTGTGGCATTAGCCCCGACTGCAAGATTAAAATCTTTGTATAAATCTTCGTCTTGTTCTTTTTGAAAAAATTCAATTTCATACATCTGTTTAATTTGAAAGTTTGGATTTAAGAATGCTTCTTTTTCGTCTAGTTCATAAAGCTCGTCAGCTGTAATCTCTTCCCATTCACTCTCTTTAGCATCTTTATTTTCTCTCACATATGTTTGAATATCTAAAATATTAAAATCTATATTCTCTATTTTTATCTCATAAGTTTTAGCTATTGTCATTAATTCTTTGGCTACATTTTGAGTTCTGATAACAGTGGGGCGCATACTTTTTGATACTGATTCAGATTTTTTTGTTGAGCCAAAAAATGCCATATGCTTCACCTTCCTCAAAGTTTAATTTTTTAGAGTCTTCATTTTAACCGAATATTTGTTAAAATTTCGTAAAAATTATGAGAAGCCCAATGTTTAAAGCTATTTTTACTAACAGTTTCGGGATTCTATTCTCAAGAGTTTTAGGATTTTTAAGAGATTTAATGACTGCCTCCGCGCTCGGTGCAAATATTTATAGCGATATCTTTTTTATCGCTTTTAAGCTTCCGAATCTTTTTCGTCGTATCTTTGCAGAGGGAGCTTTTGCGCAGGCTTTCATGCCTGCATTTGCCCGTTCAAAACATAAATCTGTTTTTTCAGCCAATATATTTTTTATTTTTCTCTCTATCATTCTTATAATCTCTCTTCTTGTAAATCTTCTGCCCTCTCTTGCAACCAATGCTGTGGCTGTCGGTTTTGATAAAAAAACAATAGAGCTCGCAGCACCCTTTGTAGCCATAAATTTTTGGTATCTTCCACTGATTTTTATAGTTACTTTTTTAAGCACGCTTTTACAATATAAACACCACTTTGCTACATCGGCTTTTTCTACGGCTCTTTTAAATATATCGCTTATTTTAGCTCTCTATTTCTCAGAAAATAAAAGCCAAAGCGAAATAGTTTATTACCTCAGTTTTGGTGTTGTTATCGGCGGGGTTATGCAACTTATCGCACATGCCATAGCCATATATAATTTAGGATTATGCAAACTTTTTCATGGCGGATTTAGATACCTAAGAGTAAAGTCAAAAATCATTCAACATGAGACAAAAAAATTCCGCTCCCAATTTTTTCCTGCTGTCTGGGGAAACTCTACCGCACAGGTGAGCGGATTTTTAGATACATTTTTTGCCTCATTTTTAGTAACGGGTTCCATCAGCTATCTCTATTATGCAAATCGTATTTTTCAACTTCCTTTGGCACTCTTCGCCATCGCAACATCCATAGCTCTTTTTCCGCGCATTGCAAGATTTTTAAACAACTCGGATGAAGAAAAAGCTCTTGCTTACATGAAAAAAGCTTTTTGGTTTTTGGCATTTTTACTCACTGCAAGCACAATCATGGGATACATGCTAGCCCACGAGATGACGAAACTTCTGTTTGAACGGGGTGCATTTACTTCAAACGATACGAGTACAACTACCTTCGTTTTGCAGATGTACATGATAGGGCTAATCCCATTCGGGCTTCAAAAACTGCTTCTGCTCTGGCTCTACGCAAAAGAGATGCAGATGCAAGCTGCAAAAATCGCAACCGCTTCTCTCATTACCTATATACTCTTTTCAGCTTCTCTCATCTTGCCAATGGGTGCCGGCGGATTGGCACTTGCAAGCACTATAAGCGGTTTTGTGAGTTTCTTTTTAACAATCAGAGCGTTCGGAGCAAAAAACTTTTTTGATATACTCTTAAATAAGTATGCAATTTACTTGATTATCGGCACGATCTTCTTAACTATTTTACTTACATTTTTAAAGGATTTTCTACATGCATATATTTGATTCAGTACAAAAAACAAAACGGCTTTTTACCCCTCAAGTGGATGACAAAGTGACTCTTTATGTTTGCGGACCGACTGTTTATGATGATGCACATTTGGGACATGCGAAGAGTGCTTTGGTTTTTGACTTGTTGGTGAGAGTTTTAAAAGCAAATGATTACTCCGTTACTTACGCTCGAAACATCACAGATATTGACGATAAAATTATTAAAAAAGCAGTGGAACAAAATAAAAGCATAAAAGAGATTACAGAGTTTTATACAAATGCTTTTCATAAAGAGATGGCTCAGATTGGTGTCTCTCGCCCTGATTTAGAACCCAAAGCCACAGAAAGCCTAGATGCCATGTATATGCTGATTCGTAAGCTTATAGACTCAAATCATGCCTATCAAACAGAAGATGGAGATATTTATTTTGACACATCAAGCGATAGCCAATATCTCACTCTCTCAAAAAGAGTCCAAAATGAAGACGAGAAGATAAACCGAGTTGAGAACTCTTCGCATAAAAAAAACAGTTCAGACTTTGCTCTATGGAAAAGTGTAAAAGACGGGACAATTATTTTTGACTCTCCCTTTGGAGCGGGTCGTCCGGGGTGGCATGTGGAGTGTTCTGCCATGATAGAAAAACACCTTGCTTTTGAAAATAATAAATTTGCCGTTGATATCCATGGCGGCGGAGCAGATCTACTCTTTCCTCACCATGAAAACGAGGCTGCACAAACAAGATGCGGAACAAACCATGCATTGGCAAACTACTGGATGCACAACGGTTTTGTAAATATAGACGGTGAGAAGATGTCGAAGAGTTTGGGAAACAGTTTTTTTCTCAAAGATGCACTCAAAGTTTATGATGGCGAAGTGCTAAGATTTTATCTTTTAAGCACACACTATCGAAGCAATTTTAATTTTAACGAAGATGATTTAACCGCCTCAAAAAAACGACTTGATAAAATGTACAGATTAAAAAAACGATTCTTCGGATTAGCAGAAAATAGAGATAAAACTCTTTTTCAAGAAGAGCTTTTAAAAGCTTTAAGCGATGATTTAAATATCTCAAACGCTCTAGCTCTCATAGACGAAATGATTACACATGCAAACGAAACACTCGACACCGCAGGAAAACATAAAGAGCTAAAAGCTGAGACTCTCTCAAATCTGGCTTACATAGAAGAGCTTTTAGGTTTTGGCGCTAAAAACCCGTTTGAGTATTTTCAAAGCGGAGTGGATGAAGAGACAAGAGCAAAAATAGCAGAGCTTATTTTAAAAAGAGACGAAGCAAAAAAAGCAAAAAATTTCGCAACCTCCGACAAAATAAGAGATGAAGTTTTATCTTACGGAGTCAGCATAATGGACACTCCGCAGGGTACTTTCTGGGAAAAAGTGTAAACAGGTAGCTTTAGTTTTTTAAACTTTTTTCTAAATTATCCATTATGTCATAATTTAATCAGTTTAACCGTGTTACAATGTCTTTAGATAATCCAAAAAAAGAGAAGAAGATGAATGTTCAAAAATATAAGTTAGCTACAATGTTCTCCATCATGTTTGCGGGTGCATTCATAGTTATATCCGGTGTGTTTTACTACTATAACTATTTAAAACAGGCGGATGTATTAAACTTGAACTTGAAATCTCAGGCGACAACTGTTTTAGATTTTGCAGATGTGCTTCTTGAGTCAAGAAATGAAAAGTTTTTTAGCGGTGAATCGGGAGAGACTCCCCAAATTATTCAAAATGAGATTTTTGATAAGTTTACAAGCGTTTCAGGCGGAAAAGTATTCTTTAAAGAGGCTTCAAAAACACCTGTAAACAGTAAAAATTTAGCAACAAAGTATGAAGCAGAAACAATAGATGAGTTCGCAAACAATAAAAAGCTTAAAGAGATACAAAAAGTAGTAAAAGAATCAGACAAAGAGTACTACATGCTAGCTCGTCCTATGCTTGCGGAAGAGAAGTGTATAGCATGTCATCCGACTTGGACGGTAGGCGATGTTATTGCAATTGAGAATGTAAGAATAGACATGAAAGATTTTTATGCAGCTCTTAGCAGTAATATATTTTTAAATATTTTGACCGGTTTTATAAACATAGTCATCATTTTAATGCTTACGCATTTCTTGTTCAATAAATATGTCTCAAGCAGGATTAACAAGCTTTTAACACTTATATTTAGAGTAGAAAAAGGGAACTTTATAATAGATGACATCATTACAGGTGAACCTTTAGCACATGGCAGCAGTAAAAATGAAGTTGACAGACTTTTTAGACACCTCAAAGCCATGGTTGACACACTCAAACCTGTTATCTCAAATGTTGTAGATGCAAGTAAGAACATGGCATTTCAGTCTAGCTACAGCTATGTTAAAATAGACCAAACCAACGGTTATGTACAACAACAATATAAATATATCAGCAACTCTAAAGAGACATTATCAAATGTTTTAAACGAAAATGAACTCATGCGAGTCTCCCTTGATGGACTAATAAACCGCTCAAATAGTTCAAAAGAGTTGATAGAAAAAAGTCAATTAGATGTATCAAACAATGTTCAAAAAGGAAGAAATGCAACAGAATCTATGGATCAGACATCCAATACGATTAATGGCTTAAGAGTATTATCAAATGAAGTTTCAACAATGCTTGAAGTAATTACAGGCATAGCAGATGAAACCAATCTAATCTCTCTCAATGCTGCCATAGAAGCTGCAAGAGCGGGCGAGCATGGCAGAAGTTTCTCTGTTGTGGCAGATAAAATCAGAGAGCTTGCCGAAGTTTCTCGTCAAAATGCTATTGACATGTCGGCGACGCTTGTTAACATTGAAAGTCAGATAGACACTGTTGTGCAAAGCGGGAAATCCTCTAAAGAGAGCGTGTTATCCTTAATAGACAATTCGCACAGTCTAAACAAAAGTTTTGATGAGATAAAAATTAGTTTTGATTTAATCTCATCTTCACTGAACAACTTTAATCAGGAGTTTTTAGATGAGTCTAAAATGCTTAAAGAGGTTGATGAAAATTTAAATGATGTAGAAAAATCAAGTAAGTTACTCCTTATAAATGCAGAATCTACAAAACATATTATGGAAATAATATCACATAAGAGTGCAGAACTAAAAACTTTAGCGGATGGATTTGAAGTTGTTTTAGACAATAGAACAAGTAAAAGAACAGTATTAACACCTCCTGTTTTAGCGGTAGACAAAGATAATGGGCACTCTTTTGTATTTGATATTTCAGACACCGGAGTATCATTCTATTTTGTCGATAATAAAGTTAGAAAAAATAAAGGGGACAGAATAACATTAACTCTTTCAACACCTGTTGAAAATAGAACAACGATAGAGTGTACCGTAGTTTATGTAAGTGATATGATTATGGAAAATGTTTGTTTCTATGGAGCTAAGTTTTAAAAGCTTAGTTTTATTTGATGTTACTCACTAAAACGAACACATCCTTTTTAGTGAGTGCTGAAAATTGTCCCTACTCTTCTATCTGAACCTGATTTCTTCCATTTTCTTTTGCTCTGTAGAGTGCTTTATCTGCTCTTTGTATCGTGGCATCAATATCTTCGCCGACTCTGTGAAGCGTTGCCCCAAAACTGCATGTAAGTGTTCCAACATCAAAAAATGTGTAG
>JAPLGO010000037.1 GCA_026390115.1 Campylobacterales bacterium | reverse complement strand
AGAACTTAAAACCCTTTTGAGACACGAGAATTTTTACGAATGTAAATCTATATAAAAATAATACAAGTAGTATTTTTCTCTAAATTTAATTCATTCTCGGTCTTTGTTCAAAAGGGTATTTAAGCCCAAAAGAATATGTTTGTCTTGAAAGCTTTTTGCTTTCGCTAGTTTCGACTTTCAGCCGACAAACATTTTTAAAAATATTTGAGAAAAGGCTTACTATGACTAAGACAGAAATTGAAAATGAGTTTAAAGGTATAGATGGAATTAACGAGGCTAAGAAGATATACAAAAATTTAGCTAAAAAACTTCATCCTGATGTTGGCGGTTCTACTGAACTGTTTAAAATACTTAATGAGGTATATAACTATATATTAGAAAATGGTGTTAATTTTTCAGAAGATAGTGCGTTTGATTTGGAATTAGAGAAAGTTATCTCTCAAATTCTTCATTATGAGAATATTATTATAGAGGTTGTCGGGTCTTGGATTTGGTTGCAGGGAGATACTAGGGCTATAAAAGAGGTTTTGAAAGGACTGAATTTTAAATGGGCTTCTAAAAAGAAGATGTGGTATTACGGGGAGATGAAAGGAAAAAGCCACAGTGAAAAATCAATTGATGAAATTAAAGCTAAATATGGGAGTAAGCTATATAAGAAAAGAGAAAACGAAAAAATAGCAGTTTAAATACTGCTATTTTTTTATCTTAATCCCATCATCATAAACTTTTTTATACTTCACTAAATAATTTTTAATCTCATCAATAGCACTTCTAGGAGCAAATTTAAGTAGGTCTAAAATCTAACGACTTTCTTTAGAATATTTATAATTATAGTCATTTGTAAATTCTATCTCATTTATAAAAAGTTCTTGTTCTGAAACATTCAGTGTTTCTGCGATATAGGGTATTAATTCAATTTTTATTTCTCTTCCACCATTTAGATAGCCATAAACAGTAGATTCACTAGGTGCTTTTCCAGTTCTATCAAGCATAGGATTCAAAGAAAGTAGTTTTTGTGCAAACTCTCTTTTTGAAATTCCTTTTTCTACCAATAAATAGTTAATCTTATCAGATACATTCATGTTGAGCTTCTTTTTAAAAACTCACACACATCTACTTCAAGCACCTCTGCAATTTTCATCAAATGCTCAATATTAAAGTGTTTATTATTCAAACAAATCTCAGCCATTGAAATAGTTCCGACTGCTTTATGCCCAATAGCCATTGCCAAGGCTAATTGAGAAACACCTTTTTCAGCTCTAATATTTTTTACATTTTGCCCAATCATTTTATAAATTTCAAGCATTTTTTCATCAGTAATAGTAATTTGCTTCATAGACAACTACCTATAGTTAAGTTAACTATAAGAATAAAAGTTATATGATTTTTTAGCAACTAACTATAGTTAGGTATTTGTGGAAAAGGGGATAAATGATGGGGAAATATATATTATTACTACTTTTAGTAATTAGCTTAGGTTCAAATTCGCTTTTTGCAAATCAAGTAAATGACTTTGTTAATAGCATAGCCAACGGTATTTTTTCAACCGCATGGCCAACTGCAAAATATAAAGATGTTGAGGTAGTCGAGAATAGAAAAACAAGTTACGGTTACGATATTGTCTTAAAATTTAATGGAAATAGTAATGGGGCTTTATGTATGGTTGGTAATTGCCCTCTTTGGTTTACTTTAGATTTACAAACCGATTCTAATTTTTCTATTAAAAGTATGAAAGTTTTAGAATCTAACTCAATAATAGCAAAACCTTTTCAAACAGCTGGAGCCATTGCACAAGCAATGCAAGAAGCAAATGCTAAAAGATAAAGAGGTATAAAAATGAAAAAGGTATTTTTATTTTTATTATTTGTAATATTACTTAATGCTCAAGAATCAAGTAAATCAATAGAAAATGAAAAAAAACTAGAGGATGATTCAAAAAAGAAATTAATTGAATTACAACAGAGAGTGAAAAAAGCTCAAGAAAGAACAGAAGCTTTAAATAAATTAGAAAAAACAGTTGGTGAGCTAAATGGTAAGCTAGGTATAAAAAAATAAAAAGGATTCAAATTGTCTAAACTTGAACATTCAAAAACCACCAAATTTTTAGCCTCTTATTCTTGTTGGGATTATAATTTTAATAAAAAGATTAGATATAAATTTCGTAATGCTTCAAAAAATTTTTTATCTAATGATGATGTTGTTGATTCTGAATTTGTTTTGAAAGTTGCAGTTAAATCAAAGAAATTACATTATATTTATTTAGTAATAATGTTTTTTATAGGTTCAGCAATTTTAGATGATTTTTTTAATATTTTTTCATACGAGTATTATATTAAAAATTTAACATTAGATGAATTATTAAGTTTAACTTATGAGGTAAAAAGCATTGATGAATCAATATTATCAATATTGGGTTTGTTTTTTATTTCTTGGATTATTACTTTTATATATGATTTTTTACGATATAAAAATATTCTTTCAATTTTAAATAATGATGCAATAGAAAAAGTAGATATAAATAATTATAGAGTTCCATCAGTTGAACAAAATATTTGCATATTTTCAGATAAAAAACCTTTTATAGGAAGTGGAATTATTTCTAAAAATTTTTCTTTTGTTTTACCTATTGATAAAGCTAAAAAATCTATAATTAATGAATCATCAATCATAGATTTTTCAGAAGATGAAATATATAACTCTATTCAAGAATCCCTATCTAAGAACAGTAATACTTTCCAAAAATTATATATAAATGGTACTTTGGTAAATAATGATAATAATTTATTATCTGCTATAGATACTGGAAAACTTGAAAAAGAAATATGGCAAGAATATTCTAAAAAGAACAATAACATAATTCGTAGATATATTTGTATTTCAAATATTAGTGAAAGCGAAGAAGTACAAACAAATTTCTTTATTCGTTTTGTTAAGCAAGATACTAATTTATTTATTGAATTAACTTCTACTTTGTTACTACCAGTTTCAAGTAAATATAGAATGATTGAGCAATTATCTCAAAAAATATCATTTATTCGTTTTGTAATTATATTACAGACATCAATGATGTCATCAATTATAAATATATTTAAATCACTTTCTTATGGATTTAATTTTATTTTTAATCTTAATGAAAGAATTTTTGAAAAAAATAGAATAAAAACTCAAATTGAAGAAAATCCTTTTTTTGACTATGGAGAAAAGAGTACATTAAGAGAGGATATATCAGATGTATCCCTTAATACTTTCTATAACATTATGGATGAACAGCAATTATCAAAACAAATAGAAAAATCTTTTTTTATTCATTTAGTTAAATTTTTAGATTCAAAAAATATAGACACTTTTGAACTAACACAACAAGAAACGACTATTATTAACCACGGTTTAATTATGTCGGGAGGAGAGTTTAAAGCTGAAAATATGGCTTTAGGTAAGAAATCATCAATTTTTGGAAGTAAAAAATCATGAGTGATATCAATAATGGAATAATTGTGAATGGTGGAATAATGAATGTAAAAACCATAATACAAAAAAATACAAGTAATAAATGGTCAAAAGTTGATAATTGGATAGATGAACATCGCCAAAATATTAAAAATTATGAATTATTACAAGAGCAAATCGATGAATTAAAAACACATAAAAAGTTTGATTCAGAAAAAAAAGAATCAATTTTTAAAAAAGTTTTAGATTCTGTAGGTTCTATTGCAGATGGAATAGATTTGATACAACTTATAAAAGAAATTTTTTAAAATGGAAAAACAATGAAAAAAATATTTTTATCAATATTCTTAATTAGTTTTATTTTTAGCTATTCAAATGCAGAAGAAGTAAAGCAATATAAAGAAATTAAAAAAAAAGAATTAAGTAAATCAGACGAAGAATTCTTAAAAAAGTTTAAAAAACTAGATGAAGAATTAAAACAAGAACAAGCTAAAACAAAAGCTTTGGAAAGGCTAGAAAAAACAGTTGATGAACTTAGAATAAATAAAAAATAATCATTTTTTTGCACAAAAAATAAAAGTGTGTTAAAGTATAAAAAATTATATTTTAACCACTAAAATTATGTGATTAGATAAATTGTGAGAATATAAAGAGTCCATATCAAGACCTCCAGTTTCAGATGAAGCAGTAGCTAAAGTTAAAGATGATATAGAATATTCAAATCATCTTATAAAAGTGCATAATGTTATGAATGTACTTAATTTGCCTAACAATCGAGAAGAAGCATTTAGATGAGTCTTAAGCAAACAAAACAATGCAATTCTTGAAGATTTAGCCACAAAATCAAAACAAGAAATACAAGAATTTTTAATCAATGAAACAAAAAGAGAAAAAGCTTTAGAAACTCAAAAACAAAATATTACAGAAGAAAATATAGGCTCAAAAATTTCAGAAATTGATTCAGTAAATAATGAAAAAGAAAATAAACTAAGTCAAGATATTCAAAAAATCAAATCCGTTTTCACCCCAAAAATACTAGAACAAAATTCAGATATAGCTTGAAATTTTGAATTTATTGAAAAAATTGATCAAGAAATAGCTAATCTTTCAGAACTTTCAAATAATTCTGAAAAAACACAATTAATTAATTATAAAGAACAAGCTTTAAAAAATATTTTAACCATTTTAAAAGACCCAAAAATACTAAAATCCATCACCGACCAACTATGATGAGCCGACAAAAATAATCCTCAATATGTAGAGTTCAAGAATGCTTTACTTTGAGTAGATACAAGCTTTGAAACTTATTTTAAAGACCTAGAAAGCATAAACTCTTGAGCTAGTATAAATACTAATGAAATCGTCAAATGAATCGAAAAAGAGTCTTGATGAATGATTGATATTGATTTAAATTCAAACACACCAATTTCAAAAATGAGCCTGATTTGAAGTTCGTATAGCTTTGATGAAGAAATTGACAAAAAAGCCCTTGCTGAAGTGATGGGAAAGGGTGAGAAAGAGCTAATGGAAGTTCAAAACAGCTTCGCTGTTTTGAAGGGCTTGTACAAGCCCTTTGATAGCTTATTAATGAGTGCTAGAGAAAACTGGTGAAAACCAAACTTGAAAGATAAATTCAATGAAGCTGTCACTGGTTTTTCAAAAGGTCTTTTTGATGAGCTTGATGATGTCTATAAAAATATGAATATTAAGCCTGATATTCAAATTAAAGAGTCAGATATTGCAAGTTTTGAAAATATCAATTCAGCAGACGAATTAAAACTAAAAATAGCAAATGTTAAAGACAAGCTAGAAAAAATAAAAACTCATATTCAAGAAGTGCAAACTTGAATTTTGGACAAATCCCAAATAGAAGTGAAAGGACTTTTATCAAGAAACTCCGAAGCAAAAGAAAAAGAATTAGAAGTTTTGAATTTTATGAGAAGTAGTGGTTTTGACCTAATCCCAAAAGAGATTAGTGATAAGCTTATAAGAGAACTACAAGGCGAAACACTTCACATTCCATGACTTGATTTGAATGTTAAAAACATTGATTTAAAAAATTGAAACTTTTGAGAAGATACAATTCATAAATGAGAATGATTGAATATACACTCTAATGCATACAGCGGAGTATCCGGACACCTTCAGCGAAATGATTCGGACACTTTAAAAAAGATATTTTCTGTAATGCCATTTTAGCATAAGTGTCCGGATGCTATTTTTTATTTTTCTCTTTTTGTATGCTAGAGTATATTTTT
>JAPLGO010000033.1:35059-35710 GCA_026390115.1 Campylobacterales bacterium | reverse complement strand
ATATAAAAAGTCAAAAAAATTAAGTAAATAAATTCAGAGAGCTCAAAATGAAGTTCTTCGAGATGACCTTTACTTTTAATTGTTATATGGAAGTAATAATTTTATTGTGCTTCAAAAGAGAATTTTTGTAGTGACTATATCCTTAACAAATGCTAAGAGTTTTTTTATAATATTTAGATGTTTTTTTTTTTTTTTCACATCTGAGAGCTTATGGAGAGGGAGTTGAGAGTAACATGAGAGAGCTTGAGAGTCCAATGAGAGGGCTTGAAAGTCTTCTGAGAAAGGGGCTTAGAGTACCCTTTAAAGCTCAATAATATATTTAAAATTAGACTTTTTTAGCTTTACTTTCTTTATATTCTTTATTGATTTTAATAGCATTATCAAGGTCAGGATGATTGTATTTTTCAATACTATCTTGACTTGTTGTTGTTATGACAGCTCCATAAGGAATTGTTATATCTTTAGCCATAGTATAGTTATTAATCTTGTAAAGTTCTTTGCTTCCTATATCTATAGTAGATGAAGGTGGTTGAAATAAAACTTCTTCTTTTTTTTCTGCTGTTAAAATTTTTAGAACTTTAGTCTCTTGAGAAAACATCTTATCTTTTTCTTTTAGTTTATCCATTAGCTGCTTCTTATTGTCAAATTTTT
>JAPLGO010000033.1:0-35050 GCA_026390115.1 Campylobacterales bacterium | reverse complement strand
TTCATGTGTGGCATTATAATAATGAAGAATGTCCTGCCCAATAAAATGCCCATCATCTTTATTAAAAGCATTTTTTAAGTGTTCATAGATTGCACCATCTTCGTCAACATTTTTAACTTTTTCAAAATACTCTATGTCTTTAGCTTTAATCGCTTGAATAAAAGCATCAATCTCTTTCTCTATATCCTCTTTATTTATATTAGAAGTTTTATTATTGCTTATAGGTTTTTTATCTTCGGTATTCATTGCATACTTGGCAAACTCATAATTTCCATTAAAAGATTGCAGGACATTAGCAAAATTATCTAAATCTTTTTGTATTTTATCTTCAAGTATCAATTCATCAGGTACATTCAATTTTTCTATAATAGTATCTATATCACTAACTTTAATAATAGTACATTTAGATATTGCTCTTTTAATGTATGGGGCAGGATCTTTAGCTGTAATTATCATTTGCCCATGTATAGTAACTTCCTCTTGCTCATCGTTTTTATTTAACCTAGTTACTGATGGCTTAATCAAAAAATCTTTTATCAGCTTATACAAGGTTTCATCGTCAAATTTTGTTGCAGGGTTAGTTATATCGCCAACATGAAAAAAAAGTTTATCTTTTGCAATATCAAAGAATGATGAAGTACTGCACTCTTCATCATTAATAGTAACACAGTATTGCAGTTCAAAAACCTCTTTTATAATCTTATCCCATAATATATTTTTTGTTACCTCTTGGTCACCTAGTAGCACTAAAGCAGTACCACTTTTTTGTAAACTATTGAAAAAACAAGCTAGCCAATTCATTACATAATAGTATGAATGGATATTCTCATCTACAAGATAAAAAATAAAATCTTCTATAAAAGATGATCGTCTGCAATTTGTTATTTGTTCTGAAATTTCAAGCAAATAGTCATTATCATTTAGACTAAAATGATTGTCGAAATTGATTGCATTATTGTTGGTAAGATAAATGTTACTATCTCGTTTTAGGAGATATTTTGTAGGTACGAATCTGTTTCTTGTGTAAAATAAATCATTTCCATATTTAGTAAACTCTGAAGAAAATAGAACATCAAATTTATCATCATCTATTGAAAAAATAGCATTTTCAAAAAGCAATATTTTGATTACATTTGATGCTTTCTCGTTTGCCTTTAACTTTTGATTGTGTATTCCGTTAAGTTTATGTACTAATACAATTTCGATTGCGTGATTAGCAATAAAACTATTACTTCGCCCATTTAAAAAGTTTGTTATTCTTTCTTCTAAGGCTCTAGTTAATAATTCACTTATTTTTTCTTTGTTTTCATATGTAATTGTACCGCCAATTTTTGAACGAAAACAATATTTATTAATTCTGGTATCAAACCATAAGCTTGAACCATTTCCATTTAAAATATTTAACACTAAGTTCTGCCAATAAAAGATCTCTGACCACTCTTGATTGTTTTTCATTATTTTAGAATCTTGTATAAAATCATTTACAGATTCATCAACAATAAAACGATTGATTTGTTTTATATATTTTTCAACTGTTACCTCCAAATATTTCTCAAGAGTTTCTATCACGATGTCTTTATCTTTATTAGTGATGACCTCAAGTTGCTGATTATTCAATGTTTTTGGCATGTTATTATCCTTTAATATAAGCCAATTAGGCTCACTTGCTTTTCTTATTTCTAGCTCATTTTTGTAAGATTGTAAATCAAGTTCTTGCTGCCGATTGGAGATTGGTTGTAGCATGTTTGTAAATTGATTCAAGTTAGCTAACATTTCAGAGTACTCTGCAAGCCTTCTTTTGATGCTTAACATATTATTTATATTATACTCTTTCCAAAAAGCCTCTTGCAACATCACCTTTATTGTTAAGAGAATATAGTAACGAGGATATAGGCTACTGCTTTGGGGAACTTCTATATCTTTGTTAAACAAATTATCAATCATTTTTATTATATAATTTTCATAGATTTGCTTAAATAGCACAACTTCAAAATCTTCAAGATAAATTCCAAAAATAGTATTGTTTTGTATTGTACAAAGTGTATTATAGAGAGGATATTTAAAATTCACTTTAGCACTATTTAAAGAGCTGGCAAAATCAATTGAAAAACTTATTATGTTTTTTGAAAATGATGTAGCAGTGACGATATTAAAGAGGTTATTAAATTTAAATATTGTATTTTTTGTTGGGTTTGGTAACTTCTCTATTTCAGTTTTGTCAAACTGATGAAAGGGATGAATTTTAGGGTCATCTTTAGTGATAATTATTTTACTAAATAGACGGTATATTAGATTTTTTAGGTGTAGATGTATTGAGTCATTTATTAATAAACGACTACATGATTCCTCTTGTTCATTTAGAGGATGAAATTCTATGTTAACTGGATTTTCATGCTTTTCACTTATATAATAGAAACCATCTACGAAAACCATTTGTATATTGTTAAAAGTCACACTATAATTATTTTTTAAATTTTTATTATAAATATATAGTGAGTTATTTTTTTTTATACTTTCTAATCCTAGAATAGTCATGGTTTCTTTGTAAAATGAATCTATTTGAGCATTACAATACAATATATGCTTCCAAGTTTAAAATATTTATTTGCCATTATATATACTTTTAACAAGTAAGCAGATTAATTCATTACTTCCACTAAAGCTATTAATTGCTTATCTGTTTTTTCAGACAATATTATTTTTAGTTTTTTAGATTATTGTTAAGCTGGATAGTATTAGTGATTTGTGCTTGCTGTTTGTCTCGTCAAATACAAAACTTTGCAAGAGGGTTATAAAAGTAGATTTATATGTGTACTTTGAGTTTTTTTGAAATTTTATTAGTAAATTGATTTTTCTTTGAAGTTCTGTATTCACTACCTATTATTATTTTGGTTTAATAAATCCCTACTAATATATTTTTTATTGGTTAATAGTAGGGATATAGTATCATCACAAAATACCTATACAAGGTAGCTTATGGCTATTCTTTCGTAACTATGTAAAGCTGCTCATGCCCTAATCTTTTGAGTATATCCATAACGCTTACAAAATCTTGAAATCTTGACTCTTTGTCGCTTCTTAAAACAACAGTCTGATCTTTTGGAATTTTTGAGAGTTTCTCCTCGAGTGCTTTTAGTTCAACTTTTTCCTTTTCAAAAAACATCTCACCTTTAGCGTTCACATAGACGGTCACCTCTTTTTTAACATCCTCTTTAGTGGTAGCTTTTGCTTCGGGAAGTTCCACGGGAATAACTCCCTGTTTGATAAAGGTGGCAGTTGTGAGAACCATTACCAAAAGAACAAGCATGATGTCTATAAAAGGGATTACATTTATCTCATCAAATCTTTTTCTGTTTTTTCGCAGCATAGGAGTGCTCAGCTTTTTTTGTCGTTTTTTACATCAAAAACGGTCAAAATCTTTTCAACTTTTCTAAGCAGAATCGTATAGGTAACAATCGCCGGCATCGCTACAACAAGTCCCATAGCCGTCGCTTTGAGTGCCATAGCGAGGCCCACCATGATTTTTTTAGCATCCACCGCACCGACATCACCCATGGTATAAAATGTAAGCATTATCCCGATAACAGTACCTAATAGCCCTACATATGGAGCATTGGAACCTATCGTACTGATTATGCTTAAGTTGTCGGTTAAATCTACCTCAAGAGTATCTCTATGTGTATAGTCTTCAATTCGAACCGTTGCATAAAACATCATTCTCTCTATAAATAACCATAAAGTAATAATACTCATAAATATCAAAAGACCTATAACTCCGTAGTCGAGCGCGTTTTCTGCGTAGAGAAGCAAATTTTCTGTTTGCATTAATTTTCCTTAAATTTGAGTGTTACAGTTGTTCCTGTATTTTTCTTGGATTTGAAATTTAGCCCGATGTTTTGTCTATCGCAAAATCTTTTTACCATGCTCAGACCTATTCCAAAACCTTGCATGTTTATATTGCTCTGATAATAGTTGTCAAAAATTTGTAAAAGTTCAACTTCATCCATTCCGGCGCCGCAGTCTTGGATGTGAAGCTCAAAATTATCTAATTTTATATCTATTTTTGGGCTATTTGGCGAGTATTTTACACCATTATCGATGATGTTGTCAACAACTTTCGCAAGACCGATTCTATCACCGATTATCTGAGTAGTTTGAAGCTCTGTTACAAAGATGGCATGAGGGTAAACAGACTCCAAAAATTCAACTCTTTTCTGTATAAGTTCACTTAGCTCAAAACTCTCTTTTATGATTTTTTGCGTTTGTGTCTTTATCATATAATCCAGTTCATTATATCTCTCTTGAAGCATTGCACAGGCATTCTCTATTCTCTGCATCCGTTTTAAATCTTTCTCATTCGTCATGTTTTTTTTGAGCATGTGGGAGTTGGTCATAATGGTGCTGATTGGAAGATTTAGCTCGTGAAGTGTCTCTTTTGAAAGATTCTGCAGATTTTGTACATGTTCTTCTAAAGGGTCAATAGAAAGTTTGGAGATAAAAACACCCGAAAGAGTAACAAAACAGAGCAAAACAAGGGATAATAAAAAAATATTTTTTATCTCTTCAACAGCTAAAAAGTAGTACAAAATTCCTAAAAAAGCGAGTACTGTTAAAAAGTAGTAAACAAAAATATTTATACGAAGATTACGAAACAAGCTTATAGCCAATACCGCGAATATTTTGTATCTCCATCTGAGGAAGAAGCTGTTTTATGCGGTTTATGTAAACTCTAATCGCTCCGTCACTCCCCGATTCTGAGAAACTCCAAAGTTCATCCATAATCAGCTCTTTGGGAACTGCGTTATCTACATGCCGCATAAGAAGAAGAAGCAACTCATACTCTTTTTTTGACAAATCCATCTCAACAGAGTCATAAAAAAATCTTTGGTGCAATTCGTCGTGGCAAAGAAGTTTCACGCATTTTGTTTTATTTGCATTAATTCGTCTAAGCAGTGCCTCTATTCTCAGCAAAAGCTCGTCACTGTCAAATGGTTTAGTGATATAGTCATCTGCCCCGCTTGAAAAGCCGTTTCTCAGCATCTCTTTGTCTTTATGGGATGTTAAAAATATAGTCGGAGTATTGTCGTTTGAATCTCGAAGTTCTTGTAAAAGTGTGATGCCGTTCAGAAGAGGTACATTGATATCAAGCAGATAGATGTCAAACTTTTTATCAAAAGTCGCATCTAAAGCATCTTGTCCATTTGGAACATGCATGACCTCAAAGCCGCTCTCTTCGAGTAAATCTGTGAGAGTCTCTGCAAAAAGCGGGTCATCTTCTAGGAGTAAAATTTTAATCGACACTCTCAATCGCCCATGCAATGATTTCGCCTGCATACATAGGAACGACGAAACCATAGGTCTCTGGCACTACAAACGGACGTTTTTCAAGCGTAACTTCTTTAAATTCAGCACAAATTCCATAGATATTCTGTGCATTATCGCTCACAAAAGCTTGAAGGTTGTGGAGCTTGTCATACTGCTCAAATATTTCACATAGCAGTTGTAAAGAGATTGGTGCCGTAAAAACTCCTGCCGCACATCCGCATGACTCTTTTTTCTCTTTTGGATGGGGTGCCGAGTCTGAACCGAACATTACCTTTGGATGTGCTTCGAGTGCGACCGTTAAAAGCGCATCCAAATCTTCCGGTCGTTTTGCAATCGGTTTACAAAAAAGGTGCGGTTTCATCATTCCACCCACAACATCATCGAGCGTTAAGATAAGGTGATGCGCAGTGATGGTTGCGTAAAGGTTTTCATGCTTATCAAGCATTTCAACCGCCGCTTTTGTTGTGATATGCTCCATGATAATTTTCAGTTTTGGAAAGCTTGTTGCTAAAAGTTCATAAATACTCATAAATTCAGCCTCTCTGTCCATAACAAAACCGTCCGTTTCACCATGCACACAAAGAGGAATTCCCAAGTCGCTCATAGTCTGCAGAGTCTCTCTCATCTCCCCAATATTAAATGATGCAACACCTCCCTCAGAGTTTGTAGTAATCCCTGCAGGATAGAGCTTTATTGCGATAATATGATCAGCTACGCTTTTTAAAAAAGCTTTGTCATAGTTTTTATAAAAGAGTGTCATGTAAGGCTCAAAAAAATCGTTCGGAACAGCTGCCATAATTCGTTGTTTATACGCCTTAACATCTTCGAGTGTTTCAACCGGCGGAACTAAATTCGGCATAACAATAGCACCGCTGTAGGTATAGGCAGAGAGAGGAGCAACGGTATCAAGCATAAGCCCGTCACGAAGATGAAGGTGCATGTCAAGCGGCATTAAAAGTGTATGGGTTTTCATGTTTTTCCTTATGTCTATTCGATTCTAAAATTGTATCAAAATATGATTTAAACCTTAGTTTTTTGAACCACTTAAATATTGATTCAGTACCTCATAAAGTGCTTTTACATCAATTGGCTTAAGCAGATATTCTTGCATTCCTGCATTTTTTTCCTGTTCTCTATCTTCATCACTTCCATGTCCGCTCAACCCAACAATCGGTATATTGTCAAACACACTTTTTTTTCTGATTATTTGAGAAGCCATGAGTCCATCCATATTAGGCATGTTCACATCCATAAAAATGAGTTCATAAGTTGCACCGTTTGTCTCTAGCTTATTTAAAGCCTCTTGCCCGTCATCTGCAAATTCAATTTCTAGTTTTGTGCCGCGGAGCAGTCCGCTCATCACTTTTTGATTGATTTTATTGTCTTCCGCTATAAGTATTTTGTGAAAGCCTAGAGCTTTAATACTCTCTTTATTATATCTATCTATCTGTTGCGTATTATTTGGAATCCCGTTTATATTGTATAAACTAGTAAGTATTTCAAAAATTCTTTGCTGATGAAAGGGCTTCTTGAGGACTTCATCCACAATCGAATAGTCAATTTTTTCATTTCTCAATATATTTGCCCAGCACTCTATCAAAACTATATGCGACTTCTTCTCTAATTTGTATGACTTAACATCTAATAAATCAAATATATCTTTATCTATAAATAAAATATCAAACCCATTTTTTGCCATCAACTCTTTGGCATCCTCTATATTCACGGCACTCTGCACCGGCATTTGGAAGTAACTTATTAAATTTTTCAGAGAATCAACCGATTCTGCGTCTGAATCAATTATCAAGACACTCATCCCCATTATATCTTTTGAAGGAAGACGATATTTTCTTTTATCCTTATCTGTGTCTAGTGTAAGAGTGACAAAAAAGGAGGAGCCCTTTCCAAATTCACTCTTCACCCAGATTTTTCCGTTCATAATCTCTACAAGTTTTTTAGATATTGTCAGCCCCAGCCCTGTTCCGCCAAACTTACGGCTTGTGTCGGAGGATGCTTGGGAGTAACTTTGAAAAAGATTTTGAATCTCCTCCTCTCTTAAACCTATTCCCGTATCACTTACTTCAAACTCGACAGTAGAGCTTTCTTCGGCACTGTCCACTGTTTTTATACGAAGCGTCACTCCTCCCTTGTTGGTAAATTTCACCGCATTACTTAGTAAATTTAGCAACACCTGAGAGATACGCAAGGGGTCACCAAGGTAATTTTTTCCAATATTGTGGTCTATCACAAATGTAAGTTTTATACCCTTCTCTTTTGCTTTTAAACTCATCATATCTGCTAAATAACTTAAAATCATATTTAAATCAAAGGAGATTTTTTCTAAAGAGATTTTACCGGCCTCAATTTTTGAAAAATCCAATATATCATTGATGATAGTTAACAACATATTTGAAGATTGATGGATTGTTTTTACGGTTTCCAGTTGTTCTCTGCTTAGAGTATTGTCTTGCAGAAGTGTCTGACTCAGTCCTATAATTGCATTCATAGGCGTTCGTATTTCATGACTCATACTTGCAAAAAATTCACTTCTCTGTTCAAGTTTTCTTTGGGCGTCATAAAGTTTATCTTCATACATGGAGACAATATTTGAAATGTTTATATTTTCTTTATTGTCGGCTAAAAGAGGATTAGATTCTTTTTTTTGTATAACATTGATTGTTTTCTCAATGGAAAGCTTGCTCAGCGGCTCATAAATAAAGTCGTCAAAACCATTTATATAAAAGCTAGACAGATATTGATTGCTATCTAATCTAACTTTGATAATGATTTTTTGAGCGGGATTTATCTCTAATATTTTATGACAGATATCAAGTCCGAATCTATTGTCGATAATAACTAAATCGAAAAAGAAGCCGTTAATCTCTTTAAAATTCAGATATTTGTTTAAAGTATCTTCCAACCCAAGAGAGCTGTGAAATATTTTAGACATGGCACTCAAAATTTTTTTATTAAAGTGGCTCTCATCGGTATGCTGAGCATATAATATGGACAAATTATCATAAAGACCAAGCGATTTTTTATCATTTATGTTTATCATTCTTCACCTTAAATATGCTCAATTATGTTTTTACAATAACTCTTTTGCTTTTTTTATTAATCCGTTGACCGCATCTTCATATATTTTAGCATTCTCTTTAGAAGTCGACTCAAAACGAGTCACCAAAATCGGTGTCGTGTTACTCGCACGCACAAGACCCCACCCGTTTTCAAAGTTTATTCGCACACCGTCTACATCAATAATATCTCGGATAATCGGAAAACTTGCATCCGGATTTTTAAGCAGCTCTTTTACTTTATCTATGATTTTAAATTTCTCAGAGTCTGTTGTTTTTACTTTTATCTCTTCTGTTGAGAAGACATGAGGGAGTTTTGCCAACTCTGCGTCCAAATCAATTCCGTCATGAACAAGCTCTAACATTCTAAGAGTTGCGTAGATTGCATCATCATAGCCAAAGTAACGGTTTTTGAAAAACACATGCCCGCTCACTTCACATGCCAAATCTGCATTGACCTCTTTCATCTTCACTTTGAGGTTCGAGTGTCCTGTTTTATACATGATTGCCGTAGCACCGCGTTTTTCAAGCTCATCATACATCACCTGCGAACATTTTACTTCACCGACCACAACCGGTTTGTCCATCTTCATGGCAAACAAAAGAGCCATCATATCGCCCTTGATGTTGTTTTTGTGCGTTAAGACTGCAATTCTGTCTGCATCTCCGTCATATGCAAATGCAATGTCGCCATCGGTTGCCAAAAGTTTTTTAATATCTTCAAGGTTATGCTCATCCGAAGGGTCTGGATGGTGGTTAGGAAAAGTGCCGTCAGGGTCAACAAAAAGCCCTTTTGTATGAAGATTTAAGCCGGAAAAAATTCTTTCGGTTACGACACCCGCAACACCGTTTCCGCAATCGTAAACGATTTTTGTCGGCATCCCTTTGAGGTGCTGAAATTCACCGACCAAAAAATCAACATAGCGCGTAACAGCATCAATATCTTTTACATCTCTTGTAACATGCGGTATTGCGCCCATAGCCTCACACTCGCGACCTAAAGCATAAATATCTTCACCAAAAAAGGGCGCTTTATCGATTGTAATTTTAAAGCCGTTATATTCGCTTGGATTGTGGGAACCTGTAATCATCACCGAAGCTGAAACAAGAATGCCGTCAAACTCATTGTAGTTACAAAAGTAGTTCACAGGAGTAGGAACAAGCCCCATGTTTAAAACTTTTTTACCGCCCGCATTAAGACCTGCGACGAGGTATTCAAAAAGAATAGGAGAGTGACTTCTCGCGTCATAACCAACAGCCACAAATTCGCCATCTATCTTAGAAGCCAACGCATACCCGATACGAGTAACACTAAGCTTATTTAACTCTTGCTCATAAATACCTCTGATATCATACTCTCTATAAATACTCACAACTGCCACCTTTTCAATAATTTTTAATTTCCTATTTTACACTAAAAGGCTTAAATAGTTGGATTATGATTCAATAGATTTAAACTATATTGTATTATTTATTGTTAATGAATCAATTACGGTAAATGACATTCCACAAGGAAAAAGACCGAATATATACTTAATATAATAATAAGTGATAATCTACTACAATCTTTAAAAGCTGATATAAGGACAAATTGAATGACGGATAATCACTACTACAATGTAATAATAGTTGGCGGGGGAATCTCTGGAACTGCCCTGCTTTACACGCTTTCTAAATATACCGATATAAAAAGTATAGGATTGTTTGAAAAATATGACGATATCGCTACGCTCAATTCAAATGCAAAAGGCAACTCTCAGACCCTTCACTGTGGCGATATTGAAACAAACTACACTTTAGAAAAAGCCATCAAAACAAATAGAACTGCAACCATGGTTGAAAACTACGGCAAACTTTACGGTTATGAAAACAAATATATGTTTAAAATCCCTAAAATGGCTCTTGGTGTCGGCGATAAAGAGGTTCAATTTATCAAAGAGAGATTTGAGCAGTTTAAAGAGGCTTTTCCTTACATGGAGTATTGGGACAAGGCAAAGCTTGCAGAAATTGAACCTGCACTCTTAAAAGGCAGAGATGAAAACGAAGACATCTGCGCTATGGGAACAGATAAAAGGTGGAGTGCCATAAATTTTGGTGAAATAGCTAAAAGTTTTGTAAAAAATGCCAAAATTGAGAATCCGGAGTGTGAAGTACATCTCTCAAAAGAGGTGGAAAATATCAGAAAAATCGGCGATAAATTTGAAGTTACGGTAGAGGGGAAACACTACTTTGCTGATTATGTAGTTGTAGATGCCGGTGCGCATTCACTCCTTTTTGCACATAAAATGGGGCATGGACAGGATTTTTCTTGTCTTCCTGTGGGCGGAAGTTTTTATTACTCTAAAGTTGAGTCTCTAAAATCAAAAGTTTATACCATTCAAAATCCTAAACTCCCTTTTGCGGCGATTCATGGCGACCCTGACATCGTACATGGCAACACAATCCGTTTCGGCCCGACGGCTATCGTGCTTCCAAAGTTGGAGCGATACCACCATTCGCACTTTTTAGATTTTTTAGAGACCATGGCTCCCTCTTCTGAAGTTATTGAGGTATTTTACGACCTTTTACACGACGACGACATTAGAGCGTACGCTATCAAAAACTTTTTGTATGAAGTTCCCGGCATCCGAACCAAACTCTTTGCCAAAGAGGTGCAGAAGATAGTACCTTTTATGACTGAAAATGATATAGAATTTGCCGAGGGAATCGGCGGTTTGCGACCTCAGGTTATAGACAAAAAAACAAAAAAACTTTTTTTAGGCGAAGCAAAAATAGAGACGGGAGAGGGAATAGTTTTTAACATGACACCTTCCCCAGGGGCTACGAGCTGTTTAGGCAATGCCTACAAAGATGCAGAACTTATCTGTGCATTTTTGGGTGCAAAATTTGATACAAAAAAATTCAATCAGGAGTTAGTCGATGAAAAATAGCGTAACCATAACAGACAACCGTACAAACAAATCGTACGAATTCAACATACTCGACGGTTCAAGAGGTCCGAGTGTAGTTGACATCTCAACATTTTATGCCGAAACAGGCATGTTTACCTACGACCAAGGATACACTTCAACGGCAAGCTGCAAATCGGATATTACCTACATAGACGGAGACAAAGGAGAGCTGAGATACCGAGGATATGACATAAGCGAGCTGGCTTTAAATCACAGCTATTTAGAAACATGTTACCTTCTTTTAAACTCAAAACTACCAGGTAAAGAGGAACTTCATGAGTTTGATTTGGAGCTTCGCCACAGATCTTTTTTGCATGAGGGGTTAAAAAATCTGTTTTTTGCTTTTCCGTCCAATGCACACCCCATGGCTACTTTAGCGTCAGCTACTTGTGCTCTTTCATCCTTTTACTTTGACCATTTGGACATAAATAACGAAGCCGAGTATCAGGAGATGGCAAGAAGAATAATTGCAAAAATGCCTACAGTTGCGGCTTTTGCCTACCGCTACTCCATCGGTGCACCGTTTATTCAGCCTGACATCGACAGAAGTTTTACGGAGAATTTTCTCTACATGCTCCGCGCCTATCCTGGTGGAAAGATGCACAGAAATATCAACGGCGAAGATAGAATAAGAGAGATTGAGATAAAAGCCCTCGACACTATTTTCACCCTCCATGCCGACCATGAACAAAACGCCTCTACTACTACGGTGAGGGATGTCGCCTCTACGGGAGCACACCCTTATGTAGCCATAAGTGCAGGAATTTCAGCACTTTGGGGAAGAGCGCATGGCGGAGCAAATGAGTCGGTTATCGCCCAGCTTGAAATGATAGGAAGCATTGAGAATGTGGACAAATTCATAGAAAGAGCAAAAGACCCGAATGATGACTTCAAACTTATGGGATTTGGACACAGAGTCTATAAAAACTTCGACCCAAGAGCAAAGATTTTAAAAGAGCTGCAAGACCAGCTCAAAGATGAACTCAAACTTGATTCACACCTCATGGCAATCGCAAGCAGAATCGAAGAGATTGCCCTCAGCGACGACTACTTCATAAGCAGAAAACTCTACCCGAACATAGACTTCTACTCAGGGGTAATTTTAACAGCCCTAAAAATTCCAAAATCCATGTTCACCCCGATTTTCGTAATAGGCAGAACAGTCGGCTGGATAACGCAATGGATAGAATTCAAAAAAGACAAAAAAGCAAAAATCACAAGACCAAGACAGCTTTATGTTGGGAAGTAAGTAAAAAAGTTTAAAAGACTTCTCTTCGTTCCAATCAACCTTACTTAACATGTTGAGTAAATTTGATTGGAACGAAGAAGTTGAAATAACGCGTAAAAATAAGTAAAACCTATTTTTGTATAAATTTTCCACACTTTTTAACTTCAGAACCGCCGAATTCTTGGACTTCTCTAGCTGTATTATCTTTTGCAATTACTTGGCGTTTACACTCATCTTTAGCTATACAAATTTCATTTAAACATCCTATATCTTCGGGTACTTGTGCCATTTTATCTCCAATTTTTTTATGAACCTAATTGTAACAAAACACAAGTGAATGTCAAGATAAGGAAAGAAGAATGAAAATAAAAAAGATATTTGAAAAGCTAGCAGAAAGATAAAGACGTTAAATATTTCGTCAATAAAAACAAGTACAATTTTTTTAGAAAGATAATACCACAAAAAAGACACAATAAGTTTTTAATTCTCTGAAAATGAATGTTTTAGAAATTTTAAAAACATATGGTGGACGAGGAGAGGTTCGAACTCTCGGTACCGTTACCAGTACGCATCCTTAGCAGGGATGTGGTTTCAGCCGCTCACCCACTCGTCCATTTGAAGAGGGCAATTATAATCAACTTTTTATAATTTTTAGCTTAAAAACAGTAAAAACAAATCAAATAATTTCTAAAATTCTTTTAACTACCTCTGCAGGACTTTCTGATTTATATATCGGGCGACCTACAACAATAAAATCAACTAAAGCATTTTGTGCATAGGCTATATCAGCTACTCTCTCTTGATCCCCTGCATCTTCTCCAAATGGACGAATTCCAGGGGTGAGTGTCATAAATTGTTTTGAAGTTATATTTTTTATAGATTCACTCTCATACGCAGAGCAAACTACACCATCAAGCCCACTTTCATAGGCATCTTTTGCGAACTGGTCAGCTTTTTGTGCTATGCTTTTTTCATAAACTTTTGTAAAATCTTCTTCATTAAAGGAAGTTAGTGCAGTCACTGCCAAAACTATCGGCCGCTTTTCATATAAAGAGAGTCTATCCATAACCATTTTCATTGCTTTTGTTCCGGCACTTGCATGTACGTTGAACATATCCACACTCAGCCCCATAATAGATTCAGCGGCATCTGCCATAGTGTTTGGAATATCATAAAGTTTTAAATCCAAAAATATTTTAAAATTGGAGTTTATTTTTTTTATATCCTTTAAAAACTCGGCTCCATCTCGAATATAAGAGCGAAAGCCAACTTTTAGCCAAACATCATACTCTTTTATCGCCCTAACTAACTCTAAATTCTCTTCTTTTGTCGGTAAATCAAGTGCTACACAAAGTTCCATAATTTCTCTTTCCTTTTTTGTGAAATTGTACCATTTTAACTATAATTTGTTTAGCGCAAGAGGCTGTTTTCTCTGCTCGCACACATGTAAACTTAAAAAAATGAGTGTATAATAAGAACAGTTAATTATTCATTCATGTCTGTAGCAGCAGTTATATTTTAAATGTTTCTATTATTTAGTAAATTATTGTCGGTGGTTGAGTCTTCTTTAATTACCGCTATTTTAAGGGGAAAATATGGCACTTAAAGTTGTTCTTTCACATAAAACACATTACAAATATGACAAATATATATCTCTTTCTCCTCATATAATCAGACTTCGCCCAGCTCCGCACAGCCGAACACCCATTGAATCCTACTCTTTAAAAATCACGCCTGAGAATCATTTTATAAATTGGCAACAAGACCCGTTTGGAAACTATCTTGCAAGAATTGTGTTTCCTGAAAAAGTAAAAGAGTTTGGGATTGATGTAGAAATTATTGCCGATTTAATCACAATAAATCCATTTGATTTTTTTGTGGATGATTATGCAACAAATTATCCGTTTGAGTACAAAGATGAACTAAAAAAAGAGCTTATTCCCTACCTAGAAATTACAGAAGACGGCAAAAAATTACAAAAGTTTATTAAAACTCTTGATTTAAAAGAGAGACCGATTAACGATTTTTTAGTTTACTTAAATACAGAAATTTATAAATATCTCAACTACACAATAAGATTGGAAAGTGGTGTTCAAGCATGTGAAATTACGCTTGGAAACAAGCTTGGAAGCTGTAGAGATTACGCTTGGCTTTTTGTTCAAGTGCTTCGCCATTTGGGGCTTGCTGCAAGATTTGTCTCAGGCTATTTGGTACAGCTAAAATCAGATGTAGCATCGCTTGATGGACCGAGCGGTCCTGAGGCGGATTTTACAGACCTTCATGCTTGGACAGAGGTTTATATTCCCGGTGCCGGCTGGCTAGGACTTGATTCTACAAGTGGACTTTTTGCCGGTGAGGGTCATATTCCGCTTGCATGTACCCCATCCTTTGAGAGCGCATATGCCATAGAGGGAATGAGCGACAAATGTGAAACGGAGTTTGAGTATTCAAACACGGTTACCAGAATTTTTGAATCCCCCCGCGTGAGCAAGCCCTACAGAGACGACCAATGGAATGCCATTTATAAACTAGGTTTCGAGATTGATAAAGAGCTTGAAGCCAATGATGTCAGACTCTCTATGGGCGGTGAACCCACTTTTGTTTCTATTGATGACATGGAATCGCCCCAGTGGAACACAGATGCGGACGGAGCACACAAAAGAGAGCTTGCAGACAAACTCTCACGAAAACTTTTAGCTTCTTTTACAAAAGGGGGACTGCTCCATTATGCCCAAGGAAAATGGTATCCCGGTGAGCCGATTCCAAGATGGCAGACCTCTATTATCTGGAGAAAAGACGGCAAACAGATTTGGAAAAACCCAGAGCTTTTTGCAGACATGAATGAAAAACATGCCTACACAACCGAGGATGCCCATGCATTTATTAAGGAACTTGCACTCACTTTGGGTGTAAGCGATAAAAATGTTGTCAAGGCGTATGAAGACCCGATTCATTACATTATGAAAGAGGCGGAACTCCCTTTTGACATTGACCCTATGAAGGCTGATTTGAAAGATTCGCTTGAGAGACAAAACATTGCAAAAGTTCTCAGTCAAGGACTGAACAAAGAGGTTGGTTATGTTCTTCCTCTCAATTTCGGAGAGACAAAATGGGTAACCTCGGGATGGAAATTTAGAAGAGGAGAGCTCTTTTTAATACCCGGAAACTCTCCTATCGGGCTGAGACTTCCTATGGATTCTCTCTCGCAAAAACCTAAAGAGGAATTGCCGCTCCATTTTGATCCGGATTTATTTGCAGAGGTTGCGAAGTTCAGCAAACTCAGACAGAATGCCAAAAAAAGATATGAAGAGATGAAAAAATTAGGACAAACAGATCTTCAGGATGATATTTTTGTACGAACTGCTTTGAATGTAGAAGTTAGAGACCGGAAACTCTATATCTTTCTACCACCACTCAATCATACAGAGGCATTTTTAGACCTCGCTGTTTCTATTGAGGCGGTTGCAAAAAAACTGGATATAAAAATTGTGTTGGAGGGGTATGAACCGCCACATGACTTAAGACTTGAAACCATTAAAGTTACACCTGATCCTGGCGTTATTGAAGTCAATATCCAGCCGGCAACTTCATGGAAAGATTTAAGCGATAACCTTTTTACACTCTATGAGGATGCAAGACAGTCACGACTAGGCACAGAAAAGTTTATGCTTGACGGAAAACATACGGGAACAGGCGGAGGAAACCATGTGACTATCGGAGCTATGAAGCCCTCAGACAGTCCGCTTCTCAGACGCCCTGAACTTCTCCGCAGTCTTCTCACATTTTGGCAGCACCATCCAGGTCTCTCTTACCTCTTCTCCGGTGCTTTTATCGGCCCGACATCGCAAGCACCTCGCGTGGATGAGGGAAGATTAGAAAATCTTTATGAGTTAGAGATTGCTTTTTCGCAAATTCCTCAAGACCAGGAGGTTCCTTTCTGGCTTACGGATAGGCTGTTTCGCCACATGTTGACCGACATAACGGGGAACACGCACCGTTCGGAGTTCTGTATCGACAAACTCTATTCGCCCGATTCCAGCACAGGAAGACTCGGTATCTTAGAGCTTCGTGCCTTTGACATGCCGCCACATTCGCAGATGGCACTTTTGCAAATGCTGCTTGTAAGAACACTTGTGTCGCTCTTTTGGAAAAAACCTTACAAACACAAACTTGTTCGCTGGGGAACTCAGTTACATGATAAATTTCTGTTAGAGCACTATGTAAAAGAGGATATCAGGGACATTGTAGAGTTTTTAAATAATGAGGGGTATGCTTTTGAACTGGATTGGTTCGACCCATTCTTTGAGTTTAGATTTCCTCTTTATGGAATGGCTACGGCTGAGAACTTTCATCTTGAACTTCGTGCCGCAATTGAGCCTTGGCATGTGCTCGGTGAAGAAAGCGGTTCTCAGGGAACTGCTCGCTATGTTGACTCTTCGCTGGAGCGCGTGCAGGTCAAAGTCACCAACTTTGTACCTGAGCGCTATGTGCTCACATGTAACTCCGTTGTTGTTCCGCTCAGCCCTACCGGAGTTGAGGGAGAGTTTGTTGCAGGTGTGAAATACAAAGCATGGCAGCCATGGTCTGCTCTTCACCCTACAATCGGGGTGGATACGCCTTTGACATTTGATGTGGTCGATAAATGGAATCAGAGATCTATCGGCGGCATGAGCTACTTTGTATCCCACCCAGGAGGGCGAACTTATGATTCGTTTCCGGTCAACAGTTATGAAGCAGAGTCAAGAAGAATCAGCAGATTTTGGGACTTTAATCATACACAGGGCGAACTTGAATATATCTCTGCAGCGGTTGTAAAACAGAGCTTAGTCGATGTAAACGGTGCTTCAAGAGCAGTGCTTACAAAAGAGAAACCGGAGGGCAAAAAGGTGTTCTATTTCCAAAATATTACGCCTAGCATGGAGTATCCAAACACCCTAGATTTAAGAAGAAAGTGGGCCAAACAGTAGATGCCGATTTTTGATAGTTATGTTTTAAAATCATCATGTGATGAGATGTTTAATAGAGAAAAAAAGGTAAAAGAGCCATGGAAAGAGGTTGCAGAGAGCCTCAAATCCGTAGGCTTTGAAACTTTGCAAGAGAGACAGTCGGAGATTGATTGGCTTCTTGAAGATAATGGCGTTACCTACAATGTTTACAATAGCATAGACGGAAATACGAACCGCTCATGGAGCTTAGACCCAATCCCTTTTGTTATCTCAGAATTAGAATGGAGTGAGATAACAAAAGGGCTGCAGCAGAGAGCAAAACTTTTGAATCTGATTTTAAAAGATTTGTACTCAGAGCAAAAACTTATTAAAGAGAATATTATCCCCGCAGAAGTTATCTTCTCCCACAAAGGTTTTTCTCCTGAGGTGTATAACTTCGGGTTAAAAGAAAATTTTAATTTATACTTTTATGCAACCGACCTCGCCCGCGGTCCAGATGAAAAAATGTGGGTTATAAATGACAGAACTCAGGCACCCTCAGGGTTAGGGTACGCAATAGAAAATCGACTCACTATGAATGTTATTGCAAAAGAGTTGTACCCAAATATAGAGACCAAAAAGCTCTTCTCTTTTCTTGAAGAGTTTAAAAATATGTTTAAAAAATTTAAACTTAACGAGGATTCTGTTGCTGCACTTCTTACCCCCGGACCCTATAATGAGACCTATTTTGAACACTCCTATTTGAGTTCTTTTTTAAATATCGAGCTGGTTCAAGGCGAAGATTTACTCACAAAGAACGGCTCTCTTTGGCTCAAAAATCTTGGCGGTCTTAAAAGAGTGGATACGCTTATCCGAAGAGTGGATGATAGATATTGCGACCCTCTGGAGTTAAAAAACAGCTCCAAACTTGGAGTTGCCGGTCTTGTAGATGTCATGAGACAAGATAATTTGAACATGATAAATCCAGTAGGGAGTGCGATTTTAGAAAATATCGGTCTCAATCCCTTCATGGAGAAGGCATCTCAATATTTTCTCAATGAAACGCTTATTCTCCCTCAAATTGCCACATGGTGGTGTGGGCAAGAGAAGGAGCTTGAGTTTGTTCTTGAAAATTTGGATAAACTCATTATTAAGAGAATTGACAGAACAGAGAGTGTTCAGGTCTATTTTTGCAAAAAAATGTCTGAAACCGAGAGAGAAGAACTCAAGAGTCTCCTCCTTCAAAGCCCGAATCAGTATGTAGCCCAAGAGGAGATTAGTTTCTCGACTGTGCCCTATTATGCAAATAATACCATTGAGCCAAGAAGTGCTACAATTAGAACCTTCTCTCTTAAATCGGATGATGAATATTCCGTGATGAACGGGGGACTCGTAAGGGTTTCATCCATAAAAGATGCCCTCCTTGTCTCCTCGCAAAAAGGCGGAACAAGTAAAGATTTATGGATACTTGGCAAGGAAGAGAAAGAGATTAATTTTGTCAATATGTTTGAAAATGCAAAATATTCAGACACGCTTATAAATAATCTATCCACGCTCAAAGCGGAAAATCTGTACTGGCTGGGTCGTTATCTCTCACGGCTCATCACAACGACTCGGTTTGTTTTGCATATTGTAAAAAAGATGACCAATTTTTACAGATATGAGGGAATGATTTCAAAGGAATCTCAAGAGATTTTACAAAAAGCACTGACGCACCTCACTATGACCTACCCCGGTTTTTTCAGCGATGAAAACAGAAAAAAGCTAGAGAGAACTCCTATGATTGAGATATCTTCGGTTGTAAAAGATGGTTCAAGACAGGGAAGTTTATCTTTTACCTTTTCAATGCTCTCCAACACAAATATAAATCTTAAAGATATTTTGGCAATAGATTCAACAAAAGTATATGAGAAGATGAAGAAGGAGTGGAGTGGATTTGCCAAAAAAACAACACACTCCAATATCTCCATGGCGAATGAACTTGAGAGAATGCTTATCTACATGCTTGCCTATAAAGGGCTTGTAAAAGAGAGTATATACAAGGAGCAAGGGCTTATTCTGTATGACATTGGATACAACATCGAGAGTGCTTTGCTCTTCATCTCTAAGGCGAGGTCAATTTTGTGCTGGCATGTGGAGAAGTCGGTTGAGTACGATATTTTGGAAGGTTTACTCAACTCCGTAGAGAGTTTTAACGCCTACCGAGCTAAATATAAAAGCTCACTGCTTCTTGAAAATGTTATAGAATTTCTGATTTTCAACAGACAGTTTCCAAAATCACTTGCCTATAGAACGGAAGAGCTTATGCGGGCTCTAAAACTGCTGCCAAAATCAAAAGACTCTCTTAGTTCCTATGAAAAACCGATGGCAGAGGCAAATCTACTTCTTCAGTCACTGAATATAAAAGAGATGATGAAAAGAAACGATAATGAGACTCTTTACTTTGAATTTAACACTGCTTTATCGAAATTATCCGAGTTGTATATTGCATGTTCTGATGAGTTTTCAAAAACCTATTTTTCGCATTATGATGAGTAACTATGATCTATAACATATACCACCGGACAGTTTTTAATTACCAAAGCATGGTAACATTCAGCCACAATATAACAAGGCTCAAGCCAAAAGAGCTGCCGCATCAAAAACTGCTAAATTTCTCTATGGAGATTGAACCGAGCGTCTATGAGTCGCATGTATTTATTGACATGTTTGGAAACTCAAATAAGCATCTTCTCATCAGAGAACCGCATCAATCACTCGCCGTTACGGGTAAATCAAGAGTAGAGGTTTTTCCTGAGCTACTGCAAGCGAATATTCACAGACTTAAAAACAGCGGGATCAGCTATGCCGAAGCCATAGGGAGATTATCGAAATTTAATCTTGAAGATTTAGATGCAAAACAGTTTCTTTTTGAGTCAGAACTTATTCCGACAAGCTCTAAGGCAATTCAGCAATATGCATTTGAATCTTTTCATAATGAGAGAGATATGTTTGAGGCAACAAACGAGTTTATGGGGCGTATATTTCATGATTTTGAATTTCTCTCAGGCTTTAGCGATGTGACAACACCGGTCGAGAAGATATTTAAAGCAAAGAAAGGGGTATGCCAAGATTTTGCACAATTTGCAATTTCCGCACTTCGCTCCATAGGCTTACCTGCAAAATATATGAGCGGATACATCGAAACTCTTCCTCCCGAGGGACAAGAGAAGTTTTTTGGGGTGGATGCCTCACATGCGTGGTTTGCGGTCTATATTCCTAATGCCGGATGGGCAGAGTTTGACCCGACAAACAACATTATTCCAAGTGGACAGCATATACTTTTAGTCGAAGGACGAGATTACGCAGATATTGCACCGCTCAAAGGGGTGGTACAAAGCAGCGGAAGCAGCTATTTATCGGTTATGGTGGATGTGAAACGAGAGGAGAATAACACAACTTTGAAAATGCAAAAAGGGCAAACACAAAGCCAAAATCAGAGCCAGATGCAGATTCAGACGCAGTGGTAAGAGTGAATCTCAAAGAACAAACACCACAAAGACTTTTCTAATTTTTTCATGTTCTATCCACTTTTCTTAGTCTTAAAATGCATACTTTTGTTTACAAACATATTCAAGTTGACACAACATCCTATCTGAATGAATCAAAATTATTGATAAGTAAAATTGTAGAAACTGGAAATTCATTTACAGAGTGATAAGTTTTATAAAATTTACCATCAGCTTAGTATATCTTTCAGTGACATTATGAAAAAATATACTAGATGATTAAATAGGAATAGGTGGATTTACACAACTTATTTTACAGGGTCTTTAAAATTGTACTCAAAAACAAATTTTTCAAAAGTTTTATCCATTGCTACAGTGCCATTTCCTAGATAGGGCAAATGTCCATGCAAAAGAGATAAATTTTTTTTAGCTTCTAAAGAAGATTTTCCCTTAATCGTAAATACATATATAGCAGAAGCTAACCCTGTTCTATCAGCACCTCCAAAACAATGAATCAACATAGGCTTCGGGGCTGTCTTTAAAATTTGAATCAAAGTATGCATCTCAACATCTGTAAATTCATGATATGCACCCAACTCCAAATCATAGTGAGTTATTCCAAGTTCTCTTGATATTTGTATCTCATCTGTGTACCAATCATTAGTATCACTGCCACGCAAATTAAGAATAGATTGAATGCCGTATTTATCAGCATAGTATTTTATATCTTCTTTATCAGGCTGGGCACTGCGATAAAGTACTCCTTTTTCCACGATGCCAAAATTACCGCCATAAACGATGTAATAACCCCAGCCTCCTGCAAACAAAAGGATTGTAAGCAAGATCAGCTTGAAGTAGTTGTCTTTGATAAGGTAACGAATTTTTTGCATTTTTTTCCTTCGATTCTATGAAAATGATTATTAAATAGTTCCATATTCAATGGCGGTTTTTGTATAAAAGAGATTAGGAGCTTCTACTTGTAAACGATCAAAAAGTTTAGTATAAGCCTCTTCATCGGAAATCATCATAATCTCCAATGGCTGATCAGCGAGTTCAAAAAACGAGGAGGAATGCCATATTCCATCATGTCCGATTCCTTTGGAAGCATTCACAACGGTTACTCCGTGGATACCGGATTGTTTCGCTATCTCTTCCAACCAATTGACGATATTCATACCATCGTGTCGGCGGCTTTGAAGCGTAAAAAATGTTAACTGATACCCATTGTTCATAGTGTTCCCCTGTTTTGTAGATACATTAAGCTTGCTATTCCTAAAAAAGTCATAATGAGTGATCCTCCAACATGCAATAACGTACCTATGGCGGCATGGGTTAATCGCCCTTCTTGAATAGCCGTAACTATTTCTGCACTGAATGTGCTAAATGTGGTCAATCCTCCTAAAAATCCCGTGATGATAAAGAGTCTCCATTCAGGCGCAAGTGCGGTATTAGTGGCAAAAAATGCGATTGCGATACCAATGAGATAACCACCCAAAAGATTGGCACCCAATGTTCCTAATGGAATTGCAGGATAAAGCGAGTTGAATTTAAGTCCTAAAAACCATCGTAACAAGGCACCTATTCCGGCACCCGAGACGATAGCGACTATCGAATAAATCATACACTTTCCTTTTGATATTTAGGCGTAATTGTAGTCTGATTTTTATTTACAATAGTCAGATCAACGGACAAATGCCTTTCGCCCCGCATAAACAGCAGAACTTCCGAGTTCTTCTTCGATTCGCATGAGCTGATTGTATTTTTCGATTCTTTCGCCACGGCTTGGAGCACCAGTTTTCAAGTGTTTAGTAGAAAGTCCTACGGTTAAATCGGCGATAAAACTATCGACGGTTTCACCGCTGCGGTGCGATACCATCGAACCCCATCCCGCGCTTTTAGCGAGATTAATTGCTTCCATGGTCTCAGAGAGGGTACCAATCTGATTGAGCTTGATGAGCACAGCATTGGCGATGTTTTGCTCTATCCCTTTTTGGATGAATTTCGGGTTGGTCACAAAAATATCATCACCGACTAGCTCTATTTTATTGCCAAGTCTTGCATTTAATATCTTCCATCCCTCCCAGTCGTTTTCAGCCAGTCCGTCTTCGAGTACCACAATCGGATATTTATCTACCCATGCGGCATAGAGTTCGACCATCTCTTCAGAGGTGAGTTTTCGGTTTTCACTTCGTAAGTTATAAAGCCCGTCTTCATAAAATTCACTGGATGCCGGATCAAGGGCAATTACGATGTCATCATTTGGACGATAGCCTGCGGCTTCAATCGCTTCGAGTATCGTTTCTACCGCTTCTTCGTTCGATTTAAGAGCCGGAGCAAATCCCCCCTCGTCACCGACGTTGACTGAGTATCCCTTATCTTTCAAAACTTTTTTGAGAGCATGATAGGTTTCGGCACCCATTCGTAGCGCTTCTTTAAAGTTTGAAGCACCTACAGGAACGATCATAAACTCTTGAAAATCGGAACCTTGCCAATTGGCATGGACACCGCCGTTAAGGACGTTGAACATAGGAACGGGCATCGTGTAAGCGTTTGCTCCGCCGAGATAACGAAAGAGTGAAACCCCTAGAGAATTGGCAGCGGCGCGTGCTACAGCGAGAGAAACGCCGAGTATGGCGTTGGCTCCGAGTCTGGTTTTATACTCGGTACCGTCTAGCGCAATCATAGCCGAATCAATCCCTTTTTGATCGAAAGGGTTCATACCAATCACCGCCTGTGCGATTTCGCCATTGACGTTTGCTACCGCGCTCAGAACCCCTTTGCCGCCGTAGCGTTTGGAGCTTTCGTCCCTAAGCTCGCAGGCTTCATTTTCCCCTGTCGATGCACCGGATGGAACAGCGGCTCTGGCTTTCGTACCGTCACTGAGTTGGATATCCACCTCCACAGTCGGATTGCCTCTGGAATCTAAAATTTCTCTTGCAAAAAGCGACTCGATACGTACCATAATAACCCCTTTTCTTGATTTGCGAATAAAGTTATTATACACCTAAAATGTAATTTTTTAAGTAATTTTGGCTTTTATGGTGAAATAATGAGTTTACATACGATTGTGAGTTAAGCTCTTTTGGTAAAGCTTTATTGCTGAAATAACCAAGATAATGGTTAGAAAAACCTTTAGCACTTCGCTCCATAGGCTTACCTGCAAAATATTATCGGTTATGGTAGATGTCAAACGAGAGGAGAGTAATGCAACTTTGAAAATGCAAAAAGGGCAAACACAAAGCCAAAATCAAAGCCAGATGCAGATTCAGACGCAGTGGTAAGAGTGGATTTTACCCACTCTTGATAATTCTAAACGAGACTGCATTTTCAAAGATAAGTCCGTTTTTGTAGTGACATGCTATAACGCCGTTACTTGGCGCTACAATCTTATGGATAACTTCACCCTCAATGGCATGAATAATCTTGCCGATTGTCTCATCTTTTATGACATGGGAACCAATCTGCTTTGTCGGGATAAAAATACCGCTCTTTGGAGTTTTCACAATCTCGATGTCCTCTTTTGTGATAACTGTTGATTCATATCCGTTAAGAACTTTGTATTTTATAATCTTGTTTTTGCTTAAAAAACTGATAATCCCCTCTAAAACTTCATGGGAGCCGTTCATATCAATCTGCGTCTCATTCGGACACATAATCGAGTACGCCTTTGTTCCCCAAAGTTGCCAATTGTATTGCAGCGACACGGTATCTGTTGGTCGCAACTCTTTGTGGTGTACGATTTTATAACCGAATTTTTTGCTATTTTCTATATCTTCATACCCCGATTGAAAGAGCCTTACATAAGGAAAACATGTAGAGAGATCTTCTCTATTCTCCAAAATAATTCCATGGGTGTAGCCGCTGATTGCATCAAACAATCTCTTTGCTATTCTTTGCGTAGTTTCACCCTCTGCATATCCGGGGAACATGGTGTTGAGATTTGTTTTGTCAAGCGGCCAGAATCGCTCATTTATGTTGAGGGCATAATGATTGATGGAGGGAATGACCAGAATATTTCCAAGAATGTTTTGAGAGTCACTCATACTGTTTTTCAAAAAGTCAACCAACTTTGAAGCTGTGTAAAGAGGCAAAATTGTTTTGCCCTCCATCGCTCCTACAACTGCAACGGTTGGTGCATCAGGGTTGCTTCCTTCAAAGAGGTACCCCTCAACGATGAGAGGTGCACGATTGAGTGAGTTAATTCTTAGTATTTCAATTTTTTTCATCATTATTTCCAAATATTCTCACTAAAAGTGAACCCTCATATACAATCGGATACTCTCTGAGTGTAAACAAAATTCCACCGCTCGGTGCATAGATAGTCTCTAAAATTGCACCGTCTAGCGGGTTGACGATAGTTCCTATCTTCTCATCTTTGCTTATAATTGCACAGTGACTCAGTTCCGGTACAAAAAGCCCGCTTGTCGGTGCGTTGAGATAAAAAACCTCGCCGACTTCCGACAAAAACGGCTCTCTTGCCTCAAACTCTTCGTCCGTAACTATGATGCCCTCTTTTTTCATAAGATTTAAAATCCCGTTTAAAAGCTGCACGCCATACTCTTTTGTCAGACGCATTCCCACGCCCATCTCGACCACCAGAGTTTTTGTCCCCATCTCATTGAGGGTATGCGAAAAAGTGGCTTCAAGCACCGTAACCGCGTCATGAATCCAGATAAAATCACAGTTCAACTCTTTGGCATGGGGAAGGGTAAATGCTGAAAACTCTTTATTGATTCGTATCTGAGGGATTTCACGCAAGAAAATATTGGAGGAGTGAATATCTATCGCAATATCGCTCCCCTTTACATCCTGCGCCAAAGCATAAACAATCTGCCCCGGAAGATACTCCTCTTTGCCGCCCGGAAAAGCTCTGTTTAAATCTACTTCATAAAGCGGAAATCCTCTTGTTATAGAGTCAATTCCCAAAGCATTCACTGCAGGGTAGAGGTCTATAATTCCATTGATATGACTTTGATTTTTATTAAGCCATGATGAAAGTAGGTAGATTACATATTGACCTTCAAGTTCGTCTCCATGCGTGCCGCTTACTATACTGATTCTTTTTAAGTTCTCTTGTTTTTGTGTCGGCTCATACCTGTTTCTCTTGATGCTGAGCGTTTCGCCGACCGGTAGCTGTGAGGAAAATATTTCTGTTATCTGCATGTTAATATACGATTATACTCTCTATTTTTTTGTGAATAGCATCCATAATATCTTCATTGGAACTACTCTGATTTTGTGATTGTCTGACTTGACTCTCTTTATCCGTAGTTAAAATATCAATAATTGTATGAATCTCATCTACGATAACCATGGCTATCTCTTGATCTTTATCAAACCTAAAATGGAAGTCCGCCTCTTCTACCAGCTTACCGAGTCTTAAAAAATAATCGCTATTTTTTCTAAGTTCTCTTTTTGAGAGCTGACCCCAGATTTCGCATATGAGAGACTGTGCACTATCTATAAAATTATAATCAATGGATATATGACTTTTTGATATGCTTTGGAATAGCCCATGCAGGGCGATTATCTCTCCAAAAGCTTCCGTATCTATGTAGTTACGGCTAATTATCGTATTTTCTCTTGCATAACTCATAAGCTCACTCAGATTTGCAGAGTGCGCGCCCAAGATAGATTGAGACAAAAACTCTTGAGCATTTTTATACTCCAAATCTACACCGATTTTTTTATAAAGTTTTACTCCAGCCTCTTTGTCAACATCGATAATACAATCATACGCACTGATAATCTGAAGCAACGTTGCTTCAATCCTCTCTATATATCTTCCGAGCCAATAAAGGTTCGTAGCCACATTTGCTGTCAGTAGTTGTCCCATCTTATAACTCCATTACCCATGTATCTTTAAAACCGCCACCCTGTGATGAGTTTACAAGATAATTTCCGGCTTCTAATGCATATCTTGTTAAGCCACACTGCCAAACTTTTACATCTTTGCCCATTACCACATAGGCTCTAAAATCCGCTTTTCTGTTATGCAACTCTTTATTGAGGTAGCACTGCTCATCGTAAAACTCTATAAGTTCTTGGGCTATAAATCTTCTTGGATTTGCTTTGATAATCGCTTTTAAATCTTCAAGCTGCAGAGCCGTCATCGTGTGTCCGAAAAGCACTCCATAACCGCCCGCCTCTGCCACATCTTTAATTACGAGTTTTTCTATATTGTCAGAAATATATTTCATATCCTCTTCAAAATATGGCAAATAAGTCGGAGCATTTTTGAGTATCGGCTCTTCGCCCAGATAGTATTGAATCATTTTAGGAACAAAGTAGTAAATTCCTTTGTCATCCGCCACGCCGTTACCGATAGCATTCATGAGTGCAACATTCCCTGCCAGATATGCTTCGACCAAGCCCGGAACACCGATAAGGCTCTCAGGATTAAAAAATGCAGGGTCGATAAACTCATCATCCAATCTTCTGTAAACCGCACCCACACGAACCAATTTGCCGTTATAATTTTTAAAGTAGAGCTTCTTATCCACAACTGTCAACTCATGAGAACGGACAAGCTGCGCGCCCACTTTTTCCGCCAAATAGCTGTGTTCATAGTAAGCTGCATTAAATCTTCCCGGAGTAAGTACCACATTGATACCGCCACAATTCACATAGTTCATTGCCTCTTCGATATAACTTGGATACTCTTTAATCGGTGCAATTTTCAGGTTCTCAAAAAAGTCAGGATATATTTTTCTGTAGGTATCACGGATTGAGAGCGGATAACTTGAGCCGCTTGGAACTCTCAGATTATCTTCTAAAATAACCCATTCGTCATTTACGGTATCTTTAACAAGGTCGATTCCATTTATGTGTGTTCTGATTTTTTGAGATGGAGAAAAACCTACAAACTCTTTGAGATACCCTTTTGCTTGATGGACAAACTCCTCTGGAACAATCCCGGCTTTTACAATTTTAGCATCTGTGTAGAGGTCCTCTAAAAACATATTGAGCGCAGTGACCCTCTGCTGCAACCCTTTTTCTATTTTATTAAATTCTTGTTTTGAGATGATGCGTGGAATAACATCAAACGGAAGGGAACGCTCTATAAAATTGCCATCTTTATAAAGGTTAAAATTTACTGCAAACTTATCCATGTAAGTCTGAAACTCGTCTATCTTTTGTCTGTCTTGTTTGGAAAAAATTTCCCAAAATTTTTTGTGTAACTCCGACTCTTTTTCTAACAAAAAACACCCCCGACATCTAATGTAATATTTTAGTAACCAACACTATTATAGCACCAAATTTCTTTTGTGCTATGAATAATTAACATGTTTTTAAAGGAGAATTTATTGACATGAGTCGAGCGTTAAAAATAAAGTGAAGTTATTCACTTTATTTAGCTCTATAATTTCAACATGTGCCTGAAAGAAGTGACAACTAGCCTAACGGGCGTCAGACCATGTGAGCAACTAAATTGCGAATCGGTATGCCCTTGGGGTGCCGATAGAAAAGGTCTATTTTCTTACCATACCTGCGATTTTTTCAACTATACTCGGATCTTCAAGAGTTGAAATATCTTGCGTTATCTCTTCACCTTTTGCGATAGAGCGGAGAATTCTTCGCATGATTTTGCCTGAACGGGTTTTTGGAAGCCCTACTACAAAAACTACATCATCACAAAGAGCAATATTTCCTATCTCTTTTTTGATAACATTGTTTATAGCTTTGACCTCTTCTACCTCATCCGCTACGCCTGTGTCTGATTTTAAGACAATGTAGGCAAAAATGCCCTCTCCTTTTATCTCATGCGGCTTTCCTACCACTGCAACCTCAGCGACATTAGGATGTTTTTTAATAGCCGCTTCAACCTCAGCAGTTCCCATTCTATGCCCGCTTACGTTAATAACATCATCCGTTCTCCCTGTGATTGTGATGTAGCCATCCTCATCATAGACGGCACCGTCACCTGTAAAATAGACAGGTTTCCCCTCTTTAGTTGCATCACCGAAATATGATTTTACAAATCTCTCTTTATCTCCCCAGATACTACGAATCATAGAAGGCCAAGGACGCGTTATGCACATATAACCCTTCTCTCCAATCTCAGATTTGTTCCCGTTCTCATCCAAAATCTCAGCAATAATTCCAGGAAGAGGCATCGTTGCACATGCAGGTTTGATAGGCGTTGCCCCCGGAAGAGGAGAGATAACATGCCCGCCAGTCTCAGTCTGCCAGTAAGTATCTACGATAGAGCATCTGCCCCCTCCAACGGATTCATAGTACCATTTCCATGCAGGAGGATCGATTGGTTCACCAACTGTTCCAAGTACTTTCAAGCTGCTCAAATCATACTTTGCAGGTTCATGTTCGCCCATTTTATGCAGAACTCTTATGGCAGTTGGAGCAGTGTAGAACTGATTTATCTTATACTCCTCCACCATTTTCCAAGGTCGTCCCGCATCAGGATAGGTTGGAACACCCTCAAACATAACCGTCGTAGCACCCATGGCAAGAGGTCCATACACTATGTATGTATGCCCCGTAATCCAGCCAATATCTGCCGTACACCAATAAGTGTCATTCTCTTTTACATCAAACACCCACTCCATGGTCATCTGCGCCCAAAGAATATACCCTGCCGAGTTGTGTTGCACTCCTTTTGGCTTGCCCGTGCTTCCCGAAGTGTAAAGCAAAAAGAGAGGGTCTTCACTCTCCATAACCTCCGGCTCACACTTTGTATTTTGATGTTTGATTAACTCGTTGTAGGAGTAATCTCGCCCCGCTACCCATGTAACATCTTCGCCGTTTCTCTCGACAACCAAAACTTTTTGTACAGGTGTATCTCCTTTCAACGCCTCATCCACAACGGGTTTGAGCATGTAGGGAGTATCTTTTCTGAATGCTCCGTCCGCTGTAATTACAACTTTTGCGTCTGCGTCTAGAATTCTATCTTTGAGTGCCTCTGCAGAGAATCCACCAAAAACAATAGAGTGAATTGCCCCAATTCTAGCACATGCCAGCATTGCATACGCAGCTTCTGGAATCATCGGCATGTAAATAACAACTCTGTCACCTTTTTTTACGTCGAACTCATTCTTAAGAAGATTAGCAAATCTGTTTACATTGTAGTAAAGTTCAAGATAAGTAATAATTTGTTTATCGCCGCGATCTCCCTCGAAAATAATTGCCGCCTTATTTTTACGACTGTTTAAATGTCTATCGATGCACTGAACTGAAACATTGAGCTTTCCGCCCTCAAACCAGTTTACGAATGGAAAATCTTTATTGTCCATAACATTGGTAAAAGGCTTCATCCATGTTATTTTCTCTTTTGCAAAGCTTCCCCAAAAGCCCTCATAATCTTCACTCGCCCAATCCATAAGGTCTTGATACTCACACATATTTTTTATTCTTGCATTTTTAGCAAACTCTTTGTTTGGCTTATAAATTGGTTTCTTTTGGACTTCTGTCATTTAATTTCTCCTTAGTTAGTTTTAAATAAATCATAGCAGTCATAATCGCATCATTAACCGCGTTATGTCCACCCATATTTGGAACTGCACAATTTTTTAAGATTGTATCAAAGCGTAAATCAATATTTCCTTGTGGTATCAAAGAAATTGTTTTGTCAAAATAGAGCTCCGAGACTTCTATCATCTTGTTTGGAAGTGAAATTCCAAGAAAAGGTCGAATATATTTATTTATCATCTCAACATCAAACTCCAAATAATAGCCTACCAAAGGGCGTGAACCGATAAACTCCAAAAACTCTTTTATCGCAGTCTCAGGCTCTTTGGCATTCTTTAAATCAATTGGACGAATTCTATGAATTTGAATACTTTTTGAACTAATCTCTTTAGAATTTTTAAGATACACTTCAAAAGTTTGAGAAGTTAAAATTTTATTCTCTCTTATTTTAACCGCACCTATAGATAGAATCTCATCCATTTTAGGATTTAATCCTGTTGTCTCCGTGTCAAAAACAATATATTCACCACTTTTATCTTCATCAAAAAGATAAGAAAAACTGTTATCTTTGAGTTTAGCAAAATTTCTCTTTTTTTTGAATTTTTCAAAGAATGAAAAAAACATTTAAGCGACCATATTTAAGTGAAAATGAAAAATCATAAACTTCTTAAACTTATTTATGATTTTGAAACTGTCTTTGAGTAAATCCATCTGATTTTTTTGTAATTTCTTAGGATTTATATAGTTGCACTCCTCCAAATCTTTTGCCCCGAGCATCGCTTTGAGACGGATAGAGGAGAGAGTATCAAAACTCTCTATCAACTCTGTTGCAAAATTCTTATCGATGACACCTCTGTTATTCAACTTTTTAATTCTTGAAATTGTGTTTGTCTCTTTTATCTCATATTGGAGTGCCAAAACTCTCACACCATGCACAAGGGCAAAAATCCCACCCTTCTTTAAATCAAGTTTATTGCTATGGTTTTTCTCCAACACAAAACTCGAAAACATAGATAGAGGCGTGTCGAAATTTAAAACTGATTTTGCCATGTGTGCCAAAACATCATCTCTTGCATGAAAATTGCTGTGCAGATACTCCGCAAGCTCATCGAGCAGTGTACAATCTCCGCAAACACATTTTGCATCCAAGAAGATACTGAGAGCTTGTAAATTTACTTCACCCAGTGAGTTCATCCATGTATCAATAAGCTCTTTATAGTCATGCACTTCTCTTCGCCAGAACGGGTTGCTTACCATGACATCTCCCGCACAAGGGGGAAAACCAAGCTCTAAAAGATAGCTGTTTAACTTCAGCATGGGCTCTGAAAAAAGTTCAATATCCACTCCGTCTTTTACTATGAGTGCGTTATCTTGGTCAGTCTTTACGCTCTGTTCTTCCCTGCCTTCTGAACCCATGACAATCAAAGCACACTTATCTTGCAAATCCGCTTCTACACACATGTCAAACACTTTTTTATACATTTTTATATTGAGAGTGGAGACAAGTTTTGTAATGTATCTGCACTTTACGCCTTTTGTGTGTAGGGAGATTAAAAGATTTTTCAAGTCACTCTGTATGTTTTTTAGGTCTTCTACATTTTTGGCTTTGTCTATCTGAACTGCAACAAGATAGGAGTGATTCGCAAAATAGCTGAGCAGATCCAACTGTTCTAAAACGCCTTTGACTTCGCCTTTTTGTTTGACTACAACCCTTTTTATTGTGTTGTGTGTCATGAGCAGAAGCGCGTTAAATAAAAAGTCGTTTATATCAATGGTTATGGCTCTGCTTGAAGCGATTGTCATAATCGAATCATCCACGCTGTTTTTGCCGAGTAAAACTTTGTTCCGTAAATCGGTATCCGTTACTATAAAAAGTTCCTCTTGGGCTTGAACCAGAATAGCACTTGCTTTTAGCTCTTTCATCTTTAAAAGTGCGTTATAAATTGTCTCACCCGGTGCAACAATACATGCATTATGAAGATACATATCCGAAACTTTTGACATTAAAAAAGGTGTCAAACTGCTTTGAGCATCATAATCTTTGAGATGCTGATGACGAGTTACAAAGTTTTGTAAAAAGTAGCTTTGAACTCTTTTATCCTGCATTAAATCCAAAAAATCATCTTTTTTAATTTCATAACAGATTAAATCCTCATCCACAATAAATCTTCCCTCGCATGTGCCGTAAATAAGAGCATTTGCATCGAAACTGTCGCCTGCTCCAAACACGCTGTGAATTTCATCATCTATCAGCTCCGTAACAGAGCCTTTTATGACAATATAAAATGCAATAGATGGAAGATTTTTTGATATGAGAAGTGTATCTTTCGGGTAGTACGCTATATCAATCTTTTTCATAAGATTATCGAGTGTAAGAGAGCTTAACAGCTCGAAGGGATGGATAGATTCAATAAGTTTTCTTTGGTCTAAAATACTCAAGAATTACTCCTATTTTATGGCATGCGGACTTCGTCTGCACATGCCATGATTTTTTCTTAGTGACTCGCACCCTCAGCACCAATGCCGGTTTGACTTCTAATATATTGCGCTTCAAAAGCCTCCTGTTCCTCTTTTGCATTTTCTGATTTATCAGTAATTGAAAAGAACCAAATAGCAATAAAAGCTACCGCTACAGAGAATAATGCTGGATGCTCATAAGGGAAAATTGCAGTTTTATACCCTAATATTTTCACCCAGACAGTTGGACTTAAAATCACTAAAAGAATTGCTGTTGCAAGTCCTAAACTTCCTCCGACTACAGCTCCGCGAGTTGTAAGTTTTCTCCAATACATTGAAAGAACTAAAATTGGAAAGTTCGCAGATGCGGCAATAGCAAAAGCAAGCCCGACAACGAAAGCGATATTTTGCTTTTCAAACATAATACCCATGATGATAGCAACGATACCTAAAATAACCGTGGCTATTTTAGAGACTCTCATCTCTTTCATAGAGTCAACATTTCCTCTTTTAATTACAGAAGCATAGAGATCATGACTGATTGCCGAAGCACCCGCAAGTGTTAGACCCGAAACAACAGCCAGAATTGTGGCAAAAGCAACTGCCGAAATAAAGCCTAAGAAGAAGTCACCGCCCACGGCATGTGAGAGGTGAATCGCCGCCATGTTGCTTCCGCCCAAAATAGGAGAAGTTCCATCTACTGCATTTTTTACAACATCTAAATAGGCTGGATTTTTAAATACCATAACGATAGCACCAAAACCAATGATGAAAGTTAAAATGTAAAAATATCCGATAAAACCCGTTGCATAGAAAACTGATTTTCTTGCCTCTTTCGCATCGCTTACAGTAAAAAATCTCATTAATATATGAGGAAGTCCCGCTGTACCAAACATAAGAGCGATAGCTAGTGAGATTGCAGATATTGGATCTGAGACAAGCCCGCCCGGACTCATAATCGCTATGCCTTTAAGCTCTGTGGCATGTGTAAAGAGTGCGCCAAAACTAAAATCATAGTGAGCCATAACAGCAATTGCCATAAATGAAGCACCTGATAGAAGTAAAAATGCCTTGATAATCTGCACCCAAGTCGTTGCAAGCATACCGCCGAAAGTTACATATAAAATCATAAGAACACCGACAAGAATTACGGCAACTTCATAATTAAGTCCAAAAAGAAGCTCAATCAGTTTTCCCGCACCCACCATCTGTGCGATGAGATATAAAACAACCGTCGCGATAGAGCCCGAAGCCGCCAGTGTGCGAATAGGCGTTTGACGAAGTCTGTAGGAAGCAACATCGGCAAAAGTGTATTTGCCCAAGTTTCTCAAAGGCTCGGCAATCATAAACAGAATTATCGGCCAGCCGACCAAAAAGCCTATGGAGTAGATGAGACCATCATATCCCTTCATGTAAACAAGACCGGAAATTCCCAAAAATGAAGCAGCCGACATATAGTCACCCGCAATCGCCATACCGTTTTGAAAGCCCGTTATCCCACCGCCTGCAGTGTAAAAATCTTTTGCGCTTTTTGTGCGTTTTGCAGCCCAGTAAGTGATACCTAAAGTTGCACTTACAAAAATAAGAAACATCACAATTGCAGACATGTTGAGTGCCTGCTTTTGTACTTCACCCTCAATTGCTCCGGAAGCAAAAACTGCTATAGAACCTAGTACTAAAAAAAGAAATGTTCTATTCACTTAGTGCTCCTTAATTGCATTTTTAATTTTGTTAGTTAAATCATCAAACTCTGTATTTGCTCTTTTTGTATAAATGCCTGTAAGAATAAAAGCAAATATGATAACCGCTATTCCAACCGGAATACCTACTGTTGTAACACTATCCGCTGAGAGAGGAGTGCCCAAAAGAGCTGGTTTAAATGCAATAGTTAAAATAAAAGCAAAATATACAGCCAACATGGCAATTGTGAGTTTTATTGAAAAACTGCTTCTTTTAGAAACTAATTCTTGATAATTCGGGTCGTTTTTTATCTTTTCTACAAGCTCTTTGTTCATCATTATTTCCTTAATATATTTTTAGAAGTTGTAGTTTGCTATAAATCTATACTCGTTCCAGCTTGTTGTATAACCAGTGGTTTTAGCAACATTAAAGTCATCAGCATAATTGGCACGAAGACGAAGACTTAGATTCTTCACTGCTTCGGGTTTGTAAGTTA
>JAPLGO010000014.1 GCA_026390115.1 Campylobacterales bacterium | reverse complement strand
GCTGATAATACTGCATCTTTCAGGTGTGGAAATGTAGGTCGCTGCCTAGTTCTCAAATTTAATCCCTTCTCCTTCTTTTATCTATCAACTCTTTTATTATACTTTACTAGATTATTTATTCTTATTTGAACTATTGCTTTACTCAATCTACTTTTATTGTTATTTCATTATCTTTTTTGGCATGTTATATTGCTGGATATAATCATATATATGTTATTATTTTGAACAAAATTTTAGGAAAAATAAAATGAAAAACTACATAAAAGAGCAAATTAAAAACTCTTATGAAACAAAAATTGCTATCTATGAAAATGATGAACTATTAAATAAAATAGAAGAAGTCGCACAAATGTGCGTTAAATTATATAGGGGTACTAATAAAACCATTTTAGCTGGTAACGGCGGTAGTGCTGCTGATGCTCAGCATATTGCAGCTGAACTTGTTGGGAGATATGGTTTTGATAGACCTTCTATTCCATCATTGTCACTTACAACTGATACTTCAAATCTTACTGCCATAGGTAATGATTACGGGTATGATAAAGTTTTTTCTCGCCAGCTTGAGGGAATGGGACAAAGCGGTGATATTTTTATAGGAATCTCTACTTCAGGCAATTCACTCAATATTATAAATGCATTTCATAGTGCAAAGAAAAAAAATATTGCCACTGTTGCATTAGTCGGTCGTGATGGAGGTGAAATGGCTAGACTTGCCGATTACGCAATAGTTGTGCCTTCAGATTCCACTCCAAGAATTCAAGAGTCTCATATATTGATTGGACATATTCTTTGCGATATTATAGAAAAAGAGATATTCGGTGATGGCGTAGGCAAATAGAAATGTCCAAAACTACGAATAAAGCTCTTTTTTTGGATCGCGATGGAGTAATTAATGTGGATTATGATTATGTACATAAAGTAGAAAAATTTGAGTTTATTGATGGAATTTTTGAACTTTGCCGCTATTATCAGAACTTAGATTTTATGATATTTGTTATAACGAATCAATCCGGAATAAGTAGAGGCTATTACAGTGAAGAGGCTTTTACACAGCTTAGTCTATGGATGGTTGAAGAGTTCGCTAAACATAATATAGAGATAAAAAAAGTCTACCACTGCCCACACCATCCGGAAACCACAGGAGATTGTAGTTGCAGAAAGCCCCAAGCAGGAATGCTTTTAGATGCTCAAGAAGAGTTTGATATTGATTTGGAAAATTCTGTTTTAGTCGGGGATAATGAAAGAGATATAGAATCTGGGTTAAAAGCTGGGTTACATGAGACTTATTTGTTTGATGTATCAAACTCTGCTAAAAATTCAAAAGCTAGCAGAATAGTTTCTAAACTTGAAGATATATGGAAAAATAGATGTTGATTTTAAATAGTGGCGGTACTTTTAACAAGAGATACAATCCTTTAAATGGCGAATTGGAAGTTCCATATGATAATGTGGCAGTAGAGTCAATACTTCAAAGTGTTACTTTTGAATATGATCTAGCAGGTGTTGTGTATAAAGATAGCCTTGACATGGACCTCAATGATAGAAAAATGCTTGCTAATATTATGAGTGAGTCAAAAGATGATACGTTTATAATCATTCATGGAACGGATACTATGGATAAAAGTGCCGAATTTTTTCATGAAATATTTGATAATAAAAAAATTGTTTTAGTGGGGGCTATGAATCCATTTGAAATTGATAAGATTGAGGCAAGTTTGAATCTGGGTATAGCCATAGGATTTCTAAAATCTTTACAAAATTATGGAGTTTATATCTGCATGAGTGGGCATGTGGAGCTATGGAATAGGATAGTTAAAAATAAAGATTTAGGAAAGTTTGAACTTGTCTGAAAACATTGCTTGTAGCCATTGTCATTTAGAGTTTAATCCCTCTGTCATGATTAAAGAAAATAATCATTACTTTTGCTGCAATGGTTGTCAAGGTGTTTTTCATCTTTTGAATGATTCAGGGTTTGATAGCTTTTATGAAAAAGCTGGCAACGTAATACTCACTCCCCCAACAGAGCAGTATGAAGACTCCTCAAACTTTAACTCTTCAGCTTTTTATGACAGGTTTGTCAAAACTAATAAAGAAGGTTTCAGTGAAGTGGCCCTTATTATTGAAGGTATTCACTGTTCTGCATGTATTTGGCTGAATGAAAAAGCACTTCATAAAATGGATGGAGTCATTGAAGCGAATATAAACTTTACAAACAACAAAGCAGTTATAGTCTGGGCAGATGAAGTTCTAAAACTTTCTTCTATTATCGACATGATTAGGGCTGTTGGCTACAACGCTTATCCTTACGATGCTTCGCTTCAAGAGGCACATGCGAATAAAGAGAGAAAAGAGTATTATTTAAGGATGGCGGTTGCTATTTTTGCATCTATGAATATTATGTGGATTGCAGTTGCACAATATGCTGGTTATTTTAGCGGGATAACCCAAGATATAAAAACTATTTTAAATATTGCAGAGGGAATTTTAGCTACTCCTGTCCTTCTTTACAGTGGTTGGGTTTTTTACAGAGGTGCATATTACGGCATAAAAAATAGAACTATAAACATGGATACGTTGGTTGCAACAGGTTCATCACTCACCTATATATACTCTATTTACATAACGGTTGCTCAAAAAGGGGAAGCCTATTTTGACTCTGTAAGCATGATAATCACCTTTGTTTTGATTGGGAAATTTTTGGAAGTTTTAAGCAAAAAAAATGCTGCGGACACACTTGATATTATTACAAAACATATCCCAAATGAGGTAAATATTGTAAAGAACGGCAAAATTATCCCTTGTAACTTGAACGATGTTTGCGTGGGTGATATTGTTGTTGTTGCAACGGGAGAGAGGGTTCTTCTTGATGGAGAAATTATCAAAGGCAGTGGTTCTTTTGACGAGTCAAATCTTACAGGAGAGAGTAATCCGATTTATAAACAGCATGGAGATAGTGTAGTAAGTGGTACAGCTAGTATAGATGCTGATGTACATTTTAGAGCCTCCAAAGATTTCCAACACTCAACTCTTTCAAATCTTGTAGCGCTGTTAGAAACTGCAATCAATAAGAAACCAAAAATTCAGCTGATGGCAAACAGGTTGTCTGAATATTTCTCCTCGGTCATTTTGAGTTTTGCATTTTTAACATTTCTTTTTTGGTATCTATCGCAACATAATTTTGAAATGTCTTTTATGGTAGCGATTTCTGTAATTATTATAGCATGCCCATGCGCGCTGGCACTTGCCACCCCCGTAGCAACATTAGTCGGGCTTAGTTTGGGTGCAAAAAGAGGAATTCTCTTTAAAGAGGCGGCACATCTTGAAACTATGGCAAAAATAGATACCCTTGTTTTGGATAAAACAGGAACGATTACCATAGGAAAACCAAAAGTTTTAAAAGAGCATCTGTATGGAGGATTTGACAAAAGAGTTCTTTATTCGCTTGTTAAATCCTCCAACCATCCTGTGGCATGTGGAGTTTTAGAGTTTCTTGTTCAAAATAATGAAGATGTGAATGAGATACTTTTTGATGAGTTCAATCAGATTCCTGCATGTGGAATAAATGCTATTTTTGAGAAGAAAAAGTTCTTTGGCGGTAATCAAAAACTTATGAATGATAATAAAATTGATATTGATTTCAGCAGTGAAAACACACTCTTTTATTTTGCAATAGGAGATAGCATTGTAGCTATTTATGAACTGAATGACAAAATAAAAGAGAACGCAAAAGAGGTAATTGAGAGACTCTCAAAAAAAGGGATAAAAACAATTATGCTTACGGGAGACAACGCTAACATAGCAACTAAAATTGCTAAAGAGGTTGGAATTGATACCTTCTTGTATGAGCAGACACCGAAAGAAAAATCAGATTTTATAACAAAACTTCATAGCGAAGGCAAAAAAGTTGTAATGGTCGGCGATGGTGTTAATGATATTTTGGCACTTTCATGTGCCGACATAGGCATAGTCATGGGAAGTGGGAGTGATGTAGCGGTTGAAGTCGGAGATGTTGTTTTGCTGAACAATTCACTAAAATCTCTTGAAGACGCTTTTAAAATATCTCAAACAACTTACGGACTTATTAAGCAAAACATTTATATCTCATTGCTGTACAATGCTGTTACAATTCCTATGGCAATGGCTGGATTTGTCATTCCTCTTGTTGCCGCAATTTCAATGAGTATCAGTTCACTTTTAGTTGTTGGGAACTCTATGAGAATTCGTATGAAGTGGAATAAAAAGTAGGAGAATGATTTGGATAATTGGGTTATTGCTATGATGCTTGGAGCATCTATTTTTCTTGGCGGAATTGCATTATTTGCTTTTCTTTGGGCTATAAAAAACGGTCAGTTTGATGATGAAGAGAAGTTTTTAAATGCTGCGAAGTTTGATGGTGAAGATGAACTGAATGATGCTGTGAATCAGGAGAGAAAGAAAAAAGAGTTAAAGAGAAACTACAGACCAGAATAACGTTATGATACTTTCATAGAAGGAACCGCCAAAAGGCAGTTCATAAATAACTACTTTAGAGTAGCTATGTAAGCAGAAACTGCGGCTATATCAGCATCGCTGTAAGCAGCAACTTGCCCTTTCATAAGACCACCCATTCCTGCACTGTTTCTTGTGCCGGCTTTGTAACCGTTTAATGCTTCAGTTGTTTTAGCAGCATCCCAGCCTTTAATGATTTGAGACTTGTTAAGAGCAGCTTTTTCACCTGTAGTACCATGACAGCTTGTACATTTTTTGAATAATTCAGCACCATCAGCAGCCATAAGAGAAGCACCGGCAACGAGTAATGTTAAAACGATTTTTTTCATTTTATTTCCTTGGATAAATTTTCGTGTTAATTATAGTGATTAGAGTCTTAAATACTCGTTAATGAATTAAAAGGTATCATTTTGATAAATAAACTTTATTACGGATGAGAATATGAGATACATTGAAGATGATTTAAAAGATAAAACTATTTTAATAACGGGCGGCGCAGGGTTTATCGGTTCAAACTTAGCTTTTTATTTTCAAAACAGCCATCCTGAAGCAAAAGTTGTAGTTTTAGACAGCTTTAGAAGCGGTGAAACACTCTCAAATGGAAACCTCAAAAGCTTCGGTCACTATAAAAATCTTTTGGGTTTAAAAGGCGAAGTTATTAGCGGGGATATTAATGACAAAGATTTGCTTTTAGACTTGGAGGTAAATTATAAATTTGATTATATTTTTCATGAAGCGGCCATCTCTGATACCACGGCATTAGAACAAGATTTGATGATAAAAACAAATGTGAATGCGTATAAAGATTTGCTCAATTTGGCAGTGGCACATAATGCAAATATGATTTATGCTTCTTCGGCTGCAACCTACGGAAATGCCCCATCGCCTCAAAAAGTGGGTTGTGAAGCTCCGGCAAATGTTTACGGATTTTCAAAACTGAGCATGGATTATCTAAGCCGTGAATATATGAAAAAGAGCAATATCAGCATTGTGGGGCTTCGCTATTTTAATGTTTACGGGGCGGGAGAGTTTTTTAAAAACACGACTGCTTCTATGATTTTGCAATTTGGACATCAGCTCCTCCATGGCAGAAATCCCCGTCTTTTTGAGCATAGTGATAAGATACTTCGCGATTTTATCTACATAGAAGATATTGTACAGGCAAATGTTAAGGCAATGAAGCCTAAAGAGAGCGGAATTTATAATGTCGGAACGGGTAAAGCGAGAAGTTTTCAGGATATTGTAGATATTTTACAATCTGAACTAGGAACATCTTTGACATGTGAATACATTCCAAACCCGTTTATTGGAAGTTATCAGTTTCATACAGAGGCGGACATTGAGTCTACAAAAGAGGCTCTTGGATATGCACCGGCTTATGAGATGGAAGATGGAATCAAAGCCTATGTGAGTGAGATAAAAAGAGTGTTTGAAGAAGAGGTTAAGAAGTAATGGTGGCTCTAAAAAACGCAAAGCCAAAAATTCTTGTTGTTGGTGATTTGATGATAGACCACTATCTGTGGGGAAGTTGTGAGAGAATCTCACCAGAAGCCCCCGTTGCTGTGGTGGACATCGCAAAAGAGACAACTGTGTTGGGTGGAGCGGGAAATGTTATCAATAACCTTGTTGTTCTTGGTGCAGAGGTGAGTGTGAGCGGTGTCATCGGTGATGATGCAAATGGACATGAACTTATAAATATGCTTCAAAAAATTGGTGTTGATACAAAAAAATTAATTACCCAAAACGGTAGAAAAACCTCTAAAAAAAGCCGGATAATTGCCGTAAGCCAACAGATACTCAGATATGATAAAGAGAGCAAAGATGATATTTTACCCTCATCTGTCGCAAAAATTTTAGAGACTTTAAGTCTGAATATCAAAGAATACGAAATGGTGATTCTATCCGATTACGGCAAGGGTGTTTTAACGGATGCATTATGCCAAGGAGTTATCAAACTTTGCCATTCTAATGGTGTAAAAGTTTTGGTGGACCCAAAAGGGAGTGACTACTCAAAATACAAGGGTGCATATCTTCTCACTCCAAACAAAAAAGAGGCGATGCAGGCTACAAAGATAAATATAGTCGATGAACAAACTCTCAAAGAGGCACTTTTAAAACTAAAAAGTGATTGTGATTTAGGCATATCTCTTATTACCCTTTCAGAAGACGGAATCGCAACTTATGATGAAAAACTCAAAATATTTCCAACAGTTGCAAAGGAGGTATTTGATGTTACGGGTGCCGGAGATACGGTAATAGCTTCAATCGCTTTTGCTCTTTGTGCAAATAAAAGTATAGAAGAGACTGCAAAGTTTGCCAATTTGGCTGCTGGAGTTGTGGTCGGTAAAATCGGGTCGGCAACTGTAAGCCTTGCAGAGATAGAAGAGTACGAAGCAACTCTGCACAAAAGTACTTCAGATGCACACATAAAAAGTTTTGAAGAGATTAGCTCTATGGTGGAGCGATATCGACAAAACGGAAAGAGAGTCGTTTTTACAAACGGCTGTTTTGATATTCTGCATGTCGGGCATGTGAAGTATCTGCAAATAGCTAAAAGTTTTGGGGATGTTCTTATTGTCGGACTCAACTCTGACGCCTCTGTTTCACGTCTAAAAGGTCCAAGTCGTCCCGTAAATATTGCAGAAGACAGAGCCTACATTTTGGCGGCTCTTGAGGCAGTGGATTTTGTTGTGCCATTTGCAGAGGATACACCCTACAATCTTATAAAAATGATACAACCGGATGTACTTGTAAAAGGTGGAGATTATGAAGGTAAAGAGGTTGTCGGAACAGAGTTTTCCGGCGAATTAAAACTTGTTGATTTTGTTGATGGGAAGAGTACGACACAAACTATACAAAGAATACAGGGAAAATAATTCTCTTGAAGGTGATAGGCTATAAAAGCTCTATTTCCCTTACCGCTATAATGACTTCTGAAGCTGTTATGCCCCTCATACAGTCGTGATGTCCGAGAGGGCACTCGCGTTTCATGCATGGGCTACACTCCATTTCATGTCTTACAATTCTGCTTTTTCCATTCATCCATTGTGAGGTTTCGGTATGCTTTGTAGGTCCAAAAATAGCAACTGTAGGCACTTTATATGCCGCCGCTACATGCATAGGTCCGCTGTCGTTTGTGATAAAGAGAGAGCATCCGCCGATATTTGCACATAACTCTTGAATATTTGTTTTTCCTGCTAAATTAGTGCAAGGGATACCTAAGTTTTGCTCTATCTCGTTTGCCACCTCTACCTCATTTGGTCCACCAAAAATGATGATATCAAACTTGTCTGAAAACTCTTTAGCGACGGCTGCAAACCTCTCAGGATACCATCTTTTTGCACTTCCGTAAGTTGCTCCGGCATTGATGCCAAGAGTGGGTCTGTCAAACTTTTTTGCTTCAATATAGAGCTTTAAATCCCTGATTGTTTCATCAAAATCATCTACATTTGTCATGGCTAGTTTTGCATACTGCATCACTAAATGCTGATTCGTGGATATTTTTGGAGTGTGAGAGAGTAAAAACATGGAGTGCCATGACTGTTTAGCGATACAAAAAACGGTGTTTGTAAATCTCAAAAGAAGTGAAGCATGGAGCTGGTTTCTGAAGCTTATTGCTAAATTAAACGTACCTAACTCTTTTGCCAATGTGTAGGTTGCTAACAATCTATTAGAGCTCTTTTTTGTCTCATCAACAATAGCTCTTTCACACTGTGGATGATATTTTAAAGCCTCTATGCTTACAAAACTACCGACAAAAGTAAATCTTGCCTGCGGGTAATATTGAGATAAAAGCTCGATAGCCGGAGTAGCCATAATGGCATCACCCAACCAATTTGGAAGTATTATTAATATCCTCACTTTGCCCACCTGTTTTTTTCTAACAATCCCGCTTCGGCAGTGTCAACCGCAAAAAGTAGTTTTTTCATCTTCTCTACACTCTCTTTATTCCCAACATGTTCAACAATCTCTTTAAAATTGTATTTAATATATCCATCGTTTGTGACTAAACCGATGAGGTCGCCTGCAAAAAAGTAAGTAAATCTCTCATGTACATTTTTATCAAAAAGTGAACTTCCCATTGTCGTAATATTTGCTTCAAGTCCAAGCATGTCCACTAAAGTAGGAAAAATATCGTTATGTGAACCGAGAGTTGTTATCTCTTCATGTTTAAATATTTTCGGTGCATAGATTATGAGAGGAATTCTAAAATGTTCAATTGATGTTAAAGGCTTATTTTCCCTGCCATGGCTTTTTGCAATCTCATTTAGGGCATCACCACTTCCATGATCTGAGGTGAAAACAAAAATAGTTCTCTCAAACCAAGGCTCTTTTTTTACACTCTCCATAAATCGTTCAATCGCATTGTCTGCATAAATATAGGCATTGAGTGCACCGTTATAGTTTTGTAAATCATGCGGAAACCTCTCAAACTTTTTGCTTGGGAGATAAAAATCCGAGTGGGTAGAGTCAGTAAAGGCAAAGCCTAAGAACGGCTCTTTCATTGCATTAAGCTTTTTATGATAAAAATCGAGCATGTTAAAGTCGTAAGTCCCCGTAAGCGGCGCTCTTCCCTCATCACATGCCTCTACGTTGGGCATGTCCTCCGCACCGTAATAGTCGTCAAAGCCTGCCAGATGGCTTACTGCATCCACTCTGTAAGAGCGATTATTCGCCGCTTGCATGGAGAGAGTAGAATAACCATTTTTTTTTGCTACATCTCCAAGATAGCTGAGATTTGAGAGTTCTAATCCTTTGCCCAGATACTCAAATCCTGTGGGAATCGTGATGCCGGTAAACAGAGAAGTTATCCCAAAAATCGAGCGGTATCCGTTGGAGTAAAAATTAGTAAATTTCAGCCCCTCATTTGAGAGTTTTTTGAAGTAAGGGGTGACTCCTAGCTCTTTATAGTGTGTAAAACCGTCCACATGCTCCGCTCCGAATGATTCCAGTAGAACTATAACTATATTGTATTTCGGAGTCTCTTTTTTTGCGTATGAACGAAGAAGCGGATACTCTTTATTGATAAAAGGTGCATTGTGAGTCTGCATCGCCTCTTGTGTGATTTTTACGGCATCATCGAGTTTGGCAAGAGTGTGCTTAGATGAAGTTTTTGCTGTCCTGTAAATAGTAAAAAAACCGTTGAGTGCTAAGTTTCCGCTACTTACTTTATTTACTGCATAGGCATCGCTACTGCCAAAACTCTTGCCTGTGAAGTTGTTTCTTATTCCTAAAAACAGAGCTAAAATTGTTATGATTGTTAAAATTATGAGCATTCTGCCAGAGATGAAACTCTCCAGCTTTTGAGAAAAAACTTTGTAAATAGTATATAAAAATAGGGTACTTAAAAATATAGCTCCAAGTGTAAAAGGAAGCATGGAGCCAACCGCCATGCCAACTATAATATCACCATCGTCTCCAAGGTTAAAAATCTCGCTTGACATGTGTCTGTGAATATAGTCGTAGTACAACACATCACTGAAGCAAAGTACAAAAATAGCGTTTAATATTAGTGCCCAAATAAGTGCAATGATTACTCTGTATTTGGTATTTTGAACAAAAAGCAGAGCTAAAACAAAGAGAGACGAAAATGTAAAAAGAGTAATCATGTCAACACGAAAACCCATAAGCAGTGAGGCGTAAAACTCACGATTTGTTAGGTCGCTAAAGTCAGCTGGGTAGAAGTTATAGAGCGATAATCGAATCGCCATAAGTGCGACAAAACTGATGATCAGTACAAAAAATATTTGAGTGAGCTGGTTGCGAGAATTTATTGTTCATCCTTTTGTAATACCAGCATGTGGAATATATATGTAAATAGAGTAACTATGAAAAAGGAAGTGACAACATCACTCAAAAAGTGCCCACCAGCGGACATTCTCGCAAGACTTACAAAAACGCCATATGCAAATGCCAAACTCATCCAAAATTTTTTTCGCTTACGGGACAAAAGAGCAAAACCGATGAGAGAAAAAGCGGCTGCTGCATGCCCTGAACTAAAGGAGTATCCACCTTGATTGCTTGGAATAAATGCCGGTGTAAACTCTTTTGTTCCGCCAAAGTTTGTTATCTCGGCAGGTCTTGCTCTTCCCCAATTATCTTTAAGAGTGACATTCACGATTAGGCCGGGAGCGACTCCCAAAACCAAAAGTAAGTATAAAACAACTTTTGCATTCATATTTAAAATATTTTTTTTGGTAAAAAAATTGTATGCAAAAAGAGCCAAACTGACGAGTGCAAATGTGATTATTATAGGTTGCACCGAGTAGTAAAAGAGCTCTTCAAGCCACATTCCATTAGCTGGAAAACTTTTGCCGTCATAAAAGAGGCTTGAAATGTACAAATCTATTTGAGGAAAAAAAATAAAAATAAGTGAAGCACAAAAAAAAAGGAGCCAGAAATAGAGTTTAATGTTTAGGTATTTTGTATTCATGGGCGCAATTATACCGCGTCTTTTGTGTAAATATAGAGAGGAGAGGAGCCAATATTAAGAGTTTTATCCTCTACTCGTTTCCCATCTTTTGAATAAACTTCAAAGAACTTCTCATTTTTTAGGACTTTTGGTTTTAGCGACCAGTGAATTTGCAAAAGCTGATTATCAGCAAGACATTGAAATATGTAATACTCTTTTTTTATATTTAACTGTAAAAATTGAGCATTTTTTAGCGTTTGCACCATATATTTAAAAGTGAAATAAGCTTTTCTTTTTCTAATTCCGTTTCGATTGTCAATCAGCCCATATCCTGCAGCAATGAGTTGATGCCAAGAGACAGAGTTTACTTGCCCTGAAGCAAAGGCTAACAGGTAGTAGCGAAGCATAAAATCTGCATAACTCTCCTCATCCACACACTCATGCTCACTAGTTGGCGCATAGGGAGCTGTATTTGAAATGGGCCAATTTGTTTCGGTGATATGAAGCTCATTTGCACTCTTTGGGCTAAGCCAAACCATGGTGCTAAGAAGTGCTATTTTACTTGAGAGATTAAAGCCCATTTGCATGTTCTCCGGTGCACCTCGTCTATCGACATATAAAAGTGAAGAGACTCCGTCATAACGGTATTTGAAGAGATTAAAAAGTGTATTGGCAGTGAAGTGATACTCAAAATCTATAACTCCACTTCCGATTAATTTAGCACCCCCCGGGCATTTATCGCTTCGTTCGGGCATATACGGAAACTCACTTTCTCTTAACTCATAGGCTGTTTTGTAGAAACGGTTGTACTCATCCACGCTAAAAAATCCCCATTTAGTTCGGTTAATTGTTGAGCCGATTTCGAACATATCTACATGTCCATCAAGTGTGGCAAAAATCGTGCGTAAATCTTTTTGAAGCAGTTTTAAATCTTCAACATGTTCTCTGTCTTGCATGATTTTTAGAGTTACTTTTTTATCTTTATACCCCAAGGGCATTTGTCGCTTTGCTCGGGCATATGCCAAAATAAACTCTTTTAAAAGAGGAAGTTTCTTCATCTCCCAGAGTTTAAAACGGAGCAAAACTCTCTCAACCTCAAGCTCTTCCAAAAGCTCTAAAGTGAGCTCAGGCTCCCTTTCATAATCGACTCCGATGCAAAAAAAAGTGGCAGCATATACCTCTTTCCTTTTTGTAAATGGCATCATTATGAGTGAAAATGGAAGGATAAGTAGAGCTATAAAAAAAGTTTTTAAAAGAGAGAAAAACTCCTTTTTTCTTATCTGTTTTTTGTAGTTTTTATCTTTGAGTTGGTATGGCTGATCTGAATAATCATCCCACTGGTACGGTTTTTTCATAAGTGCGATTATATCTTTTTTAAGATAAAATCTATAAAATAAATTATTTCAGGATGCTATGTAATGAAAATATCAGTAATCGGCACAGGCTATGTAGGACTTGTCAGCGGAGTCTGCTTTGCTCAGATGGGTAACAAAGTAACCTGTGTAGATATAGATGAGAAAAAAATAGAAAATTTAAAACAAGGTATTATCCCCATATATGAGCCGGGCTTAGAGGATATGACTTTAGAGAACTATAAAAATAAAACACTTAATTTTTCAACGGATGTAAGCAGTGCGATAAAAAGTTCAAAAATAGCTTTTATAGCTGTTGGGACGCCGATGGGCGAAGACGGAAGCGCTGATTTACGCTATGTCCTGGCGGTTGCTAAAAGTATCGGCGAGGCGATGGAAGAGTATCTTGTGGTCGTTGATAAATCGACTGTTCCGGTTGGCACTGCCGATAAAGTAAGAACGACTATCCAAGCGGAGCTGGACAAAAGAGGCAAAACAATAGAGTTTGCCGTTGTCTCAAATCCGGAATTTTTAAAAGAGGGTGCGGCAATCAACGACTTTCTGCACCCTGACCGTGTAGTTATCGGTGCGGACAGTGAGATTGCCATGGAGATTATGCGCGAACTTTATGCTCCTTTTATGAAGCATCATGACCGCTTTATTGCGATGGATATTAAATCGGCTGAGATGACAAAGTATGCCGCAAATGCAATGCTTGCGACAAAAATCAGTTTTATGAATGAGATGAGCCAGATTTGTGAGAGAGTCGGAGCGGATATAAACAAGGTGAGAAACGGCATAGGAAGCGACAGCAGAATCGGCTACAGTTTTATCTATCCTGGGTGTGGATACGGCGGAAGCTGTTTTCCAAAGGATGTTCAAGCACTGGCAAAAACAGCAAAAGATTTTGGATATAACCCAAGAATTTTGGATGCGGTTGAAGCGGTAAATTATGCGCAAAAATATGTAATTTCCAATAAAGTAATCACTAAGTTTGGAGAGGATTTAAGCGGCAAAATATTTGCAGTATGGGGGCTGAGTTTTAAACCTGAGACCGATGACATGCGCGAGGCCAGCTCAATTACTATTATAAATGAGCTCACTTCAAGAGGCGCAAAAGTGGTGGCATACGACCCAAAAGCGATACATGAAGCACAAACGCACTATCTTGTAGGTAATGAAAAAGTCTCTTATGTCGAGAGCAAATATGAGGCTCTCAAAGACGCAGACGCACTTATTTTGGTGACGGAGTGGCAGGAGTTTAGAAGTCCTGATTTTGAGGAGATGAAAAAACTTCTCAAAAATCCCGTATTTTTTGACGGAAGAAACCAGTTCAGCAAAGAGAAGATGGCGAAATACGGGTTTGAGTATTTTCAAATCGGTGTAAATTAGGATGTTAAAGCTTTTTGTAGTCGCACTTTTATTTGTATTGAATCTCAACGCACTCACACTACAAAAAGCAAATATCTATAGTGACCAAAATATTTCCGGCTGGATGATGTCTGAAAAGTTTGATGGTGTTCGAGCCTATTGGGATGGAAAAAAGCTTCTTTCAAGACAGGGGCAGAGTATAAACGCTCCGGAGTGGTTTACGCAGAAGCTTCCACCCTTTGAGCTTGACGGCGAACTTTGGACGAAGAGAGGGGATTTTGAAAATATTCAATCCATCGTGATGGATAAAACGCCAAAACCGGAGTGGAGCAAAATAAAATATATGATATTTGAAGCTCCTCATGCCGAGGGTGATTTTAGCAAAAGACTCGAACAGGCTCAAAGATATATACAAGAGCAGAATCTTACACATGTTGCAGTAATCGAGCAAAAAATATGTAAAAATAAAAAAGAGTTGGATACCTATTTTCAGAGCGTTATAGCTGGCGGGGGAGAGGGCGTTGTCATAAAAGATGGTTCAAAAGCTTATTTTGAGGGCAGAAGCGACTCTGTTTTAAAAGTAAAACTTGCAGAGGATATGGAAGCGAAAGTCATAGGTTATAAAAACGGAAGCGGCAAATTTACGGGAATGATGGGAAGTCTGCAAGTTGAACTTGAAGATGGCACGCAGTTTTTGATAGGAAGCGGATTTAGCGAAGTGCAGAGAAAAAATCCTCCAAGAATAGGGGAGATGGTTTCGTTTAAATATTTTGGTTTTACAAAAAACGGCAAGCCGAAGTTTGCTTCCTACATGAGAGTGAGAAAAGATTGAATATTTTAGTAGTCCGTACCGATAAGCTGGGTGATTTTATAACTGCCCTCCCTGCTATGTATGTTTTAAAACAGCATAATCCGCAAAACAGAATTATAGCTCTCATTGCACCTTTGAATAGAGAACTTGCATTTGAGTGCCCATTTATTGATGAGGTATTGGTGGATGACGGCAAAATCTCTGTTTTTGAGTTAGCAGCAAAATTAAGAGCTGCAAAAATTGATGCTTCCATAACACTTTTTTCAAATACAAGAGTAGCTCTTGCCCAGTTTTTGGCACGCATTCCAAAACGCATAGCACCTGCCACAAAAATAGCGCAAATTTTCTATACTCATCGTATAAAACAGCGAAGAAGCGAAGTGAAAATGGGGGAGTTTGAGTATAACCTAGAGCTTACAAAAACACTCTTTTCTGAGATAAATTTGGAGTATAAAAAACCGCTTTTGGAGTTTTGTGATGCAAAAGAGGTGTATGAAGAGTTTGTTCATGAGTATCACATATCAAAAGCAGTAGTAGCTTTTCATGTGGGCTTTGGCGGAAGCAGCGATGCCAACTGGAGCTTGGATGAGTATGAGATTTTAATCCGTGAAGTTCTGGCTCATGGGAAATACCAAGTAGTTCTTACTTTTGGACCCGATGAAACGGCTCTGTGTGATGCGATGAAAAAGAGGTTTGCACATGAAAAAGTTATTTTCTACATCTCAAAAGAAGGGATAGTACATTTTGCAAAACTCATAAGCAATTTCAAACTTTTTGTGAGTACTTCCACCGGAACTTATCATCTTGCATCCCTCGTTGGAACGCCGACCATGACATTTTTTGCCGATAGCCTCTTTGCAAGCTCCGCACGCTGGAAGGGTGTCGGAGATGAAAAATTGCAAGAGCATTTTATGATTCCGTCTTCAACAAATAGAGAAAAAATATTTGATGACGTTAAATCTGCTTTGAGTAAGATTTAACTTTTTCTTTATTTAATTCATACAATTTTATATATTTGTAAAAGTTTGTTGCCATATGAGAAAAAGCTATTACTAAGCCGGCGTATCCGTCTAAAAAACCTCGTTTCAGGATGTAGGTTTTAAAAAAAGAGAATAGACCGTTAAGGGTTGCTTTGAGTGGCGATGATCTCTTTTTGCCGACATTGTCATGTGCATACATCGTCGAATAGCGGTCCAGTTTTATAATAAAATCCGTAATGGACGCATAGGGATAATGTTTGATAACTCCATCTATTGGCGTAATCTGTAAGCCCTTTTCAATAATTTTTTCATGTACTTTTTTATCTGTGAATGATGTTCTTTTTTTGTTGTAGAGCCTTACAATAACATCATTTCCCCAGCAGTGTTTTATCTCTGTTTCTTTGTAGTAATTTGTTCGTAAAATGGAGTAAATAAGATTTTCATCAAGAGTTTCTTTTTGTAAATTTTCTACAAACTCATCGGATAAAACTTCGTCGGCATCCAAAGAGAGTATCCAATCATGTTTTGCAAAAGCAGCTGCGCTGTTTTTAGTAGGTCCAAAACCTTTGAAATCACCTTGAATCAAATTTACATTTGCATAACTTTTTGCTATTGTATCAGTCTTGTCAGTAGAATTGTTGCTATATACAACAACATCATCAAACTCCCTCAAGGATTTTAATACCATGTCAATTGTAGATTCTGCATCTTTAGCTATTATGGCACATGAGATGTTTTTTATTCTGTTTTCAGTCATTAACTTCTTGACCTTTTAATCTTTTTTTAAAATTTTTAATTCTTTTATTTTTGTTTGAATAATAGAGTACCCGCTCTATAAATTTGTTATCACACCCATAAGCTGACTGATACTCTTTAGCTATTAGAGTTAAGATTTCATCACTGGCCCACAGTTTAGAAAAATTTTTTGCTCTATCTTTCTGGGTTAATTTGAAAAATTTCATTCTGTTTATGTCAACAATTTTAAAAATATAGTGTCCATTCTCTTTTTTTACAAGGATATTCCCAGGTGAGTAGTCATTATGAAATATATCCCAGTTGTGAAGCTCTAATGTAAATCTTGCAAATGCTTTGAAAATCTCTTCTTTGTCTGGAAATTCAGGATCAAGCAAAGGTTCTCGTATGGTAAAGTCATATTCAAATTTTTTGCTTATAAAATAACTTTCTTTTAAAAAAATAGATTTGTAAAATTCAATATATCCAATAGGCTCCGGTGTAAAATCTCCAATTTTCAGAGAGTATTCGTAAGATTTATTTGCCTTTGAATCTCTAAAGAAAGAGTAAACAATTTGGTTTAATATATTAGGAATTCTGAAAGATTTTACTACGGTATCTACTTTTTCGTGATTTATAACTTTTAATTCATTTCTGGCTTTATGGATTGTATTTTTATTGCGATGAAAATATTCTCTGATATCTGAAAGAAAAACTTGGAAGTTATTTGCGTAGTTTTTATTTAATTTGTATTTATTCATGAGCGCGATTATAGCGAATTTCAGCTAAGGTTTTAAACAAAAAAATGTTATCATTTTTGAAAATTTAGAGGGGCTAATAATTTGAAAAATATTTTAGAATTGTGCCTTTCCCCTGATTTGGGCGGACTAGAGCTTTACATGGTCAGGGCTTCCCATTTTTTACATGAAAAAGTAAATGTTGTAAGTGTAATAAATGAAGCTGGAAAGTTGGAACAGTATTATAAAAATTCTATCTATAAATATGAAAAAATTAAAAGACACTCTCCTCTCCTCTCTATTTTATCTGCAAAAAAATTAGCCTCTATTATTGATGAAAATAAAATAGATGTCGTTCATCTGCACTGGACAAAAGATATTCCGGTAGCAGTTCTTGCAAAACTTTTTTCAAAACAAAAACCAAAGCTTGTTCAGACTAGAAACATGACTATGACAAGATTTAAAGATGATTTTTATCATAGGTTTTTATACAAAAATATGGATTGGATGTTGCCGGTAACCTATCAGGTTCAGTCACAATTAGAAAAATTTATTCCCAATGATATCCGTCCAAAAGTGGAAGTACTTTACATGGGTGCCGAAGCTCCAATTTTAATAGATTCACAAGAGAAGATAAAATTAAAAAACAGTTATAAACTTGGCGACTCGTTTATAGTCGGAATAGTCGGCAGAGTGGAGATGGAGAAGGGTCAATATTTGGTTATCGAAGCCATTGAAAAACTGATTGCAGATAATATAGATGCCAAAGCTCTTATTGTCGGACATGCTATGGATGAAAATTATCTTATATCATTAAAGAGCGAGATAAAAGAGAAAAATCTTCATAACAGTATTATTTTTACAGGCTTCACAACAGAAGCACAGAAACTTATGCAGTTATGTGATTGTTTAGTTCTGGCAACCCAGAGAGAAACTTTTGGACTTGTTTTGATAGAAGCCATGGCATGCGGCATAACTGTGGTTTGCAGCGACAGCGGCGGTCCTTTGGAGATAGTGGATGATAATGAGACAGGGCTTATTTTTAAGACAAAAGACAGTGCAGATTTATATAAGAAGATTAAACTTTTGGAAGAAAATGTTGCGTTGAAAAACAGATTGGCACATGCGGGCAAAGAGAAGTCCAATGCTGTTTTTGACAGCCAGAAGCAGTTTACTAAACTGCAATCAATTTTGGAAAACATGTGATATTCGTATCTGTAATCATACCTACATATAAAGATGTTCAGGCTTTGGAACTTATCCTAGACGCTCTGAATCTGCAGACATATAAAAATTTTGAAGTAATAGTGGCTGAGGATGATACTTCCCAAGAGGTTAAATCTTTTTTAAAAAATTATAGTTCCGATTATGTTATAAAACACTTCTCACATGAAGATAATGGCTGGAGAAAAGCAAAGGCAGTCAATGGCGCTGTCAAACTCTCGAGCGGAGAGTATTTAGTATTTTTTGACGGCGATTGTTTGCCATATTATACTTTTGTTGAATCACATGTTGTTTTAAGCGAAACTAAGAGAGTTTTATGCGGCAGACGGGTAAATACAGGAGATGGATTAACGAAGCAACTTCGAGAGAAGAGTATTTCTCTTGGTCAAATAGAGCACGAGTTTTTTTCTTTCTGGTCAAAATTTAAAAAAGATAAAGCAAGACATGTTGAACAGGGTTTGTACCTGTTTCCAAAAACTTTTTTTTATAGATTTGTCATCCGATATTTGGACAAAAAATCCAGATTGGTAGGATGTAATTTTTCACTGCACAAAAATGATTTTTTGGCTATTAACGGGTTTGATGAATCCTATCCTAGCGGAGATATAGCAGATGATGTCGATATAGAGTGGCGTTTAAATGCTATTGGAGTGAAAAATAAGTCTTGCAAATATGCAGCAAACCTTATTCATTTAAACCATGCAAGAAAAGAAAGAGAAGCGGCGCATAACAAAAATAGTGAAATGATGCTGATGAGACAAAATGAAAATAAGTTTTTTTGCAGAGACGGTCTGAAAAAGGATGCAGATGAAATTTAATATACTTCACAGAGTTAGAAATAAGATAAAAGTTGACAAAACAAGCAATATTTCCATAGGCAAAAATTTTAAAATGACCGGTTGCAAAGTGGTTATGAAGGGTGACAACAATAGTTTAATATTCGGTGATGATATAAGATTGAGAAATCTTTTGATTGAAGTTATTGGAGAAAACTGTAGCATAACAGTAGGTTCAGGAAGCACAATAGGAGAGGGAAGTTATATAAGTGCAAGAGAGCAAAATATTTCTCTTATTATCGGGGAGCGCTGTGGATTTTCAAGAAATGTAAAAATCATGACATCGGATGGACACCCTATCTATAAAGACGGAGTCAGAATTAATGAAGCCAAAAGCATAACGATTGAAGATGATGTCTGGGTTGCAGATAATGTGATAATATTGAAAGGGGTTACAATAGGCAGTGGGTCTGTTGTCGGGATTAATTCAACTGTTGTAAAAAATATACCTAAAGAATCAGTGGCAGTCGGAAATCCAGCCAAAGTAGTAAAAGAGAATATTACTTGGCAGGATAAATTTTAGTCTGATTCGCAGCTACAAAAAGACCGATAAGCAGAACAAAGAGAGCCAATGGAAATTGTTTGAGCCATAAGGGTTCAGCCATCGAACTTACAAAAAAGATGGTTAAAAAAAGCAGAGATAATTTTTTGAGTTCATCATTCTCAATTTTTAGAGTGTAAAGTTGATATATGACATTTAACATTAAAAGTAGCCCGATAAAGCCTGTTTGAATTATGACCATTAAAAATTGATTGTGTGCATGGTGCTCTGAGATAAATTTTTGTGTTGATTCTGAAATTGGATAGTTCTTTTTTTCCAAAAACACTTTAATCGTTTGCTCATAATCGCCTATCCCCACACCCAATAACGGATTTTCTTTGAGTATGTCGTAGGTTATAATCCAATAGACAACCCTTATTCCCCATGAGGAGTCATAATTGTTGTTTTTAATATTTTCAATATCATGTACGGCGCTGTTTACTCTTGTTTTGAATGTATCGCTTAGTATAAACCCTGCACCGTAGATACTTAAGAGAAGCGCTAGAGTTATGAGAATGGATTTGAAATTAATTTTAAGATAGAGAATGATCATCACAACAATAGCCACAATAAGTGCAACTTGACCTGTTCTTCCGAGCCCTAAAAATAGATTTCCCGTGGTTGAGAGAAAAAACAGAAACATAAGGATTTTTTCTTTTTTAAGGTAGTTATTTGAAAAGAGACGGCTTAGCAGAAGTATGGATGTAAAAGCTGTAAAAACACTGTAATCTATCCAAAACATAAAGGGACTGGGGTTGTTTATTGTTGCATGTTTGAAGCTCCACAGTTCAAAAAAGACGCCATAAGCAATCAATTCGCTTAAAAGCATCCCATACAAAAAAAATGTAATAATTTTCTGAATATCGTTTTTATGTATCGACAGAGCGAGGGCAAATATTACTAGCCAATATCCGTAAAGTCTTACAACATTCTGAGCATCGCTGTAATCCTCTGTCCAGAGCAGTGATAGCAGGTTGAAGACTAAGAACAGAAGTATTGCTTGTAGAGGTTTATTACTCCAGATACGTTTAACCTTATTTCTAAAGTTGCCTTCAAGGATAAAAATTATCGGTAGCGTAATAATGAAAAAACTTACGGCAGCTCTTGAAAGCGGCAGAGTAAAAGCAAAAAGAAGTGTTGCATAAAGATAAAATTTATCAAAATTTATTTTATCTTTTATGCGCATGAAGTGATTCATAGAATACTTTTAAAATACTCAATGCTCTTCTTCAATCCATCTTCAAGCTTTACATGCGGTTCCCAGTTTAGCTCCGCTTTGGCTAAATCTATAATTGGCTGTCTTTGGAGCGGGTCATCTTGCGGTAGGGGTTGGAAAATCATTTTACTTTTGCTTCCGGTTAAATGTATTACCTTTTCTGCGAGTTCTAGCATTGTAAATTCTACAGGATTTCCTATATTTACCGGTCCCGTAAACTCATCTTTAGAGTTCATAAGTTTTATCATGCCATCTATCAAATCATCCACATAGCAGAAGCTTCTGCTTTGCGTGCCGTCTCCGTACATGGTTATATCTTCGCCTTTGAGGGCTTGGACGATGAAGTTGCTTACAACTCTTCCGTCGTACGGGTTCATGTTGGGTCCATAGGTGTTGAAGATTCGCATTACTTTTATCTTCACTCCATATTGACGGTAGTAGTCAAAAAAGAGTGTCTCTGCACATCTTTTTCCCTCGTCATAACATGCGCGTATGCCCGTTGTATTTACTGAACCTCTGTAGCTTTCAGGCTGTGGGTGAACCTCGGGGTCGCCGTACACTTCACTCGTACTTGCCTGAAGGATTTTAGCTTTGCACTTTTTAGCCAAATCGAGCATGTTTATAGCACCTATTACCGATGTTTTAGTGGTTTGAACTGGGTCAAATTGGTAGTGCGGAGGAGAAGCCGGACATGCAAGATTATAAATCTCATCCACTTCAAGCGAGATAGGAAAAGTTACATCATGGCGAATAAGCTCAAAGTAGTGGTTATCTAAAAGATGTTCTATATTTTTTTTATCACCTGTAAAAAAGTTGTCTAAACAGATGACTTCATTCCCTTCGTTTAATAGTCTTTCACAAAGATGTGAGCCTAAAAAACCTGCTCCACCCGTTACTAAAATTCGTTTTCTCATGCTATTCCTATTTTAAAAAAGTGTATGATTTTACTTAATAAATGATTAATAATAGTATAATTCCGCATGCAAATAAATAATCATTTTTCATTTTTTTTAAATCTGCTTTTCTCATTTTTAAAGCTCTCTTTAGTGCTTTTAGTTTTCATGCTGGCTTCACGCCTCTATCTTTTTTTGAGCTACGGCGCATCCTCTTCTTTTACAATTTTAGAGCTTTTTAACACCTTTTTGCTTGGGTTGAGGCTTGATGCAAGTATTCTCGCCTATGTTTTTGCTCCTGCAGTTCTTTTCACTTTTATTGTCTGGCTTTTAAATTTAAAGTTTTTGCAAAAATATCTTTATAACTTTTTCAGAGCCTATTTTGTGCTCTTTTTGTCATTTTTGTTTCTTATTACATTTGCAGATTTAACCTACTTCTCCTACTTCGCGGAGCATGCAACGCTTATGATATTCGGTGTTGTGGATGATGATACCGAGGCACTTGTAAAAACAGCATTTGCTAACTATAATATTCCTCTTGTCGGAGTCGGAGTTTTTCTTTTTTTCTCGCTCTTTTACTTTATTATTTTTAAAATTCTCAAGGAACAAAAAAAGTTCAGTGTCTTATGGAACCTGCCTAAACAAGCACTCTTTTTTATAGCCGTAATAGCGGTTGTTGTACTTTTAGGAAGAGGTTCAGTCGGGCTTTTTCCACTTGCAAAAGATATTCCTGATGTGAGTCGAGACCCATTTATAAACAAGCTTTCACAAACCGCATGTTACGCAATGCTCAACTCCTACGAGCAATATACAAAGAGTAAATCGGGAAACTATGACCTCATAACAATGGCAGGGTATCAAGGCAAAATCGATAAAGCTTTTGAGGTTCACACGCAAAATGAGAATATAAACAGAGAGGATTTGCTGAGTAACATCCGATATAAATCTTCCCATAATGAAGCTGCAAAAGAGAAAAGCCCACATGTCGTTGTTGTCATGGTTGAGAGTTTTGGTACGCCTATTTTGGATTATCAGAGTGAGAGTTTTAATATTATGGGCAGGCTTCAAAAACACTTTAAAGAAGATACTCTTTTTACAAATTTTATCTCAAGCTCAAACGGAACGATTGTATCTTTGGAACCCCTGCTTTTAAACATCACGGCGCGTCCGGACTCAACATCTTTTGCCCAAAGTGAGTATTTAAACACCTCATTCAAGCAGGCGAGTGCAAAGGTGTATCAAGATGCCGGATATGAAACTTCATTTGTTTACGGTGGAGATTTATCTTGGAGAAATGTCGGCAGTTTTGTATCGCGTCAAGGATTTGAGCATGTGGATGGAAGAGCTTCTATTGCTACAAGTTTGGGGAAAGATGCTAAGTCTATCTCCCATGATTGGGGGGTTTTTGATGAGTATCTCTACAACTATGTGTTTGAAAAATTAAACAATGCCACAAAACCACAATTTATTTTTGTGCTTACTACAAACAACCATCCGCCATACACCGTCCCGAGTGATTACAAATCAAACTCTTTGGAGATTGCACAGAATCTCAAAGAGCATATAACGGGAGACTTGGAGCTTGCAAAATTAAGGTTTAAAGATTATGCCTATGCCCTTGACATGGCGGGAGCATTTTTAGACAGAGTGAAAAATTCAGAGCTCTCAAAAAAATCGGTTGTGGCATTTACTGCCGATAATAACACGATTGAGGGGATAATGAAATACGATGATTACTATACGCAAACTAAGAAAATCCCGTTTTATATTTATTTGCCGCCTTATTTGAAACCAAAAGAGGCGATTGACACAACTCTGGCTTCATCGCACAAAGATATTTTTCCGACACTCTATAACCTGACACTGGATGAGAAAGAGTACGCGGCTATCGGCACAAATCTATTAGACAAAAGCAGGCTTCACTGCGGCTTTAATGATGCCGGCGTAATTATTGCAAAAGACGGCGGTTTTAAAGATGGCAAAGCAGAGTCGGATGAGCAAAAAAAGTGTCAAGAACAGTATAAAGCAACACTGGCAGTGACAGAGTATTTGATAAAATCACAAAAAAAGTAAAAACTAGGGATATATTTGAAAACAATTTTTAAAAGATATTGGCCGTTTATAAAAGAGTATAAACTGGAATATATATTGGTTTTGGCAGGAATACTTCTAACAGTAGGTGCAACTACCGCAACCGCCCACATTATGAAGCCTCTTATGGATGACATGTTTATAGCCAAAAAAGAGGAGATGCTCTATTTTATCCCTTTTGGTTTGGTTGCAATCTACTTTTTAAAATCAGTCGGGCGTTATGTTCAATCTGTTTACATGAACTACATAGGTCAGCATATAGTGACAAGGTTTCGTGAAATGCTTTTAGAAAAAATCATCTCTCTTGACATGACATTTCTGTATTTAAACAGAAGCGGAGAGCTTATTTCCCGTGTTACAAACGATATAAACCGCATCCAATATTTTGTCTCAAATATGCTTCCCGAGCTTTTTCGTGAGAGTTTGACCGTTGTTGCACTTGTCGGATATGTGATTTATCTCAATCCGACTCTTGCGTTTTACTCTCTGATAGTTGTTCCGCTTATTATCTATCCGCTTATTCTGATAGCAAAAAAACTTAAAAAATACTCCCACCGTTCACAGGCAAAAAATGCAGATGTCGTGACAAGACTTACCGAGGTTTTTAACAACAGCGAAATCATAAAAGCGAATGCTACGGAAAAATACGAGGTTGAGCGCTTCAGCACGCAAAATTGGGACTTCTTTAAAATAAATATGAAGTCTGTTTATGTGGGCGAAATAGTTTCTCCTTTGATGGAGATTGTCGGAGCGGCAGGGCTTGCAGCGGTGATTTTTGTAGGAGGACAAGAGGTATATGAGGGCAAGATGAGTGTTGGTGAATTTACCGCCTTCTTAACCGCTGTCGGGCTTGTATTTCAGCCTGTTCGCCGCATAGGCTCTATTTATTCAAAAATTCAAGATGCAGTGGCTGCGAGTGAGAGAGTTTTTGAAGTTTTAGATACTAAAAGCAGAATTGTTGATGGAGATAAGCTTTTAGAAGAGGATATATGGCAGGTGGAGTTTAGAAATGTAACACTCAAATATCTCGACGCCTACGCCCTCAAAGATGTGAATATTGTTATAAACAGAGGCGAAAATATCGCGCTTGTCGGTGACAGCGGCGGCGGAAAGAGTACATTTATCAACATGATTCTTCGTTTTTATGACCCTGACAGCGGCGATGTTTTTATCAACAAAACAAACATAAAAGAGTTAAATCAAATCTCATTAAAGCATCATATCTCTCTTGTAACGCAGAGAATCTATATATTTCAGGATACGCTTGCCGCCAATGTCGCTTATGGACAGGAGATAAATGAGGAGAGAGTTTATGAATCTCTTAAACTGGCAGATGCAATAAAATTTGTAGAGGCACTCTCAGATGGAATTCAGACAAAAATGGAAGAATTCGGAGCAAATCTCTCAGGCGGACAGCGTCAGCGTGTAGCGATTGCAAGGGCGATTTATAAACACTCTTCACTTCTGCTTTTTGATGAAGCAACTTCCGCTCTCGATAACGAAAGTGAAAAAAGAATTCAAAAATCATTGAATGAATATACGAAAGACAAAATAACAATTACAATTGCACACAGACTCAGCACCATAGAACATGCTGATAAAATCTTGGTTATGCAAGGTGGAGCAATCGTAGCATGCGGAAATCACAAAGAGTTGTTAGAATACTCAGAGATTTATCAAAGATTAGCCGGAGAGTTTGAAAAATAGTTTTATAACTCTTTCAACACTTTTTAGAGATAATCTCACCACTTTACAGAAAATTATAAAATATTGGATTAAAAATGTTAGATTTTGCAAAATTTACAAAGTATTCTAAACCCGGCCCTCGCTATACAAGTTATCCGACAGCCTTAGAGTTCAGTGACAGTTACGAGTATGACATATATATTAAAAAACTGGAGTCGCAAGACTCGGCTCGTCCTTTAAGTCTCTATTTTCATCTTCCTTTTTGTCGCAATGCCTGTTACTTCTGTGGATGTAATGTTGTATTTACTTCAAAAGATGACAAAATGGTTCGCTATATGGAGTATCTCAAAAGAGAATTGAAAATTTTATCTAAACATTTGAACTGTAACCGTGAAGTTATTCAGATGCACTTTGGCGGAGGAACTCCAACTTTTTTTTCAGCACCGCAGTTACAAGAGATTATAGAAGAGATTAAATCCTACTTTCCAAATTTTGTAAAAGATGCTGAAATTAGCTGTGAGATTGACCCTCGTCATATTAATGAAGAGCAGATGCGGGTAATGAGTGAGGCTGGATTTAATCGTGTAAGTTTTGGAATTCAAGATTTTAACGAAAAAGTGCAGCTTGCAGTGCATCGTGTACAGCCTTATGGAATGACAAAAGATGCAATGGATTTGGCTCGGAAGTACAATATGCACTCAGTGAATGTTGACCTGATTTATGGCTTACCGCACCAAACGCTGGAAACTTTTAAAGAGACACTCTCCCTTGCTTTAAGCCTCAATCCTGACAGATTTGCAGTTTTTAACTACGCGCATGTTCCTTGGCTTAAAAAAACGATGCGTAAAATCGATGAGACAACGCTTCCTCTCCCTGATGAGAAGCTTAGCATTATGCAGTTTACTATAGATTTTTTAACTTCTCATGGTTATAAGATGATAGGAATGGATCACTTTGCAAAGCCGGAAGATGAGCTCTTTAAAGCGATAGAAAAGGGCGAACTTCACAGAAATTTTCAAGGATATACAACCAAAGGCGGAGCAGATTTAATCGGAGTAGGTCTTACTTCTATCGGTGAAGGTGTGGACAGTTATAACCAGAACTTTAAAGATATGAATGAATATGAAGAGGCAATTGATGCAGGAAAACTCCCATTTGAACGAGGTGTAGTTTTAACAGTGGACGACCAAATCCGTCAGTTCGTAATCATGGAACTTATGAGCAACTTCAAGCTGGATATAAAAAGATTTGAAAAACTTTTTAATGTTGAATTTAAAACCTATTTTGCGGATGCAATCGAAGCTTTGAAACCTTTTGAGGATGATGCACTTTTAAAAATGGATGAAAATCATATCGAGTGTTCCGAAACAGGAACTTTGCTTATAAGAAATATTGCAATGCCTTTTGATGCCTATATGAAGAAACATTCACAAAGCTCAAAGACATTCTCTAAAACGGTCTAAACATGGCAGATGGGAATATTTTTGATTTTAGTGCTATCTCAGATGAGTGTATAAAGTGTGGAAAATGTATTCCGGTTTGTACTATTCACAATGTAAATGCCGATGAAGTTACTTCTCCAAGGGGCTTTATAGACCTTCTGGGAGCATATCACAAGGGTAAATTAGAGTTAGACAAAAATGCAAAAGATATTTTTGAGAGCTGTTTTTTATGTACCAACTGTGTAGAAGTTTGTCCAAAAGCACTTCCTACCGACATGATAATCGAACAGGTTCGCTCCGACATCGCTAAAAAATTCGGTATTGCTTGGTACAAAAGAGCTTTCTTTTTGCTTCTTCGCCACCGCTGGCTCAATGACATAGCTTTTAAACTTGGCTGGACATTCCAGACATGCGGATTTAAAATTAAGCACGAGATAGATTCGATGAATAGCCGTTTTAACCTGCCTATGATAAAAACAGATAGACTCCTTCCGAGCCTTAAAAAAACATCATTTTTGAATTCTCACAAAGAGAATATAAACAACGGCGGAAAAAGAAAGGTTGCGATTTTTATAGGATGTTTGGGCAATTACAACTATGTTGATATCGGAAATTCTCTTTTGGAAATATTAAAGGCGTTGGAGATTGACGCTTTTTTAGCAAAAGACCAAAAATGCTGTTCGGCACCTGCCTATTTTACAGGCGATTTTGATACGGTGGATGCGAATGCAAAACACAACATCAAATATTTTGAGAGTTTTGGAAACGATATAGAAGCTATTATTGTTCCTGAAGCTACATGTTCTGCAATGCTCAAAATCGACTACGAACACTACTTTCATGACCAGCCTGAGTGGCTTGAGCGTGCTAAAAAAATCAAGGGCAAAATCTTTATGGCAACAGAGTGGTTGCAGCACCATACCCATTTAGAACACCTTTTGGCCTCAAAGAAAAAAGATACCCGCATTGTGACCTACCACGACCCATGCCATGCTAAAAAAATGCAGGGAATCCATCAGGAGCCGAGAAACCTTATAAAACAAAACTACAAGATAGCAGAGATGAGCGACCCGAACGCATGTTGCGGTTTTGGCGGAATAACTATGCAGACTGAAAAGTACCACTTTGCACATGCAGCAGGTATTCCAAAAGCACATATGATAGGAAGAAGCGGTGCGGACATAGTGAGTGCTGAGTGCAGTGCATGCAGAATGCAGATAAATAACTCTATGAGCAGTGCAGGGGTTGAGACAATTTTCAAAAATCCGATTGAGCTTATAGCTGAAGCCCTAAGGAAATAAAATGCTTCCGAATGAAATAACAACTTCCCTTGTGGTGCCAAACAGTAGCTGGAACCATATTTACGACACTTTTAACCCTGTAGCTTTCCATATATTTTCTCTTCCGGTTCATTGGTATGGGATGATGTATGTTTTAGCCCTGACAAGTGCTCTGTATATCGGTAAATACTTTATTAAAAAAGATAAGTTGGAGATTACCGCCAATCAGATAGATATCTATTTTATCTATGTAGAAATCGGTGTAATTTTGGGTGCAAGGCTTGGATACGTACTCTTTTACGACACGCAAACACTCTACTTTTTATCCCACCCATGGCAGATTTTTAATCCATTTCAAAACGGTGAATTTATAGGCATACGAGGTATGAGTTACCACGGTGCAGTTATTGGCTTTGTCCTCAGTACTTATATTTTTTGTAAAAAATACAGTGTTGCGTTTGGAAAGATAATCGATTTAGTGGCTCTGAGTGTTCCTCTTGCCTTTGTTTTTGGCAGAATCGGCAATTTTTTAAATCAAGAGCTGATAGGTCGTGCAACCGATGTAAGCTGGGGAATTTTTGTGGACGGAGTTCTCCGCCACCCATCACAACTTTATGAGGCAGCACTAGAGGGTTTTGGAGTTTTTCTTGTTGTTTACGCCTACAGAAGATTTCAGAGATTCAGCGGAGAGTTGATTTTAATCTATGCCATAAGTTACGGTATTTTCAGGTTTATCGCAGAGATTTATCGTGCACCCGATGTGCAGATAGGGTATGTTTGTTGTGATGTTATAACATTTGGGCAGGTTCTAAGCCTTGGAATGAGCATTGGCGCGGCATTTGTATGGGTCTATTTTTATGTTAAAAGTAAAAAGATAAAAATTTTATGAATCAGTTTGATTATTAGTTATATATAAATAGCTTATATTTTGTTTAATATGTTAAAATTTCACATATTTTTATAAGGTAATTTATGTCATTTGAGAAATTAGGACTTATCAAACCGCTTTTAGGTGCGATAAAAGAGTTAGGGTTTGAACATCCGACTGCAATTCAAAAAAGAGCTATCCCTTTAGTGTTAGCAAAAGAGGATATTTTTGCCACTGCTCAAACAGGAACCGGCAAAACGGCTGCATTTGGACTTCCACTTCTGCAAAGGCTTAGAAATACGACTGCAGCTGAGGACAGAGTCATCCGAGGAGTAATTTTATCTCCAACGCGTGAGCTCTCTATTCAAATTTTTGAAGATATGAAGAGCTTCTCTAAATACATGAGTTTGGGGTGTGCGGTTTTAGTCGGCGGAAAAGATTTAGAGTCTCAGCAGAGATTGTTAAAAAAAGGCATTGACATTATTATTGCTACTCCGGGGCGACTTATGGAGCATGTGGAAAAAGGGCTTAATATTTCACAAGTTGAAATTTTTGTAGTTGATGAAGCGGACAGAATGCTTGACATGGGGTTTGCAAAAGAACTTCGAAAAGTGCATCCATTGCTTCCAAAACGACATCAAACTCTTCTTTTCGCCGCTACATACAGTGATAAAGTGAGAAAATTATCAAAGCTTTTGCTTACGAAACCTACATTTATAGAGATTTCTAAAAAGAATTCAACAGTCGATACTATCAATCAGATCGCCTACATGGTGGATACCGACAAAAAAGCGGCACTTCTCGCCTATTTGATTGGTTCAAGAAACTATCCGCAGGTTTTGGTATTTACAAGAACCAAAGCTAGTGCCGATGCGTTGGTGATAGAACTTAAAAAAGATGGTTTGAAGTGTGGAATAATCCATGGCGATAAAACGCAGGCAAACAGACAAAAGACTCTTAATGAGTTCAAAGAGGGAATAATTAAGGTTTTGGTTGCAACAGACATCGCTTCAAGAGGGTTAGATATAGAGGAGTTGCCGTATGTTATAAACTACGAGCTTCCTTCGGTTCCTGAGGATTATGTTCACAGAGTAGGGCGAACTGGACGAGCAGGGCGGGACGGCGAGGCTATTTCGCTCCTTGATGTGTATGAAAAGTTTGATATAAAAGATATTGAGAGAGTAATAGGTATGAAGATACCAAAAGAGACGGTTGCAGGCTTTGAGCCAGACCCGACTCTCAGAAGAGCCGATGCTGACGAAGTAAAACTCAAAAATGAGCATAAAAAACCTGAAGTTACCTACCACAAAAGAAACATGAAAAGCCCCTCTTCAAATAAGAGAGCAGAAATAACTAAAAAAACAGATACAAAGAAAACAGATACAAATAAAAAAACAGAGCCAAGAAAAAAAATAGTTACGAACAAAAAGGCTTTTTCAGCAAAAAAAAGTAAAACTTCAAAATAGTTATTTGATGGCATGTGGAAAGAGTATAAACTAGAAATCCTATATCAAGATGTACATCTTGTCGCTATCAATAAACCTAGCGGGCTTTTAGTTCATAAGTCTATGATAGATAGGCATGAAGTCTATTTTGCCATGATGATGCTTCGTGACCAGCTTGGACAGTGGGTCTACCCGATTCACCGTCTTGATAAACCGACTTCAGGTGTTCTTATTTTTGCCCTCGATAGTGATATCGCAAGGCTTATGTCAGAGCAGTTTGCAAACCATACAATCCAAAAAACTTACCTTGCAGTTGTTCGAGGCTACACGGATGATGATGGCGTTATAGAGCATTCTCTGGTTGAAAAGCTGGACAAAATTGCAGACAAAAAAGCAAAAGAGAATAAAGAGGCACAAGAGGCAATTACGCATTACAGACGATTAGCCACAGTTGAACTCCCCCATGCCCTTGGTCGTTATGAAAATATCCGTTATTCGCTTGTAGAGGTGATGCCGAAGACGGGGCGAAAACATCAGATACGAAGACACATGAAACATATTTCCCACCATCTCTTAGGCGATACAAAATATGGAAGAGGCGAGCACAATAAATTCATAAGAGAAGTATATAACTGCAACAGATTACTTTTACATGCGAGTAAATTGGAGATAATTCACCCACACAGCCATGAAAAGTTAGAAATAACTGCTCCGATAGATGAAATATTTACATCTTTATTTGAGAAGTTTGGCTGGTGACAAAAGAGCGCAAGCAGATTTATGAAAAACTAACACTCACATACCCGACAACTCTGCTATCGTCATGGCTGGCGTCTGCACTTGTTCTGTAATCCAAAATGGTAGAATGAAGCCCAAGTTTTTTTGCACTCATAATCATGGCTTCGACACCAATCATTCCGCATGCTTCACAGCCGCCATGGAGTGCATTTATACTTAATTTGTCTATTGCTTTTAGGCATAACTCATCTATTTGATTCGCCTCCTTCAGTGAGTAGAAGTGGCTTAAATCGGTACTGATAATCACTCCGCACTCCTCTTGCTGGAGTACAAAATCTATGATTTTAGAAATCTCTCCTGTGTTGGCATTTGAGTAAACAAGCTCAACAATCTCTGCATCCTCCATATAATATTTTACAAAAGGAAACTGCACCTCTGTGCTATGCTCATGGTTCGCCGAACTAAGGCATGTGAGATTAAATTTCTCATTTATTTTTTGAGCCAAATCAGTTGCAGCAGTTATCTCTCCAAAAGGGGTGTCATAGCTTTGAAAGTTACAGAGACTTACTCCATCGTAGCCCACTCTATGAGAAGGTCCAATAATGACAAATTTTTTTATACCCTGTTTCTGCAGTACTCTATAAGCAACATTTGCCGTATATCCACTATAAACATACCCGGCATGTGGCACTATGACGGCTCTGCTTTTTATGTCTGGCAAGGTAAAAGCTTCATCATAAATTGTACTGAAATGTTCAAAAAATTTTTGAATCTCAACTGCTCTGGCTGGATAGAAACTGCCCGCAACGCTCATATTTCGTTTCATGGCTAAACTCCTTTTATATTTTTGAAATTATCTTTAATATGCTCAACCTCATAGCGATAAATAGTAGGGTGCAGAGCATATATAGAGGGATTTGCACCTGCTTTCATGCTAAGATGCTCCAAAAACTGCTCGGCATGAGGAAGCTGCTCCCAAACTTGAGGTAAAAAAGTTCCTTGATAGGAGCCATGTTTTAAAATAAGCCCATCGATAAAAGGTCTTACTTTTTTCACTAAATCATCATAATCTTTATACTCTAAAATTGTCGGCTCACTTAAAACTGAGACTTCTAGCGTCAAATTTCCAAGTTCCCGACTGCTAAGCGGAGCAAACCTAGGGTCACCGAATGCCGCTGAGACAGCATTGTGCAAGACATCATCCAACAAAGTTCTGTAAGGTGCAATAGAACCTATGCAACCGCGTAACTGATTGTCACAATTTAAAGTGACAAACACCGCACCATTGTTATTTAAAAATGGATATTTTTGAAGAAGCGACTCCCTATCTAAACTACTCCCACCGTCAAACTTGCTAAGTATGGCACTTTTGGCTATCTGCAATAAAATATTATTCAACATAAAATCCCTTTTTTAAAATTATATTGTTTTTTACTTAGTTATTTCTAAAATCATTGAACTTAAAAATCGATGTATTGTGTCAAATAAAAAATCATTCAAATAGCTTAAAAATATAACTAAAATTCAGTATCATACTGATTCTAAACACATAAAATCTTAAAAAGTTTTGGATGGCATTTTAATATACGAGGTACTTTTATGAACTTTAACGAGATAGATATCTACTAATTTTCAAAAAAAAATACTATTTTTGACTACCCGTTTGACAGTTGTAGTTTTTCATAATTCGTTATACATTTAGAATAGCAATTTTTAGATCTTTTTTGGGTTATGCAAGAAGTTTAATTAATAAATATTGGCACCGCAAGTGTATTTCTTTCAGAGCAGATATGGGAATTTCGTAAAATATCACGATAGCATGTGGCAGTAATTAAAAGGAGAAAAAATGGTTTCAGTTAAATATCTTCATCAGGTACAGGCACTTTTCCTTTCAGGTTTTATGAGCTTGATTATGTCCGGAGCGATTTCATTTATTAATTTGGGATTGGTAGATGGCTTTGTAGAAATGTGGTTTCATGCATGGATTGTTGCGTATGCTATTGCATTTCCGAGTGTATTGATTGTGTTTCCGCTAGCTCGTAAACTTGCTATGAAGATTGCATCAAAATAAAAAGATATTCAGAGAATAAAATACCAATAGTAACAACTTTGAAATAAATCCTCACAAAGTGTAACTTTTCGTAATTTATAGAAATAAATTTACAATTTTGTTGACAATATTTTACTTTGCTATGTTCATGCTACTTATATGGTTTAGGATTACCTACTTTAGAATTGAAGGGGTACATTAAAATGAAAAGACATATAACAATAAGCGTAATAACAGTAGGGTTGCTAAGTGCAGTAAATGTTTATGGTGCAGAGGACTTAAGTTCGATGTTTTCCGAGGGTAAGACCAGCGGACAGATTAGAGAGTTCAGTATTTCCAGAACTATGGATTTAAGTGATGCGACGAAAGATGATTATACCCGTAGCGCGAATGCAATCGGCGGTTACCTAAAGTATGAAACCGGAGCATATAACGGTTTGAGTTTT
>JAPLGO010000039.1 GCA_026390115.1 Campylobacterales bacterium | reverse complement strand
ATAGTTATTATTAAATCTATTTACTTGCTTAGTTTTCAATGATCTCAAACTCATCTCGATAGCTTCTACTTGAAGTTTCTCTAGGCCTAAACTCTAGGTCTCTGTGTTTGTGGACGGGAATTATAGGGGGTAGTTGCTTAAATAGTTCTTAAATTTTGTGAGGATTTGAAATGTTTGTAAAAAATTATTTTATGTGCTATTCAGGGCTTTACCCATCTATATATGTATACCCTGTCTCTGGCTCTATTACTATTGTTATTTTTTCATTGCTTGATGCACTAATGCAAGACGAATGCGTGCAAAGCAGTATCTTACAGTCACTATTTAACTTTTTGACATTTGTTCCATTATGGTATGGCTTGGTTTGTAAATGTGGACCTCCATAAAAAGGTCTGCCTAAATAATCAAAAAATATTCTTTGTCTATTAGATGCGATTTCACATCCAGCAGAAAAATCAACATCCATAATGCTATATTTTTTACCAAGATTTAATTCAGCAGTATCTCTGCCCATAGAATCATTATAAGCTATATTACCAGCACTATATCCTCCTGTTAAAAATTTTGCAGGATTCATAGGATTCTTCGCATGTTCTTTTACATCCGGCGTTCCGGTACTCCCTCCAAGTGAATCTGAATAAATCATATAAGACCAAGAGTTAGCACTTCCGACAGTATTGGCAAACTGTATCTGCCATCTGTTTTTATACCAATTACTGTCCTTTGTATCAAGCTTATCATCAATCATAGCCAAGTGCTGTGTATATCTTATATGAGAAACAACTTGAATAGCTGCTTCTCTCAGATTATCTGATCTTGTGCTTGGGATAATAATTACCGAAAGTACTCCAATTATAACAACAACAAAAACTAATTCTAATAATGTAAATGATTTTTTCATAATTTGTACCTATATTTTATAAATACTCAAGTATATCAAATTGTAATTTAAAGGGAGAATGAAAGAAAAAGAGCTCAGGGAAAGTTGATTCCCTGAGTAAGAGTTTTTATTAAATTTATCACCTAAAAAATTTAGTTTTTTTAGGTAGTGATTTTTAAATCTTCTCTGCTAGTTGTACATCATATAAAATATCATCCATTGGATGTCTGTACATAGGCATTTGAAGTCTTTTTTCATCAAGTACATGACCGATAAAACCGATACTTCTGCCCACTATAAAGAATGCGTTTAGTGTTCCTGAAGAGATAAATTCATTAATTTCCTCTTCTGTGTACCCTAAAGCTCTCCACATGTCCACCATCAAAATACCAATTGTGCCATCCACATTAAGGATTAAATTCTCTTTTTTACTTGTAGTTAACTGTTCAACCGTAAGTGCATAATCAAGAAGTGAAGTGGATGGAAAATATGCATTAGCATATTTTTTTAAACCCTCTACTCTCAAATCCGGGTTTTTAAGAGATTTAATTCTATGTCCGATACCTGGGATTGGAACACCCACTTTTTTCATGTGATTTAAAAATTCTGCCGGAGTCAGTTTATTGTCATCTGCATATTTGAAATATTCTGCCGCTCCGTCAATTGCTCCGCCAAATCTTGGACCGATTGTTAAAAGACCAGTGACAAGGGACTCAACAACAGATTTTCCTGCTCTGGCAGTTACTTTTGCATTATGTGCACCAGAAACAGCCGGACCATGGTCTGCCACTGTTTTGATAACAGTTTCAATAAAATCAGTTGCCCATTTTGGATACTGCTTTTTAAACCAAAGAAGTGAAACAACATCGCCGATACCTTTACCGGTATCCGGAGTAGCAAGTGAAGAGATTGGGAAACCTGCATATGTAGCTTCATCGCCTCTGTCATCAGAAATAGTACAGATAAACTCTTTAGACTTTCTGACGCTAGGGCATGTAAGCATATCCGGCTCAGGAATTTCTGTAACGACACCCTCAGCTTTTAATTTTTCATACACTTCTTTAATTTTATTTGGGAGAGCATTGAAACTTTCCGGCACGAACATGCCGGCTTCTGCCATAGCAATATTTTTTGCTGCAGCTGTCTCTGCTTCTGCGTTCGCGGAAGCACCTGCGTGACCAAATTGTACACCACTGCTAAAATGTTTCGCTATTGTACCGATACACCATGCGATGATTGGTTTTTTAATTTTTCCGGCTTTAATAGCGTCGATTACTTTGTACTCTTCAGTACCGCCAACTTCGCCAAGTAAAATCATGTATTTTACTTCTGGATTTGCTTCCATTCTAAGTAAGTTGTCGATAAAAACTGAACCAACAAATCTGTCTCCGCCGATAGCAACGCCTTCTGCAATACCATCTGCATTGATTGCAATGATATTACTTAACTCATTAAAGAGACCACCTGATCGCGTTACAAGTCCACATGAACCTGCACGGTGAAGTTTTGATTGAACAATATTTTCAATTGTTCCACCGATATTTGCAATTTTGAATGCACCCGGAGCGATAGCGCCAACTGTTGCAGGTCCGATTACAGTTACATTCTTGTTTCTTGCAAACTCATTCATGCCACGAGCCAATCTTTCAGGGATTCCCTCTGCCGTAATCATAATTGAGCTAAATCCACCAATATTCAAAGCTTCCATCGTTACATCGTATGCTGTTCTAAAAGATGCAAAGTTTAAAAGTACATCGGCATGTGGATGTGCAGCTTTTGCTGCTGCTGTTGTTTTGTACATAGGAACCATAATTTCATCCGGTCCGTAAAAAAACTTCTCAAATTTACTGCCGCTTGTAGGAGCTACGATTGCCGCTACTGAAGGTTTTTTTCTCTTGATTGTGTAATCATAATCCAACATTCTCTGAATTGCAGTTGTGTTGTTATTCCAAAAAATTGCTTGTGTGTCTCTCGTAAATAATTGTGTCATATTTTTCCCCTACTTCTCTAGTGCCATGCGCACGATGTCTGTAACATGCGTTTCTGGTCCATAAACTTCAATATAAAGACCTAATCTATCTGCAGCTTCTTTAATATCTTTTAAACCTTTTTCATAGTTTGGTCCGCCGCGTCTTACATATATCTTCGTATTGTGAGCTTTCATTTTTTCAGCATTTACTTCAAAAGATTGAATAATACCTGTAAATGTTTTTGCAACATCCGTAAAGTTAGCAATAGCTCCACCGATGATTAAGATTTTATCTCTGCCATGCGGGTCTTTATGTCTTGTCATTAAGTCGATTACAGTATCCGCATAAAATTTTGTTTCACTTGTAGTTGGACCGCCTGAGTATTCTCCGTAATTTGCTAAATCGCTTATGCTTCCGCCATTTGCTTCAGCAAAATCAGCGATTGTGTCTGCATACACAACAGAGGCTCCACCGCCAGCTACCATAGTCCAAATTCTTCCCATTGGATTTAAAATTGTAAGTTTGAGGGAAGCACCTGATTTGCTATCTGCATCTGCGATGGCTTTCTCTTCCGGTGATTGATCTTCCATACCAAACGCAGTAGGATACTCTATCTCTCCCCATGTATCTCTCATCATAAAACCTGCTGTATCATCGAGTCTTGCAACTAAATCTAAAATAGCCATGTTGTTATTTTCGAGCATAACGATTGGATTAATTTCAAGGTATGCAAAATTCATATCTCTGTAAAATTTAAAAAACTGTATTGCAAAAGCTGCAAAAGCTTGTTTATTAGCAGCTGGAATGTCAGATGGAGTATTTGCTTTTACCGCGTGTTCCATATCTGCATCGCTCATAGAGATAGGGATTACAACTTCGATAACTTTTTCATCCCACCCTTCTTCAACTTCCATTCCGCCCTCAGCCGACATATAAAGAACATCATCTTCTCCAACGGTTGTTGCAGAGATATAATACTCTTGTTCCTGCGTGTGTGGAGTAAACGGCTCAACTATGAAGTGAGTTAAGATTCCGCTTTGTCCCGATAAAAGTGTAGTATTATGGGCAGATTTTTCATCTATCCATTTTGCAGCTTGTGCAAGTGTTACATCCCCCGGTTTTTGATCTCTAAAGAGAACTAAATCGTTCTTGCCTCTTTTACCAAAAAGCATATCCGGTTTTGCTACAAGTGCTTCTTGCTTCAACCATTCAAAGCCGTGTTTGTTGGCGATTTCTAATAATTCTGCTCCGCTTGAAACTAAAACAGATTTGAATCCATAGTGAAATCCACTAAAATAATTTTCCCATTGCTTAGAAAATAATGCTTTACCATCATATTCTCGTATCGCTTTTTGAGCCATATTAAACTTCCTACTTTGATATTTTTGTGGATTATTTTAGCATATCCTTATTTAATTCATATCATCAGTCGAGAGTTACAATAGAATAGATTTATTTTATGTTGATTTTAGTAACGCTCGCAGTGTAAATAGGCCTATTTTTGTAACTAATTGTTACATTTTCAGTCTTTATATTTTTTATATCTTGCTCAATCACATCATACATGTCACATTTTTCTACACCGTAAAATTTCAATCGTTTTGACATGTCATTATCCGTGTTTGCACATGGTATACCTTTTTCTTTAAGCGCTTCTGCTAGCTCTTTTGCCACATGCATTTTATAGGCAAAATGTTTTTTAGGTTTATCAATAAACAAATATATTTCTTTATTAAAAAAAACTGCCAAACTATTGAAAATTAGAAAAATCAAAGATACGGTAAAGAGTGTTTTATATCTCGTTCTAAACATTTTTAGTCTCACCCTATATGAAGAGTAAAATGTTTGTGCAGCCAATGGCAAGGCCAGAATAACATAGGGAGCGAAATTTTCTATATATATATTCTGTCTAAAGGAAAGCAGAAGTGAAAACAGAAAAACTATAGCTGAGATAAACCATAACATGTCTATCTCTTTTGTTAGGAACCTTCTATATAAAATATAAAACAGATAGACAAAAACAATTGGTGTGAAAACGGCAGAGTAAAGTCCTATAGAATCCAAAAAATAGCCTTCAGGCAAACCCTCTGTTCTTATACCATAGAGATACATACAAAGCAGAAAAAGCACCATGTTCAATATAAAAAATATTTTATCTTTACTATAAAAAGAGAAAAATAGTAAACTGAAGTAGAGATATATAAATCCCCCGTCCAAAACACTCAATGCAGCCAAAAGAATATAGCTATATTTTTTCGAATAGTTATCATACACATAAACAAAAAGAAGAAGTCCAAATATAATAAAACCGGCACTGTCAACGAGCAATGCAGAGCTTAAAACTCCCGGCAGTAACATAAAAATTATAACAAGCCAAACTCTGTTTCTGTCATCTTTTAAATATTTTTTAGAAATTGCATACATCAGCAATGCGCTTAACATGTGAAAAATAATCATGGGAAGCCGCAGCGCTAGGTCATTTTGCCCAAATACGTAGAGTGAAAATTTTATAATAAGTTGCAATAATGAAAAGTCACCATAAAGTAGAGATGCTTCATGGTAAGAGATAGAGATTGTTGATGTCTGTAGAATAAGAATTAAGGCATCTACTCCTAATATTAGGTATAAGATGACTCTGTAAATCATATTTTTAAAAAATTTCCAATAATTTCATGTCCATATTCACTCATGATAGACTCTGGGTGAAACTGAACCCCGTAAATATCCCTATCTTTTATTTTAAATGCCATTATCTCATCGTCATCTTCGCTATAAGCCGTGGGTTCAACCTCTTTTGGAAGCGTCTCTTTTTTGACTATCAGAGAGTGGTATCTCGTAGCGGTAAACTCTTGCGGTAAACCTCTAAAAATTTCACACTCACCGACTCTCTTCATTTTAGAGGTTTTGCCATGCATCATTTTTTTGGCTCTAACGACCTCGCCACCAAAAACTTGTGCGATACTTTGATGCCCCAAACAGATACCCAAAATAGGCAATTTGTCTTTGAAATACTCGATTACTTCCAAAGTTACACCTGCATCATCCGGAGTTGCAGGACCGGGAGAGATAATTATTTTTTCAGGATGAAGTGCTTCAATCTCTTTTACACTCATCTCGTCATTTCTAATTATTTTAAGGTCAGCCCCAAGCTCTCTGCAGTACTGAACAATGTTGTAAGTAAAACTATCGTAATTATCTATCATTAATATCATCTCTATACATCGCTTTTTATTAAATTATTTATTTTCATATGCCCAAAAGTATATCTCTATTGCTCTTTTGTTTTACTTATTGAATCTGCTTTTGGTTTGTTAATTGTTGCAGATAGTTAGATATATTTATGAGAGAAAAAGTCACTAAAAATATCATAAGCCCTGGGAAAAAAGTAATCCACCATGCTATTTCAATTACATCTTTGCCGCTGCTGAGAATCGTTCCCCAACTCATCTGCGGGGCAACAATTCCAAGACCTAAAAAACTCAAACCGGACTCTGAAAGTATTGCTCCGCCTACTCCAAAAGTAAAACTTACAAAATATATCGGAGCGAGGATAGGTGCATAATATTTGAAGAGTATTTTAATTTTGCTTGCATGGGCTATGTTGAGTATTTTAATAAATGGCTGTTCGGTAATTTTAAAGCTCTCAGAGCGGACTAATCTAGCCGTAGTCATCCATCCTGTTATGGAGATTATAACTATTAAAACCCAAGCCGAAGCATTTACATAGCTCACAAGTGCCAAGAGCAAAAAGAAAGTTGGGAATGTTAAAAACAGATCAACCATAATTATAAAACTTTTATCTACTCGATCTCTAAAATAGCCAGCCATAGAACCCAGAATAAGACCGATTAAAGAGGCTATAAATGCGCTTCCTATACCGATAACGAGTGATATTTTTCCGCCTTCTATCAGCCTTGCCAAGATGTCTCTACCCAATCTATCGGTTCCAAGCAGATGCTCAAAGGAGGGGGAGAGCAAGATAGCGCTACTATCAAGCGCATAGGGGGAGAGAGAGTAAACATAGGAACCTAAAAATGAAAAAACAAACACTAAAACGAGTATGAAAATACTAAAAAAAGGCAGCTTCATGTTTAGAATAGTTGGCATATAGAAGTTATGTTTTTATTCCAAGAAGTGTCTGCATCATCTGGTCAATTGTTGTAATAATTTTTGCGGCGGCACCATAAGACGTCTGATATTTTATCAAATTTGTCATCTCCTCATCCACACTTACTTTCGAAGTTGAAAAGTACTCTGTTTCAACTGCGTTAAACTGTGCCGTTGTAGTTTGACTTCTTGTAACTGCGGAATTTGTAGCTGTTCCCACACCGGTTGCAATAGTATCAAACATCCCACTTGCCGTACTATTGTATGTTTTATTCCCGACCTTAAAATCGAATCTCTCGAATTGATGCTGAATCATATTTAATGCAACTCCATTATCTCCTGAAACAGGAGATAAACCAGCAGTAATTGTTGTAGGATTAATTTTTATTGAAGCAGTTAAATCAATGTTTGTTGCATCCGTTCCGTCAAAAAATCTACCCATGCCAATGGCTCCTGCAAAATTTGAACCAGAAGAGAAATTATCATTTTTTTGGATATCTTTGATAGCAAAAGTATAACCTTTGGACGCTGCAGTTGGATCTAATGAAAAATCTACGGCATGACTCCCATTGGCATATGTAGCCCAATTAAATTTAACAAAATTATTTACATCATTGCTTGCATTTCCATCAGAATTATCATCATTCTGAGTTGCCATTTGTCCTTCAATAGAATTTGACCCTGCTTTCCCAGCCATAGTGGTTGCTACATCTATATTAATTTTTCTGGTTGCTACAGCCTTTCCATCAACATCGTAAACCACCAAATCAAAAGCACCCTCTTTGAAATTTAATCCAGAATTCATAAGAGAATTAGTTGAAGATATTGTTAAATTATTTGATGTCATTTGAGTTTTTGGGCTTGCCGCATATAAATTATTTGTTGACTCAATCAAGCCTGCTGCAAATGCGTTAATCTCTGATATTGTATTTTGTAAAGTCCCATCAGCAGGAACACCGGTTTCTGGGTCAATTGTTCCACCTCTTAAAGAAAGAAGAGCACCAATACTGCCGCCCTTTAATTTATCTTCTATAGGTGTTAAAACACCATCTTGTCTCTCATAATTAATTTCAAAAAATCCATTTTTATTTTTTTCACTTGAGACACTCAAAGGATGGTATGTATTTCCATCTACAATATTCATTCCGTTTACACTAAGGGTATAACTTCCTGATTTAGTATTCGAAGAGCTATTTACACTTATATCTGATTTTATTTGACCTGAAATAGAAGTAGCACCTATTAACTTTGCTAAATCTCTCTCTATTACATTTCTTTTGTCTCTTAAATCATTCGCGTTATAAACTCCGCCTGCTTCAGCAGTATCTATTGCTTTATTTGTCTCTGATAGTTGTTTCGCCAAAGAATTTACTTCATTTACCTTTACTTGCAGTTGATCATTTAATTGAGATTGTTGATTTTTAACCATACCCTGCAGAGATTTTAGGTGATCCGCTAAAACTTCTGTCTGTTTTCCCAAAGCAAGTTTTATAGAATCATTATCCGGATTGTCTGAAAATGTTTGCCACATATTGTAGTAGTTATGCAAATCTGCTTTAATCCCGACATTATCTACCTCCGGAAAATATGTTGAAAGTTGCTTGAGTGCAGTTTGTTCAGTATCAGTAGATTCTTTCTCTGCAGCCAAACTAGTATATCTGTCAAAAACATAACTATCAAAAATACTTTTTACGCCTAAAACATTAACACCGTTGCCGGCTTGCCCAGATAATGCGTCAGCAGAAACTGCAGCACCCAATATCACTGTCTGTCTCGTATAGCCATCCGTCTCAGCATTTGAAATATTATGACTCGTAGTATTAATGCCTACCTGAGAAGCATTAAGTCCTGAATATCCTATGCTGAGTGAATTAAAGATAGATGCCATTTTATACTCTTATTTCCAAAATAGAAGAATCCCTAGATGCTACTCTTTGATAACCATTCATCTCTGTAGGAACTAACCTTTCTAAAAATGAATTATATAAACTGCTCACCGCCAGAACAAATTTTGCATATTTTTTATTTACCGTTCTAAGGTTTGACAATTCAACTTTTAATTCCGATAAAGATTGATGCTGTTCTTCATTTAAAAGCTGCGGTAAATCTTTTTCAGGGTGTGTGCTCATCAAAGCAGATATTTCATAATCTATCATGGCTTTTTTAGATTCAAAACTTTTTAATTTTTCGTCTTTAAGTGAGAGTCTCTCAAACTGAGGATCATTTTTAGCTTCTCTTATATCAGCTATATCCAACTCAGTAATTTCAATTAAATCTCTTAAATCTTTTAATGCTCCATTTAAGTGATGAGACAACATATTTAACCCCTCTATATTTTTAGAACTTACAACAGCTCATCCACTATCTTTTGCGACAGAGCATGTAAATTAATTTTATACTCGCCAGAGTCAAGAGCGTCTTTTATCCTCTCAATCTTGCTTGTATCACCTTGTTTCGAAATATTCGTAGTATCTTTTTTTGTAACTTCTTTTGCCTCTGCATTATTGCTCGAATAAGCATTAAATAGAGCTGAACTGTTAAGTTGAGAAATCATTTTAAACCCTTTATCTAAATCGCTTTAGTATTTTTATATAAAGCTATATCGACATACTAAGCAAAAAAATTAGCTTTTACGACTCAAATAATCGTAGAGCATTTGAGAAAAACCAAAACTTCCGGCACTTGCTTTACTGAGTTCATCTCTATACATGGACTTATAAATTTTATCGCCAGGATCATTCTGCTCTGAAAAAAGATTTTTTTCATCTTTCATCGCATTATCCATCACCATTTTCAAAATTACAGACTCAAAAGCATCTGTTTGTTCACGAAGTGCGTTATTCTCTTCTTTTGGATCTTTACTCAGAGCCAATCTAGATTCCGTTCTGCTTTCTAACTTAGGTACGGATATACTCTCCTGCATCGCTGTTTGAGTATAAAAGTTTAATGGATTCGTACTGCTAAAACTCATTTTATATCACCGATAATTCAGCAGATATACTGCCTGCGGCTTTCATAGCTTCCAAAATAGCGATAACATCTTTTGGTGTAGCACCCAATTTCTGTAAAGAACGAACTAGGTTGGCAACAGTAGTTGTTCCCTCTTTTGTATAGAGCTCTTTTTCATTTATACCAATAACCATATCTCCATCAACAACCATTGAGCCTGCCGGCTTATCAGGTATTTTTTGTTCTTTTATTTTTATAGTTATATCACCATGTGTCATAACTATAGGTTTAACTTCAATTCCTATACCAGCAATAATAGTTCCCGTTCTCTCATTGATAATAATTTTATCTTTAGCTTTATAATCCATCTCAATATCTTGAACTTCTGCCAAAAATTCTATCATAGATTTATTTTCAGGTTTTTTTAAATTAATTGTTCTAGAATCCATTGCAACTGCAATCTGACTTTTGTAAAAGGAGTTAATTACTTTTTGAATTTCTACACTATTTTTAAAATCTGACTCTTTAAGAGAAAGCGTTGCATTTTCCTGATTATATAAATTGATATTAATTTCTCTCTCTACCAAACCACCTTCTACAACAATACCGACAGTAGGATGAGATTCACCGCCGGCACCTTTTGTATTTTTGCCACCAATACTGACAGCACCCTGAGCAAGAGCATATATCTTTCCATCCACCCCTTTCAAAGGAGTCATGAGTAGCATTCCGCCCTCTAAAGATTTTGCATCACCTATGGATGAAACTGATATATCAAACTTATCACCCTGCTTTGTAAATGGCTTCAGTGCTGCAGTTACAACAACGGCTGCAACATTTTTTGATTTTATATCTGCCGGACTCATATCGATATTCATTGATTTTAACATGTTTGCTATTGATTGAAGAGTGAATTTCGAGGTTGTTCCATCGCCGGTTTTATTAAGTCCGACTACTAAAGAGTAACCAATAATTTGATTGTCACGAACACCTACTATATTTGCAACATCATTTATTTTAGTAGCATAAATTGAAGTTGCAAGAAGTAAAAATAGAGTAATTTTTATCATAACTAATCCTTGAATTGTATTAAGGATATAGCAATAATTATTCCAGTTAATTACTCTGCAAAATTAGAAAAGTATGTTATCGAGGTGTTTCCGAATTTTCTTGTTTTTGCTTTGGAAAATTCATTAATTAGAGGCGGTAATTCTAAACCGCTCATGTGCTCTATAATGATTAATTTGACACTTTCTTTGGGCAGGGAGGCTATCATGGCTATCATTTTTTCATAAATATCTTCCATTCCTTCTCTGACGCTAAACGGCGGGTCTATATAAAAAAATGCCTCTTCACAACTTTTTTTCAGCTGTTTTACCACTGCACTTATATTTGAAAAACTGTCTCCTATAAACACTTCACATCTGCTTGGGTCTGTTTGTAAAATATTTTCTTTTAAAACTTTCACTGCATCACCGTCTTTTTCCATAAAAATAACTTTTTTTGCTCCGCGGCTCAGTGCTTCTAGCCCTATAGAGCCACTACCGGAAAAAACTTCTACAAATAATGAATCAATAATATCAAAGCCAATAGTGTTAAAAAAAGATTCTAAAACAATTGCTTTTGAACTTCTTGTTGTTGTTTTGGATGGAAGTTTTATCGTTTTTCCCTTAAATTTTCCGGAAACTATTTTTTTTATTACAGGTTTATTTTTCATAAAATGCTTTCACTGCCCTTATAATATTTTGTTTATACTCTTGAGTTAGGAGTTCTATTCGTTTCTCTAAAATGTCAAAATTAAGCCCTCCATCTCCATATTCCCTTTCAATCTCCTCTCTGATGCCGGAGATAGACTTTCTATACTTATTTTCAAGTGCCAGAATAAGTTGAGATTTTGAGAAAGGTTTTACTAAATCTGAATTAGCACTGCTTGAAATATAAAAACATCTTTCATCATGGATGCACTCCTCATCACGAACAACAATATCGCACTGTTTCACTGAACATAAATATTTGGATAAAAAAATTTCTAAAGACTTTTGAAGCAATGGAGACTTACATTCAACAGCTACTTTCATACTCTTCCTTGTAAAAAATAATTGATACTATATCGCAAATCCTCATCTAAATCCAGAATATTTGCAAGCATCCACTGCAAATAACTTGAGTCGCGAATGCTAATCTCTTCAATATATTGTCCGGCATATTTCCCAAAACTAAGTTTTTGCATGAGTACACTCTTGGTACTAAGCGTGCACATTTCCTCTTTTGAAACCATCTCTAAAAGATATTCATAAAGCAGTTTAACAACTATTGCATCACTTAGCGCATTATGTGGGTTAATAGTATCCTTAACTCCACATCCCAAGAGTTCTTTTTTCTCCTCGCGATAGAGCTTTAATTCATATCTCAAAAAACCAAGCGCAAAACCTTCACACTCGGGTATCAGATGTTTTGTTACTCTGAGAGTATCTATAACCTGCCCTTTGTAATTAAACCCGCACTTTGCGAGCATTTTCAAATCAAATTTACTATTGTGTGCTACGAGAGTAGTACTTTCGTTGTTATACTCTTGCAAAAATTTATAAGTCTCGCACTCTGCAACTTTTGAAGTATTTTTTAACATCTCGTTCGTAATATGATTAATAGCTGAGGCTTTTGAAGATATTTTTTTGCCCTCATTCACTAAATCATACTTTGCAACTACTTTGTCTCCCTCAACTGCAACCAAGCCAATAGAGCAAATTTTATCTTCAACTTCAAGTCCGGTTGTTTCTACATCTAGAAATATCAACATTCTGAAATTTTATTTTTTAAAGTTTTCAAGCATCTCATAGTAATGTTCTAATGTTATAAAACTTTTTTCAAACCTATAACGGATAATAAATTCTACTACCTTGTTTTTCAGATCCATATCAACGCTCTCAACCCTGCCGAAATACCCAAGAGAGACATTTTTACTCTTTACAACAGCATCTTTGTCATATCCTATGGCTAAAATTTGAAGATACTTCCCCTCTTTTATCTCGCCTAAACTCTCACTTAGGAGTGACGCGCCGGAGAGATTTATCGCCTTAAACTCAAAAAGTTCTACAAAATTTTCTACTTTTTTATCTATACCAATCTCGCTATAGAGCTCTTCTAAAATTTTCAGATTCTCTTTTCTTGCGATCTCGTAGCCAGACATTTTAGTTGTTAATACTTTTAATCTATCTAGGGCTGAACTCATCAATTTTTCCTTTGGCAAAAGTATATCAAAAAAGTTTTTTATTCCAAAGAGCATAAAATATTAAGCTATAATTACAAAAATTTACCATATTAAACAAAGAGACTCATGGATTATTTAAAGATACAGGGCATAAAATCCCTCAACGGAACAATTAAAATTTCTGGTGCAAAAAATGCTTCTCTTCCCCTTATCGCTATGACGATACTTGCAAAAAACAGTGTTCATATAAAAAATTTGCCCAATGTTGCCGACATTAAAACCATGTTAAAACTTTTATCGAATCTTGGCGCAGAGTGTGAATTTAAAGAGGATTGTGCGACGGTCAATACCGCTCCGCTTAAAGAAACAAAAGCAACCTATGAAATAGTAAAGACTATGAGAGCTTCTATCTTAGTTTTGGGCCCAATTTTGGCAAGGTTCGGTCACTGCGAGGTTTCGCTTCCGGGTGGCTGTGCCATAGGGCAGAGACCAATTGACCTACACTTAAAGGCACTTGAGCATATGGGTGCGAAAATTACAATCAAAGCCGGTTATGTTGAAGCAACTGCTCCAAAAGGGCTGAGAGGATGTGACATTATTTTTGACAAAATTACGGTTACAGGAACAGCAAATATCATAATGGCAGCAGCCTTAGCATGCGGAGAGACTACAATTACAAATGCAGCAAGAGAACCTGAAGTTGTCCAGCTATGTGAAATTTTAAATAGTAACGGAGTACAAATTAATGGCATTGGAACTAGTGAATTAACTATTCACGGAACATGTGGAGAGCTGATTGATATAAAAGAGTTTTCTGTAATTCCGGACCGGATAGAAGCAGGAACCTATCTTTGTGCGGGTGCAATTACAAAATCAGAACTTACGATTACAAATGCCCAACCAAAGCATCTGGGCGCTGTTTTAGCTAAACTTGAGGAGATGGGCAGCTCGTTTACAATAACAAAAGATTCAATAACAATTCACCCATCAGGCACCATAAAACCTGTAAAAATCACAACGCAAGAGTATCCGGCTTTTCCAACAGACATGCAGGCCCAATTTTTGGCTCTTGCGACTCAGGCAAACGGGGTTTCAATTATAGAAGAAAGACTCTTTGAAAACAGATTTATGCATGTGAGCGAACTACAAAGAATGGGTGCGGATATAACTCTTCATGGAAATATTGCTACGGTTGTAGGAAAAACGGAGCTAAGCGGAACAGATGTTATGGCTACCGATTTAAGAGCCTCAAGTGCCTTGGTTTTAGCTGCGCTTGTCGCTGATGGGGAGACAAACATACACCGTATTTATCACCTTGACCGCGGTTATGACAGTTTAGAAAAAAAACTTGAATATGTCGGAGCAAAGATAGAGAGACTTAAAGAGTAGAAGATATCACTTCTTCTCTTCAAATATAATCATGTCATAAATACTTTTTTTAGTAACAAGCGCCTTATCAGGAGAGACTGAAGATCCGCTTTTTGCTTTCGTCACTTCGCGTCTTAAATCCAAAATATCCTGTTCCATCTCATCGACATTCTCTTTTAATCTCAAAATAATATCAACTCCTGCCAAGTTTACACCAAGTTCACGGGTAAGTCTCAAAATAAGCTTAATTCTGTCAATATCTCTTTGAGAGTAGAGTCTAATCCGGCCGTTGGATCTTGAGGGACAAACAAGATTTTCTCTCTCATACTGTCTTAAAGTCTGAGGATGTATCTCCAAAATTTTAGCAACTATGCTTATAAGATATACCGGCTCTTCATACTGATGCATCACTTGTTACTCCTTAGGCAGTTTTTCTTTCATAACTTTAACCAACTCTTCATCCAAATTTTCAACCTTTGGCAGTACAATATTTGCTTTTAAATACAAATCACCTCGAACATTAGTTTTTCGGTTCATGGCACCCATCCCTTTCACACGGAATCTCTGTCCGTTTTTAGTATTTGCCGGAATATTTAGCTTTATCTCTTTTTCTAAAGTTGCAATTGTGACTTTTTCTCCAAATAGCGCAGCATAGAGAGGTGCATCAAAACTCTTCACCAAGTCATCCTCTTCTCTTACATATTCAGGGTTTGAAGCAACTGTTATTTTTAAAAATAAATCCCCTGCTCGCCCGCCCTGTGCATGTCCTTTGCCTTTAACACGCATTTTTTCGCCGCTTTTAATGCCCGCTGGAATTTTTATATCGAATCTCTCTCCATTCACGGATACTGAGTGTGAACCTCCAAGAATTGAGACAACGAACGGTACGGTCACATTTGTTTCTATATCAAGATTTGGCTGTTTGTGAGGAGAACCTCCTCCGCCAAAGCCTCCGCCGAAACCTCCTCCAAAACCGCCGCCGCCCGAGAACATGCTTCTTAAAATTTCGTCCAAATCTGCATTTCCTGCACCTCGGTGTGAGCGAGAAAAATCATGAAAATTCTGTCCGCCAAACATGTTGTCGCCTACTCTGTCGTACTGAGCCTTTTTATCTTTGTCGCTTAGTATCTCATAGGCCGCATTTATCTCTTTAAATTTTTCTTCGGCCGTCGGCTCTTTATTTATATCCGGATGGTACTTTCTTGCAAGTTTTCTATACGCTTTTTTTATCTCTGCTTCTGTTGCACTCTCTGTGATTTCAAGAGTTTCATATAACGATTTAGCCATTCTTTTTATCCTAAAATTTATATTTTTATCTGTTTATTAAGCATGATTATATCATAAGGGTTGAGTGGATGTCAATCAAGTTGAGAGGGAAATTTTCAACATGCTGTGGCACCACATACTTCCCAAGGGTGTTTGCCACGCATGTTAAAAATATATATTTAGTGTAAGAAGTGTCTCACTTCTGAAAAATAAAGGCTCATGCCAAACTCATTCGCAGCATCTATAATCTCATCATCTCTTATGCTTCCACCCGGTTCTATTACAGATTTTACACCCGCAGCCGCAGCCGCATCGATGCTGTCGCGGAAAGGAAAAAATGCTTCACTCGCCAGTGCGGCACCTGTTACATCCAGACCCATCTCTTTTGCTTTTTTAAGAGCGCATTGACTTGCATCCACGCGGCTTGTCATGCCCATTCCAACGGCTACCATTGCAGAATTTTTCACATAAACTACACAATTTGATTTTGTAAGAGATGCTACTTTATATGCGATTTCCATATCTTTTAGCTCTTGCTCGCTTGCGCTGTTTTTACTCACAAGTTTTGCATTTTTCACTTCATCTTCGCCCACTTTGTCAGCATCTTGATACACAAAACCGCCATCAATGTGTTTAAAATCTTTTATATCGTTTGCAAGAAGTAACTTATCGCTTCCCATCTCAAAAAGCTTGATTCTTTTTTTCGCAGCAAAAACTTCTTGCGCCTCTTCGGTGATTCTGCCAGCAATAATAACTTCTAAAAATATCTCATTCATCTTCAGAGCCAGTTCTTTGTTAACAATGCCATTCACAGCCACTACTCCGCCAAAAGCAGAGACCGGGTCACATTTGAGTGCCTCTTCATACGCTTCTAGAAGTGTCTCTTTGATAGCGAACCCACATGGATTTCCATGTTTTGTGATACAAACAGCATTCTCATTCCCAAATGCAGATGCGATTTTAACCGCTCCGCTTAAGTCATTTAAGTTGTTAAAACTTGCCTCGCCTTTGAGTGTTTTGAAGTTGTCTGAGTAGTGCTTATCAAACTCATATAAAGCACCCTTTTGGTGAGGATTTTCGCCATAACGCGTATCCATAACTTTATTTCCTACGATAAATTGCTTTTCGCCGAAACCGCCGTTGAAACGAGAGTTCATGTAGTTTGCAATCATGCTGTCATACGCTGCAGTGTGCTCATACGCTTTTATCATAAAATTACGGCGAAATTCGACAGTATTTTTTTCGTTTTCAATCGCATCTATTACAGAGTCGTAATCTTTTACATCTGTAACAATAATTACGCTATCAAAGTTTTTCGCAGCGGAGCGAACCATCGCAGGTCCACCGATGTCGATGTTTTCTATAATCTCTTCAAAGTCGTCCGTCTTTTCAATTGTTGCTTTAAACGGATAAAGATTTACGCAAACCAAATCAATCGCTTCAACGCCCAACCCTTTAGCTTGGTCTAAGTGCGACTGTTTGTCACGGCGATGCAAAATGCCGCCATGTACAAATGGATTGAGTGTTTTAACACGACCTTCAAAACACTCAGGAAATTTTGTAACCTCATCTATCTCAATGGCATTTAAACCATTTTCTATTAATATCTTATAAGTTCCGCCCGTTGAGATTATTTCATATCCGTTTTTTACGAGTGATTTACAAAAATCAACCACTCCGCTCTTATCGCTAACACTAACTAATGCTCTTTTCATTCATAACCTTGTGAAAATAAATTATGGAATTCTAGCTTAAAAGAGATTATGAAACTATGAAAATACAATATTAGATACTCAATTTGATTCTTACAAAATTCTCTTTAATTTGAATATTTTGCTACCAATCGATTACAATAATGCACATTAAATTATTACAGTTCCAAATTTTAATATTTGTATTATACAATGCTAGAATAAACATATATAAATAGAAGGAGGGCGTATTTATGAGTAAAAATATAGCCATTTTGTGTTCTGGAGGGGATGTCTCAGGGATGAATCCGGCTTTGAAACATTTTGTAGAATATTCACTTAAAAAGGGATTGATTCCCTATTTTGTCTATGATGGGTATGAGGGCTTGATTGATAATAATATCAGACAGGCAAGCTACAAAGATGTTTCAGGGATTATCATCAGGGGCGGAACTCAGATTGGTTCGGCTAGAAGCAAAAGGTTTATGCAACCGGAGTTTAGAGAGATGGCGAAAAAAAATCTTGATACTCTCAATATTGACATGATGATTGTTCTAGGTGGAGACGGCTCATTTAGAGGGCTTGATGTATTTTACAAAGAGCATGGAATTAAGTTTTGTGGGATTCCTTCTACTATTGACAACGATATTCATGGAACGGACTACTGTTTAGGTGTTGACACTGCCCTTAACATAATTAAAACATCCATTGATTCTATTCGTGACACAGCCTCTGCATTCAGAAGGGCTTTTGTAATTGAAACGATGGGAAGAGATTGCGGCTATTTGGCACTTATCTCGGCTATAACCTCAGGGGCGGAACTTTGTCTTATACCGGAGGTTGCGTACGATTTAAAATCTTATGAAGAGGACTTTAAAGAGCAGATTAAAAACGGCAGAAGATATTTTATCGCCATCGCTTCAGAGGGGATTAAACAGGAGTCGCAAGAGATAGCCGACTGGTTTGAGCAAAAAATTGGAATTGAGTCACGAGTGAGTGTTTTGGGACATCTTCAAAGAGGCGGCAATCCGACTATATATGACAGGCTCATGGCATATAAGTTTGTTACCCATGCAATAAACGGGATTCTTGATGGTCAAGAGGAGAGCGTAATCTGCTACTCAAAAAAAGGATTTGAGTTTAAAACTATAGATGAAGTCACATCCAGCAAATATGAACTCGACTTGGATTTAATCAACTTTTTATAAAAAAGAGCTCTTCCTCTTTTTTATAAGAGGAAGGGTTCTTACTCAACATTCTTCAGATAAATCATAGTTACATCATCTTCAAACTTATGCTCAGCTATTTTTTTTATTGCATTTTTTATTTTTAAAGGATTTTTCATAATAGCTTCCGGCATATACTCTTTTAAATCATCATTTTCATGCTCAAGTATGCCGTCGCTGTAAAGCATTATTGCATCCCAAGAATCTAACTCAATCGTAGTGCAAACAGGGATTGAAGAAAAATTCATAAACGGAGTATTGTTTGCCTTAATTTTTACAATCTCTTCACCCTTTTTTATCAAAAACGGATACATTCCCCCTGAAGAATACATAAGCGATTTTTTCTTAGGACATATCATCAGCATGGTGTAGGAGAGTTGCTCTATCTCCCCTAAAAATGTTTTTGCTATCGGGTAAAGTTTTTCTATCAACTCTTCTATAGATTTCATATTGTACACGAACTGATTAAGCGTGGAGGATATTGCAAAAACCGTCAAAGCAGGAGAAACGCCATGTCCCTGCCCATCAACAAGATAGAGAAAAATAGAGCCGTCTTTCATCTTATAGATAGAGTAAAAATCTCCGCTTAATATATCCGAAGCAAGATGAAGCACACTGCACTCGTTCTCATTCATATCATTAACAATTCCTGCTTCAAGTTTATCTTTTGCCAAATATTCCTGCTGCATGTTATAGGCATTCATCTCTTCGATTTTGCTGCTGAGTTCCAACACCTGTGTGATGTCATGACGGATAGATATATACTCTACAATTTCGCCCATAGCATCAAGAATAGGAAAGATTGAGGCACTAACAGTATATTTCGTACCGTCTTTTCTCTTGTTTGTTACGACACCATTCCATACCTTTTTAGATTTTATTGTTCGCCAAAGTTCTTTAAATGTACTTGATGGAGTTGCAGGATCTCGCACAATACTATGAGGCTTTCCGATAAGTTCTTCTTTAGAATAACCTGATATTTCAATAAATTTATTATTTACATAAGTGATTGTGCCGTGTAAATCTGATTTTGAGACAATATTAGTTGCATCGACAATCTTCGAATACTGCTTTAGCATGGATAGTTCACTCTGAGAAATTTCGTTTATACTGCTCATTTTTTTACACCCCAATCTGCTTTTTTTGTTATCTAAATTAAAAGTAATGGATTATACAACAAACTTTAGATTCAGCTATTTTTTTATTATGAATTTATCCTAAACCTAAAAAAAATATTACATAAAGAATAATTTTTATCAATTAAGTTTTCCTATTGTACAATTCTTACATGATTAATTATACAAACACTCTAAGAAAACACAAATTAAAAGCTACTCCACAAAGGATAGCGATTGTTGATGCTTTGTTCCTAAATGGACATATGAGTACAGAATTTTTGTATTCAATAATGTTGGCAAAATTCAGTTCTATCTCATTGGCTACCATTTATAAAAATATAAATCTTATGCTTGAAAACTGCCTGATTAATGAGGTAAAGATTCCACATGCTAAATCTGTTTACGAACTAACAAAGAGTTCTCACTCCCATTTACTATGCAAAAAATGTGGAAATATTGAAGATGTAGCTATTGATTTAGAGGAACTTGTAGATAAAATTTCTAAAATAACCGAGTTTCAAATAGATAAAACCGACTTCATTCTCTCAGGCAATTGTAAAAACTGTCACTGATTTTAATAAGCCCTCAGAACAATTTTTGTATAATCGCGTATTAATTTTTCCAAGAAGGAATCCCATGCGTGGATATAAGATTTTTGCAGGTTCTGCAAGTATTGATTTTGCAAAAGAGGTTTGCCAGATTTTAAATGTTCCCCTAGCTAAGGCGGATATAAAAAGATTTAGCGACGGTGAAATTTCGGTTCAAATTGCTGAGAGTGTTCGCGGACGCGATGTTTTTATCATTCAATCAACAGGAGTTCCATCAAACGATAACTTAATGGAACTGCTCATCATGACGGACGCGCTTCGCCGCTCCTCTGCAAGTAGCATAACAGCCGTTGTTCCCTATTTCGGATATGCAAGACAAGACCGAAAAGCTGCACCTCGTGTGCCTATTACTGCGAGACTTGTGGCAGACATGTATGAAACAGCAGGGATAAACAGAGTCGTAACCATCGATTTGCATGCAGGTCAAATTCAAGGTTTTTTCAATATTCCCGTTGACAATCTTTATGGTTCCGTGACATTTGAAAACTATATCAAAAGCAAAAATCTCAAAAATCCAATCATCGCTTCTCCTGACATCGGCGGTGTTGCGAGAGCACGCTACTTTGCTTCAAGAATGGGTTTAGAGATGGTAATCGTTGATAAGCGCCGCGAAAAAGCAAATGAGAGTGAAGTTATGAATATCATCGGCGATGTCAACGGCAAAGATGTTATTATGATAGATGACATGGTGGACACCGCCGGAACCATGGTAAAAGCAGCAACTGCACTCAAAAACAAGGGTGCGACTTCGGTTATGGCATGTGCGACGCATGCGGTTTTAAGCGGAAAAGCCTATGAAAATATAGAAAACGGTGAGCTTGATGAACTGATTATCACAAACACTCTTCTCTCTAAACCCCATGATAAAATCATAGTTTTAACTGTTGCGCCTCTCTTTGCCGAAGTTATCCGCAGAGTTTATCACAACGAAAGCGTAAATTCATTATTTGCTTAATTAAGGAAACCACTATTGAAAAACATTAGAAACTTCTCTATTATCGCGCATATCGACCATGGTAAAAGTACTTTAGCCGACCGTATTATTCAAGAGTGTGGTGCTGTAAGCGATAGAGAACTTACAAAACAGATGATGGACACCATGGACATCGAGCAAGAGCGCGGGATTACCATAAAAGCTCAAAGCGTTAGATTGGACTATGTCAAGGATGGAGAGCACTATATTTTAAATCTCATCGACACTCCGGGACATGTGGATTTTTCTTATGAGGTGAGTAAATCTCTTGCTTCAAGCGATGGTGCACTTTTAATTGTAGACGCTGCACAGGGTGTTGAAGCGCAAACTATCGCAAATGTTTATTTGGCAATGGAAAATAATCTTGAGCTTATACCTGTTATAAATAAAATCGATTTACCGGCTGCAGACCCTGTAAAAGTTGCAGAAGAGATTGAAACAAGTATTGGCATAGATGCTACGGATGCTTGTTTAGTGTCGGCAAAAACCGGTGTTGGCATACGCGCGCTTATTGACGCAATTGTTGATAGAATTCCTGCTCCTGTCGGAAACCCTGATGCAACCACAAAAGCAATTATCTATGACTCTTGGTTTGACCAGTATCTTGGTGCCCTTGCACTTGTTCGTGTTTTTGACGGTAATATTAAAAAGGGTCAAAACATCCAGCTTATGAGCAACCTAGAAGAGCATCATATTCTTGATTTAATGTATCCTCATCCACTTAAACGGATCAAAACCGACTCAATTGAATGTGGTGAAATTGGTATAGTTGTTCTGGGACTTAAAGAGGTAAGTGTCATAAATGTTGGCGATACAATTACGGATGCTAAGAATCCTGCGTCCGAGCCTGTTGGAAGATATGAACCGGCTAAACCTTTTGTATTTGCCGGTATATATCCAATAGATACGGATGATTTTGAAAATTTACGCGATGCACTCAACAAACTAAGACTCAACGATAGCTCTCTCTCTTATGAACCTGAAACGTCACTCGCTCTTGGCTTTGGTTTTCGTGTTGGATTTTTAGGTATGCTTCATATGGAAGTTGTTAAAGAAAGACTTGAGCGAGAATTTGACCTTGACTTAATCGCTTCTGCACCATCTGTTATCTATCAAGTCTATCTCAATAATGGTGAAAAAGTTAATGTTCATAATCCTTCGGAGCTTCCGGAAGTCAACAAAATTGACAGAATTGAAGAGCCTTATGTAAGAGCTACCGTTATTACTCCGAGTGAATATCTTGGAAATATTATAACGCTTCTGATAAATAAACGCGGTACTCAAAGCAAGATGACGTATCTTAACGAAAATAGAGTGATGCTTGAGTATGAGGTTCCCATGAATGAGATAGTGGTTGACTTTTACGATACCTTAAAGTCAATCTCTAAAGGTTACGCTTCATTTGATTACGAACCTATAGATTTTAGAGTGGGCGATCTTGTAAAACTTGACATCAAAGTAGCCGGAGAAGCCGTTGACGCACTTAGCATTGTTGTGCCTCGTAATCAAGCTCTCTCCCGTGGTCGTATTTTAGTTAAAAATATGAAAGAAATAATTCCTCGTCAACTTTTTGAAGTTGCCGTGCAAGCCTCTTTAGGTTCACAAGTTATTGCCCGTGAGACTGTGAAGTCCATGGGCAAAAATGTTACCGCAAAATGTTACGGTGGAGATATCACCCGTAAACGCAAGCTTTTGGAAAAACAAAAAGCCGGTAAAAAACGTATGAAGTCCATAGGAAAAGTGCAACTTCCTAGCGAAGCGTTTATGTCAGTTCTAAAAATGGATTAAAATGCGTTGCATGATGTGTGAGAGTTTGTCACTCACACACATCTGTGGCACATGCCAAGAGACTTTTTTAACCCCCTCCATTCATAAACGAAAAATCCTAAACAACATAGATGTTATCTCCTTTTACAGATACAACGAAATCAAAGAGCTACTCTTTACAAAACACACTGACATAGGCTTTTATATTTATACAATTTTGGCAAAGAACAGCTTTAAAAAGTTTGCATCCGAGTTTGAATTTTCCAATCTTGTTGCATCTATCTCGATTGATGATAATGCTAGAAGCGGCTATTCTCATACGGCTATTTTAAACAAAGAACTCAAATCGAAATTTATAAAGCCCTATTTCAATAAATTAAGAGACAAGAACAGGCTCACATATGCAGGGAAAAGCAGAGAATTTAGAATCTTAAATCCAAGAAATTTTGAATTTAAAAATTTTGAAGAGAAAGATGTAATATTGGTGGATGACATTATAACAACAGGATTAACATTTACACATGCCATAAATACAATGTCGCATAACGGAAAAAACGTACTTACATGTTTAGCATTGGCAGATGTTGGCTTAGAGTAAAAGGCAAATTTATTTTAAACTAAAAATGAATTATTATGTTAATATATTGTATTTAGTTGGAGTATATTGCAGCAAAAGACATACTTGATAAGGATAGACTAAACTTATCTTACTTACCATACTAAAGTTTCACTTGACATTGTTACGCTCAATATGTATAATAATGCCATCTTTTATAAAAAAGGAGAAGAAAAACTATTATGTCACAACAATCAAAAAAAGATGAATTACAAAAAGAACCCCTGCAAGAAGAGGTTAACAAAGAACTGACTAACGATGAGGCGGAAGCTGAAGCGGTAGCTGTTGAAAATGAGTTCGATCTCTTACAAGAGGAGCTTGTAGCATTAAAAGATAAATATGCCAGAGTTCATGCTGATTTTGACAACATCAAAAAAAGATTAGAGAGAGAAAAATATACGGCCGTTGAGTACTCAAACGAGAAATTCGCAAAAGATATGATTCCAGTTATGGATTCACTTCAGATGGCAATAGCTTCTGCAACATCTAACGCGGAGCCAAGTGAATTAATTGAAAAGATTAAAGAGGGAATGCAGTTGACACTCAAGCAGCTAACTACCGCTTTGGAAAAACATGGTGTGACAATGGTTGCACATGATGAGCCATTTGATCCAAACATTCACAATGCCATTCAGAGTATTGACAGTGATACGGTTGAGAGTGGGCAGATTGTTCAAACTTTTCAAACGGGCTATAAGTATAAAGAGAGACCACTTCGTGAAGCGATGGTAGTCGTCGCGAATTAGAATAATATAAATTAGTATGAAAAGAAGATGCAGAGCATCTAACTTCAGTCGCCTTAACGGTGCAAGCGGTGTAAAAGAGACTTGTTCCTTTTACGGAATAATAAATGGAGCGAACAATTTGCTTCATTTTATGAAATAAAATAAAGGAAATTAAATGAGCAAAGTAATAGGTATAGATTTAGGAACAACAAATTCATGTGTAGCAGTTTATGAGGGAGGGGAAGCAAAAATCATCCCTAATAAAGAAGGTAAGAACACAACTCCTTCCGTTGTAGCGTTTACAGACAAAGGTGAAGTTTTAGTAGGAGACCCTGCAAAACGACAAGCAATTACAAACCCACACAAAACCATCTCTTCTATCAAAAGAATTATGGGTCTGATGATGAGTGAAGAGAATGCGAAAGCAGCGCATGACAAAGTAACTTATAATATAGTTGACAAAGATGGAATGGCTGCCGTAAATGTAGATGGTAAAATTTACACACCACAAGAGATATCGGCTAAAATTTTATCAAAACTAAAAGCAGATGCCGAGAGTTATTTAGGTTCAACGGTAACGGATGCGGTTATTACAGTTCCTGCTTACTTCAATGATGCACAAAGAAAGGCTACGAAAGATGCCGGAACAATCGCAGGACTCAATGTTCTTCGTATTATCAATGAACCGACTGCTTCTGCACTTGCATACGGTTTAGAGAGCAAAGCTGAAGAGAATGTACTTGTTTATGACCTTGGAGGCGGTACATTTGATGTTACTGTTTTAGAGATTTCTGATGGTACTTTTGAGGTTCTCTCAACGGATGGTAACGCATTTCTAGGTGGAGATGACTTTGACAATAAAATTGTAGATTATCTCAATGCTGAGTTCAAAAGCTCACATGGAATCGACCTCAAGAATGACAAAATGGCACTTCAAAGATTAAAAGATGCTGCTGAAAATGCTAAAAAAGAGTTAAGTTCATCTACTGAAACTGAGATTAACCTGCCGTTTATCACTATGACAGAAGCTGGACCGCAACACTTGGTTCTCAAACTTACTCGTGCTAAGTTTGAGGGAATGATTGAAAGTCTTGTAAAAGAGACGATTGACCACATCAAAACAGCTATGAAAGAGTCTGGTTTAGATAACAATGCTATCAAAGAGATTATTATGGTTGGTGGTTCTATCCGTGTTCCATTGGCACAAAAAATGGTTTCTGATTACTTTGGTGGAAAAAACCTGAACAAAAGCGTAAATCCTGATGAAGTTGTTGCAGCCGGTGCAGCCATTCAAGGTGGAGTTTTAAGAGGAGATGTTAAAGATGTACTTCTTTTAGATGTCACTCCATTGTCTCTTGGAATTGAAACTTTAGGTGGAATTGCTACGAAAATCATCGAAAAAGGCACGACAATTCCTGTTAAAAAATCTCAAGTTTTCTCAACTGCAGAGGACAATCAGCCAGCTGTTAGTATCTCGGTTGTTCAAGGTGAGAGAGAGTTTGCAAAAGACAACAAATCTTTAGGTTTATTTGAACTAGGGAATATTGCTGCAGCTCCAAGAGGTGTTCCTCAGATTGAAGTAACTTTTGACATCGATGCAAACGGTATTTTAACTGTTAGCTCGACTGATAAAGGCACTGGAAAATCTCAATCAATCACAATTAGCGGAAGTTCTGGATTAAGCGAAGAAGAGATTAACAAAATGGTTCAAGATGCTGAAGCTCACAAAGCTGAAGATTCAAAAAGAAAAGCGTTAGTTGACCTTAAAAATCAGGCGGATGCACTTATCGCTCAAACTGAAAAATCACTAGGTGAAATCGGTGAAAAAATTTCTGCTGAGGAAAAAGCAAAAATTGAAAGTGCAATAACTGAACTTAAAGATACTCTCAAAGATACAAATGCTACAAAAGAGCAAATTGAAGCAAAAGTAAAAACTCTCACAGAAGCAAGTCACAAAATGGCAGAGCAAATGTACAAAAAAGAAGAAGGTGCTCCAAGCGGCGAAGCAGACACTAAAAAGAAAAAAGAAGAGGACGACGTTATAGATGCTGAGATAGAGTAAGATGAAACATCTAGAACAGTGGACGACGTAATAGACGCTGAAATAAAATAAAGTTAAAACATCAAGAAACATTGACGCTGAGAGATAGAGTAATTTTTACTCTTCTCTAGCTCAATTCCATATTTCATAGATTATCAAAGTGTATTGAAAGCAATAGAGATACATCCTCTCTCTCAAAAAAAACTACTAAATAAAACTAATTTTGCATTTTTTTGACATGATAAAACTTGTGAGATTAATCTAAGGTAGAAGTGAGATTTAAAGTTTTTAAATGTGGTGCGCCCGACAGGAGTCGAACCTGTGACCTTTGGTACCGCAAACCAATGCTCTATCCAGCTGAGCTACGAGCGCGCATCATCTCCATTAAGAAGAGGACGAAATTATATCACCTTTAACTTACAGTATTATAAAATGGGGACTAATTTTCTATTTTTTTTAATATCTCTTTTATTTCTTGTTCTTGCATATAAAAATCATGATTTTTTCTCACATATGCTTGAAGCAATACTTTCAACTCATTTTTGCCATCCATGTTGAAATCCTTTGTCATCTGCTGCTCTAAATAAAAAGCAAATTCATCATCAAGATTAACATCAAAACGATGACCGTCTATATCCAAACAAATCTTTTTACTCATCTACGTTTTAGCCTAAAATACTTTCTATTTTACTTACAATCTCTTCTATCTCTAAATCTTTTTTGGCGTTTTGTTCAACAAGTTTTTCTATCTCTTGGTCTTTTATTTCTTTTTCAGCTTTTAATGTAATAAGTTCGTTACGAATAGCTTCATTCTCACTTTTTAAAGAATCCTGATTTTTTACTATTTGCGATATTTTTTCACTTAATCTTTGTAAACTTGTTAAACTTTGCATTTTAATTCCTATTTTTTTATATAAATATAATTCTATCACAAAAAGTAAAGGAACTACAATAACGGGTTCATGAAACTATAAAATGTGTTCAGTACCTTTTTGAGTCAAGACTAAAGTAACTCCATCTTCTTTGACCTCAATTAAGCCTTCATGTTTTAGTTCATTTATTGCATTCCCCAGAGCATCTTCCTGTTTTGCATTTATTTTAGTCAAGATATTTTGCACTACATCCTGCTTACTCATAATCTGTCCAACGATATTATTCTTTTTAAACCATTTCATAAACATCTCCTTAACCTCATTTTTAGGAGAGACATCTGTACTGCTACTTTTTGGCGGTAAATTTCTTCTATTATTGTGAGGTGTTTTGGTTGTATTGCTATAATATTTTTTAGGTGATTGTTTCATGGGTATGCCTTATAAAGTGTTATTGTTTCTATCCTTGCATTGTCACATAGTTTTACTTAAACAATCAGCTTTTAGCCTCTATCTGCTATACTCTCCATCATAAAATCAAGGAAAAATATGTCCACTAAAGCAACGATTCATAAAGCCTCTCTCAATATTGCAAATATGGATTCTCACTATTATGCAGAACACAATTTAACTCTGGCTAAGCACCCATCGGAAAATGATTTACGTTTGATGGTGCGATTAGCGGCATTTGTTCTTAATGCTAATGAAACGCTGCAATTCTGTAAAGGAATTTCACAAGATGATGAACCGGACTTATGGCAAAAAGCACTGGATGGAGAGATTCTATTATGGATAGATTTGGGTCAGCCGGATGAGAAACGAATCAGAAAAGCGTGCGGACGCTCACAAAAAGTTATTATTTACACCTATCAGGAGGGAAGCGCATTAGCTTGGTACAAGCATGTAGAGAGTTCACTCAAACGCTTTAAAAATCTTTCTGTAATTCATCTTCATATTGATGGTGCTATAGAGCAGTTAGTTGAGCGAACCATGTCTCTGCAGTGCAACATCAGTGACAGTGAACTTACTTTGATTCATGATGAAGAGAGTGTATTCATAAGAGAAGAGATATTAAAAAAAATTTAACTCAGCCTTTATAAAAATTTTACCCTGTTCTTTCCCTCTTTTTTGGCTTGATACATTGCTTGGTCTGCCTTCTCTACGAGCGTATCTTTATCCATCCACTCATCATGCCGAGCAATCCCTATACTGACAGAGACATGTCCGATTTCATCAAATCTACAAGATGAGACCACCTCTCTGATTCGTTCGGAAAAACTTAATGCTTTTTCATCATTTTCAAAAAGTGTCATAATGATAAACTCTTCTCCTCCCCAACGTAGGAGAATGTCTTCGGGACGAATTGCTTCTTGTACGCGGGATGCAATTTCTTTAAGGACCACATCTCCCTGTTGATGACCAAAGGTATCATTTATTTTTTTAAAATTATCGATATCATATAAAAGAAGATAAAACCCACAATGCATATCTTTTTTATCTACAAAATTATTATAGAAGATATCCCATTGACTTCGATTAAACACTTTAGTGAGGTTATCTTTGGCAGCAAGTTCACGCAAAACATGCTCCATCGCCTTTCTTTGCGTAATATCGCGACCAGTAGAAAGATAATTAGTTATCTCGCCTTCATCATTCTTGATGGATGTAATTGTCTTATCTTCATAATACAAAATTCCACTTTTATCTTTATTGATGAATTCTCCATGAAACGGTTCTCCTCGCACAATGGTTTGCCATACTTCATGATAAAAAATATCCTCATGCATACCTGACTTCATTATCGACGATTTTTTTCCTATCAGCTCGTTTTCACTATATTTTGTTAAAGCTTCAAATGCGGGGTTTACATATTCAATAATTCCTTTTCTATCCGTTATAGAAACAGCATCACCTGTTTGCATCAATGCATTGGAAAACTTCTTAAGTTGCTGATCAATTTCGTGGCGTTTCATTGCATTAATAATCATTTGAGCGGCAATGATAAGAATTAAAATTTCATCATGATGCAGTTCTTGTGTCGAATAAGTCTCAAAACAGATAAATCCTTCAAGTTTTGCCTTTGAAAACATAGGAATGATAATAATGCACCCTTGATTCGATTTAAATAATTCGATTATTTTTTTGTCAGTAACATTATTCTTGCAAAAAAAGAGACTCTGTTTCTTGAGAAGTATCTCATTCATATAAGAGAAATCACTCTGCCCGATTTTTAAAGGAAATAGTGCCGATTCACTATTATCTTTAACATAGTGGAAATATTGCTGATAAGTCTCATCTTTTACCTCATATATGGCTCCACATGAGATACTCTCAAAGGCATCTGCTGTAACAGAAAGAACAGATTGAATTTTTTTATCAAATTCATAGTCAATATTATCAATGAACTGATTAGAAAGATGGAGCATAGATTCTTCAAGTTTTTTTTGTCTTATAAAAACCACTTCTATCGGTCTTAGTACAAAAATATAAATAAAAGGAGTACTCAACAGCGCCAATAAAAATACATCCGCTAAAGCTTCCATAAAAGGAGGAAGGGTAACAATAAAGTAAAACAGACTCATTAAAAGAAACTCTATAAGCCCTATTATAAGCAATAGCTTAAAAAAAATCGTTTTTAACAACATGTTTTTTACTTTCATTCTACTCTTTCTCTTTGTTTAATAATCTCGCAATAGTAGCAATATTAGCCATAAATAGCTCTTATTTTACGCCAAAAGATAGAAGGAATAGCTTGTCAAAGGCACTGTTGTCACATGAATTTAGGTGTTAAAACAGAATTTATTACACTCCAACACAAAATTATTTTCAGCCCCTTATTAGTGAGATGAAACGCACTCGGTGCCTAATAGCAGACATCTAATTTAACAGAGTACAACTTTATTCCTACCGGAATTTTTTGCATCATATAATGCAACATCTGCTGATTTAAAAGTTATTTGCCATGGATGAGACGGATTATGCAAAACTGCCCCAAAGCTACATGTGACTTTATTAACGATAGTAAATTTATAGTTTTCGATAGCCTTTCTTATATGTTCTAGAATCTTTGTGAGCGTTACTTTATCATCCACTTTTAAAAGTAGCAAAAATTCTTCTCCACCCCATCTTATAAGGATATCTTCTTTCCTCGAAAAGTCTTTTAAGACTTTAACCAGTTCTTTTAAGACTTTATCTCCAACATCGTGGCCATAGGTGTCGTTGATATTTTTAAAATGATCTATATCAACCATGGCAAATGCAATAGTTTTATTTTGAGCTAAAATTGTTTGAATGTTTTGTTCAAAATATTCTCTGTTGTAGGCCTTTGTGAGCTTGTCATGTATAGTCTTATCTTCTAAATTACGTTGTTTGACTATTGTTTCACTAATATCCGTAAAATTAACTAGATAATTGTTGTTAAACTCCCTCACTGAGACATTAAATGCTCTGATAATTTCATCGCTCAATGATTGTATAGTAACTATATGCCGGTCTTGCGAAAGTTTTAAAAGTGCTTCAATCCAGTTTGGTTCATCTTGAACTTTTCCAAGATGAAAATACATATCGTTACTGACAAATTGATGAGAAATACAGTTGTAACGTTCTATAAATTCACTTAAGCTTTTACATTTAAAATATTTAAGTGCTGCCTTATTCATAAATGAGGAAGTTTTTCCATCAGTAAGAAGCATCATATTGGGCTGTTCATCTAAAAGACTTGTAATAAATATCTTTTGTCTTTCAAGCTCCGTTTTGACTTCGATTAATTGTCTTTCGTATTTTTTTTCTACTGTTATATCATGAAAAGTTGTATATAAATAGGGTCTGTTTTCTAATTCTATAGCACGCACACTGACGATAACATCTAAAATTGAACCGTTTTTTGTCTTATGCTTTGTAATAAATCTATCCCAGCCCTTTTTGAGAATGGCGGCTTGTCTTTTATATATTTCTTCTTGATCTTCCAACATTTCAATGTCGGAGAGAGAGTTGCTTAAATTCTTCATTTGAATAGCCGTATATTCTATTAGCGGCAGGGTTGACCTCTATAATTTTATGATCAAGCGGATCGATGACGGCAATAGGATCCAAGGCTTCATTAAAAAGGGTGAAGAACTTTGTTTCTGCTTTTTGTATTGCCCGTTCATTTTCTTTCATCTGCGTAATATCTATAAATACCGCAAGAGCTTCATTAGAACCCTCAATCGCAGTTAAACTTTCTATAAAAACCAAGGGGTTTCCATCTTTACTAAGACAATTTATCTCTTTTTTATATATTTTTGAGATGCTAAGGGCAATAATACTCTCTCTTTCAAAAGATTCATACTCCTCGTTATTGCTATATATAATGCTTGTATCTTTCCCTCTAAGTTCACCCAATCCATATCCAAGCATCGTTTCAAAAGCTCTATTAGTCCAACTGAACTTTTTATCTTTAAGATGTACAAAGCCCGCCGTTTCTATTTTCATGAGTGCTTCTTGCTGCTCAATGGTTTTTTTAAGCAAATCCTCATATGCTTTTTTTTCACTCATATCTTTTGCCGTAATAAGCAGTCTTTTCTTGTCCGGAAGCAAAGCCAGACTCATACTTATGGTAATCTGTTTTCCATTTTTTACGACGCAGGATTTTTCAAAGTTTTCAATATAACCCTTTTTAATCGCTTCTTGTACAGCTTCTTGTGCTTTTGACATATCTTCTGCAATAGTCATTCCTATGCATGATTTTGCAAGCATTTCTTCACGGCTGAAGCCTGTCAATTTTAAATAAGCATCATTAAAATCAAGAAAATTAGATTCTAAATCAAGAATAGCTATACCATCCATGGAAGCTTTGAAAATAGTTTCAAACTCTTCTTTTTGAAGACGGATTTCCTCTAGTGCTTGTCTTTCTTCTGTAATATCTTGTCCGGAGGTCATAATACCGACAATATCTCCATTATGGTCTTTTATTACTCCATTGTGCCAAGCTATTTTTCGTTCTTCACCAGATTTAGTGATTACAGAATTCTCAAAATATTCTGCAAGTTTTATATTACCGCTAAATATTTTTTGCATTAGTTCCCTAACATCTGCTTGCACATATTGCGGCAAAACCATTTCAACCCAATCTTTTCCTAAGAGTTCTTCTTGCGAATATCCTAAAATCTCACAGCCTTTAGGATTGATAAGTTGAATTTTTCCATCTCTGTCCAAAGCAAGAAGCATGACAGCCGCAACATCTAGATATAATTTTGTTCTCTCCTCTTCCATCTGCAATGCCAGCTTTGCTTTTTTAAGTTCATCAATATCTTTAATAACTGCAATATAATAATCGACTTTTTTATCAGCTTTGCGAACTGCTGTAACAGTCAAATCTACCCATACCAACTGACCATCTTTTTTGAAATAACGTTTTTCCATACTAAAAGTGTCAATAATTCCTTTATTGATCTCTTCTATATGGAGTAAATCTTCCTTCAAATCAGCTTCATAACTTATTTCTTTAAAAGTTTTAGTTTCTAACTCTTCTTTTGTGTATCCTAAAAAATCACACAAACTTTTATTGACTTGTATAAATCCACCGGATAAATCAGCTATTGACATACCCACATTTACTTCTTCAAAAATTGTTTTATATAAATTTAATTCAATAATCATATTTGTAACCTTTTTAATACTTGACGCGAAAACAATTGTATATTAAACCATTTTCTACATTTAGCTATAATTCCAAACATGAAAAAAGAAGCAAATTTTAAAGTAATATCAGATTATTCTCCTGCGGGAGACCAGCCGACTGCAATCAAAGAACTCACAAACAGCATTCTAAAAGGTAATCGTTACCAAACGCTTGAAGGTGTCACGGGAAGCGGTAAAACGCACACTATGGCGCGTGTTATAGAGAATGTTCAGATGCCTACAATCATCATGACACATAACAAAACTTTAGCTGCTCAGCTTTACAGTGAATTTCGTCAGTTCTTTCCGAACAACCATGTTGAGTACTTTGTCTCCTATTATGATTATTATCAGCCGGAGGCGTACAGGCACTCTACTTTGGCGGCATAAATTTTTTAGAACTGTTTGTTACTAAGGTGTTTAAAGTGTTTTAGGTTTCTGAGAGAATGTGTTTAGGCAGCGTATTGGTAGCTATCTTAAAAATAATAATTTGACATTGATATATAAATAATATATACTATTGTAAAACATAAATATATAAGGAGTGCGATATGCATTCAATTTCTCAATTAGAAAAGCAACAAGTTGGTTTACGACTACCTAAATACTTGTTAGAAGAAATAGATGCTTTTACTAATCAATTTTCTATCAATAGAACAGATGTAATTATTGAAGCTATTGCATCATATATTAGTGAGCAAAAAGCTAATATGTTTTATAGTGATTTTGATATAGCATCTAAGGAATTAAAAAAGTCACTTGATAGTAATGATACAACTTCTATGAAATCACTTGATGAGTTAATCAATGAACTTGAACATTAAAACTCTTAGTAGTTTTGAGAAAGATGTTAAAAAACTTTTTAAAAAATATAAACACATTCCAAGCGATTTAAAAGTATTAAGAGAAGAGTTATCTGAAAACCCAAAGTCTGGAATTGAACTTGGTAATGGATGCTATAAAATCAGACTAGCCAATAGTTCAGTTCCTACAGGGAAAAGTGGTGGATTTAGAGTAATTTATTACTACATAGATGAAGATAACAACTTATATCTTATGAGTATGTACTCAAAAAATGAACTAGAAAATATTGATGACAAAACTATTTTAACTATTTTAAAAGAAAACGACTTACTATAATCATATAGAATAATTGTGATAAAAACCAGCCCGAGGCCTATAGGCACCCTACTTTGGTAGCATAATACTTTTAAAACTGTTTGTTACTAAGGTGTTTAAAGTGTTTTAGGTTTTTAAGAGGATTGGTTTCGGCAGCTTTATGACAGCCAGAGTGTTATTCTAATAAGATTGTTTCAAAAATATATTTGTATCTTTTTGCTAAAATTACTCAATAAAATTTATTTATAAAAGGTTACATGTGCATACTTTAAAACTACAGGTTAATGAATCTATATACTCTCAAGTTTTATCTTTTATAAATAAATTTCAAAGTAATGAGATAAGTCTTATTGAAGACACTCAACAGGAAGATTATATAGTATCATCAATTGAAGAAGTCCAAAGAAGAGTTCTAAAAGCAGAATCAAATGCTAATTATATTTCAGCTGATAAATTTTGGACTGATATGGATAAAAAAATAGAAGCCTTATAATTTTGAAAATTATCATCGAAATAGGTTTTTCTGAACCATTATTAAAAATATTAACTACAATCTCAAAAGATAAAAAATCTGCTGCCGTACAATTTAATAAAGATTTAAAAGGCAAAATAAACTTACTACTTGAATCTCCTTTTATGTGTAGAGCATCTCTGTATTTTGATGATACAAAATATAGAGATTTAACATTTAAAGGCTATACAATAATTTATAAAGTTGAAAATGATGAGATTAAAATCTTGGATATTTTTAAGTGGCAAGACAGATAATTTAACAGAATAATTGTGATAAAAACCAGCCCGAGGCGTACAGGCACTCTACTTTGGCAACATAAATTTTTTAGAACTGTTTGTTACTAAGGTGTTTAGAGTGTTTTAGGATTTCGTTTAGAAATGTTTTGGCAGCTGTATAGCAGCCTTCTTACTATCAAGAGGTTCTCATCACGGAACAATTAGACACTTAGACTTCTTTCAAAGCATTTGTAAAAAATACTTTTTAACTCTTCTTTAATTGAATTTTTGTGTGTTTGCAGCCTATGGAAGCTTTCTCATTTTTTATTCAATTAAAATAATATGGCTCCGAATACTGAAAATTCTTAAATAACATAATAAAAACTACAAAAGACCGAAAACAAGGACTGTGTAACTCTATCAAAATCTTTCAATTTCTTCATAATTAGTTATTTTTGAGCACAATTTGGGCACACCTTTAAATTTTTTTTAAATCTATACCATGATAATAAATTTTTCTAATATAACTTTTTTATATTAGTTCTTTTGTAAAATTGTTTTATTACTATGATATTTTAGCTATTATTATCATACAATAAAAATCACATAATTATTAAACATAATTATTATAAAAGTAGTTTATGGTAACAACAATATTAAATAAACAATCTCCTTTTTTAAGATGGGCTGGTGGTAAAAGATGGTTAACATCGAAATATTCAGACCTGTTTCCGAAAGAATATAACACATACATAGAAGCTTTTTTAGGTGGAGGTAGTGTCTATTTTCATTTAGAGCCAAAAAAAGCAATTCTTTCTGATCTTAATTATGAATTAATTACAACATATCAAGCTATGCAGGAAAATCCAAGCAAAATTTTAAAAGTATTAAAGAAACATTCAAAGAAACATTCAAAAGAATATTATTATGAGATACGAGATAAAAAACCTCGAGCACAGATAGAAATAGCCGCTAGATTTATATACCTGAATCGAACATGCTTTAATGGAATATATCGTGTAAATAGTAGCGGGAAATTCAATGTTCCATTTGGAGAAAGGTATAAAATATTTCTTCAAAATGATGATTTTATAAAAATATCAGACTCACTTAAAAACACTGAAATAATACATTCTGATTTTGAAACTACAATTGATAAAGCACAAAAAAATGACTTTTTATTCATTGATCCTCCTTATACCGTTACACATAATAATAATGGCTTTGTACAATATAATGAAAAGCTATTTTCATGGGATGATCAAGTAAGGTTGGCAAATAAGCTTATAGAAGCGAAGAATAGAGGTGTATTGGTTATGGCTACAAATGCCAATCATGAAAGGATTAGAGAGTTATATGAAAAAGATTTTAGTTTACTTGAAGTATCAAGATATACCAGTATCTCTGGCTTAGCCAAGAATCGGAAATCTTACAGTGAGTTAGTCATAAGATCATACTAAAAAAAAGGAAAATGATGCAAAATTTTATGCAAAAAGCTGAGTACCAGAATTCTCCAATGAGGATACTAACAGATTTTATAAAACATGAAAGTAATTTATATAAAGCAGATGATGTTGAGAGTATGAGATTTGTAGGCTACGTCCTTGATATCGGATATGATGAAGTTAGAATAATTACATCTGATCCTTACAAAAGAGCTGTTGGTGGTATACCACGAGGTTCTTATCTTATTATGTGCCCTAAGAGCTTCAAAGGAATTCCTCCTCATTTTACTCTTCTTCGTGTTAACGGAGTCGCTACAACACCTCTTAATCAAGAAACACAACAAACATATTTTGAATTACATAAAAAATCAATGCCTGAATTGGATAGATGGACACAAAGCGAGTTACAATGGGGAGCCTTATCTACTACTGTACTAGGAATGTATTATGCAGATCCATCTGATGCAAACAAATTAGCATTTTCTGGTGATGTAAATAATATTGTAAGCCCACATCACTATAAAATATTTTCTCCAAATGATGAGCTCCTAGATCTGATAGTAAATGGAATTGTAAAGAAAAGCCATCAGTTCTCATTGGGAAAATTACGACTTACAGAATGTCAGCTTCCTTTTCATGATGTACCGACTTATAATGTTGATGTTAAAGTATCTACTGATGATTTTAAAGGTTTTAGAACAGCAATGTTTGGTAAAACAAGACTTGGTAAGAGTAATATAGTCAAATTACTTGCTCAAAGTATGATTGAAACTACAGATGATGATAGATCTGTTGGTCAACTCATTTTTGATGTAAATGGAGAATATGCAAACGATAATCCTCAAGATGGAAATTTTTCACTAAGAAGTGCTTATGCAGATCGATGCTTAGTGTATGCCTTAACTCCGAGAAAAGAAACACCATCTAAACCATTAAAATTGAATTTCTATGAACAACCTGATTCAACAATAGTAATCTTAGCTAAGCTTTTAGATCAAGATAACTTAAATTCTCAATATGTAAAAAGCTTTGCTAGTGTAGAACTTCCTAATATAAATGAGATAAAAGCCATGAATATTGGTAGCACAAAAATTCGTTCAATTAGAAAAATTCAAATGTACTGGGCAATTTTAAATAAAGCTGGATTTACGGCTAATGAAGATAGTTTAAAAAAACTTGGTTTAACTAGTGGAACTAAATATGGTCCATCGCATTTTGATCCACATTTTGATAAAGGTATAATTGAAGCAGTATATAAAGGTGAAGAATTTACATCTCCAATAAGTTTGGACATGCTTCGTATTCACTTGGATAAAATTGCTACATTTGTCGCTGAAAACAGTGATTCTAAAGTGATTACAAAAGATAGCAAATCTGTTTTTGAACCAGATGATTTAGCTTTACTAAAATTTTTAAATCCTTCTACTGGAACTGGACCTCCAATGCTTAGACCTTATATTCAATATCATGATAAGAATGCCAGTCATTTTGTAAAAGAAATAATAACTGAATTAGATAAGGGTCAAACAGTAATATTAGATCTTGGAAATGCAAACGTGCATACAGCGGAGTATCCGGACACCTTCAGCGAAATGATTCGGACACTTTAAAAAAGATATTTTCTGTAATGCCATTTTAGCATAAGTGTCCGGATGCTATTTTTTATTTTTCTCTTTTTGTATGCTAGAGTATATTTT
>JAPLGO010000027.1 GCA_026390115.1 Campylobacterales bacterium | reverse complement strand
GGCTCCATTCCGAACCCAGAAGCTAAGCCTCTCATCGCTGATAATACTGCATCTTTCAGGTGTGGAAATGTAGGTCGCTGCCTAGTTCTCAAATTTAATCCCTTCTCCTTCTTTTATCTATCAACTCTTTTATTATACTTTTTAGTTGTCTTTATTAATTTATTTTTATCTTCTTTCTTACTCTCTTATCTGCAATTAATGTGCCAGCAATGATTTGTCAATAGCCCATTCATTCTCAATTGTTAGCATATTGACGCTATTTAATCTGTTTAAAAAATACTCTCTGTCTACCTCTTTTGCACCTAAGCTCTTAAGATGATTTGTTGGGACTTGACAATCTATAAAATCATAACCCCATATTTTTAGATGTTTTACTAAAACTGCATAGGCTGATTTTGAGGCATCATTTACATCTGCAAACATTGATTCTCCGCAAAATACTCCTCCAACTACAACACCATATAAGCCGCCGACTAACTTATTGTTTAAATAACTTTCGATAGAGTGTACAATTCCAAGATTATGTAGCACTTCATACGCTTCAATAATCTCCTTTTGTATCCATGTTCCGTTTTGTTTTCCTCTATATGTTGTGGCGCATTTTTGCACAACCTCTTTAAAGTTTGCGTCAAACTTGTATTCAAATTTTTTCATACTTTTTTTAAGAGATTTGCTCAGTTTAAAATCATCTATCTCCATGATTAGTCTTGGATTAGGCGACCACCAAATGATTGGGTCATCTTTTGCATACCATGGAAAGATTCCATTTTGATATGCTCGAATAAGTCTAGAGGGGCTTAAATCACCTCCCCAAGCTACAATTCCATCTTCACTTGCATCGTTTGGATGTGGAAATGCCAAGCTATGCTTATTTAGCTTCGGAATATTCAAGCGTTAACTCTTCTTTGTAATCAACATCTACATGCCCGCCATGTTTAAGATTGCCAAAAAGTATCTCATCGCTTAATTTGTTAGTGATATTGTTTTGAATAAAGCGTTTTATAGGTCTTGCACCCATCTCAATACTGTATGATGATTTAGCAATATGTTCTACAGCCTCTTGGCTCAGGGAAACCGTAATTTTTTTCTTTTTCAACTCTTTATTCAATTCATTGATAAATTTATTTACAATACCCTCAACCGTCTCTTCTCCTAGTTGTTTAAACTCAACTATCGCATCCAATCTATTCCTAAATTCCGGAGTAAAAAAAGATTTCAGTTCTTCGTTTTTGGAAATTGAGCTGTCTTTGTTAAAACCCATAACGCTTCTGGCTGTTGCACCGATATTAGAAGTCATAATTAAGATGACATTTTGAAAGTTCGCTTTGTATCCGTTATTGTCGGTGAGCGTTGCACTGTCCATAATTTGGAGTAAGATATTTACCAAATCCGGATGCGCCTTTTCTATCTCATCTAATAGCAAAACTGAGTAGGGATGTTTTTTTATTGCTTCGGTTAATAATCCACCCTGCTCAAACCCGACATATCCTGGAGGTGCACCTACCAGCCGACTAAGAGTATGTTTTTCCATATATTCGCTCATGTCAAAGCGCTCAAAGTTTATGCCGAGCGTTTGGCTTAGGGCAATGGCAAGTTCTGTTTTTCCGACACCCGTAGGCCCCGAAAACAGAAATGAGGCTATTGGCTTGTTTGCCGGAGTGAGACCCGCTTTTGATATTTTAATCGCATTTGTTACAGTTAAAACAGCACTATCTTGACCTATAACTCTTTTTCTTAGTGCATCTTCCAAATTCATCAAGGAAGAAGTTTCATTTTTGTTTACTTTTGCTCCAGATATTCCTACTATATTTGAGATTGTTTTTTCAATATCGGTGGCTGTAATCTTACTTTTTTTACTCTTTTTTAAGTGAAAAGAGGCAGCCGTTTCATCTATTAAATCTATCGCTTTGTCTGGTAAAAATCTATCTGTGATGTATCGTTTTGATAGCTCTACTGCTCGTTTTAGAGCTTTGTCTGCATAGCTTACACCATGATGTTTTTCATATTTCTCTTGAAGACCTTTTAGAATAAGAAAAGTTGTTTTTGAGGATGGTTCATTAATATCTATTTTTGAAAATCTTCTGCTGAGTGCCTTGTCTTTTTCAAAACCGTTTCTGTATTCAGCGAATGTTGTCGCACCCATGCATTTGAGTTCACCAGAGGCAAGGGCAGGTTTGAGTTGGTTAGCTGCGTCCATTGTTCCGCTTGTAGAACCTGCACCTATGAGCGTGTGAATCTCATCTATAAAAAGTATGGCATCCGGAATTCTTTTTAACTCGTCCATAACGCCTTTGAGTCTTTTCTCAAAATCGCCTCTGTACTTTGTTCCGGCTAACATGGCACCAAGATCAAGCGCATAGAGTTGAGACTCTTTTATAATCTCCGGTACTTCTCCGGCTACGATATTGAGTGCCAGTCCTTCGGCAATTGCAGTTTTACCCACACCCGCTTCACCCACCAATAGAGGGTTGTTCTTTTTTCTTCTACATAGAATCTGCGTAACTCTTTTTATTTCGCTATCTCTTCCAATGACTGGGTCTATTTTACCCTCTCTGGCTTTATCTAGAAGGTTTATTGAATATTTATCCAGATAGGATTCTCTCTCATTACTTTCTGCTTCTATCTCAGAGTGAGAAATAATTTCCAAAATATCTACTCTTGATATTTGATACTCATGCAGAAGCATAGTGCTGAATGTGTTCTCTTCGTCATACATGGCAGCTATCAAATCGCCCACATCTGCACTTGTCTGTCCGGCACTTTGCACATGTTTTATCATATTGTCAATGAGCCTTGAAAGAGCGATGCTCTCATAGGGGTCTAGGTTTATCCCCTCAGGAAGGGCTTGTATATTTGTAGTTATATAGTTTTTGAGCAGCTCTTTCATTCTCACTACATCTCCTCCTGAGAGAGTTATGATGTGTGCGCCCTCCTGTGAGCTAAGAAGAAGATAAAAAATATGCTCAATTGTGAGATATTCATGTCTGAGTGATTTTGCAAATAGGATTGATTTTTGAAATATATCATTTAAACTTGGACTAATCATTACTCTTCTTCCATTATAGCTTTAAGCGGAAAACCATGGTCTCTGGCCCTCTTGCTCACTTGCATCACCTTGGTTTCGGCAATTTCATATGTGTAAACACCACATAAACCTCTCTCTCTTTTATGCACTTCTAACATTATATTTTCAGCCTCTTGATAAGTTTTATGAAAGAGAGTCATCAAAATATCTATTACAAACTCCATGGATGTGTAATCATCATTTAGGAGATAAACTTTATATTTTTTTGGATATTTGAAGGATGTCTCTTGTAAAAGCTCAAGTTCTATATTGGTTGCCATGGTGCTCCTGTTTAGCTGATTCTAAAAAAAATTATAATATTTTGCGGGTTTTCAAGTGGATAAGCCCTATAATAGCTTTTAGATTATACCAAAGTAGAGATAAATATGAAAAAAAGAATTTTTGTAACCGCTACAAATACAAATATCGGTAAAACATATACAACTAAAATGCTTTTAAAAGAGTTTGCTTCACGGGGACTTTTGGTAGGGGTAATTAAGCCTATTGAAACTGGAGTAGTTGATGATTTTGCAGCAGATGCAGAGGAGCTATTAGAGTGTGTGAAGGGATTAAACCATAAGTTGTGGTCTTTGGAAGTGGATGATATTGTTCCAATTATTTATGAATTGGCGGCGGCTCCGTTTGTGGCTTCAAATAACACTCCTCTTGATTTAAAAAAAATTCAGACGAAGATTGAAGAGATGGAAGCCTCTTGTGACCTTGTAATTATTGAAGGTGCTGGTGGGCTTTATGTGCCGATTGATGAGAACACTATGATGATAGATTTAATCACGCACCTAAACGCAGTTGCACTTTTGGTTACACACTGCTCGCTTGGCTGTATCAATGATACTTTGTTGAGTAAAAAAGCTCTGAGTGATAAAAATATTCCGCATGCTATCGCTTTTAACTGTAGAGATAATTACGAAAATTTCAAAGTTCTTTCCGAACCCTACTTTTTAAAAATGAATCAAATAGTTCTCAAAGTGGATGATGATATTGTAAAAATATGTGATGTTTTGTATAATCTATAAAAAATAATAAGAAGCCCAAACATGAAGCATTTAATTCGTACGGATGATTTTACAACACAAGAGATTGAAGAAATTTTAGCGGATGCCAAAAGGTTCAGTGACGGCAGATTTGAGCGAATTCTCCAAGATAAAATCATCATTACTCTCTTTTTTGAAAACTCAACCAGAACAAGAAGCTCCTTTGAGATAGCTGCAAAAAGACTTGGTGCAGAGATGATACATTTAGATGTGGCAAAAAGTTCAACTGCAAAAGGCGAAACATTGGTTGATACGGCAATGAATTTGGATGCAATGGGTCCGCATGCAATAATTGTTCGTCATCAAAATGCAGGTGTTCCTAAGATTCTTTCCGACCACACAAACGCCTCTATCATAAATGCAGGAGATGGTGCACATGCACACCCGACTCAGGCACTTTTAGATCTTTATACTCTTAAAGAGCACTTCGGCGATGTGAAAGGCAAAAAAATCGCAATTGTCGGAGATATAAAAAATTCGCGAGTTGCCAATTCGAACATAGAACTTTTAAAGAGATTCGGAATGGAGGTGATTTTAGTAGCACCTCCCCAGTTTTTACCAAAAACTACGCTCAAAACTACCCACTACATTAAAGAGATTATCGATGAGGTGGATGCAATTATGAGTCTGAGAACGCAAACAGAGAGACACTCTTCACAAAATTACGCTTCTCTCAAAGATTATGCAAGTGACTTTTGTATTACCTCGGAGCTTGTCGGAAATCGTGATATCATTTTACTTCATCCCGGTCCCGTACATAGAAATGTGGATATTTGCGATGCACTTTTAGCCGATAAGAGATGTAAAGTTCTTGAACAGGTAACCAACGGCGTCTCTATCAGAATGGCGATACTCAAAAAATTAATCTCTTGAGAATGCAGTTTAAGCTTTTAAATTCTTTCGGGAGGCAAAGAAAACCTTTTCTTTTTATCTCTGATTTTAAAGCTGAGAATTTGGAAATTATACCTTTAGAAGATTTGCAAAAAGAGGATATTGAATTTACTATCAATGAAAATTATATTTTCACACCACATGGAGAAACTTTGCAAAAAGTGCCTCTCTCCTTCGATACATATAAAAAAAAATTTGATAGAGTTATAAAAAAAATTGAAGCGGGCGAGACCTATCTGCTCAATCTCACGCAGCCAACAAAAATCAAAACTACTCTTACTTTAAAAGAGATATTTGCACATGCTTCCGCGCACTACAAGATGAGATTTAAAGATAAATTTGTCTGCTTCTCTCCTGAAAAATTTATACAGATAGAGGGTTGTAAAATCAACACTTTCCCGATGAAAGGGACAATCGACGCTTCCATTTTAAATGCTGAGCAAATAATCCTGAACAATCAAAAAGAGATGGCGGAACATGTGATGGTGGTGGATTTGCTACGGAATGATTTGTCGATTGTGGCAACACAGGTAAAGGTAGAAAAATTTAGATATGTTAAGACAATAGAAGCTGGAGAGAAGAAACTTTTGCAGGTTAGCTCGCATATCAGCGGGCTTGTCGGAGAGGATTGGCATGGGAGAATCGGTGATATTTTAAAATCACTTCTTCCCGCAGGAAGTATAAGCGGAGCACCAAAAAAAAGCACACTAAAAATAATAGATGAGACCGAAGCGTATGAGAGAGGCTTTTTCAGCGGTATTTTTGGTGTGTATGACGGAGAAAAATTTGACAGCGGAGTGATGATTCGCTTTATTGAAAAAACAGAAGATGGATTTATCTATAAAAGCGGTGGCGGGATAACGGTTGAGAGTGATGCCATGCAAGAGTATAAAGAACTTTTGGATAAGATTTATTTGCCATAATTTGAGGTTGATATGAAATTAAAGATAGATAATTTTTTGACGAGCGGATTTGAATTTGACGATTCTCAGAGAGATTTAAAAAGTGGTTATCAGATGATAAATATTGCACTTTTTCTTTCAGGGGCAGCATTTATTTATGGAATAGTAGTAAACATAATCAAAGAGATTCCCATTTTTGTACCGCTGGAAATTTTTTTACTTTTCATGAATGTGGGTATGTTTTTTGTACTCAGAAAATATAGGAGTGCATTTGACAAGGTAGCTATGATTATTACTGTTCAGTGTACCTTTTTATTATTAGCAATCATATATACAAGCGCTCCTGAACAGATGAAGCATACTTGGATATATACTTATCCGATAGTGCTTCTGTATTTTCAAAAAAAACATTATGGCAGCTATTGGTTTGTCTTTCTTCTTTTCATGATAATGATTGCTCCGGTGCAGGATTTTGTAGAAGTGAAATATTCTCTGTTTCAAGTAACTTATATATCTGTTGTATTGCTGGTCGTAAGTGCAATTGTTCGTTTTTACCAGATAAAAATGGTTGAAGCTAAAGAGTTGATTTTAAAACAGCAAAATGAACTTCTTGATTTTAATGCCCAACTGGAGAGACAGGTAAAAGAGAAAACAGCAGCGCTACTAGAGCTTAATGAATCTCTTGAAGCAAAAGTAGAAGAAAAAGCAGTAGAGCTTTTTCAAAAAGACAAGCTTATAACTGTGCAGTCTAAACAGGCGGTTATGGGCGAAATGATAAATATGATAGCGCATCAATGGAGACAGCCTCTTTCTATGATTACCCTGAAAATAGCAAATTACCAGTTTGAACAGCTGTTAAACAAGGGACATAAACCTAGAGGAATAGATAAAACGCTTGCCGAAATAAGCGACACAATAATTTACCTCGCAGATACAATAAATGACTTTCAAACTTATTTTCATCCAAATAAAGAGTTGAATGCAATAGAGGTAGATACATTACTGAAAAAGGCAGTCAATTTTATACTCCCAAGAGTGAGTGACGAAGCTGTAAAAATCATTATTGAAGAGAATGAGGGTTTCATAATCCATACCTATATAAATGAGATAGTTCAAGTTTTGCTCAATTTGCTAAATAATGCGGTGGATGCTCTTAAAAATTCTACTCAAAATGAACCAAAAATTACGATTCGTACAGAAGAGTTAGAGGATAAGCTTCTTATTTTTGTCGAAGATAATGCGAATGGAATAAGTGATGAAAATGTAGCCAAAATTTTTGAACCCTACTTCAGCACTAAGGGAAAAAACGGTACAGGACTTGGTCTCTATATGAGCCAGATGATTATTCAAAAACAGTTTTATGGTGATATAAGTGTTGTGACGTCTCCGGAGGGGTCTATATTTAGAGTGGAGATATTAAAAAAATTATATGAGAATAGATAAAAAATTTTCTATAGAGCTAACTATAATTCACATTTTAGTTTCTGCCTCTCTTTTATATTTCTCTCAATACTTTTTTTTACTCTTTTTGCAAGTCATCTATTGCTTTGCCTTATTTAGCCACAAAAATAGTTTTTTAAAGAACATTTTTGTATTTCTTTATCTGGCATGTTTAAACTACTCATTAATCCTTATTTTTTCATTTGGTGCTTATATCTTCTACTTTTTAACTCTTTTTGGAATTGTCTATTTTATCTATTATCAAGATATATATTTTACAAAAAAAGCATTTCTAGTCGGGAGTGTACTCGCTCTCTCTACTACCATCTTATTTAGATATTTGAATGGAGTTGCTTATGGAATTTATCTTTATGTTGATTTTTCTGATGGACAAAATTTTGTAAACAGCGAAATTCTTTTTGTCCTAACACTCCTTCATACTTTAATTTTATTTTTTGTTTTATTTAAAAAAAGAGGTAAATTAGAGATATAATTTAAAAAAATCATTTAGGAATTAAAGATGTATGTAGAAGATTTAAAGTTCTCATTATGGGCAGACTTCATTGAGAGAGAATATCTTGATAATGAGTTTAAAGAGTTGATAAATAGTGGAATAATCAACGGTGCAACCTCCAATCCTGCTATATTTAAAAATGCCATTTTAAACTCGCCGGCATATAAAGAGCAACTCTCAACCCTAGGCTCATTGTCGCCAAAAGAGAAGTATGAAGCTTTGGCAATTTATGATATTTCTAAAGCTGCAGATATTTTAAAATCACTTTATGACAGATGCGATGACGGATATGTGAGCATCGAAGTTGATCCATTTTTTTGCGACGATGCAGAGGCTACAATTGCTGAGGGAAAGAGACTCTTTGAGACAATCGGTAAAAAGAATGTAATGATAAAAGTTCCGGCTACAAATGCAGGATATGAAGCCATGAAAGAGCTTACAACATCTGGAATTCCGGTTAACGCAACGCTTGTCTTCTCTAAGGCTCAAGCCATCTCCTGTGCAAAAGCATTTGAAGAGGGTGTAGCAAAACATGGCAAGAAGGTAGATACGGTAATAAGTATTTTTGTGAGCAGAGTTGACCGTGCACTTGATGCAGAACTTGCTAAAAATGGTGTTGCTACAGCACTCTCTGGGATTTACAACAGTGCCGATATTTACAACAAAATTGAGGGGATGGACGTTTTAGGCTGCCGTACTCTCTTTGCCAGTACGGGAGTGAAGGATGACTCACTTCCGGCGCACTATTATGTGAGTGGACTGCTGGCATATAACAGCGTAAATACCGCTCCGATCGAGACCATAAAAGCTTTTCATGCCAATGGAGAAAAAGAGAGAGCGTTGCCAATTTCAGATGAAATCATAAGAGAGCATTTTGCAAAAGTGTCCGCATGCGGAATTGATTTTGATAAAGTAATAGAGACGCAGATTGCGGATGGATTGAGTGCATTTAAAGATGCTTTTAGAGATATTTTGGAGGCATTATGAGCGAAGATGATTACAGCATAGATGTAGAAAAATTAACCTACGAGCAGACAAAAAAGATTCGAGCGTACCTTAAAACTATGATAGACAATAAGGGAAGCGATTTGCACATCAAAGCAAATTCTGCAATCAGAATGAGAAATAAAGACGGCGATATTGTTGCTTTTTCGGGCGGAATATTTGAAAAAAATGATGTTCTTATGTTTGCAAAAGAGCTTTTAAAAAGTAGATTTCCGGAGTTTGTAAAGAACAAGGAGATGGACTTTGTTTATCCTTTTGATGAAGAAAATCGTTTCCGTGTCAACATGTTTTTTCAGATGGAGGGAATCTCCGCCGTATTTCGTGTTATCCCTATAACTATTCCAACCTTTGAAGAGTATCATTTACCCGAAATTTTAAGAAGTTTTACTACAAAAAAGAGCGGAATCGTTTTGGTTACAGGTGCGACGGGGAGCGGTAAATCTACCACTTTGGCTTCGATTATCGATGAGGTGAACAAAACACAGAGAAAGCACATTATAACAATAGAAGACCCGATAGAGTTTGTTCATAAGGATAAGGGGTGCATTATAAATCAGCGCTCGGTCGGGCAGGATACTCTTTCTTTTGGAGCAGCGTTAAAATCGGCTCTTCGTGAAGATCCAGATATTATTTTGGTGGGGGAAATGCGAGATAAAGAGACAATTAATCTCGCCCTTCATGCGGCCGATACGGGGCACTTGGTTTTTTCAACTCTGCATACAATAGATGCGAAAGAGACAATCAACCGTATTATCTCTCAGTTTCCGACAGATGAGCAAAACCGTGTGAGACTCTCACTCGCAGGAGTACTTCAGGGGATAGTTTCACAAAGATTGGTAAAGACGATTAATGGAGGTCGCCGTGCCGCGATGGAAATTTTAATCAGAAATGCAACCATTGAGAAGCTGATTATGGAGAATCGTGACCATGAGATTCGTGATGCAATAGAACAGGGAAAAAGTCACTATAAATCTCAAAGTTTTGACCAATCCCTTTTAGATTTGTATAACGAGGGGATTATCTCAAGAGAACAGGCGAAAGAGAATGCAACAAGTCCTGCCGATTTAGAGCTTAAGATGAGCGGTTTAACTTCGGGTGATGTTTCTAGCCAAAGCGGTTCCGTAAGGGCTGCTGTAAATGATGATGATATTTTTGATTTGAAGTAGCGATTTTAACTGCTTTTAAAGCTTAACTAAGTATAATTGCGCCTATTTTTATTTAAGGATTACATATGTTAGAAGGCATAATTAGAGAGAGTATTGGTAAGAAGGGTACAAAAGCGCTTCGCCGTGATGGTTATCTGATTGCAAACATTTACGGAAAAGGTCTTGAAAATGTTCATGCAGCATTTAAGTCAAATGAATATATCCGTACAGTTCGCAACAAAGAGACTTTAGCGTTCCCAGTTTCAGTTAACGGTAAGGTGACGGATGTTGTAGTTCAATCATATGAGTCACATGCAGTAACAGGTAACCTTTTACATGTTGATTTGATGGTAGCACAAAAAGGTGTTTTAACACACTATCTCGTGCCTGTTGTCCCAGTTGGTGATGCTATCGGTCTTAAAAATAAAGGTCTTGTTTTTGTTTCAAAACCTCGTTTAAGAGTAAAAGCTACAATTGAAAACACTCCAAATACAATCGAAATTGATGTAACAAAAATGGATGTTGGTGATGCTAAACTCGTTCGCGATGTAGCTAAAATTGATAATGTTACATTTACAGATTCTGATCGCGTAGCTGTAGTAAGTATCATTAAAGCTAAATAATCATGCTTATAGTCGGACTGGGTAATCCTGGCCCGACCTATGAAAAAACGCGCCATAACATAGGTTTTATGGTTATTGACGCGCTTGTTTCTCGTAATAACGCAAATAAACTCTCCTCTACCCCTCAATCTGAACTCTATAAATTTTCTGAACATTTTTTGCTCAAGCCGCTTACCTTTATGAACCTCTCAGGCATAGCAATAGCGCAGGTGAAAAATTTTTATAAAATTGATAAAGTTGTGGTTATCCATGACGATTTAGACCTTCCCTTTGGAGCCATTCGTTTTAAGTTTGGCGGCGGACATGGCGGACATAACGGCTTAAAATCTGCAGATGAAAAAATCTCAAAAGAGTACATGCGAGTAAGAATGGGAATAGGAAAGCCTGAGCATAAGGGTGAAGTCGCCTCTTTTGTTTTGGGTGATTTTAGAGCTGATGAAAAAAATCATCTTGAAGCGTGGATTTCAAAAGCATGTGAAGCGGTAGAATTTTTGCTTCATAATTCACTCGAAGATACAAGCTCTCAATTTACAATCAAACAATTTGAGCTAAAATAACTCTATGCTCGCCTTCAAATATATCTCCCTTCACTATCTCAAATATTTCTTTGTCATTTTAGTAGCTTTGAGTATGTTTTTAGTCGGGCTTGATTACATGGAAAATGCAGAAGAGCTCGCAAACTCCGCCAACTTAACGCTTATCTATCTCACATATAAATCCTTCTTTGCAATAGATATGCTTCTTCCTCTGGCTTTAGTTTTTGCCATGATTACGACAAAGATTTTTTTAATTCGCTCAAATTCTTTGGTTTCATTTTACTCTTTAGGCTATTCAAGAACAGATGTTCTTCGCCCCTTTGTTGTTGTTTCAACTTCAATTATATTTATATTTATATTTTTGCATGCACTCCCTAGTTTTTCAAGAGCGGATGAATTTTCTAATAATATTCGCAAACATGCTCAATATTTAAACCCTACACAGGATCTTTTTTTTATATACAAGGACAAGTATATTTATTTCTCAAAACTTCTGCCACTTCAAGAAAAAGCTGAGGGAATAAGAGTTTTTAGTGTAAAAGAGAACTCTCTCAGTGAGGTTATAGTAGCAAAAGAGGCAAAATACAGAGATGGATTTTGGCATATCAAAGAGGCAGATGTCATTACAAAGCCTAATGATTTGAGTTTTGAATCGCTCGGCATGAAAGTTACAAATCAAAAAGATTTATATATTCTTGAGGGGTTTCGCCCTGACATGCTTGACCAAGTTTATGAAGGAAAAGTTAACTTCACAATTAAAGATGCTTTGGACGCTATAGCTCTTTTAAAAGAGCAAAATATAAATATAAGTAGCATTAAAAGTGCTCTTTATAAAATATTTGTCTATCCTCTCTTTGTGCCATGTTTGGTTGTGATTATCTTCTTCTTTGTACCCGTAAGTTCAAGATTTTTAAATGTCTCACTCTTTAGTTTTATGGCAATTCTTGCAACTCTTCTTATTTGGGGTATCCTTTTTATGCTCATAGAACTCTCAAACAACAAAACTCTCCCCAGCGAAATCGGCATTGTTTCTCCCGTATTTATTCTCTTTTTTATAGCCATCTATCAATGGAAAAAGTCCCATAATTGATTTGCTTTTTACCTAAAGCTACCGACATAAATACCGGAGAGATACCCTTCTAACAAAAATATAAGCACATGTTGGGTAAAATAAGCCAAAAATATTTGGACAATTTATGATTAATTTTAAAGATTTAGCAAAAGAGTATAAGACTCCGCTTTATGTCTATGATTTGGACTACATGAGCTCTCAGTACAGTGAACTCAAAGAGGCATTTAAAGGGAGAAAATCTCTCTTGGCGTATGCTGTAAAAGCAAACTCAAACATAAGTATTGTGAAACATTTTGCAGATTTGGGAAGCGGAGCGGATTGTGTCTCTATCGGTGAGGTTCGCCGTGCTTTTTTGGCGGGAGTTCCGCACTATAAGATTATCTTTAGCGGTGTCGGCAAGAGCGACGATGAGATTCGTGAAGCGATTGAGAGCGATATTTTGTATATAAATGTTGAGAGCGAAGCAGAGCTTGGACGCGTAGAACTGATAGCAAAAGAGCTAAACAGAGTTTGCAGAATAAGCATAAGAGTTAACCCTAATATTGATCCAAAAACTCATCCATACATCTCAACTGGGTTGCATGACAATAAGTTTGGAGTGGATATAAACAGTGCAAAAAGAATGTATATTTTTGCAAATAATTCGGCGCATTTAGACCCTGTAGGAATTCATTTTCACATCGGCTCTCAACTCACGGAACTTGGTCCAATAAGAGAATCTGCTGAGATTGTGGCTGATTTGGTTCGCTCACTCTCCACCATCAAAATAGATTTGAAATTTTTTGACATTGGCGGCGGGCTTGGCGTGCAGTATAAAAATGAAGTTACAATTAAGCCTTATGAGTATGCACAGGCGATTTTAGGCACTCTGAACGCACTTGACATGACTATTGTTTGTGAGCCGGGGAGATTTTTAACTGCAAATGCCGGTTATTTTTTGACTAAAGTTTTATATGAAAAACATAACGGTCAAAAAAGATTTGTGGTTGTAGATGGTGCGATGAATGATTTAATTCGTCCAAGTTTATATAACGCGTACCACAAAATTGAGGCTATAACAGATTCAAAAGAAGCGGAAACTCTGGCAGATGTGGTAGGTCCCGTTTGTGAGAGCGGAGATTTTTTAGCAAAAAACTACTCTCTGCCTAAACTGGAGCATAATGATTTGCTTGTTATCCACAGTGCCGGTGCCTATGGTTTTGGCATGGGAAGCAACTACAACACAAGAGGAAGAAGTGCCGAGATAGCTATTAAAGGCGGTATTGTAAAAATGATTCGCAAACGAGAAAGTTTTGAGGATTTAATTGCATTAGAGAGAGAGTTTTTAAACTAATGTATTTCATAGATGTTCAAGGTACTCTTATTAGTGACATAGATAAGTCTCCGATTCGCGGTGCAATAGAGTTTATCGACATGCTCAATTATAATAAAACTCCCTACATGGTTATCACCAATAACACTAAATACAGTTCAAAAGATTTTTTAGCCTATCTTAACTCTATCGGCTTTAATTTATTGGCTTCCTCCTATTTGGATCCGCTCATGATGCTCGAATATAAAGTTTCTAAAGAGGCAGTTGCAGCGTACGGAACCAAAGAATTTTTGAGTGTTTTAGTCGATATGGGGTATAAACTTGATTACAAAAATCCTAAAACAGTTTTGGTTTCTGTAAAAGCGGATTTTACTTCGGAAGAGTATGCCCAAATGATAGAGTTTTTACTCTCCGGTGCATCTTTGGTTGGCATGCATGAGACCTCTATTTACGCAAAAAACTCTAAAAGATACCCGGGGGTTGGAGCAATTTTGAAACTTTTGGAGTTCGCAACATCCACTCCTTATGAAGTTGTAGGAAAACCTAGTGTTGCATTTTATAATGAGAGTTTGGAACTCCTTCGTAAGCAAGCTCCACATGCCGAGTTTGGTGATGTAACTATAATCAGCGATGATGTAAAGGGTGATTTGGGCGGAGCAAAAGAGCTTGGAATGAAGACGGTTTTTGTTTTAAGCGGCAAATATAAAAGCAAAGAGGAGATAGTTCCTTTTTTAAAACCGTCTCTTCGACCAGACCATATTTTTGGCGATATGCAAGATATTTTGGAGGCTTTATGAATACATTAGAAGAGTGCAGAACTAAAATTGACAGTATTGATAATGAGATACTGAATCTGTTAAACAGCAGAATGAAGGTAGTTCAAAGAGTTGGGGAGATTAAGTACGATACAAAAACCGCTGTTTACAGACCGGAGAGAGAAAAAGCTATTATTGACAGGCTGACACAAATCAGCAAAAAGAACGATTTTATTTTAAATAAGGGCGCAATCGAGGCAATTTACCTAGAAATTTTTGCTGTTGCCAGAAACTTGGAACTCCCTGAAAGAATTGCCTTTTTAGGGCCAGAGGGAAGTTTTACGCATCAAGCGGCGGAGAGCCGTTTTGGCGGGATGAGTGACTATCTCTCTCTTGGTTCTATTCAATCTGTATTTAAAACGCTTGAAGCAAAAAGAGCAAAATTTGGTGTTGTACCGATTGAAAATTCTAGAGACGGAATAGTCGGTGAAACACTGGATTTGCTCTCAAAAAGCAGTGTAAAAATTGTAGCAGAGCTCTACATGCCTATCCACATGTCTTTTGCAACAAAGGCGAAAAGAATAGAGGATATTAAAAAAATATATTCAAAAGACAAAGGTCTCGGGCAGTGCAGAGAGTTCCTCTCAGAACATGGATTTTTAAATATTGAACAGATTCCTGTAGAATCTACTGCAAAAGCAGCTATTTTAGCGGCAGCAGATCCAACTTCTGCCGCAATCTGCTCTCACATAGCGGCAAAACTTTACTCTATTCCTACTATGTTTGACAACATCGAGGATGAGCATGACAGTGCCACCCGATTTGTAATACTGAGTGATTTTAAGAATGAGATAAGCGGCGATGACAAAACTTCGATTTTGGTACGATTAAATGATGCAGCGAAAGCCGGTTCTTTGGTTCATTTTTTGCAGGACTTTTATGATGAAGAGATAAATCTCTCAAAAATTGAGTCTCGCCCTTCAAAAGATGAATCCGGATTCGGATATTGGTTTTATATAGATTTTTATGGACATATCGACGATGAGAAGGTGCAAAAAGTGCTCTCAAAACATGAGGGTGAAGTAACATGGCTGGGAAGCTATACAAAAGGGGAGTTATGAAATTTAATAAACATTTAGAAGAGATTACAACGTATGAAGCAGGTAAACCGATTGAGTTGGTTGTGCGAGAGTTCGGGATAGATCCAAAAGACATAGTAAAGCTTGCAAGCAATGAGAATCCGCATGGCTGTTCACCAAAGGTTACAGAGGCTGTCGGCAATATACTTTCCAAAATGTCACTCTATCCAGATGACTCAATGATAAAATTAAAAGATGCTTTGAGTCATAAATATGAAGTAACAAGTGATAATTTAGTAATAGGTTCCGGAAGCGATCAGGTTATAGAGTTTGCTATCCATGCAAAAGCCTCTTCTGGCTCTAAGATTTTAATCAACAGTGTTACTTTTGCTATGTACGAGATTTATGCGAAACATATCGGTGCAGAGGTTATAAGAACGGCATCTGTGCATCACGATTTAGAGCAGTTTTACAAGCTCTATTTAGAGCAGAAGCCATCCATGATATTTTTATGCACACCGAATAATCCTACAGGTGATGCAATAGATGCAAAAGAGTTGTATCAGTTTTTAAGAAAAATAGATAGCAATACTTTAGTTGTAGTGGATTGCGCCTACATGGAGTATGCAATCGGTAAAGATGAGAGCAAAAAAGTGCAACCCAAAGATTTAATCGCTGAATTTGATAATGTGCTTTATCTTGGAACATTCTCCAAGGCATATGGGCTTGGAGGAATGCGAGTGGGGTACGGAATTGCTAATACTAAAATAATAAAAGAGCTTTATAAACTGAGACCGCCGTTTAATATAACTACTCTCTCTCTTGAAGCTGCAACCGTTGCTCTGAGCGATGAGAAGTTTGTGCAGATGTGTATTGCAGACAATATTAAAGAGATGAAACGATACGAAGAGTTTGCAAAGATAAAAAAAATAGATATAATTGAGAGTTATACAAATTTTGTAACATTACGTCTAAATAATAATCAAAATTCAACAGAAATATCGAATGCACTTTTACAAAAGGGTATGATTGTCAGAAATTTGAGTAGTTATAATATGAATGCAATAAGAGTAACCATAGGCACAACGGAGCAGAACAGTCGTTTCTTTGAGCTTTTAGAACAAATAATATAACCGCAAAATGGGAATTTAATGGATTTTAAAGTACTTTTTTCACAATTAGTTGTTTTATACACAAAATTAACGAAGCAGCAGAAAATAATTATTGCTGCTGCTATAATCGGGATAGTTTCTTTCCTGATTTTTATGGTTATTTTTACAGCTAAAAAAAATGCAGATGCTAATAAATATGAAGTACTTTTTGATTCTCTAAGCGCATCGGATGCCGCCAAAGTTGTTGAGCATCTAGAAAAAGAGAATGTTCCCTATGAGCTCGCGGCAAACAATATTATTAAAGTTCCAAAAAGCTTTGTTTACAAAGAGAGAATGGCAATAGCCTCTATGGGAATTCCTAAAAATGGCGGAGTTGGTTTTGAACTTTTTGATAAGCAAGAGTTTGGAGCTACAAGTTTTGACCAAAATGTGAAGTATCTCCGTGCCATAGAGGGTGAATTAGCCCGTACAATCAACTCTCTTGCTCCGATTGAAACAGCTACCGTGAGTTTAGCTCTGCCAAAAGAGACCCTTTTTGTAGCTAAACAGATTGAACCGAGTGCCTCCGTCATGGTTAAGTTGCGCGATGGAAGTTCTCTTACTCCAAAACAGATAAGAGGCATCAAAAATCTTGTCTCTGCTGCGGTTCCAAAGCTGACTCCCTCAAGCGTAATGCTTGTAAACAGCGATGGCGAAACAATGGGCGATGAAGATGAAATGGCACAAATGAGCGAACTCTCAGCCAGTCAGCAAAAATTTAAAGTCAAAGAAGAGAAAAAACAGCAAGAGAAAATTATTCAGATTATCTCCCCTTTTGTCGGTGGAGACAAAAGTGTTATTGCTCAGGTTACAATAGAGTATGATTTTTCTATTCAAAATTCAACTTCGGAAAAGTTTGACCCTGAGAGTATTGTAAGAAGCGAACAAGTGAGCGAAGAAAAACGCGAGGGCGGTGCGCCTCCTGAAGTTGGCGGAGTTCCGGGAACAGTCAGTAATATAGGTCCGGTCGAGGGACTAAAAAGTAATCAGACAAGTGAAAAATATGAAAAAAACAACGGAACAACAAATTACGAAATTGGAAAAACTGTCTCAACTACAAAATCACAATTTGCCAGAATTAAAAGAGTAACGGCAGCGGTCTTAGTAGATGGGAAATATAAATATAAATTAAAAGAGGACGGAAGTGCTTCGGGCGAGTTGGAGTATGAAGCTCTCGGTGAGAGTGACTTACAGGCTCTTACTTCTTTGGTGAGCCGTTCTATTGGGATTGATGAGACTAGAGGCGACCAAATATCTGTTAAAAACTTACAGTTTAAGGTTGATAAAGCATCTGCAGCAAATGATAATATTTCAGCTGCATTTGCCTTCAGTCAGACATATTTGGCACCGTTCTCGGGAGCATTTAAATATCTGTTTGTTCTTATTCTTCTGCTTATTGTTTATAAAAAAGTTATATCTCCCTTTGCACAGAGAATGCTTGAAGTTTCAAGAGAGGAAGATGAATTAGATAGACCGATACTCTCTATTGCCGATGATGAAAATGAAGATTTGGTTGAAAAAGTTCAGGCAATGCGCAAAAAAGTAGAGGATCAACTTGGAGCAGGCGGTGCATTTAATGAGGATGAGCTTAAGTACGATGTTCTTCTTGAGAAGGTGAAAACGATGGTACAGGATCAACCGGAAGCTATTGGATCTCTTCTTCAAGCGCTTTTATCTGAAGAAATAACAAAGGAACATAAGTAATGAATTTATCTCCGGCACAGCAAGCTGCTTTTGATGAAATGGATATGGCGGAAAAAGTTTCTATATTACTGCTGCAGATTGGTGAAGATGCAACTGCAGAATTATTTGCATCCATGAGCGTTGATACTATTACGGAAGTTTCAAAGTATATTGCAGGTAACAAAACCATAGAAAAAGCAGTTGCAACGGCTGTTTTGGAAGAGTTTTATGCTATTTTTCAATCGGGTGCATATATGACATCGGGCGGTATGGAGTATGCCAGAGAGCTACTCTATAGAACACTGGGACCGGAAGAAGCAAAAAGAGTTATGGACAAATTGACTAAGAGTATGCAAAATACTCAAAATTTCTCTTACCTCTCCAAAATTAAGCCTCAACAACTTTCAGATTTTATTTTGCATGAGCATCCGCAAACTATTGCTCTTATTTTGGCGCATATGGATGCATCTGAAGCTGCGGATACTTTGAAGTTCTTTTCTGATGATTTAAGAAGTGAAGTTGCCATGAGAATGGCAAGACTTGGAGATATCTCTCCTTCGGTCATTAAAAGAGTCTCTGCGGTTTTAGAGTCTAAACTTGAGTCTCTTGCTTCCTATAAAGTTGAAGTCGGAGGGCCGAGAGCTGTTGCAGATGTCTTCAACCGTCTTGGCGCAAAATCTTCTAAATCTACCCTTGCTACAATTGAGCAGGTCGATGAAGAACTTGCAACTCTTATTAAAGAGATGATGTTCACTTTTGAAGATATAGTAACGCTAGATAAAGCAGCTATTATGGAGATTTTAAAAACTGTTGATAAAAACGACTTGATGCTTGCGCTCAAAAGTGCTCCTGATGAGTTGAAGCAGAAATTCTTCTCTTCCATGAGTGAGCGCGCAAGAGATTCCTTTGAAGAGGAGATGCAGTTTTTAGGTGCTGTTAAAATGAAAGATGTTGAAGGGGCACAAAGAAGAATTGTTGAAGCAGTGAATGGACTTGCAGAGAGCGGAGTGATACAAATGGGCTCAAGTGAAGAGATGGTTGTTTAACCTTGGCAACAATTATTTCAAACAAAGCTATAAGCGGACATAATGTAGTCAAATACAATTTTAAAGTTCTGCCGGTGGGTACAGGCACAGATGAGCCATCAGCTACTTCAACCCCATCTTCCATAGAAGAGAAGTTTACAAAAGAGAGTAGTTCTAACGCAAGAGAAAGCAGTGATATCAATGCGAGTGCTTTGAGCCAAAATTCAAAAGATTCGCTGATAGAGTCTTTGATGAAAAAAACAGACGATATGTCGTCAAATTTTATAAAGATGCAGATGAAGCTTGAAGATAAAGAGGAAGAGCATAAAATAGAGATTCAAAAAGCTAAGGAAGAGGCATTTCTTGAGGGTTTAAATGCGGGGAAACAGCAGGCTTCACAAGATGCAAATGTAAATGTAGCAAATGGATTAGCTCAGTTTTCATCTTCTGTTGTGACACTTGAAAACAGTGCAAAAGAGTTTGAAAAGGCTTTAGAGAAAATTAAAAAAGATTTGATGAATGCTGCATTAGATATAGCAAAAGAGGTTGTCGGTGTTGAGCTTAGTGCAAACTCTTCTGAAATAGCAAAGAAACTATCAGATGAGCTTATAGGTGAACTGCAAAGTGCCTCCAAAATAACACTCAGAGTAAATCCAAAAGACCATGGGGCTCTCTCGGAGAGTGTCGGAAAGTTGTCACATGTTCAAATTCTCTCCGACAGTGCCGTGAGTCAGGGCGGAGTTGTGGCAACGAGCGATGCAGGAAATATAGACGCACAGATTTCAAAAAGATTTGAGAGAGTAAAAAGGGCAGCCTTAAGTGAATAGCATGAATATTAAATCAAAAACAATACAAGAATTGGGTGAACTTTGCCAAGAGATTCGCCACGAAATTTTAAGAGTTGTGAGCAAAAATGGCGGACATCTGAGCTCAACTTTGGGTGCCACAGAGCTTATCGTTGCCATGCACAAAGTTTTTGATTCAAAAAAAGACCCTTTTATATTTGATGTTTCCCACCAATCTTATGCCCATAAACTTCTAACCCAGAGATGGAAAGCATTTGATACTTTGCGTCAATTTAACGGACTAAGCGGATATACAAAACCAAACGAATCAGAAGATGACTATTTTGTAGCAGGGCATAGTTCTACCTCTATCTCTCTGGGTGTCGGCGCTGCAAAAGCAATCGCCCTCAAAGGGGAGCAAAAAGAGAGAATTCCCGTGGTGGTAATTGGCGACGGCTCAATGACTGCCGGCATGGTTTATGAAGCACTCAATGAGCTGGGTGATAGAAAATACCCGATGGTGATTATACTCAACGATAATGAGATGAGCATTTCAAAACCGATAGGTGCGATTAGCCGCATGTTGAGTTCTGCAATGGCGGGACCTTTCTATCAGAGATTTAAAAAAAATATTGAAAATTTTGTCGATAATTTTGGTGAGGGTGCGCACTATATGGCAAAAAAAATGGAGGAGAGTCTCAAACTCATTACTCCGGGAATTATGTTTGAAGAGATGGGAATAGACTATATCGGACCCGTGGATGGGCATAATCTAAAATCACTCATTGAAATTTTACAAATAGCAAAAAATCTTGGCAAACCGGTTATTGTCCATGCACAAACTCTTAAGGGCAAAGGGTATCAGATAGCTGAGGGCAAAGAGGAAAAGTGGCATGGTGTGGGACCTTTTGATTTAGACAGCGGAGATGCCTCTAAAAAAAGCTCTACAAAAAGTGCAACGCAAATCTACTCTGAAGCACTGCTTCACCTTGCAAAACATAATGATAAAATAGTCGGAGCGACGGCTGCTATGCCAAGCGGAACGGGCTTAAGTGAACTTATAGAGGCGTATCCAAACAGATTCTGGGATGTGGCAATTGCTGAGCAGCATGCGGTTACTTCCATGTCGGCTTTGGCAAAAGAGGGGTTTAAACCATTCTGTACAATCTATTCAACTTTTTTGCAAAGAGGATACGATCAGATAATCCACGATACATGTATAATGGATTTGCCAGTTGTTTTCGCACTTGACAGAGCCGGAATTGTCGGAGAGGATGGAGAGACGCATCAAGGTGCTTTTGACATCTCCTTTTTGCGAGTTATTCCAAACATGACACTTTTTGCTCCACGCGATGAAAAGAGTTTTCATCAGGCGATGGCATTTGCTGCAGAGTTTATGCATCCATGCTCACTTCGTTACCCAAGAGGTTCCTTTATGCCAATGGATCTGCCGGAGTCTCAGCCGTTTAAGCTTGCCATATCACAGCTTTTACGCTCAAACGACAGTGACATACTTTTTATAGGTTACGGCAACGGCGTCGGGCGTGCGTATGAGACTGCAAAGCTGATGGAACAAGAGGTGAGTATTTTAGATTTACGCTTTGTAAAACCGCTTGATGAAGCGATGTTAAAAACTTTAGCATCCAAACATAAGAAGTGGTTTATTTTTTCAGACAGCTCTAAAATAGGCGGAGTCGGAAGTGCCTTATTGGAATTTTTATCGCATGAAAAAATTCAAGATGTAGCATTAATGAGTTTTGAGTACGGCGATTCCTTTATTACGCATGGCAACACAAAAAAGGTAGAGGAGTCATTAGGACTTCTGCCGCAACAATTAGCAAAAAAAGTTTTAGAACTGATATAAACTAACAAATACCATAAAATGAAGGGTTAAAATGGAGTCTATTTCTTTAAAATCAATTCTATCCCATGCCAGCATCTGCATGAATTCAGTTCAAACGGTGGCTGAGGCTCTTGAGTTAATGTCTTCAAACTTAATAAGTTCTGTAGTGATAGTTGATGATGAAAACAATCCTGTCGGAATATTTACTGAGCATGATGCCCTTCGCATTGTGGCCGAAGCAGTTGACACGCATAAAACATTATTTGAAGTTATGACGCCTGATCCTTTGTGCGTAGCAGAAACCCTTAATATTCATGATGCTTACACAATAATGGAAAACAAAGGGTATCGTCACCTTGTGGTAGTGGATGCAAATAAGAAGTTTGTCGGAATTGTAAGTGAGGGAGATTTTATTCGTCATATCAGCTTTAGAGAGTTGAATAAATTTAGTAGAATCTCCGATATCATAAGTAGTTCACCTCTTGTAATCAAAGAAAATACATCTATTGTAGAAGCAGCAGCCCTTATGAAAAGCCACAAATGTGATTATGCTATCGCACTTGATAATCATACACATCCGATAGGATTGATTACTGAAAGAGATGTAGTACAATGGGGTACAAAATATAAATATACAGCAGAAAAGAGTGTTGAATCATTGTTGCGAACAGATTTTAAAGTAATAAAAGATGATATTTTTATACATGAAGCTGTAACGCAGATGAAAAAACATGGGGTTCATCAACTTATAGTAGTGGATGAGTTACAAAATCTGGTAGGAATGATAAGCCGCCATGATCTGCTTCATGCTATACATGGCAGTTATTTTGAACATTTAATCAAGTCAATCGAGCAAAAAAATGAGACAATATCCAATCTTGATAAGCGAAAAATAGAGCTTAATGAAGAAAAAAATACAATTGAGCAAAACAGCCGAAAATATATAAAACTCTTTGAAGCACTTCCTGATGGAGTAGTCCTTGTTGATATAAATACGATGAAGGCGGTAGAATTTAACAGTGTTGCACATAGTTGCCTTGGATATAGTGCATCAGAATTTGCAGAACTTACTCTCTCCGACTACGAAGTAATTGAGACGCCTGAAGAGACAGCTCTCCGACTAAACTCAATAATTGAGAAAGGATATGACAGTTTTAAGACTATTCATAGGGCAAAAGATGGAACGCTTATTGATGTTTGGATAACTGTCTCCTTTATTGATTTGAATGGAGCTTCATTTTTGCTTGCAGTTTATAGAAATATTACGGAAGAAGAAAATATTCAAAGAACTTTAATACATAAAAATGATGAGATAGATAATATTCAAGCACTGGCACACATTGGAACATGGGAGTGGGATATTGTGCGAGACGAATTCTCTGGCAGCTCGGAAGCTTACAAAATTTTTGGAATAGAAAATAAAAAGAAGATACCATTTAGTGAAGTCATAAAACATTTTGCACCGGAGGATAAAGAGAGAGTCCAATATCAGCTTTTTGATGCTTCTAAAAAAAATAAGATACATGCATCCATATATAAAGTGCATGATATAAACGGCGGCTTTAAGTGGATTAAAACACACACGGAATTTCAATATGATAAAGAGAACAACCCGATAAAAGCCTTGGGCATTTTTCAGGATTTTACTGAGCAGATAGAACATGAGAATGAAATATTACGCAAAGATGATGATATAGTAAATATACAAAAACTGGCGAAAATAGGAAGCTGGAGTCTCAATGCAAAGAGTGATGTTTTGGAATGGTCCGATGAAACATATAGAATTTTTGGAGTCTCAAAGGATACTCCTCTTACCTACGGTTCATTTTTAGAACTTGTCCATCCAGATGATTTAGAAACTGTTAATAACGCTTGGAAAGAAGCGTTAAAAGGAGTAAAGTATGAAGTTGAACATCGCATTATTGTAAAAAATGAAATAAAATGGGTAAAAGAGTATGCAAAAGTCGGAACAGATGATTCGGGAGAATTTTTTGCAGGAATCGGAATGGTGCAAGATATTACGGAGCAAAAACTTTATCAAGCAAAACTTGAAACACTTGCAAACTATGACTCTTTGACGGGATTGGCAAATCGTACCCTTTTGATGTCACATCTGCAAAATTCCATAGAACAGGCAAAGCGCAATAAAACACGGATGGCATTTTTAGTGTTTGATTTGGATCGCTTTAAAGACATAAATGATAGTTACGGACATAGTTCTGGTGATGAGCTGCTTCAGCATATCGCAAATAGTTTTTCTTCGCGTTTGAGAGAAGGAGATATGGTTGGTCGTATCGGAGGAGATGAATTTGCCGTGGTGTTGGAAAATTTGGCACATCCTGAGGATGCGGGACGACTTGCCTCCGAGATGATTCATACTCTCTCATTAGATTATAAGTTGTCTGCCAGAGCTGTAATCCATGTCGGGGTAAGTGCGGGAATAGCGCTTTACCCTGAGGATGGAACAAATGCTTCAGACCTTTTACAACACGCTGATGCGGCGCTTTACAAGTCCAAAGCGGATGGACGCGGAACGTATAGCTACTACACGGATGAGCTTACAGATTTGGCTCGTAAACGAATAGAATGCGAAAATGATTTACGTCGTGCTATTGAGAAGAATGAGTTTGAAGTCTATTATCAGCCTCAAGTTCATATCGCTTCAGGGCGTATCCTAGGGGCTGAAGCGCTGGTGCGATGGAACCATCCGCAAAAAGGACTTATTCCGCCATTTGAATTTATTTCTATCGCAGAGGAGCTTGGACTAATAGGCAATATTGGAGAATGGGTTTTAAATGAAACATGCAGACAGGGCAAGCTTTGGATGGATAAAGGGTACCGTTTAACATTAGCCGTGAATATCTCAGCGCACCAAGTTCGCTTTCAGAATATCCCGTTAATGGTAGAGCAGGCTCTCAAAATGAGCGGATATAAAGCAAATCATCTGGAACTGGAACTCACGGAGAGTGCCTTGATGCAGAGGGAGGAAGAGACGGTCGAGATGCTCCATCTTCTTCGGGCAAAGGGAATTCGCTTGGCGATTGATGATTTTGGCACAGGCTACTCATCTTTGAGTTATCTCAAACGATTTCCTATCGATGTACTCAAAATAGACAAAAGTTTTGTAGATGATATTCCTTATGATATGGATGATATGGCAATAGTAAGCGCAATTATTGCCATGGGAGAGGCACTCGGATTTCAGCTCCTTGCCGAGGGAGTAGAGAGGGAAGACCAGCTAAAATTTTTAAAAGAGAAAGGGTGCACAATGTATCAGGGATATCTCAAAAGTAAACCTGTCCCTGCGGCGGAGTTTGAAAAACTACTTCTAGACTAGGATAGTTTTTTATCTCTTTCATCAAATGAGAAACAAAGTTAACCGTAACTAAATTGTGATACAAGATGTGATATTATCCCGCAAATATTTTAAACCCAAGTTCTTCGTGGTGGTGAAGTTTCTTTATAAAAAATTTCTGCTTCCTGACAAATATATATCCACCATTTATAAATTTAATCAACTCAACAAGGAAAAATGTGAAATTTACCAAGCATCCCATAATTAAAATATCAGATAGTTTTAAAATGAAAAAAATACTAACTTCATTTCTCATTTCATGCATAAGCATTTCACCTTTTTTATTTGCCGAAGATGAACCATTTGCGCAAGAAAATACTTCTGCAAAATATCAGATCACATATAATTGGCAAGAACATCCTTCATTCGCTTCACCAGCATTGGCTCCACTCAACAATAGCCTTAATCCAAGTAGTGATCATATGTATACTTTTTCTGCTACTGCTCATTGGGGATTACGCCTATGGGATAATGGAGAAATTTATTTCAATCCAGAAGTAGTTTCAGGTGTTCCTTTTTCCAATGCTTTGATTGGTATGGGTTCCTATACAAATGGCGAAATTACAAGAGCTGCAGGTACTAATTTACAATTATATCGTCAACGTTTATTTTTACGTCAAACATTTAATTTAGGCGGTGAAACTGATTATATTCCATCTGGGTTTAATCAAATAGCTAGCACAGTAGATAAGAATCGTCTTGTTGTTACAGCAGGAAATTTTTCCACTCTTGATGTATTTGATCATAATAAATATGCCAATGATCCCAGAACACAATTTATGAATTGGGGAAATTGGACATATGCAGCATATGATTATGCAGCTGATGCGAGAGGATATGGCTGGGGTGCGACAGCAGAACTTTACTACGACGATTGGGTTTTTCGTGCAGGCCGCATGACCGGCCCAATAGAACCAAATCTTTTAGAAGTAGACTGGCAAATCTTAAAACATTATGGTGATCAGTTTGAAATAGAACATAAACATACAATCAACGATCTTGAAGGAAAAATTCGTCTCTTATATTGGATAAATCGTGCTGTATTAGCGAGTTTTTCAGATGCTACAGCTTATCTGTTAGCCAATCCTGGAACAAACCCACAGACTATATTTAATGTTCGAAATGGTGTTAAAACTAAATTTGGTATAGGTGTAAATGTTGAGCAAGAATTAACTGACAATACAGGATTCTTTTTACGTGCGATGAAAGCAGATGGAAAAACCGAAACATATGCGTTTACAGAAGTAGATTCATCAGTATCAATGGGTTTATTAACCAAAGGTATTAGTTGGAATCGACCAAATGACACTGTTGGAATTGCATTATCAGAAAATAGACTTTCGAATGAACGTCGAGAATATTTAGAAGCGGGTGGAATTTCTTATTTTATCGGGGATGGACCCAATTTTAAATATAAACCGGAAGAGAGTAGTGAAATATTCTACAGTATTAATTTGATGAAAAAAATATGGTTAACACTTGATTATCAATCTATTCTAAATCCAGCATACAATTCAAATCGTGGTCCTATGAATGTGTATGCCTTTAGAATACATACGGAATTTTAAAGTTTTGGAGGCTTTATTTTATCATCAAAAGCCCTGCAAATCTCCCCGTCACTCCGCTTTTTCTATAGGAGAAGTAGCTCTCGTTTTTACAGCTTGTGCATTCATCTGAAATTTCAAGATTCTCTTTTTTAACTCCACATTCCAAAAGTTGCGATTGTAAAATCTTTGTTACATCCAAATAGTAACGATTTTCTTTTTTCCTCACTGTATACTCCAAACCGATTGCACATGCCTCATCGTAAACCTCTTGTCCAACTTCATAGCAACATACACCGATACTTGCACCTACAGTTACATAAAGATTTTGTGGCTCACATGCAAACTCATTTACAAAACAATCAACAACATTTTTGACAATATTTTTAAATGCACCAGCTCTGCCGGCATGTGCGACTGCTATTACTTTTTGCACATCATCATAAAAAAGCAGAGGTGAACAATCCGCCACCATCACCATTAGAGGAGTGTTTTTTTTGTTTGTAATAAGAGCATCACAGCTTCTTGGTGTAAAAAAATCATCCTCCTCAATTACCACATGAACCAAATTGGAGTGAATCTGTTTCATGTGAATAAGCGAGTTTTTGTCATACCCAAGCTCTTCGCTCAAGAGTTTATGGTTTATCTCCACAAGCTGCGCGTCATCGCCTACATGCCAAGCGAGATTCAAAGAGTCATAAGGCTTTTGGCTTACTCCTCCATGTCTTGTAGTTAAAGCGTGTGTGAGATTTGAAAAATTATTGAATAGGTTACTTTTGATTAATTGCATAAAAAATTATAGCTAATTTGCTACAATAGAGAAATTAAAAAAAAGGCTTATTTTTGAGAGAGTTTAGCACATATCCGCCAACACTTGATGGGAACAATCCTGAATTAAAACGCCAAGAGATACGAGACTATTTTCACAAAACTTTTGATTTGTTTGAAAAGATTTTTGAGCTCTTAAAAGAGGATGAGGTTTTTTACAAAAAATCGGAGCCGACGCGCCATCCTATGATATTCTATTTTGGACATACCGCAACCTTTTTTATCAACAAACTCATCCTCATGAAAATAATAAAAGAGAGAATCAATCCAAATTTTGAATCCATTTTTGCCGTCGGCGTGGATGAAATGGCATGGGACGACCTTTCTCTGAGGAACAATAAATGGCCAAAAGTGAGCGAAGTCAGAGAGTATCGCGATAGAGTGAGAGCTCTAGTGGATGCACTCATAAGCAACATGCCCCTTACCCTGCCAATCACTTGGGAGTCTGACATGTGGATAGTTTTGATGGGAATTGAACATGAACGCATCCATATAGAGACTTCTTTGGTTCTGCATCGGCAGATGCCCATCGAATTTGTAAAAAAGGTTAAAGAGTTTATTATTTGCGATGAAGCGGGCGAAGCACCGCAGAATGAGATGCTTACAATCCCTCTGAGCCAAGTGCGATTAGGCAAAGAAAAAAACCATAATCTTTACGGCTGGGATAATGAGTATGGAAATTATGAAGAAGCAGTTCAAGAGTTTAAGGCTTCAAAATATCTGGTCAGCAACGGTGAATTTATGGAGTTCGTGGAGAGTGGCGGTTATGAAAATCAAGAATTTTGGGATGATGAGGGTAGAAAATTTTTAGATATCCGCAAAGCGAAACATCCGCCATTCTGGATTTTAGAAGAGGATAGGTTTAAATATAGAACACTTCATTCTTTAATCGACATGCCGCAAAACTGGCCCGTTGATGTAAATGCGCTCGAAGCCGAGGCATTTTGCAGATTTAAGAGTAAAAAAGAAGGAGTGACTTACAGCTTACCGAGTGAAGCGGAGTTTAGAGCCATTTATGAGTTTGCAGAGTTGCTTGATTTGCCGAATTTTGATGATAAAACGGCGAACCTGAACTTTGCCCGCTATTTCAGCGCATGTCCCGTTGATAAGTTCTGTTTCAACGGCATTTGTGATGTGGTCGGGAATGTTTGGCAGTGGAGTAGAACTCCAATTTTTGGATTTGACGGCTTTGAAATCCACGAGGCGTATGACGACTTCTCACTCCCAACTTTTGACAATAAACATGCCATTATAAAAGGTTCATCATGGGCGAGCAGCGGTAATCCAATTATGAAACACGCAAGATACGCATTTCGTAAACATTTCTACCAAAACGCAGGTTTCAGATATGTGATTTCAAATACTAAGGTTACAAACGTGAGTGATATTTATGAGAGCGATGCGCTTGTCTCTCAATATTGTGAGTTTCAGTATGGGGATGAGCATTTTGGTGTGAAAAACTTTGCAGTTGAAAGTGCAAAAATAGTTTCAGAATTTGTGCAAAAAAAAACAAAAGCACTTGATTTGGGCTGTGCAACAGGAAGGGGAACTTTTGAGTTGGCAAAGAGTTTTGATGAGGTTGAAGGTATTGATTTCTCTGCCAGATTTATCGGTGTCGGTGTAAAACTCAAGGGTGAGGGTTATATTGCGTTTCATTCAAAAGAAGAGGGCGATTTAGTTTTAGATAAAAGAGTTACAATAGAAGAACTCGGGTATGAAAAGTTAAAAGAGAGAGTCTCTTTTTGGCAGGGTGACGCATGTAATCTGAAACCTAATTTTACCGGTTACGATGCAATTATGGCAACAAATCTCATAGACAGACTCTATCAGCCAAGACTGTTTTTAGAGACGATTGATGAGAGATTGAACAAGGGCGGCATTTTAGTTATAACCTCTCCCTACACGTGGCAAGAGAGCTCAACAAAAAAAGAGTTCTGGCTTGGCGGATATAAAGATGAGCATGGCAATGAAGTAAAAACAATTGAGAGTTTAAAAACAATTTTAGGCAAAAAGTTTGAGTTTATGCATCTGCAGGATTTGAAGTTTGTCATAAAAGAGAGTGCAAGAAAGTACCAATATTCAGTTGCTGAGGTGAGTGTGTGGAGGAAAAAATGAGTTATAATTTTTTTACTTCCACATGCCGAGAAAATACAAATGCAGAAAAATATACCCTGAGAAAACAGCTTTTTGGCACCGAGGATGTGCTTCCTGTTTGGGTGGCGGATATGGATATTGATACGCCTGATTTTGTTCTTGAAGCTGTGAGAAGACGGCTTGAACATCCTATTTTTGGGTATGAGGAAGTTCCGGAGAGTGCTTTTTTGGCTCAGATTGCATGGATGAAGAAAGAGCACGGAATAGTTTACGAGTTGGAAGATATGTTTTACTCTCACTCCGTTGTGGCTTCCATGAATGCGGTTATTGAGGCATTTACTAAAGAGGGAGAGGGTGTGATTGTTCAAACTCCCGTCTACCCTCCATTTTTTCATAGCGTGAAAGAACAGAAAAGAAAACTTATAAAAAATTCGCTCAAACAACAAGTTGACGGAAAATATGTTTTTGATATAGAAGATTTGAGAGCAAAAATAGATGAAAAAACAAAGCTTCTGCTGCTCTGCTCTCCGCATAATCCTGTGGGGCGAGCTTGGAGTAGAGAGGAATTGGAAAAGATTTTAAAGCTTTGTTTGGAGCATAATATTCTTGTCTTTTCAGATGAGATTCACTCTGATTTAGTTTATGCACCCAATGTTCACATGCCGTTCGCTTCTTTGAGTCAAAAGGCTAGAGATATAACGATTACTGCTATGGGAGTAGGAAAAACATTCAACATGGCAGGTTTTGCCATCAGCACCGTTGCCATTTCTAACAAAGAGTTAAGAGCAAAATTTCTGGAAGTGTATAAAAAAATACATTTTGCAAACGGCACTGTATTTGGGCATGTGGGATTTGAAGCGGCTTATCTCCATGGCAAAGAGTGGCTGGAGGAGTTAAAAGTTCATCTCATCCAAAACTTTCACATGCTGGAAAATCTCTGTGAAAAATTTCCAAATAGAATAAAGGTAACTCCTGTTGAAGCAACCTATTTGGCTTGGCTTGATTGCAGGTGCATGCAATTTTCTAATAAAGAGTTGAGAATATTTTTTATAGATAAGGCAAATCTTGGCTTGAATGACGGAATTCGCTTCGGAAGGGAAGGGAGCGGCTTTATGCGCTTGAATTTTGCAGTCTCACATGCTAAGATGTTGCAGATAGTTGAGCAGCTAGAACATGCTTTACAAAATAAATTTGGGAGACAAAATGGTTAAAATTCATTGGGATGGATATAAAGATTTTAAAGCACATTCAAATAGTAAGGATGATAATTTTACAACACTTATAAATTTTATGAAAAGTTACTACAACTTGAGCAAGCCGAAGGATATGTTTGACTTTTTATCGAGCGATGAGCTGGCTATATTGATGCTAGAAAAAAGGTCAATATACAGTGTTGAAGAACTTGAAACATTTTTGCTAAATAACTAAGTTTATGAGCGAGAAACTAAAAAAAATAAGCTCATTTTTAAATGAACATCATGTCATGAGTTTGGCAACCGCAACTGCGGAAGAGATTAGTGTCTGCTCTCTTTTTTATGCTTTTGATGAGCAAAAACTATCTTTTGTGGTTGCCAGCAGTGAAGATGCAAAGCATATAAAACATATTGTTGAAAATTCAAATATCGCAGGAAATATACTCTTAGAGACAAAAATTATAGGTAAAATTCAGGGTGTGCAGTTTAGAGGAAATTTTGTACCACTTGAGGATAAAGAGCTTAAAATAGAGTACTTTAAAGCCTTTCCTTATGCCCTCGCTCTTAATCCAAAACTGTGGCAGATAAAAGTAAATTATTTTAAAATGACAGACAATAGACTTGGTTTTGGCGAGAAAATTATTTGGGATGCTTTTGTTTAAATAGAGAGCAGTCAGTCCCACTGCTCTGAAAAACCAAAAGTGACGGAATCTGAGGTGATTTAAAAGCATAAGCCTTGCATCCGTGCGGTCTCTGAGGCTCCCATGTGACAAAATAGTGTTCGCATACCCTGCAATTGATTCTTTTCATAGTTATTCTCTAAAGTTTAAGTAGGGTATTTTAGCATATTAGATAAAATGGGCAAAATTATTTTTATAAAGAGTGAACACAATGGATAAAATATTACTAATGCTACAGCTTCAAGTCCAACTGAATGACGCTACAAATGGAGAGAAGTGGGTAAACGGAACTACAAAAAACGGTAAAAAAATAAACTGGAAAAGATGTATTTACATGGAAGCAGCCGAGATGATAGACAGTTTTTCATGGAAACACTGGAAAAATATAGATCAAGAACCGGATTGGGATAATTTGCAAATTGAAGTGGTGGATGTTTGGCATTTTATTATGAGTTTGGCGATTGAAAACTATGCTCAAAACATGCGAGGACAGATAGAAAATTTGGCTATCGACATCTCAGAATCAGAAACTTTTGATTCATTAAATCATAAAAACAGTTTGTTTGCTCCACAAGATGAGATAATGGTAAAAGTTGAAAATATTATGTTTTTATCACTGGCAAAAGATGGGGTAAATATAGACCAATTGATAAAAGAGTTTTTTGATTTGGTCACCATGAGTGGGTTGGATTTAGAAACACTTTACAGACTCTATGTAGGCAAAAATATTTTAAATCAATTTCGTCAAGATAACGGTTACAAAGAGGGAACTTATATAAAAGTTTGGGACGGCACGGAAGATAATATCATTATGAAAAGAGTTTGGGAAGAGAATGGCGACATTAAACCGCAAGCTCTCTACAGAGAGCTTGCAAAGCTTTATTTGGCACTTAATAAGAGCTAATTCATGGAGAGTGTTTTAGAGGTAAAAAATTTATCATTTGGATATAAAAAAGATTTTTTACTTTTTAACAATTTTTCTATTTCATTAAAAAAAGGTGAAATTAAAGCTATTGTTGGAGCAAGTGGAGCTGGAAAAAGCACTCTTTTTGAGCTTATTTTAAAAAATTTAAAGGCACCAAATGCAGAGATAAAATCTTCAAAGATTTCACAAGTTTTTCAAGACCCGTACAGCTCCTTTCACCCAAGCTACACCCTTCTAAGCCAGATAAAAGATGTGGCAAATATAGACGAGTTAGACAGTTATTTAGAGTCTATCAATCTTGAATATGCGTTGCTTTTAAAACTTCCACATGAACTCTCTGGAGGGCAGCTTCAGAGAGCTTCTATTCTTCGTGCCATGCTCATGAAACCGGAACTTCTCCTTTTGGATGAGCCTACCTCCGCTCTGGATAATCTGATTCAGCTAGAGGTTATGAATATGCTTATGAAAAATCTTGACAAGATGGGAATGCTTCTAATCACACATGACATGGAACTTGCGAAGTGGTGTGCGGATGAGATTATATTGATTTAGCCTATTTCAAGAAAAATTTCACAAGATAAAAACCGCCGCCTGCCATAAAAATAGTTCCAAAAGCATTGAGCGATATATTTGCAAGGGCAAGCAAAATATGCCCACCCTCTAAAAGTAAAAAACTCTCAATTGCAAAAGCTGAGTAGGTTGTGAACCCGCCTAAAATTCCAGATGTTAGAAATGATTTTGTGTGAAGAGAGAAGAAACTCGTTTGCATAAATAAAGCAATCAAAATTCCCATCATGAAGCTGCCGATTAGATTTATTCCAAGCGTTCCAAAAGGTAAAATGTGAGGAACTCTATGAGATATAAAACCATTCATATATATTCGGAGTACTGCCCCGATAAAGCCTCCACTACCTACGGCTAGAATTGTTTGCCAACTCATCATTGTACACCTTTTGCATCTTTTCTCGTAAATCTTGCAGCCAATTATCATCACTTTTATCTGCTGTGAATGAATCCATAAATATCACTTTTATGCGACCCGGTTTGTAGTAAAAGTTTTTTATATTGTAATATTTTGAAGTTTGCATCAAAATTATAGGCTGAACACGAAGTTTATATTTATCTGCTATAACTTTTGCACCATTTTTAAAAGGGAGGATTTTACCAGTCATTGAGCGTGTTCCCTCAGGAAACATGGTAATAACTCTATTCTTGTCAAGTCTATCTTTGGCGGCTCTTAACAGTTTTATAAGTGAAGTTTTACTTTCTCTTTCTACTGAAATATCCTCGGGAAGTTTAAGGGCAAGCCCAAAAAAAGGGATATCAAAGAGAGTTTTTTTCGCAACCCAAGCCAAGTCTTTACTGGTGATAGTCTCCATAATTCCTATATCCAAATCGCTTTGGTGATTAATCAAAAACATTTGAGCCTCAGGGTCTTCTTTTCCATCAATCTCAACAGTATAAAATATAGTGAATCTTATAAACCAAGAGACAAATTTGCGAGAATAAGGTCGTGGCAGTAAATAGTAGGTTGCAATCATCATGGTCAGCCCAAAAAAAATGATTATTGTTGCATAGAGCCAACTAATTCGAGCAAATATCTTCATTTTTCACCCATCCAATTTGTTTGTTTTGTAGTTCTACTTTGATGAAATTGTTTACACTTCCCTCTTTCTTTAGGTGATATTCACTTTTTGCAGTTTCAAATATAGTGCCATTGCTTACGGGCAATAGATATATATTTGCTCCCTTTTTGATACAAATTTCCTTAGATGGAATAGCCAAAATGGCAATATAGATTAAAGGAATTAAAACAAAAAGCAGGTATATATATTTTCTTATCCATAATACAAGCAAAAGAGCACAAAATGCAACCGCTCCAGCAATTTGCATTTTCAGCATCTCTCTTGATTGGTCGGTAGGTTTCAAATCACTCTGTGTAGTAACACTGTCATCATCGACTATTATTGGGATATTTACATTTAAGAAGTTGTTTTTTTGAAGATTAAAGTATGAAAAGGAAAAGTTTTTCACCTCTTTATTGATTATGACATAATATGTGATTCTAGAATCAAGATGTGATTTCTGTATAGATTCGATACCCTGCTTGAAAACATTTTTAAAGTTCATAGAGCCAATGTCACAATTTTTAGCTGTTGCTACAAAAACGATTATATTGTGTTTGCTGTCATAATTTGTGGTTCTATAATCAATCAAATCAAAAGAATTTGCTATTATATTTGAAAAGTCATTTTTTGGATTTAAAGATATTACATTGAGGGAGGAACCGGCGAGTGATACACTTGCATATCTATTTGAGTCTGCAATAAAAGCCTCAATGTCCGGCAGTTTAACCTGATTTGATTTGGCTAAAAAATAGAAGGTATCAAAAAAATATCTTGACTTTTGCTCTCTCAAAGGAGTTTGTGTTAAAACTTCTAAGCCTTGATAATTTGTAAGCTTATAAACTACATCATTTGCATTATCGAGGGTTGATAACAGTTTGAGTGTTATAGAAAAAATTTCGCCTTTTAAAGCTCTCTCCGGGACAGATTCATAGCTGAGGTAGAGAACTTTTTGTTTTGAAATTGCTGCTTCGAGGTTATTTTCTTGCATTGCTTCATCTGCACCTTGGGCGAAGATAGGTGTAAAAAAAAGAAAAATAAGAAGCAGTAAGATTTTCACGCTGATAAAAACCCTTGAAGCAATTTTACACCATCGTCTGAGCCCAAAAGTTTTTCCATGGCTCTCTCAGGGTGAGGCATAAGTCCAAATACTGTTTTTTCTTTGTTGCAAACACCCGCGATAGAATCAACGCTTCCATTTGGATTAGAAATATTTCCATCTTTATCACAGTATTGCAAAAGAACCTGATTGTTTTTATAAAGCTCTTTTAGCCCTGTCTCATCTATGTAGTAGTTGCCATCATGGTGTGCTATTGGGACATTCACAACATCTCCGGAAGCTAATTTTTCTAAAAATATATTATCGTTATTTACAACTTTGAGGTTGTGATGTTTAGACAAAAAGTGCAAATGCTCATTTCTTTTTAATGCTCCAGGAAGTAAGCCGGCTTCTGTTAAAACTTGAAAACCGTTGCAAATACCCAGAACTTTACCGCCATTTTTTGCATAAACCTTTACCGCGTTCATAACAGGGCTAAATTTTGCTATAGCACCGCTTCTCAGATAATCTCCATAGCTAAAACCGCCAGCGACTACTAAAAGGTCTGTGTCGCTAGGTACAGATTCGGCTTTGTGCCATAAAATCTCAGTTTTTGCACCAAGAGATTCAAATGCATGTTGCGTATCATACTCGCAGTTTGTACCAGGAAATTGGAGAATCGTTACCTTCATGAAATCAGCTCAATCTCATAATCTTCAATCACCGTATTTGCAAGTAATTCTTCACACATTTTAGTTACATCCGCTTTTGCTTTTTCTTTGTCAGTTGTGTTTAGCTTTAAAATTATCTGTTTGCCAACACGCACATCAGTCACATCATGAAAGTGCAGAGAACTCAAAGCATGTTGTACTGCTTTGCCTTGAGAGTCTAAAACACCTGCTTTTAAAGATACGTTTACTATTGCTTTCATCATACTATTTTCCTAAAATTCTATTTAATACTTGTTCATACGCTACAGTTAAGCCGCCAAGACCTTGACGGAATCTATCTTTATCCATCTTTTCGCCACTCTCCATATCCCAAAAACGGCAATTATCAGGGCTGATTTCATCAATCAAAATAATATTTCCGCTTCTATCTTTTCCAAACTCCAATTTAAAATCAACTAAATTAAGTCCTTTTTCTGCAAAATAGGGCTTTAAAATATCATTTATCTGTCTTGCCATGCGACGAAGTTTGTCAAGCTCATCTTGATAATCGACTAATCCAAGGAGAAGGGCATGTTGATCATTCAATTTTGGGTCGCCTAGGGCATCATTTTTATAATCAAACTCAACCAGTGTAAAAGGAAGAACTGTACCATCTTTTATCCCTAAATTACGGCTTAAGCTCCCTGTTGCAATATTGCGAACTATAACCTCAATTAAGATTACATCCACTTTTGTATGAAGCATATGGTTATCATCCAACATCTTTACAAAATGAGTAGGAATGCCATTTTCTTCTAAAAGCTTAAAAAGCTCTGTAGAAATTTTATTGTTTAGCGCGCCTTTTCCGGCTTCGCTAGACTTTTTTTCTCCATTAAATGCCGTCAAATCATCTTTAAACTCTGAAATAACCAAGTTTTCATCATCTGTTAAAAAAAGCTTTTTGGCTTTCCCCTCATAAAGTAACTCTTTCTTTTGCATTATTTTCTATCCTTTTGTAATAATTAAAGCTTTTAGTATATCTGCGCCTGCTTTTAACTGTAGATCTTTATTGATCATTTCTGGCGAAATTATATCTTTTTTATCTTTCTCACTCTTTTCATCTTTTTTATTGCCATCAACTTTTTTCAGCTCCTCTTCTAGGTGCTTTTTCAAATCAGCCTCTTTGATGGAAAATTCATTTTTAGTAGCATTCACCTCACCTGGAAGAACTTCAATGTCTGGTTTAACTCCTACCGCCTGAATAGTTCGTCCACTAGGAAGGTAGTATCTTGCAATTGTGAGTTTTATAGCCTCTTCCTCCGTAATAGGAAGTACAACTTGAACACTTCCTTTACCGAATGTATTCTCACCTACTAAAATTGCTCGTTTGTGGTCTTGCAGCGAGCCGCTAACAATTTCAGAAGCACTGGCACTTCCCGCATTAATAAGAACAACCATTGGCACCTTTACTGTCGTTGTGCTTGATGTAGCCTTATAAATTTTATTGTCAATGTCATTTCGACCTTTTTGGGAAACTATCTCACCTTCATCTACGAATAAATCTACCAAATCAACGGCTTGGTCAAGAAGCCCGCCTGGGTTATTTCTTAAATCAAGAATTATTCCTTTTGTTGTAGCTTTTTTCAGTTTGATTGCTTTTTCAACATCATCAGCAACTTTTTTATCAAAACTCGTAACACGAATATAGAGAATATCATCGCCGATAGATCTTGTATAAACAGATTCTATTGTAATATTTGCTCTGATGATGTGAAGGTTAATCGGTTTAATCTCATCTTTACGAACTATTGTTAAATCTATTGGAGTTCCGACTTCACCTCTCATAATTCCCACTGCATCATCAATCGTCATGCTAATAGTTGAAGCATCATTTATTTTTAATATTATGTCACCGGATTTAAGTCCTGCTTTATCCGCAGGAGTTCCCTCAATAGGGGATATCACCGTCAACGCTCCCTCTTTAATTCCGACAGTAATACCAAGCCCGCCGAACTCACCGTTGGTCTGAACTTTTAGTTTTTTGTAATCATCTTTTGACAAATAGCTGGAATGTGCATCAAGGTTGACAAGCATACCCTCGAGAGCTTTGTCTATAAGTGCCTCTATACTTACATTATCTACATTATACTGCTCAACAATGCTTATGACTTTTGTAAATTTTGCCAAAGCTTGAAGTCGGGAAAGTTCATCTTTTTTTTGCTCTTCAATGGATGAAGCAAAAATATTTGTAGATAAAAGTAAGGTAACAGCAAGGCTGACAGAAGCGAAACCAAGCGTAATATATTTTTTGTGTTTCATAATAAATCCGTGTTAATTTTTAAAAAAGACATTATAGTTTATGTTTTGTTAATCGATTATTACAATTAGAATTAATAGAGCTTAAATAAGGTCAATAGAATGCATTAGATGTAAATAAGGGTTAAATTACTGTAAAAAGCCTTGGACTACTCAGATTGTGAATAGGCTGAAAAAGTTTGCGTTTTGTAGGCTAAAAAGAGATTCTTATATTTTTAAATTGAGTGATGGTGGAGCTGTGGGGAACCATCATATCCTTAGTATTGGGATTTATAACAATTATAAAAATTGTTATCCCTAAATCTATCCCTAAAAACAAATGTGACCTAATATTTTCTTTGTTTTCCGTTTAAGATAAATTCTTTTTACAAACGACCTAATTTAACTTATTCATTAAGCTTGATATCTTTTTTTCAAGCTCATTTAGTTTTTCATCACAAATCATAAAAATCGTTTCAGAGTCTATATCAATATAATGATGAGTTATTATCTCTCTTGTTTTTATTATGTTGCTCCAATATGTTTTATCGGCAACTTCCAACAAAAAGTCTCTGTCTCTTTTATCAATATTTTTTAATGCCTCACCAATAGATTGCAATCTCATAGATATAGCATCCAATCTAGTCATGCCTTCTTCACTATACATAAAATCATCACTACTCATAATTCCATCAAATCTTTTTTTAATCATCACAATACTATCTAAGATGAATTGTAGTAACTCTTTGTTGTTTGCTTTATCCATAAATCACATCTTTTTGAATATTTGAGATAATGACTTGGTTGTTATTTTTATGTTTATGAAATAAGTCTATCTTCTTATGATAGAGCTCTTCTAAGTAGTTCCAAAGCCCTGCTAGATTATCAAATGTTTTATGTTTAAACTCTACATAAATATCTATGTCACTATCTTGAGTTTGCTTATCTTTTGCATAGCTACCAAATAAGCCTATTTTCTCTACTTCAAAATGCTCTTTGATGTAGTTTTTGTTTTTAGATAGTTCATTTAATATTTCATCTTTTGTCATTACAAGCTCCATGTCTTTGTCACTAAGCATAAACCAAATCTTTATTTATTATCTCTAAAAAGAAAGGCTTAATATTTTTATGTTCTCTTATAATGTCAACCTTTGTATGTAGGTCTTCTTCTATCTGTTCTTTGATAGCTATCATATCAAACATATTAGGTTTCATTGTTACAAAAATATCCACATCACTATCTTGAGTTGCTTCATCTCTTGCATAGCTCCCAAAAAGACCAATTTTCTCAACATCGTACCGACCCTTAAATTCTTCATAATGCTCTTTTAAATAGTTTAATATATCTGATTTTGTCATTATAAATCTCCTTATCTTCTATGGCATTATAACATTTTACTCTATAGAAATATTTGGTGCAGAACATCATCAAAATATGCTTTTTTCGCAAATATATATTTGACATAACATAACTAAACAATGATTTTGTATTTTAATAGTATTTGGCTGTTTCTATCTTAAGTTCATTATATAATTCGTCTTGTATAGTTTTAAGATATGATAGAATTTCAGGAGAAGGGTCTCGTGTATTTTTTTTAAAGTTTTCATAGTTAAACTTTTTAACCAAACCCAAGAACAGTTCAGTTGGAGTCATAGCTACATCTAATCATAAGTCCCTATCTCTTATACCTATTTTAGACTATATGGTTTTAACCTCTACTAATTCCCTATAGTTTTTTATACTTTTTCATCTAACAGAGAAGAAGAAATGATTTCTTTAGATTGCTTACTCTGCAAGCTCCAAAAGAAGCCTATCTAACCTTCTGATATGAATTTATCTTAATTCGCTTTATTAGATATGTTTTTGTTACTCTCAGCACTAATATAATATTTTAATTTAATCTCTTAAATCAACACTTGAGGAATAAAAATCTATCAACAAATTTTCTAATTTCTCTATAAAAATATTAAATTCTTCTTTTGTACTGTGATTAAACTCAAAAGCTTTAAGCGCCATGTCATTTTTAACATCAAATGCTTGTACCATATTTTTTGAATTATATGAGTCGCTTAACAGTCTGATACTTTTTACATCTACATCAACTTTTTTAGAAATTCGCTCTCTCATCTCTTTAAACTGTTGCATGCAATAAGTTTGCTGTTCTGTCCAAAAAAATATATAATTATTGCCACATGATAATTTAATGTCTTCATTCTCTTTGTAGCCGGTAAGAAGCAACGATATAGGTACTTCAGAAAGTCTAGGAACTATTAAAAGACCGAATTTTACAGTAGTATCATCTTTAGTATTTTCGTAAATATAATCCATAAATAATTCATTTTCTTTTGACACTACTTCATCAAGCGATTCAAAAACAATAAGGATAGATTGTGAATTTATCACATAACCTTTAATGCTCTGATTATTTTCATTTTCTTGTTGCAAATCATATTCCGAAAGTCTCAGTGTCATTATTTCACCTTCAACCTCTAATGCTTCAATAAAATCTTCTTCTGAAAGCATAAAAAGTGTATCCCCTGTAACTCTTAATATTTCTAGTTGAGCTGCATATGGTATGTTGAGGGGATTCATTAAATGACTTAATTTTTGCATGCTACTCCTTTTTTATATCCAGCAAAGAGGAACATGATTCTAGCCTCAGAGATATCTGCTACAAGCCTATAATCGAGAAAGCACAAAGCATCAATATTAGAATTGTCACAAATATATTTCATCATTAACTTATCATCTTCTTCAAGCTCATCAGCGTTATTTATTTCAAGTATTGAAATTATTGCTTTAGAGTTTTTTATATAATCTGTTACATGCTGAAAGTTTTCATTTTTTTCTTTTGCATATTCTCTTGAAATATTTACAGTTATTATTTCCTCTCCATAGCTTAGTGCGTTAATAAAATCTTCTTCCGATAGTACATTTAAATTATGACCTTCTATCATCCTTAATATTTCATTTTGATTGTGGCTGTGCACGCCGCTAGAGTTCATGAATTGTTTTAATTTTTGCATACTTCATTGCTTTTGTAATATGTATGTAATTTTTCTAGTGAAATATCTAAATTAACTTTCTTTAAACGATTTATCCGTTTTGAATATAGAGCTGATAAAGCATTGTGCACTTCTTCTTTTTCACCATAATGCAACATTCTATGACAAGTTGGGCAAAGAGAAACAATATTGGCTCTTACATCCACATCATTATCAAAGTGGACATATTGGCTAATAGGTATAAGATGATGACCCTCTACATAATTTTCACTTGTTGCGTTAGATGTAAATGTCATATGATTTTCTTCTAGCTCACATTTGTACTTTGCCAAAATTAAAGCTTCCCTTTTCTCTTCCTCATCTCTCGGATATACTTCTACAGCTTCTTGGACTATGAGATTTTTTCTTAGCTTTGGCAAATCAATATATGTGATTGCTTGCACATTTTCATATACTAAATCATATATACTCTTATGAATATACCCTTGGCTCTGAGCATTATATTTATCGCCTAGAATTTCTTTTGTCTTTTCTTTATTGAGTATTCTATTTTGATGAAAAAAATTATCAACTATCTTTATTGTCACTTTTCCATCTATTCTATCAGGAATGAAATCAATTACTTCAAAGGTAGCATATATACCACTCTCTAGCTTAGCCACATTATGCTTCTTTAGTAAATCGATAGCTCTATCATCCCTGCTGACCTTTAATATGCCTAGCATACCTATATGGATGTTTTTTAAATGGCTAACACTCCACGCATGAGATGAAAGATTGTACAAAATATCATTTGTTTTATAATTGTCTAAATGTTTTTCTCCAAACCACTTATCAGGATTACACATTAGATATAAATAATTTTCTTTTTCCATTTTAAATATTGTCCTGTACTAAATTTTTTGACATTAGCATAACTTGTTTTTCCGTACAATCACTTGGAATTGTATATGATGAATATCCATATATCAAATCATTTGATAAAAACCATCTGACATCATTTTCTTTAATATTTTTATAATGAAATTTAGCATCTGTGCTACACAATATGCTTAACTCTTTTATTGATGGCAATATTAACTTTTTTTCCTCTATTAGCTTCTTCGCCTCTACGATTGTATATTGTTCAAGACTATATAATCTATAATTGTCATCATAAAAATTATCAATCCAATCACTCACTTCAGCTAAAATTTGTTGTGCTTCTGCATGATGAGGATGCATTGCTTCAAATTTTCTAAATTCAGGAGTATGTCCAGCTCTTAATTCAAAATGCAACATTTCGTGATACATAATATATTCAACAACAAAGCTTGGAATAGATTTAGAACATAAGATACTATTGACAATAATTTGTGATTTATCTTCGATATGTTTTGTATAAATATTAATTCCATTAGCAGTGCCCATATAGCTTTTATATGCTTTCTTTGACCATTGAGCTTCTTTTGGAGAGAATTTCAATATTTCTGTTTCATAATTTAAATTTTTACAAACTAATTTAGATGCTGAATTGTAAATTTTACTAATGTCATGAATTTTGTTGAATTCATCATCCTTTCTATATGTGAAACGCTCTAATTTTAGCCATTCTCTTTCTATTGTAACAATCTTGCCTGCTTCCTCTTCATAGCCATTGATTATATCCGCTCTAGACTGCACCTCATCTCTAAATGCTTTTCTAGAATATATACTCTGTGTAGATTCATTATTATCATATTGAGTGTCTAAATTAAATTCTTCTTTGTTAGCCCATCTTCTTGCTAAATTTTCAATAAAATCTTCTACCTCATCCATTCTATCAAACTCATATTCTATAAACTCATATACGGAATGCTCTTTTAAACGATTGATTAAATTAGATAAAGCTCTTTCACTCACAGCTATGAAATTATTTGCTTCTGAAAAATAGCTATCCTTAACGGACTTAATATTATTCGAATAGATGATGTCGTTGTTGTTAGAATATGCATCTAAAAATCTTTTATAACTATTTTGCTGATACTTAAATACAGGAATTCTATCAATAATATTATCTTCAAAATCCCTTAGCTCATACTCTCCAACTGGAATACCATAGCTTGGCAATATTTCAGCATCTCCAAAATTAGAATTTGTTCTTATTTCATTATAATATTTTTGAAAATATCTTGTCTCTAACCTAGGAAGCCGTATATCTTCTTTTTGAGTAATAAAGTAAAAATCTTCCTTTGTTTCATCATATTCTATGAAATCACTTTTCTCATTAGTAACAAAGCTAAACTGCTCTTTTCTCTCAAAATTCCAATCATTTGTTTTTTTTCTCATATCTCTTTGTGCAAGAATATAGCAACATTTTTTATTCTCTTCTGTATCTTCATTTAAATTAAAATTTTTTAATTTTTCTAAACTTAACATTTTGTATCGATATTTTCTTTTGACAAAGCCATCTTCATCAAGCTTTTCGTGAGCTTTCATCAAAATATCTTGAATTTGGATAATTGAATATTTTTTATCATTCCAAACATCTATATCTTTTAATGATTTTTCTGAAATATCATCAGGCTCCCAGCCTCCATCAGCTAATATATCTTTTAAAGATAAAATATTAGAATAATTTTTTATGTTATCCTCAAATGTTACGATGTTTGCATATTTCGTACCCCCAGAAGATAATCCCCTTAACGCTCTACCAATCATTTGTGTGTAAAGTGTTTCACTACCGACAATTCTTGTAATGAAAAGATTTTGAATATTTGGGATATCGCTACCCTCTGTTAAGATACCCACATTTATTAAGATGTTTAATCCACTGTCTTCTTTTCTGAATTTATCTATGATTTCATCATTGTTGGTTTTTTTATCATAACCTTCTTCTTTAGAATAATCCTTACCGCTGTAAACTGTTTCACACTCAAATCCATCTTGCTTAAAAAACCCCTGCAATATATCTGCATGCTTTCTATTAACTGCGAATATTAATGTTTTCTTCCCATCTTGATATGATTTTTTATATGTTTCAATAATAAAATGATTTCTATCTGCATTTTCTGCTAATTGCTTATTGAGACTATCTTCTACTTGTTGCTTTGTTCCCTCAAGATTTTTAGCATCCATATCCACTAAAGACTCTGTTGATATTTGATTCAATATAGGTCTACTTAATATTCCTAATTTCATTAATTCAGATGTATTTATTTTAAATAATGCTTGTTTACCATCGAAAATTGCTTTTAGCTTTTCTTCTTTTCTGCTATTTGAATTTATTGGTGTAGCTGTAAGACCTAATATTTTCAGCTTTTTTATCTTGTTATCTCTGTATTGTTTTCTAAACCAACCAGAATTTTTATCTGATTTTTCATCTAAAATACCTAGCCAATCATAATATGTATCTGCTTGGGCATGATGCGCTTCATCAACAATCACCAGTAATTTGTCTATATTCTTGAATTTTTCTCTTAACAATTTCTTGTTTCTTAGAGAATCAATCATGGCTATAACAATGTCATCTTCTTTATAATTTATCTCTTTTGGATTTGAATGATTATTTTTACCTGATACGATTTTGATTTGCAACTTATCTTTGTCAACCAATCCAGAAAATTTATAAAATGCATGATATGCTTGCTCTAGTAACATATGTCTGTGAGCTATCCATAAGACTTTGTATCCTTGATTTACCGCTTTATCCAAAGCCCAGCTTACTGCTACTCTTGTTTTGCCTCCACCTGTAGGTAAAACTAACAATCCCGCTATCCTTGAATCATCATTTAGTAATTTATCATTTAAACTATCATAAGCTTCAATCTGATATTTTCTCTGACCTGATTTTTTATCCTTTAATCTTAAAAATTCTTCTATCTCTTTACTGTGTGATTTTTTTGTATCTATTTTTAAATTCAACTACTTTCCTTTTTATGATATTAATAGATAATAATTAACTACTATATCAGATAAGAGTAAAATATTTACTATATTTTATAAAAAAAGATTAATATTTATTCTGTTGTGTACTTAGTTGTTAATGCGTATATTTTTGCTTAAAAAGGCTAAAAAAAATGACGCAAAGAGACATGGCAGGCTTGTTAGGAGTGACAACTGTCACTATAAGAAATTGGAGAAAGCAAAAGCCTAAACTATATGAAATAGTTATAAAAGGCTTTGCATTTGATGAGATAGTCGAGCAGAGTAGAGTGTCTTATGAAAAAGCTAAAGAATTACAGGATAAATTCAAAGCTTAACCTCACTCACCTTTTATAATAGTTTTTCCATATCTTTCATAGTGCTCTATGGAACCATATTTTATATTTTCATGCTCTAAGTAACCATTTGCATATACATCTCTTACATATTTAGAATATACAATTTGGTATTTTAAATAATTAGAAATATACTTTGTTGTTGGCAAAACTTTTAAAATATTGAAAAATATCTTATTTAATTGTCTGCTACTGAAAGTGACTTTACCCAAAATATTATTTGTCTCTTCCTCTATTTTTGTAGATGTGAATAACTTCCATAAATTATTCATAATAGTCTGTCTATCTTCAAATAAATAGATAATTTCTTCAATCTCCTCATCAGTGTAAAATTTTGCATATTTACAAGCATTTCTCCTTATTTCTTTTATTGTGGGAGGTATAAAGTCAGGAAAACTGTTATCAGTAATACTTTGTTTGGACATTTTTAAACCTTTGGCTTTAAAATATTTAGTAATCGTTCGTCTCATAAGTTTATACCATGCTTAAATAAGTTCCTAATCTCTACAGCTGAAAAAACTGTAACTCTTGAACTAACTTTGATTGGAGTAACTCTCCCTATTTTAGCCCATCCCCACAGCGTTGCCTTACAAATAGGGTAAAGTTCAATAACATCTCTAGCTCTCAGCCACTCTTGTGTTATCTGTAAACTCTCTTGTTCTTTGTCTATGTTAAACATATTGTTTTCCTTTTATCATTTTTTGTCTTTCTTTCCCACCTATTATTCCCTCTTTAGCTTCCTTAAAAGGCTTATATACAGAGGGCATTATAAAGTTGAATTCTCTTTCTCTGATAGAAGAAGTCTTTTTTATCAGTGAACCACTCCTTTCTCTCATAAGACCATTTTTGCTATATCCCTTCTTGAGAATTCCAAATCTTAGTTGAGATAGCTTGTCTTTATGCATCAATCCTCCTCTGACAAAAGAATTCTTTTTTATCAGCGAACCACTCCTTTCTCTCCTGAGACCATTTTTGTTGTGCACTGACTTAATGGTTAAATATTGGCTACCTTTTTGCATCAATCTTTCTCTGACAGAAGAAGTCTTTTTTATCGATAGACCATTTGTTCTTCTGCATTGCACTTTATTTGAAATGTGCTTTTTTGTGTCAGGAGAAGTGTAGTTAGGATTAGCCAAATTATCAAGATATATTTTTATCATTTCACTATCCGAAAGTTTTTGTTTTTTTACAAGTAAAGAGTTGAATCCTTTAACTTTAATAGGTGAAGTTGAAATACTCATTTTTTTCTTCTTCGAGCTATTCTTGTTTTTTTTGAAACAATTTCATCTTTAATAGATGGGTTAAACAATTCATCAAGCTCTCGCTTCGATACCGTAGTGACTCGTTCACTTCTTTTAATGGTATGTATTTTTCCTATAGATACCCAATACCAAAAAGTACTCCGCTTTATATTAAACAGCTCCATTGCTTCATTTGGTCGTAAATAATCACTCTCTTGTATCTGAGTTTTCTTTTTTTTCAATAGCAATCTATTGTTCATGTTTACACCTTTTGTTTTAGTCAATACATTTTGTATCGCTAATGTTACTTATGATACTGACTCATATGATTTAACCTTACTCAGCTGGTGCGATATAAAAGTTGTTTATTTTGTGTAATAAAAGAAGTGTGTTATAAATGATGTAAGTATTTTATTGCTTTTAAGTGCCTATTTTAGGCTTGTTGTTGTATATAATGCAGAATGATATGCGTTTTATAAAAAAAATATAAGAATTATTTTTTTATATTTTAATGCCTATTTATTAAAAAACTATGAGACTACTTTGGCTAAACCAAGAAATATATAAGATTTGTAGTTATGAAATTATGTAAATATCTAACAAACTATTCGTCTTTTTGTATTTCGCGTCTGAAAAATATTTTAGTAAAGTACTTAATTTTTGTTTTGTTATTTAAAAATCTCATTTTTTTCCCTAAAGATGGATTAAAAAGAGCTTCCACTTCTTTTTTTAAAAATAATATTTTTTTAGAACTTACATGTAGCACTTTAAGTTTTCCTGTTTTTTGCCAATTTTTAACTGTGGATAAGCTTATCCCATATATTCTCACAATATCTTTTGCTCGCATATAATCTTCTATCTTCTTCATAATCTGACCCACTATTATATTTATATTGATTATAACCAACGAACTTTTAGATTATATTGATTTAATTTTCAGGTTAAGAGTAGATAATCATTCAACTATATTCTATATATAATTCTAGAATTTTTTCATTTTCTTTTTTTATTCTTATATAGGGAAAGGAAAGTTGAAGTTGTTTGCACTGTTTTCACATAATTCATTCTCATGCTCTTATACTGGTTTTAGACTATCTGCTTTTAACTTTTGTGGTACACTGGGTAAATTTTTAGTAAAAGTAGTCTAAAGTACTTAGTGAAATTTCTTAGTTGAAATAGTTATTGTCTATAGTACTCTAAAGTGATTAGAGCTTCTTGGACTGTTAATAATTTTCTAGCAATAGATTATCAAGATAATCACTCCACCATTGCATTAACTCCACTCTTTCATCAAGATATTGCGCTCTATTATATGCTTGACTTACTGAATTCCCTACACTATGTGCCAATTGTGTTTCTATGACCTCATGTTTAAAATTACTTTTTTCATGAGCAACTGTACTCAGCATTGCTCTAAAACCATGCGGAACAAATTCATCTTTAGTATATCCCAATCTTCTTATTGCACCTAGCAAAGTATTTTCACTCATAGGACTTGTTTTCCCTCTTGGACTATGAAAAATATATTTGCCATTTCCTGTATATTCTCTCATATCTTTTAATATATCAATAACTGTATCCGTAAGAGGAACTATCAATTCTTCTTTGGTTTTCATTTTGTTGGATGGAATACTCCACTGTTTATTTTTAAAGTTTATTTCATCCCATTCAGCATGACGAATATTATACGGTCTCACAAATACATGCGATAACATTTTTAGAGCTTGTTTTGTAGTATGCTCACCTGTGTAGCTATCTATAGAGAGCAATAAACTTTTTATTCCTTTGTCATCAATTATAGTAGGGTAATGTTTTTTTGATTTTTTTCCTAAAATCTCTTCTAGTAAAATATCATTAGCAGGATTTCTTTTGGCTTTGCCATTGGCTACAGCCCATTTAAAAGTTTTACTTATTGCATAAAAAAGTTTTCTAGCACTTTCTTTCACATCTCTATCTGCCATTGTATGAAGTATTACTAAAATATGTTTTGGCTCTATTTCATCGATAGGCATAAACCCAATAATATGGAAACAATCATTTACAAAAGCATTCAAGGTTCTATTGTGATGAGCTACACTTATTTCATTTTGCACTTTTGAAAGTCTTTCTCTCGCAACTTTTTCAAATGTGTTGAGGTCTTTAATCTCTTGGATTGACTCAGCCTCTTTTTTGTCCTTTCTCTCATTGCTAGGATTTATGCCTTTGGCAATTTGCTCTTTAAGTAATTCTCTACTCTTTCTTGCTTCTTGAAGAGATGTAGCAGGATACACACCTACAGACAATCTATGCTCTTTGTTGTTTAAACGATATTTTAGTCTCCACCATTTGCCACCATTGGGTGTAATAGCTAAATAAAGACCACCGCCATCAAAAAGCTTGTATTCCTTATCTCTTGGTTTTGCTGATTGTATTTCTTTGGCTGTTAATGGTGTTGTTGCTCTTGCCATAGGGATAACTCCAAAATTATTTATGTTTAGGGATAACTATTTATTAATTAATAGGGAAAATATTTACTAATCCCTAAATCTATCCCTAAAAAGATTAGATTACTATAGCATAACTTAGATTGTATTAGAGTAACTTTTTATATAAAAGCCTATTTTATGGGGATTTATTGGAGTTCTTTGGATTGATTTAGATTGAGTGATGGTGGAGCTGTGGAGGATCGAACTCCAGTCCGAAACCACGCTACTCCTAACGTCTACATGTTTAGAAAAATTGTTAAAGTTTAATCTTGCTTCACACAACTTGCAAAGCTACGCAAGACGAGCCTCTGGGGTTCATTTTGTGTGCGAGACAAACACAAAATATATCTACATAAGGGTTATACTTCGAATCCTGTCTATCTAGAGTCAACAGGTGAAGCAGCCCGCCTTCTAAGAAGGGGATAAAACTTATGCTACTGCGTAAGCTGGGCGGTAATTTGTATTGTTTGCGTTTAAGCAAGTTGAGCCGCGTAACGGAATGCTCAGTCCGACATGCAATTAGAAGCTACTTGATCCCGTCGAAACCAGGTCAGCCCCATAGGCGAAATTATATCGATACTTTAAATAATAGTAAGTTAATGGTGCTTTAGCAACTTGGTAAATTTTTCTTTTCATAGTTTCTCCATAGTCTTATAATAACATTGCAATAATTTTGAAGAGTGGGAAGCGTCATGAATATGTTTATTGCTGCTATCACAGTCTTGAGCGGTAAGGAACAGATAAAAGATGATTATATAGGAGAGTAAAATGAATGATACTTATAAAATCTGTCAGGTGTGCTCAGAGTTCTCTGTATTGCTTGTAGATGATGATGAAGATGTAAGAACCAGAATTTACGATGTTTTATTGCTTTTTTTCCCAGCCGTATACAGTGCTAAAGATGGAAAAGAAGCTTTGAAAATCTATGAGCAAAGAAAAGCGGATATTATTATTACTGACTTAACCATGCCTAAAATGAATGGTTTTGAATTTATTAAAGCAGTTCGTTCTATAAACCAAAAACAAAAAATCATTGTAATGTCTGCACATACCGAAACTGATATAATTATTGAATCTATTCAGTTCGGGATAGATGGTTATTTACTGAAGCCTTTGAATACAAATCAAATGTTTGAGACGATAGAGAAAACGGTCATTTCTTTAAAAATGGAAAGAGATGCTGTTGCATATCAAGAGGAGTTAGAGTCTATAATTGATAATCAGGATAAACAGCTCATTAAACAGTTTGAGTCAGATTTATTGACAGACCAACCGAATAAAGGTAAATTAATTTTAGATTTTAAAACAAATAAAACTAAATTGGTATAAAATCTTATTTGTCGTGTTTTTATTTATTTAAGCCTTTGAGAAATTTATTATAAGTGGCTTTTTTTATCCAAAAAGGGGTTATGAATGTACACATTAAATTATAAATATGAGAACAAAGAATTACTGAAGAAGTGGCTGAAAGAGCACACCATCACTGCGAAGAGTGAGTGTTTTGTTCAGTTTTTTAATGGAATTCCACAAGAAGATGTGATGCAAAAAATCGCTTCATTCTTGAGTAAGAATCTTCCAAAAGCACATATTATAGGTACAACGACAGATGGAGAAATTTGTGATAACAATGTTACTGCAAATGAGATAATCATAAGTTTTTCACTCTTTGAAAAAACTACTATACACTCCGCTGAGGTTGAATATGAAAGCGATTCGTTTAACATGGGCAGAGATATAGCCTTTTTACTCGATAGCGATGATGTTAAAGTAATGATTCTTTTTACTTCAGGACTAGATATAAATGGGGAACAGTTTCTTAATGGCGTTACAAGCATCGTCAAAGGAAAGTATATTGTTTCAGGTGGCATGGCGGGCGATAATGCTAATTTTGAACGAACATATATTAGTCATCAATCGAAGGTTATCTCTAAAGGTGCAGTTGGAGTTGTGTTAAAGGGCAAAGAGCTGCATGTGCAAAATCAGTATCAGCTTGGCTGTACTGCCGTCGGTTTACCCATGAAAATAACAAGAAGTTATGAAAACAGGGTGTATGAGTTAAATGGTGTACCCATTATAGATGTTTATAAAAAATATTTTGGTGATGACATATCAGAACTTTTACCAAAAATAGGTATAGAAATTCCACTTATAATTGAGAAAGACGGCATGAGCATAGCCCGCGCATGTATTCATAAATACGAGGACGGCTCACTCCTTTTTACGGGAGATATAAAAGAGAGTGAGTTGGTACGCTTTGGAGTAGGAAGTATAGAACTCATATTAAGAGACAGTATATCCATAGACAAAGAATTCAGAAATTCATCTACGCCTGAATCAATTTTTGTTTACTCATGTATGGCAAGGCGCCATCTATTGGGTGATGAAAGTTTTTTTGAGTTAAGAAAACTCACTAAATATTGCAGTGTGAGCGGTTTTTACGCTTATGGCGAATTTTATTCAAATAACAAAGAGAATCATCTGTTAAATGAGGCAATCACAATTGTAACACTCAGCGAATCGGATTCTTTAAACAGTTCGAAGGAAAACAGTGCAGAAAAAAGCAGAGAGGATGAGACTTCAGAAAATAATATGATGCATGCATTGACGCACATGACAAATGTTATCGCAAGAGAGTGGCAAGAGAGGATAGACGCGGAGATACAAAAAAACAAAGAGCAGGCGCAGCAGAATTTTCAAAAAAATAAATTAGCTCAAATGGGAGAGATGATAGGGATGATAGCTCATCAATGGAGACAGCCTTTAAGTGCGATAAGTGCCACCGGTATAAGCTTGTCAATTCTCTCGAGCATTGGAAAATTAGAACCTGAAAAGGTGCAAGAGAGTAGCGAATTTATTCAAAATCAGTGCCAAAAGATGTCTTCTACTATTGATACCTTCATGAATTTTGTAAAACCGGCAAAGGAGTCTCAGCCATTCAGGCTCTCTCACACAGTCGATGCCATTGTGCAGATTATGGGGACTCAGCTTAGTAACCATAATATAGCGCTCAACATAGAGATAACAAATAAAAATATCTCTCTGGTGGGGTATGAAGATTTACTGGAGCAGGTTATTATAAATATACTCTCAAACGCGAGAGATGCTTTTGACGGTTTAGAAAAGGCTGATAAATTCATAAACATAACTATATTTATGAGAAATAAAATTCCCGTAATATCCATAGAGGATAATGCAGGCGGAATAGATGAGAGTGTGAGAGAGAAAATATTTAACCCCTACTTTACAACAAAAGAGCAGGGAAAGGGTACCGGAATCGGTCTTTACATGAGCATGGATATTATGAAAAGAAGTTTTAACGGTGATTTAGTATATAAAGCAACAAACGGCGGTACTGTTTTTGAAATTGTTTGTGCCGGAGGAGATGGAAAATAATGGAAAATTAAAGAGGTAAGGCTCATAAATAGCCATCTCTTTAAATCTACTATTTATTCATAAAAGTTCCATACTTCTTTTGTATAATTTTTTAAAACAAAAAGGAATTTATTATGTTAGATGTATTGTTTGCAGCGACATTTTGCAGTTTAGTTTGTATGGCGATGTATTTAAATAGGGTGACTTTTAGTGATGAGTATTAGTGCAGATGAATAGCATTTTATTAGAATTGACTTTTTTCATAAACGGAATTCTTTCGTCGCTTGTGAAATGTACTAAAAGATGGGTGTGAAAGAAGTCTGATTAAGAGAGCGATTTGGGTATTATATATTTAAACGATGTAACACCATCTTCAGAAGTTACCTCCGCTTTTATTTCGTATATGTGGCATATAGATGCAACAATTTCAAGCCCGATTCCCATGCCTATTTGCTCAAAATTTTCTCTGTACCCTTTTTCAAAAATCATGTGAGGATTACTTATGGTTGTGCCGCTATTTTGACACCCAAAAAGTACGCTCTCTTTACTATTTTTTATTTCTATAAAAATAGTTGTGTCCTCTTTGGCATGTTTAATGGCATTGGAAAGTGTATTATCAACCATGCGTTGTAAATCTGCTTCTCGCATTTGTATTTTACTTTTTGTTAAATACTCAAAAACAATGCTAATATTTTTATTATTTGTAAGATGATAAAAATAGTTTATTCTCTCTTGCAAAAACTTAACAAGATCAATCGACAATATTTTTTCATGCTGTTCTCTTGAAGAGAGTGAGTAATGCAAATCATCATAGACGAGCCGGAGTGTTTTTGAGGCAACCGTTATTGCATCTACATAGCGGCTGTTTCCATGTTTTATATTTTGGAGTTCAATGGATGTATTAATTATGGCAAGAGGATTATACAGTTCATGGTATGACCTTCTTAAAAGCTGTTTCAGTGATTTGATTAGCATGCTTTTTTGAAGGTGCAACTTTACTCTTGCAACTAACTCTGTTTGCAGAAAAGGTTTGGTAATGTAATCATCTGCACCGCAGGAAAAGCCCCTTATCTTATCTTCAACCCCACTAAGCGCAGATACAAAAATGAGCGGTACATCTTTGGTTTGTGGATTATTTTTTATTTTTGTACAAACATCATAGCCATCCATGTCCGGCATAATTACATCAAGTAAAATAAGGTCAAAATCGTGTGAAATGGCGTATTTTAGAGCATTTTTTCCATTCAAAGCCACAAAAAATTCAACATTTGGAGACTCCAGCATCTGCAAAAGAATTACTATATTTTCAGCATTATCATCGACAATTAACACTTTTGAGATACCGCTCTCTTTCAAAATCATAATCAACTCTCTATAGTTGTAATTATTAGATTCAAATCCACTCTTTTAAGTGCAGAATATAAAAAAACTTTTGAATTGGAATTTTCAAGCGCGCCAATTAATTTCTCTAATGCACTGTATGCACCACCTTTAGCCAAATAGAGAATCTCTTTTTTTATCTCATCAGAAATATCTAGCTTAAATTTGTCATTTTCTTTTGTCTGCATCTTATTTTTTGAAGTTTCGTATCCGACCAAAGCACCAATAATATGCTCTGACATAAAGGGCTTTGGCAACCAAGCATCAAAAAGAGACATGTCATCATGCGACTGATTTTTAAGGGCACTCACTGCTATAAAGTAGGCACTGCTACCAATTGATTTGAGTTTTTTTGTTGCCGTAAATCCATCCATTCCCGGCATTATTATATCCATGCAGACAATATCAGCGATAAACCCATTACGAAATAGTTTTAACGCCGCTTCACCGCTGTTTGCAGAGCAAATATTGCAAGAAAAAGTATTAAAAATATTTTTCATAATCTCAATATTGTCATCTAAATCGTCAACAATCATAATATTCAGGGCACTGATTTTTTTTAAATTAAAAGGGTACTGCTCACCTTTTGAAATATAGAGTTTCGTCTTTTTTTTTGCTCCATCTGCCATTAGGGCATCAATCCGATAGGCACTTTTTTTAATTTTATTTGCATAATGAGAAACCTCCCTCCCATTTTCAATTAATTCAGCATTACTAATAATCTGATGCAAATAGTTAGAAATGTCATGCATCATATCTTCATTCATGAAACCCCTTTGGCCCTTTGTAATGCGCATATTATAACATCATTAATAACGATAATGATTACGGTATAATTGTGAAAATGGGATGAATTGAAATCTATGAACAGGGGCTTGGTATGAAAGTGATTCTTCTTGAAGATGAATATCTGCTTAATAGAAATATTAAAGAGTTTCTTGAGCTAAAAGGGGCAGATGTTGAGGCTTATACCGATGGTGCGGAGCTGTTGAGCCAGTGTACCATTAAGGCAGATATTGCTATCTTGGATATTGAAGTATCGGGTGCCGGCGGGTATGAAGTGATTGAGTGGATTAATCGTGTGAATGAAGATATTCCTACCCTTTTTATGACAGCCTACACAGATATAAAAAGTGTTGAAAAAGCCTATAGTTTGGGTTGTGCAGATTATCTGAAAAAACCATTTGATTTATTGGAACTTTGGTTGAGAATACAGCACCTCACAGAGGGCAATAATTACAAAAAAGTACTACTAAGTAACAAAATAATGTTTGACATGGGGCATGAACAGCTCTATCATGAAAAAGATGTCATAAATCTCTCGAAAATTCAGAGAAAGATTTTAAAATCATTAATAAAACATAAGAATTCAATCGTAACTTATGAAATACTCATAAACGAGGTTTGGGAGAATGAGTTTGTAAAAGTAAACACAATCGCTACGCATGTTAAGGAGATTCGCAAATTTATTCCCCCTAGCATGATTACAAGCAGTAGAGCTGAGGGGTACTGTTTACATTTGTCAACGGTATGTGAAAAGTAAAATTAATTGGCGAAGTTGATAAAATGGGTGAAAGAAGTTTTGATCTATCTTGAACGGTCTTAATAGGGAAGAAAATTCCTTTGTAGGTTTACACGCATAGTTGCGGAAGTTCTACTTGAACCTGATTTCTTCCATTTTCTTTTGCTCTGTAGAGTGCTTTATCTGCTCTTTGTATCGTGGCATCAATATCTTCGCCGACTCTGTGAAGCGTTGCCCCAAAACTGCATGTAAGTGTTCCAACATCAAAAAATGTGTAG
>JAPLGO010000021.1 GCA_026390115.1 Campylobacterales bacterium | reverse complement strand
TTTAGACATAGTTTCGCAACTTTACTTTTAGAAGAGGGGGTTGATATAAGATATATTCAACATATGCTAGGGCATTCATCCATCTCTACAACTCAAATTTATACTAAAGTTAATATGAAACAGCAAAAGAAAATATTGAATACGAAGCACCCAAGAAGGAATTTTAATTTTGTAGTTGAATAATGGATAATAGGATATTATCATGGAAAAAATTAGTATTGTAATTCCTGCATTAAATGAAGAAAAAACAATTGCAAAAATTATAAATGAATTTAAAAAATCAAAATATGTATCGGAAATTATTGTTGTAGATAATAATTCTAGTGACAATACTGCAAAAATATCTAAAGAAAATAATGCAAAAGTTGTATTTTGTAAAGATATTGGATTTGGTTATGCTTTGAAAAAAGGGATATTGAAAGCTAGTAATAGATTGATTTTTAAAATTGATGCTGATATTAGAAATCCAAATAAGGAATGGGTAGAAAACTTATATAACAATATGATACTTGAAGAATCTTCTCTTGTTAAAACATATTGGGACAATAAAGAAGACAGCATGCCCGTAACTAATTTAGTTGCAAAACCATTGATTCAGTACAATTATCCAGAATTAAAATATATTAAAATGCCATTGAGTGGAATTTATTTATTTGATAAATCATTATTAAATATAGAGCATATGCAAAACACTTTTGCATTAGATTTAGATATTTTAATTAGCATAAAAAGACTAGGTTATAAAGTATCTCAAGTTTATTTAGGAACTGTTTATGATACATTAAAACCTGTCTTGAATTATATTAATATGTCGTATGAATTAATTTCTTTTATTGATTATAAAAAAAAGTTTGATAAATCTATTTTATTATTTTTAGCTCATCCAGATGATGCAGAAATATGGTGTGGTGGATTGATTTCAAAATATTCTTTAAATAATAATAGAGTAAATATTCTAATTGCGACATCGGATAAAAAACGAAAGCATGAAAGTTTAAAAACTAAAAAATTGTTTCCAAATATTGAGCTTTATTTTATGGATAATAATGAACTGACTAACTTTTATAATAAAGAAAATATAGATTTTTTATACAATTTGATAATGAAAGTACAACCAAATATTTTAATAACCCATCATAAAGATGATATACATATTGATCATAAAATTTGTTTTGATATTGTCAGCTCAGCACTTTTAAAAATGAAAAGATTACATTTACCTGATAAACTCTTGATGAGCAATAGTTATTTTCAACAAAATCATAGCGTTTTTAATCCTAATATTTATATTGATATAACTGATTTTATGGATATGAAATTGAAGTTAATTGAAAATTTTGAATCACAAGATGTCGAATATTGGAAAAATATGGTTACGAAAATTGATAGTTTAAATGGATTAAAATCTAGTGTAAAATTTGCAGAAGCTTACGAAGAATATCAATTTTACACTATTAATAGAGCAAAAATAGCATTATAAAAATGACATTAAATGGGTGTAATCTTCTATCGCATTATTGACTATATCTGCTTGCTCAATATTAATTTTATTCAATTCTGAATAGTCGAAAGCATGTCTATTTCTTTTGATATTGTTTAATTTTGACTGTATGTTTAATAAATTCTCTCTTATTTTTGCTAAATCATTTTTATCCTCAATAGATGCGTTTGCATGTTTTCTTGTGAAATCTATTAGACTCAAGGAAATTTGATTGAAATTTTCTATTTCGTCAAATGTACGAAGTTCAGTTTGAGATACATTTTTGAAAATATTTAAAATAACATCGTTACTTAAAATCGTTTCTCTGAATGCTTTTTGAATCATTGGATTATCAATATTTAATAATATTTCTATTTCCTGTTTTCTATCTATATTAGATGTATTTTTTAAATTTGAAATTTCTTTTTCAACATTTTCTTCTTTAACAGTAGAACCTTTTAATTTATCTTTGACAATATCTCCTATTCTATCTAATGTTACTTCCCAAAGTTTATTACCAGCTTGTTGCATTAATGGTAAAAATATTCCAAAATCCATATCGTTTTTTCCTTCATCAATTTTTTCTAATAGTTGGTTTAAACCATCAATCATACTTCCTAGACCACATCCCATTAATACCATAAAATTATCATTTTCTGATATTTCAAAAAAATTCTCAAATAATCTAATTTGATATAAAGCTGTTAAATCTTTATCATTTTGTTTAAGAAAATCTCCAATACCATTCGGGGAATCTGGTGCACCTAAAATTATATTGTTTTTACCTAATTTAATATCTTCTTTTTTATTTACTAGAATCAATTTTACATTCAATTTTTTTTGTAATATGCGGTATGAGACAACTATAGCTGTATATAAATCATAATCACAAAAAAATATATTATATGTAGAATTAGGGTAAAAATTTATATGTTTATATTTTTCATGTAAAAACATATCAACATCAGCAGAATGATAAAACAATGGATGTTCTAACAAAATATTTTCTAAGATTTTATCATCTAAAAAACTAGATTCAATGTTTTCTTTTTTTGATATGATGTAACCTAACCAGTACATTTCATGTACTAAATAAACGGGTTTTCCGAAGATATTATTTTTAAACATATAAAAAAATCTTTTTGCCGTTTCTAAAAAAGTATCAACAGCTTTTTGCATTTGGTTAGAATCTTTTAATTGCCAGCCTAATGTGTATTTCGTTTTTAACTCAATTACTTCATTGGTAAAATCGGAGATTTTACCAATTCTTTGGGCAGCGTTATAATATATTTTTTCTCTATCATTTGTTGTATATTTCATTTCATCGTAAATATAACCAAGATTAGTAATCCATCTTGAAATATTGTATTTTTTATTATTATCATATTTATAAACATTTTCAATAAAATTACTTAAGCCATAAGTTAAATTTTCTAATAGTTTAAAATACTTGTATTCTAGTTTATAATCTTTTAAAAATAATTGACTGAAATAGGTGAGGAGTATTTTAGTATGATATTCATTATTTACATTTAGTATATTAATTACTTCATTGGATAGACTTAGTGAAATATCATATAGTTCTTTTTCTAAATGATTTTGTTTAGTTTTACTAGTAAATAATGAAGAAAATACATCGATAAGCATAAAATTTTCTCTATGCGCTTTTTTCAATGTTTGCAGTGAAAAATCATTATCTAGTAATTGATAAGGAGATTGAAAAGATAATATTTTTGAGCCATTTGCCGTAATTATATCCATTTCATTCACATTATTTTTTTTAAAAGTTTTCATAGAATCTTTGGTTAAATTATATCCATCTCTATTAAAGTTATGTTGTATCAAATTATTTTTTAAAAGATTGGTAATCTCATTTTCTATATTACTTTCAGTGCTAGCAATATAATTTATAATTTCATGAGAAACTGTTTGATTCAGCATTACGATTGGATTGATTATATGAATAAGTTTATTAAAATTATTACTACTTACAATATTTATAGAATCAATCTGTTGATAGGTATTGACACTATTCAGCATTTCTAAATAAGGTTTTATAGTTTGATTATTTATATCTAATTGTATGTTCTTAGCATCATATTTTGAATAGTTATTTAATATAATGGTATCAATACATAAAGTTTCTTTTAAATCTTTAATGCACTCAATTAAATGAAAAATTTCTTCTATTTTATTCTTTTGAAAGCTATCTAATTCTTTATGTGATATATCGATAACAATTATAAATTGTTTATTATATAATTTGGAGAATAGAGCACTGAAATTTAGTTTTGAGAATTTTTGTATATTATCTTCTAATAACAACATGGATAGTATATTTTCTTCTATTTGGCTATAGTTAAATAGATTGTTTCTCCATATTTTTATTAAGAAAATTTTTAATTGTTGTGCAAATGATATGTAATCATTGTTGTTGAAATTAAACCAAAATGTATATATATCCAAATTTTTTATTTTTGGTAATATCTTAAGAGAATGTGTAACAATTTTTTGCGCTACATCATAATCTTTAGGATATATATTATATATTTGATTTTTCTTTGTATTTAAATTACTTATTAATTCTGAGACTTCATCTTCAAAGTTAAAGTAAACTTTATCATAATGGGGTGTTGCATAACTCAAGTGTAATTCTCCCAATCATAATATCCTATTATCAGTTATTTAAATGATTATATCTTTATTTATTTATTTTTATATCAAAAATTTGCAAAATAATAAAAAGTATGAGAAAATGGATACACAGTACATTAATATTTAACAAGAACATATGTGATTAAATAATAAAAATAGTAGTAGTGATTTTGATAATTTAAAAATCACTGAATATGAAATAGAGGTAATTAAAGATTATTTTAAAAGATATAGAGAAGAGAATGAAGAACTCTTTAATAATACTATTGATCAACATCTATCTGAGCTTAAAAAATATCGTGAAGACCAAGCAATGCATATGGTTTATAGGGCTATGATCATTATGAAAAGAAATGGGGCGGAGAGTCTTTTTGATTTTGATAAACTCAATAATAACTTTTTAAAAATAGAATCTTCACAAAATATTGAAGCACGAAGTTTAAAGATTAGTGAGTTAAATAAAGAAGAAGAAAAACAAAAATCTAAAGAACAAGTTCAAGCGGAAATAATGAGTCATTTTATTCAAAATCCAGATGAAAATATTTTAATGTCTATGGTTATTTCTAAAGACCCTGAAGATGGATGTGAAATAGTAGAGTTTATTGATTGAGAATATGAAGATAAAAAAATGAATGACTTATTTAATTGACCATTCTGAATAAAGGTTTGATGAATAACAATAAAGGCAGATGAAACTTGAGAAAGATGAGAGGAATTTTCTAAAGAATTAGTTATTGATAGAAAAACTAATACAAAATGAATGTTATTTATTTGAAAAAAATGATTAAAACTAGAGAAATTTGATTTCGAAGATATTTCTAAATTTGAAGCTTCTTTTGAAACATATTTTGTTTACAAAAAAGAATGAAAGACTTTAGTAAAGATTATAAAAAATGAAATTGCGGAAGTAAATTTTAGAACAACAGGTTGATAATCTTTAAATGATATAATTTTTAAACAAGAATCATTAGATAAACTAACTCCTGAAATGATTCAACAGTCGCAGGAAGAAATAATGAAGTTACTAAAAGATGCAAAACAAAATTGAACTTTGGATATGGTCGTAGAAATGTTATCGAATCAAATGCCAATCCCTGAAGAAATGAAAAAAGATTTAAAAGAAGAGTTATATACATTAGCAAATAGTCAATAAGAATACACCAATTCATCGTTAGTAACATTCAAAATAAACTGATTTATTCTAAAAAATAAAATATCAAAAATCAAGGTAGTACAAAGTCTCCACCTTGATTTTTTTATTGTTATTTTTTTAACGAAAATCACTTTATTTTTTAATTTTTGTGATTATGAAGAAAAATATATTGGTTGATTTATCAAGAAATTTATTATGAGCTTGATATTTAGATGTTGAATTTCTAGTTAATCTTATGGAAGAACATAAACTAGATTTTGATGAAATTTATGAAAATGTAGAGATGAACTTTTGAAAAGAGTTTGACCGCAATATTAACTATTTCATCTATGAAGCTTTATCTCAAATAGCTTACAAGTTTATTGATTCTAATAAAGAGTTATTTGAAGACGAAAGTGATGAATTTGAAATCTATACAAATTATATAGACAGTCATATTTGGTTCACATCTGAAAAAGTACAAAGTGAATTTGAGAGGTTTTAAGCCTCTCTTTTTTTATTTATTTTAATGATTTAGATAACTTATACGATTATAAAACAAGTGCTATCTCTATCATATTTCACAAAAAAAGAATCCATAGAAATATTCTCGAATGCTGTATTTAGTGAAGTAAAGAGTGATAGAAACTCTTTTTCTTACTGCTAAGAATATAAATTTTTTACTGCTTCCATCCCTTGATTAGGAGCAAGTTTTGCATATCTCAAGGTCATTTCAATTGATTTGTGATTCATAAGTTTTTGTATAGTTAAAATAGGTGTACCAGCTATCTGTCTTAATGTATGAGGAACAACCCTATTTTTTCTATCATCATCGTCTATAAATTGATTAAATAATACATCCATAATTGAACCAAGTTTATAGGTTATTGAACTTCTTGCTAGTCTAATTATCGTATCAGTGGCTGATAATTCTTTCATCCTTTGTGTAAGAAGTTCTTTTAGCTCATTGTTATAAAAACCAGTGTAAGTATCATTGTTTTTATGGTCTGATAATATAAGTGAATTATTATTTGGTTTAATATCCATAGCTCTGATAGTTGCTATAGTTCCAACTCTACCACCTGTAGAGAGTGATAATTTTACAAATAAATATATTTCATAATTGGTATTTTGACAAACCGTTAACAGCTTCTTTATTTCATCAAGAGTTAAGTAGCGTTCTCGAATATTGTTTAGTTGTTCATGTTGAATATTAGATGTAGGAATATCACCACTATATAATTTTTGAGTGACAACATACTTATACATAGCATTTAATGTTACGAGTAAATGCCTAACACTAGCTACGGCTAAATTTTCTTTTAGATTCTGTTGCAGTTTTAAAGCATCTTTTTCTGAAAAATTTTGCAATTTAATATGACCGATAGTTTTTTTAAGATGATTGTTAAATCTTCTTTTTTCTTTTTCAATATCTTTAACCGTTGCAGATTTATAATCAAAATAAAGTTCTGACATATCGAATATAGTCATAGTTTGCTTTGGTTTAGCAAGGGATGGTAACTCTTCCCCCAGTCTTATTTTTGTAATAATCTCATCTCTTTTAGCTTTACAGTATTTTTCTCGAATACCTGCTGAATAATTCCCAATAGTTTTTAATCTACTCTTACCATTTTCATCAATCCATCTAATCATATATTTTTTATCAACTGATTTTTCACTGTCGTTAAAAATATCTTTGTAAAAAACTCCTTCGGTTTTTGTTGGAGTTCTCTTACTAGAAATAACTGCTTTCATAAAAAGTCCTTTTGAGGGACTAGGGACTAGATAATATTTTAGTCCCTCTGTAGTCCCGATAATTTAATCAAATATGAAGTTATCTGAAATTATATGAAAAAGAGTATATCTATTTTAAGCCCTATAATAGGGCTATGTAGTAGAGTTTGACTAGATTTAAAAAAATTAGAATAGATTGTTAAATGGAGATTCTAATCCCAACAGGGCAGTGATCGGAGCCTTCGATATGCTCAAGTATAAAAGCGTCTTCGAGATTCTCTGCCAAATCTTCGCTTATAAAAAAATAGTCGATTCTCCAGCCGACATTGTTGGCTCTGGCATTTAAGCGGTAACTCCACCAGCTGTAATTGTCTAGTTTGTCGCCATGCACATAGCGGAATGTGTCGATATAGCCGCATGTCAAAAGTTTGTCTATCCACTCTCTCTCCATCGGTAAAAAGCCTGATGTTTTAAAATTTGCTTTTGGGTTTTTGAGGTCTATCTCTTTGTGCGCCGTGTTTACATCACCGCAGATGATTATAGATTTTCCATCCTCTCTCAGTTTTTCACAGTACTCTAAAAAATCATCGTAGAACTTCATTTTGTGAGAGAGTCTCTCTTCATCTTTTTGCCCGTTGGGAAAGTAAACATTCAAAAGAACGATATCGCCATAGTGTGTCTCTACGATTCTTCCTTCGCTTGTTGTGTCGATGTGTTGGCATGTGGATTTGTAATCACTTTGTAAAACACTCCAAGTCATGGTTCCGCTGTACCCTTTTTTTGTCGCGGAGTTTACTAAAATATCTTGATACTTTTTGTCAAACATTGCTTCAGGAATTTGGCTTTCAAGTGCTTTTATCTCTTGAAGACATAAGATATCTGTTTCCCTTTCATCAATCCATTTAAGGGCTTCTTTGTTTGCAACAGCACGGATTCCATTGACATTCCATGAAATTATTTCTATTGAGTTTGACATTTTTGTTCCGTTATGATGAATTTGATTTTATTGGAGAGAATTTCCCGCAAAAAGTGCGGGAAAAGAGAGGTTTGAAATTAAATAAAATCTACTTTTGTTAAGTGATGTTTTAAACCAAGTTGCTCATGGCTACATCCAAGAGCAAGTCCCAACATCTGTTGCATGTGAAGCACCGGAAGTTTTACTTCTCTGCCGATTGCTACGGAAGCGTGGTGTGTCTGCGTGTCAAGTTTGAGGTGGCAAAGCGGACATGGAGTTACCATCCAATCTGCATTTCCATCCATCGCACCGGCAATCGCATTTCCTGTTAAAATAGATGCGGTGCGAGGCGCTTGAAGTTCCACATGGAAGCCACAACACTTATTTTTCTCTTTATAATCAACACTCACACCGCCACACGCTTTGATTAAGTCATCAAGTGAAGTAGGGTTATAAGGGTTTTCCGCTTTTTTATGAGACTCATTTTGAAGCTCAGAAGGGCGGATATTGTGACAACCGTAAAACGGTGCGATGTTAAACTGGCTAAGCGGTGTAACAACCATCTCTTTAATTTTATCAAGACCGATATCATCAATAATTGCATACAAGAAATGAATTATGTTTGAAGTACCTTTGTATTCAAGTCCAATCTCTTTAAGTTTTGCATTTACCTTTTCTTTTAGTCCATGCTCATTATCTAATCTATGTTTAGTCATAGCAGTATTCAGTTGACAAGTATTACAAATAGTAACCATAGTTAAACCATGTTTTTCAGCATAAGCAATATTTCTGGCATTTAAAACTAAAGATAAAAAGTCATCATAATCTTGTAAATGTGAAGCGCCACAACATGATGCTTCTACCAGTTCAATAAGTTCGATGCCCAATTTTTCTGCAACAGCGAAAGTTGACATATACTGCTCAGGCGTACTCTGTTTTGCTGTACAACCTGTAAAAAGTGCGTATTTTAATTTTTTCATCTGCTATACTCCTAGAACTTTGCTGTTGACGATGATTTTACGAGTTTTTTAATCTCATCAAGGTTTTTCGATTTTGTGAGAGCCCAAGGCGGAACAATTTTACCTTTTACGAACATTTTTAGAGCTACCGGTACATGTTTAACGATTCCAAGACCCTCAGAATAGAGAACAAGCCCACCCTCATCAAGTATGCCGTTTCTTGCAATTGAGTGTTTAAATCCTACCGCATGACGCGTAGCAACATTACTTGTTGCGATTCCCTCTTTGAATAACATCTGGTGGAGTTTAGTGATTTTATCAATCGGATTTACATCTTTCGGGCAAACCTCTGCACATTCAAAACATTTAACACAATCCCAAAGTCCTTGTTTCTCTTCATGGAGATGGAGTAATCTTTTATCAAGAGCATCATCACGAATATCTGCTTCAAAACGGTATGCTTTAGCGAACGCTGCAGGGCCGAAGAAGTCTTCATTGATTTCTACAACCGGACAAGCGTAGTGGCAAGCCCCACACTGGATACATAAGTCAGCTTCAAGTAATCGTTCTGCTTCTTCTGGCGTTACCAAGTGCTCATGTTCTGGATGTTCATCCACGTCAGAGATTAAATAGGGGTGAATTGCATCATGCTTCTCCCAGAAATCACCTTTATCGATAATTAAATCTTTAACAGCTCTTTTAATACTTAACGGCTCAAGTGTTAATTCATTCCCAAAAAGTTCTATCATATCGTTCATTCTTTCTTTACAAGCAAGAGTTGAACGACCGTTTACTTTAATGGCACATGCTCCACAAATACCGTGACGACAGCTTCTTCTGTATGAAAAACTGCCATCGTGATCCCATTTAATTCTGTTTAAAACATCAAGAACAACCTCTTCTGAAGTTACATCCATATTGTAGTCTTCATAATATGGAAGATAATCTTCGCTAGCATTAAAACGAAATACCTTGAAGTTTACTTTTTGTGTAGTGATTTTATGTGTACTCATAAGTTCTCTCCTTAGTAGTTTCTAGCTTTTAGCTCATGTTTGCCGAGAACGACATCCATGTAATCAAGCGTAATTTCGCCATTTTCATTCATATACGCCATAGTGTGTTTTAGGAAATTTTCATCATCACGCGTTTCAAAATCTTCTCTAAAGTGAGCTCCACGGCTCTCATTTCTAGCAATCGCACTCTCAACTATAAAGAGAGAATAATCAAGCATGTGACCAAACTCTATAGCTTCTTGAAGTTCAGTATTAAATACTTTAGATTTATCTTTTATGCGAATGTTTTTGTAGCGCTTACGGAGTGACTTAACATTTTCTATTTGTGTTGCAAGAGTCTCTTTTGTTCTGAATGCACCTGCATTTGCAGTCATTCCTTGTTGAAGCTCCTCACGAAGAGCTGTTACAGTTTCATCTCCATTGTTACTCAGTATCCAATTGATTTCTTCAAGAGCAGTTTTTGCATCCTCTTGCGTAGCAGGGCGAAGTTCAATGCTGTCAATCTCTGAAACCATTGTTTTGCCCACAAAACGACCAAAAAGAAGAGCCTCTAAAACAGAGTTTGCACCAAGACGGTTCGCTCCATGTACAGATACACAAGAACACTCACCGGCAGCATAAAAACCTTCAACTATTTCGTTGTTATTTTTACGAACATGCCCTGGAACATCCACCGGAATACCACCCATAGAGTAGTGCGCAGTAGCAGAGATAAGAATCGGCTCTTTAATCATGTCAAGACCTAAGAAAGTGATAGCTAAATCACGAAGTTCAGGAAGTCTTTCCATAATCAAATCTTTTCCAAGGTGCGTAACATCGATAAATACCGCATCTTTTCTAGGACCGACACCGCGACCCTCTCTGATTTCATTGATAATTGCACGGCTTACAACATCACGGCTTGCAAGTTCCATGGCATTCGGAGCGTACTTCTCCATAAATCTTTCACCGAGTGAGTTGAAAAGTTTTCCACCCTCACCGCGAGCTGCCTCTGAGATTAAAACACCGTTTCCTGATAATCCTGATGGGTGAAACTGAACAAATTCCATATCTTCAAGAGGAAGACCATGTCTTGCTACGATTGATAAACCATCGCCCGTGTTGGCATGTGCATTTGAATTAATTTTGAATGCTCTTGCATACCCGCCGGTTGCGAACATTACAGATTTTGCGTTAAAAATTACCGTTTGCATGTCGCGAATATTAAACGCTACAACACCTGAAATTTTTCCATCTTTGTAAATCAGATCTGCTGCATACCACTCATCCCAAAACTTAACACCTGAACGGTGCGCTTGTTCATATATAGTTTGAAGCAGAGTTAAACCTGTTCTGTCTTTTGCATAACATGCGCGAGGAGAAGATTGCCCGCCAAAAGGTCTTTGAGCGATTTTTCCATCCGGAGTTCGGCTAAAAGCCGCTCCCATTCTCTCTGCCCAGCGAATAGTTTCCGGAGCTTTTTGACACATAAACTCAACAGCATCCTGATCTGCTAAATAATCAGAACCTTTTACTGTGTCAAACTCATGTAGCTCGACACTGTCTGCATCACTAAATGCCGCATTAACTCCGCCCTGAGCTGCACCGGAGTGACTTCTAAGAGGGTGTAACTTTGTAATAACAGCAACTTTTTTTCCTGCATTTTGCAACTCTCTTGCCGCCGCACAGCCTGCTAGACCTGCACCGACAATAATTGCATCGTAAGTATAAATAGGAACACTCATGAACTTTCCTTTGTATTAAGAACTAAAATAAAATTGATTATATCGTGACTACTCTTATGCGAGTTTAAAAAAGAGGTTTGTGAATATGAACTTTTAGTTTGTTACTATTTGAGACATTTATAAGTAGCTCAATTTGTTATAACTATTGATTTGTTTCAAAATAATTTTTCTAAAAAATGATATAATGTAGCCCATTTAATATATACTCCAAGAAGCTCAATGAATTTAGAAAATTATTTTATATCACTTTTTGATAACCCGCATGTAGGTGATGATGGTGCATTAATTTCAGGTACAGTTTACTCAAAAGATGCCTTCTTTGAAGATGTGCATTTTAAAAGAGAGTGGATGAGTTACTATCAAATAGCCTCAAAAGCGATGGTTGTTAATATTTCAGATGCAATTGCCATGAATGCAAAGCCAAAATATGCTCTATTGTGTGTTGCTATGCCAAAGGATATAACAAAAATTCAGATGAGGGAATTGGCTTGTGGATTTATTGATATGACAAAAAAATATGGTATTGAAATTATAGGTGGTGATACTATTAGTAACACAAAGCTTGATATAACCGTAACAATAATTTCGCAGACAAAGAAACCACTTTTAAGAAGCGGTATAAGAGAGGGCTACATGTTGGCCTATACGGGCAAGCTTGGAGAGAGCAGAAAAGAGCTGCAGAAGCTACGCAATCTTGGAAAAATACATACAAGATCTAAGTTTGTAAATATCAAACTCAGAGGCGATTTTATTACCCGTTCATCAAGGTTTTTAAGTTCTGGCATGGATATTTCGGATGGGCTTTTTAGTGATTTAGGTAAACTCTGCAGTGTTAATAAAATAGGTATAAAGTTCAATAATAAGATAAGCAAAAATATAGGATGCAGCGGAGAAGAGTATGAGATGCTGGTGGCTTTTGACAAAAGAGCTAAAAAAACCATCTTAAGAAGAGCCGCGCAAAGCAGAACACCGCTTACGATTTTTGGAACATGCGCGCGTGTTAAATATAAAAACAGATGCAAACCACACCATTTTAACAGATAGGACAAAAAATATGGATAGATTTTATTCACTGGGACACTCAAGCATTGAGTTTCATTTTAAACAATCACCAAGAGATTTCGTGGTCGAGGAGATACCGCTTTATGAGTTTTCGGGCGAGGGCGAGCATCTTGTTTTGTTTGTGAGAAAAAAAGGTCTCTCAACCCTTGAACTTGTCAGCATGATTGCGAAATATTTGGGTATTCAAAATAAAGAGATAGGCTATGCAGGGCTAAAAGATAAACATGCCATGACGAAGCAGTATATTTCGCTTCACAAAAAGCATGAAGAGGCGATGGAAAACTTTGAGCATGAGAATATAAAAATTGTCTCAAAAACTTACCATAATAATAAAATAAAAATCGGGCATCTTCAGGGCAACAGATTTTACATTAAACTTAAAAAAGTAAATCCAACTGCTGGGCAGAAGATAGATGAAGCGCTTAAAAATATCTCTGAATTTGGTATGCCGAACTACTTTGGATACCAAAGATTTGGAAATGACGGCGATAACCACATAGATGGAGAGAAAATCGCAAAAGGTGAGAAAAAAGAGAGAAATCCAAAGATAAAAAAACTTCTTATCAGTGCGTACCAGAGCCACCTTTTTAATCTTTGGCTGAGCAGAAGATTGGAGATAAATAATCTCATAAATAATTTTAAACCCTCTGAGTTGGAGCCGCTTTTAAACATGCCAAATGATGAAGTGAAAAAATTAAAAGCGCAAAAACATCCTTTTAAAGTGATGCTCGGCGATATTATGGAACATTATCCGCATGGCAGACTTTTTGATTTTGACGGAAGCGAAGAAGATTTAGAGAGATTTTTAAACCGAAACATAAGCGTTACGGGGCTTTTGTGCGGTAAAAAAGTGAGGATTTCTTCAGGAACGGCCGGAGTGATAGAGAAGGAGTTTAACGACACCATAAATGAAGATGGAGCAAGAAGATACGCTTGGGTTTATCCTACGGAGGTAGAGGGGCGATATAACTCAATGGTTGCTCAATATGAGTTAAACTTTACACTTCCAAAAGGTTCGTATGCAACTGTTTTAATTGAAGAGATAGCAAAAAGAAAAATTAATTAAGGTCACAGAAAATGAGCAGACATATAACATCGGCAATTTCACAATGTTTTGGGAAATTTGCTTCAAAAGAGTTCCCGAAATGGTTTCAAAAAGTAGTAAACAGCTCTTATGTAGGGTTGATGGGTTTGGACATGCGTGAGTTTCATTCACCAAGCACTTACAACAGCTTAAATGCACTTTTTACTAGAAAACTTAGAGAAGATAGAAAATACTCTCTTGATGGAGATGATTTTATATCGCCATGTGACTCTTGGATCTCCGAGTGTGGGGATTTGACTCAAGATTATGCACTCCAAATCAAAGGCATGGAGTATAACTGTGACGAATTTATAGGAGAGCACTTTACGCAAGAGGAAAAAACTGTTGTTCATAACGGTACCTTTATAAACTTCTATCTTTCGCCAAAAGATTACCACAGATATCACATGCCGACGAATCTTAAAGTTCTAAAAGCCGTGCATATCCCCGGCAAGTTTTTTCCTGTAAATGTTCCATCTTTAAAAAGCAAAGTAAACCTTTTTATAGAAAATGAGAGAGTTGTTTTGATGTGTGAAACTGGGAGCAAAAAGAGATTTTTTATGGTTCTTGTAAGTGCCTTAAATGTCGGTGTTATGCAGGTTGCATTTGAGCCAAAAATCAAGACAAATGCAAATGCCGAGAGTTCTGCTGCATACTCTTATGAAAATTTATTTATGAATAAAGGTGATGATTTTGGATGTTTTGAGATGGGCTCAACCATAGTTATCTTGGCAGAAAAAGAGATGTTAGAGCTAAATATAAAAGCCGGCGAACATGTTAAATATGGTCAAACCATAGCAAAGCTAAAATAATTTTTGTATTTATTCAATGCATAAAACAACGCAAGCAAAAAAAGAGTTTGTAACAAAGCTTTTTAGCAATAGACAACTTTTTGAAAGAGAAATTTTACAAATTGAGTCTGAAAATGACAGAGCAGAAATTATGAAATTTTTAGCTGTATCACTTGTAAGAGACACTTTAAAAGAAGAGTTAAACTTTTTGTGTATGAAAAACTTTTCTGATTTTACATTTGCACCGATAAAAAATATTATATTTAAAGAGATAGCAAATGAGTGGCTTACTTATGCTTTGGAAGTACTCCATTATCAGAGAGAGGATGCGCTTCAAGAGCTTCAAGAAAAAAAAAGGGTCCGATTAATTTTATCTATTATTAACGACTATTATCAAAAATATCAAAATTATTTCTTTGAAGAGATAGCCGATACATTTATAGAATTAGTATTAAGAATGCAGCACTCAAAAAATAGCAGTGCACTTATTGAGGGGATAATTAGCTGTGATTTGATAGCAAATGAAAAGCTTATGTCTGTCGATGATTTTCAAGAACTTTGGAAGAGAGTAAGGGTTGCAAACAGTTCTAAAGAGGTTGATATAAATAGAATTAAGATTAAAATAGATGAAATTAGTACCATGCTTTATGAGAAAGAGTTGGATACAGAAAAAAAAGAGTCTCTTTTGAAATCATTAAAAGAGTATCAATCAAAGGTTGATAAAATGACGAAAGCAAAACTTGAAAAATTTGACAGAACTCTGAAAAATATAAAAGATGCCATGGTTGTCTCCATGGCAGATATGAACGTGCAGATTGATTAACGGTTGTTGAATAGTTGAAGTTTTACCAGCAAAACACCATTTTCTTTATAGATATCAAGTTTTGTCTCAACAGGATACTTTTGTGCCTTTAAAGTACCTTGAACAGAATGAAGAACATGACTGAATTTTTGAAACATCGGTACAATAATATGATCAATTTTGCCTTTCTTTAGCAACTCCGCTAAAGCATTTACCGCACAGTAATATACAGCTTTATTTATAGAACGCTGAATCATATAATCATGCATAATGTTTATGTTATTTTCTAATACCTCTTTGTCAACACTACTCAAAACAGAATTCTCATGTGCTCTATGGAGTTGATGTTCAATCTCTTCTTCAATGTTGTGATTCGCTTTTTCCATTAAAGAATCTATATTTGGGCAATATTTTTTTAGTTCAGTAAAAAGCTCATCGGGAGAAAATCTACTAGTGTCTGATTGATATACATAAGTTTTATTGTCAAAGTATTCATGGTCAAATGCTTTTAGCAACTGAACAACTATGTTTAAGTAGTTGTATTTATCCTCTTTATTGTTATCAAACTCTATTCCGGTGTGCGAGATAATAGGCTTCGGCCCAACATATTTTAATTGCATGATAATTTCCTACCTTTTTATTAGTGTGTAACATAAATTAAACATTAAACCTAAAGTGCATAATATCGCCGTCTTGTACAATGTACTCTTTGCCTTCTAATCTCATTTTACCGGCTTCTTTGGCTTTTGCTTCGCCACCGAGTGTAATAAAATCATTGTAAGCAATAACTTCAGCACGAATAAAACCTTTCTCGAAATCGTTGTGTATAACTGCTGCCGCTTTTGGAGCTGTCGTATTTTTATGTATCGTCCAAGCACGAACCTCTTTTACGCCCGCTGTAAAGTAGCTCATAAGACCAAGTTTGTCAAAACCTTTATGGATAATCTGCTCCAGTCCTGATTCTGTTACACCAAGGTCCGTTAAAAACTCTTGTGCCTCGTCATCTTCAAGACCGATTAGCTCCTCTTCGATTTTTGCACAGAGTTTAATGATTTCGCAATTACTTTTGTTTGCATGTTCGCGAAGTCTTATAACATAATCGTTATCTTCAAGCAGTCCATTCTCATCAACATTCGCACCATACATAATCTCTTTGTTGGTTAAAAGTCTTACTTCATGATTGAGCTGCACATACTCTTCGGTATCGGTTTTTGAAAAGTTTCGAGCAAGATTTCCATCCGCTAAAAATTCCAAAAGCTCTTCGGCAATAACTAAAACTGCCGCAGCATTTTTATCAAATTTGGACTGTTTTTTGAGTCTCTCAATTCTGTTTTGTAAAACCTCGATGTCAGCTAAAATCAGCTCACCCTCAATAATATCAACATCTCGTAAAGGATCAATATTTCCCTCATTGTGAACAATATTTTCATCATCAAAACATCTCACAATCTGAAGAATTACCTCAGTTTCACGAATGGTAGAGAGGAACTTGTTTCCTAAACCTTCACCTTTGGAAGCACCTCTAACCAAACCTGCAATGTCAACGAAATCCACAACAGAGTATTGAATTCTCTCAGGATTAACAATTTTTGCTAGCTCTGCTAATCTTTTATCAGGAACCGGAACAACTGCTTTATTTGGTTCTATCGTACAAAAAGGGTAGTTTGCAGCTTCTGCGTTTTGTGCTTTTGTGAGTGCGTTGAATGTTGTTGATTTGCCTACATTTGGAAGTCCTACTAAACCGATGCTTAATCCCATTTTTAACCTTTTATAATAATTGTGTAATTTTAACGAAACTTTACTTGATAATCCACATTCCGAAGTTTGGCATGTGAAAATCTAAAACTAATCTATACTTTTTAAATATTCACACATCATTCGAACACCCGCACCTGTTGCACCATAGACATTACAGTCCCACGGAGTTTCAGTATATGCAGAGCCTGCAATGTCGAAGTGCATCCACTTCTCTTTGTTTTCATCTTTTATGAATGTATCCAAAAACAGTCCTGCGGTAATCGCCCCGCCGTATGGTTTAGATGAAGTATTTGAGATGTCTGCTATTTCACTTTTTAGAAATTTTTTGAGATGTTTGTTAAATGGAAGCGAACCTGTGAGCTCTCCCGAGTTGCTTCCTGCCTTGGAGAACTCATGTTTGAGTTTATGTGAGTGTCCCATGATGCCCGTTGTAAAGGGCCCGAGAGCGACAACACATGCACCTGTAAGCGTAGCAAAGTCAAATATTCCATCGGCTTTTACCTTGTCTTGCGCGTACGAAAGAACATCTGCTAAAACCAAACGACCCTCTGCATCCGTATTTCTTACCTCGATAGTCGTTCCGCTTCTTGCAACTAAAACATCGTCAGGTTTGTAAGCATCTCCTCCAATCATATTTTCAACTGCTCCAATGAAAGCATGAATTTCAACATCAAGTTTCAACTCACTTGCAGCTTTTATCATTCCTAAAACTCCACATGCCCCTGCTTTGTCCATTTTCATAGTGACCATCGAGGTTGCGGGTTTGAGGCTTAGTCCACCGCTGTCATAAGTGAGACCTTTTCCTACGAGAGAGATGATTTGTTTAGGATTTTTTGGTTTGTAAGAGAGATGGATTAAGGCACTTCCATGAACAGAAGCACGTCCGACGGCTAGCATAGCATGCATATTCTCTTTTTTTAACTCCTCTTCTTGAAGAATTTTACATCCGAGGTTGTTCTCTTCTGCCAGTTTTTGAGCAAGAGATACAAGAGTTTGCGGGTGCAAATCATGTGGAGTAGTGTTTACTATGTCACGGGTAAAATTTGTAGCGTTTGCTACGATTACCGCCTCGTTGAATACTTTTTCTATTTTTTCAAAGTCTAATCCATCGGCAGTTAAAAATAATTTTTTGAGTATTGATTTTTTTGGTTTGGACTTGTAAACATTGTACTCATATCCGCCAAGGATGATGCCATCTACTAAAGCGGCTAAAGTTCTTTTTGAATGTATACTTACTTTTGCACTTTCATAGTTTGATGCTTTTAGCAACTTGATTCCACATGCCATGGCGCTTCGTATATCGTCACTTTTTTGGCTGTCCACTCCACAAAAAAGAAGTCCTTTTTCATGTAAGAAGCAGGTAGAGTCTTGTTCGGCTTTAAATCCGGCTTTATTTAAAATTGCAACTTCCGCATGCTTTGATAATTCATCCGGCGTTACAAACTCAACTAAAATGTCTGCGTTTACATCGGTACTGTTTTTATTTGATAGTTTGATATTCATGTCGATCCATTTTTTTTAAATTTTGTAGTTGAGATAATAGCAAAAAAATATATAAAATAAAGTACACATACTCTTATAAAATCAGGTAGGGTGGCTTTATGATTTAATTTGATAAAATACAAGAAATAGTTAAAAACAAGGGAGTAAGAAATGAAAAATATGAGTGTTGGAAGCAAGGTTCAAATTCCTTTAGTCTTATCAATATTGTTGGGTTTTTTGGTTATAGGTATAAATTATATATACTCGATAAATCAGATGCAAGAGGATGTTTATAACTCCCAAAACAGTTATATGCGTTCGACTTATAAGGATCTGATGGAAGCAAAAGAGAGTGTGGGTTTGACAAACGCCATCAGTATGGCTGATAATTACTACACAATCAAGGCGCTCAAAGAGGATGATAGAAAAATAGCTATCAGCGGGTTGAACAATTTAACTCAAACATTCAAAGAGAATACACAGTTTCAGAATATAAAAATTCACATACATACTGCGGATGTAAAGAGTTTTTTAAGATCATGGAAACCTCAGGAATTTGGAGATGCTTTGAGTTCATTTAGACACTCCATAGTGAAAGTAAAAGAGAGCAGAAAACCTTTAACAGCCATAGAAATTGGAAATGCAGGACTTACCTTCCGTGGTATAGCTCCTGTTATAAGTGAAGGAGAGTATCTAGGTTCGGTTGAATTTATGCAGGGTCTGAGTTCTGTGATTAAAACGGCTAAAAATGCTTACGGCTTAGATGTTGTTTTTCTTTTGAACAATGAGTATATAGCAGAAGCAAAAGATTTGGCAAATGCACCAAAATTTGACAACTATACACTTGCAGTTCCAGAAAAAGAGATAGATAAAAATCTCTTTAATGAATTAGCAGGAATTGATATAAAAGATATTAAAAGCGGGCTTCACACGAAAAATTATTTTGTAGCTTCAGAGCAAATCGTTGATTTTTCTAAAAAAACAGTCGGGTATGCAATTGTAGCGAAGCCGATTTCTGCGGTTGAAAAAACTCTTTCTCACTCTAAGGAATCTCTCATTAGACAAGTTGTAATTATGGCTGTGAGTGATTTAATTATTCTTATATTCTTAATGATTGTTGTAAAAAGAGTAGTCGTAAATCCGATTGTAAATCTTGACAGAGTGGCACAAGAGTTAGCTCAGGGCGATGCAGATTTATCTAAAAGATTGCCGGTTCTCTCTAATGATGAACTAGGGTCTGCAAGTGCAAGTTTTAACACCTTTTTAAATAAGGTTGAAGCACTCTCAAATGAGGCAAAGGAGGAGGCAAGAAAAGCTGAATATTCCTCAAAAGAGATTGTAATCGCGTTAGAAAAAAATGAGTTGAGCGTTCAGCTTTCACATGAGATGATTACCGGCTCAATAGCTAATGCAAACGATTTACATAAAAGCATGCGCGTCAATATTGAGAATATAAATGAAATAAATGATTTAAATACAGTTACCGGAGAAGTTATCAAAAGGGTTACAACTTCGACGGATGAGATAATAGAAAATATTTCACAAATCTCAGAGATGATAGGCGATTCAAGAATCTCATCTGAGCAATTAAATACGAATGTAGCAGAGATCTACAGTGTTATAGCTCTTATCAAAGATATTTCTGACCAAACAAATTTACTTGCACTCAATGCTGCTATTGAAGCTGCAAGAGCCGGTGAGCATGGACGGGGATTTGCAGTTGTTGCAGATGAAGTGAGAAAGCTTGCAGAAAGAACTCAAAAAGCAACGAGTGAAGTTGAGGCAAATATTAGTGTGCTGAAACAAAACTCTATTTCTATGGCAGAAAATAGTGAGAAAATTGATGATTCTGCATCTGAATCACAAAGAAAATTGGATGAGTTTAGAAATGTTATGCATGAGATGGTCACTAATGTCGATAAGATTAAAGCAGACAACTTTAAAGTTGGACATGAACTTTTTGTAAACATGGCGAAACTTGATCATATGATATTTAAAACAAACTCCTACTCCTCCGTATTTGAATCTAAGCCTAACCACAATCTGAGTGACCATACCAACTGTAATCTTGGAGTATGGTACGCAAATATAGGAAAAGAGGAGTTTAAAAGCTCTTCTTCCTTTGTATCCCTAGAAAAACCGCATGCCGTTATACATGAGAATATGAAAAAAGTTATGTTACTTATAGGGTCTGAAAATACTAAAAATGAGGATATTTTGAAACTCTTTAGAGAGTCTGAGATTGCTTCTCAAGAGCTGTTTGGATTTCTTGATAACCTGCTAGAAGATAAACATAAAGCTTAGTCAGTTTAATGTTATGTACTAAAACGGACGCGTCCGTTTTAGTGGCAGGGATAAATTCTCCCTATAATCCCCTAAATCTACGAAAACAAGAGAATCGCTTTTCGCACGGTGAAAATGTTTCTTTAGGAAATTGTAAAAGTATTTTGTGGTCTTCCTATGTGGAATCCTTGAAGATAATCAACACCCATCTCTCTTAGAGTTTTTACTATCTCTTCATCTTCTACGTATTCGGCAACAGTTTTTACATTTAACTCTTTTGCTAAAGTTAAAATACTATAGACAAAAGCACGGTCTTTTTCATCTTTATTGATGTTTATTATAAACTCTCCATCAATTTTTAGGTAATCAATAGGGAATTTTTTGATGTAGTGAAACGATGAAAAACCAGAACCAAAATCATCAATTGCAAATTTATATCCAGCCATTTTTAAATTCAAAACAAATTTCTCTAAAACAGAAAAGTTTTTTACTGTTTCTCTTTCTGTAATTTCAAATACTATACAGTCTTTAGAAATATCGTATTGTTTGATAAGCTGTGTTATTGAGTCTGCATAATTTCCGACAATGAGAGATTTTGGGGATAGGTTAATAAATAGGATTCCTTGATACTTTTCTTCTTTAATCTTAATAAAAGCATTTTCTATATTGATTAAATCCATGCGATTTATCATACTCATGCTCTCTGCCACCTCGATAAATTCGTAAGCAGGTATAACTTTTCCGTCTATCTCTATTCGCATGAGAAGTTCATGAATCTCGTTTTTACGAGTTGATGCTGTTTGTATAGGCTGAAAATAGGGAACAATACGGTTGTTCGCAACAGCGTCAATGAGTAGAGCGGATTTTGCTTTTTGCTCTTTTATTACAGAGATAAGGTCATCGCCCGAAGGAATTCTAACACCATTTTTTCCCTCTTCTTTCGCTTTGTACATCATGCCATCGGCTATTAAGAAGAGATCTTTTTCGGTTTTTGCATGTTCAGGATAGATAGAAATACCGATAGAGACAGTAACTCCTACATAGTTTCCATCCGCACTCAGCAGCCTGAAATCTTCTATTGCTTTTATGATTTTGTTTGAAACCGCTAGAGCACACTCTAATCCGCATTCTGGCAAAATGAGTGTAAATTCATCTCCGCCGTAGCGCGAGAGAATATCTTCGGACCTCTTTGTTTCGCCTAAAACTTTTGCAAACTCTTGGAGATAAAGGTCTCCAAAGGCGTGACCATATTTATCGTTTATAGGTTTAAAATTGTCGCAATCTATAACCATCAGAGCAAAATGATGCTCATGGGATATGGATCGTTTTATCTCATAACCTAAAAAATCGGTAAAAACTCGTTGATTAAAGAGTCCTGTCAATGGGTCGTGCGCCGCATAATATTCAAGGTCGTTTGTATATTTATTGATAGCTTTAACAGAACCCACAAGATTTGCCATAGTTGTTAATATGCTGTCAATAACTATATGTTTAATAGGGTCTGCTACTATATCTGATTGAACACTCAAACCTACTATTCCACCGATTCTAGGAGTGTCTAAAAAGAGTGATTTTGTTCTGTGTGCAAAGTTTTCATAGTCGTTTAGATTTATACATCTGTTATATTCAGATGTGTTGTGGCGAATTGTATAATCAGTGTAACCTAAAAAATGGTCACTCTCTTGAACAGATTTCCTTACATATGATTCAAAGCTTTCTTTTACATCATTCTCGGGAATGCCAAACCAAAATATATCCACTTCAAACTGATCATCACCCACTCTAAATATTGTCATAAGAGTATATGTCGGCATGACTTTATTTATATCAATGAGAAGTTCATTAATATAGTCATGCCAATCTTTTACAACCTCAGAGGAAATTATGAATTTATCTAAAAGTTGCACTTCAAACTCTAAAAGGTCTTTATCAACGGCAATAGCTTTCAGTTTTGTCGCTAATTCATTTACATTTGTAATGATTTCATTCATTTCACTAAATTTTAAATCTATCTCTGTTGGGTCAAACTCTTTAAAATCTTCTATTGAATTAATGTTTTGAACTTTTTGATTAAATAGTTTTAGAGCATCTGATATTTTTGAAGTTGTGAATCTTGAAGCAAGAAATGCTGCTAGCCCAAAGAGAGGGAGAACAATTAAAAAGAAGTATATATACTCTAAAAATGTTTCTTGAATAATGTTGATTAAATTTTGCTCAACATCTATAACACCTAGAGTGTCTCCGACCTTTGCATTTGTGTGGCAGACTAGACACTCTCCCTTTGCGTTGAGTGGCAAAAGATTTCTAATGACTTGCGTTTCACTTAAAGTTAATTTTTCACCACTGCTAAAAACTCTATTGACAATTTCATCTTTTGTTTTTTCATGAACTTCCCCAAAAAGCTCTTTTACTACTTCACTACGGTAAATATTTATAGTGTAGTTGCTCTCTTTAAAGTTATCTTTGAGTGCATTCATAAAATCATTCAGCTCATCTTTACTCCAGCCTCTCTTCATCACTTGGTACATGGATGAAAAAACTTGACTGGAGATAGCATTCGCATGTTTGATTGCCTCTTTTTGTGCCAAAGCCGTATGTAGATAAGTTGTAAAGATAAATATCAACACAAATAGGGATGATAAAAGTATAATATTTATTGAAAATATAAAATTTTTTAATGTTTTTGGCATTGCCGCTTCCTATTTTGTGTTGCTACTACATTTAATTTGAGTATATGATTTTTATATCAGTTGTCAAATTTTAGTATGTTTTTCGCTTGTATCATATCTTTATCGCCGCGACCTGATAGGGTTACTATGATAAGTTTATCTTTTATATTTGTCATTTTTTTGAGGTATGCCACAGCATGTGCACTCTCAAAAGCAGGAATAATTCCTTCTCTTCTGGAGAGCCAAACAAAGGCATCTAGTGCTTCTTGATCTGTTATATTGTCATAGCTTACAGATTTATTATCTTTGTGAAAAGCATGTTCAGGTCCGATTCCAGGGTAATCAAGTCCTGCACTTATGGAGTGAGCTTCTTGAATTTGTCCATCTTCATCTTGAAGCAGATAAGTCATTTGACCATGCAAAACTCCAGGGCGTCCTTTTTCTAAAGAACAGCCATGTTTGTCGGTTTCTACGCCTAGGCCGCCAGCTTCTATACCGATACACTTTACTTCTTTATCTTCCAAAAAGTGCTGAAAAGTTCCAATAGCGTTGCTTCCACCGCCGATACATGCAATCACATAATCTGGTAATCGGTTCTCTTTTTCCAAAATCTGTGCTCTTGCTTCGTAGCCGATTATGGCTTGAAAATCTCTCACCATCATAGGGTAGGGATGCGGTCCAGCAACTGTTCCTATGATATAAAAAGTATCTCTCGCATTTGTAACCCAGTGGCGGATTGCATCATTCATAGCATCTTTTAGAGTTTTTGAACCGCTTGCAACGGAGTTTACTTTTGCACCTAAAAGCTTCATACGAAAAACATTCAACTCTTGTCTCTCAACATCTTTGGCACCCATAAATATCTCACACTCTAAACCTAAAAGTGCGCAGACTGTTGCAGTTGCTACGCCATGCTGACCCGCACCCGTTTCGGCAATTATTTTTTTATAACCGAGTTTTTTTGCCATGATTCCTTGAGCGATAACATTGTTTACTTTGTGAGCACCCGTATGATTTAAATCTTCTCGTTTGAGGTAAACTTTAGCACCGATTTCATCAGAGATGTTTTTTGCAAAGTAAAGAGGGGAAGGGCGCCCTACATAATCTTTTAAGTAGTAGTGAACTTCACTCCAAAACTCTTTGTCAAAACGAATTTTTTTGTATTCATCGCTAAGTCTTAAAAGCGCCGGCATCAATGTTTCAGGAACATATCTGCCTCCAAAAATCCCGAAGTGTCCATTTTCATCCGGATCATATTTTGATGGTGATGGTATATACATTATGCGACCTCAATAATAGAATAAACTGTAGTTTGATTTTTTAAATTTTCAATTCCGTCTAAAAAAGTAAGTCCTAAAACAAAACATGCCTCAATACACTCTCCGCCGGCTTGTTTTATAAGTTTTGCTGCCGCATTGGCAGTTCCGCCCGTGGCAATGAGGTCATCTATGAGAAGAACTCTTGCATGAGGAATCTTACTAAAAGCATCTATATGAACCTCTACTTCATCTACTCCATACTCGAGAGAATATTTTTCACTGATAGTCGTATATGGAAGTTTGCCTCTTTTTCTGATAGGTACAAACCCTATGCTAAGCATTTGAGCTAATGCCGCCCCAAAAATAAAGCCTCTTGCATCAATTCCGGCGATATAATCTAAATTATAATCTTTATATTTTTGATAAAGATGATTCATCAAAACGCCATAAGCCTCTTTATCATTCAAAAGAGTCGTGATGTCTTTAAAAACTATTCCCGGCTTTGGAAAATCTTTTATATCTCTTATGGAATTTTCTATAATTTTTCTCTCAATGGAGCTGAGTTTCATGAATATCCTTATAATAGAGCGTCTATACGACTCTCTAACGCTTTGATTTTGCCGTTTAAACGGTCTGTCTCTTGTCTATGTTTAGAGTTTCTCTGTTTTAACACTTTGAGTTCATTTCTTAGTTTTGTTAACTCTTCACTTAAAATATCAACATTTCCCAAAGCTCTTTGAAGCTGGATCTGATATTTCCTGATAAGTATTTCAGCCTCTTGAAGTGTCAGTTTCATGAGGTCATTGCTTCTCTGCTCTCTGTTGGTAATACTTTTAAAGTAGTACATTTTAACAAATAAATAGATAGAGAGTGTTGATAATATTGTTAAAAGTGACCATTCCCAAAACATGACTTTTCCTTTAAAATTTTAAGATTTTATAGCTTCTATCTTTTCAACTCTGCCGACATGTCTTCCACCTTCAAAACTACCTGCAATCCAAGCATCTAGGATTGATTCGGCAACACCTTTGCCTATGATTCTCTCTCCGAAGCAGAGTATATTCGCGTCATTGTGAGCGCGGGCAACTGTTGCGGTGTATGCGTCATGGCAGAGTGCTGCGCGAATGCCTGAGTGTCTATTTGCTGCCATGCTCATACCGATTCCAGAACCGCAGATAAGTATCCCTTGTGACTCAGAATCGCCTAAAACGCTCTGTGAAACTTTGATTGCATAATCAGGATAATCGACTCTCTCTTTATTAAAAGGTCCTAGGTCTATTACTTCATGCCCCTTTTCTTTGAGCAGCTCTACGGTGAAATCTTTTAAATCAATTCCGGCATGGTCTGTTGCTATATAAAATTTCATTTTTTTCCTTTATGGTAAGAGTAAATTTAAAATAAGTTGTACAGGAAAGAGAAGCAGATAATTTTTTAAAGGAGTCATAAGTATGATTAAAACGATGATAATTCCATATCTTTCATTTTTATAAAAAAACTCTGCAATAGAGTTGATTTTATATTTGAGAGCAAGATGCATAATAAAATGTGCTCCGTCAAATTGAGGAATAGGGAGTAGGTTGAATATACCAAGGACTACATTTATAATGAGAAGTTTGAAGACAAAAATATAGAAGAAAATGTAGATTAAATCATCCGCGCCTGTCGGTTTATCTAGGGCTACAACAGCAACAGAGGCCAACACCGCTAAAGTAAAGTTATAAACAATTCCTGCTAAATCAACCTGCATTGCAGCATTGTAGCCGCCTCTGTTTATAACGGTTGACATGTTGATAGGAACAGGTTTTGCCCAGCCAAATAAAAATCCGCTCTCTCCGCCAAGAAGTATAGGCAAAAAGTACAGAGTAAGCGGAACAATGATTGTCCCGACTAAATCGATATGAGTGAGCGGGTTGATAGATAAGCGTCCTGCATTTTTGGCAGTTGTATCGCCATACATGTAAGCAATGAAACCATGCATAATCTCATGCCCGATAACAGCTACTGCTAAAGCTAAGACAGCGGCTGCTATTTTTAGTAAATCAATAGATTCCATGGTCGGCTTCGTCTTCTTTTATTCTCTGTTTTTGTGCTCTCTCTAAGATAGCCGGAGATTCTAAATCAGTCGGTGTTTTGCCGACTCTGTCCCATCTGATCTCCCAATTTTCATCAATTGAGAAATAAATAAACCAAGGAGTTCCTTCTATGTTTTCGTATGGAACCGTGCCCCAAAAACGGCTATCATTGGAGTGGTCACGGTTGTCACCCATCATAAAGTAGTTATCTTTAGTAACTTTTACAGGAGCGAAATTAAAAAGTTCTTGTGGGTATCTTCCATCATTTGTGATTTTATTATCATGGTGGATTCCAGGATGCTCTTTCGTATATGGATTTTTAACCCATAGCTTTGAGTCAAACACAATTACTTCATACTCTTTAAAGTTCTCTTTTATCCACGCATCGCCCTCTCTGTGGTGCAAATATAAATCTTTATTGAGCACAAAAAGTTCATCATCCGGAAGTGCGACACATCTTTTTACAAAGTGCTGTTTAATATTATTCGGATATCTGAAAATAACTATGTCGCCTCTTTTTGGCGTATCTCCGTCAATGAGGTGAAGTTTGTCACTCCATGGCATGATTGAGAGTTCTAAAAATGGGAGATGCGGCATAGGAATGCCATAGGCAAATTTTTTGGCAAAAAGGTGGTCACCTATGAGAAGTGAATCTTTCATGGAACCCGAGGGAATTCTGAAAGCCTGCGCTATAAAGAAGATGACAAAGAGAACTATGATGACAGTTCCCGTCCATGAGTTGGAAAATTTATACGATTTTTTTAAAAATTCTTTCATTTATGCTCTTTTATCTGCGTTTATTTGGGCTGCTTTTAGAGTGTTACTTAAAAGCATAGCGATTGTCATGGGACCGACTCCACCTGGAACAGGCGTAATGTAAGAGCATTTTTTGCTCACATTGTCAAAATCAACATCGCCGACTAGTGTTCCATTCTCTGCACGGTTAATGCCGATATCGATGATAATAATTCCATCTTTGACCATATCCTCTTTGATAAGATTGATTACGCCTACTCCAACCAGAAGAATGTCGGCATTCAGGGTATGCTTTTTTAAATCATCCGTAAAAATATGGCAAATCTCAACGGTTGCATCTGCATTTAAAAGCAGGGCAGCCATCGGTTTTCCGACTATGTTTGAAGCACCGACAACGACACAGTTCTTCCCTCTTACATTTATGTTGTACTCTTTTAAAAGCTCCATAATGCCAAGCGGAGTACATGGCACGAAACCATCAAGCCCGGTTGTAAGGCGACCTACATTAAACGGGTGAAAACCATCCACATCTTTGCTCGGCTCTACAAGTTCAAGAATCTTTGTTGTCTCTATCTGCGGGGGAAGAGGGAGCTGAATGAGAATGCCGTCTATGTTTGGATTGGTGTTCATCATTTTGATTGTGTTTTCTATGGCATCTTGAGAAATATCTTCGGGCATCTCATGTGTAACTGAGTAAAAACCTACTTTATCGCAGGCTTTTTTTTTCATGTTGACATAAGCTGCACTTGCGGGGTCATGTCCTACAAGAATGACTGCCAAACCAGGAACCGAACCTGTTTTGCTTTTTAACTCTTTAACCTGACTGGATACTTGTTGTTGTATTTTTTCTGAGAGTTTTTTACCATCAAGAAGCTGCATTTATACCCCATAAATTATTTTTTTGTTATTATATCATTTAATGATAAAAGGTCGCTTTACAATGAAATATCTACTCTATCTTACTTTACCGTGCTTACTTGTTGCCGATTCCAGTTTTATAACTATTATGGAATACTCTTCTCAGCTCTACAAAAACCCAAGAGGAATTGGCTGTCAAAATTGCCATGGCGAAAAAGGCGAAGGCAAATTAGTTGCAAATTATACGCACAACAATGTGAAAAAAAAATTTGCCGGATCAGCTATTAATAAGCTTGAATGGAGCACATTTTATTATGCACTCAATAGATCAAATAATGGCATGCCACGATACTATTTAACGGAAAAAGAGATTCAGGCACTCTATTTATATATCAACGAAGATGAACTTAGAAAAGCTGAAAAAGAAGCTGCCATTACCAAAAAGGAAACAGCAAAAAAAGAAACAACGAAAACTGCGGTAGAAGAGCCAAAAGTTCAAAAAATAGAACCAAAAGTTCAAAAAGCAGAGCCGAAAAAAGAGGAACTTAAAGTTCAAAAAGTAGAGCCGAAAGCAGAACCAAAAAAAGAGAAACCTCAAATGAAGATGGAAGATCCTAGATTTCAAAGATTTCAAAAGATGGAGTCAAAAAATGAAGCACCGAAGAAGTTGAGATATGAAGACTATCCAGATAGATAATTTAAACAGTGTTTCGTTAGCTTTTGAAAATAGGGATTTAGAGGCACTTCGTAAGTTAGCCGTTCCTACGCAAAGAACCATAAATAAAAGCAGTGATTTCTCTTCGGTTTTAATGCTCTCATGCAACAATATAAAACATCTTTCAAAAATTGACTCACTTGAGTCTGAATGCATAGTATTGAATTTGGAAGATGGAGTCTTTCAAGAAGATAAGCCGTTTGCACTTTTTCTTTGTGCTATTTTTTTATCGCAACATAAACAGAGCAATAAAAAACTTGTTGTGAGGGTAAATGCGCTTGATGAGGGTGGATACGAAGAGATATGTTATTTAAACCAGTTTATGCCCGATGCTATAAGGGTTCCAAAGATTAAAAACAGAGATGAAGTCACATCTGTATTAGAGTGTTTAAACAGTAATATAGAACTTCACCTCTCAATAGAAACGGCCTCGGCATGGCAGAATATGAACTCTTTGGCAGTAAATGGAAGAGTCACTACTTTTTATCTGGGAATACTGGATCTGTTTGCAGATATGAAACTCCCTCAATCTCTTATAAAAAGAGATAATCCGACCATGTTATACATACTTTCGCATTTTTTAGTAACTTGCAAATCATTGGGCATTAAAGCTGTCTCTTTTGTCTATCAAGAGTTTCAAAATCTTGAGGAGTTTGGCATGTGGTTATCTTTAGAAAAACGGATGGGTTATGATGCAAAGGGGTGTATCTCTCCAAAACAGGTTGCTTTAGTAAATGAGATTTTTTCACAAACACAAGAGGAGATTACTCGGGCAAAAAAAATAGTCGAACTTTTTGAGTGCAACAGAGAACAAGGAATCAGCGGTTTTGTTGACGAAGAGTATGGTTTTATCGATGAGCCAATTTACAAAGGCGCTTTGCATTTATTAGAGAAAAATTAATTAAGATTTTTTAATAACAAAAGCAGTAAAATCAAATTAAAGGAGTTACATGAAAATATTTATATTTATACTACTAATCAGTTTGAGCCTCTTTGCAAAAGATATGACATCAAGTGAGTTGTACGGTCAAGTTATGCTTATTGAGGAGGAGGTTGAATTTTTGCTTGATCATTATAAAGTGGTGCATCATCACCACAAAGATGGTGAGAAAGTAACGCACATATCCATAGAACTCAAACCTAGGCATGTTTGGCAAAAAACTTATGAGATAATGATAAAAATAAATATATTAAGAAATAGGTTTGGTTTGGAGACTATAGAACCTGTCAATACAACGCCTGTTCTAAATTTAAATCCGGACATGGTGTATGGGCAAACACAAAGAATATTGACGGAACTGAATATTTTCAAAATGAGAGAGGGCGTAGTAAGTCCTGTTTTTAAACAACAATCATTCAAGGAGAAAAGACCATTAGATGTTTTTGACGCCCTCTATCATGTCTCCGTATTGTTGGATGAGCTAAACGGGGCCCAAATTCCTCTCTCATTTAGTTACGGGGAAACCCTTAGAATCTATGACGATATTACATCTGTTTTACAGCGCTTAAATGTAGAGGATAATACAATTCCTGAAATTAAAAACCTTAGTGCAACACCCACAAATATGCTTAATAATGGCATATTGCTACTTGAAAAAATAAAACAGCTTCAGATACTCGCCGGCATAGCTGTCGTAGATTTTAGTCAATTTAAAAAAGATGAGGCGAAAGAGCGCGATGTATTTGAAATATCTGAGATGGTATTGGCAGAACTTCAAACGATAAAAGCGTTCGTAGGGATAAAAATAATCACACCTGCAGCAACGCAGTACGAAGGTAAAACGGCTGCGGAAGTGAATCAGCTTATGAGTTGGAATCTAAGAAAACTTAATTTGATTCAATCTTTAAAAAAAGGAGGAAAATAATGAATTTTTCAGTTAAGAATAAGATTTTTATACTGTTTATTACTGTAATTATTACCTCTGTCGCCATTGTCGGGTGGTACGGTTTCAAGAGTGCAAAGAAGTCTTATATAGACTCTGCTCTGTTGATAAATAAAAGTGATACAATGGCTTTATCAAGCGAACTCAAGGGTATATTAGAAACCGTGCCCAACGATGTTATTTATAACTCTAATCTTTATGCACTAAAAAATCTCCTTATTTGGAAGGATTTAGATGAGGAAAAGAAGATAAATAATTGGCTTCACATCTACACCCTCTCCCTTAAAGATTACCTCTTAAATAAAAAACTCTATTATAAAATCAGATTTCTTGATATAAGCGGCAACGAAAAAATAGCACTTAATTATGATAAAAAAGAGAATAAAGTCCTTGAAATAAAAGAAAAAGAGCTTCAAAATCAATCAAATAAAGATTATTTTATAGAGGCTATGAAATTAAAAGATGATGAGATATATATTTCAGAATTAAATCTAAATACAGAATATGGAAAAGTTATGGAGCCGCATACTCCTGTTTTGAGATACTCAACTCCCTTTATAGATGAGAACGGTGAAATAAAAGGGGTTCTTGTAGTGAGTCTCAATGCCGAATATATTTTAAATGCAGTTGCATCTGCAAAAGCTATGGATGAGACAAAAGAGTTTAAAAAATATTATCTTTTAAATGAACAGGGAGATTATCTCTATATTGGCGATGAAGCCAAAAAATGGGGTTCCGAGCTGGGAACTAATTACAACTTTAAAAATGATTATAAAGATGTAATGGATGAGTTTGTTAACAAAGACGAAGCACTATTTGTAAAAAATCATAAAATATTTTCAATGAATAAAATTTACCCAGACAAAAAAAACAATAAAGCTAGGTTCTTCTATCTTGTAACTGAACTTGATGAAAATGTAGCCCTCTCTTCGTTGGATACGTTCGTAATGATGTTTTTTATAATTTTAGGAAGCACACTTCTTTTAGGCTTGTTTTTTGTCAATAGTTATATCTCAAAACTTATGAATCCTCTCACCAAAATAACTTCGCAGTTAAAAGCCCTCTCAAGAGGAGAGATAAAGAAGGAGGCTATTGATTACAGAGCGGATGATGAGATTGGTGCAATTGTAAAAGCGACAACTATCCTTATAGATGCCATAGAGACTACAATAAATCAGGCGAATGCAGTTGCAAACGGTGATTTTACTAAGGATATAGTGCTTCTTGGTAAAAACGACAAGTTAGGTCTCGCACTCATTGAGATGACAAAAAGGCTAAAAGAGATTTCAGCTCTTGCAACAAATCTCTCAAGGGGTAACTATGATGTTCCTATAGTTGCAAGGGGAAGCAGTGATGAGTTAAGTTTGGCACTCATTGAAATGGTTAAATATCTGGAGCAGATAACAATAATTGCCGAATCCATTGCTCATGGTAATTTAGATGTCAGATATAAATCAAAAGGATCTGATGACAGATTGGGGCTTGCAGTTTTGGAAATGATAGAGTATCTGAAAAGTATATTGAGACAGGCAAATGCCATAACTAAAGAGGATTTTACGCACACAATTCAGGTGAAATCAAAGAATGATGAGTTGGGATTGGCGATTGTAACCATGACCGATATTCTGAGAGTAAATAGCGTGAAAAATAGAGATGATATCTACTTTAATGAGGGAGTAAGTGAATTTAATGATGCTATAACCGACATAGCCGACATGGCGGAGCTCTCAAAAGAGGCTATTACGACTCTGAGCCGTTATGTCGGTGCTGTGAGCGGGGCTGTTTACGGCTATGAGCAAAGTAAAGCCAGCTTGGAGCTTCGAGCAACTTTTGCCATGAATGAGTTCAACATGCAACCCCATAGTTTTAAACTGGGAGAGGGTGTTGTCGGTCAGGTGGCTTTAGAAAAGATCCCGATGCATTTAAAAAATATACAAGAGAGTGAGTATAAGATAGAGACGGCTACGACACTCACGAATGCAAAAGAGGTCTATATTTTTGCTCTTACTTATGAAGAGGTGCTTTTTGGTGTGGTAGAAATTATGAGTTTAAGAGAGTTTACAAAAGTTGATAAAGAGTACTTTGCCAAAGTAGCAACCATCTTTGCAACGGCACTCTATACAACAGCACAAAATGCGCAGATAAAAGTGCTGCTAGAAAAATCACAACAAGCCTTTGAAGAGCTGCAGGTTCAAAGTGAAGAGCTCCAAGAGTCAAATGTTCAGATGGAGGAGCAGCAGCAGCAGCTTACTCTTCAATCAAGAGAGCTGCAGGAAAAAAACAGTACTTTAGCTTTAGCAAAACAAGAGATAGACAAAAGAGCAAAAGATTTGGAAAAAGCTTCAAAATATAAGAGTGAATTTTTGGCAAATATGTCGCATGAGCTTCGCACTCCTCTTAATTCAATCATTCTTCTCTCAAAGCTTTTGAGCATGAACTCGGATGCAAAACTAGATGAGGAGAGCGTGAAAAAAGTTTCTGTAATCAATAGGGCAGGGAATGATTTGCTTCTTCTCATAAATGATATTTTAGATTTAACCAAAATAGAATCCGGAAAAATGGAGCTTGTTATCTCAGAGCTCTATTCCGGAGATGTTTTAGAAGATATGAAGGGGCTTTTTGGCGCCTTGGCTGAAGAAAAAGGGGTTGAGTTCATTATAAACGACAACTTTAAGGGTGTGTTTATGACCGATAGCATGAAGCTCTCTCAAGTACTCAAAAACCTTTTATCCAATGCTTTCAAATTTACAAAAGAGGGTTCGGTTAGGTTAGATATAAGTTTAAGAGATGAAAACATTATGATTAGTGTCAAAGATACCGGCATCGGCATACAAAATGATAAGATAAATACAATTTTTGATGCGTTTAAACAGGTGGATGGCTCTATCAGCAGAGAGTTTGGAGGAACAGGTCTCGGTCTTTCAATAAGCAAAACAATAGTAGAGCTTTTACATGGACATATTTTCGTTGAGAGTGAATTTGGTAAAGGTACAACATTTACTGTAGCACTGCCTATAGCCCATGGGACTCCAGAAGTGAAAATTCCACACTTAATAAAAGAGGAGACGCATGAGAACAACCATGAGCTTATCTCTTTGGTATCGGAGGATAGTTGTTTGTTTAACGGAGATGAGTTGTCAAATAAAAATATTTTAATAGTCGATGATGACAGTAGAAATATATTTACTCTTACCTCTGTTTTGGAAAATTTGAATGCGGAAGTTTATAGTGCTTTTAACGGAAAAGAGGCTATTGAAATTCTTGAAAAAGAGAAGAAGATAGATATTATTTTAATGGATATTATGATGCCTGTCATGGATGGTTTAAATGCCATAAGAAACATCAAATCAAATGAGAAATATAAAAATATTCCTATCATCGCTATTACCGCAAAAACTATGCCCCAAGATAAACAGGATTGTCTCGATGCCGGTGCGAGTGATTACCTGCCAAAACCTTTAGAGCATGGTGCCCTCTTCTCGATGCTCAAGGCATGGATAAAGTAGATGCTTAAATATTTTGAAGATTCTAAGGAGTGCAGAGTGATGCTTCATCCTCCTTTGGTTGCAGAGGACATTGATGCTCTTCAAAAATTATTCTATAAAGAGTATTCGAGATGGATAGTAGAGTTTGGTCGTATCTACAGTATCAGCGGAGTGCTGGTACATTTGCTCTATAAAGAGATATTTGAAAATAGTAAAAATATTTCAATTATTACCCATAAAAATAAACTCAACAGATACCTAAATAAACTTGGCTTTGAAACAACATTTATCTCTCTTTTAAAAGATTCTGTTGTGAAAACGAGTTTGATAGAGGTTGTTTTAATAGGCGGAAGTGCAGACTCCTCACCAAAAATTGTGAATATCGTTTCAAATATTGACATTACAAACTTAAGTGTTGTAGTTGTTCAGCATGTGCAAATAGACAGGGTGGGCATATTTGATGAAATATTGCAAAAATATACTACTCATAAAGTCTGCTATGCAAAAGACGGTGAGAAAATTCAAAAAGGTATTATCTATTTAGCTCCCAACAACAAGCACCTCAAAGTAAAAGAGGGTCTCTTTTTTCTGAGCGATGAGGAGAAATATAACTATGCCAAGCCATCTATCTCCCTGAGTTACGAGTCATTTTCTGCATACTACAAAGAGTCTCTTCTTGTGATACAGGAGTGTGGATATGCGAGTGACGGGGTAGATAAATTAGAGTTTTTAAAGAGAAACAAATCAGCGCTCATCGTGCAAGACCAATGTGAGTGCGAAGCAAAAAGCATGGTTTTAAACGCTGTTTCCATGCATGTGCATGATTACATATTGAATTTAGAAGATATTGTACTTTTTATAAATTTTGTAAACAAAAAAAAGACAAAAGAGGCGTGGATAGAGTATTTGTTAGAGATGATTTTAAAACGCTACGGCTATGATTTTAGGCTCTATCAGAGGGATATGATTCAAAGGCGTGTTAAGCTTTTTATGATTAAGCATGAGATAAAAGATATTAAAGATGCGGTGGCTCTTATACTTTTTAACAAAACCGCCTTTAAAGTTTTCTTTTTAGAACTCTCCATAAATGTAACAGAATTTTTCAGAAAGCCAAGCTCCTTTGCGCATATAATTCAACTTTTAAAAAAGCACTATAAAAAAGCTCATAATATAAAGGTATGGAGTGCGGGGTGCAGCAGCGGAGAGGAGGTTTACTCTTTGGCTATATTACTGCAAAGTTTAGGAATGCTTCAAAAAACGATTATATACGCAACTGATTTTAACAGTGTAGTTTTGGAAGAAGCGAAAAACGGAATCTACTCCAATGACTCTTACGAGCTTGCTCTTAGTAACTTTGAACAGATTGGTTTAGATGACAGATTAGGAAAATACATTACAAAAAATGAAAATTACATAACCATTGATGAAAAAATTAGAGAAAAGACGCTGTTTTTTCAGCATAATTTGGCGACAGACAGCTCTTTTAATGAATTTGATATTATAATATGCAGCAATGTGATTATATATTTCGACGACAATTTGCAAAAAAGAGTTTTTAACTTATTTTATGAGTCGTTAAAATTTGGCGGGTATCTGATTTTAGGTCAGAGTGAAACCGTTCACTCCGCATTTAAAGATAAATTTAAGAAGTGTAGTGATGAGAGTAAAATTTATAAGAAAGTGGCTTGATGAAAAATATATTATGTATAGATGACTTGGCAACAAACCTATTTGTTTTAGAGAGTGTTCTTAAAGAGACGGAAGATGCCTTGTATGATGTTTTTGTTGCTAAATCTGCCCATGCCGGCTTAGATATTTTATTGAAACAAAAGATTGATTTAATCCTTCTGGATGTGATGATGCCGGATGTTGACGGCTTTGCTTGTGCCAAGATGATAAAATCAAATAAGAAAACAAAAGATATACCTATTATATTTATAACTGCAAACAAAGATGACATAACGATTGAAAAGTGCTACGAGGTGGGTGGTTCAGATTATGTAAATAAGCCGTTCAACAGTGTAGAACTTTTGAATCGTGTTTCTTTTCATTTAAAACTTGCGGATAAGGAGAGGTTAATAACAAAAGAGAAAGAGTTTACGCAAAGCGTATTGGATTTGCAGGATAACTTTATAATTGTAACCGATGCAAATCAGGTTTTACATGCAAACAAAGCGCTCCTAAACTTTTTCTCTTTTAACTCTTTATATGATTTTCAAAAAAATATGGGCTGTATCGCCGATCTGTTTATAAGAGAAGAGTCCTATTTTCATCTGAACTTAGTTGAAAACTCTCTTGCTTGGATTGATGAGGTTGTAGAAAGACTCAAGGAAGAGGATGTTCTTGTTAAAATTGCCAGAGACTCTCAGGAGTATATTTTCACGCTTAAGGTTGCAATTTTTCATGACTACTATATAGTAACCATGACGGATATTACGACTATTTCTGTTCGTTCACTTGAGTATGAACATGATGCCAATTTTGACAGCCTCACACAAATTTATAACAGAAATATGTTCAATCGTCTGATTGAGAAGAAAATTTACGAAGCAAGGCTGCAAAAGAGCTCTTTCGTATTTGTTATATTTGATATTGATTTTTTCAAAAAGGTAAATGACACCTATGGACATTTGGCGGGAGACAGTGTACTAAAAGAGATTACAGCCCTTACAAAAGAGCATATAAGAGCCCATGATGTTTTTGCAAGATGGGGCGGAGAAGAGTTTGTTATAGTCCTTGATGCGGATATAACAAAAGGTCTTGAAATAGCCGAGGGTTTAAGAAAAAATATTGAGTGTAAAGAGTTTGCCATTGTTAAAAACATCACATGCAGTTTTGGCATTACAGAATTTAGAGAAAAAGACAGTTTAGACAGGATGATTAAGAGAGCAGATGAATCTCTCTATGAGGCAAAATCAGGTGGAAGAAACAGAGTATGTCCGAGCAAGTAGCACACACCTACAATATCCTATCCGTAGATGACAATCAAAATAATCTATTTACTCTGAGTGTCCTGCTTCATACTCAAAAGAATATAAAAAGCATAGAAGTTTTAACGGCTAAAGAGGCGTTACATGTGCTTTTAACTGAAAAAATTGATTTGATTCTGCTGGATGTTCAAATGCCTGAGATAAATGGTTTTGAGTTAGCCAAAATGATAAAATCAAACAAAAAGACAAAAGATATACCGATTATTTTCGTAACGGCTGTATTTAAAAGTGAAGAGTTTATCAAAGAGGGTTTTGAGATTGGCGCAGTGGATTATATTACAAAACCCATAGATGATAACCAGCTTATTAATAAAATCACACTCTATCTTAAAGTTTTTGATCAAAAAAATAGATTAGTCCAGAGTGAAAAGAAATTTTACGATATAGCTCAAAGCATAGGGGACGGAATTTACACACTTGATACAGAGAATAAAACTACATTTATTAATAGTGAGGCACTTAAAATACTCGGTTTTGAGTATGAAGAGCTGATTGGCAAAAATATTCATGACTATATTCACTATAAAGATAGTAAGAATAAACCCATAGCATCCAAACACTGCCCTGTACACAACACAATTCTTCACGGCGATAAATATATCAGTGAAAATGAATATTTGGTTAAAAAGGACGGTACCTTTGTGCATGTCTCTTTAGTCGCAACGCCTCTTTTTGTAGATTACAAAATAGTCGGCACAGTAGTGGTATTTAGAGATAAAATGCATCAGCAAAGAATACTCTCTTTGGAAGAGGAAAAGTCAAAAAATCAAGAGCAGATAATTCACTCTATGATTAACATGATAGAGTCTCGTGATTCTTACACAGCCGGCCATACAAAAAGAGTTGCAGAGTATTGTGTTTTAATTGCCAAGGAGATGGGTTATAGCGATGCGGATATAGAAATCTTGAAAAATGCAGCTTGGTTGCATGATATAGGTAAAATTTCAACACCCGACAGCGTTTTGCTCAAACCAAACAGATTGAATGAAACGGAGTATGAACTGATACAAGAGCATCTGAGCGCCGGATATGAGATGCTCTCAGAAATAGATCAATACAAAGCTATGGCGGATGTCATGCGGGAGCACCATGAAAAGTATAATGGCAGCGGTTATCCAAGAGGACTCAAAGCGAACGAGATAAAACCCCTCAGCAGGGTTATGATGGTTGCCGATGCTTTTGATGCCATGACAACTAACAGAGTGTATAAGCCCAGAAAATCTATATCTGCTGCTTTAAGAGAGTTAAAAGAGTTGAGTGCCGTACATTTTCATCCGGAAGTAGTAGATGCAGCAGTTGTCGCCTTAAAAAAGGTAAAGATAGATAATGAAATTTCGCAACTGCCAAGAACAACCATAGAAGAGCAAAGATTTTCATATTTCTACAGAGACAGGCTTACCAACCTGTTTGTTTTAGATTATCTTTCTCTTATTCTTAGATATCATATAGCTTCAAAATCTGTATATATGTACAAAATACAGCTACACAATTTTTCGGATTTTAACAAAAAATTTTCTTGGGCAAAAGGAGATGAATTTTTAGTAGAATTTTCAAAATTTATAGACAGTTTATATAGTAACACTATTACATTTAGAGTTGAAGGTGACGATTTTATGATTCTAAGTGAAAATCCTCTTGATAACATAAATGAAGATATTCAAAAGAGTAAACTTCTGAAAAATTCAATTATAGTTTGCACTGTTGAAACGGAATATATTAGTGATATTACCACTCAATTTGATGATATTCTAAATGCTTTAGAGGAATAAATTAACTACTGTAAAATTAGCGGGTGCGGGTAGCTAAATTATAAAAAACATTGTATCTTATTAATATTTTTTCGGTAGGTCTCGGATATTTGCTATACGAGTATTCTATTGTCTCTTTCGTTGTATCATCAAGCTCGTAGTAGCCGCTCTTTTTCAAAAATTTAAAGTCGGTCATGTCTCCGTTTGGATGAAGATAAAACTCTATTATATTCGTGCTGTTTACATTTAAGTTTCTTGATAAATTTACTCCGGCAACACGGGTAAGGGTCTCTTGCGTGATTCGTCTCATAATCTCTTGATTGTCTATGATATAGCTCTGCTGTCCCGGGGTCAGTTTTCCAAATTCATCTCCATAGAGCTCTTTTATGTTTTGTGTCAAGCTGCTTCCGCTAGCTGTTTTTTTTATCTCTTTTTTTTCTTCTTCTGCTGATTTGTCCTCTTTCATCCATGCAAGCGGATCCTCTTTGATAGGCTCTTTTTTTTCTTCTTTGAAAGGTATAAAGGGAAGTTGCGGTGGCAGAGGCTCAATTTTCGGTTGCGGTTTTGGTACCTCTTTAGGAGCCTCCGGCTTAGGATTTAATTTCGGTTCAGTTGGCTGTTTTTTTGGCACATATTTCAGCGGCTCTTCATGTACAATCTCTTTGAGTTGAGACCCTTTTGGCATTGGCGGAGCAATGGATGGAGCAACCTGCATGGGTTGTTCTACGGGAATATCTGGTTTCTTCTCTTTTTTAGGCATCTCTTTGAGGGAGATTTTTATCTTCTCCTCTTTTGGTTCATCCGGTTTTTTTAGCTCAGGCATAAAAGTTAATAAAATCCAAAATAGCAGGAAAAGCACAAAATGCAATAAGAGAGCAACAAAGAAAGCAAAAGAGGATCTGTACACTATTTTTCCGTTTTATCTAAAATTTTTTCCGAATTATAGCAAATGAATATTAATGCAACTTTGCTATAATAACGTAAAAATCACAAGGTCATAAAATGAGCAGAGACGCATCAATAAAAGCTTTTGAAGAAGCACAAAGTTTAATTCCGGGCGGAGTAAACTCTCCGGTGAGAGCATTTAAAAGTGTTGGAGGAACACCTCTTTTTATTACTGAGGGAGAGGGTGCTTACTTAACAGATATTGATGGCAACAAATATATTGACTTTGTTCAAAGCTGGGGACCGCTTCTTTTTGGTCATAGAGATGAAACGATAGAGCGTGCAGTAATAGAAGCTGTAAAACATGGCCTAAGTTTTGGTGCTCCGACATTGGCGGAGACAGAACTGGCAAAACTTGTTATTTCCTTTTTTGACTCCATGGATAAAGTGAGATTTGTGAGTAGCGGAACAGAAGCTGTTATGAGTGCAATTCGCCTTGCACGCGGATTTACGGGTCGTGATGATATTGTGAAGTTTACCGGTTGTTACCATGGGCATAGCGATTCTCTTTTGGTTCAAGCAGGAAGCGGGGCGGCAACTTTCGGAAATCCGAGCAGCCCTGGAGTGCCGGCTGATTTTACAAAACATACGCTTTTAGCTGAGTATAACAATATTGAAAGTGTAAAGAAGTGTTTTAATGACTCACAAGAAATAGCATGTGTAATTATAGAGCCAATCGCAGGAAACATGGGTCTTGTTCCCGCAGATAAAAAGTTTTTGCATGCACTCAGAGAGCTTTGTGATGCAAATGGAACTCTGCTTATTTTTGACGAGGTTATGAGTGGTTTTCGTGCAAGCGTACATGGCGCAGAGTCTCTAACAGGTGTAAAACCGGACATTGTAACACTTGGAAAAGTTATAGGCGGCGGCATGCCCGTTGGTGCTTTTGGAGCGCGTGCAGAGATAATGTCAAAACTCTCACCTGAGGGTCCAGTGTATCAAGCAGGAACGCTCAGCGGAAATCCTGTTGCTATGGCAGCAGGATTTGCAGCCCTTACAAAATTAAAGCAAAATGCGAGAGTTATATCTGTCTTGGAAGGGCGTGCCAAAAGATTGGTTGAGGGAATGAAAGAAGCAGCAGCGGCATGTGCAATACCAATGCAGATAGATGTGAGAGGAAGCATGTTCGGCTTTTTCTTTAATGAAAAGCCAGTGAAGAACTTTGCTGATGCATGCAACTCTGATGCAGAGCTTTTTGCTAAATTCCACTCTGGCATGTTAAATGAAGGTTTCTACTTTGCATGCTCATTATATGAAACAGGTTTTATTTCTACTGCAATTACGGATGAGATGATAGAAGAGACAATAAAAGCGAGTGCAAAAGTGTTTAAAGAAATTGCAAATGGCTGAGGATAAGCAAGAAGAACACACTCCAAGAATCAAGCCCATTATTGAGGCAGCAGACAGTCTCTCTTTGGGTATTTCTATGGTTGTGGCAGTTCTGATGGGTGTTGGAATTGGATACCTGCTCCGCAGATGGACAGAAATAAGCTGGCTTTTTTGGGTTGGTGTTGCTATAGGAGTTGCGGCGGCAATATTGAATGTTTATAAAGCCTATGCAAAACAGCACAAAGAGTATGAAGAGTTGGCAAAAGAGCCACGCTATGCAATCAAAAAACAGCTTGACAACAAAGAAGATGATGAAGAGGATTATGGTGAAAAGAGCTATTAAGCTTATAGCTCTGACAGAAATCTTTGTTATAGCCTCTTATTTTATCTCTTTTGCTTTTTATATGAATCTTCAAATTGCATATTTGAGTAGCCTTTTTATTATTTTGGGTGCATCCTTCGCTTATAAAAAAATGGTAAACACACAAGTTGAAGCGGATGTTATAAAAGAAGAGAGAGAATTTCTGGATGAGCTAGAAGACCCGCATGGGCTTTATGAGCCGATAAATGAAGCATCCCCAGAGGAACTTGATCTTAAAACAATAGTTCAAGAAGAGAAAAAAAAGATAAAAATAGTGAATTTTAAAGATATGAAAAATGGCTCAAAGGCAGGTTTTTCACTTTTTAGACTCATTCCTTATCTCTTTTTAGTTTTAGGATTTATTGCACTCAAAAACAATGAACTTTTAAATATAGTTATTTATCTTCCATCGCTGTTAGTTGGAATTGTTGTAGGATATTTGAGCTCTAAAGAGATTTTTGCTTAAGAGAGCTTAAGCAAAAATCATTGGAATGTTTATTGTTATTTTGCTCTGTATGTCAATATAAAAGTTACTGTTTGAGACTAAAGTTTGCAACTCATTGGCTCTTTTTTCATCTAAAATGGCACCTCTAACTTCAACAGAAAATATACTGTACTTCTTATCTTCAAATTTTATATGTTCGCCGACTCTGTAGTATATTTTCGTGTTGATTTCGCTGCTTTCTTTAAAACATGCATATATTTTACTTAGTATTTTTATGAAACTATTTGAATTTATTATTATTTCCGGAATGGTTGGGTCAAACTCTTTACCAAATTTAATTTTTGAGCCTATGGAGTTTGTAGATATACATAAATCAACAAGTGTGTAAATATTTGTAAGCTCTCCTGCAGATTTTGGATTTTTAAGCTTAAATGCCGGCGATTGATAGAGTTTGATACCTATCTGCTCATCATTTTCATATCCGACTGTGATACCAAAAAATTTATACCTTCCAAATTCAAGTTCTAAAAATGTAGTTTTAAAACCAAAAGATACGCTTGAATAAGTTGTGGCAAGTTCAAACAGTTCAGAGTTTGATACACTTCCAAGTAAGAACTGAGCCTCTGTATTGAGTGAGATAATCTTTGCATTTGAGCTAAAGAGTATAAATGGATTATAATCATACTCTAGCCACTGCTGTTCAAAAGTCATATGAATTTACTTCTTATTCTTCTATATAGTTTTTAAGTTTTCGCCCAACTTTAGGGTGTTTAAGCTTTTTAATAGCGCTTGATTCGATTTGACGAACTCTCTCCCTTGTTACATTCAACTCTTTACCGATTTCTTCCAGCGTTCTGTCGGATTCATCATCCATAATTCCAAAACGAAGTTTGATAACGGCTCTTTCTCTCTCATTTAATTGTTCTAATACATGCTCAATTTGTACTCTTAAATCATCTTTAAGTACAGCATCGGATGGTGAAAGAGATGATTTATCTTCGATAAAATCTCCAAATCTTCCATCCTCTTCACTTCCGATTGGTGCTTCAAGAGAGATAGGTTCTTTTGTAATTTTAATGACATTTTTAACTTTTTCAACAGATAAGCCAACCTCCTCTGCAATTGTTTCAACATCCGGTTCTTTGCCATGCTCTTGAAGGTGTTTACGCATGATTTTATTAATTCGGTTGATAGTTTCTATCATGTGAATCGGGATACGGATAGTTCTGGCTTGATCTGCGATAGCGCGAGAGATAGCTTGGCGAATCCACCATGTAGCATAAGTAGAGAACTTATATCCTTTTTGGTACTCAAACTTATCAACCGCTTTCATAAGACCTATATTTCCCTCTTGAATTAAATCAAGGAAAGGCAATCCGCGGTTTGTATATCTTTTTGCGATTGAGACAACAAGTCTGAGATTTGATTTTGCCATTTTTGTTTTAGAGATTTCAGAGATATTTTTACCTCTCTTAATCTGTTCTAAAATATCTGCCAGTTTTTCAGGTTCCATGTCAAAACTGTTTTTTGAAGCCTCTTTTGTTTGAACAAGTTTTTTAATCTCCATATAGGTACTTACCATTGTAGCCTCAGGCACCATGCTTGCAATATCTTCTTTGTTTAAATCACAAATCTTTTCTACTAAAATTTTATGATTTGCTTTGAGTGTAGTATTAAAAAGTGGAAGTTTATACTCCAATCTTCTTAGCTCTTTATCATAACCCTCATCCGTTCTCAAAGCTGTCTCCATAGCGCGAACAAGCTCATTTATCAGTTTTGAAGTTGGCCCTAAATCTAGCAGTTTCTCTTTAAGAATAGATTTTTTAAAAGTAACATTTAAAAAGTAGTTTACAATGTCTTCTGTGAGCTCGACTTCTAAATATTCAGGAGCCTTCTCTTCAAGTTTAATCCACTCTTTTTTCGCTTTTTCGAGTGCTTTAAAGCTTGTAGTTACTTTTTCAACCCTGCTTTTATCTTCTACCGGAGGTCGCTCTTCCGCCTCTTCATCGCTGTCGTCATCTTTTTCTTCTGCATCGTCTTTTTCATCTTCAAAGCTTTTAAATAGCTCTTTGACTCTTCTTTCACGGTTAATTAAAGGCTCTTTGTAGTCTAAAATAAACTCTATTAAGTAAGGAACGGAACAGATGGCATCAATAATAATACTCTCTCCACCTTCTATCTTTTTAGATATCTCTATCTCTTCATCTTTTGTTAAAAGAGGTATCTGCCCCATTTCACGGAGATACATACGAACAGGTGAATCGGAGCGAGACCATTCAAGCAGTTCATGCTCTTTAAGAATATCAAATTTATCTGTGTCATTATTTTGAAGCATCTTTCTTTGGGCATCTTTTCTTGCATCTGCTTCTTTATCATTGAGTTTTTTTGCATGCTCTGAAGAGGTGTAAAGACAAGTTTTATTTTTTTGGGCAAGTTTAAAAATGTTTTTCGCTTGTGCCGCTGTGGGCTGTTTATCAAAAAGGTCTATTAATGATTCGTAGGTTAAACAATCTTTTGCTTTTACATTTGTGAAGAGTGTTTCTATGGCTTTATTGAGATCTTTTACTGTTACTTTTGCACTCATTTTTAGGCAAGCTCCGTCGTTTTAAGAATTTTAAAAGAGTGGATTATACCCAGTTGTTATTAAATATAGCTTTTACAGAGAAAAAAAGAAATATAGTTTTATTCAAAATTTGGAACAATCTTTGCTAGTCACTCATAAATATTATAAAAAGGGTATGTATGCAAACAGGTTATTATGCTTCAGCTGCCGGTATGGTTGCTCAGTTTAATCGTTTAGATACAATCTCTAATAATCTTGCTAATGTTAACACGGCAGGATTTAAAGAAGATAATTTAGTAGTAGGCGATTTTATGCGTCTCTATAAAGAGGCAAGAGATGAGTTGCCTATAGCGAATCAGACAAAAGAGGGAGCACAATTTTTAAACAGAGCTATGACAAAATCTCCCCAGATAGTTGATTCTTATACTGATTTCTCTGTCGGTTCTATGCAAAAAACAGAGAATACTCTGGATTTTGCTCTCTCAAAAGATGACATGTTTTTTGCTGTAAAAACTCCACAAGGTGTGAGACTTACAAGAGATGGTTCATTTTCAATGAACGACGAAGGTAAGCTTGTAACAAAACAGGGTTATGAAGTATTACCTGCTGACTATTATCAGAGTGGAAACAGTATCACTTTAGGGACACAAAATAGCACGGTTAATGTAGATAAAGATGGTCAAATAAGCACAAACAGTTCAAATGCTTTAACCTTTACCCCTGCTGCTAAACTCATGGTTGTACAGCCGGACAATAAATCACTGCTAAAAAAAGAGGGTGACAACCTTTTTGCATACGGAGAGAGTGCAGAGTTTATAGGCCTGGAGAATAGCGGTGCAGTAACACAAGGTTTTATAGAAAAAAGCAATGTGAATGCTGTAAAAATGATGACTCAGATGATAGAGACAAATCGTTTAGTTGGAATGTACCAAAAAGCCATGAGTGCTCAGATGGATGATATGAACACTGAAGCAATTACAAAAATTGCTAAAAAATCTTAATTAAGGACTAAATTATGATGCAATCACTTTATACAGCCTCAACAGGAATGTTAGGGATGCAAACACAGATAGACACGACGGCCAATAATATTGCCAACGTCAACACAATTGGTTTTAAAAAATCTCGTGCGGAGTTTGCAGACCTTATGTACCATGTAATGGAATATGCGGGAACATCCACAAGTGATGCAACGAAAAGTCCTACAGGGATAGAAGTTGGTCTTGGTGTTAGACCAACGGCGATTAATAAGATTTTTTCAGAGGGAAGTTTAAAGCAGACTGATAACCAACTCGATATTGCTATAACCGGCGGCGGTTTTTTTAAGATGGCACTTCCTGATGGAACTGAAGTTTATTCAAGAAACGGTGCATTTAAAGTTGACAGTAATGGAACGGTTGTAAATAGCGATGGTTATACTCTTACTCCTGAAGTTGTTATTCCTCTTGATGCTACTAGTGTAAGTATCGGTATGGATGGCACGGTTTCGGTTGTGCAACCAGGTCAAACAGGCGCGACACAAATAGGACAAATAACTACAACAAGTTTTGTCAATCCGGCAGGTCTTCATGCTAAGGGGGATAATTTATATTTACCCACAGATAGTTCCGGTCAACCGGTAGAAGGAACACCGGGTCTTAGTGGACTTGGCGTGTTAAAGCAAGGTTTCGTTGAACTTAGTAATGTCGAGCTTGTTGTTGAATTGACAGACCTGATTACAGGACAAAGAGCTTATGATTCTAACTCAAAAGTAATCACAACAAGTGATGAAATGCTGCAAACTACGAATAGTCTCAAACGATAAAAACATCTTCAAAATAGCCTAATATGATATTTATCTTAGGCTATTTCTTCTACATCTTTCTAAATGCTGAGTGCAATTTTATAAAAATACAATCTCAATTTAGATACAATCGCAAACTTAATTTAGAAAAAACAGTTAGGATTTTTATATGCAAAAAGCAAATATTGATGGAAAAGTTTGGAAATTTGGCAAGGATATTGACACGGATTTAATCATAGCAGCACGCTATTTGAATACATCTGTACCTGAGGAGTTGGCGAAACATGTTATGGAAGATGCCGACCCTGAATTTGTAAACAAAATGAGTAAGGGTGACATTATAGTTGCCGGTGACAATTTTGGTTGCGGGAGTTCTCGTGAACATGCCCCTATCGCACTTAAAGCTGCGGGTGTTGCTGCTATAATCGCTCCGACTTTTGCTAGAATTTTTTATCGAAATGCCTTTAACATGGGTCTTCCAATCTTTGGACTGGGAGAGAGCAGTGAAATAAAAGAGGGTGATGAAGTGAGCGTGGACATGAACGCAGGTACTATTACAAATAAGAGTACAGGCAAAACGTACAACTTCACTCCGATTCCGGAGTTTATGCAAGAGCTCATAGACGCCGGTGGACTCATGAACTTCGCACAAAATGAAATAAATAAAAAATAATTACTTTTGGAGATTAAATAATGAAAACATACAAAATAGCACTGATTAAAGGTGATGGAATCGGTCCGGAAATTATAGATGAAGCTGTTAAAGTTTTAGACTCCGTTGCCTCATGTTATGATTTTGATTTCTCTTATGAAGAGGCTTTGATGGGGGGATGTGCTTATGATATTACCGGCGATCCGCTTCCTCAAGAGACTATAAATATTTCATTAAACAGTGATGCGGTTCTTTTTGGAGCAATCGGTGGAACAAAATGGGATAATTTGCCTCGTGAAAAACGCCCGGAAAGCGGACTTTTAAGATTTAGAAAAGAGCTCGGCGTTTATGCAAACCTTCGTCCGGCTGTTGTGTATGATGAGCTGGTAAATGCTTCATCGCTCAAACCGGAGATTGTCCGTGGTGTTGATTTAATGGTTGTCCGTGAACTTATCGGCGGAATCTATTTTGGTGAACCTAAAGGTCGGGATGAAAATAGAGGCTGGAATACCATGGTTTATACCCGCCCGGAGATAGAAAGAATTGCGCATCAAGCTTTTAAAATAGCGATGACAAGAAGCAAAAGGGTTTGTTCAATAGATAAAGCAAATGTTTTGGATGTTTCTCAACTGTGGAGAGATGTAGTAACAGAAGTAGCAAAAGAGTACCCGGAGGTTGAGCTTTCTCATATGTATGTGGATAACGCAGCCATGCAACTCATCCGCGATCCAAAACAGTTTGATGTAATGTTGACAGGAAATATTTTTGGGGATATTTTGAGTGATGAGGCAAGTATGCTCTCCGGTTCAATCGGTCTTTTACCGTCCGCTTCTGTTGGAGCAAAAATTGGTGTTTATGAACCTATTCATGGTTCGGCACCGGATATTGCAGGTCAAGGCATAGCAAACCCGATTGCTACAATAGCATCGGCTTCTATGATGCTTAGATATGCGCTTGGCGAAATCTCTGCCGCTGATAAAATTGATGAAGCTATAAAACGAGCATTAAGTGAAGGGTACAGAACAAGAGATTTGGCGCAATTTGATGCTAAAGAGGTCTGTTCAACAAGTGAGATGGGCTCTATTATTGCTAATTATGTTGCAAAATGCAAACACTAACACTCGCAAATATATATGAACTGCAAGGACTCAAAGAGGAGGCCTTGGACATTTATAAAGGGGTTCTAAAAAAAGACCCCTCAAATAGTGATGCCAAAATAGCTATACGAAGACTCTCCGGCATGAGAAAAAAATTCTTAAATGTAAATACTCAAATGAAAGCCTTCTTCTTAAAAATGGATACCGATGTTGAATTTAACGAGTTTGAAAGGTGGTTACTAAAATCATGGAATTAAAAGATGTAATACTCTCAACCCTTGCAGAGATGGAAGATAACGAAGTTGCCAGAAAAGCTCTTGAAATTTCCGAATATGAAATAAAAGAGATTGTGAGACCTAATCTAAACAATATAAATGCAATCATAAAACAAGAGACAGAAATAGAGATAGAAGTTCAAGCAGAGACTAGAGGCTCAACGCCTGAGAGCGAGCTTATGTATCTCAACTCTATAAGAGAGAGACTTCTTGTGCTATTTGAAGGGTTTCAAGCACCTAACAACACAAATATAGAAGCCAAAGTGGATATGACACTTAACTTCTTAGAGTATGTTTTGGCAACAATAGATAATAGAGTAGAGAATTTAAAAAGAGGACAAAGTAATGAGTCAATATAGAGTGCTGATAGATGCCTATGATGAAAAGGGATTAGTGAATAAAGTCTCCGGTGTTTTTTATAGCTATGACCTAAATATCATGTCAAACAGTGAATTTGTTGACCAAGAGAATAATAAATTTTTTATGAGAAGTGTTGTGGATGGAGATGTTAATTTAGAGGAATTGAAAAAATCTCTGACTGATATTTTACCGAGTAACACAGGCATAGAAGTTATAGAACCTAAAAAGAAAAATATTATTATTATGGCAACAAAAGAGATGCATGCTCTTGGAGATATTTTAATCCGCCATGAAGCCGGTGAATTGGAAGCAAATATATTGGCCGTTGTCTCTAATTACAGTGATTTGGAATCTTTGGTGAAAAAATTTGATATTCCTTTCATCACTATTTCACATGAGGGTTTAGACCGCTCAACGCATGAAAACAGAATAATTGAGTGTATTAATGGTTTTAAAGATGTAAATTATATAGTTCTGGCTAAATACATGAGAATTTTGACTCCTAGATTTGTAGAGACTTATGAAGATAAAATCATAAATATTCATCACTCGTTTTTACCTGCTTTTATCGGTGCAAACCCTTATAAACAGGCGTATGACAGGGGTGTTAAAATCATAGGAGCTACTGCACACTTTGTAAACAATAATCTTGACGAGGGTCCAATCATAGCTCAAGAAGTTATACATGTTGATCATGCCTATGGATGGAGAGATATGCAAAGAAAAGGCAAAGATGTAGAAAAAATTGTACTCTCCCGTGCACTTAAACTTGCACTTGAAGATAGAATTTTTGTTTATGCAAATAAAACAGTTATATTTTAGGACTTCTTAGTGCATTTGTGCAATAATCATTTTAAAAAAATATGCCGCTGGAGTTCACTTGTTTAACATAGTTTTAGTAAATCCTCAAATTCCAAACAATACAGGTGCAATTGGAAGACTTTGCGTAAATGCGGGAGCCGCTCTTCATCTTATTAAGCCGATAGGTTTTGATATAGATGAAAAAGCCGTAAGACGTGCGGGGCTTGACTATTGGCACAAACTGGATTTACAAGTATGGGAGAGTATAGAGGAATTTTTTGAACAAAACGAAATAACAGATAACGCTTACTTTGCTACGACTAAAACAGATAAACCCTACTTTGAAGCAGAATTTAAAAGCGGTGACTATATATTTTTTGGCAGTGAAACGGCTGGAATTCCAGAAGATATACTGGGCAGATACAAAGAACAAAACATTACTATTCCCATGACAAAAGAGGGCAGAAGCCTTAACTTAGCAATAAGTGCGGGTATTGTTTTGTATGACGCAATTAGACAAAACTATATGACTTTCAAGGAAAATGTATGAATCCAATTATAGACAATATTATGATGTTTTTGTTTGTCCTATTTTTATTTTGGGTATTTATGGGGTATCATAAAACAAAAACAGAAAATAGAGAAAAAGAAGAACAAGAAAAAAAAGCTAAAGAGAATTTGGACAAATAGGCTCTTAAAAAAGTTTTTTTGCCCAAATTTCTATACTGTTTTCAAATCTTTCCAATAAGCTCTCCGCACTTTTAATTATCAATATCATTTCATCTCCTTTAGTTAATTTGAAAAAGTTTATACTATTTTGTAATATTTTCTAAAAAATATTGCAATTTGTCAATAAAATATTGACATAAAAAGTAAATATCATTATAATCTTACAAAATGCAATGGAGGTATTGTTGTGAATAATTTTATAGAAATAGTTGAAGAGATAAAAAGTATAGTGTCTAATGAATATAGTGACAGAAAGATATTTGACAAAGATGTAGCGGATATTTTGGGTATAACACAGATGAACTTTGCAACAATGAAAAAAAGAAATAAGATACCATTTGGAGAACTTTTAGACTTTTGCGCTACTAGGAATATATCTATCAATTGGATGTTGTATGGGCAATCGCCGGAGAGTCTTATCGAAGCTACAAACAAGTTCTACATAGTTAAATATTTTAATGATATTCATGCAAGCGCTGGCGGTGGAAGCCAAAATGAGTGTGAAGAGATAAAGGAGTTAGAAATTCCGGAACAATTTATTTTTATGCTTGGTGGAGAAAAGGAGCTAAAAAATATAGAGGCAATTAATGTTTCAGGCGATTCTATGGAGCCTACCTTCAGTTATAATGATATTGTTTTTATAAATAGAGCAAAAACCGACCTTCAAAGAGGCGGTATATTTACAATTAAAACAGAAGCAGGACTATTTATAAAACGGGTGCAGAAGAGGATAGACGGAAAAATTGATATAATATCTGACAATAAAGTTTATTCTACGCAAACCCTAAATCCTAATGAGATAGAAGTTATAGGTAGGGTAGTAAGCAGATTTGGTGATGTTGACTAAAAAGGTTTTGATTTGAGATATTTTTTTGCAGTTTTAGCAATTCTTTTATTTTTTGGTTGTTCTTCAAAAGAGATAAAGCCAAAAAGTGAGGAAATAGTAATATCTGATTTAGTGAATCTTCCACAAAATATAGAGTCTTACACTAAAAATTTTGATGAGAACATGTCTCTTTTTGATATTCAAAAGAAGTATGACGCATCTTACTTCAGAATGTGGAATACAGAAAAACCTAAAGAGAGTATAGAAAATATAAAATGGCCGTTTTATACCTATGCAAATATAAGAACCTTTGGAGAAAATCTACAGCCGCTGCAAAAAGAGTTTTTTGACAAGATGTACGAAAACTCAAATTTTGACTCTTATGCTACCCTGAATCAACGAGCCATAACACTGAAATACTCGGATTTAAGGTCACTTCCAACAATAGCACCTTTGCTAAAAGACCCATCTTTAGCAGGAGAAGGTTTCCCGTTTGATTATCTGCAAAATAGCTCAATTCATGCAAATGAACCTGTTTTGGCTTCTCACTACTCAAAAGATAGGGAGTGGGTATATGTATTTGCGAGTTATGCAAGCGGATGGATAAAGAGCGATAGATTGGCATTTATAGAAAAAAAATATACTGATATTTGGCAAAAATCAAAGCAAATTTTTATAACAAAAGAGGGACTCTCTCTTTATACAACCGAAGGAACTTTTCTTTATAAATCAAAGATAGGAATGTCTTTTGCACTGATTAATGAAGATAAAGGTAACTACACTGTGCTAGTTATAGTTGCATGTGGAAATTCTAAACCGCTTTATAAGCAGGCAAAAATTACAAAAGAAATTGCAACCAAAAATATTTTAAGTCTGAACAAAACAAACTTAAATAAAATTATGAGCGAAATTTTAAAGTCGCGTTATGGCTGGGGTGGCATCTATGAACAGAGAGATTGTTCTTCATCTCTACGTGATTTGTTTGCGCCTTTTGGCATGTGGTTGCCAAGAAATTCTGCAGAACAGGGTAAGATAGGAAAAATAATTAGTCTAAAAAATTTAGCAGATGATGAAAAGATAACATTAATAAAAGAAAAAGCTATCCCATTTCAGACATTATTACATAAAAAAGGTCATATAATGCTCTATGTCGGAATATATAATGATGAGATAATTATCTTTCATAACACATGGGGAATCAAAACTATGAAAAATGGTGTTGAGGGTAGATTGGTAATTGGCAAAACAATTTTTAGCACCCTTAAATTGGGAAAAGAGCAAGAAAACTATGACCCAAATGCAGAGTTGCTAAAAAATATAACGAGCATGAATATTTTAACTAAGAGAGATTAAGCTTTTATATCCAAAAGTGAGCCGAACATCTCATTTTGTGTTTTGATTGCACTTATATTTACGGCTGTCGCCTTTTGCACCACAATCTGGTCTGGAATCTCTTTTGTTAAATCTGTTTGGCTTTTTAATGAACTATTATTATCAGACATGCGACTGTTTATACTCACAGTATTTCCATTACTAGTCATTCTCACACTTGATGGAACAAAACCGTCACTATTTATATTTGCAACATTATTTGCATTTACATTCAACATGGTTTGATGCGATTGTATTGACGAAATATTACTTGAGATATTCATACTACACTCCTTGTGCTTTCAAAAATTCTATTACTAAATTTATAAATGCAAGTTTATGATTTGAAAGTAGCATGTGAAAATAAACTTCCACATGCAAAAGAGTTAGTGAAGTTCAGCGTTTAATTTAATCTCTCTTGTTGAGCGAGAGACCGTAATTTGACCAGTTTGTGAGTTTTGTCTAAAGTGAAGACCATTCAGCCCTGCTAGTTCTTTGCCTTTAAAGAGTTCGCCGGAAAGTTTACTATTTTGATTTACTTCTTTTATTTTTGAGAGTTCTTTTGTATCAATAAAAACTTTAGTACCGGCAAATATTGCCAATCCACCATCTAAAATACAGCCATCACCCATTGGAATTCCACATGTTGAGTTTGCACCCAAAAGAGTATTCTGTCCAATTGAGATAGGGTTCCCGTCCGTTCCGCTTAGTACTCCCAAAATAGAAGCGCCGCCGCCAACATCGCTGCCTGCTCCAACAATCGCAGAGCTAGAAATTCTTCCCTCAACCATAACCGGTCCTGTTGTTCCGGCATTGAAGTTTATATAAGAAGCTCCCGGCATTACTGTAGTTCCAGCTGCTAGTTGTGCGCCAAATCTCACTTTAGAAGTATCTAATATTCTTGTATTGTCTGCAGGAATGATGTGTTGTAAAAATCTTGGGAATTTATCTATAAAATCAATATGAGGATACTCATTTGAAAGTTTTAACTCAATTTCAAACTCACGCAGATAATCAAGTTCTATCGGTTGTCCATTTGACCAAGCAACATTAGGTAAAGCACCAAAAGCACCATTTAGGTTAATTCCTCTAATTTGTACTTTTGCTTGAGATAAGGCATATAATTTTAAATAAGTTGCCTCTACGCTTTTAAGAGGAGCATCATTGTAAATAAATGTTACTTTGAATTCTCCCTCTAAGCTTCCACTGCTAATCATTTGATTATAGAGTGCCGAGACAACTTGAATATTTTTGTGAGCATCACCATACGCTTCATCAGAGTAGGGAGTAAAAGCAGCCAAAGCACTTCTTAAAAAATCTAAATTAACATTGCAAACAACTTCATCTAGAGTAAAATCAACAAGAGTACCTTGCTCTGCTAAAGCTTTAACAAAGATCGCAGCACTTCCGAAGTTTTCATTCCAGTTAATTACAGGATAGGTTGCTTGAAGAGATTTGTCTACATTTAATTGCCCCAAATCTACTCTACATATTCCAAAAGCCAGTGGATCTTTGTATCCTGCCATTGTTGATTTAATTTCTTCAATTAACGCCTTAAAAGCGTCAGCTGTTTGAATAATTTCCATGAATTCTCGCTTAAATGATTTATTTGTGGCATTATACTTAAAAAATACTAATTACTTTTTCTAGGGTAATTAATAAAGGGATTTAATGAATAAGTGGATAGAACTTTTAAAAAATAATAATTATTTGAGTGTCAAAAAATATATAAGGGAAGGTGCTAGTTTAAATGATTCAAATGAAATTGGAGAGTCTGTTTTAGCATTTGCAATTCGAAGCAGGTGTGATATGGAGTTACTTATGCTACTTATTGAGAGTGGTGCTGATATATTTGATTTTGACAACGAGGGTGTCAGCATTTTCGACATGGCAATTACATATGACAATATAGAATTAGTTGAATATTTAATAAAGAATGGGGTTGATGTTAACAAAACGAAACGAAGAAGTGGTTTTACTGCATTAATGGCTGCTTCTTGTTATGGTAGAGTTGAAATTGTAAAAATATTATTAGAGGAGGGTGCTAATCAGTATGCAGTGGATATTAAAGGTTTTACTGCTACTGATTTTGCTAGAAAAATGAATAAAAAGAGTGTTCTAGAACTGCTTGATTTTGATAAAAGTAGCCATAAAAATACTGCATATACAAGGTGAAATAATAAATTTAAATTTTTTTTGGTTTCTTTTACCGTTCCAAACTATCAAGAAACATCTAAAAGGTGAACAAAGCTTCTGTAACTGTCAACAATTTTTTGATTTTTGGTGCTTAATGCATAAAACTCAATGGCTTTTTTGCCAAGTCTCGGTATTTCATTTTTTACAGCCCAGCTACTCACTGTTCCTTCGGGTACTTCCAAAATTTCTGCAAGGTGTTTTTGTGTAATATGAAGTTCTTGACATACACTTTTTACTACATTTGTCTTTGTTTTTTTGACTTTTCTGACAGGATTAGTCAGAACTAAAAGTTCTAGTTGTGCCGGTTCTTTGTCTTTTATTTGTGCTTCCTCAGTTTTTACTTCTGTCGCCTCTTCTATTTTCGGCTCCTCTGGTTTTACTGCTACTCTTTTTATTAACTTTATCTCCGGTATATCTTCCACTTTAAATACCACTTTCTCTTCTACTTTCTTTTCTATTTTAAATACCGGCTTCTCTTCTACTTTTTCTTCATTGAGTTCAAGCCAAGCTAAGACATCCAGTGCAGTAACCAGCCAATCTCTGGAATTTAGATGACTTACCGTTTCCAAGGCATATTTAGTAGCATTTCTGCTTGCTATATCAAAATTACTCAACTGAAACAGCATTGAAAAAGATAGCTGAATTGCCCCTGAACCAGCAGTTCCCCAGTCAAAACCACTTTTTGATTTAGAAAAAAGCTCATATCTTAAAGGAAGTTCCACTTCGCCATAGGTTACATATTTACTACCAAGTAATGTTTTATGTCCTTTAAAGACATGATTATTCATATTAATTGCCATTTTAATCTCTCTCAATTTTCAAGGTATAGCGTTATCTGTTTTTAGCTATTTTTTCATTTAACTAAAAAATAACACACTTAATAAACATAAAGCAAAAAAAGTACCAATTATCAAACCACGATGATTGATTTCTTTGACTTATTATCAAATAATATCGACAAAAACTATTACTGCATTAACATGTAGGGGATATTTTTACTATTTAACTCTTTGCAAAATAGATTAAAGTGGTGTTCAATCTTTGATTTATCAAATCCGCTCAGTGATAATTCAACAGATGGTTTGCCCTTATTTAGCATGGGAAGAGACGAAAGTTCTATGTCCAAGGGAGTGTTTTGCATTAATGATATAAGAGTGTTTTCGCTGGTTTGAGCTACAAGTGTATATCTAAATTTTTCTGCTCCCCTAGAAAAGTAAGTTTTTATAACATTGATTATCATGGGATGTGCCATTTCCGGGAACCCAGGTACAAAAAAAAATCTATCTTCTAGAGAATAGCCTGACATGTTATTTACCGGATTAAAAAGCAATCCAGAATTTTGCGGTAACTCCGCCATATGAATTCTGTGAGGATAAGCATCATCTCTAAATCTTTCAATAATATCCTGTTCAAACTGTTTATGAAGAGTTAAAGGCTTGGAAGTAAAAACTTTTGCAGAAATTTCTCTCGTCAAATCATCGGGTGTTGAACCTATTCCGCCAAAAGAGAATAAAACTGAGTTTTTATCGCTTTTTACAAGTTCATAACTTCTTGCAATGAGTTCTTCATCATCTTTTATAATAAAGGATGCAAAAAGTTCATGTCCATATTTGTGAAGCTCGGTGCGAACAAAGTTGAAATGTTTATCTTCTCTTCTCGCATTTAAAATTTCAGTTCCTATTATTATTGCATAAAAATTCATGACTTACACCCTTCTATTTATTATTTATATGTGGAATAAAGCTTATGATACTCTATTTTTGTGTATTATTTCATAAATGAATTAAAGAGGTAAATATGTCTTATGCACAAAAATTAGAAGAGTTGATTACAAAAAGTGTTATTCCTGATATTGACGAGAGATTGGATGAAATTTTTGCAGAGATTGCAGATAGCAAAGAAGCGAGTGATGATGCAAAAGAAGAGATAGAAGAGCTTCGTGAATTTAAAGCTGATTTACAAGATGTATTAGCTGATATTGAAAGTGGCGATATAGAAGAAGATGAGTGTCAAGAGCTAATAGATGATATTTTGGAAGCTCAAAAAGAGAACGATGACGATGATTTTGGATTTGAAGAAGAAGAGTAGTTTTAAAAGTTAATTTTATTTCCACATGATTGTGGAAATAAAATAAAATCACTCAGTAGCGCTATGAATACCTTTTCTGGTGTTATTCCACGCGTTGCTCGTATCTTCTTTGACACCTTCCCATGTTGAAGAACATCCGCTCATAAACAAAATAGCAACTAAAATCGATGATAATACAAAAATTTTTTTCATAAACAGACCACCTCTCACACTCAAATTTTACTTTTTATAACAGTTCGAAGTTTAACATTTTTTTCATTTGCTGTATATGAGTCAAGTTTATAAAGCTGATTTTTGCAACTTAATGATTCTTTAATACATTGATTTATTTTGTTTTTATAGTTAGTTTAACCTCGTTTATATATAATATCATCAATAAAATCAATAGGATAAATATGAGAATAATATTACTAGGAGCTCCCGGTGCCGGAAAAGGTACTCAAGCTCAATTTTTAACAAAAATTTATAACATTCCTCAAATCTCTACAGGTGACATGTTAAGAGCAGCTATTAAAGCCGGCACAGATATGGGTAAGATGGCTAAAGCAGCTATGGATGCCGGTCAGCTTGTGACCGATGAAATCATCATCGGTCTTGTAAAAGATAGAATTGCTGAAGATGATTGTAAAAACGGTTATCTTTTAGACGGTTTCCCTCGCACACTTCCTCAAGCTGACGCTGTTACAAATGCCGGTATCACTATTGACGCAGTAATCGAGATAGATGTTCCGGACTCAGAGATTGTGAAGCGTATGTCAGGTCGCCGTGCGCACTTGGCGAGTGGCAGAACGTACCATTTAGTTTACAACCCGCCAAGAGTTGAAGGTAAAGATGATGCAACCGGTGAAGATTTAGTTCAGCGTGATGATGATAAAGAGTCAGTAGTACTGGACAGACTGAAAGTTTATCATGAACTTACGCAACCTCTAATAGGTTACTACAAAGAACAAGCTAGTAAAAACCCAAGTATTAAATATGTTACTGTTGACGGTACAGCACATATAGCTGATGTTGAGGCAAATATTGTTTCTAAATTAGGTTAATAAAACTTTTCCATTTAAGTTAATTATCCAGAATAAACTCTGGATAATTAACTTATATTTTAGAGTTTATAAAACTTCCCATCTCGTGAACTATCTCTTCGATAGTGCTTTCTCCAGAAATTACATGTAAAAGATTTTTAGCACTGTAAAAAGCTTGAATATCTGCTAAAGGCTCCATATAAACTTTCATACGGTTATCAAACACTTCGTTATTATCATCAGCACCACGGTTACGACCTAGGACTCTGTCACGGGCAGTTTCTTCATTTACATGTACTTCTATGACACTGCAAAGTTCTAAAAATGTGTCACTGTTCAGATATTCATCTAAAGTATTTAACTGCTCCATGCTTCTTGGATATCCATCAATGATAATTATGTCAGTAGGAGCATTTTTAATAGCGTTTGTGATAGTTTTGATAGCCACATCGATAGGTACTATTAAACCTTTAGATATGTATTGGTCTATTTCAAGTCCAAGTTTACTTTGAGTTGCAACTTCTGCTCTAAGCATGTCACCTGTAGAGTAGTGTGTTATTAGATCGTTTTGTTGTGCAATCAACTCTGCATCTGTAGTCTTACCTGAGCCGGGCGCTCCGATAATTAAAAATAGTTTTTTACGACTCGGCATTAACTACCTTGCTGTATTGAATTTTAATTCTTATCATTATGCTTTAGGCTGTTCGCGTAATCTGATATGTAAATCTCTCAGTTGTGTTGCATCCACAGGACTTGGTGCTTTTGTAAGGATACAAGAAGCCTTTTGTGTTTTAGGGAATGCGATAACATCACGAATGCTTGATTTTTTAGAAATTAGCATCATAAGTCTGTCAAATCCTATAGCAAAACCGCCATGTGGAGGTGCGCCAAATTTGAGTGCGTCAAGTAAGAAACCGAACTTCTCTTTTGCTTCTTCTTCTTCGATGCCTAAAAGTTTGAAAACCTCTTCTTGAACTTCTGATTTGTGAATACGAATACTTCCACCGCCAAGCTCAGTGCCGTTTAATACGATGTCGTACGCGATAGATTCTATTTCTTCCACATTCTCTTTATCTGTATCTTTAGGCATTGTAAATGGATGGTGCAGAGCTTTTACTCTTCCATCTTCCACTTCAAACATAGGGAAATCAACAACCCATACGAACTCAAATCTATCTTTGTCAATGAGGTTCATTTTTTCGTGTTCAGCGATAAAAATTCTAAATCTTCCCATGTAGTCAAGGACAGTTTTCTTATCTCCAGCACCAAAGAAAACAACATCGCCTACTTTAAGGTCAGTTCTCTCAATGATGAGTTGAATATCTTCTTCAGAGAAAAATTTTATAAGTGGACCTTTTAATCCGTCCTCTTTAAGTTGAAAATATCCAAGACCATGTGCACCAAATTTGCGTACAAACTCTTCAAAACTTTGCATCTCTCTTTTTGAAAATACTAAATCCGCACCAGGAACTTTGAGAGCTTTAATGCGGTTCGTATGTGGATGTTTAGCAATGTTTGTAAAGATTTCATTCGTACATCTTTCAAATATATCAATAACATCTACCATTTTCAGGTCGTAGCGTAAATCTGGTTTATCACAACCATAAAATTCCATCGCATGGTTGTAAGTGATACGGTTAAATGGAGGTTTGATTTCATGTCCACATGCCGAGAACATTGCAACAAGTAAATCTTCTGCAACTTTGATAACATCTTCTTGGTTACAAAAACTCATCTCAACATCTATTTGAGTAAATTCTGGCTGGCGGTCCGCTCTTAAATCTTCATCTCTGAAACATTTTGCTATCTGAAAGTAGCGATCAAATCCACCAACCATGAGAAGTTGTTTGAAAAGTTGCGGAGATTGAGGAAGTGCGTAAAACTCTCCACTGTGCACACGAGATGGCACTAAATAATCTCTTGCACCCTCAGGAGTAGATTTTGTGAGAATTGGAGTTTCAACTTCTAAAAAGCCGTTTGCATCAAGGATATTTCTCGCAGCAATCGCCGCTTTTGAACGAAGACGGAAAGTCTCATACATGTCAGGGTCACGAAGCTCTAAATAGCGGTATCTGAGTCTTGTCTCTTCACCTACATTTTTGTCACCAATCACAAATGGCAGAGGAGCGGCTTTGTTTTCAATAATAAGTTCGTGTACTACGATTTCAATTGCACCGGTTTTGAGGCGTGGATTCACCAAACCTTCACCACGAAAACGCACTTTCCCCTTAGCGATCAGAACAAATTCATCTCTTACACTATCTGCAAGTTTATGTGCTTGTTCACTGTCCGCTGGGTCACAAACAAGTTGAATCAGACCTGTTTTGTCTCGTAAATCTATAAAAACAATCCCACCATGGTCACGATGATTGTTCGCCCAACCCATTAGAACAACATCCTGCCCTACATTTGTTTCATTTAAATCTGTACAATAATGACTTCTCATAATATATTAAGTCCTATAAAAAATTTTCGCGATTATATCTAAAATCTACTTATAAAATAGTAGCGTTGTTTTTTGATGGTTTCTTTGCTTAGAAGTAGAACGAGAAAAGGACATCATGCCCTTTAAATAGAACATTTTTTGTGTTCTATTAATTATTAATATTCAGTATTAGTTCACTATAATGGGAATTCATAAATAGTTATAGTTGATTATGTTAAACATGAGTTTAAAATTTTTTTACATACTAAAGAATTTTATATTAATCTTAATGAATTTCATTATCTATTAGTATTTAATAAATTTAATTATGATAAAAATAAAATCTTATTAAGAAATAATATGTGTAAAAAAGGTTTAATAGATATAACTCGTTTCCATCGTATCGATGAGAATATATATAAAAGCCTGTGCAATTAAAGAGAACATACACAATTTTAGAGTTTAGTAACGAGCAAACTTCATCAAGGAAACCAAAAAATTGAAAAAATACCTAACGTTCACATATTCCTTAGTCGGCTATATCCTTTCTATCATCACTTTAAGTTTTTTAATTTTATGGGTTTATCCATGGACGTTTATGCCATTCAATATTGATACTCCTATTCTGACTATAGACATAAATCCCATTTTAATAAATACAGCTTTATTGCTGTTTTTTGGCTTGCAACACTCCCTTATGGCGAGGAGTTTTTTTAAAGATGGGTTGCTAAAAAATATCTCAAGTGCACTGAAATCTGCTACTTATTCTGTGGCTTCATCCATTTGTTTGATAATGATATTTTATTTTTGGCAGTCAATAGAGGGATATGTTTGGAATTTTCAAAATGGTGTACTATTTTGGAGTATTACAATGCTCTACATTATAGGGTGGCTGAGTGCATTTGTTGCTACTTTTATTATAGACCATTTTGAACTTTTTGGCTTACATCAAGGGTATAGAGCTTTAAAAAATCTTCCTGAACCAGAAGTGAAATTTCAGGTAAGATTTTTTTATAAATACATTAGACACCCTATTCAATCGGGAACACTCATCGGATTATGGGCAACACCGTCTATGAGTTATGGTCATTTACTCTTAAGTGTAGGTTTGACAATCTATGTTTTAATAGGTCTCTATTATGAAGAAAAAAGCTTGATAAAAACTTTCGGTGAAGAGTACAAAAAGTATATGAATACCACTCCGATGCTGATTCCATTCACCATAAGAAAGAAACTAAATGCGCTTTGAAATAAAAGATGGAAATTTGATTGAAGAAAATGCTACATTTATAGTGAATGCATCAAACACAGAACTTACTTTGGGAAGCGGTGTTTCACATGCTTTTAGCGAATATTGCGGTGGTACAGAGTATCAAAAGGAGCTTTATGAGCTTAAAAAAAAGTTTGGAGTTATAGAGCAGGGTGATGTACTACTCTCAAGTTCAGGCAGTGCAATAAACTTTAAATACGCTTTACATGTCGCTGTGATGAACTACAGCGACAGTTCAAAACCGCCATATCCTTCCTACGTTCAAATACAAAGAGCCTTAAATTCCATCTTAAATATTGTGGAAGAAAGAGTCAAAGATGAGAAGATTCTAAATCCTAAACTGGTAATTCCTTTGCTTGGCTGTGGCGTAGGCGGATTGCAAAAAGAGAAAGTTTTTTTACTGATAAAAAGCGTTTTTCAAAAAGCAAAAATAGACTTGGATGTCATTATCTATTTTCACGATAAACAAGATTTTTATACATTTACAAAAAAAGAGTAGTTAGGATAAATATACTCTTACTCAAGTCGCGTCAAAATCCTACTATACAACAAATTCGCTACCAAGAAGTTTGTAAAAATGAAAATTTATGACAAATTGAAATATTTTTAAAAATCATAACTAAGCAAAATCCATAAAATAAGGCTTGTAAAAATGTTTATACTTTGGAATATTTCCTTTTTTAAGTTAATTTTATAATACAAAGTGTAACATCTTCTTTATTAAGTCAGCACGACTTTAGTTAATTTTATTTGATACTTTTTGATTATTTGCTCTGTGTCGATAGAAATGATAATTAATTGAATGGTTTTAAAAAACTACTCAAGGTCAATATTGTTTGTTATTAAATCAGTACAAAGACAATTTAAAATCAAGGTATCAATCATTTTTTAGTTTAAAATTATTATTACTATTAAGTTATACCAATTGTATCGCTTGCAATCGTAACTGATACCATCCATCCAGTGTTATTTTATCTCTCATTCTAGCTCTTCTAATGCATTTATGTTCTTTGATTGTAATTGCTTTTGGCAACAGCTTTAGATATGCCAGATTTTGAATGAATATATTCTTGTATTGCATCTTTGATGGTAACGCCGTTTGTGGCTGGTGCAGAAGCATGCAGGGCATGTGAGATTTGAGATAGGCTTTTTTGCATAGTCTTTTTAACTTCGCTGAGAGCATTTATTTTGATTTGAATGATATATTTTTTGAAGGTTTCTGCATCCTCTGCATCAAAATCAAACATAGAATTAAGGTTATGTTGAGAATCAAGCATTTGCATTAAATCATGCAGCTCTTGTTTGATTAGAATGCTATCAATTGCTATATCATCACTCAACTCTTTAATCGAAGTATCTATCTCTTCTACGCTTAAGTAGCCGTTACGATTTATGATATCGTCATAGCTTATTTTTTTAAACTCATCAATATATATGCCTATGTCTTTTGCTGATAAAATCATTGCACTTCTCTTTATGTAGTTAAATTTAGCGACTAAATATTTAGAGATTATTGTAGCGGTTTTCTTATTTTTTGTTCGTAAGCTTCTAATATAAGAAGCACTATTGTTAAAGTATGGTTGCAGATTTGAATCAAGAGACAATCTAATATAAAATGTCTTGTTTCGCTTGAAGATATTTTGCATTGCATGTTAATTCTAAAGTATAATACAAAAGTGTTACAAGTGCCATATTTTTATTTAGTTCATAAGGGCTTCAAAATCCCTTATGGGTGTTATTTGCAATAGTTAATAAAAATATGACAAATTGAAAGATTTTTATTTTTTTTACCACAAATGTGTATAATCACTCAAAATATTTAATATATGTAGAATTTAATAATAGGACTTATTTTGCAAACAAATAGCATTAAAAAAGTTGGTGTGATTTTACGACCCTCCACTCCAGAACTCAAGAGTGGTTTTTATAAACTTGAAAAGATTTTCAATAAACACAACATAGAGGTTTATATTGATAGTATCAGTGGTGGTATGATAGATGTTATGGGCATGGAATTTGAGATTTTATGTCAACAATGTGACATTCTTTTAACGCTTGGAGGAGATGGTACACTCATCTCAGTTGTAAGACGCTCTTTCAACTATGATATTCCTGTACTTGGCGTTTATGCTGGAAATTTGGGGTTTTTAGCAGATGTAAGCATGGACGAACTCGATGATTTTGTAGCAAACTTGGCATGTGGAAAGTATCGTATCGATGAAAGAGCCGTGCTAGAAGCTAATCTTACTAAAAATGGACATGAGATAAAAATGTATGCTTTTAATGATGTAGTTTTAACAAGACCATCTATCTCAAATATGATAACCATAGAAACTTTAGTTGATGGAAAAGCTTTTAATACCTATTATGGAGATGGCGTTGTAGTTTCTACTCCAACAGGTTCAACGGCTTATAATCTCTCAGCCGGTGGTCCTGTACTTTTTCCTCTGACAAATGTTTTTGCACTCACTCCAATCTGTCCACATTCGCTCACACAAAGACCTGTTGTTCTTCCTGGAACATTTTCCATAGAGATGAAAACACCCAACAATCGAGCTTTGATGATTATAGATGGGCAGGATATGCACGAGTTTGAACAGGGCGATAGCGTTCATATCAAGTTGGCTACAAAAACAGCAAAATTAATTCATAGAGAAGAGTTTAACTATTTTGATGTTTTAAAACAAAAACTTAACTGGGGAGAATAAAGTTGATAGAAAGATTTTATTTAAAAGAGTATCTTAGTTTTAAAGAGGTTGAGTTAAATTTAGCATGTGGGCTTATTGTTTTTACAGGTCCTAGCGGAAGCGGTAAATCTATATTGATGAATTCAATACTCTCATCGCTTGGTGCAAGCGGTTGTGAAGCAACTCTCTGTGAGTCTAGTGTCACATGGAATCTTGACGCAGAAGAGATGGGTATAGAAAATGATGAAATAAATATTTTTAAACATATCAAAAAAGAAAAATCAAGATACTTTATAAATAATCAAAGTATCTCTAAAAAAACTATGAGTGAAGTGAGCTCCAACTATTTAAGACACCTAAGCCTAAAAGATTATAGCGACTTTGAGAATTCAAATTTAATATCAATATTAGATTTAAGAATTCAAAGTAAATTTAAAAACATAAGTAAGTTAAAAGATGAGTATTTAAGCTCTTTTAACGATTTTGTAGAGTCATCCAAAAAGCTTGAAAAACTAAATAAAGAAGAGGGTAAACTTTTAGAACTCAAAGAATTTCTATTGTTTGAAATTAAAAAGATAGAAGATATTAATCCTGTAGTTTCAGAGGATGAGGAGTTACTTAAAATTAAAAAAGAGCTCTCAAAAAAAGAGAAAGTACTGGAAAATATCTCATCTGCAAATTCGATTTTTGATTATGAGCATTATGTCTTCAGTGCGCTTGACTCTTTAGACATAGATAGCACATTTTTTAATGATGCCATGAATGAACTCAGGGTTGTTCTAGATAATGCGCAGGAAAGGTTTAGTGCACTAGATGATGTAGATGTTGAAGATGTTTTAAATCGTATTGAAGAGATTAGCAGCCTGAAAAAAAGATATGGAAGCATAGAAGAGGCACTGGTGTATCGACAAATGAAGAAGGATGAGTTAGCAGAATATGAAAATATAGAGTTTACAAAGGATGATTTAGAAAAAAGATGTGCAATTTTGGAGCAAAATGTAAGAGAGTTAGCTGATAAGATGAGTGCACTTCGACATGCAGAGCTAAATTCTTTTATAAAGGATTTAAACAGATATCTAAAAGAGCTGTATTTAAGAGAAGCAGAGGTAAAAATAAATGAGACAGAGTACAACAGTTTAGGAAAAGATGAAATCATACTTAAGCTAAACAACACTGAACTTCAAAAAGTAAGTACTGGCGAATTTAACAGACTGAGACTTGCAATATTGGCTCTAAAATCGGAACATATGAGCCAAAATGGCGGTGTTTTGATGCTTGATGAGATAGATGCAAATCTTAGCGGAGAGGAGTCAATGAGTGTTGCAAAGGTTTTAAGAGAACTTTCAAAACATTTTCAGATATTTGTTATTTCACACCAGCCACAGCTTACTTCCATGGGAGATCAGCACTTTTTAATCTACAAAAATGGTGATGAATCATTTGCAAAAGAGCTTGATTTTGAGAGTAAAGTAAATGAAATTGCAAGAATAATAAGTGGTGAAAGTGTTTCAAATGAGGCCAAAAAGTTTGCAAAAGAGCTTTTGGAAGCAAATAGATGTGTTTTGTAATCTCAATAGTTTTTTTAGCTCTTGGTTATAACTTTTTTATGGCTAATAACTTATTCTATGCAACAGGTTCTTTTCTTGTTTCAGCTATTTTTATCTATATAATGATAAAAAATATACTATTTGTTAAAAATTTAAAAAATAAAAAGAGAGAAGAGCTTGATAGTTGATACACATGTACATTTAGATGACCGCAGATATGATAAAGATTTAGATGAAGTCTTAGATAGAGCAAGAGAGGGTGGAGTAAAAAGGTTTATAATCCCAGGAGCCGATCCAAAAACAGTTGATAGGGCAGTTAAAATTGCAGAGAGTCATGAGGATGTTTATTTTGCTGTCGGTGTTCACCCTTATGATATGAATTCATTTGAAGAGCTTGATTTTGACAAGTATTTAAAACATAAAAAATGTGTTGCTGTGGGCGAATGCGGATTGGATTACTTCAGACTTGAAGGGAGTGATGAAGAGAGAGAAGCACAAATGAAGAGACAAAAAGAAGTTTTTATAGCTCAAATAGAGTTCGCAAAAAAATATAAAAAGCCCTTGATTGTCCATATAAGAGATGCTTCAAGAGAGTCAAAAGAACTGCTTTTGAAGCATAATGCATATGAGGTGGGCGGAGTCCTTCATTGCTATAATGCAGATGAGGAGCTTTTAAGTTTAGAAAGCAGCGGTTTTTATTTTGGAATAGGCGGAGTTTTAACATTTAGTAATGCAAAAAAGCTAGTAAATGTGTTACCAAAAATCCCACATGCGAAATTACTTATAGAAACTGATGCACCATATTTGACTCCGGCTCCTTATCGAGGAGAGAGAAATGAGCCCTTATATACAACTTTTGTAGCAAAAAAAATTTCTGAACTTCTAAATATGTCAGTTGAAGATATTAAAAGAATTACTACGCAAAATGCCCTTAAACTCTTTGATATTTCTTAATATAATAACAGTGAAAATATTGAGATTATAGATTTTTATGAATATTAATGCTTTTTAAGATAGAATGAAAACTTCCAAAATCCAAATACGAAAAGTTGTGAATATTGAAGTTTTTATTATTTTTACTATTTCCTATTTTGCTTGCTGCAAATTTAACATATGTTTCAAATCATAATAAAGAGCTTTCAATTTTAGACTCTTTTGATATTGAATCATCATTTTTGTACGATCCCATAATGAATAATATGAGAAATAGCCAGACTGCAATTAATAGAGATAAAGAGTTTTTTCAAGCGATGGAAGATGCATATCTATTTATACCTGCAGTAAAAAATCTTCTCAGTGATTATGCAATTCCTCCAGAGTTTTTATATCTAGCAATGGCAGAATCTAATTTTCATACCAGAGCCTACTCCAAAAAAAGTGCATCTGGTTTTTGGCAATTTATGCCAGATACTGCGAATCTTTATCATCTAAGAATTGATGATTGCGTGGATGAGAGAAGAGATTTGATTAAATCAACAAAGGCTGCTGCAAAACATCTTTCGTACTTGCATAAAAAATTTGGTAAATGGTATTTAGCTGCTATAGCTTATAACTGCGGTGCGGGGAAACTAGAGAAAGCTATAGAAAAAGCAGGAAGTGATGAATTGTCTGTTTTGCTTAATGAAAATAAAAAATATATTCCAAAAGAGAGTAGAGACTATATAAGAAAAATTATTGCCTTGGCGTTTATTGGAAATGATGAGCAGTTTATGCTTAAGAGCGAATATGAATATCTTCTAAATAGAGCAAATGCTTACTCTATCTCAACAGTTGAGTTGCCGATGGGAGAGTCATTAAGTAGAGTTGCTACTCTTATAGGAATTCCTCTTGAAGAGTTGCAAAAGCTAAATAAACACCTGAAATATGACTTTATGCCTCCACATGCAAAGAGTTACGATATATATATTCCATATATCAAACTTTCGGAATTTAAACAAAAGTATCATGAAGAGCCTATCGGAGAGATTTATAAAGTGCATTTAGTTTCATCAGGTGAGAGTTTGGCTCAATTAGGTAAAAAATATGGAATATCTTATAAAATTATTAAAGATTTTAACAGCATAAAAAGTAAAAATTTGACACTGAATCAAAAGCTAATTATTCCCATAAGAAGAGCAGGTTAAAGGTATCTGAATGAATAGACTCTTTCTTTTATTTTTTGTCTCTTTGATTTTACTCTTTAGCGGATGTAGCATAAAGGGGGGGACACATATCTATTCTGATAATAAAGGTGAATATTGTCAAGCCACTGATAGTAAAGCATACTCTCATCCTACAATGCGGCCTTATGAGATTAGAGGAATAAAATATTGTCCAACGGTTGTGAGTGTCGGTGATGAGTTTCAAGGTAATGCTAGTTGGTATGGTCCTACTTTTGATGGCAAAGCAACCTCAAACGGCGAAATATATAATATGTATGACATGACAGCAGCGCACAAAACTCTGCCTATGAATACTATTGTAAAAGTAACAAACAAGAATAATGGACGCAGTGCAGTTGTTCGAATTAATGACCGAGGCCCATTTGTTGCTACAAGAATTATAGATTTATCAAAATCAGCCGCCGATAAATTAAATATAATTGGACCGGGAACAGCACCTGTTACTCTTGAAGTATTAGGTTTTAATACAGTTGGCAGAAAAAATATTCCAACTGATAAAGAGCTCAAAAATGCTCCGCAAAATAAAGAGGTAGATGGCTTCGCTCTGCAAATAGCCTCTTTTTCAAACATCAGTGGGGCGATGAAAACGCAGGCAAAATATGATAAAATAGGCGGTTACCATACAGTAATAAAAGATGTTGAAAAAGATAATAATAGATTGTTCAGAGTTTATTTGCAAGGATTTAAAAGTGAACAGGAAGCAAAAGATTATCTAGCTTCAAATAGTAGTTTTGAAAACGCATTTATAGTAAAAGAGGATTAAAATGATTAGTAAAACTAGAGTAACAAAAGAGACAGATATAGAAATTTCACTTAACCTACATGGAACCGGTGCAAGTGATGTAAATACTGGGGTAGGTTTTTTAGACCATATGTTAGAGAGTTTTTCAAAACATTCATTGATTGATTTAAACATTGAATGCAAAGGTGATACGCATATAGACGATCACCATAGCGTTGAAGATATCGGGATTGTTTTAGGCTCTTTGCTTCATGAAGCAATCTATCCGGTTAAAAATATGGAACGATTCGGAAGCGCAAATATTGTCATGGATGAAGCCTGTGTGAGTTGTGATTTGGATCTTAGCAACAGACCATACTTAGTTTATGAAGTAGAAGTAGATGGTAAAATAGGGCAGTTTGACTCGGAACTTGTTGAAGAATTTTTCAGAGCTTTTGTATTAAATGCAAAAATAAGTGCACACATAACTGCATTAAGAGGAAAGAATAAACATCACATAATAGAGGCAGCTTTTAAATCTTTAGCTGTAGCTCTGCGTCGTGCGATGATGAGAAATGAAAGAATAGGAATTCCGAGTACCAAAGATGTTCTGTGATTAAATTAATTGTTTTAGATGTTGATGGTTGTTTAACTGATGGTAAAATCACATATTCAGAAAATGGTATTGAGAGTAAAAGTTTTAACATTAAAGATGGTCTTGGAATAAGTAGCTGGGTAAAGATTGGAAATCAGGTGGCTATTATCACCGGACGAAATTCTAAAATAGTTCAAAAAAGAGCAAAAGAATTGGGAATACAGCATGTTTTTCAAGGGATTAAAGATAAAGATAGAGTTTTAAAAGAGTTAGTAAAATCGCTCGGACTTAGCTTTGAAGAGGTTGGAGCAGTTGGTGATGATTTAAACGATTTTCAGATGTTGAGCCTTGTCGGAAGAAGTTTTACTCCAAAAAATGGGGTAAAAGAGATAAAAAATATAGTTAACATTATACTTTCTTTGGATGGTGGAGATGGTGCAGTAAGAGAGATGATAGATATTTTAGTGGATGAAAATAATCAAAGAGAAAATTTTATGGAAGTTTGGATTAAAAAAGACAACTTTATAAGTAGTTGAATTTTAAGAGTCTTGAAGGTGGGTACTATTAATATAAATGTTTTTTTTCTTTTTATTACAAGTAGTCTGATGATGATTTTTTTTCTCTTTGAGCCATTAAATATAAGAGAGCAAAATTTTATAGATGTTCCTCTCTTCGAGATGTCCTCATTTACCCTCTTAGAGTTTGATGATAAAAATTTAATAACTCTTATGACTGGGAATAATGCCGTGCGATATAGCGACCGCTATAAAGTTGCAAATATAGATTATACAGACAATTCAAAAGGGTATAGGGCGAACATGAAGGCAAGTGACGGGCTTTATCAAAATGAGATAATTGATTTAAAAGGAGATGTTGTTTATACAAGAGAAGATGGTTTAATATTTAAGTCGCAAACAGCAGATTACAATAACATAACAAAGATCGCACACACCAATAGTGACTATGTTTCATATCAAGGTAAAAATAGAGTTGTCGGCTCATCACTCACATATAATAATGTTTTAAAAAAGATTGAGTCAAAAAACATTGTTGCAAACTATCAACTAGAAGAGAGATAATTATGAGATTTTTACTATTTTTTACTATTTTTTTAGCATCAACATTAGTTTCACAAGAGCTAAAGATAAAAGCGGATTCGTTTGACGGTGATGAAAAATCCGGTATTTCAATTTTTGAAGGCAATGTGAATGTCGTTAAAGGAAATGATGAGCTTAATGCTTCAAAGGTTACTGTTTATACAGATGCTCAGCATCAGCCGACAAAGTTTATGGCAATAGGAAATACTTCTTTTACTCTTTACACAAAAGAGGGTTCTATCTATAAAGGCAAAGCAGAAAAAGTCATCTATTTCCCAGAAACTAAAGAGTATCACTTTTTTCAAAATGTACATCTAAGACAGATAGATGAAAAAAAAGAAATTATCGGAGAAGAAGTTATTCTTAAAAGTATAGAGGGAAAAGCTTATGCAAAAAGTGCCAAAAATGAGCCTGTTATTATGATATTTGAACTACCAGAGGAGAAAAATTAATTATGATAGAAATTGTTGATGCAAAATTTATAACTTCTGCTCCAAATGTACTTAACGCACCGGATTCATTACTTCAAGATGAAGTGGTATTTATGGCAAGATCGAATGTTGGTAAGAGTTCACTTTTAAATGCACTGACAAACCATAAAAATTTGGCAAAAGTTTCTTCAACACCAGGTAAAACGAGACTTATTAACTATTTCGATGTAACTTTTATTGATAGGGATAGTGAAAAAAAAAGCACTGCAAAGTTTGTTGATTTACCTGGTTTTGGGTATGCAAAAGTTGCTAAGTCGATGAAATATGATTGGGAGAGAAATTTAACCGATTATATAGAACAAAGAGAACAGATTAAGCTTTTTATACATTTAATTGATTCCAGACATCCTGATTTAGAGATTGATACATCCGTAAGTGAATTTTTACTAAGCAATATAAGAAAAAATCAATATATACTTCAGATATTTACTAAAATAGATAAGCTCAATCAAAAAGAGCAGAGTGCATTAAGAAAAGAATTTCCACATGCCATTATGGTTTCTAGTTCTAAAAAAAGAGGTTTAGAAAAGGCAATAAAAATTATTTATGATATTTTGCAAGAGAATGAAGAGAGTATAGATGAAGATTGAGTATAAAAAAGCAAAGCTCAGCGATATAAATGAGATGCAAGAACTTATGGCACCTGAGGTAGAAGCCGGCATTATTTTGATGAGAACTTCAGATGAAATAGCTACAAATATTAGATCTTATACTCTTGCTTTTAATGGTCGTGAGTTGGTTGCTTTTTGTGCACTTCATATTCACACATCTTCCCTTGCCGAAATTAGGTCTTTGATAGTAAAGGAAAAATACAGAGGACAAAAGATAGGAGAAAATTTAGTAAACAAATCTCTTGAAGAGGCATATATTTTAGGACTTCAAAAAATATTAAGTTTGACGTATAAAAAATCATTTTTTGAAAGATTAGGTTTTATAGAAATTTCAAAAGAGTCACTGCCAGAGCATAAAATCTGGGCTGATTGTATTAAATGTAAACATTTTCCCGTATGCAACGAAATAGCACTCATAAAAAATCTTTAGCACCACTTCCATATATTATATTTTTTATAATATATGAGAGTCTTAGCAGTATATATTTTTTTTTACCACCGCTTTTTGGTGTTTTGTTTGTCCTCTTTGTTTATGCTTTAAACAAAGAGGATGTTATTTCTTTACTTACTATATCATTATGTTTACTGCTCTTTGAGGCTGATAAAGGGTATACTCTTTTTACTTCAATTTTATATTTTACAATTGCGTACAAATTTATTATGCCAAAAATTATACAAAATGTTAGTTGTAACTCATGTGTAAAAATTTCATACATTTTGTTGGCATATTTTGGATTTTTTTTATTTAATGTTATTCTGTCTAAACTGTTTTTGTTCCCTATGCCAACAATAAACTATTATATAGTTTATTATATAGTAGCTGAATTTTTGATAGCGAGTCTTTTATGAAAATAAAATTTATACTAGCTCTATTTGCATCGATCTGGTTGGCTTTAATAGTAAGGCTCTTTTTTTTAGCTGTTGAATCAAATAATTATTATTCAAAACTTTCACGCAATAACACTGTGAGAATTGAAAAAATAGCGCCGGTTAGAGGTGAAATAGTTGATGTTAACAATAAGCCGATTGCTATAAATAAACTGGGCTTTAAAATATTGCTTAAGCCTAATTTATTACAAACGAAAAATATTGAAATATTTAATGAAGAGATAGCAGCATTAACGAAACTGTTACCTAGTTTAAAGTCCAGTGAGTTAATAAAAAATTATAAGAAGAAAGATTCGTACTATAATCATAACTACATAGATATTGTTCCATTTATCTCTTACGAAGAGATAGCACCTGTCTATTCTATACTTAATTTAAGAGAGAATATACAAATTGTCTCAGCTCCGAAAAGATACTACCCGTATGAAGAAATCGGTGCACATGTTATAGGGTATGTTTCTCGTGCAAATAAAAAAGATATAGAGAATAACGATTTATTAGAACTTATCGGCTATATAGGCAAAACAGGAATAGAAAAACAGTATAACGAATTTTTACAAGGTGAATCCGGATATAGAGAGATAAAAGTAAATGCCAGTAATCAAGAGATAGAAGAAATTTCATATAAAAGCCCCCTAGAAGATAAAAAGTTAACTTTAAATATAGATATAGAATTAGAAAAATATATTGCAACCCTTTTTGCGGATCAAGCAGGAGCAGTGGTTGTTATGAATGTAGATGGCTCAATTCTCTCCGCTGGCAGTTTTCCTGAATATGATTTAAATACATTTGTCTCCGGCATTACTTATGATCTGTGGGATAAGTTGTCAACCAGTCTGGATAAGCCATTTACAAATAAGCTGATTAACGGTTTATATCCTCCAGGTTCAACAATAAAAACGGGTTTAGGACTCATATATATAACAACTAAGTTAAATGAGTATTGGAATGTTAATTGTACTGCTGAACTACCTGTCGGTAATAGAATTTTTAGATGTTGGAAACAGCAGGGCGGACATGGAAGTACAAATATCATAAAAGCAATAAGAGAGAGTTGTGATGATTTCTTTTATAAGGGCAGTCTTATTGTTGGAAATGAAAAAATGAGCGAAGGACTTATGCGATATGGACTTGGAAGAAAGAGCGGCATTGATTTACCCAATGAGTTCATAGGTACGGTTCCTTCAAGAGAATGGAAAAGAGAAAAATATAATCTTCCATGGACGCTTGGAGAAACTGTGAACACCTCTATTGGTCAAGGAGATTTTTTAACTACTCCGATTCAAATGGCACGCTTTACAGCACTGATGGCAACGGGAAAACTACCAGTCCCTCATTTTGCTAAAATGATAGGAGACAAGCCATATGCGCCACAGGCGGAAGAGGTTTTAAGTAGTAATGAGTTAGCAAAACTTCCACTCATACAAAAGGCGATGTACGGAGTGTGTAATGAACCGGGAGGGACCGCGATAAATTATGTTAATTCAAAAGTAATTATAGCCGGTAAAACCGGTACAGCACAGGTTGTAGAAATTAAACAAGATGAAAAAAAGAGAAAATTGGAACATGACATGGAGTATTATAATCGCTCACATGCATGGTTTACAACATACGGACCCTATGATAATCCAAAGTATGTCGTTTTAGTTATGGTTGAACATGGTGGACACGGTGGCTCTGCCTCTGGTGATATAGTCTCAAAAATATATAATAAACTCTTGGAACTGGGTTATATTACTAAAGATTAATGTTTCCTAAGCAAAGGTATATTACCCTTGTGTTCTAATTATTAAACTGCTGGGCAACCCAAACTCTTTAATCAAACCAGTTTCTTTTTCTCTCATCTCACCACTGTCAACTTCATGGTCATACCCGAGCAGATGAAGTAATCCATGAATAAAAAGCAGAGCCAGTTCATTATTGGAGGTGTGAGAAAACTCTTTGGCCTTTGCTTCTACATGCCAAGATGAAATCACTATGCTGCCAAGTGGCGACATTGGCATTTCAACATAAGGAAAACTTAAAACATCAGTATCTTTATCGATGTTTCTATGTTCTTTATTTATCTCTCTTATCTCTTCGTTTGAAGTGATTATCAGTTCTATCTCTTTATCAGTAAATTTATCAGCTATGGCATTTAAAAATACTTCATCAATTTTAAGTGAGGTTCTATTATCTAATTCAATCATAAAGAAATTTATCCAATGAGGTTTATTTTTTGTAAATCATGTACAAAAAAAGTACATGATTATCAGAGATATATTACGCAGTCAAATTTAAATTGTTTCCTACGCCTGTTTTTTGTGCTGTCACCTGCTTTGCTTGTTCATTAGCACTATCAAGAACTTTCAGAACGCTTTTTTCTTGAACATCCATGGCTTTTTTTAAAGCCTCTACCTGAGTCGAACTATTCACAGACCCCGCTGTTGAAGATGATACATCCATGCTATTTCCTTTACCTATAATATACGCACATTCTATTGTTTAATTCATTTAATGAATATTAAAAAAATATATTATGTATGTTAAAATACACATATGAAAAATAAAAGTAAAAAAGCAGTTTGTGTAATGAGCGGTGGTATGGACTCTACTCTGAGTGCATACATGATGAAAAATGACGGTTGTGAAATAGTTGCATTGCATTTTAATTATGAGCAGACAACTCAAGCAAAAGAGTTGGAATGTTTTTTAAAGATATGTGATGCATTAAATGTATCCAATAGATATGTTCTAAATTTGGATTTTTTTAAACAGCTTGGTGCATCTGCTTTAACAGATAAAAGCATAGAAATCCCAATAAATGGACTAGAAGAGGGTGTTCCTGTAACTTATGTGCCTTTTAGAAATGGTATATTTTTAAGCATGGCAGCGGCTATTGCAGAAAAAGAGGGTGCGAAGTTTATAACTATCGGTGTAGTAGAAGAAGATAGCAGCGGCTATCCTGATTGTAGAGAAACTTATATAAAAAGTATGGAAAAAAGTATTAATCTTGGCACAAAAGATGAAACAAATATAGAGATAAAAATGCCGCTGGTTCACTTGAAAAAATCTCAAATTGTTGAAAAAGCATTAGAATTCGGTGTGCCATTAGAATTCACTTGGAGCTGTTATAAAAATGAAGAAGTGGCATGTGGAGTTTGTGACAGCTGCAGACTTAGATTAAATGGATTTAAATTAGCCGGAGTTACAGACCCAATTGAGTATGAATAAAATTGTTTTCAAAGATTTAGAAATTGAACATATCTGCAAAATCAGTTTAAAAAATAGCTACATAAGTGTTACAAAAGATGCAAAGATAGTTCTAAAAACACCAAAAGTATCTCAAAGATTCATAACGGATTTACTAACACAAAGAGAGAGTTGGATACGGGGACATCTTCTAAAAATCGCATCCAATAAATCAGAAACAGTAAATTTAGAAGATGAATTTCTGCTTTTTGGCGATATTTATAGTATCGACATAGAAGAAGCTAGGGAACTCAGGGAGTTACTGCTTAAGCTCAGAGTAGCAAATCAAAAAAATATCCTTGGCTGTTATGACAATTTTTATAAACTCTATGCAGCAAAGTATTTGATTCCTAGAGTTGCACATTTTTCTGCAATCATGAATCTTGAATATAAAGAGATAAAATTTAGAAAAATGCGAAGCAGATGGGGAAGTTGCAGCTCAAAAAAAGTTATAACACTCAATATTGAGCTGCTAAAAGTAAAAAAAGAGCTTATTGATTATGTGATAGTTCATGAACTGGCACATTTGGTCCATATGAACCACTCAAAAAATTTTCATAATTTAGTGCAAAGGTATATTACAAACGCAAAGCTAGTTAGAAAAGAGCTCAAAAGTGTTCATTTATAAAGGTGATTTAACCTTATTGTTATCTATCCAAATCAGCTGCTTTAATGACACTATTCTCTTGCGCTTCTATTCGACTTCCCATTTTGAACCCGACGAGTGCAATACCGGATAGAAACAGTAAAATCAGCCATGTAGGTAGTCCAGTCAATGTACTAAGAGTTTCTCTATTCACCCCTTTCGCTGCCAAATAAAGCCCTTGCAAATCATCAAAACCGGCAGCAAATATCCAAGCACCAATTACCATTCCAATCATAAAAAAGAGGGCATCTAATCGACCGCTGAAAAATCCTACTACGGAAGTACCGGGGCAATATCCCCCAACAGCAAGTCCCGCACCCAAGAGTGCACCACCAACAGCCATCGCCCAAAAGAATGTGGTTTGTACTCTCAACGCATCGAATCGTACCCATCCAAGGATATCAAAGAGCCACAAACCAACTGCCGCCACCACAATAGCGACAAACATCACTTTAAAAATGCTCCAATCCCTAAATGTAAACTGGGCATTGAGTTTACGAGGACTTCCAAGCCCCGATACTTCGAGAAAATAGCCGAAGAAAAAACCGCCGATTATAATCATACTACCGCTGGTGTATTCAAGAGGAAAATTCATTGCCATATCCTTCGTGAAATAAATGAGACAACTATCCCTGCAACGAAAAATGCGATAAGAAACACAAATGCTGCCACCGACAGTGTTGCGCCGCCTGAGAGTCCCAGTCCGCTTGTGCATTCGCGTGCAAGCTGTGCTCCAAAACCAGTCAAGATTCCTCCGCTTATCGCTAGTATTAATCGGGTGATTCTTCCGATGCTTTGACCGCGTTCAATCTTGAAACGAAATCGTCTGCTCATCAAACTCCCCGCCAGCGCGCCCAAGGCTACCCCAGCAATCTCCCAACTGATCCATGCATTCAGCGGGTTACCGTCTCCCCTCATGGTGTAGAAAAAATTGTTATTTTCCGTCCATAGGGGCACCACCGTATTACTGAGCCATGCACTCAGCCGGATAAAAAAGCCATTTGCACCGAGCCCATGTCCCGTAATAAGAAACATGAACATAAGGGCTAAACCGAGCCCTAAGCCTGCAGCTAGAGGGGACAAGAACTCTTTAGGTACTTTATTCTTCATGAACGTACTCCTTTTAATGAATGCAGATTATTATAGAAAAAAACTCTCCACTTATTGAACCTTGATGAACTCTACAATAGCATCAACACTCAGAACTTTCCCCGTGCTAAGAACCTTCCCATCTATGACGAGTGCTGGAGTGTTCATTACGCCGTACTCCATGATTTTTTGGATATCTTCCACCTTTTCGATTTGTGCAAATTTGCCACTTTTAGCCACTGCTTGTTTTGTTGCTTCTTCGAGGGCTTTACATTTAGAACAGCCGGTTCCTAACACTTCTATTTTCATTTTAGCTTCTCCCTCTTATACTCTTCCATAAAGTCTTTTGCATTGCTGCCTTTTAAGTAATCCGTTACTGATAAAAGCCCATCACTCAAGTATTTTACATTATAGCCTTTGAGCATTAAAAACATTCTAGCAATATTTGACCTATCATTATGCGGACATGCAGTAATAATGAGTTTGGTTTTATCTAGCTCGTTTAAACGATTTGGAAGTTCATTCAGAGGTATGTTTTTAGAAAACCCCATATGCCAAGCTTCAAATTCTTCACGAAATCTTATATCTATAACCTGAGCCGTACCGTCCTCTACCATTTTAAGCATTTCAACGGTTTTAATTTTCATCTCTTTTATCTCTTTGTAGTCAAATTTTTTTAGATAATCATCAAAACTATCTGAATATAATAAACTGCAAAATAACACCATACCTACTAATAACTTTTTCATAATACCACCTTTATCTCTTTTAAAAATCAGCTTTATCAAACTCTTCTTGCATTTGTTTCTCTTTAAGGGCTTTTAACTCAACTTCAGACATCATCATAAGTGTTACTTTCTTCATAAGTAATGTTTTATTTTCAACTTTTGTCATATAGGCGTACATACCATAAGTAATCAGCAGAGTAAATAATATAACAATAATTTTTTGTGCTAGGTTAAAAGTTTGTATTTTATCTATGTGTCTAATTTCACACGCACCTCCTGGGCAATTTTTAGATTTTTTTTTGTTTATAAAATTATATATCATACATCCAAAACAGATTGAAAATGCAGATTCACTGAAAAGAAGAACCAAACAGATGATACAAATCATCACTTTAATAGGATTTGGAGCAAAGTCTATGACAAGAAGATAAAACATTGGCAATGCTAACACCAAGCCTATTAACCAAGCAAATCTTTTTTGAGCCGCACCGACATATTCCGGTAGCTGGTTTCTCACAAAAAATCTTCCAATCAACAAACTAGGGGAGTAGCTTGGATTTATGACGCGTATTAAAAAGTCAAAGGTAAAAAAAGTGATGAAGTATTTTGTAAAAATCACATTGTGCAACATGACACTATTTGTTAAACTCAAAAGACCAAAAGCAAAGAGTAATCCGGCCCCAGCCCTAGCTTCACGCTCATTTACAACTCTGACATCATAACCCTCTACTTCTTCACCATATTTAAAGAAATTATTCATTTATAAATTTTTCTCCTTTTGAGCAAAGATGCCACTTTGAGCTACCGCTTGTTTTGTTACTGCTTCAAGGGTTTTGCACTTACTGCATCCTGTTCCTAAAATTTCGATTTTCATAGTAAGCACTCCTTCATTAATGGCTCTAGCACTTGAGCATCTACATCGCCCGTAATCGTGATACTTGTTCCATCATTTTCGCTTGAAACTTCTATATTTTCAATCTTTTGCATGATTTGAGGGTCGCAATCACAACTACAAGAACCATTTTTACATGCCTCAATCTTTGCAGACAGCTCCTCAGTTTTAAATCCTGTTATAAAGGCTTTCACACCTTTTTCTGTATTTGTTACTTTAAACATAATTTTTTCCTTATAAATTAAAAAATGAGCGTTATTTTAGATATTTTACAATATCCAGTTGAATATATATCCAACACCAACGATGCCCATAGCTACAATACTAAAATAGATTGCTATCAAGCGGACATGAAGTACTCGTTTAAGGATTATAGCTTCCGGTGGACTTATGGCAATGATACTCATCATAAGTGCCAATGCCGTACCCATTGCCATCCCTTTTGCGGTTAAAACTTCGATGAGTGGAATAACACCTGCAGCGTTTGAGTACATTGGCATACCAATGAGAACGGCTAAGGGGACAGAATACCAATCTCTACCACCTGCGTAGGTAGCGATAAATTCCGTGGGAACAAAACCGTGTATAAAACCGCCAAGTGCGATACCTATGATTACATAAATCCATATTTTTTGTATCAAATCTCTTGTGTATTCCCAACTTTCTCTTAAACGCATTGAAAGCGGTATTTTCTCGTCCTCAAAAGTTCCCTCCACGTCAATGGGTTCAACTTTTAGCAATATGTATTTTTCCAGATTCATCTTCCCTAAAATATATCCTGCTGTGATGGATACAAACAAACCAAAAGCAATATATAAACCGGCTATTTTCCAGCCAAAGAGTCCAAACAGCATTGCGATTGCAATTTCATTATTCATAGGCGCACTAATCAGAAAGCTTAGTGTTACCCCTAGCGGTATACGAGCCTGCAAAAAACCAAGAAATAAAGGTATCGCCGAGCATGAACAAAATGGAGTAACAATGCCCAGCAGTGAGGCTAGGACATTGCCCGTTATCTCTTTTTTGCCTGATAAAAAATATCGTACTTTTTCTAGTTTGAAATAGGAGCGCAAAAGTGTTACTGCAAAAATAATAACAAGTAGAAGAAAGAATATCTTACCTGTATCATAAATGAAAAAATGCAATGCTTCCGTAAACCGCTCTCCTTTTGGAAAACCAAAGGTGCCATATACTAAGCTAGATACTGCGTCGTGCCACATGATCAATCACACAACTCGGATTTAACAATCGGGAGAAGGGTTTCTTCTATGAGTTGCAATGTTCTTTCATACTCTTCTACTTCTTTACCGCTAGGGTCGTAAAATCCTAAATGGATGGTTTTTATTGCCTTTGGAAACATCGGACATGTCTCTTTTGCGTGGTCGCAAACTGTGATAATTAAATCAAAGGCAGTATCCAAAACACTCTCTATCACTTTAGAATGGTAACTTTCCCGCCAATAGCCCTTCTTTTCTAAAAGAGCCTTGGCATGGGGATTCACAGCTCCACTGGCTTTGACACCAGAACTTTGAGCTTCAACGCAATCACCTAATTTAGCATTTATCAAAGCTTCCGCCATGATGGAACGACAACTATTTCCTGTACATAAAATAAGTACCTGCTTTTTTTGACTCATATTTTACATTCTCCTGTGTTTGCGTTCTGATTGAGTAATATGCCCATGTTCCTTTGCGCTCAACGCGTAAAAAACCGGCATCTTTTAATATTTTCAGATGACGCGAAAGACGCGATTGAATCATCTCTAATGATACTTGCAAGTCGCATACGCAACACTCGCCATGAACATCGATAAATCGTAAGATTAAAACTCTTGTCTCATCATTGAGTGCTGAAATACTTTTTAAAAAAACTTCCATTTTTACCTCCGTTTGAAAAATTGTAGCATAATTAAATTATAATATCAAGATATGTTGATTTATGGATTTTATTTGGATATAGTTTCAACATAGAAGAATAAAGGGTATGAAATGATTTTAGCGTTTAGCGTTTTTTTAGTAACACTTCTGTTTATAATATGGCAGCCTAAAGGTTTACAGATAGGAACATCTGCAGTTGTCGGCGCAGTTGTGGCACTTTTAGCAGGCGTTGTGAGTTTTGCAGATGTACTCATTGTAACAGGGATTGTTTGGGATGCTACTTTGGCATTTATTGGGATTATTCTTCTTTCAATGATTCTTGATGAGATAGGATTTTTTGAATACGCTGCAATAAAAATGGCAAAACTCAGCGGTGGAAACGGACATAAAATGTTTGTTTACATTTTACTTTTAGGTGCGATAGTCTCTGCTTTTTTTGCAAATGACGGAGCAGCACTTATTTTAACACCGATTGTACTGGCAAAGATGAAATACCTAAAGATGAAACCATTAGCGATTTTTGCTTTCTTGATGGCGGGTGGTTTTATAGGCGATAGTGCTTCCAATCCGCTTGTTATCTCAAACCTTACAAACATCGTAACCATAGGCTATTTTGACATAGGTTTTGTGGAGTATGCAAAAAATATGTTTTTACCGAACTTGTTGAGTATAGTTGCTTCTGTCTCTGTATTGTGGATTTATTTTCGTAAAGATATTCCTTTTGTCATCGATGTTTCACAACTCCCGGAAGCTTCTTCCGTCATAAAAAATCAAACAATGTTTCAGTTTTCTTGGTTCTTTTTAGCATTTTTGATGGTGGGTTATTTTATCGGCGATTATTTTCACATGCCGGTTTCTCTCTTCGCACTTGGCGGAGCTTTGGTGTTTTTAGCCATAGCAAATCACTTCAAAGCAGTCAAGCCAATAATGACAATCAAAGCCGCACCTTGGCAAGTTGTCTGGTTTAGTATTGGGCTTTATGTTGTTGTGTATGGTCTTAAAAATGCAGGGTTAACAGATATTATTGCCTCATGGATTGTGGAGTTAAATACACATGGAGCAACTATAGCTATTATAGGGACAGGGTTTTTATCGGCATTTATAAGTTCTGTGATGAACAACATGCCGACTATTATGATTATGGATATAGCGATTGATAAAGTGGGCTTCGTTGGACATGAAGCACTGGTTTATGCAAATATTTTAGGTTCAAACCTAGGACCAAAAATGACACCTATCGGTTCACTTGCAACGCTTTTATGGCTCCATGTACTCGCACAAAAAGGTGTGAAAATAGGGTGGGGTGAGTACATGAAAGTAGGGCTTGTGATAACACCGCCTGTTTTACTTACAGCACTTCTTGGGTTGATTTAGGTACTATTTTTATTAAAAAACATAAAATAAAGTGAGCTCACTATGTCCGAACACCATCACCATCATGCAAGCGGTAAAAATTTATTTATTACAATTATTTTAAACAGTATTATTACTATTGCCCAGATTATTGGAGGTATTGTCTCCGGTTCACTAGCGCTTCTTAGCGATGCTATGCACAATTTCAGTGATGTACTTTCTTTGGTTATTGCTTACGGTGCAAATAGAGTCTCTAGCAAACCGAGTAATACTGAGAAAACTTTTGGTTACCATAGAGCAGAGATATTGGCGGCACTTTTTAACTCCTCTGTTTTAATCGGTATCTCTTTCTATTTGATTATTGAAGCATGTAGTAAACTTTATCATCCGGAGCCTATAGATTCGACATGGGTTATTGCCCTTGGAGCTTTAGGGATTGTCGTAAATGCACTCAGTGTTTGGATGGTTAAAGAAGATGCCGAAGAAAATATGAATTTGCAAGCTGCCTATTTGCATCTTTTAGCGGATGTTATGACATCTATCGCCGTTGTTATAGGCGGTGTGCTCATGTATTATTTTCATATTTTTTGGATTGACCCTATTATCTCTATTTTAATAGCTTTGTATCTTCTTTGGGCCTCCTTTGGATTAGTGAAAGGTGCAACTTTTGTGTTGATGCAGTTTGTACCAAAAGGTATAGAGTTAAGTGAAGTTGTGAAAATAATAACTGACGTACCTCAAATTGAGAATGCTCATCATATACATTTGTGGCAGTTAGACGACCATCGCATCCATCTTGAAGCACACCTTGATTTTAATGAAAATATTACAATTGAAGCTTCAAATAAAATCATCGATATACTTGAAAATCAACTCAGAGTGCTGTTTAAAATATCACATGTTACATTTCAATGTGAATATAATCGATGTGATAATAAAGAGGTTGTTAAACTTTAAACTTCTTTCAAAACTTAAAACACGCTCACAAAGGCTTCGCTTTGCTGCAGAATTGTTCGCTTAGTTTTGAGTTTTGCAAGAAGTCTTTTAATTAAAACTCAATCCCGTATTTTTGTATTTTATACCCTATTTTACGGGCAATCATGTCAAGTTGTGTGGCTGCTTTGGTCTGAATTCCACGGTGTTCAATCAATGCTTGAATGATAGACTCTTTTTCCATGTCTAAAAAGCTTGCTTTTGTTAACCTTGGAGTAGGTTGAGTATTTTCATGGCTCGGTGCCACCGGAGCTGTTTATGAAATATAAACAGGTGTCGGTTCCGGTGGCATGTACAGTTTTTGGTAATTAAAAGGCAAGATATGGTTGAGCATATCAAGTTCTATAATCCCATTTGAGCAGATGAGAACAATTCGTTCCATCGTATTTTGCAATTCACGAATATTTCGCGGATATGGATAATCAAGAAGAATCTCAAGTGCCGTTTTTGATAAACTCATCTCTTTACGATGCTCCTGCATAAACTTTTGCAGATAGTGCTCAACAAGCAGTTTTACATCTTCATATCTCTCCCTGAGTGGAGGAAGATTTACGGGAATAACATTTAAACGGTAGAACAAATCCTCTCTAAATGTACCGTTTCTAACCATCTCTTCGAGGTTTCTGTTGGTTGCGGCTACAAGACGGACATTGGTTTTTATAGTTTTATTTCCGCCGACTCGCTCAAACTCCTGCTCTTGCAAAATTCTAAGGAGTTTTACTTGAAGCGAGAGTGTAATATCGCCTATCTCGTCCAAAAAAAGTGTTCCGCCGTCTGCTAGTTCAAAACGACCTTTTCTAGCCTCTTTGGCATCTGTAAAAGCGCCTTTTTCATGCCCGAAGAGTTCACTCTTCAGCAGCGTTTCACTGATAGCCGCACAATTTAGTTTTATAAAAGGAGCACTGTTTCGTTTGCTGAGGTTGTGTACGGCTGTGGCAATCTCGAATTAAAATTGTCGCATCCGACGGAGCTACAGTTTCAAGCATGCTAAAAACCACTCTCATTTTAGAGCTTCTGCCGATGATGCTCTCAAATTTATATTCGCTGAGTGCTTGGTCTTTATAGTAAGTTTTCAGCTCCGTAAGCTCCTCTTTTTATAGGGTGTCGCTGCAAGTATGCACGATTTAGCCTCACTAATGAGCAAAATATGATAGATTTCCTTGAAGAGTTCGATGCCATTATGGTTGGCTCACCTACGATAAATGGTGATGCAGTGAAACCTGCTTGTGACTTACTTTGCTGCATGGCGTATTTGGAGAGCGGAGGCAAAATCGGTGCTTCGTTTGGTTTGTATGGCTGGACGGGCGAAGCACCTGAGATGTTACATGACCGTATGCGTTGGCTTAAATTTAGACTTCTTGTTAAACCTTTAAAAATTAAACTCATTCCGACCGAAGAAGAGTTGGAGTCTTGCTTTGCTTTTGGAAGAGAGGTTGCGGAAATAACTATGGGCAAGATGGTGGAAATAAACATATAAATGCGCAACATGAAAAATGTATCGAAAATTTGACTCTGCTTCTTGATGATGTAATTTGATTCTTTGAAAAGTCTGTATTATAAGAGTTTCTATTGGATTGGTTGCGGAAACAGGAAATTCTCTAATAACATATAAAAAACTACAAAAGACCTAAAACAAGGACTTTGTAACTCTATCAAAATCTTTCAATTTCTTTATAATTAGTTTTTTTTGGGCACAGTTTGGGCACAATGACAAAATCTATAATATGTTTTTAAATGATGTTTTTTAGGAGTAGGTGATGAATGTAGATTTTGAGAGTTTAAAACTCCTCCCTCAGATGTTCGCTTTGATAGAAAAGTTAAACAATCAACTCGAAGAAGGACACACTAAAAGATGGTTAAGTGTAAAGGAGTTAGCTAATTATCTTAGCTATTCATCAGATAGAATCTATAAAATAAAAGAGGAGCAACTTATCGAAGGGATACACTTTTTTAAAAAGAGTGGTAAAATACTTTTTGATAGAGTTGCAATAGATTCTTGGGTGGTCAAAAAGGACACACATGAAACTTATAACGCGCAACGGCAAATTGTGGATAACGTTTTATCATCTGTCAAACAGATAAGAACTTTAAATCTAGATGATACAAAAGCTAACCGCAAGCAGGCACTTGAAAAAATAATACCTGAAATAACTTATAAGTTAAACTCAGGTAAGTTCTTTGAAAATGAAATGAAAAACAAAGTTCCAACAGTTGATGAGTATGCAAAAATCAGCTTTGAATTACACTCTAAAAGTAGAAAAATATCTACTAAGTACGATTATGAAGCATCGCTAAGATTGCATATATCTCCGACATTTGGCAAAAAAAGTCTTGATAAGATAAAACCATCTGATATACAACTTTGGCAAAATAAACTATTAGATAAGTTTAAACCTAGACGAGTAAGAAACATTAGAGCTACATTTAGCACTATTTTTGATGATGCTCTTAGAGATGAAATTATAGTAAGTAATCCTATCTCAAAGATAAAAACACCAAAAATAAAAAAAATTGAGTCTAAGTCTTTTTTACTTGAGGAAGTCAAACTTATTATAGAAACTGCAAAAAATGATTTAAAAGCTTTTGTTGCATTGGGTTTTTTTACTGGTTTGAGAAGTGGTGAAATTATTGGTCTTAAATGGGAAAATGTGGATTTTTATAAAAAAGAGATTCACATTAATCGGGCAATAAGAATGGGTGTTGTCTCTACGCCTAAAACAAAAAGTTCTATACGAACCATCGATATACTCGATAATTTGATGCCATATCTACAAGAACAGTATGAACTTACGAGTGAAAATAATAGTTATGTATTTCTCAATGGAAAAGATAACCACTATTTTGATATAAAAGCTATTAGAGACAGTAAATGGAAACACTTGTTAAAAGAGTGTGACATTGAGCATAGGACAATATATCAGATGAGACATACTTTTGCAACGATGATGATAGAAAATGGTGAAGACATATTACGGGTAAGTAATATGCTTGGACACAAAGATTCATCAATGACATTACAGATGTATGCTAAATATCGTAAAAGAGAAAATGTTAAAAGAGCATCATTTTTAGATAATATTTAATGGGAGTATTTGGGCACAGTGTGTAATTTGATTCTTTGAAAAGTCTGTATTATAGGGGTTTTTATTGAATTGGTTGCGGAAACAGGATTTGAACCTATGACCTTCGGGTTATGAGCCCGACGAGCTACCGAACTGCTCTATTCCGCGTTATGTCCTATAAAAATAGGGGTTTAAAATGTGTTGTGGATGGGGTAGAGGGATTCGAACCCCCGAATACTGGTACCAAAAACCAGTGCCTTACCGCTTGGCGACACCCCAAAATGTAGAAAATTAAAACTTGGTTGCGGAAACAGGATTTGAACCTATGACCTTCGGGTTATGAGCCCGACGAGCTACCGAACTGCTCTATTCCGCGACACGAATTAAATGCTTCTAGTGCGTTTAATGGAGCGGAATTATAGGTAAAATACTATTTATTGTCAAGCCTTTTAATGCCGAATTTGCAAATACAGTTTGAACTCTTTTTAATTAATATTTTTATATAATAAAATCAAATTATCAAAAAGAGAATATATGACGCCTACACAAAGAGTATTAGAAGCAATTGCAGAGATAAAAAAAGGAAATATGGTCATCATGGTAGATGATGAGGATAGAGAGAATGAGGGAGATTTAGTTTATGCTTCTGCATTTTCAACTCCTACACATGTTAATTTTATGGCTACACATGCCAGAGGTTTAATCTGTGTTGCACTTAGCAAATCAATTGCGACTAGACTTGAGTTGAACCCTATGGTAAGCTCAAATACCTCTTCCTATGAAACAGCTTTTACGGTCTCAGTTGATGCGAAAAATGCATTGACGGGAATATCAGCAGCTGAGAGAGATGAGACAATCAAAATATTGGCAAATCCTATCAGTCATGCAACAGAGCTTGTAAAACCGGGGCATATTTTTCCTTTGATTGCAAAAGACGGTGGAACACTTGTGAGAACTGGGCATACTGAGGGTTCTGTTGATTTATGCCGTTTAGCAGGGCTTAGCGAATCTGCTGTTATCTGTGAGATCATTAAAGAAGATGGAACTATGGCGAGAAGAGATGACCTTGATATCTTTGCTGATGCACACAATCTAAAAACAATTTTTATATCAGATTTAGTTGAGTATCGTTTAGCAAATGAGAGATTAGTTAAAGAGACTGAGCTTAAGGAGATAGAGTTTTTTGGTGTGAAAGTGAAGCAACATACATTTTTAGACCATGATAATGTAGAGCACACAGCAATAGTTTTTTATAAAGCCGGCGAAGTGGCCAATGTACGAGTTCATAATGTTATCTCAGATAAAGAGCTTCTTCTCAATCAGCCAAAATACAATAATCTGATTCATTCAATAGAGTATTTAAAGCAAAACAGTGGAGTTTTAGTTTTTATAAATAAGCCGAATCATCAGGATAACGCAGCTATGAAAGAGTTTGGAATAGGTGCTCAGGTCTTAAAATTTCTCGGTGTTTCTAAAATGAATCTTATCACTTCTCTGAAACAGACAGATTTTGTAGGCTTGATCGGTTTTGGCTTGGAAGTGAACGAAGTCATTAATATATAACGATTTCATTTTGCTTAGATTTTTAGTTTTTCTTTTTATTTGTGTAATTTTTTTAGATGCGCAAATGATAAGCAGAACAAAAGTGGGAATGGGGACTTTTATAACTCTGTCTCTTGAAGAAAAAAACAAAGACTCTATTGAAGAGGGCTTTAGCATTATGAAGGATGTTGAACTCTCCTTGTCCTCTTACGATATAACCGCTCAGATATACAAACTAAATCACAATAAAAAAACATACATAAACCGATATACCTATGAAGCCCTCTCTTTAAGTAAGAAATATTATGAGCAGACGGAAGGATATTTTGATATAACTGTCGGCTCTATTACGGAAGATTTGTACAGATTCGGAGAGAACCAGAGAGTTCCACATGCCAATGAACTTGAAGATGCTCATGTCAACTTTAAGGGTCTGTTGTTCGACATCAAAGAGGCTTCTTTGGAAGAGGGAATCAAAGTAGATTTAGGTGGTATGGGCAAAGGGTTTGGAGTGGACAAGGTTGCCGATTATTTTAAAAGCAAAAATGTTACCAAAGCCGTAATTGCTGCAAGTGGAGATATTAGATGTCTTGATGAATGTCACATAGATGTTCAAAATCCACATGCGGAGAACTATTTAGTGAGTTTTAATACGTTAAAAAATGAAACAAGTGTAAGTACGAGCGGAAATTACAACAGATATGTAGAATCTACAGAAAATAACCATCTTATAAATCCAAAACTGAAAAAGCCTGCGCAAAATTTTAGTTCCATTACACTCATCTCCCACATACCTAGCAGTGACTTGGATGCATATGCGACGGCTGCAAGTGTCATGCCAAAAGAGAAAACTTACATCTTTTTAAATTCGATGCCGATAGCGTATATCATTTTAGAGAGTAACGGAAAACTGATTATCAGCAAAAATATCAACGAATTCGTTAAAAATTTAAAAATATATTAATAGATTTCTTGCAAAATTTGTAAGAAATCGCCTACCTCAAAGAGGTAGCTTTAGTGACCCAAGCGATCTTAGTGTAGTAAAATAGACTCTAAAGAAACATCGCTTTGCGAGCGATTCTCTTGTTTTGTTCATTTTGCGTTTAAAATAAAGTATGTTCCGCCAAAATCTTTAAACCTATGCCAATCAGAACTATACCGCCCAATTTCTCAGCTTTACCTTCTAAATAGCCACCGCCTCTTGAGCCGAAAAAGACACCTAAATAGCTGAATATAAAAGTTACTATACCGATAATTATCATGGATAAATAAGGACTCAGTTGAAGTAGATTCAGTGTGAAACCTGCAGCCATAGCGTCTATGCTTGTAGCTATGGCCAAGATGAGAAGTACTTTGTTGGTTGTTATTACAATTTCATCTTCCGTATTTTCACCAAAACTCTCATAAAGCATTTTTCCGCCTATGATACTGAGTAAAACAAAGGCAACCCAATGGTCAATCGATTCTATAAAACTTCCAATTCCAAGGCTGGCAAGATAACCAAAGAGCGGCATTAGAGCTTGAAAAAAACCAAAAAAAAGAGCAACTTTAAGGGCCAGCGTTTTATCAAAATACTTATTTTTTACTCCAAGACCGATTGATACTGCAAATGCATCCATACTAAGAGCGAAAGAGAGTAGAAAAACTTCCAACATGATTAAAATTCCTATCTAAATTTTATTTGCGCAATACTATCAAAAAGAAGATATAAAACAATCGGAACGAGACCCGTAAAAATAAAAAATGAGATGATTTTCAAGTAAATAAAAATTTCAGAGATATTGATTATAAGAAACGGGGTGAAGATTTCAAAAAATTGAGAAATGAAAATTGTGTACAGGAGCACCTTTACAAATGTTCTGTTTCTAAATTTTGTGAAGATTACAAAGTGTAAAATTACCATGGATAAAAGCGCAAAACCAAAGATGTGCGGCAGAACTAATTTTAAAATGCCACTATTCGTTTTAGCAGCAATAAACAGCTCTTTATTGCCCATATAGTAAGCCAAAGCTCTCTGTGTTTCAAAGCCTATCTTAGACTCAAAAATCATATAACCGCTTACTAACAAGAGAAGTGTAAATAGAGCAAAATAAAGAATAGAAATTTTATATGCTCTATGCATAATGCAGCCTTTTGAGAGAATAAAGTGCACTAAAAAGTGCAAAAATATGCCAGATAAAAAAAGTTGTAATATAAATATTTATAAAGTCAGAGCTAAAAAAATAGGAAAGAGGCAAACTAATGAGAGAAATAATTGCACTTATCATCATTAGATTGACTACAACTATAGCACTTTTTGAAGCTTTACTTAGCCGAATATAAACGGTGCTTAGAGTAAATAGAATCATCATGATAAAAAAGATTTCCACATGCCAAAACTCTAAAAATGATGCTTTGATTATTGGGTCTAAGAACTCTTCCTCGCCGCCAAAGAGTGTTGCTTGTACGGCATGCGGAAATATTCCGAAACTGTTATATTTTACAATAAAATCCGATAGAAGATAGAGCAGGGTGAAAAAGAGCAGGCCCGATAAAATCGGCTTCATCATTTTATCTTGATTTAAATCTTTAATGATAGTGAACTTCATTATTTTTCTTTTAAAATTTCATTGTAAAAAGCAAAGGCTATTCGTGAGCCATCTACGACACTTTTAGCCGAGAGCGTCGCACCTGTTATGGTTGGAATCTCTTTAGAAATTCTTAACATTTGAGTCGTCTCTATATTCTGAAACTGTGAACTCCACTCTTTAGATGGCAAATATTCAACAGGTTCATTAAAAGCTATGATTTCTATGCCTTTTAATAGAGACTCTTTAGTAATCATGTAAAGAACAACAGCATTTTTTGAACGAACTTGTTTGTTAATTAAAATGCCATAACCAAAAATTTTATTATCTGCTACGGCTTTAAAGACTCTAAATATTTTAGTATCTAGTGCCACTTTTGCTTCTTGACTTATTTTACTCTCTTGTTCTGAGGAGAGTAAAATATCATTTTTACTTATTTCGCTGTTTTGTCCATAAGCATATTTCATGGCATCTATTGGGGAGGTCAAGACTTCTGCACTCAAAGAAAGTGTAAAAACAAGAATAATGTATATAATTGATTTTTTAAGAATTGGCATTTAGTGCCTCCTTGTACTGAATTTTAATTTTTGTCATAATTTCTCCTTTTAAAAGATAAAGCCCATTGACACACTTGTTATTTTGTCATCAATTGTTCCTTGGCTTTTCATGGCATAATTTAATTTTAACACAACTTGCTCATGAGGAAAAAAGTTGATACCCATAGTTGTCGTATGTGTTGAATCTCCTGAAGTTCCATCAGCTCTTTTTTCTTCTGGATTTAAACTCTCATATTGCATAAACAGCGGTAAAGAATATATTGATGATGTTAAAGAGAGTAAATCATAACTCAAGTTCATATAACCACCCTGAGCACTCTCTACAGCATTAGCTGCAATGTTAGAGGCTGAAGAACGCGTTGCTTGTGAATATACTCCATAGACTCTAGCACCGTTATTCTTATAATCTAAATGAATATCATATATGGATGTATTCGATTTTACACCATCCATTGAAGGTCCATAATAAGCCGAAGTACCTACTAAAAGCCCATTTATTCCTGTATAGTCCAATCTTGCCGCAAAACCAAGGTTAGGATTTGATCTTTCCACTGGACCACCGCGCCCCTCTCGAAGCCATTCTTTTCCATTTACATCTGTTTTTAGAGCACTTATCGTTGCAAAATTGTATGTTAAATTATCTACAATTCTACCATATGCCATCGCACCTGTCTCAGTCCAAGTTGAAGGTATAAGATATTTTTCAGTGTCGGGACGCTCTACTGTATTGTAAAGAGTAGGCTCGTGTCTTTGGTTAATAAGTCCCATTGGTATGATAAAATTACCCGCCCTGATATTAGCATTTTTATTAATTAAATAGTCAAGATACATAAACTCAACTACAACCTCATCACCTGCATTCCCTCCACGATCTACACCGCCACCCTCAAATTCAATTTCTGTATTTAAAATTATATTGTCACTGAATTTATAACCGATATATGGAACAAATTTAGTTCCGGACAATGTTGAACCATCATGATTATTTGTGTACATTGCCTCACCGTAACCGCCAATTGAAAGAGGTGATTTTGAATAGTACACTTTTGATGCAGCGCTTCCAAGCCCGCTATGTGATTTTTCCGTATCTACTGTAGTGTAATTAGAACCTGTTTTTAAATCGCTTGTTTCTTCTACAAGTGTTTGTGTAATTTCACGAAGTTCTTTCATCTCTTTTTTTAAATCTGCTATTTCAGATGTCTCATCTGCATAAACAGAACCTGAGAGTGCTAATGCTGTTATTAAAGCTAACGATAGTTTTGATGTTTTCATTTTGTAAATCCTTTTATTATCTATAATAATGATAGAAACTATCAAAATCATTTGTTTTGAAGAATTCTACACTATTTGTTTTTACAAGTCAATAGTTTTGATAATCAATTTCATATAAATTATGATTATTTTCTTATTTATTCCTGATCCTATGCGCTTTTCAACTTCTGAAATTTTAAAATTGCTGACCAAAGTTACGCAAATATGCTGATAAAAACTTTGGTGTTAAGCGTAACAAAAAAATATTTTAACATCTTTGAAGTTTACGAAATCAATAGTTTGCCTTCGGAGAGGTTGGTTTGTTATGCATCGAATTCTCTAAAAGAGATATAAATGTACAGACAACTTTATGAACTCGATATAGAAATAGGAGCAAACAAAATCACAGATTTTTCAGATACTTTGGCAAATATCCCAACACTCCAAACACTCTATGTCAAAGGTAATCCTATGAATGAACATTATCTGATTCCGTGATTTTTATTTGATTTAAATAAACAAAAATATTGTTTGACACTTGTTATGAAAAGGGATACAATAATTTCATAATGCAAACAATGCAAAGTATGATTGTGTGTTATTGTAAAATTCATGGGAGCAACAATCATATGGAAAAAGGTATATGCCACAATAGGTTAGTTAATTTTGATAGCTATGATGAGTTTCATGGCAAAAGAATACTCAAAACTTTTTTGATTTTCAGTTATTTGGGTCTTGTGTTGGCAACTCTCTATTTGCTCTTTGACTATAAAGTTTATGGAAATACGCAATATTGGAATGGTGTTCTCGCTTCGAGGCTTATAGCAATATTTTTTGCGGTCATGGTTATCGTTGCAGTAGCGCATTCTTCCTTTAAAAATCACAGGGTCGAGGCGATTACTTTCTTTGGGACACTCGGCTATACTGCTATCACTTATGGATATATAGCGTTCAACAATGATATACATTTCGTGGGCTACAACTGGGTTTATTATCTTGTAGCGACTATCATGCTCGGACCTTTAATAACAAAAAAAATCTATATCATTATGGAAAGTTATCAGATTTCAATCGTTCTTATTTTATTTGTACTCTTTGATAAAAATTCTGAAGAGATTTTTATTTACACTATTTTTTCTATTCCTTTGGCTATTTATGTGTTTGCTGTTGTTGCTCTTAACAGAAAAAATGGCGAAGAAGCGTATGAAAATGCTTACCAAATGCATATAATATCTTCTATTGATGCTTTGTCAAATCTCTTAAATCGAAGAAGTTGGTATGACCAATCCAGAGGTATTTTTGCTATAAATAAAGGGCTTAGTTTCATTATGCTTGATATCGACCACTTCAAAAAAGTAAACGATACCTATGGTCATGATGCCGGTGATATTGTAATCAAGATGGTAGCGGACACTCTCATAGAAGAGACGAGAGAAAAGGATGTAGTAGGAAGATTAGGTGGTGAAGAGTTCGGTGTTGTACTGCCGCAAACTAGCTTGGATGAAGCGGTAGAAATCGGAGAGCGAATAAGAAAAGCCATAGAATCAAAAAGTGTAAAATATGGAGATTTGGATTTAAGCGTAACAATCAGCCTTGGTGCAACCCATAGCAAAAGTAGCAGTGACCTAGAAGCTGTAGTCAAAATAGGCGATACCAATCTCTACAAATCAAAACAAAACGGAAGAAATAGAATCTCGTTTTAATAAAGGAAATGCCCTATAGCTTAAATCTATTAATAATCAATCACACATAACAACACTAAGAATAGTTGTAAGTTTTGGTAGAATATAAAAATTTTATTTTCGGATAAATATCAAAGCACAAGGCAATAGTTTATGACCATCTATTAGCTGGTAGATTAAAATCTGATTATATATATTCTGCTGTTATGTGCTACAACACTTTTCCATTTCCTGATATCTCACAAAAACAAAAAGATGAGATTACCAAGCTAGTATTGGGTGTATTAGATGAGCGAGAAAAACACAGCCAAAAAACACTAGCCCAACTCTACGACCCAAACAAAATGCCAGAAGGCTTACAAAAAGCCCACCAAACCCTAGATGTCAAACGAATGCAAAAATTAGGTAAATGATTTAGTAAAAATATCCTATTTTCTAGCTTACATGAAAAAGTTAGTTCAAATTTCAATTCTTCGTTTGACAATTGCTAATAACATATATTATTTTAAGAGGTGGAATATTATTTGCTTATATTCAGCATAATCATACGAAGGAAAAACAATGAGAGCGCTAAGCAATTCTTATAATAATCTGAATACTACTACTATTACTAATCCATATCAGCAGGATAAAGAACAATTAAATTCATACATAGATCAAATAAAAAAATCAATTGAAAAAGGTGATTTTGACAATGCCAAATCATTATTAGAAGAATCAAATAAATTGATGGAATCAAATAATTCTAAAAGAAGAAGTAGCACAATAAGTCAACAACAAGATAAACTCAAAACACAATTGGATACTTTGTCTGATTCCATAAACAAAAAAGATAAAGGCTCTGCATTAGGAATAATTTCTAGTATCAAAGATGAGCTGAAAACCAATAAGAATCTTATTTTAAAATCGCATAATACTTCAGAAACGGTTTCTGAACTTAGATCAAAATATTTATTATCAGTATACGCATAGAAATGATTAAGTTAGTCTAAAGATAGGTATCACACACACTTTTATGCATATTCTTAGTTATTACTTAAGATAAAAACAGTATTGGCATGTTGCGATATTTTGTATGTGCGGTCATTCATATTAAACTCATCACAAAAAAAGTGTATTGTTTTTGTTCATGGTTTTCACCAAATCCGATAACAGGCATAAGCAGATGTTTATCTAAAATTTTTACCACCACTTCATACATCATAGCCTGCATTTCTAAAGAGTTTACACACTTTAATAAGGCTTTTGTTGTAACCTTCTCATCTGAAAATCCCAACTGTAACTGTTTTGTGTTATGGTCAACATAGAAGGATGTAATGGCTTTTTCACCTGCATTTTGTAAATTTCCATCGCTCTCTTCTTTTATAAGCATAACTAAAAGGGCATAGTCCTCAGCATTTTGTATATTTTCACGTATATCATCAATCATGTCTATGATATATTTCATGTCCATCCTTTAAAAAATAGAATATTACCAAAAGTCTCATTTTGATGAGTATGATGCAGAATAAATAATGAAGAGAGTTATACTTTAATATCATTCTACCTTCAAGGGGCGCCAAGGTCTTTTAAAAATATTGCAAGTTGAGAGTCTATAAAGAGAGGCATGAATTCACTGGGTGGGCAGGATTGAATGCTTGAAAAAGGAGCCAAAAATTCATCATGTTTTTCATCCATGAGAGAGAAAGAGGACAAAGCAATCATCTCTAAACTTTATCTGTACCTTATTTATATCTGACTATAATCATTAACATAGAAATAAAAAAAAGGTTTGATTATGGAGTGTGAATTCCCTTTGATTAATTCAAATAAGCAAGAGATAAAAGAGATTTTTATGGCTGTTAAGACTATCGCTGTGTTGGGATTGTCTCCTGATTCGAGTAAAGATAGCCATAGAGTAGCAGAGTATTTGCAATCACAAGGGTTTAAGATTGTACCTGTTTATCCGAAAGAGGAGACAATTTTGGGTGAGAAGGTTTACCGTTCGCTTGCAGAAATCCCTTTTGATGTCGATATGGTAAATATCTTTAGAAAACCCGACGCATTGAGTGCCGTTGCCGATGCTTGTATAGCTAAAGGGAATGTAAAAGTATTTTGGGCTCAAAAGGGTATAGTGAATAATGAAGCTGCCAAAAAAGCAAGAGAGGCTGGTATTATGGTTGTTCAAAATATGTGTAGCATGGTAGAACATAGAAGTTTATAAATTAGGTTGAATATTTGTTAGATATAAATAAAATAAAAGAAGCTGCAATAAGAATCAAAGATGTTGTAGTTGATACTCCATTCTCTTACGCACCCCATTTGAGTGAAATATCGGGATGCGAAGTTTTCTTAAAAAAAGAGAATTTGCAAATTACGGGTGCTTTTAAGATAAGAGGTGCATACAATAAAATTTCACTTTTAAGCCAAGAGCAAAAGGCATGTGGAGTTGTGGCCGCAAGTGCCGGAAACCATGCGCAGGGAGTTGCCCTTTCGGCTTCAAAATTTGGTATAAAAGCTGTGATAGTTATGCCGGAATCAACACCGCTTACAAAAGTGAATGGTGTAAAACATTATGGTGCAGAGGTTATTCTTGCGGGTTCAAATTATGATGAAGCGTATGCGTATGCTCGTACCTATGGTGAAAAAAATTCTTTAACTTTTGTACACCCCTTCGAAGATGACGATGTTATGGCGGGTCAGGGTACCGTTGCTCTTGATATTTTAAATGCATGTGCAGATATTGACGCTGTGATTATTCCCGTAGGCGGCGGTGGACTTATCTCCGGCATGGCTTGTGCAATTAAGAGCATGAATCCTAAAATAGAAGTTATCGGAGTGAGTGCTGTCGGTGCTCCCGCACTTAAAAATTCGTTTGACCTTAAAAAAGCGGTAGACAGCTTAAGTGTGCGAACAATCGCGGACGGAATTGCCGTGCGTGATACCTCAGAGATTACACTCGGTTACATGCTGGGTAGTGTAGATAGATTTATAAGTGTCGATGACGAAGAGATTGCCAGTGCCATTTTGTTTCTTCTCGAGAGACAGAAGCTTGTTGTTGAAGGTGCCGGCGCTGTTGGCGTTGCGGCACTTTTACATCATAAATTAGAAGATTTAAAGGGCAAAAAAGTTGCAGTTGTTTTAAGCGGTGGAAATGTGGATGTCACTCTTCTTTCCGTAATTATAGAAAAAGGGCTTCTGAAATCTGGAAGAAAGATGAAAGTTACTGTGACTTTGATTGATAAGCCAGGTTCATTGATGAGACTTACTGAAATTTTAAAAGATTTAAATGCAAATATTGTTCACATCTCTTATGATAGAACCTCTATATCGTTGGATTATGGTGATGCAAACGTTACAGTCCATATGGAGACAAAGGGTGAAGAACATCAGCAAGAGATAGAAAGTACGCTAAAAAAAGAGGGTTACTTAAGGTGCTAACCCTATGAAGACCAATAGAGAGAAAAAATTCAACAAGCCTATAATTTTAATAAAAATTTTGGATGATGACACTCTATTGGTTATTGATGCAACAACAACAATCAGATTTTTAAATAAAAATACATTAGAAGTTATCGGCGGTTTCAAGGCTAATATTAACCATTTAAGATATAAAAACAGTGTGGTTGCATTTAGCAGTGATGGTGAATATTTTTCATCACTCAGTGAAGAACGTCGCCAAACTAAACTCTACAACGCAAAAACAAAAAAAACCGTTGCAGTGATAGACAGTCATATAGGCTTGGGTTCTTGTACAGGTATTGATGCTCTTAATAAATATATGTACTCATGCGGCGAAGATGGCAAAACATTTGCAACGGATATTAAAAGCGGCAGATTAGCATTTACTATGCCTGCTCATTCAGATGCCGTAAATGATATTGCATTCAGCTCAAATGGAAACTGGATAGCAACTGCCGGCTACGATAAAAATATTTCACTTTTTAACTTAGCGACAATGACACCCAAACATAGACTCAAAGCCCACTCGGCACCAATCATGAAAATGAAATTTTTAAGCAAAAACAGACTTGTCAGTGTAGACAAGAAAAATGTTGCAATCATATGGAATATCTATAGTGGAAAAATTATCACGAGACTGAGCGGCGTGTATGATGATGTTACGCAAATGGTAATAGGAGGAGATGATAAATTTCTTTTTCTGGGAACTTCCTTAGGATATATATTAGTTTATGAATTAGAAAATTATAAACAACTCTCTAAAAAATATATAAAGATTGATTCAGCTATTACCGCTCTTGAATTTGATGAAACATTGCAACACCTTATTGTTGCATCAGACAACGGTGATATATTCTTTTATGATATATTTGAAGGAGAACAGCATATAAAGACACTGCTTCAAAGCAGGGAATACAGTTCAATACAGAGGTATGTTGATGTAAATCCACTTTTGGCATATACTAAAGTATATTATTTAGTATCAAATCTATGGGAGAAAACTTTAGAAAAAGCTACTTTATGTCTTCAAAATGGAGATAAAAAAACAGCTATTTCACTTTTTTCACACTTTAAAAATGTTCCTGAAAAAAATAAAATTATGCAAAATGTTGTGTTAGAGTATAAAGAGTTTGATAAATTTGCTTTGCTCGCAGGCCAAGACAAAAGAGTTTTAGCATATAGCTTGGCAAATGCTCATCCTATGTATAAGGCATCAAAGATATATAAAGCTATGGAAGATAGGTGGAAGAAGGCTTTTGTATTAGCAGAAAAATATTCACTTGATCCAAAAGGAACAGAGAAGGCTCGTGAAATTCTAGCTCCATATAGGGGAATTAGCGATAAAACAAGAGTCATGCAGGACCTTTTTACTCAAGGTGAAGTGTATAAAAGATTTCGTGTTGCTATCGGTCAAAAGAATTTTAAAGTAACCTTTGAGTTGATTAAACAAAATTCATTTTTAAAAGAGTTTCCGGAGTATGAGATGCTCTTGAATTATGGGGACAGTCTGTATATGAAAGCACAAACCCTGATTCATAATGGCGATACACATTCCGCCATAAAAATATTAAGAATTTTGGCTGATTTTAGTGATTTTACAGAAGAAGCAAAAGAGTTAATGCTTGATATTGCGACTAGACAAAAGTTTTTTAAAGCTGTAAAAGAGAAAGATATATCATTGGCATATAATCTGTTGGCAAGTTCGGAAGATTTACAGAACACCGAAGATGGAAAAATACTCCAAAAGCAGTGGAATAATGATTTATCTAAAGCAGAATCATGCTCAGTAGAGGGAGATGTACAAGGTGTTCGTAAGGCATTAGAAAAGTATATGACAATAAATTCAAAGTATATGTCTTTAGGAACTGTTTTTGGCTGGTGTTATATGGTTCAACTCGAACAAGCGGTTAAACAAAAAAAAGATAAATTTACGATTGAAAGCGGAATAAGAAACTATGTATTAAACTTTGGCTTACAGGACCAAATTTTAAGTTTTTTTGAGATATTTATAAAGCAATATAAAGATTCAAAACTAAATCTTGAGTTATTAACAAAAGGTTCTTTAAGCATGTGGAGACCATCTATGGTAGTGGATTCTATCTTAGAGTAGTTTTTAAGTTATAAATTACATCCAGTTTTAACCTCAAATATAGCTCTCTTTACCTATAATAAGCGAATTTTTAAAATTATAAATAATTAGAGGAGACTTTTCATGCAAATTAGTGGTGCACAGATGGTCATAGAAGCTTTAATTGCCGAGGGTGTTGACACAATATTCGGTTACCCTGGCGGGGCAATTATGAATGTATATGATGAAATATACAAACAAAATAAATTTCACCATATCTTAAATCGCCACGAGCAGGCTTCTGTTCATGCTGCCGAGGGTTATGCCAAAGCAAGCGGAAAAGTGGGTGTTGCTCTCATTACAAGTGGACCGGGTTTTACAAATGCAGTAACAGGTTTAGCAGATGCTTACATGGACTCTATTCCTTTGGTTGTCATTAGCGGACAGGTTCCTATGAGCCTTATCGGCACGGATGCATTTCAAGAGATTGATGCAGTCGGAATCAGCCGTTCATGTACAAAACATAACTACCTTGTAACGGATGCAAAAGATTTGCCGCGCGTTTTAAAAGAGGCTTTTTATATAGCAGCTTCAGGTCGTCCAGGTCCTGTTCATGTCGATATTCCAAAAGATGTTACAGCCCAAATAGAAGAGTTTAACTACGATATTGAAATAAATTTAGAGACCTATAAACCAAATGTAAAAGGAAACACGCGTCAGATAAAAAAAGCGATGGAAGCAATAGCAAAAGCAAGAAGACCTCTCTTTTATCTTGGCGGCGGTATTATAAATTCCAATGCTGCGTATGAAGTAAGAGAGTTGGTTCACAAAACCGGAATTCCTGCGGTTGAGACATTTATGGCGAGAGGCACTCTTTCATACGATGATGATCTTCTTATTTCTATGCTAGGTATGCATGGTTCTTATGCCGCAAATATGGCTATGAGCGAGACAGATTTAGTTATCGGGCTTGGGGCGAGATTTGATGACAGGGTAACAGGAAAACTATCCGAATTTGCAAAAAATGCTGGAGTTATCCATGTTGATATAGACCCTGCAAGCATCTCTAAGCTTGTAAATGCAGATTTTCCGATTGTTGGCGATATTAAAAATGTTGTGTTAGAGATGCTTGGCTTATCTGATTTAATTGATGCAGACAAGTATAAAACTTGGAGAAGTAACATAAAAAACTTCGATGAGTTACACCCTTTAACCTTTCATGAAGACAGTGATAGGCTTAAACCTCAGTGGGTTATACAAAGGGTAGGGGAGTTGCTCGGAGACAGTGCAAATATCTCTACGGATGTTGGTCAGCACCAAATGTGGGCTGCACAGTTTTATCCATTTACAAGACCACGTCAATGGATAAGCTCTGGTGGACTTGGAACTATGGGCTTTGGCTTTCCTGCAGCCATTGGGGTAAAAGCAGCTACTCCTGAAAAAATAAGTATAAACTTTACAGGGGACGGCTCAATTCTTATGAATTGTCAAGAGTTGATGACGGCGGTTGAACAGAAACTCCCCGTAATTAACATTATTCTCAACAACAACTTTTTGGGAATGGTGCGTCAGTGGCAGACACTTTTTTACGATAAGCGACACAGTGAAACAGATTTGAGCGTTCAGCCCGACTTTGTAAAACTCTCGGAAGCTTTTGGCGGAATCGGTTATAGAGTACATACAAAAGAGGAGTTCGATGCAGCTCTTAAAGATGCGGTTGAGAAAAATGTTGTTGCATTTATTGAGGTACTTGTTGAGAGATTTGAGAATGTTATGCCGATGGTTCCATCAGGCGGTTCACTCTTTAATATGATGTTACTAGAGAAAAAGGAGAAAAAATGATAACTGAAAATAGCGAAAGAAGAGTAATTTCAGTTATTGTTGTCAATGAGGCGAGTGTTTTATCTCGTATTACCGACCTTTTTTCCGGTCGTGGGTACAACATCACATCTTTAACTGTTGCCCCGATTCCTGAGAGCAGATATTCAAGACTTACAATCGTAACTTCAGGTTCTGTGAGAGTAATAGAGCAGATTACAAAACAGCTTCATAAGCTTATTCCTGTTCTTAGAGTGTATGAACATGCCGATTTGGTTGAGAAAGAGATGGCTCTTATAAAGTTCCCACTCTCTGAAAACTTAAGTGATATAAGCACACTTTGTGCAGCTTATAACGGCAAAATTGTAAATGTAGGCGAAAATGTAATAATTGCAATGGTTGCGGATGAGCCAGTTAGAATAGAAAACTTTTTAAGAGTTATTAAAAAATATAACCCTAAAGAGATAGTTCGAAGCGGTGCTGTTGCACTTGAGCGATAATTTATGCTTTTTAGCAAAGTTGCACATCACCTAGGCTACGATTTAACAGGTGATGATTTAGAGCTCAACTCTATGAATGAGTTAGCTCTTGCATCCCACGGTGAACTCACTTTTGCAGTCGGCAAAAAATACTCTTCAGATTTATCCTCTTCAGGCTCAAATGCTTTTCTAATTTCTAGTGATTTAGTAGAATACTTACCAAAAAATGCATCTTACATTATCTGTGAAAATGTTTCACTCTCAATGGCATATGCCACCAAACTTTTTGCACCTAAGCTCATAGATTTCAAATCTTCACATGCCGAGGTTGGAGATGAGAGTTACATCGATACTATGGCAAAAGTAGAGAATGGCGCGAAAATAGGCTCACATGTAACCATTATGTCCGGTGCTTACGTAGGTTCAAATGTGACTATAAAAGACAACACTACCATCTATCCAAATGTTACAATCTATCGTGATTGTAGCATTGGAGCGAACTGCATAATCCATTCAGGCACTGTTATCGGTGCAGATGGGTTTGGATTTTCTCATACAGCTACGGGTGAGCATGTGAAGATATATCAAAATGGAAATGTTGTAATCGAAGATGATGTAGAGATTGGTGCAAACTGTGCAATAGATAGAGCAGTTTTTAACTCTACTATTATCAAAAGAGGGACAAAACTTGACAATTTTATCCACATTGCACATAATTGTGAAATTGGAGAGAACTCTATTTTTGTTGCGCAAACAGGTATTGGCGGTTCAACAAAGCTGGGTAGAAACTGTGTGGTGAGCGGGCAGAGTGCATTTTCTGACCATCTCGATATTGCTCCGTTTTCTACCTTTACTGCCCGAAGCGGAGTAACAAAAAGCATCAAAGAGAGTGGCGGAACTTACAGCGGTTATCCGCTGATGGAACATCGTGAGTGGAGACGCTTACAAAGTAAAATTGCAAAATTAAATTCTTAAGGATTTTATTATGGATTTAAAAGAGATAGCTTTAATAATTGGAGCAGAACTGATTGGTGAAAATTTTGAAGTGAGTGGCATGAATACCCTCAAAGACGCTTCGAAATCTGAACTCTCTTTTGTATCAAACTCTAAATATATAAAAGAGATACAAGACTCAAATGCCGGTGCAATAATAGTTGACAAAACTACAAAAGACTTTGTTCCTGATGGATGCGCTGCTCTGGTTGTGGATGGAGTTTATTGGCAGATGGCAACGCTCTCAAAATATTTTGCACCCAATATAGAGGATGAAACACTTGCGCTTGCCAAGATAGGAGAAGGGAGTAAAGTTTCATCCAAAGCCGAATTGGCAAATGGTGCCATTATTGGTAAAAACTGCATTATTATGGCACATGTTTACATCGGTGCAAACTCCGTAATCGGCGATAACACCATTATCTATCCAAGCGTTACAGTTTATCGAGATTGTAAAATCGGTGCTAATTGTATTATTCATGCAAATGCAACCATCGGTGGTGATGGCTTCGGATTTGCAACCAACAAAATGGGCGAACATAAAAAGATTTATCAAAATGGAAATGTAGTCATCGAAGATGATGTCGAGATTGGAAGCTCAACCACTATAGATAGAGCTGCATTCGCCACAACACTCATTAAAAAAGGTGTTCATATTGATAATCTTGTACAGATTGGACATAACTCTATTATAGGCGAATATAGTATTATTGTCGCTCAAGCCGGAATATCAGGCTCAACTACCATGGGCAGAAATGTTGTTATGGGCGGGCAGAGCGCCACTGCCGGACATCTCACCATCGCTCCATTTACAACTATGGCGGCGAGAAGCGGTGTTACAAAAAGCATTAAAGAGAGCGGCTTAACATTTTCAGGTTTTCCTTTGATGGAGCATAAATTGTGGCTCAAACTTCAGGCGAAAATAGCTAAACTCATGCAGTAAAATAAAATTAAGGAATATAAAATGTCAAAAACAATTGAACTCAGTGGAACAAAAAAAGGTGTTATTTCTATTATAAAACTTGAAAAACCGTATGGTGAAAAAAGTGGTGCTGTAGCTAGTATCGGTATCTCTTTGGCTGGAAATGCAGAAGGACCGGAGTGGAAAGTTCATATTCCAATGGAGAATTTGGATGAAGTGATTGAGGCTTTAAAAGCTCTCAAGTAGTTTTTTACAATATTTTCCACATGCTGCGTACTTTTCCCAGTGTTAATCGCGCATGTGGGAGTGAATTATGCTTTTAACTCTTTTACGAAATTTTCTATTCTTTTAATTCCTGCACGAATGCTCTCAATATCAGTTGCAAAACTGAATCTGAAATACCCTTCGCTTCCAAATCCAACACCTGGAATTACAGCTACACCTGTTTTTTCTAGTAAATTTTTACAAAATTCCATAGAATCATTACTTACCTCTTTTATATTTACAAAGAGATAAAATGCACCGTCGGGTTTTACAACACTCAGACCATCGATTGCATTGAAGAGTTTTACTGCTTCATCGCGACGCTCTTTAAACGCTTTTCTCATCATCTCTATATCCGCATCCGCATCGCCGTTAAGACCTACAATCGCAGCTTTTTGCGTGATGGAGTTGATGTTTGAAGTGCTTTGAGATTGAAGTTTTTTAGTCGCCTGGATAAGCTCAGTGTTGTGAGCTGCCATGTAGCCAAATCTCCATCCGGTCATAGCAACTGATTTGCTCAAACCGTTAATAGTTACGGTTCTTTTATACATATCTTCGCTTACTGCAGCACTTGATGTAAATTCGCCGTCATAAATAAGTTTTTCATACATCTCGTCACTTGCAACAATTACATCTGTACCTTCTAAAACTCTTCCAATAGCCGTTAGTTCCTCTCTTGTGTAAACCGAACCGGTAGGGTTGGATGGAGAAGTTAAAACCAGCATCTTAGTTTTTGGAGTAAGTGCATTTTTGAGTTGTTCAGGCGTTATTTTAAATGCAGTTGTATCGTCTGTCTGTATTTCTACAACAGTTCCGCCATAATATAAAACCAGTTCAGGATAAGTTACCCAATATGGAGCAGGAATGATGACTTCATCACCTTTTTGAATAATTGCAGCAAAGAGATTGAAAAGTGAGTGCTTTGCACCATTATTTGTGATGATTTGGTTTGAAGCATACGTTAAACCGTTATCTCTTTTAAGCTTATTTGCAATTGCAGCTTTAAGGGTTGGAATTCCATCCACGGCAGTGTATTTTGTAAAACCTTCGTTAATCGCTTTGATTGCAGCATCTTTAATAACCTGTGGCGTATCAAAATCCGGCTCACCGGCAGAAAAACTTAAAATATCCTTGCCTTGTGCTTTTAGCTCCCCAGCGAGCGTACTAATTGCGATTGTTATTGATTCAGATAGTGTGTTAATGCGGTCTGTTAGCATGTAAACCCTTTAGGTGAAAAATTTTCGGCATTATACTAAAATAATATAATTTAAGCCTAAATAATTAATTTTTCATAGCTTTAATGAATGATTCGTAAATGTTTTCTAGCTGTAAATCTTGCTCTAATAAATTTTTATTATCTTCCATCAAAATATGCTCCAAAACAGCAACTCTCTTGAGAAGATATTCAAACATCTCTTTGTTAATATCTGGAAGCATATTATGCATAAACGGGTCTTTGCATCTTCCTTTTGCTATAACATGTGCAGGAATTCCTATCGCCGTTGAACAGTCTGGAACCTCTTTTACGACAACAGAATTCGCACCGATTTTTGCATATTCGCCTATGATAATATTACCAAGAACTTTCGCTCCGGCACCGATAACCGCACCCCTTTTAATTGTAGGATGTCGTTTTCCCTGTTTGAGAGAGACTCCGCCAAGAGTTACTCCTTGATAAATCAGCACATCCTCTTCAACAATGGTTGTTTCACCGATAACAACACCTGTGCCATGATCAATAAAAACTCTTCTTCCTATAATAGCTGCAGGATGTATATCTATATTTGTAAGAATTTGATTAAGACCCATAATCATTCTTGCTACTCTTTTAAAATTGGCATTATGAAACTTATGAGCAATTCTATACCATGCAACAGCCCAAACTCCAGGATAGTTGAAAATAAAATCAACCCATGAATTTAGAGCAGGGTCATTTTTGTAAGCGTTAGAAAAGTCTTCTCTTATATCACTAAAAAGTCCCAAAATATTACCTCTAATATGTAGTTCTTAGATACCCGTTTTGCTGTAGGAATATCTGAAGTTTTGCAAGTGTATCATCTTTTTCTTTTTCTGTTATAAATTTGCTGTTGCTCAAATCTGTTTTAAGTTTATTTAAAATTTCATTTTTTTCATACCCGAGAGACGCTAAAATGTCTAAAATATTTTTTGACTCTACCTCATTTGTAATCTCATAGCCGGTATCATTCAGATGAATTGTATATTCGCTAGGATGCGTAAAAAGGTTATGATTCATGCCTAACGTCTCTTGATACGCACCAACATTGAAAAATCCTAAATAATACTCCTCTTCATCTAAATTCACATCATGGAGATAGAGAGGTTTTTCAGGGTTAAATCCTATCTCTCCGTCGCTGTCACATGTTATATCCCAAAGTGAAGCAGCGCGAAGCGGAACAGAGTTTAGATTATGAAGAGGCATAATCGGAAAATGTTGATTTAAGCCCCAATAATCCGGCAAGCTTTGAAATATAGAAGCATTTATAAGATATCGCTCTTGAAGTCTCACTTGCAGCTCTTCAAGCTCATCTGTAGGGTTTGAAGAGGTGAGGTAGAGTGCTTTTTTGATAATATTATGCACCAAAATTTCGGCATTTGAACGGTCTTGCAGGTCAATATAACCCAAATCAAAAAGAGTTAAAATGGATTCCATGTGGTCAAGTGCATCATGGAGATACTCTATACAATTTTTGTTATTGAGGAGTTTATTAAGATCAACAAGCTCATTTATAAGAGGTGGATTTACCTTTTTAAAATTAATCAGCTTTTCTTGATAATCTTGCGTAAATAACTCCAAAACAGGAGTGATTAAGACGGCATGTGAAGCAACTATAAACCTTCCTGACTCTGTGAATATATTGGGGTGTTGTACTTTTTTGGCATCCATAATCTCTTTAAGCAAGAAAACAACACTACTTGAAAACTCTTCAACAGAGTAGTTGCGAGATTTTGAGTGGGTATGCTGATTATATTCAACTGCCAAACCACCTCCAATATTGATGCTGTCAAGCGACTCGGCTCCCATTTTTTTGAGTTCGGCATAGATGTTTCCGGCTTCACGCAAAGCGCGTTTAAGTGGTGCTATGTCTGACATTTGAGAACCGATATGAAAGTGAATCATGCTTAGGTGCTGGAGTAAATTATCTTCTCGGAGTAGTTTAATTGCTTCTATTATTTCTGTAGATGTAAGACCGAATTTTGCGTCCATTCCCCCACTTTTTGCCCAAATACCGCTTCCTGCACTATGAAGCCTTACTCTAATTCCTATATGGGGAACTTTGAGATTACACTCTTTTGCTACCTCTATAATGGTTTCAAGTTCACCAAGACCTTCTATTGTGATAGTGATGTTATGTCCGCTTTGCGCTGCGATGAACCCAAGAGTAATCATCTCTTTATCTTTAAAACCATTGACGGTAATATTCGCACCGGCCGGTGTTTTACTCATGGCCAAAATAAGTTCTGCTTTAGAACCGGCTTCAAGACCATAATTAAACTGCGCACCTTGCGATGTTATTGCTTCTACGGCATTTGGAAATTGATTTACTTTGAGAGGAAAAACAGCACTAAATTTTCCTTCATAACTATTTTCTGTCATCGCCTTATCAAAATATGAGTACAAACTTTTAATCTGTTTTTTGATGAGATGCGGAAACCTCAAAAGAATAGGACCTCTAACATCATTCGAGCGAATCTCTTCTATGATTTGTAAAAGAGAGGGCATACTTTTATAGTTTAACTTTAACTGCCCATCCTCAACTATAAAGTTGTTATTAGACCAAATTTCAAGACCAAAATTATTCATTTATATTTTCCTACTTTATGAAGTTCTGATGAAATATCTCTCATCGTTAATCTCTCTTGTTTCAAATCAAAACTCTTCTATGGATAGCGTCTGTTCTGTTTTGTTTTCCAAATTTTTTATCCAAATAGTTTGATTTTCCATCTCATTTGTCCCAATAACACAACAGAATCTCGCATTTACTTTATCTGCACCCTTGAGGTGATTTTTAAGGTTTTTTGCTTTGTAATCTATAGTTGTTTTATCTATTTTTCTCTTTTTTTGAGCCAAACTCATCACCAAATCCACAGCCTCTTCATCCATCGCACCCATGTAGTAACCCTCTCGCTTAGAATCCGGCATCTGGATTAACTCCATAAGTCTCTCAATTCCCATCGCAAAACCAACTGCAGGAGTAGGGCGACCGTCTAAAAATTCTATGAGTCTGTCATATCTTCCGCCACCTGCAATAGCGCTTTGAGACCCTATCTCGTCACTTACAAATTCAAAAGCAGTTTTTGAGTAGTAGTCAAGCCCGCGAACGAGATTTGTATTTATCTCATAGGAGATGCCATTTTTATCAAGAATTTTTTTGAGTGTATCAAAATCATCTTTACATCCTGAACATAAATTATTGATGAGTTTTGGAGCGTTTTTATACAACTCTTGACATGTCGGATTTTTGCAGTCAAGCACACGAATAGGGTTTGTTGCAACTCTTCTGACGCAATCTTCGCAAATTTTATCTTCTATATTTTTAACAAAATTGATTAAATTTTCTCTGTATAGAGGCATGCAGTTTAAGTCGCCAAGAGAGTTCAGCTGAAGTCTGTAACCGATTCCACATGCTGATAGAATATCAGCTACCATCATAATCATGGTCGCATCTTCATAAACGCTCTCCACCCCGAAGCTCTCAACGCCGAACTGATGAAATTGTCTCAAACGACCTTTTTGCGGTCTTTCATATCGAAACATTGCCCCATGATAAAAAAATCTGTGAATACCGCCAGCTTTGTCTAACTTTTTCTGAATAAAAGCACGGACAACTCCGGCAGTTCCCTCAGGGCGAAGGCAGACATCGTTCTCACCCTTGTCGATGAACTGATACATCTCTTTTGAGACAATATCGCTAGACTCACCGACAGAGCGTTTAAAAAGGGCAGTTTCTTCTAAAAGAGGCGTCTGTATAAAATGAAAACCATAGTTTTGAGCTATTTTTGTAGCCGTGTTTATAAAGTATGTAAACCTCTCATAATCCTCTTCTAAAATATCGTTCATTCCTCGTAGCGAACTAATCATCGGCTTCCTTACTCTCTTCTTTTTTATATATGATTTTTTTGAAGCGAAAGGATACCATTTTTATCTTTTATTTAATTGACACAAGGTTACGCTTTCATTACAAAAATACATGTTATTAATTGATACTCTTTAATATCTCATTTGTGATTTCATCGATCTTTTTGGTTGCATCTATCACTACAAGCTCTAGTCCAAGGAGTTTTGAGGCTTCAATTATGGCATCCTGGATTTTTAGAAGATATTTGGTACCTCTTAACTCGATTCCATCCAGCTCTTTTTGTGAGAGTCGAAACTCAAGCTCCTCTTTTGTCAATTTTAATAAAAAAACTTTCTCGGGATAGATGCCATTTGTAGCAAATCTATTAAGATGAAGTATAGCTGTTTGGCTTATTTCACCCTGAATCAAAGCGTAAGCTACGCCACTTACAACACTTCTGTCAGAGATAATCATTTTGTCTAGATTTGGTTCAATAACCTCTTTTATATGCTCGGCACGGTCTGCTAAAAAAAGTAGAAATTCAGCTTTTTTACTCTGAGCTTTTGCACTTAAAACCATCTCTCTTATCTCTTTTCCGATTAGGGTTGCACCCGGTTCTTTCGTAATGATGGCATGTGGAAATGCTTGTGAGAGTTTTTCGATTTGCGTGCTTTTACCGGCAGTATCAATCCCTTCTATTGTAATGTACATGCAGTCATACCCCCGATAATTTTTTGCACCTCTTTTGGAAGAAGATGCTCTGTTTTTCCGTTTAACTTGAGCAAGTTTCTCACTATGGAAGAGCTTATAAAAGCGTGTTGAAGTTTTGGCATCAAATAGACTGTTTCTATAGTGTCATCAAGCGAGTTATTGAGGTATCCTAATTGGAGTTCGTATTCAAAGTCGCTGAGTGCCCGAAGCCCCCTGATTAAAATAGTCGCATTATTTGCCCGAGCCAAATCCACCGTGAGGTTATTAAAACCAACAACTCTTACATTTTGCAAGTTTTTCACAGCCTCTTTTGTCATCTCAATTCGCTCATCAAGCGTAAACATCGGCTTTTTGTCTGTCGAGATTGCTACTGCGATTATTACTTCGTCAAAAAGCCTTAAAGCCCTTTCAATTATGTCGAAATGTCCGTTTGTGACAGGGTCAAAAGTCCCAGGGTAGAGTGCTATCTTTTTCATTTTATTCCCATCTTTTGTAAAGGTTGTTTTCTATGCCAAGCAAATCAAACCATTTGCCGATAATAAAGTTTTCCATCTCTTCAAGTGTGAGTTGTTCCGAGTAGTATGCTATAACGGGAGGCGCTATGATGACCCCTAAAGAAGCCAGTTTGTGCATGTTCTCTAAAGCGATGGCAGAGAAGGGCATTTCCCTTGGAGCTAAAATAAGTTTTTTATGCTCTTTAATCATCACGGCTGCACAGCGTGTCACAAGATTATCGGAGATTCCGCATGCTATCTTTGCCAGAGTATTCATGCTGCACGGTGCGATTATCATGGCATCTACCCCAAAAGAGCCGGAGGCGATGCTTGCAGATATGTCTTCGTTTTCATGCAGGGTTACATTTGCTCTATTTTTCATCTCTTTATCTAAAACTATTTGAGAGTTTTTAGACATTATAAAGTGTTTCTCGATGGATGCCGGAAGCAGTTCAAGAGTTTTTAATCCTAAATTCACCCCGCTGGCACCGCTTGTTGCTACAACTATTTTACGATTTTTCATCTTATCTCCACTCTATTTTGACCTATAACTTTTACTTTTAAATTTTTTCCATCGCTTTTTTTAACGGTAATGATATCACCAAGTCTGCCATCTTTGAGAGCCTCTGCATTCAGTGAAACGGATACCTCTTCATCATCTATTTTTACACTCACTCCCTCACCTCTCTTTACCAAAACGACACTCTCAATATCTTTGAGTGTAATAATTTGATTCTCTCGTAGCTGATTTTTACTTTGCGAACCATCTAAATCACTCTCCCGTACAGGCATAAATCTAAATTTATCAAGAGGAATACTCTTCTTTATAATATTAAGAGTCGATAACTCGGCTCCTTTTTCTATAGTTTTTCTTGTGAAATAGACGCTGACTTCTGCATCTATAACATAATCAAAAAATATTTTTATATTTTTCTCTGTTCGTATGTAAATAATCCCTTTTTTTGAGAGACTACTGTTCTCCTTTATATTCACATCGTAGTTACTATCAAAAGATTTTATACTTCCTCTCGAATATATAGAAATTTTATTTATTTTAATATCTTGATACGATTTTTCGTACAACTCTTTTATCGCTGATTCTATTTTGGATTCCTCTTTCAATGGAATAGCGAATAGCTGTAAAGAGATGAGTAGAGATAGGAAAATTTTTATATACATTGAAACCACTTAGAAATTTTTTTGTATTTTAACAAAGTATACTAAAAGTAAGTAACTCATTTATAATGATATTATGATAATATAATCTAATATTTTTAATCAGGAGAGAAATAGATGAGAAAAAGAACCAAGATTTTGGCGACCATTGGACCCGCCTCTGATTCACTCGAAGTCATTCAAAAGCTTATTTTAGCTGGTGTGAATGTATTTCGTTTAAATTTTTCACATGGAACACATGAGTATCACTATGATGTTTTACAAAGAATTCGCCAAGCCGAAAAGAATACAGGACTGCTTATTGGAGTAATGCAAGACATAAGCGGACCAAAAATTCGCGTCGGCAGGATTGATGAGCCGTTTAAACTAGCAGAAAACGACACTGTTGAGTTCGTTGCAGAGGAGATTATAGGTATTCAACTGAGCAAAAACAGTTACCGCACATGTATAAATCAACCTTTAATATTAAAACAACTCAATATTGGTGATTTCATATATCTATACGATGGAATGATTCGCACAAAGGTTATTGAAGCATCGGAGCAGAGCGTAAAAGTAATCGTAGAAAATAGTGGAATGCTCTCTTCGAAAAAGGGTGTAAACTTTCCAAATACACACCTAGGCATAGAAATAATTACAGAAAAAGATAAAAAAGATATGCTCTGGGGAATTAAAAATGATGTTGATTTTATGGCAATCTCTTTTGTTCAAAATGCAGAAGATATGATTCAAGCCAGAAAAATAATCAAACAGCATGGCGGTAATGTTCAACTTTTTGCAAAGATTGAAAAATTTGATGCCATCGAAAATATTGATGAAATATTAGAAGCAAGCGACGGCATTATGGTTGCTCGAGGTGATTTAGGTATTGAAGTGCCGTTTTATGAAGTGCCGACTCTTCAAAAAATGATTATAAAAAAAGCAAACGAGGCTGCAAAACCGGTTATCACTGCCACTCAAATGCTACTCTCTATGACTGAAAAAGAGAGAGCAACGCGTGCGGAAATTAGTGATATTGCAAATGCAGTTTTAGACGGAACGGATGCTGTTATGCTCTCAGAAGAGAGTGCAGTCGGAAACAATCCTGTTTTAGCGGTGGATACAATGCTCAAAACTATTCAAGGTGCAGAGAAGATTTATCCATTTAATAAATATTCAAAATTTCATGTCTGCGATGCAACCGATAGTATAAATCAGGCGGCGGCAAGGCTTTGTGAGGATGTGGATGCTTGGGGAATAATCGCACTCACAACCACGGGTGCATCGGCTAGAAGACTGGCTCGCTATCGTCCTCGCCGTGATATTTATGCTGTTGCGCATGATCTAAAAACTTCCAGATTTTTAACTATCTGCTGGGGTGTTGTTCCTGCCTTTTTAGTAAAAGGGGACTCTTTGGGACAGATGATGAAAGAGGTTATGAACAAAGGATTTGACAAACAAGTACTGCATCTTGATAAATGTTATATTTTAACAGCCGGCGATCCTGTAGGTGTTGAAGGTTCTACAAATACAATCAGAGTATTGAGAGAGCATGAAATGGAATTTTTTCGTCTGCTGGATGATGCTTGAGATTTGCGAGTGTGAACTGGGTTTCATCCGGTCACATGTTGCATGTATAAATATTTTTAGGAAAAATCCATAATGAGTAAAACTTTCACTATTTACATAGACGGTGATGCCCTTCCAAACCTCTTAAAACCGGTACTTTTCCGTACAATAGAAAAACTGAACATTCAAACTTTTGTGGTTTCAAATAAAATGATAAGTATGGGCAAATCTAAAAATATACAATATCTTATAGTTGAAGCTGGCGCGGATGAAGCCGACAATAAAATAGTAGAGTTGATACAAAAGAGCGACCTAGCCATCACCGCAGATATACCGCTGGCAGATAGAGTAATAAGTAAAAATGCACATGCAATAGACCACAGGGGAGAGCTTTATAGCGTAGATAATGTAAAGCAGTATTTAGCGATGAGAAACCTGATGCAAGGATTGAGGGAGAGCGGTGAAATCACAAAAGGTCCACCTCCCTTTACACAAAAAGATGTAGAAAAGTTCGCTAATCAGTTAAATATGTTTATGCAAAAATATAAAAAAGTTTGATTTTTAGAAGTTTGAAACAATTATGAAAGCTCTCAACTCATTTTATCTAAAACGTCATGCAACAGCATAAAAAATGTTGCAACTATTTTGGCAATAGGCATTCTGCCTCGGGAAAGGATGGAATGACAAAATTGCTATTCAGTTTTTTTGTGATAGAGTGTTTTTCTAACTAAACCACTATGAGCTGAAAGTCCATAAGTTTCATAGGTGGAATGAAATTCCACTCAATACTTTTCAATAGGATTTATTATTAAAAACTATTGAAATAAATGCTAAAGCCTTGCACTGAAAGTGCATAGTTTTAGACTAGCGCACGGAAAGATTAAATATGTATGATATTATTGTAATATTATTCAACATGTTGAAATTTTACTGGAGTAGTGCTTGTTGCAAGAGAAAATCTTGAGGAGAGGATGTGAAAAACTTAAAAGTAGTGTTAAATGAAATATGAATTATTGCTGCTTTTATCTGTACAAACCTTGTATGCCAATCAGTTTTCATTTTTGTGGTACAACGATATCTTTGCCGGAAGAGATCGCCATTTTACAAACGGTGTCGGTATTAGTTGGCTGGACAACACATTTGAGAACAAGGAAAATAATATTTCAAACGGTTACAGCACTCTTATGTTTGATATTGCCAATGCGATTCCTCCTGTTACAATGGATGAATCGCGACAACATAATGCCGGAATAAGTATTACACAGATAATTATTACTCCCACCGATACACGAATATCTACACCACAATACAATGATATGGCATATGCCGGATATTTAGCATTATCATCGTATCTGTTTGAATGGGACAACAGCAGTTTTGACGAACGTCGCATAGAATTAGGTGTTGTCGGAGAAGAGTCCGGTGCAGAGTGGCTGCAGATTACAACACATAAAATCATCGGCAATACACAACCCAAAGGCTGGGAGACACAAATAGGAACAGAGTTAACAGTAAATCTCCTTTTGCGTCATGGTCAAAAAAGCTGGCAACACCATTATCAAAATGGATTAAATGCAGATTTATTTACACATTTCGGCATTCAGACCGGCAATTATATAACAGATGCTTTTGCCGGAACAATCTTTCGTTTTGGTGAAAATTACATAGAAAATTTTAATGTTAATTACCCCTATCTTAAAGAGGAAGCTTCTCTGTTGCAATCGTACAAAAAACATGAGGGCATTGGCTGGTCGTGCGATGTCGGAATAAATGGCGAACTGTTGGGCTACTCTTATATCTTAGATAGAAGCAGAAAAGAGGGGTATCAGGTTAATAAAAGTGGTTTCAGCGCTGCTCTTTATACGGGAGCCAGCTTGTATTATGAGGGGCAAAAGTTAACATTTTTTTATCAATCACAACCCTCCTATATTCAAGGAAAAAATGAGATAGACACAATCGGGGGTTTTAAGTTTACATATCAATTTTAAGTACTCTCCACCTAAGGCAAATGCTCAGGGAAAAGTATAAACCAGTTTTTATAACAAACACTCTCTCATTAATGGTTCTAACTCTTTAGCATCTACATCTCCTGTAATCGTGATACTTGTTCCATCATTTTCGCTTGAAACTTTTATATTTTCAATCTTTTGCATAATTTGAGGGTCACAGTCGCAACTGCAAGAACCATTTTTACACTCCTCAATCCTTGCAGACAACTCCTCAGTTTTAAATCCTGTTATAAAGGCTTTTACCCCTTTTTCCGTATTTGTTACTTTAAACATAATTTAGCAAAGCTCCTTTTTTATTATAGGTAACAACTCTGTTTCAATGAGTTGTAATGTTTTTTCATACTCTTGGACTTCTTTACCGCTAGGGTCATCAAAACCTAAATGGATAGTTTTGACTGCCTTTGGAAACATCGGACATGTCTCTTTGGCATGGTCACATACGGTCACGATTAAATCAAATGCCGTATCTAAAACACTCTCTATTACTTTAGAATGGTAACTTTCTCTCCAATACCCTTTGTTTTTTAGAAGAGTTTTGGCATGTGAATTTACTGCTCCACTCGCTTTAACACCTGAACTTTGAGCTTCGACGCAATCGCCTAACTTAGCGTTGATTAAAGCTTCCGCCATGATGGAGCGGCAACTATTTCCTGTACATAAAAAAAGTACATGTTTTTTTTGACTCATATTTTACATTCTCCTGTTTGAGATAATTTTTTTAAAGGCGGAAGTTCGATTGGCAAGTACCGAATCTCTTCTAAAGCTTCACTGCGAAAACGGTCAGCGTTCTGATTGAGTAATATGCCCATGTTCCTTTGCGCTCAACGCGTAAAAAACCGGCATCTTTTAATATTTTCAGATGACGCGAAAGACGCGATTGAATCATCTCTAATGATACTTGCAAGTCGCATACGCAACACTCGCTATGAACATCGATAAATCGCAAAATTAACACTCTTGTCTCATCATTGAGTGCTGAAATACTTTTTAAAAAAACTTCCATTTTTACCTCCGTTTGGAGAATTGTAGCATAACTAAATTACAATATCAAGATATGTTGATATTGTAATTTAGTTAACCATGTAAAAATCGCTCTTGTTTGCTGCTTCTGCTGATTTAGGGGTCCCCGGAGAAAACGGAATATATAGTACGCTAAGGAATTATGTCGCTGGAATCCACCTATAAAGCGTTGCCAATGAAACACCTAAATCTATTGCAACATCTTTTGCAGGTATCCCACTATTAATA
>JAPLGO010000025.1 GCA_026390115.1 Campylobacterales bacterium | reverse complement strand
TAAAGATGAAAAAACAGGAACAGGGCTAGGTCTTTACATGAGCAAGATGATTATAGAAGAACATCTCAAAGGTAAAATTGAAGTTTTAAGTAAAGATAGAGGTGCTTGTTTCAAGGTTAGATTGCCACTTATAAAGAGTGAATTAACATATTACTAGGAACTGTTATGGAAATGAAATTAAAACAATGGGGTATCAGGAGTGCGTTAATCTCTATAACTATCGCTGTTGTTGGTTTGTTAAGTTATATTCCGAACATGAACTTATTTGGAAGAATAAGTGATGATTATATTCCTATGGCGCCAAGCACGGCGATTAGCTTCATTATTATTGCTATTATATTGATTGCCCTATATTCAAAGCATCTGTCAAAAATAAAAATAACTGCTTTTATCATAGCCGCTTTGCTTGTTTTTATTTTTGGTTTACTAAGTGTTATTGGATATTTTACTGGAATAAACTTGACTTATGAAGATATGATAATGCCAAATGTAGAAGTTTTAAACGGTATTCCTATAGCTATAATGTCTCCGGCAACTGGAGCTCTTTTTTTTATCGATGCTATTTCTGTACTCTTTTTTGTATTTCAAAAGCTATTACCAAAAAAAAGTAAATTTAATGAAAATATTTCAAGTGGATTAGGATATCTAACATTTATAATAAGTTTTACATTCTTCTTATCCTATATATATGGAACTCCTCTTTTATATGGGGAAAGCAATACAATACCTATGGCACTAACAACAGCGATTGCTTTTATATTTCTCTCTATCGCTATAATATTTTTTAAAACAGATAATTTTCTTCTACGGCTATTTACAAATAATTCTACTAACAGCTATTTACTTAAGTTTTTAGTTCCTTTTTCAACATTTTCAATAATCTTTAGTGGAGTATCTATTATCTTTATCAGTAAAATACTAACGATAAACCCTGCAGTCATATTAGCGACTGTGACTATATTTATAACTATTATTACAGGTATCTTGGTAAATTATATATCTAAATACATAAGTATAAAGCTTGATAATGCAAATGATGCAACAATAAAGATTAAAGAGTCACTGATTAAAAAAACAAAAGAGCTAGAAACCATCATACAAGAAGCTCCAAATCCAATAATATTACACGCAGAAGATGGAAAAATTATTATGCTGAACCAAGCTTGGATTAACTCTTCAGGTTTTACTCTAGAAGAAACTCCAACAATTGATGCTTGGATAGAGAAAATGTATGATGATTCCCTTATTAAAGCTTCGGTTAGAGCTCATGTTGATTCTCTTTATGCTATTACATCTAAAGTTGATGAAGGTGAGTTTACATTTTCTAATAAAAATAAAGAGCTGATTACTTGGCAATTTAGCTCAGCTCCTTTAGGAATTATTAATGGAAAACGAACAATAATCTCTTCAGCTATGGATATCACAGAACTAAAGAAAAAAGATGATATGTTAATCTCACAATCGCGTTTAGCCGCCATGGGAGAGATGATAGGGATGATAGC
>JAPLGO010000024.1 GCA_026390115.1 Campylobacterales bacterium | reverse complement strand
TAAACCCATCTTTTCAGAATTGGAAGTCACAAATTGTGACCTCCAATTATTTAGTTCATCTTTTGTAAGTTGAAACATAAAATCTTTAGGAAATCTTTTAATATTCCTTTTTATTGCTTGATTAAATACTTTTGTTTCTACCCCATAAAGCTCTGCTAAATCTCTATCTAGCATTACTTGCGTATTTCTAATAGTGTAAATTTTTGATTTTATATCTATATTTGTTGTAGTTGTAATTTCTTGCATAATATTTTTTACCTTTTATTAGTTTAGATTATATAATAATTTATTTTGTCATAGTTAACTTAAGGTCGCAATTTGCGACCTTAAGAAATTATCAGCTTTTGTGGTCGAAAGTTTCGACCTCAAGTTAACTTCACTTCTTTTTAGAACACTAACGCACTTCGTTTGCTGACTCATCCACGACTTACTTCATTACATTTCGTAAGCTTTCGCGGTGAGTTAAATTTTTATTGATACAAATCATTCACGAAATTCCTACCACTATCAGGGGCTAACTTTGCATATCTCATTGTTTGCTTAATATCTTTATGGTTCATCAGGTTTTGAATAGTAAATATTGGTGTGCCTTTTATAGCTAAGTGTGAAGCAAAAGTATGTCTTAATGTATGTATCACGACTCTGTTTTTTCTATCACTTATATCAAGGTCTGCGTTAAATAGTTTGTCAAGTTTTGGCTTTAATCTGCTTTGTATTTGTCTTGATGTAATTTTTTCCCCATTTAGACTCACTAAATAATCATTTGGCTTAAGTCCATCTATTTTTACACTAATTAATTTAGAAACTTCATCAGTTAAAAAACTTCGATATGTATCTTTATTTTTTAAATCACATAGAGTTATCATATTTGTTGCTAAATCAATATCTTTCTTTTGTATGTGAAGTATTGTTTCAAGCCTACCGCCAGTAGTAAGTGAAAGTTTTACAAATAATTTTAAAAGTTCATTATCAGATAAATTTTCATATAACTTATTAAGTTCTTCTTGCACTAAAAATCTTTCTCTATTATTATCAATCTTAAATCTTTTTACTTTTATCACTGGATTTATTATTTTACATAAATCTTTTTTTAGTCCAAAATTTATAATAGTGCCGACAAGTTCTACAATATAATTGGTGGTAGTTGCCGACAAAATATTGATTTTCTCTTTTTGTAATTTCACTAAATCATCAGATTTTATTCTATCTACTGGCACATCTTTAAAAACTTCCTCTAAATGTTTATAATATTTACTCTCAACATCTTTAATCGTATTCTCACTTGCATGTAGTTTTAAATCATCTAAATATTTTTTTGCGATTTCACCAAACAAAACACCACTCTTTTTTTTATGCTTAATCGGTACATCTGTTCCAAGTCTAACACTGTTGATAACTTCATTTCTTTTTTGATTACAATAAGGCTCTGTTATACCTTTTGACTTGTCGCCTATTTTTATTCGCTTTAGTTTATTATCTTCATCTTTATATGTAATGGAGTATGAAATATCTCCATTAGCTTTGAGATATAATTGTACTGCTGAACCGTATTTCTTTGAATTTATATATGCCATTTTGGTAACCTATTGGTAACCAAGTTTAAAATAACTTGATTATATTTATGTGAGTATGATTATACAATAAATGGCTCTAAGTATCGTAAACAAGGGCTTTTGAAGAGGTTTGATTAGACTTTAAGAAATATGAAAAAAGGGCATTTTTATAATCCACCACTTGAGAGCTGATTTGAACATCCAAAATTGTTCCATCTTTCTTGCTGTGTTTTGTTTCAAATGTTCTTGGATTGCTCATTAACTCTTTAATAATATCACTCAATTGCTCTTTGGGAATACCTGAATCCCAATCCTTGACATTTAGGTTTTTGACTTCATCGTATTCATAACCCAGATATTGTGCAAAAGAGCGGCTGTAAGCAATAATATTGCCATCTGCATCCAATATATGGACACCATCTGATGCATATTCTAAGAGCGTTTCGTAGTAACTTTTGGCATTTTCTATCGCTAATTCAGCCAATTTACTTTCAGTTATGTCATAAATATAGCCATACCATAACACACTGTTGTCGGATTGTTTTTCAGGTTTTGCAATCCCTCTGACCCATAGAATCCCTCTGTCTGGATGAATAACACGATATTCAACTTCCCACAATGTGAGTTCCTCAAAAGAGATTTGTATAGTTTTGGCAACATGATTCAAATCTTCCGGATGCAATACGCTAAAAACTTTTGTACTATCTTCTTCAACCTCTTGCGGAGTTACCCCATAAATGTCATAAATATGTTCTGATGCATAGGGAAAACAGCTTCTGCCATCTGGAAACAATTGATAAGTATAAACAACTCCCGGAATATTCGCAGCGATAGTACTCAATTTTTTGTTTGTTTCGAGGAGCTCGTTTTCAATAATTTTTTGATGAGTTATATCGCGCGTCGATGCGTAGAGTAAAATGTTTTCTCCAATGTTTATTTTAGTTGCTGTAATAGCTGCATCATAAATTGATCCATCTTTTCTTTTGTGTTTGGTTTCAAAATACATGGGAGTTTGTATTTGAATAGAATCAATTAGCGTCGGAAGTTCATTGACTGGAATCATCGTGTCCCAATCATAAACATTAAGCTTTAACATCTCTTCCATGGAGTATCCAAGCATGTTAGCTGCCCTTTGGCTGCACTCTTTGAGACTGCCATCTATACCCATAATAAAAATACCGTCTGAAGAATATTTCATAAGAGCCTGACAGCGTTGTCGTTCCGATTGAATTTTTTCTTTTGATAAGACGATAGTAGAAAGCATGTGATTGATGGATGATTTTAAATTGTGAAATTCTTCAATATCATTGCTGTTAATTTCAATGGGTAAGTAAACCTCATTTTTTATATTGTCGAGCGTAATATGTATAGTTTCAAATTCTCGTCTGGAGTAGCGAATCGTTTTAATTGCAAGCAAAATACCACTAAATAAAATCATTAAAGAGAGAATGGCAAGAGAGATGATATCGTTTTCAAGTTTTGTGACTGTTGATTGTTTAAGTTCATCGGATTTGTGATAAGCAAAATTTAGAACTACATTGATTTTATCAGAGATTTGAAGATAGAGAGCTTCAGATTGATGTGAGTGTAGATAACTTTTTGCCTCTAAGTTTTTATTATCAAGCATAAACAAAAGTGCTTGATTCATTTGAGCTTCTAGGTCTAACAAAGTGGCGCGAATTGTTTCAACATCCTTAGGATTGCCTAAATAATGTTTGGCTGTGGTTTGAAGTTCGGTATCGATTTTGAATTGGATTTTTTTCATTTGAGCTAAGACGTCGGCTGGTGTTTCATCTTGATAAACTGATTTTGTTGTAATTTCCAAAAGGGCTCGCGTATCAACAAGGACATCTTGAATGTTATTGGTGACGATAAAAGAATGATTATAAAATCGTTCGGTTATCTGTAGCATTTCCTTTATTTGAGAGGCTGCGAGCCAAAAAAGTGATAGCACTACCACTGTACCAATAAATGTTCCAAAATACAAAAATCGATTGACAGAAATCCTCATGCATGTACTCCTTGCTAAGTTTATATTTAGGGTGTCGATGTATTAAAGAGTTAAAAAAAGAAATGAGCATTAAAGCATCTTAAGATTATTTCTTGGAACCCCATAATTTAGGCATTAAACTATTGATAAAATATTGTTAATTATATCAAATAATATACATAGATATATTATTTTAGAAAATGCAATTTAGAGATAAAGATAGCTCAATGACTTTAGATGTATATGCACAGTATATGCCACAAAAAGATTTTATACATGGTTTAGGATTTATTTGTTAACACATTACTACACAAAAGTTTTTTGACGGTTTTGAGTGATGTTAAAAATTGGGGAAAATTTACTTTTTATATATGGTGGCCTGTCTCGGAATCGAACCAAGGACACAATGATTTTCAGTCATTTGCTCTACCGACTGAGCTAACAGGCCATATAATAAAAATTAATAAAGTAATGTTTTTAAAAGAGGTGGTGGCCAATCTCGGAATCGAACCAAGGACACAATGATTTTCAGTCATTTGCTCTACCGACTGAGCTAATTGGCCACTTTTAAAGAGCGTGATTATATCTTTGATGTGCTGAAAGTTAGCTTAGCGTATGTGTGTTTATTTGAGGGGAATAGACCATTTTTGGTAATAGGCTACAATTCTTAGCCCTACACTCAAGAAAAAGAGGATTGTTATATTGAAAAATGAAGTGTAATTGAATTGATGGAGCAAATAGAGAACTAAACCAACCAGTAGAGATATTGTTCCATAAAAGCCAGTTTTAAAAACAAAAGGAACTTCATTTATAATTATATCTCGTGCTATTCCACCACCTACTGCCGTTAAAAATGCCATAGATAAAACACCCGCTAAATTGAAATGATTTTCAATGCCGATAATTGCGCCTGAAATACTAAAAGAGACGAGACCTATAGAGTCGCTAATGATAAAAATAGGCTTATTCTCGATAGAGTTTCTTTTGTGAAATTTGAAAAGAATGAGTAAAAATAGGACGCTAACAACGATAATAGCGGGATAGTTATTTAAAAATGTGAAGGGAATTTTGTTCACTGCTATATCACGAAGTATTCCTCCTCCAAGTGCGGTTAAAAATGTTGCAATCAAAACACCAAGCAAATCGAGTTTATTTTTTGTTGCGACAAAAAAACCACTCATTGAAAACGCAACAATTCCTATATACTCAGTTATTTCAAACATAATCCAAATCCATCTACGATAGCGGCTGCCTCAAGTTTTTTTATTTTTGCTTCAAGTGAATCCACTGTTTCGTTTTCTGACAAGAGAATACTTCTTTGTAAAATAATTTTGCCTTCATCGTAATTTTCGTTGACTTCATGGATAGTAACACCGCTTTTGAGCTCTCTATTTTTTATGACAGCTTCATGTACAAATCTTCCATACATGCCACTACCTCCGAAGTTTGGAAGGAGGGAAGGGTGGGAATTGATGACTTTGAAATTGTTTGTGATATAGGATGGAAGTTTTTTCATGTATCCAGAGAGAAAGATGTATTGGCAATCATACGCATGTAAAAGCTCTTGCATCTTGGCGTGTGGATTCTGGCTTGTTGTATCGTTGAGTACAAAGTTTGCAATCTTATACTTTTGGGCATTTTGGAGTGCTTTTGCATTTGTGTTGTTTGAGATGACAAGTGCAATTTCGATATCAAGGACTTTCTCTATTGATGCCTTGTAGAGTGCATCGAGTCCGCTTCCGTTGTGCGAAGCCAAAACAGCTATTTTTGTCATAAAAGTTTTCTTACTGCTTCTTTGAAAATATCGCCTCTTTGCGCGTAGGAAGTAAATTGGTCAAGACTTGCTGCTGCTGGAGAGAGAAGTGCTACTGCATCGCTTTGAAGGACTTTATCTATTGCTTCAACGGCACTGAGCAAATTTCCACATGCCAAAATTTTTAGATTATATTTTTTGGAGAGGTTGAGAAGCTTCTCTTGGTTTGAGCCGATGGCATAGAGCATGAGATTCAAATCTTTCATAAAAACAAAAAGTTCATCGAGTTCTACACCTTTGTCATCGCCCCCTAAAATCAAGTGGATAAAAGAGTCTTTATAGCGTTTGAGTGCGGCTATACTTGCATCTAGATTTGTCGCTTTTGTATCATTGACCCAAAGACGGTTTTTGCTATCTCGAAGCTCCTCTTGGCGGTGCGGGTCGATAACAAAACTATTGATTTTATCGTAATCAACTCTATCAAAAAGTATTTTATCAACAGCCATGGCCAATAGTGCATCTGCTAAAAAAGCGCCTTTGAATTTTACTTTTGCAGTATCAATTCCAAAACAGTCTGCTATCTCATCTGTATCTTTATAGCTGATAACATGCGCTTTTGTAGCTATATCTTTATAGGAATGAGGAAGGATTACAACCTCGCCTTCTCGCATACTCTCAAGCGGTTTCAACTTGGCTTTTACATATTCGTCCATACTTCCATGCCAGCTTATATGGTCGGGAGTAAGAGGGAGAAGAACATAGATATTGGGTTTTGCGATATTTGTGTAGTGCATCGTAAAGGAGCTTGTCTCCAAAATCCACATGCTAGCATTTGGATTCAAGTCAGCCAGAGGTGTTCCGATGTTTCCACCCTCTTGGCTCCCCTTGTCCTTGAGCAGATATTGCATCATCTGCGTTGTTGTTGTTTTGCCGTTTGTTCCGCTTATCCAGATGCTAAGAGGTGCAACTTTTTCAAAAAAATCATACTCGCTTATAAGATTTTTTGCTTTTTTTATAAGCGGATTGTAAGGTGGAATCCCAGGAGACGGAATCTCTAAATCTGAATATTTCGGATTAAATTCACTTGAGGGTTTTACCATAAAGCCATCCGCATCCCGAAAAGGTTTTGTGACTTTATCATCGTAAAATGTAGCATGTCCAATTTTTTTTGCTAGCGCCTTTGTTGTTTTGCCGTAGCCAAAGAGAGAGACCCTCTGCATTATCTTATCTTTAAAGTTATGAGAGCAATGAGATTGGATAAAACGGCAATAATCCAAAACCTTACTATGATTTTGTTTTCTGCCCACTGTTTCATCTCGAAGTGGTGGTGAATAGGCGCCATCAAAAAAACTCTTTTTTTGCGGAGTTTATAGCTTCCAACCTGTACAATAACAGAGAGTGCCTCAATAACAAAAATAGAGCCGATAAGAAGAAGTAAAATTTCGCTTTTCGTGATGATTGCAAGATAGCCTAAAAATCCGCCAATGGCAAGAGAGCCGCTGTCCCCCATAAAAACTTCTGCAGGATGGCAGTTGTGCCATAAGAATCCTGTTAATGCACCCATCAAAGCGCTAGAAATAATAGCCACTTCTCCGACATCAAAAGTCGGCATTAAAAGGTAAGAGCTTATTTTTACATTTCCTGTTATGTAAATAATAATACTAAAAGAGGCAAGAGCAGCGATGGATGGAACAGTAGCCAGACCGTCAAGTCCGTCGGTTAAATTCACTGCATTGGATGTTGAGATGATGACTAGCACCCATAAAGCTATTGCATACATGCCCATATTTATAACCGGCATCTTCAAAAACGGAACGAAAAGGTCAGTGTTGAAATCGGCAAAGAAGTATAAAAAAGATGCAATCAAAAGAGCCGAAATTATTTGAAAGGATAGTTTTGTTCTGGCTTTTAGACCTGCCAAATTTTGATTTTTTCTGATTTTTGCAAAGTCATCCTGAAAACCGATAAGTGAGAATAGAACAAGGGTGAGTAAAGCACCGAGTGCGTAAACATTTGAAAATTTTATGGTTAAAAGTGAAGCAAAAATAGTAGCTGAGATAAAGACTATTCCACCCATTGTAGGGGTTCTTGCCTTGTCTTGATGCCTTTGGGGCGCCCAGTTGTTTATTGGCTGAACACTTGATGTTTTTTGTGCCCATTTTATAAACTTCGGCAATAAATAGAGTGTAAAAAAGAGAGCCAAAAAGAAGGAGACGCCGGCTCTTATCGTAATGTATCCAAGGATGTTAATACCGGAGAGTTCGTATAACCAATAAATCAAGATAGTTCCTAGTTGATAATTAAAAGCGATATTATAGTAAAATAGCCTAAATCTTTCATTTAAAGGAAAACTAATTGACTAAAAAAGCAATTCTTGTGATTACTGATGGCATAGGCTACTCTGCGAAAACAGAGTTTAATGCCTTCTACAGTGCTAAAAAACCGATATATGATAAACTTTTTAAAGAAGTCCCACACTCTTTTATAGATACTTTTGGGCTAAGTGTCGGTCTTCCTGAGGGGCAGATGGGCAACTCCGAAGTAGGGCACATGAGCATAGGAAGCGGAAGAGTTTTATATCAGGATTTGGTAAAAATTTCTTTGGCTCTTTCAGAGGATAGAATGGAAGCAAATGAAGAGTTGCAAAAGCTCTTTAAATCCTCAGATAGACTGCATCTTATAGGGCTTATGAGCGATGGCGGTGTTCACTCGCATATCGATCACTTCATGGGCATCGCAGATATTGCCGCAAAAAATGGAAAAACAGTTTTTTTACATCTTATTACTGATGGCAGGGATGTTTCCCCGACTTCTGCAAAAATATTTTTACAAAAAGTTGAAGCGCATTTGAGTGAGAGGATAAGAATAGCCACAATCGCAGGTCGTTTTTATGCAATGGACAGAGATAATCGCTGGGACAGGGTAGAAAAAGCTTACAATGCCATTGTAAATGCAACTCCAAAAACTGACAAAGCAGCGGCAGAATATATAACTGCTTCGTACGCATTGGGTGAAACAGATGAGTTTGTCGCACCGACGGCGTTTGAGGGTTATGATGGCATGAAAGACGGTGAGAGCGTACTTACCATAAACTACAGAAGTGACAGAATGCGAGAGATTGTGAGTGTTTTGGGTGATAAAAATTTTGCAGGGTTCCAGAGACAACATGTGGAAATTACGCTTGCAACCATCACTGAATATGACAAAAGTTTTCCATATCCTGTTCTCTTTAGAAAAGATTCTCCGATAAACACGCTGGCTGAGGTCATCTCGGCAAAAGGACTTAAGCAGTTTCACGCAGCAGAAACCGAAAAATATGCACATGTCACCTTCTTCTTTAATGGCGGAATTGATGAGCCTTACTTGAATGAGACGAGAGTTCTTATTCCGTCGCCAAATGTAAAAACTTACGATGAAAAGCCGCAAATGAGTGCGGCAGAAGTTGGAGACGAGGTTTTAAAAGCCATGGACGCAGAGTATGATTTTATAGTCGTTAACTTTGCAAATGGTGACATGGTTGGACATACAGGTGATTTTGAAGCGGCAAGAATAGCAGTGAACGCGGTCGATACCGAGCTTGGACGCATTGTTCAAAAAGCAAAAGAAAATGATTATGCTCTGGTTATCACATCTGACCATGGAAACTGTGAAGAGATGCGAGACGATAACGGCGAGGTTTTGACAAATCACACGGTCGGAAGAGTGTGGTGTTTTGTGATGGCGGATGAAATTACAAAAGTAGAAAACGGCGGGCTTAATAACATAGCACCGACTGTTTTGAAACTTATGAATATAGAAATTCCAAAAGAGATGGATCATCCGTTGATTTAACACTCAAACGAACGCGTCCGTTTGAGTGGCAGGGACAAGTTTGTCCCTTGCATCCCCCTAAAGCTACCGGCATAAATGCCGGAGATTTATAAAGTCAATATATCTTGGTATCGAAATAAAATTTAAGGAAAAAAATATGAAATTTAGCGGAAAAAATGTTTTAGTTACGGGTTCTAGCCGTGGTATCGGTGCGGAGATTGCAAAAACTTTGGCTGGGTATGGTCTTAAAGTTTGGATAAATTATAGAAGCGGTGCAGCAGAGGCAGATGCCATAAAAGATGCAATTGAAGCGAATGGCGGAAATGCCGCGGTAATCGGTTTTGATGTGAGCGATGAAGATGCTTTTGTGGATGCTATAAAAACCATAGTCGATAGTGACGGTGAACTCTCTTATCTTGTGAATAATGCAGGAATTACAAACGATAAGCTTGCACTTAGAATGAAAAGCGAAGATTTTATGTCGGTTATCAACGCGAACTTAACTTCATGTTTTGTAGGGTGCCGTGAAGCGATGAAAGTGATGCGAAAGAAAAAGTTTGGAGCAGTTGTAAATATCGCTTCAATCGTGGGTGAAACAGGAAATGCAGGGCAGACAAACTACTCGGCAAGCAAAGGCGGAGTTATCGCTATGACAAAGAGTTTCGCACTCGAATCGGCTACAAGCGGAATCCGCTACAACACGGTAACTCCTGGTTTCATCGCAACAGAGATGACAGAAGTTTTGAGCGAAGATGTAAAAAACAGTTTCACTTCAAAAATTCCGATGGGTCGTTTTGGAAATCCAAGCGAAGTTGCAGAGGCAACAGCTTTTTTACTCTCAGACCACTCAAGCTACATCACAGGCGAAACACTCAAAGTAAACGGTGGATTAAATATGGCGTAATGCCATATTTTTCACTTTCCACAATGCCAACATTCTTTCAACCTACAAAAAAGCACTATCAATAAATCCAAAAAAACAATAAACTTCTTTAGAATGATTTGAGATAAACGAAGGAAAATTATGAATATAGCAGTTTCAGCGTGTCTTCTGGGCGAGAAAGTTCGGTTTGATGGAGGGCATAAGAGAGATGGTTTTGTAACAGAACATCTGCATAAATACGCCTCTTTTGTTCCATTTTGTCCCGAAGCCTTAGCTTTTGGCACTCCAAGACCCTCTATTCGACTCGTAAATAAAAACAGCAACTACGAAATCATCTCAAATAAAAACGGCGCTAATTTAACACAACAGCTTTTGGATAAATCGTATGAGGAACTTCATAAAATCTCAAAAGAAAAACTCAGTGGCATCATCTTCAAATCGCGCTCTCCGAGTTGTGGAATGAGGAGTGCAAAAGCGTACTTAGAGAATGGCTTTGCAGACTCCAAAACAGATGGGGTTTTTGTGACACTTTGCCGTGAAAAATTCCCGCTTTTGCCCATGGAAGAAGAGGGAAGACTCCTCGATGATTGGCTCAGAGAAAATTTTATCATGCAACTTTTTGCTTATGACTCAATCGAGTCGCTCAAAGAGAATAACTTTCACATGAAAGGTCTTGTTGATTTTCATACCAAAAACAAATTTCTGCTTCAGGCAAAAGATGAAATGCTCTACAGAGTTTTGGGCAATATTGTAGGTAACCACGAAAATCTTCCATTTGCAGAACTTTTTGCAACTTATGAGTACAACTTTAAAGTAGCCATTGCAAAAAAAAGTTCCATCAAAAAAAATCGAAATGTCCTCGAACACATGGCAGGATTTTTCAAGAATGAACTGAATTCCCTTGAAAAGGCAATTTTACATGAACATATAAATGAGTACGCACAAAAACTTGTTCCTATAATTGTTCCCCTCAGCACCATCAAGCTTTACGCCCAAAAATATGAACTCTCCTACCTGCTCAATCAAAAATTTTTAGAGCCATACCCGAAAGAGTTGGCACTTCGCTCGAGCCTTCTTAGCTCAAAATAGTACTCAACATGAGAAGAATTCTTTGGTTTAGAAGAGATTTGAGAGTGGAGGATAATCCGCTTCTCTCTCTGGGCGAAGAGGTGTTACCGATATTTATTTTTGATACAAATATTTTGGATAAACTCGAAAAAGAGGATAGAAGAGTCTCCTTTATTTTTCATTATGTTTGTAAACTCAAACAGGATTTGTCGGCATATGGATTGGATTTGAAAATATTTTATGCGGCGCCACGAGATGTTTTTGAATATTTAATTCCGCAGGGCATGGATGAAGTCGCGGCATGCGGAGATTATGACAGCTATGCCAAAGAACGCGACTTGCAAATATCTCATAAAATCCATTTTCGCTATATCCATGATACCTATATTTTCAAGCCTTATGAAGTTCTTAAAGAGGACAAAACACCCTATTTGGTTTTTACGCCCTTTTACAAAAAAGCGAGAGTGATTTTGGATAGTAAAAAGAGTGAAGAGTTGAAAATGTCTCACAATAGACTCATGGATGAAGATTATGAAGCTATTACAAAGATAGATGCAAAGGGAGTTGTAACAAAACTGCCTCTTTCTTTGGAGAGTTTGGGATTTTTAAAACAAGAGTTAGGTATTATAAATCCACATGCCAAGCTTGAAAAGTTTAAACAAAACTGTAATATTTATAAGCAGATGCGAGACTTTTTGGATGAGGATGTCGGCTCAAGTCTGAGTGTAGATTTACGTTTTGGAACGCTATCAACAAGGGCGATTTTGCGATATGTTCTGAGTCTCAAAGGTTTGGATGTTGAGCCGTTTATACGACAACTTATCTTTAGAGATTTTTATGCCTATCTGCTTTTTCACATGCCAAGAGTAGAAGACAAAAACTACAAATACAGCTTTAACGGCATAGAAGATAGAGAAAAATATGAGATTTTTTGCAGGGGGCAAACAGGTGTTCCCATCGTAGATGCAGGAGTTCGAGAACTGATACAAACAGGGCAGATGCACAATCGCATGCGAATGGTTGCTGCTTCATTTTTTACCAAAGATTTGCTTCTGCCTTGGCAGTGGGGAGAGCAGTTTTTTGCACAACATTTGCTCGATTTTGATAAGGCTACGAATGTTCTCTCTTGGCAGTGGAGCGCAGGAACAGGTGTTGACCCACAGCCCTATTTTAGAGTATTTAATCCCTATTTGCAGAGTAAAAAGTTTGATAAAGATGCGCACTATATCAAACGGTTTTGCCCTGAGCTATTGCATGTCGAAGCCAAATGTCTGCATGATGAAAATTACCTTTTGAACAACTCCGTTAAGGATTATCCAAAGCCCATTGTCAACCACAAAACAGCATCGAAAATAGCGATAGAGTGTTTCAAGAAAGATACATTTCCATAAATTTCACTTTTTTCTCTCTTTTTTCAGAGTTAGTTTATTTAAGTTAAATATGATACAATTTCAAGATTTTATACTTAAATATAGGAGCTATAATGGCACTTTTAGACGATATCAAAGAAGTAGTAGTTGAGCAATTAAGCGTTAACCCAGACGAAGTAAAAGAAGATTCAAAGTTCGTAGAAGATTTAGGCGCTGATAGTCTTGATGTTGTTGAATTGGTGATGGCTCTTGAAGAGAAGTTTGACATTGAAATTCCAGATGATGAAGCGGAAAAAATTCAAACTGTTAGAGATGTAGTTAATTACATAGAAAGTAAATAATTATTTCAATTCTACCTGAGGTCAAGCCTCGGTAGTAAAATATTTTTAACAGTCAGTTGTAGCTGATTTTTAAAAGTGTTTTTATATATTTTATGGAGAATGTTTATATGAGAAGAATAGTTGTAACTGGTATGGGTATGATAAATGCAGTAGGTCATGATAAAGAGAGTTCTTTTAAAGCAATATGTGACGGGGAATGCGGAATTGATATTATAACTATTTTTGACCCAACAGACTTCAGCGTAAAAATTGCAGGCGAAGTAAAAGATTTTGATCCTGAGACAGTTATGCACCCAAAAGAGGTTAAAAAAGCGGATAGATTTATTCACCTTGGTCTTAAAGCTGCTCAAGAAGCCATGATAGATGCCAATTTGCCGGAAGATACTGACATGGAGAGATTTGGTGTGAGTGCTGGTTCCGGAATCGGCGGGCTTTCTGCTATTGAGCGAAACTCTATCATTCTTGAAACAAAAGGGTCTCGCAGAATTTCTCCATTTTTTATTCCTTCTGCTCTTGTAAACATGCTTGGCGGATTTGTTTCGATTGAACATGGAACAAAAGGTCCAAACCTCTCAAGCGTTACGGCATGTGCAGCGGGTACGCATGCAATAAGCGAAGCGTGTAAAACTATTATCTGCAACGGTGCTGAAAAAATGCTTGTTGTAGCTGCAGAGTCTGCGATTACGGGCGTTGGAATAGGTGGTTTTGCCGCTATGAAAGCACTCTCAACTAGAAATGACGACCCAAAAAAATCATCTCGCCCTTTTGATGCAGGCAGAGATGGTTTTGTTATGGGCGAGGGTGCAGCTGCTCTTGTTTTAGAAGAGTATGAAAGTGCCGTTGCAAGAGGTGCTAGAATATATGGAGAAATCATAGGTTTTGGAGAGAGTGGTGATGCAAGTCATATTACAACCCCAAGTCTTGACGGTCCGGCTCGTGCTATGAAGGCTGCGTATAAAATGGCAGGTGAGCCAAAACTTGACTATGTAAATGCACATGGAACAAGCACACCGATAAATGATAAAAATGAAACGGCAGCAGTAAAAGATTTACTTGGAGGAAAAGAAAATTGTCCTCCAATGAGTTCAATCAAAGGTCAGATCGGTCACTGTCTCGGTGCAGCAGGCGGTATAGAAGCGGTTACATGTTTGATGGCTATGAGAGATGGAATTATTCCTCCGACTATAAACTATGAAACACCGGATGAAAATTGTGACTTGGATATTGTTCCAAATATAGCAAGAAGAGCTGAATTAAATATTGTTATGAGTAACTCTTTTGGGTTTGGCGGCACAAACGGCGTGTTAATTTTTAAAAAAATCTAAAAGTGTAAGGATTTAATTTGGCTACATATTTAGATTTTGAATTAAAAATAAAAAACATTCAAGAAGATATTGTCTCTGCACAGATTCGTCATGATGAGCATGCAGCGGAAATTCTTCAAAAATCATTAGAAAAAGAAGTTGCAAAAACTTATAAAAATTTATCAGATTTTCAAAAACTTCAATTGGCCCGTCATGCAGATAGACCTTATGCCCTCGACTATATTAATTTACTAATGCGTGACAAGTATGAACTTCATGGTGATAGACATTTCCGTGATGATGCTGCAGTTATATGTTATATTGGCTATATAGCGGATGAAAAAGTTATGGTAATCGGTGAGCAAAAGGGTCGTGGCACTAAAAATAAATTAAAGAGAAACTTTGGTATGCCGCATCCTGAAGGGTACAGAAAGGCTCTTCGTGTGGCTAAAATGGCTGAGAAATTTAATATTCCTGTTCTGATGCTGATTGATACCCCGGGTGCATATCCAGGGCTTGGTGCCGAAGAGAGAAATCAAAGTGAGGCTATAGCTAGAAACTTGCTGGAGTTTGCTGAACTCAAAACCGAGACAATCTCTATTGTAATCGGGGAGGGCGGTAGTGGCGGTGCTTTAGCTATCGGTGTAGCCGATAAACTTGCCATGATGCGATACTCAGTTTTTAGCGTAATTTCACCTGAGGGATGTTCTGCAATTCTTTGGAATGACCCGACAAAAGCAGAAGCCGCAACAAACGCTATGAAAATAACAAGTCAGGATTTAAAAGAACTGAAGTTAATTGACGATGTAATAAATGAGCCTCTTATTGGTGCACATCGCGATAAAGACAGCAGTGCAGCGGTGATAGCCGACTATTTTTTAAGTGAACTGAAAAAACTTCGCCAAATGAGTAGTGAAGAGAGAATGGATGCAAGGTATAAAAAACTTGTAGGTGTTGGTGCTTATTCAGAGTAATTCTTACTCTGAACTCTCTTTTTTATTTTTTAAATTCTCTTCTTCTTGAAGTTCTTTACAAATCTCTTCTTGAGACTTTTGCATTGGGTCAAATTTCGGTCTTTTTAATCTTTTTGCCTCTTTTGAAAATCGTATTAAATCTTCAATATTATTAATATTTTCGGTAATATTTTTTAATGACAGCTTAAAGAGTCCATAGGTAGTCATTACATCGCTCATGGCTCTGTGATGCGTGGCATGCGGATTCAAATTGAGTGAGTCGTTAAGATAAGAGAGCGCATATCTGTAGGACACAACGGTTCGCTCTGCAAGTGCAAGTGAGCATAATCCTCTATTCAAAAGAGGTGCTAAACCAACCCTTGTAAGCATAGCAGAAATAAATTTATAATCAAACTTTATATCATGCGCAACAAAAACAGTATCGCCTAAAAATTTTTTAAAATCATATAGTACTTGTTTCATAGTGGGCGCACTTAGCGTATCTTCTACTTTTATGCCGGTTATAAGTGTGATATGTTCATTGATTTCTGAGCATTTGACAAGTGATTCAAATCTGTCGGTAATAACGCCGTTTTTAACCTTCACAGCTGCTATCTCAATTATCTGGTGTTTATCATATTTTGAGCCGTTTGTCTCAATGTCCACAATACAAAATTCTGCCTTATCCATAGAAATAAATTTAGTATCAAAATAAAAATACCCCTGATGTTTCGTAAGTTTTAACCCCTGTGCATGCCACAGTTCGATGAATAAAGTTAAATCCTCATTTATCTGTCTTTTCATCGCATCAAGACCGAGTCCGCTAGAAGAGAGCCTTGAGATACTTTTGGCGTCTAAATGAAAACTACTATCGAGCATTAGCTATAAACTCTTTAACTTTTTTATGATTTTTAACCCCATAGGAAGTCTCAACACCGCTGCTTACATCCACCCCATAGAAGCCATACTCTTTCATAAAGGCTACATTCTCAGAGTCAAGTCCACCTGCAAGAATTATTTTAGAACAGTTTATATCTTTAAACCATTCAATATTTAATCTTTTCCCTGAACCACCGTAGGCCTCGCAGTAGGCATCCACTAATCTGTATTCATCACTAAAATTCAAGATATCCTCTCTCTCTTTTGCTCGAATAACCTTAATGTGAGGAATTTTTAGTTCTTCATAGAGCGTTTCTGGAGCTTCAAAGTGTATTTGGGCGAGAGTCGCTCCAACTTCTTGGCAGGTTACGTTGATTGTATTGGCATCTACATTTACAAAGAGAGCAACTTTTTCTACAAATGGAGGGAGTTTTTTTATAATCTCTTTTGCATGTGAAACTGTAATAAACCGTGGTGATGCTTCATAAAATACAAAGCCAAGTGCATCTGCACCTGCGTTAATCGCAACCATAGCATCTTCATAGGAGGTGATTCCGCAAATTTTACATCTCATGTTATATCTGTAAGCTCTGTATCGCTTCTTTTTTGTTTGCATGATTAAACACATAACTTCCTGCAACTACAATATCAACGCCGGCATCGCGAAGTATGTGGATATTTTTATCAGTGACACCGCCATCAACTTCTATAAGACAGTTAGGATTGATTCTATTTCTCATCTCGTTAAGTTTTGCAGCTTTTGGGATTACACTCTCAATAAAGCTTTGCCCGCCGAAACCGGGATTTACGCTCATAAGTAAAACCATGTCTAAGTCGGCGAGCAGATACTCAACGCTCTCTGGCGGAGTATGAGGGTTTAAAACGATTGCGGGTTTTATTCCAAGTGAGCGAATTTTTTGAATAAGTCTATGGGGATGTTTCTCCTCTTCGATATGAAAAGAGATATATTCAGGTTTAAGCGGGGCAAAAAGTTCAACAAAAAATGTGTTGTTTTGAACCATGAGATGAATGTCAAGAGGTTTTGTGGCACATGCAGCAATTGCACTCACCACAACCGGTCCGATTGTCAGGTTAGGGACAAAATGTCCATCCATAACATCAACGTGAACTAAGTCACAGCCGGCATCACAAATAGATTCTACATCTCTTTGTAAATTTCCAAAATCAGCAGATAATACGCTAGGAGCTACAAGCATTGCTTTCCTTTTACTCTTTTTAAATGTCAGCCTCTTTGAGGCAGAATACTTCATCATTAGGAGGTTGCCATAAGAAGTTTATATTTGTAATTCTACTATTTTAGTAGTTAGAAGACGCTTTTATCTAGTTAAGAAAAATAAAAAATTATCTCCGCTAAATGTTAAGTCAACTTGAACGCCTCTTCTGTTGCTTATAATTTCAAGAAGGTCATCAACTGTAGAGTAAGTTCTTGGAAGTGTAATGTCAACACTAATATTTTTATCAGCAAGAAGCGTTTTAAGTTTACCTCCTACAATGTTGACAAGCTCTGCCAATGTATCAAGAATCAGTTCAGTATCATCAGTCTGTTCCCCGATGAGTAGCTCACATGCTTTTTTTGCTATATTTTTTGGAAAAATCAGAATAACCATACCGTCAATATCGCCGTAAAAGCCTATAGAACTGGCTATTTTGTCTCTTTTGTCTTCAATTAGTATCTCATGTATTTCTGCTGACTCTTTTATAGCTTTTGAGTTTGTCATCATCTCGAGAGTCGTAATAGTCGCATGAATAAAATTTGGAAGCTCAGCTACGATGAGTTTATTTATAAGTCGTTTATTTTTAATATTTGAAGCACTGCTCGCACCCAATTCTGCAAGCAGTTCTTTATTTTTTAAAATATCGTCCATCTGCTCATAAAATAGTATTCCGGCATCTTCCATAGTATCCTTGAAAGCTTTGGGTGTTTTGTCAAATATCATTCCTACAAAACAGATGTTTGCATTATACTCAGCTGCTGAACTTGCAAGTTTTGAGAAAAAATTGAGTGCATGTACATTCATACTTACAACTCGGTAGGCATCAAATATAAAGAGTCTAAACCCGACATTTAAAGAGTTCATGTGATAAGCAATGTTAAAATTATTACCTATATCAGCATCTAAAAATGCTGATATAGTATAAATAATTGCATTGCCTGTTACCCTTGTCGCAACTTTTTGTCCGATTTGCCCTATAAAAGTATTTTTAATTATATTGTCGTAAGCATTTTTATTTGAACATTTTAGAGCAAAATCCTCTTTGCTTTGGGCGATTATAGGATTATGTCCGTTGTCATGCAACTCTATTGCCATGGCTGAGCGTTGAGATTTATCCTCGCTAAACAGTAAAACATTTTTACTTTGATTTTTAAAACTTGAGGTAAATAAAGAGGCTGTTTCTTGAGTGTTAAAGAGAGAAAAGTTCATATCATTTTTATAAAAATTGTTAATTGCATCAAATTTCTTAGTATCGTAGTCACAAAAACCAACCGTAGTGTGGTTTTGCAGACGCATTTTTGAAAACATTTTTACAAATACATCCAGCCCGTTTCTGTTAAAAAAAATAACTTTTTTTAGAGAGACCAGAACCATGTCCACCTTGAGTTTAAGAGTAGCGTCAATATCCTCTATTGTTAAAAATGCCGAGGTATTATTTCCATCCAAAAAACCTTGAGGCGAAAATACAGCCATACCGTCCTTTACAGTGGCTCTCATTCTATTTCCATAAGTTTTGCAAAATCATCATAAATATCAGAAACAAAGTCTATTTGAAAATCTATAAAGTTATTGAGTCCTGCTTTTACATATATTGGCTGAGAAAGCTCATAAAATAGCAGGAGATGCATCCATTTTGCCAGAGCGTTGATGGATGCATCCTTTGAAGGCTTAAGTCCTGAAGATGCTTGAACAACATCTGCTATTTTATCCGGCATTTCCCATTTTTGTGCAATAAACTCACATATATCAAAGAGATCTTCATCGCAAAGACGAAATAATATTGTGTTTAAGTCAAGGTTATGGGCACTTCTAAGAAGCATCACTTCACTAATTTTGTCATTAAAAAGAGCTTCTGCAACTATTATACTGGCTGGAAGAAGAGTAATTGCGCTCTCCATCTCTTTGTCGGATATATTCAGATGTGTTAATATCCTTTTCCAATTTAAAGAAAGATTGGCCTGCAGGTCGTGGAAAGAGGATGCATTAAGTTTAAATAAAATCCATTTTTTCGGGGATAAAAGAGTCATCATATAGTTGTAAACAGTTTGCTGAGAACTAGAAACGCCTAGTATTCCAAATATTTGTGAAATATCATTTATCTCACTTTTAAAACCATAGATAGGTTTATTTACAATATTTTTTAAGTATGCTTTAAGCGCCAAATCTTCAACAGCAACATGTGAAGCTCTAATTAATTCGCCACGATTTAAAAGTGAAAGAGTTTCCCTTAAAGCTTTTGGAGCAGGAGGAATTTTGTCGATGTAAAAATCAATCTTATCTTTTGTTATCAATATTGGCTGCTTTTATTATATTTCGTGCATTTTAACTTTATAATCATAAAATATATATAAATTTAGAAAATTGCACACTATTTGCCTAGCTTAAGTTGTACTTTTGCTTTGAACTGATATAATCCGCAACTTTAAAAACCTAAAATAAGGAAGCTGAATATGGCAAGAAAATGTGCTATTAGTGGTAAAGGCCCAATGAGTGGAAACAATGTTTCTCACGCTAAAAACAGAACAAAGCGTCGTTTTTTACTAAACTTAAGAGCTGTTCGTATCACTTTAGAAGATGGTACTACAAAAAAAATCAAAATCTCTGCAAGAGAATTGCGTACTCTTAAAAAAGTTTCTTAAAGACAACTAAGAAACTACGCCTTCTTTGAAGATTTGTAGCTTTCTAATCGGGAGTTCGCTCCCAAATCCCTCCTAAAACTTTCAATCTACAGCCAAATAAGTCATGAAAAAATCAAATAACATTAATATTACAATATAATAACTAAGAAAAAAATAGATATAGGAGTTGAATTTGTATAATATAATTCAAGTAGATGGCGGTGTTTGTGCAGCAGAGGGTTTTTTTGCCGATGGTGTGAGTGCAGGTCTAAAGAAAAATAACGCAAAAGACATGGCATTTATATATAGCGAGGATAAGTGTAAAATAGCTTCAGTTTTTACAACCAACAAGATGTGTGCGGCTCCAATCAAACATTTTCGCGCAAAGGGTAAATTTAAAACTAACTTCGTTTTAATAAATTCAAGAAATGCAAATGCGATGACGGGTAAAGCCGGAGTTGAAGATATCGATGAAGTGCTGGAAGCTTTAGCTCACACTTTTCAAGCTGTTAAAAATCCCGTTATGAGCTCAACCGGTGTTATCGGTGTCAGACTTCCAAAAAAGAAGATAATAGATGCAATTCCTCTTTTTGATTTAACTGTAAAAGAGCCGATGAATGCTGCGAGTGCTATCATGACAACCGATACATTCTCTAAAAGTATAGCTTTTAAAGCTCAGCTAGAAGATGGAAGCAGTTTTAGTATAGGTGCTATGGCAAAGGGTGCGGGGATGATAAATCCTGCAATGGCTACAATGCTCTGCTTTATCACAACGGATGCTAAGGTGAAAAGAAGCGTTATGCAGGAGATTCTGAACGAAGTTACGCAAACCACTTTTAATGCAATAAGTGTGGATGGTGACACCTCTACAAACGATACGGTTATGCTTTTAGCCAACGAAAAGAGTGGAGCGTTTGAGAGAGAGGCTTTTACAGAGGCACTCTTCAAAGTTATGCATTTCTTAGCTCTTGAAATGGTGCGAGACGGTGAGGGTGCTACAAAAGTTGTCACTTATAATGTAACAGGAGCAAGAGATGATAAAGAGGCGGAGATAGTTGCGAAAGCTCTTTCAGACTCACTTTTAGTCAAAACCGCACTCTTTGGAGAAGACCCAAACTGGGGCAGAATCGCTTCAACAGTCGGAGCTAGCGGAGTTGAAGCATATGAAGAGAATCTCAGTATTTCATTTAACGCGCTTTGCGTCTATAATAGAGGCGAGTTACTTTTCAATGAAGCTATGGAAGAGAAGGCTGCCGCAATTATGAAACTTCCTGCGTTTAGTATCTCATGTGATTTAGGTGTAGCTGACGGTAAATTTACTGCTTATGGATGTGATTTGGGCTATGAGTATGTAAAAATAAATGCGGATTACAGAACATAAAATGTCATTTACAAGAACAAAAGTTACTCAACAATAAAAAATGTTACTGAAGGATTGAAAATTGTCAACAAACAATTCAACTGTCATTTACAAGAACAAAAGTTACTCAACAATAAAAAATGTTACTGAAGGATTGAAAATTGTCAACAAACAATTCAACAATCCTTGAGTTCTTTACAAAATTTCCTAATCAACCATTTGAATTTGTCATCGTAACTGACATAAATATCAAAGAACATCCAAACTACTACAAAGCAATTTTCAAAAACATAAAAACAAATAAATTTCATGCTCAACTGATAGCTCCGGAAATGATGAGATACAAGTATAAAGTCGGACATATCTACACAAACGGTGAACATGTAGGGCAGAACAAAACCTTATTAAAAAGTGAGTTCAGAGTTAATGAAAACGACAATATAAATCTTGTACGATTGTCATCAGTTGTTAGCGAAGCAGAAGCTAAAAATATTATAGATTATAAAGAAGTAAGTAAATATTGGTTTTGATATTTTAGATAAGGTGTTAAGCAGTGAAGAAAAATTAGAAAACTATAAAATACCTATCAGAAGTATATTATATAGGCTTCTAGAAGTGAATGATACATTAAATATTATGGTTCAGAACTCTTTGATTAATACAAGTTTTTCTATATTGAGGAATGAATTTTAAACGTATATTCAAATATTATATTTATTACAAGAGAGAGATAAAATAGAAGAGAAAGCCTTGCTGTATCATTATTGTGATATAGTAAGAATGAATTCATCTTTTGGGAAGGAACAGTTAAATGAATTTTTATCCCAACATAAATATTTAGATAGTATCCATCAGAAATATTTTAAAAGTAAACGTTTAAATAAACGTCAATGGTACAATTTATATGATGAAGAAGTGAAATCATTTAAAGATTTGTGCAAAAAGATAGGCAAGGTGGAGGACTATGATAATCTATATGCACATCTATCAGCAGATATCCATGGAACAGGGAATATTGAGTTAAATACATTTTATGATGATACTGACGGAAAATATTATTTATTAAATTTTAGACATTTTAAGAGGCATTACACATTGATGGTTTACCATATTGAATTTTTTAGAAATATATTCTCATACATTACAAATAGTTTTAAAACAAATAAGAATATTCAAAACAAGGTAGATGATTTTTACACGAGAGCAGAAGAGTATGTTACAATGTATAAAAAGATGAAGGGTGAATATTTAGATCCTTTACCTGAGTATTCTATATAAATGAGTAACATTAGTTATTGTAAATGACATAAAAGAATAATGAAATTCTGAATGAAAATCTTTTTTAGCTTGTTAATACTCTGCTCTATTGCATTTGGTGAATATATCGCATGGCAGAATGACTTTGACAAAGTACTTATGCAAGCAAAAAAAGAGCAGAAGGAAATTTTGCTTTTACTCCTGAAAAAAGATTGTATACCATGCAAGGCTATTTTCAGTGATATTTTTTCCGATAAAGAGGTACAAGAGAGGGTGAATCAAAAATATTTACCCGTGGCAGTTTTTTTTGAGGAGAACAATAGCTATCCGATTGAACTCTTTTATACGCAAAAATTTCCTGCCATCTTTTTTGTATCTAAAGATGACGAATCTCATTTGAAAACTCCATTGTTTGGAAATTTTACAAAATCAGAACTCTTGGATAGTTTATAAGCTACTCTTGGTACTCTTTTTTAAACTCTACATAGCGCGCGGCAGAAGCATAAAGCTCTCTAACTTCATCCTCGTTTAATTCTCTTACAGCTTTTGCAGGGCTTCCCATGATGAGTGAGCGAGGAGGAAATACTTTGCCCTTCGTTACAAGCGCACCGGCTCCCACAATTGACTCTCTGCCAATTACTGCACCGTCAAGGATTGTCGCACTCATTCCGATGAGACACGCATTTTCTATTATACAGCCATGCAACATAACTCTATGCCCGATTGTTACGTCATCGCCAATAATTGTGGGGTTTCCATCGCTCTTATCCGCTTTTTTATAGTGCGTTACATGCACCATGCTCAAATCTTGAATATTTACACGGCTTCCTATTTTGATGTAGTGGACATCGCCGCGAACAACACAGCCAAACCAGATAGAGCAATCAGCTCCGCATGTTACATCGCCGATAACATCGGCAGAAGCGGCAACCCAAGAATTAATCCCAAGTTGTGGCAAACTCTCTTTAAATTTATATATCATCTTTAACTCTCACTATAAAGTTTATTCGCAAGAAGTGCAGACTCCGCCGATGAATCGTTTTTGGTGGCTTTCGCAATTCGGGTTACGAAATCTTCCAGCATTTTATGATTGTTTACGGCTTTTGTATCCTCTTTTTTTATTTTAACATACGAACCGTCACTTTGCAGTTCATGGGAGAGCATGTTGTCTGAACATTGAAGTCTTAAGTATTGAATAATTTTTTCTTTGGCTGCTTCATCTTTTATTCCGGTTAAAAGCTCAACTCTTTTTTCCAAATTTCTTGGCATCCAATCCGCTGAAGAGATGTAAACTTGCGTTGCATCGTTTTTAAAGTAAAAGGCTCTTGAGTGTTCTAAATATTTCCCAACGATAGAGATAACCCTGATGTTTTCACTCACTCCTTCTACCGTCGGTTTCAAGCAGCAAATTCCACGAACTATCAAATCTATTTTTACCCCTGCCTGGCTTGCTTTGTAGAGTGCACGAATAACATTCTCATCCACAAGCGAGTTTACTTTGGCGATAATTCTTCCCTCTTCACCCATTCTGGTCTCATTATCAATGAGAGAGAGAATTTTTGGTTTTATCTGTGCAGGTGCCATGTAGAGCTCATCGAGAAACCCTTTTTTACTAAAGCCTGTCAAAAAGTGAAAAAACCGAGTTAAGTCATTTGTAATTTCATCTTTGCTTGTAAAGTAGCTCATGTCTGTATATATTTTAGAGGTTGCCGGATTGTAGTTTCCGGTTGCCAGATGGGCATATTGTTTGAGTGAGCCGTTTATTCTGCGCGTGATGAGCGCTGCTTTGGCATGCACTTTAAAACCTTTGATTCCATAGATTACATGGGCACCAGACTGCTCAAGTGCTCTTGCCCAGAGGAGGTTATTCTCCTCATCAAATCTCGCTTTTAACTCAACCATTACCGTGACCTGTTTGCCTGATTCGCTTGCATTAATGAGCGCTTGTACTATCGGCGAATTTGTACCTGAACGGTAAAGTGTCATTTTAATGGAGACGACATCAGGGTCTTTCGAGGCATTCTGGATAAATTTAACGACAGGTTCAAAACTCTCATATGGATGAAAAAGTAAAATATCCTGCTTGTCAAGGGTTGTAAAAATATTCTCATTATTATCAAGAGGAGGCAATATTCTTGGCATGTAGGGAGCAGCCAAAAGGTGTGCAAAATTTTTATTTCCTACTATCTGCCAAAGGCTTGAGAGATTTAAAAATGTGCTGCTTTTATATATATCATCTTCGTAAACATTTGTGTGGTGGTTGAAAAAGTTTATAATCTCCTCATCCCCCCGACTTCCAATTTCAAGCCTAACCATGGCTCCTTTGCGACGAAGTTTCAGCCCCTCCTCAAGAATTTCCATAAAATCATCTGCCTCTTCATCTTCTATTTCAAGGTCTGCATTTCTTGTAACTCTGAAAGCGGCAAATTTGATGAGAGAGTATCCTGGAAAGAGGTCTGTAACATGTTCTGCAACAAGAGTCTCAACAAGAATATAGGTACTGTTACCCAGCTCAATAAAACGATTGATAACCCTAGGAACACGAATAATTCCAAATCTCTCTACGGAGGTATCGTCATTGTCGAAGAGTTTGACAATAATACCGAAGCTGAGATTGTTGAGGTGCGGAAATGGGTGGGTAACATCAATCGCAATGGGCGTAATGACCGGATAGATATTATCTTTAAAAAATTTATTGAGGTGAATTTTTTCTTCTAGACTGAGGTCGGCATGCGATTTTACATGTAACCCTTCAATCTCAAGTTTGCTAAGAACTTCTTTGAGACATTCCTCAACGCTTATCTGCTCGGTTCTTATATAGTTTCTAATTTCTCTGAGCTGCTCCAGCGGCGTGAGTCTATCTGCACCTGAGACAATAATGCCGGCCGAAAAAAGCTTTTTAAGTCCGGCGACTCGAATCATGTAGAACTCATCTAAGTTGGTTCCGTAAATTGCCAAAAATTTAAGTCTCTCAAGGGGTGGAAGCGAGGCGTCCTGCGCCTGCATTAAAACTCTCGTGTTGAAGTGAAGCCATGAGAGTTCACGGTTATTATAAAGGTTTGGATTTTTGAGATTAATCATTTAGGATTCTTCCTGATTTTGATATTTTTGCTATTGTACCAAAAAGAGGTTACCAAAAATTATTTGATTATCCCTGTTCCCTCGTAGTTGGCAGAGTGGTAAATTGTGACACCGTTTTTTCTTGCATAAAATTTCATAAGAAGCTTCTGAACTGTCGGCTCTATAGAGGGTGCGAACCATGCATTGTTGCTAGAGGCAACAACAAATTTTACATCCCCTTCGTATATCTCTTGACATGTTGCTTCATAGCAGATTGCATTTCTGAACTTTATGCCTTTTATCATAAAATCTGTTGGTTCTGTTGCTATACAAAAGTCCGCCAATCCTGCAAAGAAGTAGTCATTGACAATTTTTTTTGCAAATTTTGGAAGTGGAATATACTCTCCAAAAGGAACTAAAACAAGCTTTTTAGCAACGGAATACTCCCCGTTTTCAAATGCGTAAGTAACATTATAATTATTGCCGTTTTCTGTTAAAAGTGTTCCTGCAACTATAGATATTTCATAGGAGAGCGCTTGGAGAGTAGCTGTCAATCGTGGGTGAGTGTTCATGTAAAGAGGAAAACATGCCTCAGGCAGAACGACTGCGTCATATCCCTCATCTATCGCCTTTTGTATGTCGGCAAGATTCTCTTCAATTATAGAACTCATAAACTCGCTCATCCACTTGCTGTCTTGTGTTATATTTGTTTGAATGAGCTTTATTTTCAGAGGCGCATCTTGCTGCACCGGAGCATTAAAATTGAGTGCAAAAAATAGCAGTGAAAGTGGTGCATAAGTGTAAGGCTTTTTTATGTATGCCGGCAGGGTAAGCGCGAGTAAAACTGTTACGAGCTGATACTTAAAGACGCCGATGTAGCTGTCCACAAAGAGAAGTTCAATTTGCAACCAGTTAAAATCAAAAGGCTCAAAAAAACTAAGCCCAAAGAGTATTATCGCTCGAATGTAAACTTTTTGTGTAAGTGCCAATACACCGAAGAAGAGCATGTAGATAATAGCAAAACCAAGCGTTACAAAGGGAGTTAAAAATCCTACCCCGTTGTACTTAAAGCTGTATCCAATCCAGTAAAACCAGAGCAGCCCGATGAGAAACCCTCCAACCAAAACCGCTTTCCTTGGCATATATAAAAAGAGTGCCAACGCTAAAACACCGAAGAGGGTATTTAAGATTTTGAGAGTAAATCCATAGTGCTCCAGATAGATAAACGCACTAAAAAAGAGTGCAGCAAAAGTTCCACAAGCCAAATCAAAGTACAAAGGTTTTGTACTATTTTTAATATTTTGTAATTTTTGAATCATGGCGAAATTATAGTCTATTTTTGACTTTATAATATATTAGACTTCTCGCATAGCCTCAAAATGGTCTAAAAAAAGTAAATAGCAAAACTTTTTTAGCTAGAATTACAACTTTTTAAAGGAGCTAAGAATGATTAAAACTATTATAAGTATAGGATTATTGTTAAGTGTAAATTTATTTGCTGATTTAGTTGATGATGGGTCGGCTGAATATGATAAGGGCAATAAAAAAGAAGCGATAGGGCTCTACACTCAAGCTTGTGATGGCGGAAATATGCATGCTTGTATAAAACTAGGACTTCAGTATGCCAGCGGTGATGGGGTAAAACAAGATACAAGAAAAGCAAAAAAGTTATTTGTTGAAGCTTGTAAAGCCAGATATTCGAAAGGTTGTTTTGGTTTAGGAGTTCTCTATAAGCAAGGGAGTGATGGCGTAAAACAAGACATAAGAAAAGCACAAATGGCATTTAGCAGGGCTTGTTATATTGGAGACCAAAGAGGTTGTGAGCAGTTCAATCTGTTGGATTCAAATATGTCCTATACTTTATAATTTTTACTTGTTAACTCACTTTTAGATGAGTATTCTTAGTGTTTAAATTTTGTAGCTTTCTTTTATCTCGTTTCCTAGATGGAGCTTGGTAACGAGATAAAAAGTGCTTAATTCCCACAGCTCGAATTAGAACCTTTTGTAGAACAACAGTCAAAGTTGAGTGTTATTTCATAGTACGATTCTTTGGCTTGTTTTTCAAATCCATATCCACGATATGAAGCGATTCTTTCCAAGTTCAGAGCTTCTTGTTCAGTAGCGACAATCATTTTAAGGTTCTTATTTGCATAGTTGTTCAGAGTTGCCTTGAGTTGGTGCATTGCATCTGGGATAGGGAGATTTCTGCGCGGATCCATTGGCATTCCTCTTGTGTCGAGTACGCCATCTTTAATATTGAGAGGTACTTGATACTCTCCCATGAGACGCTTTGAAGAGGCTTTCCAGCCAGCTTTATCAAGGTCGGCACTTCCAAAAAGCGCACAGTGACAAGTGCCGTACTCTTTGATTTCATCTTCTATAAACTCACATGGACAGAGCATTTTTTTGTTCAGATCTGTATCGTTTGACGGTTCAAAACATGGACAGTAGCGTTTGCCAAAAGTCGCTTCCAACTCACTCAGCCATATCTCCAAATTTGTTGACATCATCCAACTCGGATTGATTGCATAATTTTTCTGCTTGGCAAATTTTTTAATCCATGCATCCTGTTTTTTTACCTGAGCACGATATTTCCAAAAATTTTTAAAAAAACCTATCATCATTTTGAGCATTTGCATTTTCCTTTTTTTGTGTAGAGTGGAATATTGTATGAAAGATGTAAAGATAGCGGTAAAACTATAAAATGTACACACTTTCCGATTTGGATTTGAAGCTTTGTTTGGACTAAATATGCATTACCAAGCTGGAGCTTAGTAATGAGAAAACGAGAAAAACTTTGAAGTGGAAATATTATTTAGGGATGATTATCTCTATTCCAAGAGTGTCCACATCTCCATCGCTCTCTTTGGTTATGTTTACGCTTTGTGCTTGGACATATTTGCGGACAACGGCAATAATGTCAGCTTTCATCTCTGTCATAAACGGGTATAAAGTATTGTTGCGGTCTGAGCTTATAGCTATGCGAAGTCTATCTTTTGCTACTCCCGCGCTCGTCTCTTTTTTGTTAAATAAAGAAAAAAAACTCATTGGAATAGACCCTTGATTTTACCCATTAGAGAGGGAGAGTTGAATGTTTCTACATCTTCAAACGCTACATTCTCTCCGCACAGTCGTTTACAAATTCGTTTATATGCTGCACCGGCTCCGGATTTCTCATTTAAAATAATAGGTTTGCCTGTGTTGGATGCTTCTACTATGCCCTTGTCCTCAGGGATTTTCCCTAGCAAATCGATAGAAAGAATATCCAAAATATCGCTGCTTGTAAGCATCTCTCCGCTTGAAACCATGGCTGGGTTTATGCGGTTAATGACGAGATATTTTTGAACTTTTTTATTCTCTTTTGCTCTTTCACACTTCGCATCCACAATGCCAATAGCTTTGTCCGCATCACGGATAGAGGAGACCTCCGGATTTACGACAACTATAGTCGCATCTGCGTACATGATTGTATGCTCAAATCCGCTCTCAATTCCGGCAGGAGCATCAAGAATGACATAATCAAACTCCTCTTTGAGAGTCTCGATGAGTTTTTTTACCTTCTCCTGAACCAGAGCAGATTTGTCTTTTGTCTGAGAAGCCGCCAAAAGGAAGAGATTGTCTGTATGCTTACTCTTAATAAGTGCCTGTTTTAGTCCAGCTTCCTCATCCATTACATGTACCATATCGTAAATAACACGGTTTTCCAGTCCAAGAATCAGGTCAAGATTTCTCTGCCCCAAATCAAAATCTACAAGTACGACTTTTTTACCCTCTTGCGCAATGCCTATCCCGATATTTGCTGTTGTTGTTGTTTTGCCAACTCCGCCTTTACCACTAATTATTGCGTAAACTATGCCCATTTAGGTTCCTTTTCTATTGGCGATACGATAATTTCTTCGCCATTAAATATTATTTTGTTAAATTTGTTTTGCAGCAAACTGCCATCAATCTCAACACCGTTAAAAACAATCATCGCTTTAGGGGATGTTTTAACAAGCATAAAATCCCCATTGCAAAATATCATCCCATCCACGGTTCCTGTTATTATGAGATTTCCGTCCACATGAAGTTTAGCACCGCTATTTACCCTGTTTAAAACAAGCAGGTCGCTTGCTACTTTGATATCCTGCCCGCTTCTCACAATTTCATCAATAATCTTTAAATCACTCTGCTTTAAAACAAGCTCTTGATGCTTTTTGTCACTCAGGCTTAGATATGTAGTGTAGGATATGTCATTACTCTTGAGATACTCCTCTATTGCAGGAGTAACCTCACCTTTGAGATAAATCAGATAATGTTTCAGCATGATGATGTTTTTATCCATAAAAGCTAAAAAGGAACTTTGAGACTCGATATTTATCTCAAAAACTTTAATAGAATACTGTTTGATTTTCACTGTATTCCTTCATTAAAAAATTTTAAATACTTGGGATTGTAGATTTGCGATTATAACATATAGGTAAAAAATTATTTGATTTTTTAAAAAAAGTTGTCAAATTTCATGGATTGTATTCAGTCATTTGTTAATATAGTTCTTGTATAATCGCCGCAATTTAATTAAAAAAAGGAACTTCAGGTATGGAAATTATAACTCAATTGTTACCATTCGTATTTTTAATCGCAATCATGTATTTTGTGATTATTCGCCCGCAACAAAAAGAGGCTAAAGCAAGAACCGAGATGATTGCAGCACTTAAAAAAGGGGATAAAGTTATCACTAACGGCGGTTTTATTGTGGTTATCGAAAAAGTTGAAGAGAACTTTATAAGTGTGAAAATGAATGACACTGTTATAGCAAAAATAACAAAAGATTCAATCTCAAAAAAGTATGAGAATGAAGCTTAATTACCGCATAGTCATACTTGCAATCGCAACAATATTTGGGGTGTTTTTTTCTGCTCCCTCTTTGTTGCAGTTGCAAGACGGCAAAAAAATTACTTTAGGGCTTGATTTGCAGGGCGGTTTGCATATGCTTTTGGGTGTAAAAACTGAAGAGGCAACAGCCTCTCGTATTAAGTCTATTGCGGCAAGTATCAAGAATTTTACAGAGAAAAAAGATATTTTACTCAGTAATTTAGATTTTGATGATTCAAGTGTGACATTTACTCTTTTAGACGCTGATGATGCGAAACATATTCAAGAATTTTTAAAAAAAGTCGAGGGTATGACAGTAGCAGCTAACGGTGAAAATTTTTCTCTTACTTTAACCGAAGAAGAGAAGATTAAAACACAAAAGCAGGCTATAGATCAAGCGATTGAAACGATTAGAAACAGATTGGACCAATTTGGATTATCTGAGCCTACGGTTGCCCGTCAAGGAAACGAAGCAATACTCGTCGAACTTGCCGGTATAAAAACGGCAGAAGAGGAACAAAGAGCAAGAGAGCTTATCTCCCGTGCAGCAAAACTTGAGCTTATGGCAGTCGATGAAGATAGAACAGCACGGGTCAATACTATGAGCAGTACAGATGCGGCATCTTATGGCGATGTGATTTTAGAAGATGTAAAAAATCCTCTTATGAAATATCTAGTGCATGCAATACCAATATTAGACGGTGGAATGCTTACGAATGCCACTATGGGGTTTGATCAAAATAACCGTCCACTCATAAATTTTACGCTTAACGCAGAGGGTGCCGAAATTTTTGGAGATTTTACAGGCAGAAGTGTTGGAAAACGCTTGGCTGTTGTACTTGATGGAAAAGTCTATTCTGCTCCAAACATCAATGAAAGAATAGGCGGTGGGAGCGGTCAAATTTCCGGAAGTTACACAGTAGAAGAGGCAAAAGATTTAGCGATTGCCCTTCGTTCCGGCTCTCTCTTGGTTCCGATTTATGTGATGGAAAAGCGTTCTGTAGGTCCTAGCTTGGGAGCAGACAGTATTCGTGCTTCACTCCTCGCACTAGTAAGCGGTTTTGTTCTTGTCATTTTGTTTATGATATTTTATTATGGATTAGCAGGTGTTATTGCAACTTTTGCAGTTGTTGTGAACCTTTTTATTATTTTAGCGATGATTTCACTTCTGGGTGCAACGCTCACACTTCCAGGTATGGCAGGTATTGTGCTTCACATTGGACTTGCCGTAGATGCAAATATTATTATTAATGAGAGAATCCGTGAAGGCTTGCGTGCCAAAGTTCCTGTCAGCAGAGCGGTTGCAGAGGGGTATCAAAAAGCGATGCGGGCAATTTTGGATTCTAATATAACTCAAATTCTTGCATGTACGATTTTGTATGCGTACGGAACCGGAGCTATCAAAGGGTTCGCTGTTACTCTGAGCATGGGTATTTTGGCCTCTATGCTTACTGCAATTGTCGGAACATATGGCATTTATCAGTTTTATATGAGCCGTATCGAAAAAGATAAAAACTACACACTGTGGTTTGGCATGACAAGAAAGGGAGCATAATTATGGAACTTTTTAAAGAAGATAAGGTTTATAACTTTTTAGGAAAAGGAAAAATCTTTTTTATAGCATCATTTGTTCTATTTTTTCTTGCAATTGCTATTGTGGCAATAAAAGGGTTCTCTTTTGGTATTGATTTTACGGGAGGAACGGTTGTTCAGGTAAAATATACAAAAGATGCACCTATTGATAAAATCAGAGAGAGTCTTAAGAAAAGTGAGCTTTTTGAACATGCTTCGGTGAGCGAATTCGGTTCATCGCAAGAGGTGGTTATAAAAACTCCCTCATCAACCGTGGCTTTGGGTCATGACATTGGCGACACAACAAAAGAAATTTTAAAAGACACAGGTGATTTCGAGATTCGACGTGTTGACATGGTCGGTCCAAAAGTCGGAGATGAGTTGCGTGTGAAAGGTTTGAGTGCATTTTTACTCACGCTTCTGGCAATTATGGCAACGGTAACATTTCGTTATGAATGGCGTTTTGCCCTAGCGGCTATTATTGCGATTGTCCATGATATCGTTATCACTTTTGGATTTGTTGCTTACTTCGAGGTTGACTTCAATATCGAAAGTATCGCAGCACTTCTTATGATTTTGGGTTACTCGATTCATGATACCATCATCGTATATGATCGTGTTCGTGAGCATATAGAAGAGTCCAAAGAGACCGATTTTGTTATGATTATCAACGAAGCAGTTTCCCGCACACAATCTCGTACAACGCTCACATCATTGACGGTCTTTTTCGTTGTATTAACCCTCTTTATTTTTGGAGGCGACATCATGCTAGGATTTAGTTTTCCTATGCTTATCGGAGTTATTGTCGGAACATACAGCTCAATTTTCGTTGCAGCGCAACTTGTTGTTTGGACAGGATTTAGCGTAGCTGATTACCGTCAGAAAATGGCAGAAAAAGTAAAAAACAGAGCAGAAAAAGAAAAAATGAGAGCACAATACGAATCTGGAGTGATGTAAACATTATTTTTACATGTCAAGTTGCAAACTTGACATGCAAAACAGATAATCCCCCTCGAATCCTCAAATTGCTTCTTCGTATCTCCTTACCTGCCATCACAAATAGCTATAACTTAATGCAAAAATAGGAACGATAAATGAAAAAAATCCTTTTAGTCATGATAGGGCTCGGGGTCGGTTTAATGGCAGATTTCGTGCGTGATGTAAATACAGGCATTGTATGTGATAGTGCAACAGGTTTGCAGTGGCAGGATAATGACATAGGAAAGACTATGCCATGGCAAAGTGCAATAGATACATGCGAAAATCTCATTTTAGGCAAACAGAATAATTGGCGATTGCCGAATATAAATGAGTTAAAAAGTATTATAGACGCAAGCAGAGTAAATCCGGCTATTGCGAGTGCATTTACACAAACTGATATCACATACTATTATTGGAGTTCTACTACTTATGAGGGCTACGAGGACGGTGCTTGGGTTGTGGACTTCTATGACGGACATGCACGCAGTAATTATAAGGGTACGACCCTTTTTGTGCGTTGTGTCAGAGCAGGAGAGTAGTCTGGATTTTGGTTTTTAAATTGTACAAGCTGCACTTTGTAAACACTTTAGTTCGCATATTTAAGTGAGTTGCTTCCATTGTCTTCCATCTTTCTATTCAGTCGCTTGTTAAGATACTTTTTGTATAATTGCTCCAATTTATTTAACTTATAATTATCAGAATATCAGGAGAAATAGTTGGAATACAGTTCAAAATCTATAGAAAAAAAATGGCAAAACTTTTGGAAAGAAAACAAAAGTTTTGAACCTAGTGAAGATTTTAGTAAAGAAAAAAAATATATATTGAGCATGTTTCCTTTTCCAAGTGGGCGACTTCATATGGGGCATGTCAGAAACTACACGATTAGCGATGCATTTGCCCGCTACTACCGCCAGCAAAACTTCAATGTTCTTCACCCAATCGGCTTTGACAGCTTTGGCATGCCTGCTGAAAATGCAGCTATCAAAAATGGTTCACACCCAAAAAAATGGACATATGACAATATAGATTATATGAAAAATGAGTTCTACTCTCTTGGTTTTTCGTTTTCAAAAGAGCGAGAACTTGCAACGAGTGATGAGCTTTACACTAAGTTTGAACAGGGCTTTATAATCGACATGTATGAAAAAGGGCTTCTTTACCGTAAAAAAGGGATGCTCAACTGGTGTCCGCATGACCAGACAGTTCTTGCAAACGAGCAGGTAGTTGAAGGGTGTTGCTGGAGATGCGACACTCCAATTGTCAAAAAAGATATGAACCAATATTATTTTAAAATCACTCAGTACGGCGATGAGCTTCTTAACGATTTAAAAAAACTTGAAGGCGGCTGGCCGAAGCAGGTTCTGACCATGCAGGAGAACTGGATAGGCAAATCAAACGGCTTGGCATTTGACCTCTACTTTGATGAAAAGTCCTTGAGTAAATTAAGTAATACATTTAAAAATTTTGATGTCTTTACAACGAGACCTGACACAATCTACGGAGTCAGCTACACGGCACTTGCCCCTGAACATGAGATAGTTTCTTACATGATAGAAAATTCTCTTTTGTCAGAAGATGTAATTGCTCAAATTAAAACGATGAAAACGACCTCTTCTATTGATAGACAAAAAGAAAAATCCGGTATCTCTCTTGGTCTTGATGTTATTCACCCATTAAGTGGCAAAAAAATTCCTGTCTGGATTGCAAATTTTGTTCTTATGGATTATGGAAGCGGTGCAGTTATGGCTGTTCCTGCACATGATGACAGGGATTTTGATTTTGCCAAAAAGTATGACTTGCCTATAAATGCAGTTATAAAACCTTATGAGGGCGAACCCAAAGAGGATTCGGCATTTACAGAGATTGGAGAGCTTTTTAACTCAAAAGAGTTTGATGGACTCAACTCCAAAGAAGCGCAATCCAAAATCATAGACTATTTTGAAAATGAAAAAATCGGTAAAAGAACTACAAATTACAAACTCAAAGATTGGGGTGTAAGCCGTCAGCGTTACTGGGGTGCGCCGATTCCTTTTGTCCATTGTGATGATTGCGGTCTGGTGATGGAGAAAAAAGAGAATCTCCCTATTGCTCTTCCTGAAGATATTGAGATAACGGGAGAAGGGAATCCTCTTGATAACCACCCGACTTGGAAACACTGCAAATGTCCGGAATGCGGGAAAGATGCTGTTCGTGAAACAGATACGATGGACACTTTTGTTGAATCTTCATGGTATTTTTTACGCTTCTGCGCATCTCCTAAAAACTGGGAGAAAGAGGCTTTTTCAAGTGAGCAGATTAAGTACTGGATGGGTGTAGATCACTACATCGGCGGGATTGAACATGCAATTCTTCACCTTTTGTATGCAAGATTTTTTACAAAAGTTTTTCGCGATTTGGGCTATCTAGAGTTTGATGAGCCGTTTGATAAACTTCTTACGCAAGGAATGGTGCTCAAAGACGGAGCAAAGATGAGTAAGTCAAAAGGCAATACCGTTGACCCTGATGCGATAATTGAAAAATACGGGGCGGATACGGCAAGACTTTTTATACTTTTCGCTGCTCCTCCAACGCAGGAGTTGGAGTGGAATGACAGTGCAGTGGAGGGCGCGTACAGATTTATAAAAAGATTTTTTGAGCGCTCTGTTCATGTTACAAAAACAGATAAAATCCCTACAATTGCACATTCAACGCTTACCAAAGAGGAGAAGTTTGCAAGAAAGAAAGTGTATGAAGCACTTGTCCGTGCAAACGATGTTTACTCTGAAAAATATACATTTAACACGATGATAGCCGGTGTCATGGAGGCCATGAATGCTCTTAATCTTCAGAATAACAGTGCAGTTTGGAGTGAGGGGTATTGGATTTTAAGCTCAATCATGGAGCCTGTTATTCCGCATACATGCTGGGATATAAGCAGTGAAAAGTTTTCTTTAAAAAATTTCTCTGCTGTGAGCGTTTTGGAAGAAGTTTTTGTTGAAGACACTTTAACAATAGGCGTTTCTATTAACGGTAAAAGAAGAACGGAGATAGAGGTATCTGCCGATGAGAGCGATGAGAATATTTTAAGAATCGCTAAAGAGAGTGCTGCAAAATGGCTTCTAGGGCAAACGATTGTAAAAGAGATAGTTGTTCCTAAGAAGCTTGTAAACTTGGTAATTAAAGGGTAATGATGAGAGTTGCTATTTTTATTTTAATAGCTACACTTTTCTTGGCATGCGGATATACGCCAAGTTCTAAATTTGCCCGTGAAGTAATTGGTGAGAAGATAAGTACAAATGTTATTATTTCTAATGAGGATCCGGAAAACTCAGTCATCATCAAAGATGCAGTAGATGCTGCAATTATTGAGATTTTTCACGCTTCGGTGACTAGTCGTGCTCTCTCACAAACACACCTTATTTTAAAACTCTCAAATCCTCTTTATTCTCCGACCCAGTACAATAGCAACGGTTTCGTTGTAGGATATAGAGCAACTATTATGCTCAATATAACAAAAGAGCAGAACGGTTTAAGTAAACATTATGCTACGAAAGGAACATATGATTTTAGTGTCAGTCCAAATGCGGTTCTAACCGACCAAGAGAGATTTAATGCTATAAAATTTAGTTCAGAAAAAGCTATAAAATCATTTATTGCAAAAGTTTCGGCTGATGGCGCAAGAGAAAATAACAAAAAGGAGTGATTTGATGACAATACAAAGTATTATAAAAAACAGTATTAAAAGACTTGAGTTAGAAAACAAACTTTTAACGCCCGATTTTTATGCGGAAGCGTTTTGTAAAGAGGCTGCTAAAGCCGGTATGAAAGTAGAAGATTGCCATCAGTTAGATAAATTCACGCAAACCCTCCATAAAGATTTTCAAAAAGAGTTGACACAGTATAGAATTACAACCATGAATGAGTTGGTTCGTTTTTTAATCTCCAAATTAAATAGAACAAACCAACATCACTGCGCAGAGATGCTTGAGGGTCAAATTATGTTTACAAAAAGGGTGCTACAGGTTGTCGAGGTGTTGCACAATAAAGAGGCATCTGAATTAGCTAAAAAAAGTATAGAGATGCTGGCTCAGAATCCGACAATAGCTCAGATTGAGCAGTTCAGACAGTTATGGATAAATTTTATTACAACCTATAATGATACATTTTTGCAAAAATTAAGCAGTTTAGGGAGAGTGGATAGCGGTAACCTAAAAGAGAGTATTGAAAATTTAAGAATACCTGCCGTTTCTGCTGCCGATACATTTGACAATTTAGATTTGGCAAAAATCTCCTCACTCTTGGTTTCATCTTTGGTTCCTTCTATTGCCTCAAGTTTTAATGAAGATATAGCGAATATAAGCAAAAAAATTAAAGATAATCCATCTGTTTTGGGCAGTGGGAGTATTATAAATGAGATTAAAGCTGCTATTACGCTAAGAATCGCACTTGATAAAGATAGTTTAAAAGAGATGGTTGAATCCATCGACGGTGTACTAGACAAACTTTCTTTAAGATTAATAGACATGATTGAAAAATCTGAGAACTCTACAATAGAAATTAGAAAAATAAAGGATGAGCTAGAAGCGTACAGCGGCGAATCTACTAAAAACTTTACTCTTTCCCATAAAAAACTCTTCACGATAGCTTTGGCATTGGAAGAGAATACTCAACTTCTAAGCAGTGATTTACGGGGACATAGTGAAGAAATTTCAATATTAAGTCAGCGAGTTCACCAGTTAGAAAATGAGTTAAAAACTGCACAAGAGGAGTCCAAAGAGGATTTCCTAACCAAGCTTTACAATAAAAGAGCCTTGGATGATTTTATAAATATAAAAGAGTCGGAGTTTGAACGGTATGGGCATAATTTTTCTGTAGTAATGTTTGATATAGATTACTTCAAAGCCGTAAATGATACTTTCGGACATGATGCCGGCGATGCAGTGCTCTTTGCTTTTGCAAAAATACTCAAACAAGAAGGCAGAATAGAGGATATTATAGGGCGATTCGGCGGAGAGGAGTTTATGGCGATTCTGAGTGAAACAGATACTGAGGGCGGTGTGATTTTTGCAGAAAAAGTGAGAAAACATGTTGAACAGGCAAAATTTATGTATAGAGATCAAAGAATTTCGGTAACAGTGAGTGCCGGTGTTTCAGAGCGTAAGCAACACTCTTCGCTCAATGTTACGCTAAAATCCGCCGATGAATACTTATATTCTGCAAAAAAAGATGGACGCAATAGAGTTGCTTATAAGAAGTAAATCAGTGGTAAAAGAGTTTTTAAGTAAGAAGCCCCTTTATTATAGAGAGATTGATTATACTCGCATGCCAAGGGTATTTGGTGCGATAAAATCCTCTTTCGATGCTCCAAAAGTTATTCATGTTATCGGTACAAACGGCAAAGGAACAACGGGTCGTTTTTTGGCAAGTGCCTTGTACTCTTTGGGCTTTAAAACTGGTCATTATACTTCGCCTCATATTTTAAAATTCAATGAGAGAATATGGCTCGATGGTGCAAATGTTAGTGACGAAACAGTTGAAGAAACGCATCAAAAACTGCAAACAATTCTAACAAAAGCAGATTCGGATTCACTCAGCTATTTTGAATATACAACACTCCTTGCGATGCTGATTTTTAGAGGATGTGATTTTGTGGTTCTTGAAGCTGGGCTTGGAGGAGAACATGATGCGACTGCCGTGTTTGACAAATCCCTCACCCTAGTAACTCCTATCGACTATGATCATGAGGCTTTTTTGGGGAGTGATATAACGCAAATTGCGAAAACAAAGTTAAATGCCATACAAAAAAGTGTGATTGTAGCAAACCAAAAATATAGAGAGGTCGCTCTCATCGCTCAAATAATCGCTCTTAAAAAAAGTGCAAAGTTTTATGGAGTTGATATGCTAATAGAGAATGAAGACAGGAAAAAAATAGAGGAGATTTCAAAAAAACTCTCGCTTTTTTCTTATCTAAAAGAGAATTTAAAACTGAGTATCTCCGCTTTGAATTTTTTTGGGCTCAAATACGAAATTGAAGATTTTAACAACTCAAAATTATTTGGAAGATTGACAAAAATAGGCGAAAATGTTTTAATCGATGTAGGGCATAATCCGCTCGCAGCAGCTTCCATAGTAGAATCACTGGCTCCTAAAAAATATATATTAGTTTATAACAGCTACAGAGATAAAAATTACAGAGAAATCCTTGCTATTTTAAAACCGATTATAGAGCATGTAGAGATTATAACCGTACATGATGAGAGGATAGAGGATGAGGCAAAACTTCAAAAATGTATAAAGGAGTTAGATATAAAACAGAGACCGTTTAAAGAGATAGATCAAAACAGCAGCTACCTTGTGTTTGGCTCTTTTAGTGTTGTTGAACAGTTTTTAAGGAGTTTATAGATGAACACACACTTTACCGTTACTATACATGACGATAATGGAATGCAACAGTACAATCTGCACAATTTTGTAAAAAAAGCAATTTTTTATGCGGTAATATTTTTAGCTTCTATATCTTTTATTGCAGTTATGACAATTTTATATCTTAACTATGAAGTTGACGCTATAGATGTCAAACGCATAGCGATGCATAAAAATTATCAAGAGATAGAGTTAAAAAACAAAGAGTTAAATGAAAATATGAATGCCACTTTAGAAACGCTTCTTACGAAAAAAGAGGAGTTAGAAAGAGTTTCTCAATCACTCTCCGATATAGAAACTCTTATAGGACTCGCCCCGGTTGAAGAGATGACCCTTCAAGAGAGAGTTGACATTGCAAAATTAAGTTCCGAAGACATGGCGACGCTTTTACAGTTTATTCCAAGCGGTTCACCTGTCCCATACGCTGGAATTGGCGGTGATTTTGGAAGAAGAATCCATCCTATCACGGGAAAGGTTGAGTACCATGCAGGAACGGACATGAAGGCGGACTCAAACACCCCCGTGCATGCCACGGCGGATGGAATTGTAGAATTTGCTGGGTCTGATGGCAAAAGCGGATACGGAAATCTTGTGATACTGCAACACAATTATGGATTCAAAACATATTTTGCGCATTTAAATAAAATTGTGATAAAATCAGGTCAGTTTATTAAAAAAGGCGATTTACTCGCTTATTCTGGCAATACAGGACTTACAAGCGGTCCTCATCTTCATTATGAAGTGAAATTTATGGCAAGAGTTGTGAATCCGATTTTATTTATAAAATGGGATGCACTTAATTATAAAGAAATATTTGAAAAGGAGAAAGAAATTCCATGGCAATCTTTAATAAAAGCGACAGCGCACATCAAAGTGCCAATCCCGACTCAAGCACAACCATCATTACTGTCGGCTCATCCATAAAGGGTGAGATGAATTTATCATGTAATCTTTATGTGGATGGAGAGTTTGAAGGGGTTATAAACTCTAGCTCTCAAGTAACGGTTGGTAAACATGGGCGTATTAAAGGGGATATTTTTGCAACCCGTCTTGTTATTCAAGGCTTTATAGAGGGCATGATAAATGTCGATAATGTTGAGATAAAAGCTGACGGCAGGGTGAAGGGAACGATAGAATCCTCTGAATTGGTTATAGAGTCGAAGGGTATTTTTGAAGGAAACAGTATTTTAAAAACGAAGGCGACCGCTTCAACTTTTTCTTCAAACCACAAAAAAACGCTTCAATCCATTGAAGTACCGGAACCAGAACCTCTGAAAATATAATCTAGGAATATTATGTCACAAAGCTCTCTATTTGAATATTTTAAAACAAGCAAAACAAAAAATATTGAACTCCTCATCTGCGAGGATGCCAAAGAAGCGGGAGAACTTGCAACCGTTGCCCACTTTTTTAAGGAAGAGGTGCTTGTTTTTCCGGACTTTCGCCCAACCTTTGGCGATGATTTGCGCTCCTACAAAGAGGAGTTGCATGAACTCTTCTCTAAACTTAGAATTTACTATGCATCCAAGAAAAAACCGTTTGTTATTGCACCGCTCAAAACGCTTCTTTTTCATATGCCAAAGGCGGAGCTGCTCCAATCCACTTCGCTGGAGTTTGGGCAGACAATAGAACTTGGTACATTTAAAGAGCAGATGCTTTTTTGGGGATACAGCTTTGTTGACATGGTGCAAGTAGAAGGTGAAATCTCTTTTCGCGGAGATATTATAGATATTTTTACCCCCTCAGCTAAAAATCCTGTACGAATTTCGCTCTTTGATAATGAGATAGAGCAGATAAAATATTTTGAATTAGAGTCGCAAAGAACACTTAAAGAGGAGCTTGAGAGCATTGAGATTACAAGTGCCTTTTACTCTCTCAATGAGTCCGGTTTTAACGCCTTGAATGAGAGAGTTCAAAACTCTAAGTTTGACTCCTTGGTCAAAGATGTAGCATCTCTCGGCTTTTGGTATCTTGATGAAAACGGTTCAAACTTTTTAGAGGGTAAAAAAGTAGTGCTTTGCAGAAATTTAGATAATCTTCTCAAACAGGCGTACGGAATAAACAATCCTGCAGTCTCAAGAGAGTGTTTTAACCTGGAAATTCTCAAAGAGTCCGAGGAGTATAAAGAGTTGTCGGTCGTGGATGCCGATGCACTCCTGAAATTTCATAAAGAGAAAAAGATAACCATCATTGCAACAAATGAAGCTTCCATGAAGCAGGTCGGTATCTATGAATTTCAAAATATAAACAAAGTGTATGCACCCTATATTTTAAATATTATTTCCAAAGATGAGCTGGTAATATCACTCAATAAACCGGAGAAAAAGAGACGAAGAAGAAAGAGTGCCATACTCTTGGATGACCTCAAAGTCGGTGATTATGTCGTACATGAAGATTACGGTGTGGGAATCTTTGAAGGAATTGAGCAGACAGAGATTTTAGGCGGGGTGAAAGATTTTATCGTCATCAAATATGTCGGCGATGATAAGATTCTGCTCCCTGTTGAGAACTTAGATTTTATCGACCGCTATATCGCTTCAGGAGGTTCAACTCCGGTTTTGGACAAGCTAGGAAAAGGTAGTTTTGCCAAGCTCAAAGAGAGTGTAAAAAAACGACTCTTTGAAATTGCGGGAGCTATCGTAAACACGGCAGCGGCGCGTGCCCTAATCAAAGCACCTCAAATTATTCTTGACAGAAGTGAGCTAAAAGAGTTTCAAAAACTCTCAGGATTTGACTACACGGACGACCAGCGCGTAGCAGTGGATGAGATTATCTCTCAAATGGAGTCTGGGCATATCATGGATAGGCTCCTCAGCGGTGATGTGGGCTTTGGAAAAACTGAAGTAGCGATGAATACTATTTATGCAGCTTATAAGTCGGGTTTTCAATCGGCTCTTATTGTTCCAACGACCCTTTTATCGGCACAGCACTACCGCTCACTCAGAGAGAGGTTCGAGCAGGTAGGCATAAAAATTTCAAAACTTGACAGATTTGTAAGTGCCAAAGATAAAAGCAATATCATTAAAGCTCTGGCAAGCGGTGAGTTGGATGCAGTTGTAGGAACACACTCTCTTTTTGGGTTAGAGTTTAAAAATCTGGGTGTCGTCATCATCGACGAGGAGCATAAGTTTGGAGTGAAGCAAAAAGAGAAGATAAAAGAGCTTTACCACAATGTCCATCTTCTCTCCATGAGTGCAACACCGATTCCTCGTTCACTCAATCAGGCGATGAGTTCTATAAAAACTATGAGCCAACTTTTGACTCCGCCAAGTGACAGACAGCCTGTGCGAACCTTTGTAAAAGAGTATGAAGAGAAACTCATCAAAGAAGTTATTTTAAGGGAGCTTCGCCGTGGCGGACAGGTTTTTTATGTACACAACTCCATAGACCACATGCCGATAAAACTAGGCGAACTCAAAGCAATTTTGCCTGAGCTCAGAGTTGTTATGCTTCACTCAAAAATCTCGGCAACGCAAACGGAAGAGGAACTTTTGAAGTTTGAAGAGGGCAAATATGACCTTATGTTGGCGACTTCCATCATAGAATCAGGAATCCACATGCCTAATGTAAACACCATAATAGTTGACGGTGCGGACAGATTCGGCATGGCGGATTTGCATCAATTGCGTGGGAGAGTAGGGCGTGCACATGCAGAAGGTTTTGCTTATTTCATAGTTGAAAATAAAGAGAATCTTACGGATGAGGCAAAAAAAAGATTGTTGGCACTCGAATCAAACTCATTTTTGGGGAGCGGCTCTGTTTTGGCGTATCACGATTTAGAGATTCGCGGTGGCGGAAATCTGGTAGGCGATGCACAGAGCGGACATATCAAAAATATCGGCTATTCACTCTATCTCAGAATGCTCGAAGATGCTATAAAAGTGCTGAGCAATACGGTGGAGAGAGTGAAACTCAAAGTGGATATAAAGCTTACTATTTCTGCTTATATTTCTGATGAGATTGTAAAAGAGGACAGATTGCGATTAGACATATACAGAAGACTTTCTCAGTGTGAGGAAGTGGTTGAGGTATATGAGATAGAGGAGGAGGTAATCGACAGATTCGGCACTTTAGATACTCCGACAAAGCAGTTTTTTGAGCTTATGGTTATCAAACTTTTAAGTCTTGAGAATAGAATAAAATCCATCTCAAATTATGGGCAGAATATTACATTTACATACATGAACGAGACAAAAGAGAGCATAAAATCAAACTCTAAAGATGATGATGACATTATAAAAGCGACGCTTACCTATTTTAAGAAACAACAAACCAAAGGTGCTGTAAAAATATGAGAGTGATGTTTATAGGCGATATAGTCGGCAAACCGGGGCGAGAGATGGTGAGAGCGCATGTGCAGAAAATCAGAGAAGAGTACGGAGTGGATTTTGTAATTGCAAACTATGAGAACGCTTCGCATGGATTTGGAGTGAATATTAAAAATGCAGATGAGCTTTTGGCTTGTGGAGTTGACTGCATGAGCGGGGGAAATCATTCTTGGGATAAAAAAGAGGTTATAGCACTTTTTGGTACGCATGAGATACTGAGACCGCATAATTATCCTGCCGAGGTTGCAGGAACGGGCTGTAAAGTTTATGAAGTAGCAGGCGAAAAGTTAGCTGTACTTAATCTGATGGGTCATTACTCTATGCCCTATACGGACAATGCTTTTAGATGTGCTTTGACGACGGTAGAATCGCTGCATGCGGAGGGTGTGAAAAATATATTTATAGATTTTCATGCAGAGGCTACAAGCGAGAAAAGAGCCATGATGATGTTATTACAAGGTAAAGTAAGCGGAATTATCGGGACACATACGCATGTTTCAACCGATGATTTTCAGATAGTAAAAGGGACAGCTTATCTTACAGATATCGGGCTAAGCGGATGCAGGGATAATGTGATAGGCATGGATGAAAAAATTCCTATCAAGCAGTTTTTAACCGGAATAAAAGGGCATTTTGACATTCCAAAGTCATGCAAAAAAATACTTCAGTTGGCTATTATGGATTTTAGTGACGGCAGTTGCTTGAATGCTTTTAAGCTAAAATATTTTGACGATAAAAAAGTTTTGAAAACCGAGGCTTGGAGAGAAGAGTAGATTAAGCAGCCGTAATGTTGTAATATTTATCGTTTTGTGCGTAGGTATTTACCATCGTTTTGCGTAGATACAGCTCTTGAAGCTGTTGTACATTCGCCGGAAGTCTTGAGTCTGTTTGTGGCGTTTGGTCGAGCGGAGCATGCGGTTTTCTGATGAGTGAAAATATTTTTGAGTTATCTTCATAGGCACTTTTCGCATTTTGAAGAGTTTTATTGCCCATAAACTCTTTTGTCAGCTCTTTAGATTTTGCGACAAACTCATTTTCGGGATTTTTAAGTGCCTCTTCTTGTCTTTGCAACTCTAATTTTGTGTTGAAAGATTTTGCTTTATAGATATAGTCAACAGGCAAATCCGATGTAAAGAGTAAATCAAATTTTGGTGAATCAAGCAGTTTTGAGCTAAAAGAGGAACTCTCTTTTGAAGAATTTTCTCTATTTTTTACGCTTTTTTCAGAAGCATTTGTCTGAATGTAGGTGTTATAGGATGATACAAACATTTAATGCTCCTTTTTTACAAATTTAAGTCATTATAAGTTATCTAAGCTTTCTTTCATATAAAGTTATTTTGATAAAATGCCCCATTTGAGATGCCCTTATAACAATAAAAGGAATATACAAACCATGTTAAAAATTCATCAAGTGTTTATTGCAAAATTTTTACTGCTTTTTATAGGTGCTTTACTTATCTCATCTATTATTAGCTACACAACGCTTAAGTCGATAATCATCGGCAACTATACAACGCATCTTCAAAACAGCATAAAACTTCTCTCCATTGAACTCTCAAGAATTGATAATTTAGATAAGTATGCTCAAAAAATTAGTGAAGAAACAAATATGAGATTAACAATTATCAATGGCAAAGGGTTGGTAATGGCTGAATCAAACGCTGATAAAACAACCATGGAAAACCACTCTTCAAGATATGAAATAATGCAGGCAGATAATAAAGAATTTTCACATGTCATCAGGCATTCAGAGACTCTTAATGTCGATTTTTTGTATGTTGTAAAAAAAATCTCCTATAACAGTGAAATTATTTATGTCAGGTTGGCAATCAGTTTAGCTCAGATTATGAATGATTTTTACCTTCTATGGATTAAACTCTTTTTTGTATTTTTCTTTATATCGCTTTTGGCCCTTTATGCTTCAAAAAAAATGAGTGAAAGAATAGTTTACGATATTGTGCAGATTACTAAGTATCTTGATGAAATTTCTAACAAAAACTATAAAGCAACTATAAAAACAAAATATTTTTATGAATTTTTACAAATCTCTCTACTGCTTAAAAATCTTGTAAAAAAGCTTCATCACAGGGATAAACAAAAACGAAAATATACGGCAAAACAGAGACTCATAAACAGACAGAGAAATGACATTCTCTCAGCCATTTCGCATGAGTTCAAAAATCCTGTTGCTGCTATTATGGGTTACGCTCAAACGCTCCGCCAAGATCCAAATCTGGACATGAAAATAAGAGATAAGTTTTTGGAAAAAATAAACTCGAACGGCGACAAAATAGCAAAAATGTTAGACAGATTAGCCTTAACCGTCAAGCTTGAAAACAGTGATATCGAAATTAAAGAGACAACTTTTAACCTCAAGCTTTTATGCGAGGAGGTCATAGCAAACCTCTCTTCAAAATATAAATCAAGAGAGATAACGATTGAGGGGGAAGATTATATTGTTCATGGTGATAAAACTATGCTTGAGCTTGCTCTCATAAATCTTATGGATAATGCACTCAAATATTCGGAAGATAATGTCGAAGTTATCCTGAAAAATTATACTCTTTATGTAAAAGATAGCGGAATAGGAATAAAAGAGAAATATTTGGACAAAGTAACTTCCAAGTTTTATAGAGTTGAGAAAAATAGCTGGGACAACTCAATGGGCATAGGACTCGCCATGGTGAGCTATATTTTAAAAGCACACAAAACTGCATTAGAGATTAAATCTGTCTATTCAGAAGGTTCGGTCTTCAGTTTTAAGGTAGAAAATTTGTTAAACAAGGAAAGATATAATTAGTTTACCGTAAAGGTTGTTTTAAATTGGAATCAAAAAAAAGAGGGTATTATTGCTTTTTAGTATTGTCATAGATTTTTGTGTATTTATTGGGGAAAGAGATGTGTAAAAAAGAGATATTTATTGCTTTGGTATGGATTGGAATATTGTCCGGATGTAGTGATAATCAAGGTTCAAAGAAAGAGGAGCATCCTCCGGTTACAGTTAATCTGATGATTCTTAAAGTACAAAATGTTGAGCTGCCGATAGAATTGACTGCCCTTACGGTTGCCAGCCATCCTGTTCAAATTCGCGCCCGTGTTGAAGGGTTCCTTCAAACTCAGAACTATCGAGAGGGGAGCTTTGTTCGAGCCGGTCAGACCCTATTTACTATGGATCAGAAACCTTTTAACCTTGCCGTAGTGTCCGCTGCGGCGGCATTGGGCGGGGAGGTTGCAAAAAAAGAGAATACGATGCAAAATCTCGAGCGGGTTCGAAACATGTATGCGCAAAAAGCTTCTTCGCAACAAGATTTAGAAGCGGCGATAACAGCTGACAAAACGCAGGAATCATCGTTGAATCAGGCTAAAGTCTCTTTGGACGGGGCAAAACTCAATCTGAGTTACACAACTATAGCAGCTCCGATATCGGGATGGGTTGATAAGGTGACGCAATATGAGGGAAGCTATATCGTTCCCTCTCAAAATGGCTTACTGACGACACTCTACCAAACGGATCCACTTTATGTGGATTTCTCAATTAAATCAGAGATGATGGAAAAACTCAAAAATCAGAACGAAAAAGAGTTATCGATCGATGTGATTCTCTCAGATGGAACTCTCTTTCCAAACAGAGGAAAAATTTCATTTTTTAGCCCCGTAGTTGATAGCGTTACAGGAACACGGATGGTTAGAGCTGAAGTGTCAAATTCTAAAGGTCTCTTAACGCCGGGCGAGTTTGTAAAGGTACGGATACGCGGAGTGCAAAAAGATGCTTTAGTTATTCCTTCTAAAGCACTCATGCAGGGGGAAAAAGGAACTTTTGTTTATGTTGTAGACGAAGATAAAATAGCACAATTCCGCCCTGTTAAGGTAGGAGAATGGATTGCTGACAATATAGTGATTTCAGAAGGGCTTAAAGATGGGGAAAAGATTGTGTGCGAAGGTAATGCGCGTGTTGATGCAGGCAAAGTCGTAAAAATAGTTTCTTTCAAGAACGAGAAGTAATGTTTTCTCGTTATTTTATCAATCGCCCCATTTTTGCAGGAGTTATAGCCATTTTGATAATTGTGTTGGGGTTTACCGCGATGCGCCTTCTTCCCATATCGCAATTTCCAAAAGTCACACCTCCGATTGTCAGTGTCAGCATAAGCTATCCGGGAGCCGATGCTAAAACGATTGCCGATACGGTGCTCGCTCCGATTGAAGCGCAAATTGCAGGTGCTGCGAACCTCATGTATGTAAGCTCTTCAGCTGCAGGTATGTCTGGAGGAGGGGGAATTGCATGTACCTTTGAAGTGGGAACGGATGCAGATAAAGCATTGACTGATATCCAAAATCGTGTCAACCTCGCACTGCCGAGACTTCCGAGTGTTGTAAAAATGCTGGGAGTTGATGTAAAAAAGAAAACTCAAGATATTCTGATGATTGCCGCCCTGTACTCGCCTGACGGCTCAAAAAGTGATATTGAAATCAGTAATTATGTAGCGACTCATGTCATCAATAATATTAAAAGACTTCCCGGTGCAGGCGATGCATCTATTTCCGGAGAGCGCAGCTATGCCATGCGTATTTGGCTTAACCCCGATAAAATGGCTTCCATGGGGATTAGCACATCCGATGTAGACAATGCGATTAATGAACAAAATATTCAGGTCTCTCCGGGGCGTTTGGGTCAAGGTCAAATTCAGGCACAGCAAATGACGGTTATGCTCACGACTAAAGGAAGATTATCGACCGTAGAGGAGTTTGAGCAGATTGTCGTTCGTGCAAAAGCGGACGGTAAAATAGTGCATCTCAGTGATATTGCCCGAGTGGAACTGGGAACCAGCAATTATGAATATTACGGTCGTTTCAACGGAAATCCTGCGGTTCTTTTAGTTATTTTTTCACAATCGGATGCCAATGCAATTGAAACTTCTGAAGCGGTCACTGCAGAGATGGAGCATCTCTCCAAAACATTTCCCTCTGGTATTCAATTTAAGATAGCACATGACGCGACAAAATTTGTCAAAATCTCAATCGAAGAGGTAATAAAAACCCTAGTATTGGCAATACTCTTAGTTATCGCGGTTATTTACCTCTTTTTACAAAGTTTTAGAGCTAGTCTTATAGCACTGATTTCTGTTCCGGTATCATTGATGGGGGCATTTATCGGAATGTATTTCTTAGGATATTCGATTAATACATTGACCCTTTTTGGAATGGTATTGGCGATTGGAATTGTGGTGGACGACGCAATCGTTGTTGTCGAAAATATGGAGAGGATTATTCAAAATGAACATCTTTCATCAAAAGATGCAGCCATCAAGGCGATGTCTCAGGTTGCGAGTCCGATTATTGCGATAGTTTTGGTTATATGCGCTGTATTTGTGCCGGCAACCTTTATCGGCGGAATGACGGGGGAGTTATATAAACAGTTTGCGATGACTATTGCAGTTTCAGTAGTTTTTTCAGGCTTTGTTGCACTTACCCTCTCTCCTGCTCTGGGTGCACTGCTTTTGCAACCACATGAGAAGGTGCCTTTTGCACCGTTTGTCCGTTTTAACGAAATATTTGCTTCAATGACAGAGCGCTATTTGCACCTCTCCTCTACGATGATACGACGCGGTTTTATCACTTTTTTACTCTATATATCCGTTTTTGGAGTTATCTACTATCTCTCATCAACGCTGCAAAAATCATTTTTACCGACCGAAGATCAAGGCTATTTTTACAGTGTTCTCTCTCTTCCAGAAGGAGCAACGATTGAACGTACACAGGCAGTTGTTGAAAAAGCGGAAAAAGCGGTTCAGTCAATCAAAGGAATTGAAAATATTGTCACGATTGTCGGGAATAATTTTATGGGAGGAGGGCAGGAGCCAAATTCTGCAACAATCATTGCACGGCTTGCACATTGGGATGAGCGCCAAAGCGAAGAGTTGAGCGTAAAAGCAATTATGAATGAGTTTAAAAAAGCGACTCAGCCAATCATGGAAGCCAGCTTCAATTCATACCCACCGCCGCCTATTCGTGGATTAAGTAAAACAGGAGGCGTACAGTTGTGGCTTCAAAGCCCCGATGGGGATATAAATCTGCTTGTGCAGCACGCTCAAAAATTTATGGACAAAGCCCGAGAGCTCCCACAATTTGCCAATGTAACCAGTTCCATGCGCCCATCATCTCCCGTGCTGTTTTTGGATATTGACAGAGAGAGAGCAAAGATACTCGGGGTTTCGTTAGAGGATTTATTTGCGACGATACAAGATACAATAGGTCTATCCAACATAAATCAGTTTGTGAAAGACGGAAACACTTATTGGGTAAAAGTACAGGCGGATGAAGCTTTTAGACGTACTCCCTCGGATATTGGCAGAGGATATGTCCGCTCCTCGTCGGGTGCCATGATTCCGCTTAGCTCTCTGTTGTCGGTTCGTCAAGAGTCTGCACCTGTAACTATTCAACACTTTAATACAATTCTTTCCGTTCCCGTCAGTGCGACTCTAAAACCTGGAGTCAGCACCGGTGAAGCGATAGAAACCCTAGATAAGTTGGCAAATGAATTCCTTCCTCCTGAAATTGTGACGAGTTGGGACGGTGTCGCATATCAGCAGATACAAGTTCAAAACCGTGCGCAGAATATTCTTCTTTTTGCGCTTATAGTTGTATTTTTGATTCTTGCAGCGCAATATGAGGCATGGATACTGCCTTTGGCTGTTATGCTCTCTATTCCATTTGGAATGATGGGAGCTTACCTTGCCCTATGGATTACGGGGCAAAATAACGATGTTTATTTTCAAATCGGATTGCTCACTCTTGTGGCATTAGCGGCAAAAAATGCAATATTGGTTATTCAATTTGCAGAGGAGGAGCGTAAAGAGGGCAAAAGTATCTATGATGCGACAATCTCTGCAGCAAGGTTGCGATATCGCCCCATGATGATGACTTCTTTGGCTTTTGTTTTTGGCGTCTTGCCTCTCGCCCTCAGCACAGGGGCAGGAGCTCAAAGCCGCCACTCAGTCGGAATAGGCATTCTCGGGGGAATGATTGCTGCTACATTTATTGAACGCTATTTTATACCCTATCTCTATTATCAAATTTCTACATTGCGAGAGAAAATACAGAACAAAAAAGCAAAGGAGAAGCAGTGAAAGCAGTGTTTCATACACTTTTTTTGACAACAGCTCTTTTTATTGTAAGCGGTTGTACAAGAGTTGGACCCGATTTTGTTTCACCCAGCCCAGAACTCTCGGATAAGTGGAAAACAGTAGAGCAAAATAGTTCCACTGAGGTTCTAAACCGATGGTGGGAAAAATTGAATGATTCTGCCCTTAACGCTTTGGTGGAGAAGGCACTCAAACAAAACAAAGAGATTGCTATCGCTGCTGCAAAAAATGAGAGTTTCATGGCAAAACTAGGTCTTGCAAAGTCAAGTTTCTTTCCACAACTAAATGCAGGGGCTTCGGCTTCAACGCAACAGTTGTCCAATACCACTGCGAATCACTTTTCAAGCTTTAACGACCATACAACGACCTATGGTCTGAATTTAGCAATGAGCCAATATGAAATAGATTTTTGGGGAAAATATGCCAGAGCGGAGGAGTCGGCAAAAGCTGCACTCTTGGCGAGTGATTATGCACACAAGTTGATACAATCTTCGATAACGGCAAATGTTGTTTCTACATACAATAGTTTATTGAGTCAACATGTATTGCTCGAAAATGCATATAAAAACAGAGTGCTTGCAGAGCAGATTGCTTCAATTTCTCAAGCAAAATGGAATCAAGGCGTTGGTTCTTACGGGGATGTTTTGCAAGCGGAAGCATCCGTAGATGAATCGAGTAGTAAGATTTCTCCGATTGAGGCAAAAATATCGGCATTGGAAAACTCACTCTCGATTCTTACCGGAGAATTTCCAAAAGAGTTTGTGATGAGTAAAAAGTATCTGTCTCTGCCGTCGATAGATATACCTGCAGGTATCCCCTCTACTCTTTTAAAACGCCGTCCTGATATTTTGGCCGCCGAGTCTTCGTGGCATGCCTCGAATGCTTCCATAGGCATGGCAAAAGCTGCCTATTTTCCATCTTTTTCACTCACGGGCATTCTTGGATTTCAAAGTGCGGAACTTACAAAACTTTTAGAATCTCCTTCTTCAATATGGCAGATTGCTCCCTCGGTGACACTTCCGATTTTTACGGCAGGACGGATAGAGAGTGAGGTTAACATAGCTAAAGCACAAACAAAAGAGGCGCAGTTGCAGTATGAGCAAACACTCTTGATAGCTTTTGGTGAAGTAGAAAATGCTCTCAAAGAGCGGCATACTCTGCTTGTTGAGGGGAGTGCCTTAGAAAGTGCGCAAAAAAAATATATTCAAGCAGAAGCAATAAGCAAATCTCAATACGATAATGGAAAAACGGCTTATTTACCTCTGTTGGTTATAAGACAATCATTAATAGCCAATGAAAATCAGTTGGTACTCAATGAAGAGGCAAAACGCCAAAATTTTGTTATGTTGTGTAAGGCTCTCGGCGGAGGTTGGGAGAACGAAACAAAAAATTGACATATTGGCATTCTCTTTGGTTAGACTTTTTGCGGAAGAAGTTTAATAGATAGTAATCGATTCAATTGAGGAGGGGCAAAACATAGGATATGGCAGGGTGCAATATTTTTGCTTTAACTCTATTTTTTCTGATATATTTCTCTCTAATTAAAAGTAAAGAGTTCATATGAGAGATTTTTATAGCGTTATAGAAGAGTTGAAGTGTTACCTGTCGCGTGATGCAAAGAAAAAAATATTGGATAAAGATGTGGCAGATGCGTTAGATATTTCTCAGGCAAATTTTGCAACTCTCAAGAGGAGAAACTCTATGCCGTATGAGAATATTCTGTTGTTTTGCCAAAAAGAGAGGTTATGTGCTCGTGAACTTTTTTTTGCAGAGCTGTAAAATGACAGTTAAATTTTAGACTGAATTGTTACTTTTTTTGCTTCAAAAAGTTCAATCGCTTTTTGAACCATCGGCTCTTCTCTTATGTCAACTCCGTTTATCTCTTTGGCGGATTCATCGCTTTGCGAACAGCTGCTGACGCAACTATCACTTCCGCTAACTTCGGCATCTTCAATCATAGAACTGCTTTGGTCAAGCGGCATTGCTGGCTGTTCTATAATATGTTGTTGATGTATTGCAGTCGGCTCGACCGTTTGAGGAGCATTTTCTGAAATCAAATCATTTTTTTTTTCCTCTTCCATCATTTTGGAACAAGGCAAACCTTTTATCTGGGTTTCAAATCCAAATATCTCTCGAACAAGTTGTCTGATAACCGTATAGCCATGTTTGAGTGCCTGTTTGCACTCCTCGTTCGCACAACTCTCCCATGACAAAATACCGTCCTCATAAGATACAAATGTTACGCTTTTGGTAAAACATTCGCCGAGTTTATGGTTTCTGTCTCCTATTCTATTTATCAATTCTTCAAAGCTTTTTACATGTGGATTGATAATGGAATATGAAGTTGCTTTTGGCTCTTTTTCAATTCTGATTTCTATTTCTTCTTTAGCCTGTACGGTCGGTTGGACTCGTATCTCTTCTGTCGGATTTGGGTGCGCAACTGCTGCATGTGGAGCTTCTATCGTCGGTCTTTGAATCTCTTTCTGAAGAGACTCAATCATCTGGTCAATCTCTTTTATGCGAAGTGCTTCAACCATTTTGAAAAATATGAGGGAGAGGACAAAAGAGCCGTTTGCGTTGATGCTGAAGAGATATTTTGAGTCACTTAGTATTCTGAAAAATCTATCTAAAACCAGTGTTGAAAAGAGCGCGTCATGGTTATACATTCGCTCTTTGAGGTAGGCGATAAGTTCATCCACAACCATCTCTGCTTCATAATCTTCTAAAATTTTGGTATATTCAACCAACTGTCCATAATCTTTTGCAAAAACTGCACCAAAGAGATCTGTTAAAAATTTTGGGTCAACAAGACCCAGCATGTCGGTTACGGTTTTGACATCGACATGATTTTTGGAGTAGATGATGGCTTGGTCGAGGAGAGTGAGAGTGTCTCTTAAACTTCCGTTGCCGCTTCTGGCGAGTATTTCAAGTGCATCACTCTCATACTCAATTTTTTCACGATTAAGAATGTATGCCAAATGGTCTGCTATCTTGTTTGTTGCTATGCTTTTAAATCTGAAGTGCTGAGAACGGCTCAAAATGGTTGCTGGAATTTTCAGCGGGTCAGTTGTTGCAAGTATAAACTTTACATAGGCAGGCGGCTCTTCAAGCGTCTTTAAAAGTGCATTGAAGGCCTGAGGAGTCAGCATGTGGACTTCATCGATTATGAAGATTTTAAATCTTGCGGTGGAGGGTTTGTACTTTGTTTGCTCAACAAGGTCGCGGATGTCGTCTATTCCGCGGTTTGAAGCGGCGTCCATCTCCACTATATCCATGTGGCGACCCTCCAGAGCGAGGGTGCAGTTTTGGCAAATTCCGCATGGCTTGTGGGTTATGCCCCTTTCGCAAATAAGAGCTTTTGCAAAAATACGGGCGGTTGATGTTTTGCCGCTTCCTCTGAGACCTGAGAAAAGGTAGGCATGAGAGAGGCGGTTTGAGTCGAGTGCAAGTGAGAGAGTCTGAGAAATTGTCTCTTGACCTATAAGCTCATCAAAGTTTGACGGTCTATATTTTCTGGCTAAAACCTCTGAACTCTCTTTCACATGCCACTCCATTTTTAAGTAAAAGATTTTAGCATTTAAAGAGTTAAAGTCTTATCAAAAAGGCTTTTAAAAATCAAAAACATCATCTAAAGAGATTTCTTCAGATGCGTTTTTTTGGGGAAGAATCATCTCTTGAATCGTCTCAAAATCAGCTTTTAAAGAGTTATCCATGAAGTAAAGATTTGCACCTCCTTTTATAAAGAGTGTCTGTAGCCAAGTGTCTATATTCTCTATAAAACCGTCGATAAGCATCAGTTCTAATTTAGTCAGCTTTATAAATCTATCTTCGTTTCCATTAATAAGATTAGAAAAGTTAGATATTGTAATTGCGATTGGAGAGATTTTTTTATAGTAGCTGAGAGTTAGACAAAAAAGAGAAAAGATAGATCTCAATGATATAAATATATTTTTATTAAAACCAATTTTGTTTATTTGAAAAGCCAACTCTTGCATATCTTCACTTAATTTCAATAGATATTCTAGGTCTTCATTATTTAAAAATGTATAAGCTTCTATCCACTTATTTTCTTCTGGGTTTATTACTGAATTTATAAGTGACTGCTCTCTTTTTTCATGTTTGAGTTTTATTTTTTTTCTATCTTCCAAACACTTTAACTTATTGAGTTTGACACTGATTTTTTTTTGTCATATAAAAATTCAAAGGGTGCTTTGTACATGCAAGATTTAAATGCGAGAGCTACTTTTTGATTCCACAGAGTAAAGTAAAAAAAATCGTCGCTCTCTTCTAAAATAATTTCAAAAAACATCGCTTTATTATTTATGATAAAGGATAAGGCAAAGTTATGAAATTTGGTTATAAATGCATGAATCAGCTCATGTGTCGGGTTATTCGATGCACTGATAAAATCCCAAAATAGGTTTATATCTTCCTCTGTTGTAATAGAAATCACATATCTTATTTGATAGACATCTTTATCATGAAAAAGATTGACGATTTTTTGTTTTTTTCTCATAAGAGACTGCTTATGGAGATGTGGCTGTCTTCATGTTTGGCAACTTTTTTTTGTAAAGATAAAACAGAGTTTATATTTTTTGAGGACCTGTCATTTGTTGTTTTTGTAACTATCACAATTGAAGCACTCACGGTTAACAGTGGGAACTCTTTTATCTTTTCTTCTCGGTCTTTTGCGATTATATACCCTCTTTTTTTGTCCTCTTGAGAGTAAAAATCTTTTGCATCCTGTGTGAACTTTTTGATAATTTTTATAATTTTGTTGCTGTAGGAATGCTCATCATCGTTGTTATATTTTATAGCTACAAAAAAGTCATCGCCGCCGATATGAGCTTTGCAAAACTCAGAGGGTAGATGCTTTTTGATAATATCTGCAAATAAAAGTATAACTCTGTCTCCGTTTCTAAAGCCGTAAATATCATTATATGCCTTGAAGTTGTCCAAATCAAAATAGCATAACATGTAAGAATTTTTATTTGTAGAAACAGTTGAAATATATTTTTCAATTATCGTATTTCCTGGAAGTTTTGTGAGGGGGTTCTGTTCTCTCGCAAAGAGAATGTTTTCTTCATTCATAATAGTAATAATGGCTCTTGCAGAGAGATAGCCATAATATTTTGAGTTGTTTGTTAAAATAATCCCTTTGGAGTCTGGATTGTTGGAGAACAGCTCTATGATTGTTGCTATATCGCTGTTGATATCCGCTATACCGCAATTGCTGATTAGATTTTTGAGTTTTGATTTTTTTGTACCGTCATTGAGAAGAAGTGATTTGCCGTATTGAGAGTAGAGTGATTCTTTTATGATGTTCTCTTGCAATATTCCAATCGGCTCATCACTGGCATTTACAATCGGTATGATAGAGGTGTTGGGATACTTTTTGAAGTACTCTATGACTTGAGTCATTTTGGATTGAACGAAGAGAGGTTTTATTTTATCTAGGTAACTATCTATTTTATACTCGGCATCCGCTCTTTTTTCGTGCTTGAGTAAATCAGTAATAGCATTATATTTTTGTTTAATTTCGTTTGTGTTTTGCGTTGGTTTTTGCACAAGGTAACCCTGAGCCAGATGGCATCCTATCTCTTTACAAGTCATAAGCTCTGCTTTTGTTTCAACACCTTCCGCGATAACTTTTATTCCCAGCTGAATAGCGAGATGCGTTATATTGCTCACCATTATTTTTTTCTTTATATCTTTTTCAATATCTGTTAAAAAGAATCTATCAATTTTTATAACATCCGGAGTGCTCTCATAGAGAAGTTTGTAACCGGAATAGCCGACCCCAAAGTCATCAATGGCTATACAAAAATTTTCATCTCTGTAGTGCATAAGAACCTGATCCATTTTACAATCACTCGAAATCTCATGTCTCTCGGAAATCTCAAAACAGATATCATCCTTTTTTATACCATATTTTTTGAGTAGGGCAGCTGTGTTGCCGCTTGTAAAATCAGGCATCTCAAATAAGCGATTATCAAGGTTGTAGAAGAGTTTTATATTTTTGAAGTCATCAATTTTTATAAATTTCTGTATCGCCTTCTCACGCAGAGCAATATCAAAAGAGTAGAGGAGATTCTCTTTATAGATTTGGTCGAAGAGGACAAAAATAGAATCAAAACCAATCTCTTGGTAGTTTCTAAGGAGTGATTCTACTGCATAAGTTTTACCGGTATGAATATTGATGATGGGTTGAAAGGCTATGTCTAAAACTTCTAAATTATTTAACCATGTTTTGGGTAATTTATTTTCCATGGCAAAATTTTATAACTTCATTATTGCAAAACAGTTACATTATACTACTCTATATTTTCAGCCACATTTTTGCAACGCTTCTGAGTGCTTCCGGATTTTCTGAGGCGAAGAATTTGAGTTTCGGGTTTTTATATTTTGTTTCAAATGTAAACTCCTTTTCTAAATGCTCAACAATAGCTTCTCCGGAGTGGATCAAAATTGTATCTTTGCCGAAATAGTTTTGAATGGCGTTTGAGATGAGAGGAAAGTGCGTACAGCCGAGAATGATGGCATGGGGAGTTTCTAAATCTTTAAAGTAGTGTTTGAGTGTGGCATCTAAAATTTCACCCTCATAAATTCCCTCTTCAACCATAGGAACAAACAGCCCTGTAGCCTTGGCTTGAAGGTTGACAAAGCCCTGTTTATGGAGGCTTGTCTCATAGGCTTTTGAGTTTACGGTGGCTTTTGTACCGAGTATGAGAATATTTGAATTTTTGTCTTTAATTGCGTTGGATGTTGCAAGCACACCCGACTCTACAACCCCGATAACAGGGCATGCAGAACTCTCCCGCATCTCTTCAAGAGCGTAGGCACTCACGGTGTTACATGCAACTATGATGAGATCGAGTTCAAAGTTTTTGAAAAACTCTACCGCCTCTATGGCATAGCGGATGATAGTATTTTTGTCTTTAATTCCGTAGGGTACACGCGCTGTGTCTCCGAAGTAGATAATCTCTTCAAAAAGTTCATGCTCTAAAAGTGATTTTACAACAGTTAAACCGCCGATTCCGCTATCAAATACCCCTAGTTTCATAGTTATTGGTTCGTATTCATGCTTTCTAAGAACTCTTCATTCGTAGCTTTTTTACCCATGGTCGTATAAACAAATTTGAGTGCTTCTACCTCATTATCCTGCTTATGAATCATCTGACGAAGGATAAACACTTTTTGCAGAACATCCGAACCGATAAGAAGTTCATCTTTTCTTGTTCCGGATTTTAAGATGTCGATTGCAGGGAATATGCGTCTTTCGGCAATTTTGCGGTCGAGTACAACTTCAGAGTTTCCGGTTCCTTTGAACTCCTCAAAGATAACTTCGTCCATTTTGCTTCCGGTATCGACAAGGGCAGTAGCAATAATTGTCAAACTTCCTCCATTCTCAATATTTCTCGCTGCTCCGAAAAAGCGCTTCGGCTTATGCAGCGCATTCGCATCCACGCCGCCGGAGAGAACTTTACCGCTTGAAGGAGTGACTGTGTTGTAAGCGCGCGCTAGACGGGTGATAGAGTCAAGAAGTATGACTACATCCTTTCCTAACTCAACGCGTCTTTTTGCTTTTTCTATTACCATTTCGGCAACTTTAACATGGTTCTTTGCAGGCATGTCAAAGGTTGAGCTGTAAACATCACCTTTAACGCTTCTCTCCATGTCGGTAACCTCTTCAGGTCTCTCATCTACAAGTAAAACCATCAAATCAATCTCGGGATGATTTGCAGTTATACCGTGGGCTATCTCTTTTAATAGTTCAGTTTTACCGCTTCTTGGAGGGGCAACAATCAGACCCCTTTGCCCCTTGCCGATGGGTGCGAATAGATCCATCATTCGACCAATAAGCCCTTTTTCTCTGTATTCTAATTTGATTTGTTCTAGTGGATAAAGAGGTGTTAAGTTTTCAAAAAGAGGTCTTTTTTTGCTCTCTTCGGGCGGTAAGCCGTTTACGGCTTCTATTTTGATAAGTGCATAGTATCTCTCTTGGTCTTTTGGAGGGCGGACTTGACCTGTAACAACATCCCCGTTTCTAAGTGCAAATCTTTTAATTTGAGTGTTGGAAACATAGGCATCGTTTATACTTTCGTTAAAACTTTTGTCAATCGAACGGATAAATCCATAGCCGTCTTGCATGATTTCTAAAATGCCGCTAAAGAGTATAAAGCCGCCTTGCTCTGTTTGAGCCTTTAAAATTTCAAAGATAATATCTTGTCTTTTTAACTCATTTGGATGTTCAACATTAAGCTCATTTGCGAGTGTTACTAACTCTTCAATTGTTTTTGCACGAAGGTCATCAACGGTTACACCTTTAACGGGAGTGTGTGAACGAGTTTTGTTGTTTGGCTTTGTAGTCTTGCGTGGTTGGGTCGGTGTTGCTGGGGTTGTCGGAGTTGTTTGTGAATTGTTTTCACTCATTAAGTAATTACCTTAGTTTATTGGGATTTTTTTGCACAACGCATAAATTAGAGGATATTGAGATATGTAAATATCTGTTTTGATGCCGCAATTTTACACTAATTGAAGAGGCAATGTCAAGTTTTAAGACACTCTTAACTTTTTAAACTTGAAATTGCATCTACGACACTTGAAATATTTACTTTTGCTTCACTCAGTGTCTCTTGGGTTTTTTCTGCAAGATTTCTAACTTCATCTGCTACTACTGCAAATCCTCTTCCATGTTCACCGGCTTTGGCTGCTTCTATGGCTGCATTGAGAGCAAGCAGATTTGTCTGCTCTGCGATATCCGAGATAGTATCCAATATATGGAATATGTTATGGCTTTTATGTTTGAGAGAAATTAATTTTTCATTAAATTCAGCATCATTCTCGTAGGGTTGTTTATCTAGATTTTGTAAATTCTCTTGAGATTCACTAATAAGTGTTTTTTGTGAATCTTGCAACTCTGCTGTTTTTTTCTTAAGCTCTTGGATGTCATGCTCGAGAGCTCTCTTCTCTTTTTTCAGTTCATCGTTTGCTTTATTTTGCTCTTCATGCCAAGATGCTTTTAGGCGTTCTAAATGTTTCACTTCATTTAAAACATTATTATGCACTTTTTGCAGATTCGCCAATGCATCTCCATCCTCACTACTTTTTATAGGAGTTTCAACATGACGGGATTCTGCATGCGCAGAAGAGACTTCCTTCTCTGCTTTTCCCGAGTTGTCGCTTTCGTTTTTGTTTTGTGTTTTGTCCATTTCCGGCAGATTTGCAAAGATATCGTTAATGTTGCGGCTTTGTTTATCGCTATTGATTAGAGGGGTGTTTTGATTTCTAAAGAAAAAATAACTTACACCAAATCCTAGAGCAAGAGCTGCAGCACCTAAAAATATAAAAATAGGAAGAGGGTTGTTGGACTCGTTTGAGTTGCTTTTAATAAACTCCAACCCATATTTATTCATCTGGGAGTAGAGCTCTACTAAATTTTCGACGTCACTCTTCTTAATTTTCTCGTTATTCATTTTTATTAAGGAGAAGAGCTTTAATGTCTCTTGCTCTACCTCTTTTACTGAATCACCGCCATGCTCCCCTAGAGCATAAGCAGTTGCTATTTTGTCATGCGTTGCGAGAACTAACAGATAAAGAGATACTTTATCTTCTGCGGAGAGAAGAGGAGATATTTTTTCAATTCCCGCATTGAGCTGTTCATATTCCTGCTCTACATCAAACGCCGATGAAGCTAAAATAGCTACATTTAATAAAATTATCAATATTAGTGATTTCATACAATTTTACAAGCATATACTATTCCAAAAAGAATCAGGCATATAGTTTTTTGTTGTAATCATCAAACTCTTGAAGAGTTTTTTCTAATAATTTTTTTGCATCTTCAAAGATTTTACTCATGGAATCGCTTTGATTCATTGAGTTGTCAAACATTTTTACTATGTCTGTTTTTACCTGATTTTTTGTATTTTGATCTTTTTCTTTCATAGGTGCAAAAATATCCGCTATTTTGTTTGCCAGCTTTGTAACCGGAGTTTGCGGCGCATCTTGCTCTAGCTCTTTTAAAAATGAATCAACAAACGGTTTTGCAATTTTCATAAAAGCATCTATCTCTTTTTGGTCTTGTTCATCTATTCCATTGCCCGTCATAGAGAATTGAAATGATTGCATGGAAGAAAAAGAGAGGTTATCTTTAGTTGCATTTTTGCTCTCTTGATGCGACAAAGAAAGCTCTTTTTTATTTGCAAAATCCATATTGATAACATCGCTGCTCGATGTTTTCATGCTTATGCTTAAATCGTGTGATGTATAGGAATTCAATCCGTAGGAAGTGTTCATAATATACCTTGTAGTAATTTTCAATATTATCGGAAAAAGAAAATTTTTTTTTAATCTAAGAAGGGTTTAATTTTTTTATTCATTTTTAGATTTTATTTATAATTAAAACAATATAATGAATTCAAAATTTATTTCTGGGAAGTATGCTTGAAAATTATTTTTACAGCAGTGACAATCATACTGATAAGCAGTTCTTTAGGGGCATATACAAAGCAGATTGTTTTTGATAGTTTTAAAGACAGGGAGAGTGCGAATGCTGCATTTGAAAAACTAAAGAGTGATGAAATTTATAGTAAACTTGAACTTATTTCTAAAGAGAATGATTTTGATATTCATGTTACAGCATCTGGAAAAAAGAATCTTTTGGTTGCAGAACCTATAAAAAATCAGTATATATTGGAAGAGACATTGAAACTGATTATGCCAAAGTTTCTCAAAGCCACTGCAATAAATATTGAAGAATTATCACAAAATGTGGCGCAAACTTCATCTGTCTATGCATCATTAAGTTCGCAATACCCAAAGAAGGTTATATTAAAAACCTACTCTAAAAAAGAGGTGGCGCTTGAGGAGTTAGAAATGTTCCAAAAAAAGGAGGTGTACGAAAAACTTAATACTCTAGCAACAAAAAATGATTTTGCAATTTATGTGCGACCTCTTGGCAACTATACTGTTCTGATAATAGAACCAATAAAAAATCAAGAGGTGTATCAAGAGGTCATGAATTTGGTTCAGCCAAAATTTAAGAGTGCATTCAGTCGAAAATATGATGTGATAAATAAAACAAATCAAACCAAAGAAGAAGAACAAAGCCTTAAAGTAGCGGCAGCAAGGATGTCGGCAATCATTCCTACTAAAAAAGAAGCTGACAATAAAAATATTTCAGTAACAAAAACAGATGCAAATAACATGGCAATAAAAGTGGACACAAACATAACAGCACCTCTAGTTAAAGAGATAAATATGACAAATCAAGCAATAAAAGAGAGTAGTTATTCCGTCGCTGCAGAGACAAAAGTTGCAACAAAAAGTGTAGAAAGTGCAAAAAAAGAAGAGACAATAGTTGTTAAAAAGATAAAAGAAGAGGCAGAGGATGAGAGTTCATTCGCAATGTTCGTTTGGCTCATCATATTGGGTATAGCAGCCGGAGCGATAATATATGCATATCCAAAAGCAAAACGAGTATATAACCAATATTAAGAAAATTATTTCTATGAGAGAAGTTAGGAGATGCCATTGAGGTATAAAATTTTAGTGACAAACGATGATGGTTATGAGGCGAAAGGACTGCGAAATTTGGTCAGTGCTTTGAGAGAGATTAATGGTGTGGATGTTACCGTAGTAGCACCCGCAAATGAGAAGTCTGCATGCGGGCATTCGCTTACTTTGGTTCGTCCGCTCCGTTTTATATGTGTAGAAGATGATTTTTATAAACTGGATGACGGTACGCCGAGCGACTGTGTTTATCTCGCACTTCACTCCATGTTTGAGGGGGAAAAGCCTGATTTACTTGTCAGCGGAATAAACCGCGGCTCAAACATGGGCGAGGATATTACCTACTCAGGAACATGTGCGGGTGCTATGGAGGCTGTTTTGCATGGCGTTCCTGCTATTGCGATTAGTCAGGTGATGGATTTTACGAATCCTGATGGAGATTTTTCGCTTGCATGCAACACGATTAAAGAGCTTGTTATGAAGATAAAAGAGGGTTCGTTTCCTCTTCCTCACAGAGAGTTTCTGAATGTAAATATTCCTGCTGAACTCACGGTTGCCCCGATGAAAGTGACTTATGCAGGGTACAGATGCTACGCAAATGACGCACATCTTCACAGAAATCCACGCGGTGAGGAGCACTACTGGCTTGGGCTTCATCCGCTAGAGTTTAAATCTAGAGATGTTGCGCACGACATGAGCGATTACGAAGCAATCGAAGCAGGATTTGTCTCTTTAACGCCGATTCATCTCGACATGAGTGCATACAAAAGTATCAATGCACTTGAAGAGTGGATGAAATAAGCGGATGAAATATGAGCGTATAAAACAGCTTTTGCAAGATGATTTTTTAAAAATACAGAATGCGAAAGTGATACTTTTAGGAGTAGGGGGAGTCGGAAGTTTTTGTCTTGATTGTCTGACGCGTAGCGGAATAACCGACATAACAATTGTTGACTTTGACACCTACGATGTGACAAACCAGAATCGCCAGATGTGGTCTGAACTGCATGAGGGCGAGTTTAAGGTTGAGGCGCTGCTAACCCATTATCCACATCTCAAAATTATAAATGTAAGAGTAGATGAGCAGTGGGTTTGGGACTTTGATTTTGACGAATATGATTTGGTGTTAGATGCCATAGATGACAGAAATGCAAAATTAGCTATCGCTCAAAAGTGCTACAAAAAGCTCATCTCCTCCTTTGGAAGTGCAAAAAGATTAGACCCGACAAAAGTAGAAGTAGCAGATATCTGGAAAACATACGGTGATAAATTCGGCTCCAAAATAAGATATGAACTCAAAAAACGAGGCTTCAACAAAAAATACACCACCATCTTTTCAAGCGAAGAGGTGGTTACAAAAGAGAAGGGAAGTTTTATGGGTGTAACGGCTACATTCGGGCTTGCCATGTGTGCCCAAACGATTAAAAAAATAAGAGAGAAATAGGAGAGTGGTTTGTTTGATTTTTTAGATAGTGATTGGTTCAATATATCGTTACAAATAATTTTTTTAATACTTATCTCTTATGACATAAAAAAATACAGAGAGACAAAAAAGAAAGAGTATATAACGAACATAATTTTTACTTTGGGTTTTGCAGTATGGACTTTGCAACCCTATTATAACAGTTATTTCGAGTGGGGTGACGGGCAAAAACTGAAAGTTATCTCTACAAGTCAACATGACACAAATCAAACAGTGAATACATGCATTGATGAAAAAATTTTTAAAGAATACAGTTTTGAAAGTTATCAAAATTTAGACAAAAACAGCACTGACTTTGCAGAGTTTATCAAAGAAGCAAAAAAGGATTGTACAAATGTTCCATGGTTTTGATTTGAGTTCTCCGCTTGTTTGTGAAGGTATAATCGGCGATGGCTGCGGTGGTGGAAGAGTATTTTTTATAAAAGAGGAAACACTTTTCGCAAATGACCCTATGACAAATCAAAATATTTTGCTTTTAAAAAATGTCCACATGCCAAGAAGTGTAAGTAAAAAAGGGTGTGTAATCACAATTATGTGTGACAGTGAAATAATAAATTTTGATTTATCCACCATGAAACCAACTATAAAACAACTTTCGATATAATCACTCACTAAAAATTTAAATAAAAGAGAATCATTATGGAAAGAATTGAACCTATGACAGTTTTTGGCTATGCGAAACTGCAGGCTGAGATGAAAGATTTAAAACAAGTTAAAAGACCGCAAACAGTGAAAGATATTGAAGAGGCGCTTGAACATGGTGACCTAAAAGAGAATGCCGAATATCACGCCGCAAAAGAGCAGCAGAGGCTTATTGATGGACGACTCATTGAATTGGCTGAAATTATCGGTTCTGCTCAGATAGTTGACCCCTCAGAGCTTGAACATGCCCGTGTAAGTTTTGGTTCGACTGTAGTTTTGTGCGATTTGGAAACGGATGAGGAGATAACCTATGTGATAGTAGGCGGATGTGAAAGCAACCCTGATATCGGGCTGATTTCGTTCGCTTCTCCTTTGGCTAAGCAGCTTTTAGGAAGAGAAGAAGGCGATGATTTTAAAGCGAAACTTCCAAACGGTGAAAAAGAGTATGAGATACTCGAAGTGAAATATCAGGAGATTGTGTTTGAGTGCAATTAATGTCGGAATTATCGGTGTAAGCGGATACACCGGCTTGGAACTTGTTAAAATTCTTATAAATCACCCAAAATTTCATCTTAACTATGTTGCAAACTCCGAGGGGGGAACTACACTGAGTGAGCTTCATCCATCTTTGGCAAAAGTGTATGAGTGTGACGTAGAAAAAGCCGACATGGATGGGGTTGCAAAGAGGTGTGAACTCGTTTTTCTGGCAGTTCCGCATCAGACAGCCATGGCTTTTGTAAAACCGCTTATTGCAACTGGGGTAAAGGTTGTCGATTTGTCGGCGGATTATAGACTTCCTCAAGATGTTTATGAAGAGTTTTATTGCCCTCATACTGATGTGGAAAACTTGAAAAGTGCCGTTTACGGGCTTCCTGAGATGTTTAGAGATGAGCTAAAGAGTGCCTCTCTTGTTGCAAATCCTGGCTGTTTTCCAACTTCTGCGATTTTAGGGATGTTGCCGTTTATGAAATTTAGAGTTGCACATACCCCGGTTATAATTGATTCAAAAACAGGAGTGAGCGGAGCTGGTAAAAAGCTTAGCGATGTGACTCATTTTGTGAATGTAAACGACAACCTTTTTGCCTACAATCCATTCTCTCACAGGCATGCCCCTGAGATTGCTCAAAAGCTAGATATTCCAAATGAAGAGGTAAACTTTGTACCCCATTTGGTGCCGCTGACTCGAGGAATGATTTCATCTATTTATCTGCAGGTAAATGGAACTTTCGATGCTGTGGATGTTTTAAAAGAGTATTACAAGGATGAGCCTTTTGTACGAGTTTGCAAAAATCCTGTTGACATGAAAAATGTTGCGGGTACTAACTTCTGTGATATATATGTCAAGCAAAAAAACAACATGCTTTTTATCTCAAGTGCAATCGATAACTTAATGCGTGGGGCTTCCTCTCAGGCGGTTGTAAACGCAAATATTATGATGGGATTTCATGACTCTTTAGGCATTTCAAATATCGCTTATGTCCCATAATATTGAGATAAAAGAGGGTGCATTTGTTGTTGCGGATGCACACTATTCATACCTCCGTCCACACCTTTTAAATTTTCTAAAAGAGATTCATTCAAAAAAACTGCAACCTACGCAGCTTCTATTTCTGGGCGACATTTTCGACACTCTCTTTGGTGCAATTCCCTATACAGCAAAAATAAATCAAGAGGCGATAAAGCTTTTAAATGAGATTTCACAAGAGATAGAACTAATCTATCTGGAAGGGAATCACGACTTTAATTTAAAAAATATTTTTCCGCATGCCAAAGTCTTCCCAATCAAACAGCAGCCATTGGCATGTAAATATAATGACAAAGTTATAATGCTGGCACATGGTGATTTTGGGGAAGATGTGGGATACAAAATTTATACATTTATTATTAGAAACCCTTTGGTTTTGCTCTTTCTAAGAGCTTTAAATTTTATAAGCAACAATCTTATTTTAAAAAAACTCGATAGTTATCTGAGTAAAAAAAATGATTGTAGAGAGTTTGTAGGATTTGATGCATTTATAGTGAAAAGATTAGATGATAAATATGCATGTAACTACTTTGTTGAAGGACATTTTCACCAAAATAGAAGTATAAAGTTTGATAATTTCAGATATACGAATCTAGGGGCTTTTGCTTGCAATCAAAGATATTTTATTGTAAAATCTTTCAAAGAAGTAGAGCTGTTAGAAGAAAATATTTTCTTTAAGGATAAGTAATAATGGATGATAGTGCACTAAAAGTCGGCTCCAATGAAATGGAACTTGTTGATTTTCGCATATTAAAAGAGGAAGACGGCGAAATATATGAGGGGATTTACGGAATTAATGTTTCAAAAGTTCGTGAAATTATTCGCATTCCAAAGTTAACAGAGCTGCCGGGAACGCCAGATTTTATAGAGGGTATTTTTGATTTAAGAAGTACGGTAATACCTGTTGTTAATCTTGCAAAGTGGATGGGTATTACAGCACCTGAGGGAATTGAAGAAAAATCAAGAATAATAATTACTGAGTTCAACAATGTTCTTATAGGCTTCGTCGTTCATGAAGCAAAAAGGATAAGAAGAATCAATTGGAACGATATAGAACCATCAACATTCGGGAGCGGTTCAGGCTCTGTTGACGGCGGTAAAATCACCGGCGTCACAATGATAGAAAATGACAATGTACTGCTAATCTTAGATTTAGAAAGCGTAGTGCAAGATTTGGGACTTTATGAGCCGGATACTAATTTTATTTCTGAAGAGTTAGACTCTTTTGATGGACTAGTCCTTATTTTGGATGATAGCTCGACTGCTAGAAAGATTGTCAAAGAGGCTCTCGTGAAAATGGGCTTTGAAGTGGTTGAAGCTACAGACGGGGAAGATGGATTAGAAAAACTAGAGAATCTGTATGATGCTTATGGCAAAGATATTTCTAGCCGTTTAAAACTTATAATATCGGATGTTGAAATGCCGAAAATGGATGGTTTTCACTTTGCAGCGAATGTTAAAGAGGATGCGAGGTTCAATAATATACCGATTATTTTTAACTCCTCTATAAGCGATAGTTTTAGCGAAGGCAGAGGAAAAAAAGCTGGTGGAGAGGCTTATTTGGTTAAGTTTGAAGCATCTTCATTTTATGATGAAGTGGCACGAGTCGTTCGTGCACATATAAAGTAGGAGTTTAAATATGGATGAATTTCAGGAAATATTACAAGATTTTTTAGTTGAATCTTTTGAGTTGATAGAGCAGTTAGACCAAGATTTGGTGGAGTTAGAATCAAGACCGGATGATTTAGAGCTTTTAAACGGAATTTTTCGTGTTGCGCATACGGTGAAGGGTGCTTCGTCATTTTTAAATTTTGACGTATTGACGCATCTTACGCATCATATGGAAGATGTTTTAAACAAAGCCAGACATGGAGAACTTGCTATCACCGCAGAAGTTATGGATGTTGTTTTAGAATCTATAGATTTAATGAAATCTCTTCTGTCTAGAATTCGAGATACAAGTTCTGACGGAGGAATTGAAGTCGGCGAGTGCGTAAAAAGACTTGATAAAATTAGTGGCGGAAGCGGGGATGTGCATACTCCTGTTTCAGTAGCAGCTCCAATAGTCGAAGAAAAGCTGGTTGAAGAGCTAAAGGTTAATCAAGATGAGCCAGATTATGACAGTATGGGTGCGGATGAAGTAGAAGCTGAAATTGAGAGACTTTTGAAAGAAAGACAAGACCAAGACAAAGCAAAAAGAGCGGCTAAAATAGCAGCAGGGGAGAGTGTTCCTGAAGCTCCGCCTGAACCTATGGATGAAGTTGAAGCTAAGCCGGCACCAAAACCTGCCCCAGTTCCTGTTGCTGTTCAAGCTTCTCCAAGAGCCGCGGCTCGTGCGAAGCAGGATGAGGATGATGCAAAAGCGGCAGCTCCTGCAACAAGAGCTCCGACAGTTGTTGAACAAACAATTCGTGTGGATGTAAAAAGACTTGACCATTTGATGAATCTTATCGGCGAACTGGTTCTGGCAAAAAACCGTTTGATTAAAATTAATGTGGATGTTGAAGAGCGATACGAGGGCGAAGAGTTCCTAGAAGAGCTGAATCAAGTTGTTTCTATTGTTTCTCTAGTTACGACAGACCTTCAGATAGCGGTTATGAAGACCAGAATGTTGCCGATTGGAAAAGTGTTTAATAAATTTCCAAGGATGATTCGTGATTTAAGCCGTGAATTGAACAAGAAGATAGAACTTGAAATTTCTGGAGAAGATACAGAGCTTGACAAATCAATTGTTGAAGAGATTGGCGACCCGTTAGTTCACATTATTAGAAATTCATGTGACCACGGCGTTGAGACACCGGATATCCGTTTAGCAGCAGGAAAAGCTGAATTCGGTACAATTACCCTCAAAGCATACAACGAGGGAAATGCTATCGTTATTCAAATAGATGATGACGGTAAAGGTCTTGACCCTGAGATGCTAAAAAACAAGTCAATTGAAAAAGGCATTATTACCGAGGCTGAAGCGGATGTTCTGAGCGACAAAGAAGCATTTGCACTTATTTTTAAACCTGGATTTTCAACGGCTGCAGCAGTAACAAGTGTTTCTGGCCGTGGTGTTGGTATGGATGTTGTAAAAACGAATATTGAAAAACTCAACGGTATCATTGATATCGAAAGTGAAATCGGTATCGGAATATCTATGAAGTTAAAGATTCCTTTAACTCTCGCTATCATTCAGGCACTTTTAGTAGGCGTTCAAGAGGAGCATTACGCAATACCTTTAGCGTCTGTTTTAGAAACTGTCCGTATTTCTAAAGACGAGATTTATACAGTTGAGAATCGTTCCGTTATGAGACTTCGTGATGATGTCCTCTCTTTGGTGCACATCGGTGATATTTTTGAAGTTGAGCGGATATTAGACTCGGGCGAACATGCGTATGTTGTTGTTTTAGGGCTTGGTTCAAGCAAACTCGGGCTTATCGTAGATACTCTTGTCGGTCAAGAAGAGATAGTTATCAAATCTATGGGTGACTATTTAAAAGGGATTGAGGGAATTGCCGGAGCAACTATTCGCGGTGATGGAGGTGTCACTTTAATTGTTGATGTAGCGGCACTGATGCAGATAGCAAAAGGCGTAAAAGCAAAAGCCATGGTTGAAGATACAAGTGCCAGTTCAAAAAGAGAAAAATCAAGAGCGAGTGACTATAAAGTTATGATAGTGGATGACTCTAAAACAGATAGAATGATTATGAGAAAAGCGCTAGAGTCCTTAGGTGTTACATTAGTCGAAGCAGGAGATGGACAGGAAGCGCTAAATATTTTAAAGCAGGGCGATCATAATTTTGATGCCATGCTCATTGATATAGAGATGCCAAGAATGGATGGTTATACGCTAGCAGGAGAGATTAAAAAATATAATAAATATAAAAATCTTCCTCTGATTGCCGTAACATCTCGAACAGGTAAGTCGGATAGAATGAGAGGCGTAGAATCGGGAATGGTTGAGTATATCACAAAACCATACTCTGCCGATTATTTATCAAGCGTAGTTCAAAGAAATGTGAATTTTAAATCGGAGTTTTTATAATGAGTGATAAATTAAAACAGATTATTAATAAACAAAGCGAACAACAAATAGGTACTACTGAACACTCTGCTGATATAGTTCAGTTGGTTGGATTTATTATAGGTGAAGAAGAATATGCGGTGCCTATTTTAACAATTCAAGAGATTATTAAGCCTATAAGATGGACAAGAGTTCCTCAAACTCCTGCTTATGTTTTGGGTGTTTTTAATCTCCGTGGTTCGGTTATACCTTTAATAGACCTTCGAACTAAGTTTGGACTTCGTCCTTTAAAACATAGTGATGAGACTCGTTTTTTTGTATTAAAACAAGGGGATGAAGTTGCCGGTTTTGTTATAGACAGGCTTACCATGGCTATAAGAATTAAAAAATCGGATATTGGTGCTGCTCCTGATACTATCGCTGCCGATGATAGCATGATTGCCGGTGTCGGAAAACAGGCAGGTAGAATTTTAACGATATTGAAAGTAGATAAATTATTGGCAAGAGACTTCTAATCTACACCAATATGACTGCTTCTTTTTTAACTATAAATAATGTAAACAAAAAACTCACCTTGAATTTTTCAGGGGAGTTTACTGTCTATTTAGTTACAAAATATCACAAGCAAATAGAGAGTATTAATCTCTCCAAAATAGAAAGCGTATCCATAGATTTTAGTGAGTTAGAACTATTAGACACCGCAGCAGCAATATTTATCAATACCCTACAAAAAAATTTACAATCAAAAAATATACAAAATTCTCTAATATGTCATAAACAGGAGATAGTAGAGAGTCTTGAATTGGTAAAAAAAGAGAAGCAAGTCGCAGGAAAGATTCCACATACTCCGAAGCAGAGCTATTTGGAAATTATCGGAAAAGTTACCCATAAAAATTATATGGAACTTTTATATTTTTTATCTTTTTTGGGAGAGATGTTTCATACACATGCTCAAAGCCTAAAATCATTTAAAGATATTAGATTTAAAGAGATAGCTTTTGAGATGAATGAGAGTGCTATTAAAGCCTTGGGAATTATTGCATTAACAAGTTTTTTGATTGGTTTAGTTGTGGCGTATCAGTCAGCATATCAATTAAAACTTTATGGCGCCAATATTTTTATTGTTGACATGCTTGGCATCTCTATTCTTAGAGAGTTGGCGCCCTTGATTACTGCTATAGTTGTAGCCGGAAGAAGCGGCTCGGCTTTTACTGCACAAATCGGTGCTATGAAGATAACCCAAGAGTTAGATGCGATGCGTACAATGGGGTTTGACCCCTACGCCTTTTTGGTACTACCCCGTATTCTGGCTCTCATGATTGCCATGCCGATACTTATCTTTGTCTCGGATATTATGGGAGTTTTAGGCGGAATGCTTGTAGCAAATTTGGATTTACAGATTACTCCTGAACTTTTTCTGGATAGATTTCAAGATGTTGTTGCAGCGAAACATTTCTTTATAGGTATAGCCAAAGGTCCATTTTTTGCATTTCTGATAGCTACAATCGGAATTTATAGAGGTTTGATGGTTAAAGATGATACGCAAAGTATAGGGTTTAATACAACTAAAAGTGTAGTTGAATCGATATTCGCAGTAATCGTTTGCGATGCGATTTTTTCGATAGCTTTTACAAATTTGAAAATCTGATGAAAGCTATAATTAAAGTGCGGAATGTTAAGACAATTTTTGAACATAGAGTCGTGCATGACGGATTGAATCTCACTGTAAATCAGGGTGAGATTTATGGTTTGCTCGGTCCCAGCGGGTGCGGAAAAACTACACTCCTGCGAGAAATGGTGATGCTTCAAAAGTTTGGCGGCGGCTCAATAGAGATACTGGGGTATAACTTAGAAAATATCAGGCAGGATGATGCACAAAAGCTAAGACGCCAGTGGGGAGTATTGTTTCAGGCCGGAGCACTCTTTTCGTCGCTGAGTATTGCAGAAAATATTGCTCTTCCTCTTCAGGAGTACACGGATTTATCACCAAAAATGATAGATGAAATTGTAAAGTTTAAGATCAATTTGGTTGGTCTAAAATGCAGGGATGCCCTTTTGTATCCGTCACAGATAAGCGGCGGTATGAAAAAAAAAGCGGCTCTTGCCCGTTCTCTTGCCATGGATCCAAAACTTCTTTTTTTAGATGAGCCCACAAGCGGACTCGACCCGATTTCTGCAAGAGATTTTGATGCTCTGATTTTAAAGCTTCGCTCGCTTTTGGGTCTCACTATCGTTATGGTTTCACACGATTTAAAATCAATTTACGATACACTTGACAGAGTTGCAATTATAGACAATAAGAAAATAGCATATGAGGGAACGCTGAGTGAAGTGACTTCGGTACAAAACGAATTTATACAAACTTTTTTCAGAGGGGTTTAGCCTATATTTTGCTTTTTTGCCTTTTTAAACATGGAGATAAAATTATATGAATAATAAAGTGAACTACTCTCTGGTCGGTTCTTTAGTCCTTTTTGGGGTTGCATTGATGCTTGCATTTATCTATTGGCTATTAAAGCCATCCTCAGAGCAGGAGACAAAAACTTACGCAATCTACTTCAATGAATCTATTTTGGGTCTAAACATAGATGCACCGGTAAAGTATAGAGGAATCGCGGTTGGCAAAGTCTCAAAGCTGCAGATAAATGCCAAAAACTCGGAGCAGGTAGAGGTTCTTGTAACCATCTTAAAAAACACTCCTATAAAAGAAGATACGATAGCGAAACTTACCGCACAGGGGATTACAGGTCTGAGTTATATAAACTTGGACATGGGTTCAAACGAGGCGCCCGAATTACAAGTAAAAGATGGAGAAAAGTATCCGGCAATAAAGAGTGCTCCATCTTTTTTTGAAAACATTGAGTCTTCCCTTGGCTCTGTATCAACAAAACTCTCAGCAACTCTCGCTCAAACCGAGAAGCTCTTAAATGAAGAGAACCAAAAACAGATAACGCTAGTACTTCAAAGAACCGCAGGATTTATGGATAAAATGGAGAAACTTTTGGATGAGGAGAGTGTCAATCATCTCCACTCAAGTGCAAAAAACATAGACCAAGTGAGTAAAGAGTTTACTAAAATCGCACCGAATGTTGATAAGCTTATAGATAAAAGTGGCAAATGGGAGGAGAGCACATCCTCTTCTCTTTCTTCTATCATGGAGAGCTACAAAGGTATTAAAAGTGCGATGGACGAGGTGAAAAGGGCAGTTTCAAGCGGCGAATTTAATCTTAAAGAGATATCCAGCGATGTTGTTCCAACCATGAATAACACTCTTTTAGAGATGCAGGGCTTGATGATAAAAATTGAGGATACGCTCCATGCTTATGAGAGAAGCCCGGGAGATATTCTGTTTAAACAAGAAGAGACCAAAAAAGGTCCAGGGGAGAAATAAAATGAAGTTATTTTTTATAGCAGTTACTATTTTATTGTTTAGCGGATGTTCTACTATGACTCCTCCAAAGAGTGAATACAGATTGAATTCAAAAATGCCGAGCAAGATTTTGAACCAAACAGGGTGTGCAAATAAATCTCTCAAAGTTGCCGAAGCATTCAGTTCAAGTACTCTTATGGCACTTGACATGAATTATGTGCAGGGAACAAATAAGCAGTTTGCCTATGCGCAAGCACAATGGTCAACTTCACCAAATCATGCCATAACAGATAAGCTGTTGGAGCTTATAAGAGATGCAAATCTTTTTAAGAGTGTTCAAGTTTCAAAGTCTAGAAGCAAAAATGACCTGATACTCGAGACGAATATAGAAGATTTTATGCAGTACTACAGTGAAGATTTCAGAGAGTCATACTCCAGTGTCGTAATAACATTAACGCTGATTGATTCGAATACAAACAGTGTACTCTCCACAAAAACCTTCAGCTCAAAAGTAGTTGCTAAAACACTTGATTCAGAGGGTGGAGTGATTGCACTTGACGGTGCGCTCTATGATGTTCTCTCTCAAATAAACGAGTGGTTTTCTAAGGTTTGTAAATGATTACAGAGTCAGAGTACAAAGCAAGAAGAGATGCTCTTGGAGTAAAACTCTCCAATTACTCTATCGCAGTTTTATTTAGCACAGAGCTTAAAAGCCGCTCAAACGACACTGAATATCCTTATAGACAAAATAGTAATTTTTACTATTTGAGCGGATTTAAAGAGGATAACTCAGCGCTAGTTTTTGTAAAGACAAATAAGGGACTGAAAACTATTCTGTTTGTGCAGGGTAAAGATAAAAAAGCAGAGCTTTGGAGTGGAAAAAGGTTGGGAGAGAAGAGAGCTAAAGAGAAATTTTTGGTGGATGAAGTTTATGCCATGAGTAAACTGCAAGAGAAGCTCAAAGAGTTTTTGGTTAATAAAAAATCTCTCTATTATGATTTTAGCTTAGATTATTCGAAAATAAAGATGCTCAAGAGAGAGTCTAAAGGGATATTTGCGCATAAAAATATTGCACTTATCATCGGTGAGATGCGATTGATTAAATCAACCGCAGAGATTGAGCTGATAAAAAAAGCGATAAAAATCACAAAAGAGGCGCATCATAAAGCAATGCAACTTGATAAAAAGGGTAAACCTGAATATGTACTACAAGCTGAAATAGAGTATATTTTTAAATCAAACGGTGCATACAGCGATGCTTACACCTCTATTGTGGCAGGCGGAAACTCTGCTAATACGCTTCACTATATAAAGAACGACAAAATGCTCAAAGAGGGAGAACTTGTTTTGATAGATGCGGGATGCGAATATGAGTATTACGCAAGCGACATAACCAGAACTATACCGGTAAATGGCAGGTTTACAAAACCACAGAGGGAGCTCTATAATATGGTTTTGGGTGTCCAGAAAAAAATCATAAAGATGGTAAAGCCGCATGAAAAAAGAAGCACTCTTCAGGTAAGAGCTGAAAAGTTACTCACCTTAGGGATGATAAAACTTGGGATATTCAAGGGTGATTACAAAAAACTTATCAAAAAAAAGAAGCATAAAAAATATTTTCCGCATGGCATAGGTCATTGGATGGGGCTTGATGTTCATGACGAGGCACCTTATAAGTATCACAACGATACAGAAATACCTCTAGTTGCTGGCATGGTCTTAACAATAGAGCCGGCAATCTACTGTGACAAAAACGACAAATCTATTCCTAAAAAATACCGTGGAATAGGGATAAGAATTGAAGATAATATTTTGGTTACATCTAAGAGCTATGAAAATCTCTCAAAAAATATTGCAAAGAGTGTCGCGGCTATAGAAAAAAAAGGAACTATATTTGCTTGAGAGAGCAAAACTACTAGTTTTAAAGCAAGGAAATAATAAATAATGATAAGAGCGTTGCTACTGTGGATAATGATGATGGCTGTTGCGAACGCTGCAACAAATATGTGGATTCGTACAGGCGATACCTACGGAATAGATCCGAGGTTACTCTACGCGATTTCTAAAGTTGAGAGCGACCTTCACCCACTCAATGTATCTGTAAATTACCAAAAGTTAAGCAAAATACAACTCGACAAACTCTATCTTATGCTTAACAACAGAGGTATCCCTTATAAAACTTTTACAAAAGTGGTAACGATAGAGAACGAAAATATTACTCAAGCTAAATATGTTATTAGCTTTTTGGACAATAATCACTATCCAAGCTTTGATATCGGGCTGATGCAAGTTAATAATATTCATAAGGATGTGCTTGCCGGGATGAAAATATCACTTCACAGCCTTTTAAACCAAGAGACAAATCTTAATGTTTCGGCTGCAATTTTATGGGAGTGCTACAAAAAGCATGGATCCACTTACAAGGCTATAAATGCCTATAACGGTCGTGTAGCAGGAAATCCTTATTACTCCAAAGTCTCGGCAGAGTTGCAAAAGCTTCTTCTTCCGAATGAAAATAGTTCAAAACGCCTCTTTTATGGGGTACTATAACTAATGTTACACACTCAAATGAGCGAAGCCCATTTGAGTGGCAGGGACAAACTTGTCCCTACAACCCCCTAAAGCTACACAAAGCAAGCTTTGTGAGATTTGTTTGCGGAAATATCAAATATGGCTATAACTCCAGCCGGTTAAACTTTTCTCTTTTGCTTCGCTAAAGTTATCTGAGTCTGCTAAAAAATCCATCACAAACATCGCGGTATGCGGAATGGAACTTATATCTTGAGGTTTGATTAAAAGCATGGGCATCGGTGTCTCTTGTGTGCTTTGAGCAAATCCAACGGCCATAATTTGGCTCATAAGCTCTTTTGGGGTCTTGATGTTATTCTCTTGCAAAAATTTATCTAAAACTGCTTTTTGAATCTCTTTTGGCAGACTCTCATCTGTATTTAAAAAGATGGTGAAGTGAATTGGAGTATCGCTAAAATGTTCAGGTGCAGGTGCTGCCATAATAATATACTCAACACTCTCTAAATGTTTTTCAATATCGTTTATCTCAAAATATCTGTTTGTTTTGATTGTTTGATTGTTCATCTTTTTCCCTGAATAATTTTATATAAGTTTCTGAACCCTGATAAGCGTTGAGAGCAAAATTGCACCTTTATCCACATTGGAACTTTTCATTTTTAGTTCGCTGTTTAGCAGAAGCTCATGCAGTTTGTAGTATATGTTCGGCTTAAATTTTAGTGATAGCGCTGCCTTCTCATCTATTATGGGTTTTGGAGGAGAGTAGCCTATTATCTCCTGAGCGTTCGGAGCGCCGTTCACCCTTATGTAAATGTTAAACATGTAGAGCTGAGTTATGTAGCTTGTTATGGCGGTTATTACCCTTATCTCATCCTCTCCATGTTCGAGTAAGTTGTTTAAATCCTCTATAAAATCCTTCTTATTGAGCAGCTTTTTTATAAAATCATCTAAGTTTATTTCTGCCAGCCCGTGAACCAAACTGTCTATATCTTTGATTGTAATTGCTCTGTCGTAAATCCTGAATTTTTCTATCTCATTGCAGGCAAGAGCGATATCGCCGTTGTGAATTTGAAGGAGGTGAATAATTGAGTAGTTATCTATATTTACCTCTTTCTCTTTTGCGATTTGAGATACTATTGTTTGTGCTTCATACTCTTTTGGATGAAAAAATCTCACACTCATAGTGCTTTTTTTGTCAAATGCTTTTGCATAAACCTTATGGTCACTTCCGTAGTAGGCATAGATAAAAACATTGTCAGGATTTTTTTCGCAAAGCTCGATAAAAACATCTATCTCTTTCTTATCTACTTTTTTTTCGCTTTTAATAACTAAAACATTTCTGTCTCCAAAGAGAGAGCCTTGCGATAAATGGGCTTTTGCAGAGCCAAAATCATACTCGTCATGGTAAAACGAGAGTATAGAACCATCTTCAACATCTGAGACTTTTTTTGTATAGGTATCTATAAAAAAAGTGCTCTCTCCAAAAAGAACAAAACTGTTTGAAGTAGATTTGTTTTGAATATGTTTGTCTAATTCGCTTTTGTACATTACTCTTCATCTCTTTTTATAGCACTCGCAAATATTTTTGCTTTAGCTATGTCAACACTCTCTATCTTTGCATAAACATCTTCAAATAGAACCACATTCTCATTCGAAGTAATATTGAGCCTTGCTCCAATAATTTCATCATGGAGTTCAGCTTTTACATCAGGGTCTGTTGCATTGATGCGGGCTTTAAAACTCTCACCGATATGCTCTGCAGCCCATTTTGCAAATTTTCTAGCCATAAATTCATTTTCTATTGTACTTGCTTCTCTCTCTTTTTCGCTTATTGTCATGCTGAGTGCTTCAATATTTCTTAGAACATAAGAGCCTTCCACTGTATCATTATTGGCAATAGCTTTTAAAAGTCTGTGTACGATTAAATCAGAATATCTGCGAATTGGCGAAGTAAAGTGGGTGTACTGCTCAAAGCCCAATCCAAAGTGACCCGAATTGAGTGGAGAATATCTAGCCTGCATCTGTGAACGGATTATAAGCGTATCGACCTCTGACTCAAGACCCATATCCCTTGCCTGTTTTTGTATATCCGAAATGGTCTCTTTGATGGAGTGCTTAATATCTATAAACATGCCAATTCCAGCTAGCTCTTGGTAGAGAATTTGAAGTTTCATCTGACTTGGAGGTTCGTGAATTCTGAATATTCCTCTGTCAAACTGCTTCGCTGCCTCTTTGTTTGCTAATAGCATACAATCTTCTATGAGGGCATGTGATGGGGTCTCCTGGGCATAAGTTGTATGTGTCAGATTTGATTTCTCATCTATAAACATCTCCAGTTCATTTGAGCGAAAGTCATAGCCCACTTTTAATCTTTTTGCTTTGAGGGCATCGGTGATCGGTCTGAGCTTTTTTATATATTCAAAGATTTTTATCTCTTCATCATTTTTGGCTCCCAGTTTACCTTCAAAAAACTCATCAATTTCTTCATAATTAAATCTTCTAGCAGAGTGAATTATTGCCTCATACACTTTTGACTTAGTAACTTCTAATGTATTTAAATCTAATTTTATTTCAAAAACATAGGCGAGTCTGTCTACATGAGGCTGGAGAGAGCAGAGGGTTTCACTTAGCTCTCGGGGGAGCATAGGAATAGAGCGGTGTGGAAGATAGATAGAGAAACATCTATAAATTGCTTCGTTGTCTATTGCACCAAAAGGTGTTACATATTCGCTCACATCGGCTATTGCTACATACAGAGTTGTATTATTGTCATCCCAGTAGATTGCATCATCAAAATCTTTTGCTGTAACAGGGTCGATGGTGCAAAACGGTAAATCTCTTAAATCTTTTCTATTTGGATATTTGTGCGCATCAACGGGTTGAAAAGATTTTGCAATTTCTAAAACTTCCTCAGAAAATTCATCATGTTTGTTGAACTGGGCTAAGACTATCTTCTCGTCAACCAGAGGGTCGTTGATATTTCCAAGTTTTTCCATAACGGCATTTTCTTGATTGTCGATTTTAAAGACATCGCCGACTTCATAAGCATTTAGCTTTTCATCGCTCATCTCTGCACCAATTGGAAAATCAGTTTTCAAGTCAACCAAAGAGCGATGGGTACCTTTTTGAATGATGTAAGCAACACTGTAGCTCACGGCACGACCTACAATTTCTGCTATCTTTGCACTTGGAGTTCCCATTTTGCCCAAAAGTCTTTGGGCAATAATGAGGTCACCTTCTTTTGCCGTTCCTAAATCGCCTTCGCCGATAAATAGATCACGGACATTCTCTCCGATAACATTTAAATAGGCTGTCCCTTTTTGAACAAGCCCTAGAGTTCCTGCACGGTATTTAGAGTTAAATTTATAGACACTGTCTTTAAAAGTGAGATAGTTTTTTGCGAAGAAGTTGTTGACATGGACTCTTTCTTCGGGGGTGATGTCCTGCTCACTCAAACCAAGAGTAAGCCTAATAAGTAGGGATTTCAAAGGGAAATTATCTAGCGCTTTCTAAAGCTTTGTCAAAGCTTTCCATGTCAAGCTCATATTTTACGATGAGCTCTTTGGCAGATGCTACACTATCATCTGTCATAATGCCGTTTATAGGTACTGCAGCACGAACAACTTTTAAGATCATTGCCGCCTTTTGGTACTCCGGGTCAGCCTTTTCCGGCTCTTGACAATATTTTATAACCTCAATAAGACCCTTTTCAAATTTCCACATGGCAAATATAGTAGAACTGACTTCAGGAGTATCAGTGCCGACTACTTTTAACTCGGCTGCTTCAACATCTTGAAGCTCTTTTAGGGCATCAAAAAATTCTGTCTGTTTTTTGTCTGCCATTACTTCTTGCGCAATCAAAACTTTACCGATCTCGACAAGAAAAGCAGCAGGGGAGAGTACTCCTAAAAGTTTGTTTTCTTTTCTTATGCACCAAGCGGTTGTGAGAGCATGCTGTCTTTTTGAGAGTTCAGAGAACATCTCATTTGTTATTCCGTAAGGAGAGAGATCCAGAGAAAAACTTTTTTTGACAATAGATGCCAAAGCAAAACCTCTTATTGTTCCCATTCCAAAAAGACCTACGGCTTGACTAATCGCATTTATTTCACGAGAAAAACCATAGAGTGGAGAGTTCGCAGCTTTTAAAATATCGGCAGTCAAAAGAGGATCTTTTTCGAGTATTTTCACCATATCGTTAAAGCTGCTGTTTGGATCTTGATAAATAGCCTCAATCTGCATTGCAGATTCCGGAAGCGGCGGGAGTTGCTTTATTTTTGCCAATAATTCTTCGGTCATAATACTCTCTTTTTTATATTTAAGTTTAGTGCTATAATTATAGTTAATACAGATAAATTGATACTGAATATTTACAATTTACTGTTATTATTTTTTGAAGAAATTAAAAAGAGTAAAAGGAAAAGTGATGATGATACAAAGAGATGCCATGTTGACACAGTTGGGGTATGTGCCAAATAGTGCTTTATTAGCTCAACTTGAGAGAATTGAAAATAATACGGTTGGGTATGAAAAGATAAACAAGCACATTATGGACTTGCATGATGCTCTAAAAGTGGACGGCTCTTTTGTAGCTATGTCAAATACTAATGACTATTTTAAAATAAAAATCGGAGTTGCAAGCCCTGAAATCGTTGAAGAAGTGCATGAAAAAGTTAAGCATTTCAGTGATAAATTCAAAGTAAGCGTTAAAAAATTAGAGAACAAAGAGACCTATTACATAATCGGTTTTAACCATTAAGGCTCTCACTTGATTGAGCCTATGAGCATTGAGGGTTACGACCTTTTAGTGGAAGAGTTTAAATTTCTGTTAGAGGTAGAAAAGCCTAAAGTCGCACATGAGAAGTTAACTGCTGCGGCACAGGGTGACAGAAGCGAAAACGCCGACTATCATGCCGCAAAAGAGAAACTCCGTTTTATAGAAAGGAGGCTTTTTTATCTCAACTCGATGATACAAAAGTCTCAAATCATAGACCCCTCATCACTCTCCCATGCAAGAGTCAGTTTTGGAAGCACTGTAAAAATAGTCAATATCGAGAGTGATGAAGAAGAAATATATACGCTGTGCGGAGTCTTGGAATCTGAACCGGAAAACGGGCTTATTTCGATTCATTCACCCCTCGCAAAAGCACTGATCGGTAAGGAAGAAGAGGATGAGTTTACCATCAAACTTCCACATACCAAGAAGAGTTATGAAATTTTAAAAATAGAGTATAAAAACATTTTTTCATTGAAAAAAAATATTCGCACAAAAGTTGATTTTTCTTTTCATTAAAAATATTCTGAGAGAAAAATCATGTCTATATTTTATACAGCAACTTTTTTAAAAGCTCATCGCATTTATCTTATAATGCGTCTATGGAAAATTTACTACTCGCAATTTTTTTAACAATTGCCGTTGCAACAGTACTTAATATTGTCTTGAAAAAGTTTGGAATTTCCCATATTATAGGTTATATTTTTACCGGAACAGTTATCAGTTATCTCTTTGGATTCAATGGATTAAACATAGATTCCCTAGATCTTATAGGCGAGTTTGGCATAGTCTTTTTGATGTTTACAATAGGGCTTGAGCTCAGTCTGCAAAAAATCAGAAAGATGAAAGATATTCTGCTGACAAATGGTCTGTTACAAGTTCTACTGAGCGTAGTAGTAATATATGGACTATCATTTTATATTTTTAGGCTTGACTTTAACACATCTATCATCATCTCTTTGGCTTTTTCACTCTCTTCAACCGCAATAGTGCTGACATACCTCAAAGAGTCCAAAGATATTCATACTCCCTATGGACAGAAATCTATGGGAATACTTATCTTTCAGGATTTAGCTGTCATTCCTATTTTACTGCTCATTACATTTTTGTCAAACGACACTCTATCGATTGGTGAAGTTCTTATCACAACGCTGCTTTCAGCTGTTTTAGTCGTTGCCTTCATGTTTACTATCGGAGAGATAATAGTAAACATGTTGCTTCAATTTTCTGCTAAAACAGAGCTTGAAGAGCTATTTTTGGGTTCTGTTTTTTCTATTGTTATCGGAGCCTCTTTGCTGGCACATGCGATGGGTTTTACCTACTCTTTGGGTGCTTTCATAGCGGGAATGATAATAGCCGATACAAAGTACAATGTAAAAGTAGAATCCGACATCGTGAGCTATAAGGATCTGCTTCTTGGCGTGTTCTTCTTTGGTGTCGGGACAAAAATTGATTTGATCTATTTTATGGCAAATATTCACACTGTTATTTTCATTTTTATACTTGTAATGCTTTTTAAAGCTCTTGTAATTTACGCAATCATCAGACGCAATTCAGACAAAAACAGCTCTGCAAAAACGGCTCTCTCTCTTGCCCAGATTGGGGAGTTCTCTTTTGCAATCTTTGCTCTTGCCGCCTCGCAAAGGCTCATCAGCGAAGAGATGGCTAGTTTTTTGATACTTGTAAGCGTCATGTCGATGATACTCACACCTTTCATAGTCAGTAATATTTACAAACTCTCCTCCTATTTTGAAAAAGAGTTTTATGAATCGGATGTTATTACACCCATCGGGCGAAAGAATCACATCATTGTCGCAGGATTTTCAACTCTTGGAAGAATCGTAGCATCTGACTTGAAGGCAAGAGGAGCTGACTTCGTCATCATCTCAGACAACCTCAAACATGTACTTCTTGCAAGAAAATTAGGCTACATGGCATATTTCGGACACCTGAATAAACTCCCTGTTTTAGAGTCTCTCATGGTTGATCAAGCCAAAGCCATAATTATAACTGTAAACAGCGAACACCTCAAACGGCTTATCAGTGAAGCGATACTCGGTTTTTCTAAAAATGCAAACATTATCATAAAAATCGATAGCGTAGAGGAGAGAAAAAGCATGCGGGATTTACCCGAACTGGAATTTGTGGATGCAAGTTTTGAGATATCTAATTTACTAGTGAATAATGCATTGAAAAATGGCTAGTTAAAATTTTTTTTACTACTTATGCGATATAATCCCCACTTAAAAATCAAAAATCAAAATTTTAGGAATCATCCGTGAGCCAACCACTAAAAGACATCGAAAAAGTACTTGCATCACATAAACTTTCAACTGAAGATTATACACATATCAAAAAAATTTTGGGGCGTGAGCCAAACCTTGTAGAAATAGGTATTTTCTCTGCCATGTGGAGTGAGCATTGTTCTTATAAATCTTCTAAAGTGCATCTAAACGGTTTTCCGACAAAAGCACCATGGGTTATTCAAGGTCCGGGGGAAAATGCCGGAGTAATCGATATCGGTGGCGGTTATGCGGCTGTATTTAAGATGGAATCGCACAACCATCCGAGTTTTATAGAGCCGTACCAAGGTGCTGCAACGGGTGTCGGCGGAATTATGCGTGATGTTTTTACGATGGGGGCGAGACCTATCGCAAACTTGAATGCTCTAAGATTTGGTAATGTTCTCAATGATGATAAAACTTCTGCACATCAGCGCTATTTGGTTCGCGGTGTAGTTTCTGGAATCGGCGGTTACGGCAACTGCATGGGCGTTCCTACTATCGGCGGAGAGACAAGTTTTGATGAGTGCTACAATGGAAATATCTTAGTCAATGCCTTTACTTTAGGACTTGCAAAGTCGGATGAGATTTTTTATGGACGTGCGGATGGTATCGGCAATCCCGTCATTTATGTGGGTGCAAAAACGGGAAGAGATGGATTAGGCGGAGCTGTTATGAGTAGTGACAGTTTTACAGAGGAGTCAAAATCTCTTCGTCCGACTGTGCAGGTTGGAGACCCATTTACTGAAAAACTTCTGCTTGAAGCATGTTTAGAACTCTTCAAAACAGACCATGTTGTCGGTATTCAAGATATGGGTGCTGCCGGACTTACGAGTTCATCTTTTGAGATGGCGGGTCGTTCAGGTTCTGGCATGATTATGCACCTCGATAGAGTTCCGGCGCGAGAAGAGAACATGACTCCGTATGACTTTATGCTTAGTGAATCTCAAGAGAGAATGCTTCTTTGTGCAAAAAAAGGTTCGGAAGCGGAGATTATCAAAATCTTTGAAAAGTGGGACTTAGATGCTGCCGTTATCGGTGAAGTAACAGCGACAGGGAACATGGAGCTTTTCTGGCACGGTGAAAAGTGTGCTGAAGTTCCTGTAAATCCTGTGAGCGAGGAGGCTCCGGTGCTTAACCGCCCAATGAGTCGCCCAGCCTATTTGGACACAATCGCGGATGTTACAATTAACGACTTTGCAAAAGTCTCCAACCAAGAAGCATTTGGGAAGCTCACTAAATCTATGGAAGTTGTTGATAAGTCATGGATTTATACGCAGTATGACTCCATGGTTCAGACAAACACAATCAAAAAAGGGGGCATGTTAGATGCTTCTGTTGTCCGTGTAAAAGAGAATAAAAAAGCACTTGCGATGAGTGCGGATTGTAATGTTCGCTACTGCTATATCGACCCAAAAGGCGGAGCTGCCGCCGCGGTCATTGAGAGTGGAAGAAATGTTGCTATGAGCGGTGCGAGACCTCTTGCAATAACGGATTGTCTAAACTATGGAAACCCTGAAAATCCAGAGGTTATGTGGCAGTTTGGGCAAGGGTGTTTAGGTATTAAAGAGGCATGTTCTGCACTTACTACGCCTGTAATCGGTGGAAATGTTTCACTTTACAATGAAACAAACGGCATTTCTGTTTTTCCAACTCCTTCTATCGCAACTGTGGGTGTAAATGATGATGAGAACAGAGTTCTTATGTCAAGCTTTCAAGGTGAGGGGAATACACTTTATTTGGTAGGCGAGAGTAGAAGCGAGTTCGGCGGCTCACTCTACATGAAAGAGATTTGCGGCACTGTTGCGGGAAAACTTCCTGAGATTAGTTATGACAGTGAACTTGCTCTTTGGGAACTTGTTATTGAAGCGAATAAGAAAGATTTACTTGAGTGTGCAAAAGATGCAAGCAGTGGCGGAGTAGCTATCGCCTTGGCAAAAATGTCAGCTGTGAGCGGACTTGGATGTGAAGTAAAAATGGGCGTGGCAGACGAGCGAGATATTTTTGCGGAAAGCATGAGTCGAGCAATTATCGAAGTAAAATCGGAAAACTGTGTAGCATTTGAATCCATGCTAAACGGTTTGGCATGTGCAAAAATAGGAATAATCGGCGGAGAGAGCATCAGAATAAATGATGTGTCTATGAGCATGAATGAACTTCAAGACAACTATTTTAATACATTCAAAAGGGTTATCGAGAGAGATTTATAAGACTAAAATAAAGTTCTCCTCATAAGTTTTTTATGAGGAGAAAGAGCGATTTATTTCTGAAGTTTACTCAGAGCGTCTAGTATATTATTCTGTTTCTCTTGGGTGAGAGGCATGTCTTTATTTATAAATATGTATAGCTCCACTCTTCTGTTTTTAGCACGGTTTTCTTCAGTATTGTTATCTGCAATCGGTTTCGCAGAGCCGAATCCTGCCATTGAGAGACGCTCCGCACTTACACCATTACTGATGAGTTCGCGCATTACTGCATCTGCTCTTTTGCTTGATAGCGCAATATTGTCCATATATTGAGAGCCTTTTGAGAGAGGTTGGCTATCTGTATATCCACGCACAGAAATATCAACATTAGCCGGAAGAGCATTGATAATGTATGCTATACGACTGATGAATAGGTGTAAATCTTCATCATCTATAGTTGCAGTCGCGCCTTTGAAAGGAATGGAAACCGGAAGTTTTAGTAACACTCCATCCATAGATTGATCCAATGGACCCTCTCCTCCCATAGTCGAATTAAGCAGCTCTTTTTGAATTTTACTGATAGCGTCTTTTATTTCTATTGTTTTTTGCTCTCCTGAAACGAGTGAACCGCCATTCTTCGACATTATATTGCCGCTTGGTTTTTCCTTGGCCTCCGAATCAGGTTTTGTACTGTCAGGTTCGAGGCGTTGTACCGGATTCATTTGATCAGGAGGAGGAGTGAAATCGTAAATCTTTATAAACTCCTGTTTAACGGCCTTTAATTTTTCGGTATTAACAGATGCTATTGCAAAAAGAGCAATAAAGAGTGCAAGAAGAAGACTGAAAAAGTCGGCGGTAGGAACCGCCCATTTTTCTCCTGCTGGACACACAACTTTTTTACACTTCTTAGGTCTGCCCATTTAAATATCCATTACTTAAATTGACTGTGCTTCTCTTCCCCGTAAGGAAGAAAGTTGAGTAGTTTTGCTTCAAGTGTACGAGGATTGTCACCGTTTACAATACCGATAATTCCCTCCAGCATAAGTTTCTGTTCTTTTACTATATGGTGCGATTTAGCCATCATTTTATTTCCAAATGGTCCAAGAACAACATAAGCAGAAAAAATTCCTGTTACAGTAGCGGTAAAAGCCCCTGCAATACCCTTTGCCATCTCTGGGGGATTGTCTAGTTTTTGAAGTGCTAGAATAAGACCGAGAACGGCTCCGATTAGTCCCATAACGGGTGAGGTTTCTCCAGCAAGAATCCAGTAATGGGCGCACCCATGCCAATACTCCTCTGTCTCTTCAATGACTAAATCAAGTGTTTCAATAATGGTGTCGATTTCATTCCCATCCACCGCCATGCTTAACCCTTGTTTTAAAAATTCGTTGTCTAGCATAGAGACTTTTTTTTCTAGTGATAAAAGACCGTCATGGCGTGCCATGGTTGATAACTCAATAATCTCTTTGATTCTTTCATGCAGATTTATTGGATTTTTTTTGAACACAAAACCAAGATTTTTATAAGCGCCTCTGACAAACTCGCCGTCCGTACTTACCATAGCTGCAAGCATCGAAGTAGGAAAAATAATAATAATAGAAGTTATATGGACGACATGCACAGGGTTTCCACCCTCCATTAAGTCCCCTATAGAAATACTCGCCATTGCCCCTAGTATTCCCAAAATGACTGTTAAATCCATATGACTCCTTCTTGTTTATAGCACATATTCATTTTTAAAAAACACAAATTTTTAGTTATATATTAATTTAAGTTCAAAAACTAAAATCGGCAGATTATACAATACTTTTAATTAAAGAATTAGACAAAGAAAAATTGAGCTTTTATGTAGATGATTTTATGAAAAAAACTATCCTATATTTCGTTCAACAGTAATTAAGTTTTATGTATTTATACTTGTGTGGAAGAAGGATTTGTATGAATAGTTTGAAAGTTATATCTGTTGATGATGCTCTTATGAATTTAATACTTATAGAAGAGATAGCAAAAGAAATGGGCGTTATTGTTCAAAGTTTTCAAGATCCACTGGAGGCTTTGTTATTCATTCAACACAATAGAGTTGATTTGATGTTTGTCGATTATATGATGCCAGAGATGAATGGAATAGAGCTTATAGAGGGGGCAGTCGCTCTTCAAGATGAACTGATTCCTATTATGGTTACTGCAGTGGATGATGACCAAAATTTGAAACTTGAAGCACTTAAGGCAGGAGCGGCAGATTTTCTAACAAAACCTGTTGATGTTGCACAGCTAGAGGCAAAAATTAAAAACTTCACAAAGATAATTCAATTAAAACTTCAGTTAAAAAATTTTAATGCAAAGCTCCAAGAAGAAGTGCAAAAGGCTACTGCAGATCTTGTTGAGAGGGAACATGAGGCTCTTCAAATTATTTCAAGACTTTCAGAGTACAGAGACCCAGAAACAGGAAGCCATATCTCCAGAGTAGCGCACTATTCAAGGCTTTTGGCTAGAGAGTACGGGTTAAGTGAAAAAGAACAGGATATACTTTTTTTTGCCTCTCCTCTGCATGACATAGGAAAAGTCGGCATACGGGATAATATTTTATTGAAAGCTGCGAAGCTGGAGTATGATGAATATGAAATTATGAAAACTCACTCTGTTATAGGGTATGACATGTTAAAAGACAGTAAAAATCCTTATCTTCAGGCGGGTGCAATTATCGCAAAACATCATCATGAAAAATATGACGGGAGCGGTTATTTTAGCGGGCTGCAGGGAGAAGAGATACATATTTATGGTCGTATAACGGCGATTGCAGATGTATTTGATGCACTAACATCGGAACGCCCATACAAAAAACCATGGAGCTTTGAAGATACGGTTGAGTTTTTAAAAAATGAGTCTGGAAAGTATTTTGATCCAAGATTGGTTGAACTGTTTATAAAGAATATAGAGAAGATTAGAGAAATTTATAAAAAATTTGAATTGTAAGGAAAAATTATGTTCATAAGTAATTTAGCGTTGAGTGAAAGTGGTGATTGGAATTGCATTTCAAAAGGGTTGAACGAAAGTGCGGATGCTGATATAGTGTTTGTTTTTGGAGATACGGATGTAATCAAGCAAGGTACAACATTTCAAAAGATTAAAGAAAAATTTCCAAAAAGTCATATTGTAGGTTGTTCTTCATCTGGGAATGTCCTTGGAAAGGAGATTTCAAAAAACTCTTTGGTGGCAACTGCTCTCAAGTTTGAGAGTTCAAGAGTAGAAGTTCAAAGCGTTGATTATATAGATGGAACAAATCTTGAGGAATTGTCATCTCAGCTTGTAAACAAATTAAGTAGAGATGGGTTGAAACATGTATTTGTTCTCTCCGATGGATTGAAAATCAATGGCTCAGAGCTTGTTAAAGGGATTAATTCATCCTTAGAAGGCGTTGAGGTGACGGGTGGTTTAGCAGGTGATGGTGCAAGATTTCAAGAAACATTCGTACTATGTGATGATGAAGCAAAAGAGGGCAGAATAGCTGTAGTTGGTTTTTATGGAAATAATCTAGTAATAAGCAGCGGCTGTTTTGGCGGTTGGAGCGAGTTCGGAACACATAGGGTTATTACGAAGTCAAAAGGGAATGTTCTTTATGAGATAGATAACGAGCCGGCTTTGGATTTGTATAAGAGATATTTGGGTGAGTATGCCGCTGATTTACCAAATAGCGGGCTACGATTTCCTTTGAGTATTAAGAAAAATGAGGGTGACCCAGAAGTAATTAGAACTCTCCTTGGGGTGGATGAAGCAGAAAAAACTATTATCTTCGCCGGTGATGTGCCGGAGGGTTATTCGGCAAGACTTATGAAGCCCGATACAGATAAGCTGATAGACGGAGCCGGACATGCTGCAAGTGAAATAACGATCGTAAATGATAAACCCGCCCTTGGGCTTGTGGTGAGTTGCGTAGGACGAAAGCTTGTTTTGGGGCAACTTATAGATGAAGAGCTGCAAGAAGTGGGAGATATCCTCGGTAAAAATGTAAATCTTGTAGGTTTTTACTCGTACGGAGAGATAGCACCATTTGAGGTTGATAAGTTGAAGTGTGAACTGCATAATCAGACAATAACGCTTACGGTTATATACGAAAATTAATATGCATAGATTGCTCAAAAGACAGATTAAAAGATATTTTGGAGAGGAGTTTGAAGACTCTTTGAACAGGGAGTCGTTTTCAAAATTTATTGAAGAGATATCAAACAGTTATGATGAGCTTTATGCAGAGAAAAAATTTTTAGAACATACTATTGATATAAATTCACAAGATATTGAAAAAGCAAATATCAAAATCAGAGAGCAAAACAGCCATCTTCAAAGACTCCTAGATAAGAGATCAGACGAGAATGAAGAGACGGTTTACATGCTTAATCAGTATAAAGAAGCCATAGATACGTCGTTGATTGTAAGTACGACCGATTTGAGCGGAAGGATTAAATATATAAACAGTAACTTTTCGAAAATAAGCGGATATAGCGCAGCAGAACTGCTAGGAAAATCTCACAATATTGTGAGGCATCCCGATGTTCCGAAATCAGTTTTTAAAGAGATGTGGGACACTATTTTAAATAAAAAAGTTTGGCAGGGTGTCTTTCCAAACAGGGCAAAGAATGGCACGATATATTATGTAAATGCGACCATAGTGCCTCTTCTCAACAGAGATGGAAACATTGTGGAGTTTATGGCTCTTAGAGAGGATGTAACAAAGGCAATAGAGTATCAGAATAGACTGGAATCTGAAAAGCAAAGAGTTTCTCAAATTTTAGATAATCAAGAGAGCATTATTGTTTTGTTTGATAAAATTTCCGGTGTTACAGAAGCAAATAAAAAATTTTTTGAAGTGTTTGGGTTTGCTACACTTGAAAAATTTCAAGAAGAGCATCAATGCGTATGTGAACTATTTGAAGTGAAAGATAATTTTTTAAAACCAAGTAACGATGCATTCTTTTGGGTAACTCCTATAGTAGAAGAGCCTCAAAAAGTGCATCTCGCTCTAATTAATAAGCGAGTGTATAGTGTAAAAATAGCAATAGTTGAAATAGATGATAAAAAGACATACTTGGCAACTTTTACAGACATAACCGAGATAGAAGAGGCTAGAATAAAATCACATGAAGCAGAAAAAGAGAAATCAAATTTCTTGGCAAATATGAGTCATGAGATACGAACACCTATGAATGCAATCCTAGGTTTTTCAGAGCTTTTATCCAAAACAAAATTAGAAGCCAGACAGAGTAAATTTGTAGATTTAATAAAAAGCTCCAGTGCAACTTTGATTCAAATCATAAATGATATTTTAGACTTTTCAAAATTAGAGAGCGGACAGACGGAATTAGACACGATGAAAATCAATCCATTTATGGAGTTTGAAGATACATTTTTACTTTTAGCGGGCAGAGCGGCTGAGAAAAATTTATCTTACATGATAGAGATTGACCCATTGCTAGAGGAGTGTATCGAGTTAGATAGTTTTTATATAAAACAGATTTTAATGAACCTTATAGGAAATGCTATAAAATTTACACCGGAGCATGGAACAGTAGATATAAAAATAAAAAAACAGCTGATAAACGGTAACAAGAGTGTGAGATTTCTTGTTCAGGATAGCGGAATCGGAATACCTGAGGACAGACAACAAAAAATATTTGAACCGTTTTCTCAGGCGGACAGTTCGACCACAAGAAAATTTGGCGGAACAGGGCTGGGTCTGAGTATTTCAAATAGCTTGGTTGCTATGATGGGAAGCCGGCTGCAGCTCGAAAGTAAAGAGGGAGCAGGGAGCAAATTTTATTTTGATCTTGCTTATGAGCATTGCGTAACTAACAACACGCTAAAAGAGCATTTGGGCGGGCTGAAAATCTATCTTTTTGATATGGATGAAATTTCATTACGAAGTGCAGCTGAACAACTGAATGCCTACAAAATTGAGCATCAAATTTTAGAAACATTTGATGAAAAGATAGATTTAGATAATTCGATTATTCTTTCAACGAACGAAGAGTCTACAAAAAGTTTTCAGTATGCTAAGATATTACTACTTCTAAAAACTGATGATAGTTTTGAAGATTTAAGGCATCACCAAGTTGAAATTTTTCATGATTTTCCATCTATTCTCTATAATGAGCTTATGAGACTGAAGCTTATAAAAACAGATATGCAAGCCAGCAATGATGCGCATTCTGTTCATTTAAAAATTTTAGTAGCCGAGGATTATGAGGTAAACAGAATACTTATTGCGGAACTTTTAGACCAATTTGATATAGAATACAGTTTTGCAACAAATGGTTTAGAAGCAGTTGAAATGGTTAAAAATAGCAGCTACGACCTAATTTTGATGGATATAAACATGCCTATTATGAATGGCATGGATGCTACAAAAATTATAATAAACGATTTAAAAGTTACAACGCCTATTGTCGCCCTTACTGCGAATGCACTTGATGGAGACAGAGATAAATTTTTATCTATAGGAATGCATGACTATCTCTCTAAACCGATAGATATAAGAGCTTTTGAAGCTCTTTTGGTAAAACAAAGCCAAGCCGTTCAGACAAATGGCGGCAACAATAAAAGTGTGATAACTCAAAATAGGAGTTTATCGTCTCAAACAAAAGGATTCTTGGATATAAACTTATCCCTTGAATCGGCTGCTAAAAATATGAATTTTCCTCAAGCTATTATAGGAAAACTTGTAAAAAGTTATGTATCATCTTTAAATGAACTTGAAAATAACATTGAGGATGGAATTGCTCAAAAAGATTTTCCAAAGATACAAATAAATGCACATAATATAAAAAGTGGTGCTGCTTCTCTATGTTTTGATGTCATTGCAAAACTAGCCCAAGAGTTAGAAACAAATTCAAGAGACAAGAAGGAAGATTTTGACTTTCTAAAAAAGTTAGAAGAGATAAAGCCGTATATAAAATCGCTTCTAGAATATCAATCGGCTCTTGATTTGTGATAATAAATTTTTTATTTAAATCTTATATAATGCCAATATTACTTCAAAAGGCATAAATTATGAGTACAATAAAAGAGTTTTTAAGCAGCGACCATGGAAAATGTGATGAGTTATTTGCAACAATGGAAGAGAAGGCAACTAAGTCGCTAAAGGATGCGAAAAAGGCGTGTGAAGAGTTTATTAAAGAGAGTGAGAGACACTTTCAGATGGAAGAGAGAATTATGTTTTTAGAGTTTGAAACAAAAACAGGAATGACTCAGGGTCCGACTGCGATGATGAGACATGAACATTCGCAAATGAGATCGTTAATGGAACAGATGAAAGAAGCTGTCGAAGCAGGAAACAAAGATAAATTTTTTGGATTATCTGAAACTCTGATGATCTTAAATCAGCAGCACAATATGAAAGAGGAACAGATGCTTTACCCGATGGCACAGCAACATCTTAGTGCGGATTCAGATAGAATTGTTTCTATGATGGAATCCATGATTGTCGAGTAAAAGCTCTTTTTTCGCCGATAAGTAGAATATTTGTGATTGGAAATAATCTGAATAAAAGGTTTGCAAGTGGATTTTAACGGTTTGTCTATAGATCAAGCACCTCCCATATCGGCACCGTTGAGATTCTTTTTAGCAGCACCTCTTTTTGCACTATTTGCAGGTTTCTTGATTCTATTTAGTGATAGCGGTGCGCTTATGAGCAGATATTCGATGGAATCCATTGTAGTTACCCATGCTATTACTATAGGTTTTTTTGGTTTTGTCATGCTTGGTGCCTTAACCCAGATGCTGCCTGTTCTAGCAGGGGCAAAAATTTCTAATGTGAAGTTTGCTACAAAATATTCACATCTTCTTCTCTTCTTTGGTCTTATTTTTATGCTTATGGGACTTCTGCAAAATAATACACTATTTAGTTCCATAGCAGTTGTATCTCTTGGCAGCGGTTTTATGATGATTTTAATTCCTATTGCCGTAGCAATCAAAAGTGTTACAAACTTTACCCCAACGGTAAAATCAATGGCAAACAGCATAACTTTTGCATTTTTGACCGTATTTATGGGGCTTTTTTTACTCTATTCCTATAGCACAAACAACATTTCAGAGCTTCATGCGACAATTGCAAATATTCATAGTGTTTTGGGAATATTCGGATTTGCAGGAATTTTGATTATCGGAGTCTCTTTTCAAGTTCTTCCAATGTTCTATGTTGCACCAAAATTTAAAACTTTTTGCAAAAAGAGAGTTGTCTGGCTTATTCCTGCAGGGCTTATTTTATGGGTTATGCTAAATATATTTAATGATACTTACGCCCTTGTTGCAAAACTTTGGATAACTCTGTTCTTTTGGGCATTCGCGACAACGGTATGGAAAAAGTTAAATAAACGCCGCCGACCAATCAGCGATGTCACGGTTTGGTATTGGAGAAGTGCCAGCATATTTTTAACTCTTGGCGCATTTTTATGGATATTCGATGAATATTTTAAACATGAATATATAGTGATGGTGGGCATATTAATAGGCGGTGGCTTTATAATGTCCATTGTCACGGGAATGCTTTACAAAGTAGTTCCGTTTTTAGTATGGTTTCATCTTAACGCAATGGGATACATACAGATACCTACGATGAACGAGATGATAAATAAAAATCTGGCGAAACTTCAATTTATTCTGTTTATAGCTTCATTGATTGGGTTTATATTTTCATTTTATGAGCCGCTTTTATTAGAAATTTCTGCAGTTTGTTTTATAATTAGCGTTGCTATTTTAGAATTTAATATAGTAGCACCCGTGTTAATATATATGAAGATAAAGAAAACGGAGCCGGATTTTGACATGAAGGCCTTTGCAACAAAAGAGAGTTGAGAATGGAAAATATTATTTTAATTGGTTTTATGGGCGTTGGAAAGGGTAGTGTTGCCAGAGAAGTGGTAAACAACTCTGAGTATATCGCTATTGATACGGATGATTTGATAGAGAGTATGCAAAACAGAAAAATCAAAAATATTTTTCATGATGAAGGCGAACCCTACTTTAGGAATCTAGAAAAAAAAGTTGCTTTATGGTTAGAGAACAGTGTGAAAAATACACTTATCTCGACAGGCGGCGGATTCTACAAAGTGGGAAATTTAAATAAAATAGGTACAATTGTTCTTTTAGATTCCTCGTTTGATGCAATTATTAAGAGAATAAAAAAACATCCGAATGCAAGTCAAAAACTTAAGAAAAGACCACTGCTCAAAGATTTAAAAAAAGCAAAAGCATTGTATGAGATGAGAAGACCGGAATATTTAGCAATGGCCGACATAGTGATAGATGTTGAAAATAAAAGTGCATCAGAATGTGCAAAAGAGTTATTAAAAAAGGTAAAAAAAGATGTTTAAAAAATTATTATATTTAGCGTTATTCGTTTCTACGCTTTTATCAGCTTCCGGCATAGAGTGGGAAAAGGATTATGAGAGCGGTATAAAAAAAGCCACCCAACTGAATAAACCTGTATTATTTGTTTTTTCTCGCCACTCCTGCCACTATTGCGTTTTATTAGATAATACAACATTTAAAGATGCAAAAGTTATAGAAGCACTTAATAAAGATTTCGTATCTATAATATCTTACACGGATGAAAATGATTATACGCCCGAAGAGTTATGGAGACCGGGAACACCTACGATATGGTTTCTGTTCTCCAACGGTGAGCCTATATTTGAACCGCTTATGGGTGCTGTTGATGCGGAGAATTTTTTAAATGCTCTTGCTATCGTAAAAGAAGAGTTTGATAATACGAAAAATGTGGAAAAATAGATATGATATTTACAAAAACAACAGATAATAATTTTCAAGAGAGTTTTTCAGAGCTTCTTGGACGTGGAAAAATGGATATTGCCAATGTGAGCGTGATTGTCGGGAACATTATTGAAGAGATAAAAAAAGATAAAAATCAGGCACTCAAACTTCATATATCGAAGTTTGATAATTGGACACCAATAGAAGATGAAGATTTGATAATTTCTACTGAATCTATGCAAAAGGCCTATGATAATATCGATGAAGAGTTGAAAAAAGCTCTGCACCTCTCTTATGATAGAATTAAAGTTTACCATGAAAAATTAAAGCCAAAAAGCTGGTTTGACGATGAGCCCAATGGAACAATTCTGGGGCAAAAAGTAACTCCGGTTGACAGTGCGGGGCTCTATATTCCGGGTGGGAAAGCTGCCTATCCATCCTCTCTTTTGATGAATGTAATTCCGGCTCAAGTTGCGGGAGTTGAAAATATAATTGTATGTACGCCGACACCTAACAACGAGCCAAATGAGCTTTTACTTGCTGCATGTCACCTTTGCGGGGTCACTAAAGTTTACAAGGTTGGAGGGGCAAGTGCAATCGCTGCTATGGCGTACGGAACTGAGAGTATTCCAAAAGTAGATGTTATTACCGGTCCGGGAAATATTTTCGTTGCAACGGCGAAGAAAATGGTTTTCGGTGAAGTAAACATCGACATGATAGCAGGTCCCAGTGAGATAGGAATACTTGCAGATGATAGCGCAAATGCCAGCCATTTGGCTGTTGACATGCTCTCTCAGGCAGAACATGATGAGATGGCCAGCTCCATTTTGATAACACCGTCACAAAAACTGGCAGATGAGGTAAAGATTGAAATTGAAAAATGGCTTTTAAAACTCCCTCGACAAGAGATAGCTAGAAAGTCAATAGAAGAAAGAGGTGCGATTATTGTCACGCATGATATGGATGAAGCTATAAAACTGATGAATGAGATTGCGCCGGAACATCTCGAAGTGGCAACAAATTCGCCTTTTGAACTTCTTCCTTTTATAAAACATGCCGGAGCTATCTTTTTGGGTCACAATACACCGGAGGCAATCGGTGACTATGTTGCAGGTCCAAATCATACGCTTCCAACGGGCGGAACGGCTAAGTTTTATTCTCCCCTTGGAGTTGAAAATTTTATGAAAAAAACATCCATTATCTCATTCTCTGCAAAAGCCATAAATGAGATAGGAGAAGCTTGCGCATTAATCGCACATACAGAGGGTCTTCATGCGCATGAGCAGTCTGTGAGAGTAAGGTTAAATAATTAGCTGCGTAACATCAGTAATTAGTTTTCTTTTGTAGTCAATTGTTATAAAACAAATAGTAAAATATTGCAGTTTAAAAGAAGGATAGAACATGTTACATCCGGCGGTTGCACATTTTGCAGTAGTTTTACCAGTTGTCTCTTTAGTTATTGGAATTGCTTATTTGATTAAGCCGAGTGAGCTTATGTCAAAAATTTCTACACGTTTTATGGTTTTTGCAACACTTTTTCTGATATTTGCATTTTTTACAGGAAAGAGTGACGGAGGTGAAGTTTTTATACTTTTACCTGATGCAGGACAGGATTTACTAAAAGATCATAAAGAGCTTGGACTATTTTTGGTAATCGGAATGGGTCTAGCAACTCTTGCTAAATTTATAGGCTGTTTTAAAAAGATTTTAAAAGTTGAAATTTTTGCAATACTTTTAGCTGCTATTATAAGCAGCGGAACTCTGTTCCAAGGTAAAATGGGTGGAGAATTAACCTACGCTTACGGGGCAAATGTAGAAAAATATGCTGATGGGATGGATTGTTTAGAAAATCCATCTGAATTTGTAGTAGAAAAATAGCGTTATATATTTTCACATGCCAATTATTTTAGGCATTGTGAACCCCTAAATCATTCAAAACTATTCAGTAAAATATTACGCTCTCCTATGTCAAAGCTCTCAACTGCAAAAGTCAGTTGTGTTGCTACTCTTTTAAAACTCTCTATGTTGCTTTTTTCACCACATTTATAGAGCTCTTTTGCAAATTCTTGGATCAGTTGAATATCCCCTTGCGTCTTGGCATCAAAAAGCATTTTGTCAAGATTTGGGCACTTTGATAAATACTCTTTTAAAGAGAATGTTTCGTGTTTATAATCATCTATTTGTTCAAGTGGTAAAGTTTTAACCTCACATTTAATAAATTTACATAGAGAGTGGATTAAATTTTCAATTTTGAGAGGTTTGTGTAAAAAGTCATCAAAAATATTATTTTTCTTATCTTTACTTTCAAAAACAACGGAGGCGGTTACCGCAATTATAGGTATTTTAGAAAAGCTTTTAATTTCTGTTGTTGCATCCGGAATATCCAAAAAATAGAAGTTTAATCCCTTTTTCATCATTGAGAATGAGCGGTAAATTTATCTCTTTGTCAGATGAGATTCTTGAAACGTTTTTTGTGAAAAATGTTGGAAGTAGCACGATAAGTATGGAAACT
>JAPLGO010000006.1 GCA_026390115.1 Campylobacterales bacterium | reverse complement strand
TGAACCTGATTTCTTCCATTTTCTTTTGCTCTGTAGAGTGCTTTATCTGCTCTTTGTATCGTGGCATCAATATCTTCGCCGACTCTGTGAAGCGTTGCCCCAAAACTGCATGTAAGTGTTCCAACATCAAAAAATGTGTAGTGTGCGACCCTTTGTCTTATATGTTCTAGTGCTCTTTTTAAAGACTCTATGGATTCGCTCTCTATCAAAATAATAAACTCTTCACCGCCCCATCGAATGAAAAAATCCTCATTTCGTATGGATGATATAACTAATTTAGTCAACTCTTTTAAAACAGTATCTCCAGTAATATGTCCATAGGTGTCATTTACATTTTTAAAGAAATCTATATCTAATATCGCCAAACCTAAATAGTGTGAATCGGCTATTTTATTCACTATATGGGGCAGATTTTTATCTAAAAATTCTCTATTGAGCGCGCCTGTGAGTTTGTCATGTGTCACCTGATTGCTTAGATTAATTTTTTCTATCATGGTGGAGCTGATATCTGTGAGCGAAATAATAAAATCTTCTGCGTCAAATTGACCGATAGAGACACTGAAGGCATGTGGAATATTCTCTAAATCATGCATGGCAACCACTCTTGCATCACCCAATAGCGGCTCTAAAACTCCTATCCAATTTTCACCTTGCGGAACTTTTGCTAAACTAAAGTAATTTTCCCTATCCATAAACTTATCACATATATCTGAATAAAATTTGGTAAATTCCTCGACTCTCTCAATCCCAAAAAAATTACACATAGCTCTGTTCGCCATTTTCAGCTTTTTGCCATCGGATATGACGACAATATTTCTTTGGTGGTCAAAAAGTTTTTTCAGCTTTTCTTCATTCTTTTGAATCTCTAGCTGTTGCGCTTCTTTAACCTTTTTGTCTGTGATATCTTGCCTAATCGCCATATATCCAATCTTAATATCATCATCATTGAGGAGAGGAAATATTGTTGCATCTACCCAATAGAGAGAACCGTCTTTTTTTACATTTTTTACTTCACCATGCCATATTTGTCCGCTAATAATCACATCCCACATTATTTTATAATTACTGTCTGCAATATCCACATGGCGTAAAATATTGTGGTTTTTTCCGATAAACTCATCTCTCGAATAGCCGGTTAGTTTGCAAAACGCTTCCGAAACATCAATAATAGTCCCATCCAAGTCTGTTGAAGAGGAGATGATGTTTTTATCCATGATATCAACATATTGTGCTATCTTTTTTTCTGCTTCTTTTAGTTTTGTAATATCTGTTGTATTCAATAAAATGGTTTTTTTATCCGGCATAAGTGAATAGGATGTGTTCACTTGAAAATTTTTATTTTTACCTATACATTTTTTTTCAAAATTTTCTACATAACCGACATCTAATACTGTTTTTATACACTCTTTAGATTTTTCTCTGTCTTTTTCAAGTGTGAGCCCATGGCAACTTTTTGTAAGCAACTCTTCCTTTGTGAATCCGGTTATTTTAGTATAAGCCTCATTTACAAGAAGAAAATTAGTATCCAAATCAGTTAGTGCTATACCATTTTGTGATTGATTAAAGATAGTTTCAAACTCCAGCTTCGCTTTACTCAGTTCACTATTTAGTTTATATCGCTCAAGATGGTTATAAAGTCTAGCCAAAAGTTCCTCTTTTGCAAAGGGCTTTGAGATGTAATCAATAGCCCCAGCTTTAAATCCTTGAACAATACTTTGAGGGTCACTCTTTGCCGTTAAAAATATAAACGGTGTCTCAGCCGTCTTTGTACTCTGCTTAAGCTGATACGCCACCTCGTAGCCATCCATAAGAGGCATTACAATATCGAGTAAAATAATATCTACCTTCTCTGAATTTGCAATTTCCAATGCTGTCGCACCGTCAGTTGCAACCAAAAGGTTATACTCTTCGCCGAGTATCTCTACTAAAATAGAGATATTTGTACTCTCATCATCCACTATTAATATATTTTGTTTTTCCATCTTAATCCACCAATAGCTTATAAATTTCACTCACTATTTTATTTGCTTCTTTGTATTTATAGCCAAGAAGGTAAGAACTTAGTTCTTTTATTGTCTTGCTCTTTACATGTAAAGCCAGCATTTTTTCAAGCAGTGTGACCCTACCCCCATTTACAATTTTAAAGTGTTTTATATCCTCTTGAATCTCTTGCAAATATTTCAGAATTTCCTCTTTATTGTACTCTTTATGGGCTGTTTTAATCTCTGCTTCGCTCAATTGAAGTTTCAGATTATCAACTGTTACTTTTAGCAGTTCAATGAGTTTTGGAATCAGCTCTTTTTTTATTTGCAAATCTTGCGTCTCATATATCTCTTTTGAGAGTTTGTATATCTCACTCAGTGAAATATTCCCGCTTACTCCTTTGAGCGAGTGTATGGCTCTGTCAAATGCATCTGTCTCTATTTTTGATATATCAAAAATCAGTTGAGCATCTGCGTACTCCTCACAAAAGTTCAAAAGTATCTTTTTAACTATTTTTGGCTTATCACCGATTCTATGTTTAAGATCTTCTAAATCTACTCCGTAAAACTCTGTTTGAGAATCGACAGGTGAGAGTTCTTCTATATAAGGCTCATGGCTTTTATCTATCACTACAGAATCCAAGGATTCTTGTTCTTCTTTTAAAGACTCTTTGTTAGACTCTTTTGGTTTTATAAATTGAAGCAGAGTACGAATCAACTCCTCTTCATTTATAGGTTTTGCCAAGTGTGCAGACATCTCTGCCTCACTCGCTTTGACTAAGTCTTCTTGCATGACAGCAGCACTGAGTGCTACGATTGGAATATCTTTATTTATCTGTTTAATTAGTTTACTCGCCTCGTAACCATCCATAATCGGCATCTGAAGATCCATTAAAATAATGTCATATTTGTTACCGGCTTCTATCATCTCAACTGCTTCTCTGCCGTTATTGGCTACGTCAACATGCAGGTTCAAATTTTCTAACATTCCCATGGCAACTATTTGATTTATCTTATTATCTTCTACCAGCAGTACTCTTGCACCTTGAATTGAAGCTGCATCCGATTGATTTACTTCCGGTTTCACTATGGATTGATTCTCTTTATTACTTTTCTCAAAGGTGGCACTGAATATAAACGTACTCCCCTCTCCCTCTTTGGTCTCAACCCAGATTTCACCGCTCATCATTTGAACAAGATGTTTGGATATGGAAAGACCTAATCCTGTTCCTCCGTATTTGCGTGTTATAGAACTGTCTGCCTGAGTGAACTCTTTGAAGAGATTCTCTTGGTGCTCTTTACTCATTCCCATGCCGCTATCTTTTATAGAGAACTT
>JAPLGO010000017.1 GCA_026390115.1 Campylobacterales bacterium | reverse complement strand
GCTATCATCCCTATCATCTCTCCCATGGCGGCTAAACGCGATTGTGAGATTAACATATCATCTTTTTTCTTTAGTTCTGTGATATCCATAGCTGAAGAGATTATTGTTCGTTTTCCATTAATAATTCCTAAAGGAGCTGAGTAAAATACCCAAATAATTTTTTCACCATTTTTAGTAGTGATTTCAAATTCACCTTCTTTGACTCTCTTGGTGATTTTATACAAACTTTTTATATGTTTTCTTCTACTTTTATGACCGTTTAGCGCAACCTTTTTAGTCCATTTAGAAATAGAGTTTATCTCATCATGTGTATAGCCTGTCAACTCTTCCCACACCTTATTTATCATTAAAATGTCACCATCTTCGTTATGTATAGCCATTGGTGTAGGTGCTTCGTCAAATATTGTCTCTAACTCATTTTTTTTATCTTTCAATAACTTTTCTACTGCAAACTGCTTAGTAACATCTACTGAGTTACCGACAATTCCGAGTACATTTCCTTTAGAATCAACTAACGGTGCTTTTACTGTTAAGAGATAAACTCTATCTCCATTAGGATAAGTTACCCACTCAAAGTTTGACTTTGCTTTATTTTTTAAGAGTGTTTTTTTATCATGTTCACGGAAGAAATCTGCAAGTTCTTTATCAACAAGGTCATAGTCACTTTTACCGATTATCTCATCTTTTGATTTGCCTATAAATTTTTCAAAAGCTTCATTGCAAGTTAGATAAATACCGTTTAAGTCTTTTACAAAAAGTATATTTTCTACACTGTTGATAATATTGCCGTACAGTTCTTTCAAATAAAGTATAGTTTCTAGTGCCTCTTTTTTTTCTGTAACATCAAATATGATTGAATAAAGTACTATATCTTCATCAAGTTCAATCGGACCGGAGTAAACTTCAACATCACGAATTTTTCCATTTGCCAGTTTGTGTTTAAAATTGAAGATGTAACGTTGACCATTTTTTGCTAGTTGCATCTCATGCATAATTTCAGTAAGTGTCAGAATATTTATCTCACTGATCAGCATATTTGTCATTTGCCCATAAGTGTATCCATAATACTCTAAGGCTGTTTGATTGCAATCAACTATACTCCCATCTTTAGGATTTATAATAAGCTCAATTGCGTGACTGCCGCTAAACAAATTATGATAACGTTTTTCACTCTTTTTCAAATTATTTTCAATGTCAAGGTTATAAAGTGCATATGCAATGTCACCAGCCACTTCATCGAGTAGAGCTAATTCAGCACTATCTGCAATATATTTATGATTGACAGATAGCGTTAGATAGCCGTAAATTATTTCATTATGCATTAACTTTATAGTAACGGCACTTTTACTATCGTATAAATCCATCAAAGGACATACTTGACAACTATCCTTTGTACTTTCTATAGTAGAATATGTTTCATCTGTTTGGAAAACTTTTTTTAAACAAAGAGGCAGCCAACCACTCTCTATTTTTTCTTTAAATAAAGTAGCATTTTCTGAGGCATCTGCATTAATTAAGTAATCGACTTTCTTGTCTCTATCTAAAATAATTATCCATGCATTTCCATACACATGTTGTGATGCTAGAATATTACAGCTCTCTTCTAGTAACTTTCGTTTATCTTTTTCTTTTACAATAAGTTGGTTAATATCTCTTATGACAGATAACACACTTTTTAAATGCTCGTTTTTATAAATAAATTTTACAATTCTGTTAATGACATAGAGTCCAATAGACGTATAGATAAGCAAAAATAACATGCTTACTGAAAAACTGATTATTTTTAACTTTTTAAAACTAGATTCAGATTCATTTTTAGAATCTATTGCTTCATTTTGTGCGTATTCATAAAGCTTTAATACGGATGTTTCCAACTTTTTAACATGATTAGCTTCCATTTCTTGCGTTATGTCTATAGCTTTTCTCGTTTGATTGGCTTCCATAAGAGCAATCACTTCATCGCGTATTGGTTTCCAAGACTCAAATAGTAGTTTATTGTCTTTTTGAAGGGTTAGTCCTTCTTCTCCTAATATGTTTTTTTCTATAGCATCTAAATTTTCATAAACATGCTGTTCAAGTTTATTCATCTCTTTAATAAGCTCTATAATTTCTTTTTGCGAGAGGGATAAAACAATATCTTTCATATCTTTATGTATTTTATATATATCAACATTTATGCTAAGTGCTGCATTAGTTACTTTTAGAGGATGCTCATAAATATTCGTGGTAGTTCTGCTCATCTCCTTCATGATAAAATACTCAAAATACTTAGCACCTATACCAAATATTCCAATGAATATAAATACAAATATAAGTAACTTAATCTCTTGTTTACTTTCTGTTTTTTGTTTCACAATGAACTCCTAGTAGTATCTTATCTATTAAGTCATAAAAAAAGGTCTTAAATCATTCTTCATACTGCAGTCCTTTAAATTCTCGAATAAGTTTCAGCTGTCTTTTGGCTATATAATCTACAAGAATTTTATTTATGCCGGCATCCGCATTAAACATTAAAACAAGTTCAAAACTCTTTTTTAATTCTATTACTCTAAAGACCACTGCCTCCGTATGAATAATTGTAGGTTTTATATCTTCATGTAGCACCATATTTATTGTCACTAAATCATCTTTTTTAAGACCTGCAGGCAGAAAATTAAGTGATAATTTAATTGCATCAATAGAAAGGTTCATGATGTGCATTTCTGTATCAAACTTATGTTCATTATAAAAAAGTGTGATTTTATTGTTTGAATCAGGAGTGAGCGTGACATGTTGTCGCATAGTTGGAGTGCTTTTTATCATTTTACAGTGCGCAATTTCTACACTCTGGTTTTGAAAATCAATGACTTTAATATCATCTGATTCTATATCAAAAGGGAATAATTCAGATGTTAATATAACTCTTTTTTCAAATGCTATTGCTTTTTGCTGCAGATAAACAGTTTTCAAAACTACTTTTTCTTTTGAAACAGCTGTAACTGTAGCACTATGCGTAACACTCAACCCCTCATAATAATTATGTATTTTTATTTCTGCTTGGTTATCTTTAGTAGCTCTTAAAAGATTTAAAACACTATTTTCATCTTTGAAAGCTTTATCACGGTTTAGCGATTTTTTATCAAACAGTCCTAAGAGATTTAGCTCTGTAATATCATTTAAGGAGAGAAGATAAAAACCCTCTTTCTCTTGAATAGAAGTGAGTTTTAAAAGTAAATGATGAGGATTATTACTTTTATCAATCATCTTTACATTATAGAGTTTCCCTTGATTGTTCTTTAGCTCTTGCAAATAGTGAATGTCATCATGTTCATACAAAAAAGTATCATGAACAAGCAAAAGAGAACCAAAATTTTTAAACTTTTCTCTAAATTCATTTAAATCATTTAAGCCGAAAAAATTTAAAGAGTAGTCATTCACTAGAACAACATCTTCATCGTTAATCATAAAAAGTAGATTTTCTTGATTATTGAATATATGATACAAGTAATCATTAAAAATATTTTTATTTTTTTCATCTACGATATCTTGTGCAACTTTATAAAGTATATTTGTAAGCGCATCAATAGTTATAGGTTTTCTTAGATAACTTACTACCCCGATATCTATCGTTTTTAAAAGATATTCTTTATCATCATATGCAGTCGTTATAATGATTTTCACATTCTTGTCTATTTGTCTTATGGCCTCAGCCATTTTTAAACCATCAACATCAGGCATTTGTATATCTGTAATAATTATATCAGGATGATATTTTTTAAAAAGCTCAAGCCCCTCCCTTCCGTTTTTTGCTTGATATACTTTATCAAAAAGCTTTTTAAAAAAATGACCGCCCTTTTCTAATAGATTAGCATTGTCCTCAACATGGAGCAGAACAAGACCCTTTACCAGTTGTTTCAATTTTTCTATATCATCTTTATAATCCATGGTGAGGATTATACTGTAAAACTTGATTTTGTAAAATAAATTGTGTAAAACCCTCTCCGTATAAGCCTGAAATGAACTTTTAGATTTTGTTTTTCTTATAGTTAAATTATCCTATCAATCTATTTATATCGTTATTTTTAATCTATTATTATCTTTTAAAGTACCTATTCTAAGTGTTTATTTAAAGGTAATTATAGTTTAATTAATCCCTACTTTTATCGTAAAAATATGATAAAAGTAGGGATTTAATTTTCTCATGCACAATTTTATCAGAATAATATTTAAGGCACATTATTGGAGGAACACTTGTTTCTAGTGGAAAAACTTTAGAACAAGTTGATTTTTTACTAGGGCACACTTCTATCAGTGTCATAAAGTGTTATTGCATACAGCGGAGTATCCGGACACCTTCAGCGAAATGATTCGGACACTTTAAAAAAGATATTTTCTGTAATGCCATTTTAGCATAAGTGTCCGGATGCTATTTTTTATTTTTCTCTTTTTGTATGCTAGAGTATATTTTT
>JAPLGO010000013.1 GCA_026390115.1 Campylobacterales bacterium | reverse complement strand
TGCCTGAGTCGGTACATTCTCTGCATTGTTATGGCTTCCAGAATTTCCAGGTGCATCTTGATCACCATTTCCGTGACCATTATTTTCATGCGATTCTGTCGGTGCAGTTGTGGGTGCTTCTGTTGGAGCAGTTGTTGGAGCCTGAGTCGGTACATTCTCTGCATTGTTATGGCTTCCAGAATTTCCAGGTGCATCTTGATCACCATTTCCGTGATCGTTATTTTCATGCGATTCTGTCGGTGCAGTTGTGGGTGCTTCTGTTGGAGCAGTTGTTGGAGCCTGAGTCGGTGCTTCTGTCGGTGCGGTCGTTGGAGCTTCTGTCGGTGCAGTTGTTGGTGCCTGAGTCGGTGCTTCTGTCGGTGCGGTCGTTGGAGCTTCTGTCGGTGCAGTTGTTGGAGCCTGAGTCGGTGCTTCTGTTGGAGCTGTCGTTGGAGCCTGTGTCGGTGCTTCTGTTGGAGCTGTCGTTGGAGCCTGAGTCGGTGCTTGTGTCGGTGCAGTCGTTGGAGAATGAATCGAAGCTTCTGTCGGTGCGGTTGTTGGAACATGAGTCGGTGCAGTCGTTGAAGCTTGTGTCGGAGCTGTTGTTGAAGCTACTACTGGTTCATTAAAAAAAGGTGCATTATCATTTCTTCTATCAACACTAAAATCTCTTACTCTAAGATCTGATTCAACATTTTGACTGTTATCATTTGCATGAGCTATCCCCACTATACTAGACACGCTACGTTCAGTTGAATGTTGTGCTTCTTCACCAGCTGCGGTTTCCAAATTATCTAAATTAGATTCACCTTCAAAAATAGCTTGAAGAGAATCTGGGTCTGATACTGTTTCATCCTCTGAAAACTCTTTTTTTGTAAGCGATGAATCAAAAAGCTGCTTTTCATTTCCATAAACAACTATATTTGAACCATCTTGCATAGCTACTACAATATTATCCATTAACTCATTACCATTAGCCCCTACTACAACTTCACCTTCGTGTATTGCACTGCCTTTAGATAATTCTCGAAAAGACCCATCAGGACTCTTCGCAAAAAAACTACCTTCTAAACTGGTTATATTCCCTATTACAGATAACATGAGACACCCTTTAATATAAATTTTGTTGTATGATAGGATAAAGTTACAGAGGAAATATATTGGACTTCAGTACAGTAATTAAGAAAATAGAATTTTGAAATGCTGTTGTATTGTGAATTGATTTATGATACCTTTTTTTTAATTCTTTTTTTTGTAGAATGCAAAAAAATTATAAGGCTGTTGTGAATGAAAATATTTATTAGTATTGCCTCTTATTGCGATGCATTGCTCTTTTTTACAATTAATGATTGTATGAATAAAGCCAATAACCCTGAAAATATTTTTTTTGGAATTGTGGACCAAAATGAAAAATCACAAAAAGGAGAAATAGAAAAACTTGAATTTAATAAGCAGATTAAGTATGTTTATATCAATTTTATTGACACGCTCGGAGTTTCATGGGCTAGGAATATCGCTTTTTCATTATGGGACGGTGAAGATTTTTTACTTCAAATAGACTCTCACACATTGTTCGAAAAAAATTGGGATAGCACACTGTTGAATCAATATAATGATTTAAAAAAAATTTCATACAAACCCATAATTTCAACCTATCCCTACGATTTTTCTTTTGATGAAAATAATAATCCTACTTTTATCAAGCCATCAGGAAAAACTGTTTTAGTACTAAGACCACACCCAGACACCGTACTTGAAGAGAATAATGCAACTCTCAGGTTCAGAGCAGAACATGTATTTACAGATGCCCCCGTATTAGGCTGTCATATCGCTGGAGGATTTATTTTTACAAGCGCAAACTTTATAGAAGAAATTCCGTATGACCCTTTTTTATATTTTCATGGCGAAGAGCAAAGTCTTTCAATTAGAGCATACACAAGGGGCTGGGATATTTATCATCCTATCTGGATTCCACTTTATCATCATTATAAGAAAATAAATACAGAACATTTAACGCACCACTGGCACAAAAGTGTGGATGACAAAAGAGCACTCAATTCTACACATCTAACAAATAGAGCAAAAGAAAGAATACTGAGACTTTTTTACGGTGATGGAATGAAAGATACTGTTTATGGTCTTGGTAGCATTAGAAGTTTGGATGAATATATTGCATTTAGCGGTGTTAATTATAAAAATAACATTGTTAAGTGCGATTAATATAATTAATATAATTAATATTATATACGGTTACATATATATTTCAAAAAGAAATTTATTAAGCAACATTTTTTAAAACTTCCTATACAATTCCACTTTATTTTAACTTCAGGAAATTCTTTGAAATATATCTTAAGTTCACTGCTACTGGCGTCCTTTATCCAAATTTTTTTGTGGCTCAATGTCGGTGATAAATTCATAACCCCGCCTGATGCTGACAACATTATTAAATCTCTCTCTTATGCGCCTTACACAAAGGGTGACAAAAAAATATTTCTTAGTGAAGAAGAAATTTTACGAGATTTAACGCTCCTGAAAAGATTTACCAAAAAAATTCGTGTATATTCTGCCGAAGATGCAGAAAAAGTAATGCCTGTTGCACAACAACTTAACATGCAGGTTCACTTTGGTATTTGGCTCTCCCCTGTTAAAGAAAATAACGACAAAGAGGTTGCACTCGCTAAAACTCTTATACCAATGTACTATGCAAATATATCATCGGTTATTGTTGGGAATGAGGTATTGCTTCGTAAAGATTTAACTATTGAAGAGTTGGTTGTCTATATTAAAGATTTTAAAGAGATGATTCATAAAATCAACAAAAGATCTCCTATAAAATACCATAGACCTCTAGTGACAACTGCGGATATCTGGAGTGTTTGGTTAAATAATCCAAGCCTAGGCGATGAAGTTGATTTTATCAATATTCACGTTCTTCCATACTGGGAAAAAATTCCAGCAGAACGGGCTATACCGTTTTTTCAAGAAATTTATAAAAAAATATCCGAAACATTTCAAGATAAACGCATAACTATCGGCGAGTTTGGATGGCCTAGTCAAGGGTACAATAATCAAGATGCAGTCGCAAGTACCGAAAATCAAGCAACTGTAATCAGAAGATTTTTAATTTTAGCAAAAGAAGAACGATTAAACTACAATCTTATGGAAGCAATCGACCAACCTTGGAAAGGTGTACATGAGGGCAATGTCGGACAGTATTGGGGAATATTTGATGCTGATCGCCACCTGAAATTTGAGCTTCAAGGTGCCGTACTTGTAGAGCCGTACTGGTTCATGCAGATGGTTGTTGCCGCTCTTATCGGCGCTATTTTAACCTTCTTCGGACTAAGAAACCAGCATATCAATTTTCTGCACGCTATGACTTATGGTCTGGCTGCACAGGGCATCTCTTTTGGTATTGTCATGTCAGCCGTGTACCCATTTATCCACTACATGAACTTTGGCATGTGGGTTATGTGGGTGATGGGTACGATACTTATGATACCTCTTACGGTAATAACACTTGCTAAAGCAAATGAACTTTTTAAATGCACAATAGGGCAAAGACCTCAGAGGCTCATTCCTCTTGATCTAAAATCTGAGCATGTTCCGTTTGTAAGCATTCATGTGCCTGCATACAAAGAACAGCCTCATGTTCTTGAAGAAACTCTTGTATCATTATCGAAACTCAATTACACTAATTATGAGATACTTGTAATTATCAACAATACGCCTGAAGAATTCTATAAAGAACCAATTAAAAAGTTGTGTGAAGAACTTGGTCCTAGGTTTGTTTATCTTGATATTGAGTGTACCGGTTTTAAAGCAGGCGCATTAAATAAAGCCCTTCCTTATGCAAATAAAGATACAGAAATTTTAGCGGTGATTGATGCGGATTATGTAATAAGTCCGAATTGGCTTATAGATTTAGTGCCTATTTTTGATGACCCAAAAGTGGCTCTGGTGCAAGCTCCTCAAGATCATAGAGATGGCAATGAATCCATGCTGAAAACTGCTATGAACGCTGAGTATGCGGGATTTTTTGACATTGGAATGGTTGAAAGAAATGAAGAGAATGCGATTGTTGCACATGGGACTATGCTTATGATTCGTAGTAGTGCTTTTAACGAGGTGGGTCAATGGAACACTGATACAATTGTTGAGGACAGTGAACTGGGATTGAGACTCTTTGAAGCAGGTTACAGTGCACACTATACAAATAGAAGATATGGGCATGGTCTGCTTCCCGACACCATGGAAGCCTTCAAGAACCAGCGACATCGCTGGGCGTATGGAGCTATACAGATTCTTAAAAAACATTGGCAACACTTTAAGCCATCTTCCACTACGCTTACGCCTGCGCAAAAGCACCATTTTATTACAGGATGGTTTTTTTGGCTCTCTGATGCACTTGGAACAATTACTTCAATTTTAAATATCGTCTGGGTTCCTGTGATTATATTCGTTGGCGTAACTATTCCAACGATTGCGCTCACTGTGCCAATTTTAACCGCTTTTATTGTAAATGTGCTTCATGCGTTTGTACTTTATAGAACAAGAGTAAAGGCAAACTTTTATCATTCTCTCTTAGGCGCTATTGCAGCTATGAGTTTACAATTGACAATTTTCAAAGCAGTGTACGACGGTTTTGTAAAAGACAGCCTACCTTTTAAAAGAACAGAAAAAGGTGGAAATAGTAAAAAATCTGCACATAATCCTATAAAAAATGAAGTTATTTTGGCTTCATTGCTTACTCTTTCATTTGCTGGGCTTGTTTTAACGAACTACCAACAAATAGTAGAAGTCTATCTTTTTGCTTCAACTCTTTTAGTGCAAAGTATCCCTTATTATGCGGCTATTGTTCTTAGAATAATAGAAAAAAGATCATATAAAAAAGCTTAGTGAATCGTCTGATTCGCTAGGTCGTAGCAATATCAATAAATTCTTCAATCTCCAACGAAAACATAAGGATACACATATGTTTTTTTCTTTGACTCATAATTTACCCCTTAAAATTATCTATTTATTGTAACTCTTTTGGAATTAAAAACTGATTTTTATTGTTCTGCTTTCCTGAAATATTATTATAAGTTACTAAGGATTAATAATATTTGATTTTGGTTTTAAGCCACCACATGCACCTAAATTTAACCATATCAAAGAAGTATGAAGTATGCAGATTTATAAAATCTATTATTAAAGTGGAAACACCATATCTTTTGCTAATTAATTTTATCAATTCAAAAAATACTTTTATGGCTTAAAAAATCAAATGGCGAAAGGTAAACAAAAGCTTTTTATAGATATAATTCCAGCCTTCCAAATAAGTGTCAGGGTAGCTCAGCTGGTTAGAGCACTGGTCTCATAAGCCGGGGGTCGGGGGTTCGAGTCCCCCCTCTGACACCACTTACAAACATCGTAAAACAGCCACTTTAAAAACTTTTTCCAAAACAATAAATAGTTTAAGAATTCACTGGGTGACACTTTGGGTGACACTTTTATCAACTTACTTATGTATATCGCTATACTGTTTGATAAATATAAATGGAAAAGTTATTGCAACTTCAACTCTTCGTCTGACACTTTATTGTTTTTTTATACTCATAATTAACTTCGATTATACTTCTTAAAATTCTCAGCCTGCTCAAATATCTCTTTAAATACTTCATCTTTAGTAATTGGTGGATAGCCATGTTTTGCCAAAAGCATAATCAAATCAACTTTTAGTTCAGCCTTAATGTCATCTCTTACATTCCAGTCAGTATATTTAGATTTATCATCAACAACTTTCTTTACTTCTTTTGCTAAAGCTATGAGCTTATCTTCAGAATAATCAAAATCATACTTATGTGCTATCGCTTTTAAGATATCGTAGAACGCTTTTTCTTCAAAGTCTATGCCCAAATCTCCAAAAGATTCTTTCTCTTTTCTAAGGGCATGATAAAGGTCAATAATCTCATCAGTGAAGTCCTCAAGGACTCCACTGACTAAAACATCTTCTTCTTTTCTTTCATTGTACTTTTCAACAAGAGCAGTAAATTTTTTGGAAAACTCTACACCTTTTACTTTGTTTACTTGCTTGAATTCTTGTAGTGCTTTTGCTAAGAGCTGTTGGAGTAGTTTTATCTTGGTATTTGGTAGTTTAATCTTCTCAATCTTATTGATATAATCTTCATCAAAAATATCTATTTGAGTTTCGTCTTCACTTCCTAATTTAAATATCTCTTCAACTCCATCACTCTTGAGAGCTTCACTAATCATTTGTACTACTTTTGCATTCATCTGTGCAGTATCTGGAGCTTCGCCTTTTGTTAACTTCACTACAATTGATCTAATGGCTAAATAAAAGTGGATGTGATCTTTTTCATTGTCGCTAAATGCTTCACTTCCACAACAAATATTGAAAGCCGCTTTAAGCCTTTTGACTAAATACATAAACCTAGTTTCTAACTCTTTTGTAAGTTGTACAAATTCACTAGCTAGATTTAGACACTCTAGTTGCTTTGTTGGTGTACCATTAAAATAAAAGGTCTTATCAAATCTATAAAATATCTTTGCCAATAAATCAAGCTGATCTTTTACCACCACTATGGAAGCGTTTATATCCTCGAAGTTTTGGCTATCGATTTGTGAAAATTGTTTAAGTGCTTTATTCATAGCGGTTTTTATACCAATATAATCTACTACAAGCCCCTTGTCCTTGTCTGCATACTTTCTATTAACTCTTGAAATAGTTTGAATCAGATTGTGTTGCTGAATAGGCTTGTCTATATAAATCGTATCTAAAAATGGTACATCAAATCCTGTAAGCCACATATCTACAACTATAGCGATTCTAAAGTTTGATTTTTCATTTTTAAACTGTGTATCGAGCGTTTTTCTATACTCTTTTGTTCCAAGTGCATCATACAACTCTTTGTCATCATCTTGATTTCTAGTCATAATCATTTTAAGTCGCTCTAAGGGCAGTATCTCTTTTTTCTCTTTATCACTCAGTTCTACATCCTCATCACACACTCGTTGTTCATTCCACTGAGGACGCAGAGTAATAAGCTCACGAAATAGTGCATAAGCTATGTGCCTACTACTTGATACAAAGATAGCTTTTCCTTTAAGAGTGGCTCCCTCGCTTACTCTTTTTTCATAATGTTCTACAAAATCTTTCGCCAAAGCTTTTATGCGGTCAGGGTCTCCAAGAATGGCATTCATATTCGCCATCACTTTTTTGCTCTCATCTATTTGATGTTCATTTGCTCCAAGCTCTGCACATTCATTATAATACTCCTCTATCTCACGAAGCTTTGCGTTATCGAGCAATACTTTTGCTGCACGCCCTTCATAAACAATTCGCACGGTAATCTCATCTCGCACCGATTCAGTCATGGTATAGCTATCTACCACAGCACCAAAGACATCAAGTGTAGCATCAATAGGTGTTCCGGTAAATCCGACATAAGTAGCATTTGGAAGTGAATCGTGCAAGTACTTTGCAAAGCCGTAAGTTTTCTTTACTCCGTCATTTGTTACTTTTACTTTCTGGTCTAGGTTTATCTGGCTTCTGTGTGCTTCATCAGATATGACGATAATGTTTGTTCTCTCACTAAGTATCTCTAAGTCTTCAGTAAATTTATGTATAGTTGTCAAAAAGACTCCGCCACTTTCACGACCGCTTAGTCTTTGTCTTAAATCTTCACGACTCTCTACACTTCTGATTCCATCATCACCTACAAAAGCCTTGGCATTTGAAAACTGACTACTTAACTGAATATCAAGGTCGGTTCTATCGGTAATAAGTATGATTGTAGGGCTAGAGAAGTGTACACTTTTCATTAGCATTCTTGTCAGATAGAGCATCGTAAAACTTTTACCACACCCAGTAGCACCAAAATATGTACCGCCTTTACCGTCACCGTGAGGTTTTTGATGCTCTTTGATATTTTCATAGAGTTTTCTAGTAGCATAGTATTGAGGATAACGGCAGACTATCTTTTCTTCTTTCTTTGATTTGTCAGGCATATAGATAAAGTTATGGATAATATCTACAAGGCGTTCTTTATGAAACATCCCTTGAATCATACTATGAAGCGATGCAATCCCATCAACCTCTACTTCATAACCTGTAATCTTTCTCCACGCATAAAAAAACTCATAAGGAGCAAAAAAAGAACCTGCCTTGTTGTTTACTCCATCACTTATGACACAAAAAGCGTTGTACTTAAAAAGCTCTGGAATGTCCCTGCGGTATCTTGTGGTGAGTTGCACAAAAGCATTGTATATGGTAGCTTCTTCTCTTATGGCACTTTTAAACTCAAACACCACCAATGGCATACCGTTTATATACAGTATGCCATCAGGTATTCGTTTTTCATAGCCTGTTATTTCAAGCTGATTGATTATTTTAAAATTATTTTTTTCTACATCATCATAGTCTATGAACTGTATGTGTATATCTTTTTGATTTGCGTCTTCTCTTTTGAAGATAAACCCATCAGAGACAAGCTTCATAATCGATTTGTTTGTATCGTATAAATCACTTGCAGGGTAAGACTCTAGTTTTCTGATGATGAGTGTAATTTCGCTCTGGGTAATGTTGTCATTTTTATACCGAGAAGCTAGATAGGCTCTTAAATCATCTACTAGAAGTACTTCTCTCTCATCTCTTTGTATATCTTTGCCGTACTGATAACTTATGCCTTGCTCACCAAGTAGCTCTATAAACGCCAGTTCTAGTTTCTCTTCTGTAAATTTACTCATCGCTTACTGCCTTATAATGTGTACTTCTTGCACTTCCTAGTTTGATAAGCAGATTATTTTCACACATTTGTTTTAAAAGCTTTCTGGCTCTTGCTTCTTTTACTTGCAAAAGTTTTTCTACTTGCTTAGAGGTAATCAAGCTATTCGTTTTTATAAAGTTTAAAACTTTTTCTTCTTGTTCACTCACAAATCCGACACTATCCGATATATATCCGATACTATCCGATACTTTATTATCCATCTCAGTGTTTTGCGGTCGGAAAAGTTCTACATCCACAAAATCATTTTGCTCTTCGATTTTTGGCTCTTTTAGCCCCTCGGCAGTACAAATAGTTTTTATTCTATTTATTCCACTCCCCCATTGCTCGATTAGCCCTAGCTCTTTGAAAATATTTGCTAGTACTTTGTTTCTAGCTTCACTTCTACCGTTTGCTATATCTTGAGATGTGATGGTATTTGGAAAACTTCCGGGGGATACAATGTTTACAATATCATCATAGATGCCTACTTTTATATCTCTGCCTTTGTTGATGTAGTCTCTATGAATGAGGGCATTTATAAGTGCTTCTCTGAGTGCTACTTGTGGAATCTCATAAGTATCAGTTCTATAAAGCCCTTTTATCTCACCTCTTAGATTTATATGGTTTAAGATGAAGTTTTGCGTATTTTCTAGCACACTAAAAATATCGCCACTATACTCTTTTTTGTCGATGAAGATTTCCATCGTCGTGCCTTTAAATCTAGCACATTTAACCGTGCAGTTTTCAAATTTGCCTAAAAGTATCAAGAGTGCGTTTGTAGGGTAAGTAGTTCCATGTTCAGTTTTAAGTAGCCTGAGATTGTGTAATTTTTCATCATCAAGTGTTTTACCAAGAGTAGCAAAGCGTGAATGCAAAGGGCTCAAGTCAAGTGTATTGAGGACTACATCATAATTTGGTTCTTCATCGTAACTTATGTGTCTTTTTTGTCGCTCTAGTTCTACTATATGCTCAAAATCTGCTTTTCTATTCGTCGCACCTATGCGTAAATATGTACCGCTGTTTTTGCCCTCACTTTTTAAGTAATACGGCATCAGATTACCTCTAAAAACTTCTATAACCAAAAGCAATTTGCCATCAATGTTGAGTGTATAGATCTCTGGCAAAATATTTGGGGTGCAGTTGTCAAAGATAATAGAGGCTATTTTGTCTTGCAACTCATAGATGTTTTCATCATCTATGCCCACAATCACTTTTGCATCATTTACTCCGATGATAAGCTTGCCTCCGCTTGTATTTGAAAAGGCTATAGCAGTTTTGGCTATGGAATCATTTTTTGGTAAGTTCTCTTTAAACTCTAGAGTTTTACTCTCACCTTGGTTTATTAGTTCTATAATGCTATTCATCATATTTTTCCATTTGTTTGCTGTATTTATACTTTTTAAGTAACTCTATAAATTCTAGTTCTAGTTTTTCTTTTGTGAATTTAGTCATTAAACATCCAATTATTATTTAAAAACTATTTTTGATATATCATCAAGTTTAATAAAAAACTTATCATTTTTTGATTTTAAAACCTCACCAAAGCACAAGACATACATTCCGTTTAAGTTCTCTACATCTATATAATCGGGAAATCTTTCATAAAAATATTCTTGTAAATGATTTTCAATAACTATACTACAATCATCATACCCACCAGAGTTAACCCATATATCAGTATTAAACTCATTTACGTCAAAAATTTGTCCATAAACACCTTTTATTTTATTTACATCAGAAGTAGAAATATCTGAAAATTTTCTAAATATAGTGCTAGCATTGTATGGATATGTATGTCCTATATTAATTTTTTGATTTGATTTTGAAAAATCGGAATCATTAAGAAGTATATTGAGAAGTGATTTTAACTTTCTTTTTGACTCTGCACTTCCTATACCATTAGAAGAAAAGTGCCTTGAGCTAGTCGTGCTAGAAGAAGAGTCTTCAGCACTTTCATCAATATGAGTTGTTGTTTTAGTATTAAAATCAAAATCTACATTTATTAAACTACCTGCATTTATTAATTCTCTTTCATCATCATATAATGTACCAAGACAGCTTTCACTCTCTTCTGATGCAAGACTACATCCAGGGTTATGAGGTCTTGCACCAAAGCATGCGGCTTGACCACTTTTTGCTTTTTTCTTAAAATATGCCTTTGCATCACATTTATTACATACTAGATGTTTTCTTTTATTACTAATTTCATTATCAGATAGTTGTGAAAACTTATATGCTCCATACACATTACCATCTAATGTACATTTTCCAAAATCCATTGTTATCCCTTTTCTAACTTATAAAACATATCACTTGATGATAGATTTATTAGTAGTTTCATGTTGTTGGCAATCCCAATTTATCAAAAAATGCTCTGTTCCTTTCTTTTGCAGATTGAACCAATTTATCGAAAGAAATCACTTCAATATATGCCTCAAATTCTTTATTGAATCCAAAGTATCCCATACCATCATGCGTAGGTGTTAAGTTGGCCATTTTACATCGATATATTAGTGTCTCTGTAATGTCTGCAACTATATAACAGAAGCCAGGTAATTTATTAGCATTTGGGATAGGTCGTCCTTGAGCAGTTGTAACTTTTCCATCTCTAATTCTATTTAAATATCCTAATGCCTGTTCGATAGGATCATCTTTTTCACCTGACTTCATATTATCTCTCATAGGTCTCTTTATCTCTACAACAACAATTGAAGCTAAAGGTAAACTATTTTCTGAAACCAATATAGGATTATCTCTAACATGTAATGCAAGTAGATCTGGTTCCTTGGTAGATTTTGAATCTGTGATGCTCATTGAGTTAAGTGTTTTATCTGAAGCTAAATAGTTATGAAATGCTAATCTTTCATCTAGTAACCAAAGATTCATATCATCAAATCGTAATTCATTAGATTCTTTTTGCATTGGCATAATTAATTCATGAAGTAGTTCTTCTCGTGCATATTTCCCATTTTCGTCTCGTTTAATTGAAGCTTCCAATAAATCTAAAATTACTTTTCTATGTGAAACATAATTAGCCAAGTCGGATTTTTTTATATCTTCGACAGCACCTAAGTAGTTTTCTATACGTTTTTGATACTCCTCAGAACCTTCATACTCCCTTGGCACCATAATAGAATGACCTTCATCTAGTATCTCTTTTTCAAGTTGATACAGATGCTTGTGAAGAGTCAAATCTAAATCTTTATCTGAAATATTAGGATCAACATCTAACTGATCTTCTGGAATTCTTGACATAATTGGACGATAACGAGGTGCCTTTGTATCAACAAAACTATTTACTCTCTCTTTGCTGGCTTTTAAATTGTCTACTAAGTAGTCTGCTAAAAACTCTTTTGTTTTTTTTAATACAGCTTCTTTTATATCTTTATACGATATTTCTAATTCAGATATTAATCCTTCTGCATTATCAACAATATCTAATCCTGTTCTCTCAGGTCGAACTCTCTCGTCTAAGAAATCAGAGCTTATGTAACAGTTATAAATAAAATCATTTACACCATCATTCAGTTTGCCATATAATCCTGGAATTTTTTGTTCTATACTCTCTTCTTTAACAAATCTACTTGCTGCTATATATGATAATGAATGCACTTTATTTGCTGAAGGTCTTGATTTAATATGTATAAGGTCAAATTTCCGTTCTTTGATTGTAACAGTATCAGGGACAGCCGATGCTGTCATATATTCTTCATACAGGTCGTCAAGAGGTATGTTTTCTTCATTATCTCTTACTAGAATCGAAGGGATACCTCTTTCACGAACGAAATACCAAAGACAATGTTCTAATAAACTTTCTGCGATTTTATATGTAGTTTTTACAGAGGCACTACGATAATCTTTATGAAACCCATTAAGACTAACTATCGTTTTTATTTCAGTATCATTAATATTTCTATCTAAAGGTTCACTTAGCCCTGAATGTGCATCAAAAGAGAAAACTCTTTTGATGACAGCATCATTTTTTCTAAAACTACTAACAATACTTACGTCATTAAATGCTTTAAGCCATAATAAACGTCCGACACCACGACATCCTTTATCTATTTTATGTTCACTATCAAGTGTTTCAAAGGATTGAAAATTTTCATCATTAAAACCTATTCCATTATCAGTGATTTTAAAACCAATAATTTCACTTTGAGCTATTGGTCCTCTCTTGTTATCATCATTATCAAAATCTGCCACAGTTTGCGTTTTTCGTAAAACATCTATAACAATTTTCCCATTATGAATATTAATTCCAAATTTTTCTTCAACTTCCTCTATGGAATGGATTGAATTAACAACGGCTTCAAAAAGTGGCATTAAACCTTGACTAGCAGGTAAAGGGGTATTTCTTAAACGTCCATGTAGGTTTGTCTTTACACTCATATAGTTTCCTTTTTTATGTAATAACTCATCATACTATTAATCTATAGTTGCCATTTTTGAAAGTAATATTTCTCTAAATTTAATCATTAGTTTACTTTGCTCATAAAACATTTCTTTTAAATTCTCAACTGGTGTTACTGTATCTGAAAATTTTTTTTGTATATTTTGTATCGGTAATAAAATGTATACACTGAAAAATGCTGTATGTGCTAAGTCTGATTGAGCGGAACCAGATGCTAATTCAACCATTATTCTATATGTACTTTTCTCTTTCAAAAACCAAAATAGATAATCTTTATTAATCTTATTATCTATTGGAATAACCTTAAAACAGTTATTGTAGACTACACCCGTTTTATTTCTAAAAACTAATCCAACTTGCCCAGTTCTTGAATAAATAATATCATCTTTTTTAGCAATATTTTTTTCTGATACTTCAATTTCATCAATAAATATTTTTTGTGTGTCATTCAATAAGTCTGTTATTCTCAATAAAGGCAAACCCTTTTTTTTTATTAAATGCTGAGTTTTTGCATTAATAACTTGCCCTTGGCTAAGCTTAACATAACTATCAAGTTTATTAAACTCCCATCCAAAAGGAATCTCCCCATCAAACTCATCACAAAAAACCATTTCTCCACCATTAGACTTATATGGTTTTCCATCTGTATTTGGAAACTCAAAATCAACGAACCACTCTTTATAGATGCTTTGTGTTGTATCTTCTAGTTTTTGATTTAGTTGTTCATTTAGTTTGATTCTATCTTTGATAGTATGGTACTCTTTGATTATCTCTTTTTGTTTTTCTATAGATGGAACTGGTAACTGCATCGCACAAAAATCTTCCCATTCTAAACTACCTCTTACACCACCAACTGCATAAAAACAAGCTTCTCTGTCAAACTCACTTCTGCTCATCCACATCATTAGATATTGTGGTAATAATTCGTTTGTGTCTGTTATCTCAAATACAGGATAAGCTTGAGAGATAATAGCTTCTTCATTTTCAAAAAGTGCTACTGGTATTTTCCCATCTCTTCTTACTTGCATAAGACTACATGCAAACTGATTTTTTTTAATAAACTTATATGTTTTCATATTGGTACCAATAGTATTTGCCACTGATGGAATGAACTTTTTATTTATGCTTACACCAACTAAAGGTATATCTTTAAGTTCACTATTACGATTGTCTACTAATCGAATATATTTACCAATAGGATTATAGTTTGATCTCATAGCCCAACTCTTTAAAAACTCTTAATAACTCTTGCTTTGATTGTTCTTCATCTTTTAAAAGCTGTGTAAATTTATTTTGTAGGCTTGACATTTTAGTATCAAAATCAATATTTTCGTCTCTATTTACAAACTCTATATACTTACTTGGTACAAGAGAATAGTCTTTTGCTATCACTTCATCTTTTGAAGTACTTTTACAATATTCGGGTATATCCTCATAAGCTTCTTTATCACTTTGCCATAAATGATATGTATTTGATACTTCTAAAATATTGTCTTCATCAAACTGAATATACTTTTTCTCAAATGGAATACCTTTTTGTCTTAAGTCCATAAATAAAATTTCATTTGTTCTATCACGATGAATTTTTATTCTTCCATTTTGTTCAAATTCTCTTTGCTTTTTATTTGCATTAAGTATCCATATTGTCACACTAATATTTGTCGTATAAAACATATTTTGAGGAAGTATTAAAATAGCTTCTACTAAATCATTTTCAATAAGCTTTTTTCGTATCTTATACTCTTCTCCACCACCACTAAGTGCTCCGTTTGCAAGGATGAAGCCAGCTACACCGTTTTGAGAGAGTTTTGATGCCATGTTGAGTATCCAAGCGTAGTTGGCGTTGGATGTTGGAGGGGTGTCGTATCCTGCCCAGCGTGGGTCATCGAGTAGCTCATTTGTAGCTCTCCAATCTTTTTGGTTAAATGGTGGATTTGCCATGATGAAGTCGGCTTTGAGGTCTTTGTGTTGGTCTTTGAAAAATGTGTCAGCAGGAACATCGCCGAGGTTGGCAGAGATTCCTCTGATGGCTAAGTTCATTTTTGCTAGTTTGTAAGTCGTTGCCGTGTACTCTTGACCATAGACTGAAATATCTTTTTTGTTTCCATTGTGAGCATCTATAAACTTGACAGACTGTACAAACATACCACCACTTCCACATGCCGGATCGTAGATTTTTCCTTTGTAGGGTTCTATCATATTTGCTATGAGGTTTACTATGGACTTTGGAGTATAAAACTCTCCTTTGCCTTTGCCCTCTGCTATAGCAAACTTACTCAAAAAGTACTCATACACACGCCCCACTATATCGTGACCCTTGTCTGCTATGGTGTTGATGTTGTTTATGGTGTCTATAAGTGCAGAAAGCTTACTTGAATCAAGCCCTAATCTTGAGAAGTAATTATCTGGTAAAGCACCTTTGAGCGATGGATTGTTTTTTTCAACAGTAGCTAAAGCAGTATCTATTTTAAGAGCTATATCATCTTGTTTGGCATGTTGTTTGATGTATGACCATCTTGAAATTTCAGGAAGATAAAAAACATTTTCCATAGTATAAAACTCAACCATATCGATAAAGGCTTCTTTACCCTCTGCTAATAATTTTTCTCTTCGCTCTTCAAAGGTATCACTAACAAATTTTAAAAATATAAGCCCCAATACAATATGCTTGTATTCGCTTGATTCAACAGAACCTCTAAGTTTGTTAGCACTTTCCCAAAGAGTCTCTTCCATGGATTTTTGATTTTTTTCTTTTGCCATTAATAAAAATACCTAAATTATAATATAAGGTTATTCTATCTAAATAGCATTGAATACAAATAAAATTTGCTATAAAATCACCTATATTCAATATTTTAAAACTACAGAACAACCCATAATGAAATAGTTCTGTAGTTTTAATACAAGCACCCAAACCAAAAATCTCAATCCAAAGAAAGATAATCTTTCAATATCACACTCAACTTCTCTTGCAAATACTGTGGTGAAACTATTTTGATATAGGGTATCCAGTATTTTACAAGTCGAAGTATCTCATCGTCATAAGATGCATTTGTAGAAATTATAAAATATTCAGCATTTTGCTCGATTATCTTTTTGTTTGGTAAAATCTCTTTTCTAAGAAAGTATTCTTTGGCTTTATTGTTTATTTGAAGGGTAACTTCTATGTTTTCTTTTGAAAACCAGTTCGTATCGTTTTGTGAAATTTTTTCTAAAAACTCTTTTTTTGGAGTAAAACATTTTGTATCGTCTCTACAGTCAAACTGTTTTATTTTTGAAAAAGTGAAATTTTTAAGGTTACCTTTTTCATCGGCTAAAAGATACCAGATACCATTGTTGTTAACAAGCTTGTATGGATTTACCTCTCTGAGCTTATCTGTATAGTTAAAACTTACGGAGCGATGTGTGACTACTGCTGCGCTCAACTGCTCAAACCAAACTTTTTGACTAGAGCCAATCTCTTCAAAACCTTGACTTTTGATTAGGTACACTTTATTTAGTTTTGCATTTAAAATATCTGTGATAAATTCATTAGTAAGAGTCGGATAAAGTGACTGTACACCACTTAGAGTTGCAAAATTTTTAATATCTTCAAAACTAAGCTTTCCAAGTGCATAGCCTTCCATACTATAATAGTCACCTTTTTTCTCAATGGGAATATAAGAGAGTCTTTCGTTAATATCCCGCTGTATAGTTCTACTGCTAACATTAAACTCCTCTGCCAACTCAATAGCGGTGAAACATTCACCGCTATTGAGTTTTGTAAGGATAAGAGAGAGTCTATAAGCTAGAGTGTCGTGAGATTTCTTCATCATATTGTTCTTTTAGATAGTTTAATATATTTGTTTACGCATCTGCTTTGGCACTTGCATGCCACTCTTTATAGGTTTCTTTTTATAGAAATCATATCCAGCAACGCATCAAAAACACCCAACTCTTTTCGTTGCATTTTGCTTTGACATTTTGGACAGATACTAGAGATATCTACAAACGACAACGCATCACTTTTTGATGCTACTACTTTTGAAAATCCACATTCTGGACATACAAACTTAAAAGGCTGAGGCTTAATCATAATTTTGCTCGCTTATTGATGGTATTGGCTACAAAAGCTATGATTAGTATAACTATAATCATAGCTTTTATCGGTGGTGGTAAAACCAAGACTCCTACGATTAAAATCGCTATCGCTAAAGATTTCGGAATCATCGAAGTATCGCTTTCATTTTTGAATACTATCTTGCTTAAATAGTAAAGGATTGTTACTATAATTATGGTTTCAATGAGTATTAGCATTTTTTACCTAGTTTTAACTTTTCGTCAATTTACAAAAATCGTCAACAATTATGCATCTTCTTCAAGCTCTAAATCATCCAAGCTAAAATCAAAATCGATTTCTATCTCATTCTCTCTTATATCATCAAAATCTATGGAAGATTCATGTTCAAAAACTGCATCAATCGTATCTTTGAGTTTTTTAATGACATTTTCAAGTATACTAAGGTTGTTTTCTTGTTGTTCTGTGCCAAATATTTTTTCAAGTTTGTCTAGCCTTTGAAATATCGGATTTGTCATATCATCAAATCCTTCTTCAAGTATATCAAGAGAAATAGATTTTATCTGAGATTTTATAGCTTTTTTTTCTTTTATATTTATTAGTATCGCCCGTTTATACATCAAATAAACATCATAAAGTTTGCGTACAATATCTCTATGTATTTGTGACTCATGATTACAATCATTAATGAAGTTAGTCAGGGTATCCTTTCTATGTGCATATTCTTTTTTATGTATAGAACTAAAAGCAGAAATTCCTACATATTCAATATCGTAATTATCCAAATTAGTCACAATTTCTTCTAAAATTGCTTTTAAATCACTTTCTGGCTTCACATCCGCTTTATTTAGAACAACATAAAGTTTTTTATTTTCTAGATTTAAATCACTCAAAAAGTTGAAATCGCTAGGGGATATAGCGCCATTTGCATCTGCTCCGATAAGCCATATAAGAGTGGAAGCATTGCTTAAAAATTCTTTTGCAGTGTGCATATCATCTTGCGTATAGCTCTCGTTGGTTTGTGCAGGATTATACCCTGGAGTATCGATAAAGCAGATATGTTCATGTTCAACATGTTCAAACTGTGTACCAAAAATCATTAATGGCATAATGTCTTTAAGATTAAAATCAAATGATTTTATAAAGTTATGTGAAATTTTTGAGTGAAAATCATCATCAATTTCTTTCAGGTTCACCACGCCACCGTTGAGACTACATCCTATGATTTCATCATTGCCTGTATGCATTACATAAGTAGGAATCGCCGTTGTTGGCTCAATACCAATAGGTAGCTTTATTGCACTTTTGAAAAAGCTACTAATAAACTCAGATTTCCCTGCACTAAATCCACCGCCAATGGCAACTGTATTCTTTTTGTGCAATTTTGGATACGCTATAATAACCTCAAGCTCTTTTTCAATAGCTTGTAGTTTTAAAATAGCTTCTGCTTCATTAGCTAGCGATTCTTCTTTGTTGGCGAAATTCATAAAGTCTTCATAAAGTACTTTTTTATACTCTTCAAGCCCTTCGTTAGTTAGTTTTGCAGATAAAAGTTTTGATATCAATAATTGCTTACTTTGTAGATTGGTAAGATTAGTGGTTATGCTACTGATTTTTTTATCTTTATTCTGCAAATTTTCTTCAGTTTCTTTTTTATGCACATCAAACGATTCTGTTAGTTTTTTATACTCTTCTTGGGATTCCCCTTTATAAGCTTCAAAAGAAACTTCTATCTCACTATACATTTTTTGTGAGCTTTTTTTATGCAAATCAAATTCGTGATTTAAGGCAATATGTTTCTTTTTAGCATCTGTAAGCTCATTTTTTAAACTAGGCACTTCTTTTAAACTTTTTTCAACTATCTCTAAAGAAGAAGATATCTCTTTTATTAACCTTCCTTTTTTAAACAATGAAAAAAAACTTCCCAACTCATAAACATCAGTATGAATTTTTTCAATGGTGTTATTATGCATGAATATTTTCTAGTTGCTTAAGCACATAATTTAGCCTAGACAATGACAACTCTTTATTTTCGATATCACTTTGTAATTGTTCAATCTCTTTTGCATATTTAGAAAAAATACTCTCACCGATATTTTTTATCTTGAGAGTTGCAACTAATGAATTTACATAATCTTTAATATCCCGTTTAACACTAGACTTTAAACTGCTTATATAATTGTTTACTTCTTCAATAAACTCTTCAGCTTCACGCTCTTTGAGCGTACCACTCTTTTTTAAGGCTTGTGGAAATTTATTCTCATAACTTATTTCAGGATAATTTACAGAGCTTAGTATGCTTCGCATGGTTTTTGAGATAAGCATAATATCCAGCATATCATCTCCAGCTTCTTTTCGTAATGTGCCAACCAATTCACTATAGACAGTTTTACGCCAGTTAACCATGTGCTTCTTAGCTTCATCAAAAACATTACTTTCCAGCTTGTTTGTTAAATCTTCAAGAGATATTCTGATAAATCCAGCTTTAACCGTGGTAAATGTTCGACTGTGACTTACAGTATCTTTAAAAAACCCAAAAAACCCACCTTCTTTTGTTGTCCAGCTTTCTGATTCAGTACCCTCAGAGCTATTTATATCTTCCTTGGATTTTGTAAAGAAGCCGTTTAGTTTGTTATTGAGCTTATCTTTTATATCTAGTTCAAGCTGCTCCACTAAATCAAAATAAACTTCATTGGCACTATCTGTTGCTCTTCCTTTAACTTGCTCAATAGATACTTTTTTTTGCTTTATATCACCAATATCTGTATTCATAACTCTACTAATTTGAGCTTTTATATCATCTTCAAGAGCACTCTTGTAGTCAAATAGTGCTTTTTGCTTAACCTTAATAAAATCCTCTTTGCTTTTCGCCAAGATTGCATTTTTTTTACTTCTCACTTCATCTATAATCTTTTTTATAAGTTCAATGTTAGCAAGTTTTTTGAGGCTTAAAATTGCAGTATCTTTGTCGTCAAAAAAATCTTTATAGTGCAGGTTTAAATTTTCCCACACTTTTTGCATGTTATCATCCCATAAATTTTGATTTTCAAAGCCTTTCATCATACTGTAACAAATTCCAGAAGACGCAACGACTCTGTTTTCAATAAGCTTATCGAAAGTATTGCTTATCTCTGGGTACTGGCTTTTTAATTGCTCAAAAACTTCTCTTTGTTGATTGGTAAGTTTCATCTCTATAACATCTAAAACTTTATTTAATACGCCATTACCACTCTCTTTTTCACTTCCATAAAGCTGATTGTCAACTTGTGATGCCACCAAATAAACTTCTTTGATTCCCTCTTTAGATGTAATCCTGTCCATTAAGTCTAGATCTTCACTACTTAAAAATTGTCCTGCTGGTGACACCATTAAAACAACATCACAGTATTTTAGAAGTTCTTTTGTTCTCTCTTCTCTGGAACTTACTGGGTCATTCACACCTGGGGTGTCTATGATCTGAATATCTTTTAAACTCTCTTGTTTGATTGTTAAAGTAACTGACTTAGTAAATGGCATATATTTGCCATTTGCCCCTACAAAATCTAAAAGTTGCTTATTTAACTCTGTTAAGTTATCTGCGGTTATTGACTGTAGCTCTGACAATTTTTCTACGCTCACGCTGGCACTTTTTATTTTTTGGTATTGTTCATGAGAAGATGACAACTTATCATCTTTTTTAAGTTCTCTCACCGCTATATCTAAAGCTTTTCGTTGAAGTTCTTCCTCGTCTTCTTTGGTGTGTTTAAAATCTGACTTTTTTTGCTTAAGTTTTAATAGTTTGTCATATTCTATACTTTTTACATTTTTTAGCTTATTTTCATACCTAATCGCATCTTGTTTAATATCATCAATATCTTCTTGAGTAAAAAATTCAACATTTGCTTTTGTTTCCTCGCCATATTGCAATACTGTTAACGCCGCTGTCATAGGTGTAGCTGCTTTTGGAAGAACATCTTGACCATCAAAAACCAAGGCATTGAGCAGTGAGCTTTTACCAGCTTTTACTCTTCCGAGGATTCCAATTTTTAGAACTCTGCCCTCATCTTTCTTTTCATTAATGGCTTTTTGCAGGTCAGTACTTTTTGGGATGGCATACTCATTTTTTAATACTGAAGCGGTTTTTACTAAATCACTCTTGAGAACTACATTTTCAATATGCTCCGTTAATTCAATAATGTTCATCTTGTACCTGCAAATAAAGTATTTATTGCTAATTGTTTTAATTGTTGCTTGGTATCTTCAAGTTGAGCTAACTTAGTTTCAATCTCTTGGATATTGCTCTCTTTTTCTTCTTGAGCTTTAGAAATTTCAATCTCTTTTTGTTGGAGCTGTTCTTCAAATTTCTCACTTATGGTTTCTATTATTGTGTTAATTTGCGTATGAAACAAAACAGGAAGCTCGCTTCTGATTTTTGTTTTGAGAGAGGGTATAATCTCGGAAGATAATTTTATGTACACATCTTGCTTCATTTTAGCTTCTTTTGATTTTGAAGTAAAAAATGAAATAATTTCTGGTAAAAATAAAATTACTATCTCTAACATAGGATTGATTACAGCTGTTGTTATTCCCAAAGTTGCTGTAATAGCTTTGTAAATTCCACCTGTATTATCGCCTTGATTTGTTCTTCTGGCATCAACTACATTACTTAAGCCATTTTGTGCATTTTTCAATAGGTTTGTCGCAGATTGAGAAATAGTATCTACCCATTTATCTCCTAAATCAAATGAAGCTAAGCTAGTTCCTATGTCTTTAATCTCAATACTAAAGTTATTAATAATATCAATGCTCGCCTCACTTAGCTTGCTTTTGACTTGGTATATCAAAGTATTTTTTACAATATCATTTAGTTCTCTTGAAAAATTCTCTTGATTTGATAATGCTAGCTGTACTAAAGAATCTTGGTTTTTCATAAGCTCTCTTGACACCGCTTGAACTATAAATTCAACACTATGGTCAGAATATTTAGATTGAGCTTCTTTTATCATATTTTCTTTTTTTGAGATTATCTTTTTGATACTATTTTGAAGTTCTAAAAGTGCTTCAATAACTTCCTCTTTAGATACTTTTAAAGTAGAGATTATTGTATTGACACTTGATTCAATTTCCAAATAGTTATATTTTAAATCCTCTTTAAAGATTTTTTCAAAAAGCTCTTCGACATTAATAGCAGTTAATATCTTTTCAAGCTCTTTTCCTCCATTGTGAGATAAAGGTATCACTTGTTTATTGAAATCAAAATAATCTTCGAGCTGCTCTTGTATTTTTTCTTGTACACTTGCAATATCGTTATCACTTCTAAGATTTGTTTTACTTAAACAAAAAGAAAAATTTTTACTGAATTCAGCCATGTTTTCAAGTTCACGAATCGTACTTTTAGTGATGTTTCCATCCTCAATACTTGTTAAGACAACAAAGTATATTCCTTTGTCTAGATAGCTTAAAATTGCATGATTATGAAGCTCTAGCGGAGAATCAAACCCCGGCATATCTACTAACACCAGAGGTTCAATTAACTTTAGCTTTTCATTATTTAAGTAAAGTTTCAAATATTTATATTTTGAAGCACTATTTTTAATCTCTTCGTTTTGAATAAGTTCAAATCTGACACAACTTTCATCAGACTTTATAGCTTCTATATAGTTTTCGGTGCCATATCGAAGCTCTGTAGCTAGTGAAGTTTCAGGAGTGAGATTTGTAGATAAGACATCTTTACCTAAAAAAGAATTTATTAAAGTACTTTTTCCTGCACTAAAACCACCAACAATAGGTACTATCAACTCAGTGTCATTAACTCTTTGAATCAACCCTTGTTGTGTTGTTACATCTATGCCTATTGGTTGCAATAATGCGATAGCATCTTTTAGATACTGACTATATTTTTTTTGTATTATTATCATGTTTGATTCCTCTAATGATTTTTTGCAATATTTTGTGTGCCTATAGTCATGTTTTCTCTTCAATAAATGTTATTATCAAAAAATCCCATTTTCTCTCCAAACTCTTAACTAAATTTAATATCTATCATCATACACTGTATAATATAAGATTGCTAAAAATTCTACCCTAGATAGACTTACAACTTAATTATCTCTTATAGTAGGTTGTATTTCTATGCAAGACATCACTCCCAAACAGCTTTACCAAACTATTGGTAAAAATGTTGCAACTTATAGAAAAGCCAAAGGTTTATCCCAACTTGACTTATCTTTGCAGATGGGATACAAATCTGTCTCCGTCGTATCGGGTGCAGAAATCTGCTACGGTGATAAACATTTTAATCTTGAACAACTTTTAAAAATCTCACAAATTCTTAATGTCGAGTTGTGTGATTTTTTTACACTAAGCGACTAGCCTACTATACTCTGTATTTTTCCAAATGCTCTTTGAATCTCTCTCGATATCGTTAACCCATCATTTGTTAATGTAGAATTTATAGCTTTTTCTAAAGTATTATGAAGTTCTAAAAGAGCCTGTACATATCTTTTATCCTCATCGCTGTAAGAAGTGTAGTCATCTGAGCTTATGATGATGGCATCAAGCTTATCAAGATGTGTATCAATGTAGCCTTGAGTGTCTATCAATATGGTAACAAAACTATTGAGTTTTTCTTTTGTGACATCAGTCACAGTTTCAAGCTCATAGTTTTCTTCTATTTGTTCAGGTGGTGTTATATCAATAGCTTTTTCTAAATTTTTTATCTCACCTAGTGCCACTCGCAACTCTTTATGTGTGCTTATAAGAAAGTCTCTTTTAACTTTGGCAAATTGACGCAGTTTTGGCATAAATTCTCCTACTTCTCCAGATAAATCTATATATAAAGGTTTTGTTTGTGTATCTTTTTCATCAAAAAATCTTTCTGCATTTTCCGATAGCCCATCAAAAAACTTATCTGTTTTTTGATGGGCTCCATCTATCCAATCGCATCCGCTCATAATTGCATCGCTAACCTTGTCTTGATTATCTTCATTTTCTAAAAACTTTTTGATTCCATAACCAGTTGCTGCAAGTGCAACTCCACCTATTATTAACGGTAACATCTTAGCCCTCCAAATTTATTTCAGAAAGTTTAACACTTCACTACGACAGGTTGTGTCGTTTTACGCTAGATTAAATCTAAAAATTATTTCCTCCTCATTTTTTGAGTTTCCACTTTTTTTCAACCATATATTATAAATATGACAAAGCCCACAGTGCTTTGAAAAGTCCAACCCATCATATATTCGATACTTTCAAACTACAGAACAATCTCATTAGAGATTGTTCTGTAGCCTTAGAGACAACCGATCCAACATAATCTAAAGGAGCCAAATTGATTACAGTACAAAAAGAGTTCAAGGTGTTTACTAAACCGCAAGAGGTATTAGTTCAAATGTTACAAGAGAGAAACAGAGCTATTTATACCGCTCTAAATAACTTAAATTATCGACCGCAACATGGAGCATAAAATGATACCAACATCCGTCATATTAGCAGTTGTAATCGCAGCTGCCACAATAATAAAAGAGACATTAGAAGCACAATCGGATTAGTCTAAGAGACTTTCAACCATAGAATAAACATAAAACCAAAAAAAAAGGATACACCATGTCAAAATTTCCACTAACTCACGCAGAACTAATGAAACAAGCCCCAGCACTCTTCACAGAACAACCGCACTACGATGTCAGTGATAAATATCACTTTATCCCGACTATCGATGTCATTGATGAAATTAAGAAAAACAACTGGTATCCTGTCTCCGTCTCAGAAGCCAAAGTAAGAGATGAAGATAAAGAAGGGTATCAACAACACCTCGTTCGCTTTAGACACTTTGAGGATTTATTGTCTCCACCAGAAAACGCAGTTGAGCTACTTCTGTTTAACTCTCACGATAGAAGTAAAAGCTTTAGTATATCAGCTGGTATCTATAGATTCGTATGTGCCAACGGACTCGTAATTGCAGATAGCGTATTTGAGAGTTATAAAATCAAACATCTTGGCGTAAGAGAAAACGATGTAGCCACAGCTGTTGCAAACATAACAGCCATTAAACCAAAACTTATGCAGAAGATTGAAAGACTTGAAGCTATAGAGTTGAGTCAGCTAGAAAAAGAGTCATTTGCTCGTAGTGCAATTCCTTTGCGATTTGATAAGCACTTACAAATAGACCATCAAGACTTATTGATTCCTCATAGAGATGACGATAAAAGTAATAGTTTATACACTATATTAAATGTAATCCAGGAAAATTTGCTGCGTGGAAATATCTCTGGTATCAATAAAGAGACTGGCAGACGCTTTACAAGCAAAGAGATAACTTCCATTTCTAAAGATGTGGATATAAATCAAGGCTTATGGGACATCGTGGAGAGAATAGCTTCCATCAAAGAGCCATCATTGGCAATGGCTGCATAGCTACACTCTTATGCACAAAAAAACAAACATCCTCGATAGCATCATTTTAGATATGAGAATAATACAGCTTCAACTCCATTTAGCCAAAAGAAGTACTAAGAAAATATGCGTACCGAGAAGCGCTCTAGCTGAAATTGAACTGCACATTAATCATTCACTCTCCAGTCTTAATCATCTGATAGAAAATCTGAATGATTATAAAACAACAGCAGATTCAAAGCAATCTGCTAAACACCCAAGAAAGGAAGCACCCTATGAAAATGACTAACTATAGGCTCCAGAACGAAATGGAGAACATCAACCCCCAAAGCCAAAGCCAAGAGTGGTTTAAGGACTATGTACGACAAGTTCTTGAATCAAACAAGCCCTATCATGCCAAAACCGACTATATAGGTCTAAGTATCCAAGAAATTCAGAATAAAATAAATTATCTCACAGCAGACATACAGGAGATGACAGCTTTAAAGAAAAAACTATCACTTGCAAAATCTCTAGCACTTGAAGCCACAGCAACAGTTCTAGCAGAATACGGCATAGATAGATTAGATGGAACATCAATTTCTTCAATCACAATAACACCACAAAAGACAAAACTTACAGAAACGTTTAAAATAATAAATGCCGACGCACTTATAAAATTAGGCTATTACAATGTAGTCGTAGATGAGCAGAGTGTAAAAGATGCGATGCTCACAGTAGTAGGCATGGATGAGATAGATGCATTTGTAGAAGTTGGTGTTATAAGTGAAGAGATACCGGCAAAAATAAAAGTCAATGCTAGAAGAAATAGCTCAAACAATCAAGCAACAGAACTGCTAAATATAGTAGATTCTCAAGAAGCCGCATAAGGAGGAAAGTATGTTCAACGATAAACAAAACCAGGTTTTAGCTTATGAACTGGACAGTAGCCGAATAAAGAGTCGTTCTAAAGGTAATATCAATCTTTCGTATCTCGAAGCATTTGATGTAATTGAAACAGCAAACAGAATCTTCGGATACGGGAATTGGTCGTATTCTATTACAAGCTTAGTAGAAGTCTCACAAGAGACAAATTCTAACCAAAACATTATTATAGCTTATCGGGCAGTCGTTAATGTAACCGTAAACGACCTTTCGCACAACAAGCATATTTCAAGAGAAGATGTAGGGTTTGGAACTGGCATTGCAAAAACTCTAGCAGACGCTCACGAAGGAGCCGCTAAAGAAGCCGTCACAGATTCTATTAAGAGAAGTTTTAGAAGCTTTGGCAACCAATTCGGTAATTCGTTGTATAACAAAAGTCGTAATAATCAGCCACAGCAAATACAACAGCAGCAACCATCACGGCACTATGCTCAAGTAAACCAGCAGCAGATACAACAACCCACTACTCAACAACAATCTTATAATCCACAAGATTACGCTTCACTTTACAACCTTGGACTAACTATTATGGAACAAGGTCAAAACCTTATCGTGACTGGAGACGATTTGTACAATAAAAGAGATTCATTAAAAGCGTGCGGATTTAGATTTAATGCTCCTAGCAAGATGTGGTGGAAGCCTATTGAACAGCAATCTGCATAAAAAAGAAGATTAAGGTGGAAGCAATTTCTAATATGAACCAGCGTATTATACGCATAACTTTATATGCAATTGTAGGCTTGTTGACATAAAAAAGAGGATAAAAATGAGTAAATTAATCCCACAAACTTTGTTGTCTGAAATACCAGACCTATATGAAACCCAAAACACAGTAGATCCAATCTGTCACGTAAAACTATTTACTCCTGATGCTAACTGGACTTGGTTTGTAACAGAATTTTCAAAAGAAAAAGATGATAATACTTGTTTCGGTTATGTCGTTGGTCATGAATCTGAGCTTGGTTATTTTTCACTTCAAGAATTGGAATCCATCAGAGGACCGCTTGGATTACCAATTGAGAGAGATTTACATTTTCAACCAACACTACTCTCAGAAGTAAAGAAGCTACACTAATGGCTACTGCAATAGAAAAAAATATCAGATTTATAATAGCAGATAACCGTACTGTAAATCAGATAATGGGTCTTAGAGGAGCACTCTATGTAAAAGCAGCTTTTGAGTACGCTAAAGTTGAAGAACCAATTCTTTTAAATTGTGGTGAGTATAAGGGAAAATATAGATTCAAATGGAGTAGCAGCTTCAATGAAGAGATACCTGAATTTGTCTCGAAAGAACAATATAATAAATTGATAGACTTTCTCTTAAACTCCAACTACAATGAAAAACAAGCTTTTAACCTTCTCTTTGAAAATGTGGAATACATTTTAAGCTATATAGATAAATATGATATAGCTTATCACTTAGAAAATGATGTTGCAAAAGTGGAAGCATTTATTAAAGCTGTATCAAACACAATTATAGATTATGGGGCTACAGATGAAGAACTTGATTCTGATTCAGTTTGTGAACTCATTGACTTTATAAAAGAATCAATAAACTTACATAACACTAATAAAAATGAGCTAAGTAACTCTAAGATGAAAAAGTTAGTAAAATCTCTTGAAAGTGGCGAAACAGTAGAATTCATTTACAATGGGTTATATTACGAAATATCTGAAAGTTCCAAAGGTAATTATATAGTTAATCTTTACTCGAATGATGAAAAAGATGAAGATGATAATTATCAAGAAGAAAATTTGGTAGATGGTGGACTTTGCATTGGAAGTGCTGAAGATGCCATCTTGTTTATGTTATGAAGGGAAAAGATGAAGTATCTAGTCATTGTAATCAGCCACAACGATATACAAGTTATACAAGCTTTTAAAACTCTCATTGAAGCTGAAGCTGCTGCTATAGATTTGGCAAACATATTTTTCTCTACAGATGGAGTCGCTAAGTTTTTTGATGGCTCTAAAATAGAGAGTATTAGCCATATTAGCGATTACTATGCTTCTGGAATTTATCATGATTTTGGGGATAGTGTGAATGTAGTTATTGAGGAGGTGCCGCTATGAGTGCGTCAGAAACATACTTCAAGCAAGAAGAAGGTAAAAAATTCAAAGACTGGACGAAAGGTGGTTTAGAATTTCTACTAAAAAATCGCACTGATGTCTTAACAACCTCACAAATTTCTCTAATAGAAAAGAAACTTGCTAAATTATACTTGGAAGAGAAAAGGAAAGTGCCAGCAGATTGTGCAATGATACCTATGGCTACTCTCTAAAATCAGATGAAAATATTACAGAATAAAAACGGAGATGCAATCTATAGCTACAAGCAGTAGCTATAGAATCTTTTCTATCATTTTTATTTTTTGGTTCTTAACTCTGTATATTATGCCTAAAACAAAAACTCCATAAAACACAGTAGGTCTAAATTCTGTATACCTAGTTATGTAAGGGCATTCTTTATCATCTACTTTAGGTTATTAATATTATAATAATAATAAATAAATAATAATATATATCTTATAGTTTAACATATATAATCTCACTATATATCCTCATTAGTTTCTAACAATAGATAACAATATTATTTACTATAAACTACTAAGTCTCTCTAGTTGTATAACAACAATACCTATCTTTTTTATTTGTATACATTTAATTGAAACAAATTAATTAAGGAACTAGAGATGGTAAACAGTAAAAATATAAACAAACGAATACACAGCACTAAAGAGTATATAAATGAGCTACAAGCCAACTACTCTAAACTAAATATCGTAAGAGTAGATTTGGCATATAAAAAGCCCCATAGCAATAACATCACACTTGAAGATGCTAACAGTGACCTAGAGCGTATGTTTAACAATATGCGTTCAAAACCATCTATTTTTAAAGACAAGATAGGCTACATTTGCAAAAGAGAGTACACACAAGATAAAGGTGTACACTTTCATACAGTATTCATCTATGATGGTCAAAAGGTACAAAAAGATGTTTTTAAAGCTGAACAGATTGGTAAATACTGGAATCAACTCACCGACAATAAAGGCAGCTATCATAACTGCAATCGAAATATCTATGAACTCAATGGTGTAGGTATGTTAGACCATAGCGATAGTGATAAACGAAAAATACTAGATGAAAATGTAATCTCCTATTTATGTAAAGATGAGCAAACAATAGAACCTATAAAAGAGAACAAAAAAGATAGAGCATTTACTCGTGGTACTATTCCTAAGAGTAAAGGGAATATTGGGAGACCTAGGGGTTAATCAGTATCTAATACAAGAGTGCGATGTGGTTACATTTTATAGGAAGTTACGATATAGCAGAGATTGTTGTAATATTAATCAGTCATATGTTTCATATACAGGAGCAATGGATCTTTGTAATAGATTTAAAGTTAGTTAATTAATGCCACTTATGGCATAATGTTGCTATAGGAGTTGACATGAAACGCTTAGACTTAATTAATAGAATCATAGAGAGGAATAAACAGCTAAACATTACTGTAGCGAACCTCGCTAAACTTAGTGGGGTAGGTGTGCGAACTGTCAACAGAGTATTAAACAACGAAGATGTAAAGCTCAGTACTATCGAGCATATAACAAACTTCTTAGGATTAGATTTTGCAGGTAATGAGCAAGTATCTCTAAGCGCACTGAAGGAACAAAGAGCACATGAGAAAGCTTTATTTTTAGCTTCTATCGTTCAAGGTACATCAGCGCTAGAGATGCAGGGTTTAGATGATGATAAC
>JAPLGO010000012.1 GCA_026390115.1 Campylobacterales bacterium | reverse complement strand
TAAAGATGAAAAAACAGGAACAGGGCTAGGTCTTTACATGAGCAAGATGATTATAGAAGAACATCTCAAAGGTAAAATTGAAGTTTTAAGTAAAGATAGAGGTGCTTGTTTCAAGGTTAGATTGCCACTTATAAAGAGTGATTAACAAAAGTATATTAAAAAAATTCAGGAGTTGTATAACATGGAAATGCCAAAAATGATTTCAGAAAATATAAAAAAGATGGCCTCTCATTTTTCTGTACTGTATGTTGAAGATGAGCAAATATTACGGGATAAAGTATCTAGTTTCTTAAGTAAACTTTTCAATCAAGTTGACACAGCCGCTAATGGGGAAGAAGGGTTAAGAAAATATCTTAACAAGCCATATGATATTGTTATAACAGATATTCTTATGCCAAAGATGGATGGTTTAGAGTTTATACGTAAGATTAGAGAAAAGAGTAAAGATCAAGAGATAATAGTAGTATCTGCTTATACCGATTCTACATATTTAACACAAGCAATAGAACTCAATGTAACTGGATATATAATTAAACCGGTTAAATTTACTCAAATATTAAATGTACTAGAACTATCTATTAATAAATTAACAGCATTTCGTGAAAATGAGATGTATAAAACAAAGCTTGAAGAGATGGTAGATGAGAGAACTAAAACTGTTCTACAGCTAGAAAATGAAATGGTTGAAAACCATAAAGATGTAATACGCTCGTTAGTAGAAATGATTGAGGACAGGGATACATATACGGGAGGACATAGTGAAAGGGTTGCAACATATTCAAGAGATATAGCCAAAGCTATGGAATTTTCACAAGAAGAGTGTGATTTGATATATCAGGCCGGAATCTTACATGATATCGGAAAAATAATTACTCCGGATTCAATACTGTTAAAACCTGGAAAGTTAACACAAGATGAATATATATTAATTCAAGAGCACGCTCTTGCAGGGTTTAAAATACTTTCGCGAATCCCCATGTATAAAGATATTGCAGATATAGTATATGCGCATCATGAAAGGTATGATGGAAGTGGGTATCCTGGCAGCCTAAAGGGTAATAAGATTCCAATATTTGCACGAATAATGATGGTAGCTGATTCATTTGATGCTATGACAACTAACAGAATATATAAAGCAAGAAAAACTATCCCTCAAGCGCTTGAAGAACTGAATAAATTTAGTAATACTCTCTATGATTCGCAAGTGGTAGATACAGCTATCGGTGTTTTAAAATCAGTTCATATTGATGAACATATAAATCAAGAACCGACCTCCAATATAGATGATGAACGTTTTGCATATTTTTTTAAAGATTCATTAACACATTTTTATAATCATGTTTATCTTGATTTTTTATTACATAAAAGTAAAAATGAGAATGAATTTGTATGTTTAAATATCATTTTCCTAAAAAACTTTACACCATACAATAAACTACATGGCTGGAATGAAGGAGATATTTTTTTAAGTGACTTTGCCACATATTTACAATCAGAATTTATAAATTCTAAAATTTTTCGTATCTTTGGTGATGATTTTGTTATTTTAAATACTATTCATAAAGATATTGATATTGATACCATAAATGATATAAACATGTTAAAAACAAATAATCTCTATTGTGAACATATACATCTGGATTCAGATAAAATCAATATAAGTAGCTATAAAGATTTAGTAGAAATCATAAGACTTAATTAAAAAAAACAATATGAATTAACAAAAAGGATAAACCATGAATACGACTGAATATAAGATATATATAGATGATGTTATTAGAAGAGTTGAGAGTGCAAGACTGAAAGTGAACCCTCATCACATAGTGAAAATTATTGCAATTAGTAAGTATTCTAATTCTAAAGAGATAGAAAAACTCTACAATATCGGTCAAAGAGCTTTTGGAGAAAACAAGGTTCAAGATTTAAAAGAAAAAGCTAAAGAACTTGAAGAATTGCCGCTAGAATGGCACTTTGTAGGAAACCTTCAAAAAAACAAGATAAATAATCTTCTCGACATTCACCCGTCCCTGTTTCATGCACTTGATTCTTTAGAATTAGCTCACGAATTACAAAAAAAGCTGGAAGCCAGAGATATGACTCTTGATGCCCTGCTTCAAATCAACTCTGCTAAAGAAGAGAGCAAACATGGGGTTATGCCGGAGTCGGCATGTGAAACTTATGCACAAATCAAAAAAGAGTGTCCAAATATAAACCTCAAAGGCGTTATGAGTATCGGTGCCCACACTGAAGATAAAGAGATAATCAAAAAAAGTTTTGATACAACCTATGAAATTTTTAAACAGTGCGAAGGGGCAACAATCTGTTCCATGGGAATGAGCGGAGATTTTGAACTTGCAATTGAGTGTGGCTCAAACATGGTAAGACTCGGCTCTGTCATGTTCAAAAAATAATTATTTTAAATTATAAATTTCACTAAGTGTCATTATGATAAACTAAAAAACTTAATCTCATGACCACGAAGGAATAAAATGACTAAAACAATTCTTATGGATAGATATCCAGTATTTACATTAGCGTTACATAAAGATGAAATAGAGCAAAAAACTGCTCCGGAGATAATTCAATATTTTAAAGACAGAGTTGATGAACATCCGGTGGCAGAATTTATCGCTATTTTCAACCACTACGAACACACACAAAAATTAAATGGTGAGATTAATGACGAAATATTAGATGCACAAAATATTATCTTTTGCTTTGGTGCAGCAATTCCAAGTACAAAAATTTTGGCTGTAAGACCTAGAAGCATAGGTGTTGCAGAGCTAGAAAATAAATTTGTCATAGAGTTTATGGAAGTACCAAATGAAAAACTGCATGCTGTAGTAGAAAAATGGGTTTTAGAGTTAAGAAAGTAATTTTATGCTGTAATTTTTCCCATTTTACTGGGAAAAATCAATTTTTAATTTATAACCTTTCTGGCATTTATAGGCTGAATAGGTCTGTTGTTTTCATGATGCACTGTGTGTAAAAACTCTTCAACTTGAGCCGCAGAAATTGTTGCATATTTTTTTAGAACAAGCCATCTTACACCTTCGCTGCATGGAGGAGTGGTAAGAGAACCGCTAAATCTATAATAATCTCTGTTTTGCGGTAAAAGTCCATTCATCTCTTTTGCCGAAATTACTAATGGAACTGTTTTATCAACCTCTTTTGGCATTACTTCCCATGTTTTTTTAATAAGTTCATTTGCAGCACCACCTTCAAACATCAACGCAACAACTGCCAATTGTCCATCTTTTGATGCATGTACAAAGTGTACTTCAAGTGGAAAACTTTGACCCTCTATTTGATTTTCGCTTGGAGTGTGGAAGTGAAACTGCTTGAGCGCAAACTCTATCCCGTCAACATTTATACTACTTCCATCTTCTATGTTTACTTGTATGGTGTGACCGTTATTTACAACCTCTTTTGAAGCTGCCGTGTAATTAAATTTTATCTTTTCTGAGTCATTTGCACATGCAAGGACTTTTTTATCTATATTGATAGGAGACTGAGATTTGCCCAACTTACACATACTATATTCAGGAGCCAAATCACCCCAATGTTCTGCACCTTCATGCCCTGTATAACCCCAATGAGTACCATGCCCGTCTGCTAAAAGTGTGACACTCAAAAGAGTTGCTACAAAGCCACTTACTAATGTTTTCCCTAATTTCATGCATAAGCCTTATATTAAATTTAAGCGATGATTATAACTAAATTTTATTCAGATATAAAACAGAATTTCCACTAGAGTTGTAGTAAATACCAAGCGAATTTTTTCTTGATACCAAAACGCCTCTTCCGTTGAATTTTCTTGAATTTCTAAATATTTCACTCAATATTTGAGTATCAAAACCACTGCCCTCATCTGCGATTTGAGTAATTATATAGGTTAATCCGTTATCTTCTATTTTATCAATCTTTACAAAAATTTTTTTAGTAGATAATTTTTCCATCTCTAATAATGTATCAAAATATTTATCCTCTTCAATAAGTGTATGTTTTACCGCATTACTTATACCTAAGTTACCATGCTCATAAGCATTCATAAAGAGCTCTGTGAAGACTAATCCTGCATTATATGCAACATTTTCTTTATCAGTTAAATTCTCCCACTCTTTAGCATACCACTCATTTGCCCTATCTACATCTTCAAGCGAGCTGTTAAAGCTTCTTTCAACTATCAAACTCTTAGAAAAGTTGAGCTTTTTTATAAAAATCAGAGTAGTATCATCTTCAAAAAGATTTGTTTTTTCAAAAATTTTATTTTTCAACTCTTCTCTTGAAAAAGAGGTTTTAAAATCATCTTCTATAAGGCTAGCATACAATTGCTCTTCAACATGCGTACTGTTTTCGATAAGTCCGTCACTATAAAAAAGAAATTTTGACATACCGTAAGTGTCAACAGATGATATATTAAAATTTGATTTATATTTACTAAGAGGTGAATTATTTGACTTAATTTTTATTACCTCATTTTGCTCATTTAGCATGAGAGCCGCTGGCATGGCAAATTTTGCATAATCCATGCAATTTTTAAAACTATCCAAAACTATAAAATCAATCGCTAAAGCCTCTTCATCTAGCAGAATCGGTTTAATATAATCTATAGATTCATCAACCAACATTTTTAAATCAAAGCTATTTGCAGCTTTCATTTTGTCTATTATATGATTTATAAAAGAGGTTATTAGCATAGAAGTGAGCGAAGCAGAGAGACCCTTTCCCATACCGTCAACGACTAAATAAAATTCTCTGCTTTCATCTATTTTTCGTACACTATATGCATCTCCGCTCATAGCATCGAGCGGTTTATATAAAAAATCTATCAATGAAAGATTATCTTTATCGATATAATTCATCTGGTAGTAAAAATCATTTCTAAGTATATTTAACTCTTTTGCAAATGCTAAATCTTCTTGATAAAAGCTATATTTTTCTTTCTCTTGCAACTCTTCTATTTTTTTGTTTTTTTCATCTTCAATATATTTGCTTGGAACAGAATTTTTATTCATCAGGCACAAGACCTACACAACTTTCATGCTATGTAAGAAAATTTTATTTTTACTAATTTGTTTCATTTATTTAATCCTTATTTTTTAAATGTTACCAAAAACTGACTTAGATAACAATGCCTTTATACTTCTATTTTAAAAATTAAGAGAAGCCATCGTTTTGGAAAAAAAAGATTTCACACTATAATTAGGAAAAAGTGAGCAGTGTTGAGTAAATATTATGACCTTATAGTTGTAGGTTCCGGTGCAGCCGGAATGATGTCTGCGATAGTTTCTGCCAGAGCTGCTAAGAGAGTTCTTCTTTTGGAAAAATTGCCACAAATCGCCTCAAAGCTCAAAGCAACTGGAGGAGGTCGCTGCAACCTTACAAATACGCTCTCAAATGAGGAGTTTATGGCGCGTTTCGGACGCGACGGCAGATTTATGCAAGATGCGCTCGCGGCGTTTGATAACAAGGCTTTGGTAGAGTTTTTCAGAGAAATCGGCGTTGAAACACATTCACCGGACGGATTTAGAATATTTCCCACTTCACACAGTGCATCGACTATAATTTCAGCACTTCAAAACGAGATGCAGAGAGTGGGTGTTGAGATAATATGCTCTCAAAAAGTTGAACATATACTTCAGGAAAATAATCAAATAAGAGGCGTAAAAACACAAGTACAAATCTTCAATGCACCAAATGTAATAGTAGCAACCGGTGGTTTAGGCTATCCTACTCTCGGTGCTGAGGGAGACGGTTATCATTTGGCAAAAGAACTCGGACACAAAATAACAGAGCTTCACCCAGCCATGATGCCACTAAAAGTAAAAGAGGGCTTTGTAAAAAATTGCCGTGCCGATACCATCGCTAAAGTTGAGATTAAAGTTGATTTACAAAAACATAAAAAACTTAGAGCTACGGGTGATTTAATTTTTACAAATAACGGCATAAGAGGTCCGGTGGTTTTAGACTTTGCAAGAGAAATCACCCCGTTACTGGAAAAGTATGGTGAAGTTCCGCTGCTTTTGAATCTCACAAAAGGGATGAACGAAGAGCAGATTTTAACGCATTTAAAAAATGAAACTGCAAAAAATCCGCATTTTGAGATAGTCGAACTCGTAGCCACCCTGCTCCCAGATGCCATCTCTGCTGAGCTATGTTTGCTCTGTGACATAAATTCCCATGCCAAGTACAAAGAGATAGAAGGCGCAAAAAAAGCAAAATTAGTGCAATTTTTAGCCTGGATGCCACTCACAGTTATCGGGCATGACGGCTTTAAAATGGCTATGATAACACGCGGTGGAGTAAATCTAAAAGAGATAAATCCAAAAACTATGCAGAGCAAAATTGTAAACGGCTTATACTTTTGCGGAGAGGTTATGAACCTTGACGGTCCATGCGGAGGCTATAACTTGCAATGGTCATTTGCCAGTGGAGCTTTAGCGGGAGAGCTTAAAAGCTAAACTTTCTGTTTTTATTGAAAATACCTGATAGAAGCAAAACCGTAAGCACCTGCTTCTTCTACCATCTCCACATGCCGATTCTCAACGATACCGCCGAGAGCAAAAACTTTTATCTTGCATTTTTTGAGCAGCTCCCTCAAATCTTCAATTCCTTTTGGTTCGCCCTTTTCAGGTGAAGCAAAAATAGGGCTGTATGTCACGGCATCTGCACCCAAACTCTCGGCTTTTAAAACCTCTGCATGCGTATGTGTACTGATAATAACTTCAAGCCCAAGTTCTTTGACATGTGAAATCTCTTCAAACTGCGTTGATGTAAGATGAACGCCAGTTGCAGCGAGTTTATATGCAAGTTCCACATACCGATGTATAAAACATTTTATGCCATCAAACTTTAAGCAAACTTCCATAAAATGCTCTGCCTGTATCTCATAATGAGGAGTTATTTTATCCCTGTACAAAACATACTCAGGCATGTGGATTTGAAGCTGTTCTTCACAAAATTCGCTTGAAGTTATGAGATACTTTTTCAAAAAAGTTATCTGTAAAGCGGATTTTTAAAATCAACTCTTTGTGCATCGACGCCTTTGGCATAACGTTCTACCATCGCGTTGGTATGGTACTCCAAGCGGTTTAGCAGATAAAGTGCGTCGCCTGAGTATTTCGATTTTGACTCTTGTATATAACTTTGTAAGAACTCCAGTTTTTGAAGTTCATCATCCAACACAATAGAATCAATTATCTCTTTCACCGCATCATATTCATCTCCACTTGCCGACAAAAAATCATATGACAAATCCATAGTTCTGAGATTTTCAAGTGCCTTTGAAAACGCAAAATGGTTATAGAGCATGCAACCGACAAAGTACTCTATATCTGAGCTTTCAAACTCTGAGTATTGATTCTCAATATGACTAAAATGCGAATGCCAAATTATTAAAACTTCTTGAATTTTATTGTTCATTTTTTCACTTTTAATTAGATATTTTGAGCCTAATTATACTTTAAAATCTCATTCCTATGCGTTTTTATTTGATACATGTTATACTTTAAGATGATAAATTTATCTCTCAACAAGCAGTTAGATATTGTTATGCCAAATACAAATAGAGCTTTGGCAGTGGTTTTAGAACAAGCAACGCCTGCAATACTTGAGACTGTTTCCAAAGACAAAAATTTAAAATCCATTATAAGTTCTCTTCTCAGAGAGAGTGCGCAAAGTTCTCAATCTGACAAAACACTTTTAGAGCTTGTAAAAAACAACCCTACTCTCAAAGAGCTTGGCAATGTTTCAAACACTATAAAAAATTTGTTAAATATACTCAAATCCAACAAAAACCCTCTGCCCATTGAAACAACTTTGAAAAACCATCTTATAAATATCAAAGAGCTAAATGAGCCTGTTTTAAAACAAAAAATTGAAAACTCCGGCATTTTCCTGGAATCAAAACTTAAAAGTGTACAAAACCCTCAAGTTGAGTTAAAAAGCCTCTTGTACGAACTTGATAAAAGCCTTGCAAAAAGTGATATTTTTACCGTTAAAGTTCTCGGTGAAAAAATCAAAGAACTCTTAGAGACTCCAACCCTCAAAGAGGCTTCAAATACTGCCCTTTTACAAACTTCAAAAGATGACCCGACCGCTCTAAAACATCTGGCAAAAGGTGTTGAAAACATTCTTTCAAAACTTCAAGAGCATATAAAAAGTGCTGATTCTTTAAAAACAATGGCGGAGAAAACAGACCCTTTTTTTTCAAAAGAGGGTGCATCTCTTGCAAAAAAATTAGCACCATTTTGCAACCCTGAAAAACTGACGGCACATGAGAATGTAAGAGAGATTTTATCGCAAGATTTAAAGTCAATTTTACTCAAAGCAAGCGATGAGATTAATAAATCATCCCATCCTAATCAAGCTGAAATTTTAAAACAGATAGACAAACTCCTACTCCAAATAGATTATTACCAGTTGGTTTCTCACCTCTCAAACTCTTCATCGCTTTATCTGCCATTCTCTTGGGATAGCCTTGAAGAAGGAAATATAAATCTTAAAAAAGATAAAGATAATAAATTTTACTGTGATATTGATTTAAAACTCAAAGAGTATGGAGAGCTTAAACTAAAGTTGGTACTTTATGATAAAAACCAAATCAATATTCAAATATACTCCAACAGCAGTGAATTTAAAGAGATTATAAAAGAGAATATCGCTGTTTTACGCTCTGCACTCATAGAGTCTCAAATAACTCCAAGAGAGATACGGCTTTTAGATACACCAAAAAAAAATGTAGCCTCTCCTTATGAAAACAATTTTAACCATATTGACATGGGATTTGAAATAAAAGTATGAAAAAAGCCGCTGCCCTAAGATATGACAAGGAGAAAGAAAACGCTCCAAAAGTAATAGCCAAGGGAGAAGGAAGGACAGCTGAAAACATCATAAAAATTGCAGAACTTCACAACCTTCCAATAAGAAAGGATGAAGACCTTATAGAACTCCTCTCAAAAGTAGAACTCGACAAAGAGGTGCCGGAGGCACTCTACAAAGCCGTTGCGGAAATCTTTAGTTTTATATATAAAGTGACGAAGAAGAGCTAACTTGCGAGCTATTTTATATTTCTAATTAGACTTCTTGCAAAACTGCAAGAATTTGTCTGCCTCTAAGAGGCAGGCTTTAGTGACCCAAGCAGTCTTAGCGTAGTAAAATGGACTTGTTCATTTTGCGTTTTAATTGAGTTCTACAAGAATTCTATTGCATTACTCTTTTAAAATAAAGAACGCCGACAGGCGGCATGGTTATGGAAATAGAGTATCTTCTTGTATCCACTGAAATATCCTCCGAGTTCAGAACCCCTGTGTTTCCTATGTTGCAACCTTCATAGTAGCCTGATTGCGAGTTAAAAATCTCTTTATATTGTCCAATATCCGGAACACCTACGCGGTAGTGGCTGAGCTCTTGATTTGAGAAGTTACATACTACCAAAATTGTTTCGTTTGCATTATCACTTTTACGGATAAAACTGATGCAGTTGTGCGAATAATCCGCATCATTTACCCACTCAAAACCATCTCTTTTTTCATCATACATGTAAAGAGCTTTCTCTTTTTTATAGAGGGCATTGAGGTCACTTACCATGTAGTTTAATTTTTTATGGAGCGGATACTCTAGCAGATGCCAATCAAGACTCTGCTCGTAATTCCACTCTGCAAATTGAGCGATTTCACCACCCATAAAAAGAAGTTTTTTTCCTGGGTGGGCTATCATATAAGCGTACAAAGCTCTTAAATTTGAGAATTTATCTTCGAGTGTTCCCGGCATTTTGTTGATGAGTGAACCTTTCATGTGGACTACCTCATCATGACTCAGAGGAAGTAAAAAATTCTCATCATAGGCATACCACATGCTAAAAGTAAGTTGCTGATGATGGTGTTGACGATAAATAGGATCATAACTGAAATATTTTAGAGAGTCGTGCATCCATCCCATATTCCACTTAAAACCAAAACCCAAACCTCCAACATTCGTTGGTCTGGTTACCATCGGCCATGCTGTGGACTCTTCGGCTATCATAACAGTATCGGGAAATGTACCATAAGTTGTATGGTTGAGCTGTTGCAAAAACTGAACTGCTTCAAGGTTTTCATTGCCGCCATGCTGATTTGCAATCCACTCCCCCTCTTCCCTTGCATAATCAAGATGAAGCATGGAAGCCACTCCGTCCACTCTTATACCGTCGATATGGTATTTATCAAGCCAAAACATTGCAGAGCTTATCAAAAATGCTCTTACCTCATTTCGTCCATAGTTAAATATGATACTTCCCCACTCAGGATGAAAGCCCTGTCGTGGGTCTTCATGTTCATAAAGTGCAGTTCCGTCAAAGTTGATAAGTCCATGCATGTCCACCGCAAAGTGTGAGGGAACCCAATCCATAATAACGCCGATACCATTTTGATGCAGAGCATTTATGAGGTACATTAACTCCTGTGGTGTTCCAAAACGAGAGGTTGCGGCAAAGTAACCCACAACCTGATACCCCCAAGAACCATCATAAGGATATTCGCTCAAAGGCATAAATTCAACATGGGTGTAATTCATCTGTACCAAGTATGGCACAAGCTCATCCGCCGTCTCTGTATAGGTCAAATAACGGTTATTCTCATCTGCTTTTCTTCTCCATGAACCGAGATGAACCTCATAGATATTTATCGGAGCGTTATGTGCATTATGTTTGTTTCGCTCACCCATCCACTCATTGTCACTCCACTCATAATTTTCTATATCCCATACACGTGAGGCAGATTTCGGTGCTATTTCTGAGTAGAATGAGAAAGGGTCGCTCTTCTCATGCACAATATTATAAAAGTTTGAGACTATGTGATATTTATAAGTGACTCCATTTGCCACATCTTCAATAAAACACTCCCAGATACCGGAATCATCCTCTCTTTTTTTAAGTGGATGTGCATCTTCAATATAATTATTAAAATCTCCACGCACCGCAACACTTCCGGCATTTGGTGCCCATACGCTGAAGTAAACACCCGCTTTGCCCTCTCTTTCCATAAAGTGAGAACCGAATTTATCATAAAGCTTTGCATGATTTCCATTTAAAAAAAGGTGAATATCATAGCCGCTAAAAAGTGTCACATCGTAATGTATTGTATAGTTCATGGGTTAAGCCTTTATTTTTGACGCTTTTGTTGCAGTGCCTCATTATACACGCTCTCGTAAACTTTGGCGGTATCATCCCAGCCAAAATGTTTTTTCATCCCGTTTTGAATCAACGCCTTTATTGCATCCTTATTGTTGTACCAAGTGTACACCGCCCAGCCAACAGTGTTATAAAATGCCTCCGGAGTTGCATCATAAAACTTAAATCCTGTTCCGGTATTGGCATCTGGATTAAAATTTTCAATCGTATCATCCAGTCCGCCTGTCGCTCTTACAATCGGCAGAGTTCCATAGCTGAGTGAGTAGATTTGGTTCAATCCGCATGGTTCAAAGAGTGAGGGCATCAAAAAGAAGTCGCATCCCGCCTCTATCTTGTGCGCCAAATCATTTCTGTACCCGATGTAACAGCCGAATTTTTCTCTTTGAACATCCGACACATGGCTAAAAAAGCTCTCTGCCCATCTCTCCCCCGCACCTAGCAGGACGATTTGAATATCCATCTGAAGCAGATTCCAAATTTCGCTCGCTATGAGTGTTACCCCTTTTTGTTCTGCAAGTCGCCCCACAAAACCAAAAAGAGGAACATCCGCTCGCACCGGAAGATTAAATATTTTTTGAAGCTCTGCTTTACAAACTTTTTTACCCGATAAACTTTTAGCCGTATATTTTTTTGCTATGTAGTGGTCACTCTTTGGACTCCACTCTTCATAATCCACACCGTTTAGAATTCCATGGAGTTTGTTGGCATGCGCATTTAAAACATCTTTAAGCCCCCAATCATACTCATAAGTTCGTATCTCTTGTGAGTATTTCGGGCTTACCGTTGTAATGACATCTGCATGGACAATCCCAGCCTTCAAGAGATTTACTCCATCAAAGTCTTCTAGCTCATACGTGTTGAAGTTCCCCCAACCTATACCTAAAATCTCCATAACGTCTTTAGAAAATCTTCCCTGATGTTGAAGATTATGTATTGTCAGAACCGAAGCGGTGTTTTGAAAGTACGAATCATGTGCATACATCGTATTGAGAAGCAGCGGAATAATAGCTGTATGCCAATCATTTGCATGGATAATATCTGGCTGAAAGTGAAGTTTTTTACAGAGTTGAAGAGCAGCTTTTGAAAAAAATATAAATCTCTGAGGATTGTCTTCATAACCATTATCTCCGGCATCATAAATTCCGCTTCGACCGAAAAAACCTTCGTGTTCAATAAAATAGACAGGAATATCGGTGTTTGGCAACACTCCTTCCAAAACCAATCCCCAAGCCTCGCCGTCTCGTGCCATATCCACCCCCAAAGCACCATCAAGTGCTTTGAACTTGCTTTTATCAACCACATAATAGCGAGGCATGACAACCCGCACATCATGACCGAGTGCCGCCAAAGCTTTTGGAAGTGCACCTGCAACGTCCGCTAAACCACCTGTTTTTGCAAAAGGTACAACCTCTGACGCTACTATTAAAATTTTCAGTTTATTCATAAATATTTTCCTCCAAAAGTTTTGCTCCACTCATTGCACCGTTTTCTAAAGAGGATATGTAAAGATTCACTCCATGCAGTGAGCCGGCAAAAGCCTGACCCACAAGATTTTCTTTAAGATACTCTAAAATCTGCGGGTTATGTTCCAAAACACCGCCTCCAAAAACAACAATCTCTGGATTTGTGAGAGTTATAAGTGTAGCGGTTGCAAACAAAAGTGCCTCTTTAAAATCCGAAGCAATACCGCTTTTTTGCTCATCTTCCGAATTTTCAAGCTCCGAAAATGAGAGTATCGGCATATCAAGTTGTTTCATCCGCTTCTCTAAACCCGAAGCCGAGGCATAAAGCTCAAGACAGTTTGTTTTTCCACATCCGCAAACAAAAGAAGTTTGCTTATACGGAATATGCCCTATCTCAAAAGCCATATTTTTTGAGCCTCGAACCAATTTGCCTCCATCTATAAAAGCACTGCCGATTCCGGTTCCGACATACAAAGCCAAAAGCGAATCAGATTTGAAATAGTCTGCTTCTGCCATAACGGCACAGTTTAAGTCATTGTCAATCTCTAGGCGCAAATCGTATCTTGTTTCAAAATACTCCTTAATTTTTGTCTCTTTGAGTGCAATATTGGGAGCGGAGAGAATTTCACCTTTGTAGATTTGTCCTGCGTAGGAGATACCGATAAAAGTGATAAAGGGATAAAACTCCAGTTTTTTTTCTATAAAGGAGAAAAGGTCATACTCCTGCGAGGAGAGACTCTCACTTATCGCGCCGCTGGGCATCTGAAGTTCACTTCGTAGATGCGTGCCGCCGATATCTATAAAAAGTTTCATAACTTTTAATTTACAAGAGAGCTGTAAAGTGCAGCATAAATTTTGCCATTCTCATTCCAAGAAAAATCACATCCCATGTTGTGAATATTTATCCCTTTAAAAAGCTCTTTATCTTCATATAACTCCAGAGCCGATTGTATAGTTTTTATAAGTGCATTCGGTTCGTTCGCATCAAAAGTCAGTCCAAATCCATGCGTGAGCGCTGAATCATATTCATCAATAGGATACACACTGTCTTTTAATCCACCAACACTGCTCACAATAGGGAAAGTCCCGTAACTCATGGAGATAAGCTGGTTTAATCCGCATGGCTCAAAGAGTGAGGGCATAAGTAGAAAATCGGCAGAGGCATACATTTTGTGTGAGAGTGGCTCATCGTAACCAAACTCTATAGTGATATTTTTGTTTTTAGCACTTATCGCTTTCATCTGCTTATGGTATGAAGCTTCACCCTCCCCTAAAACGGCAATGTTGAGCTTTAAATCATCCAGTTGCCCTAAAGCATCAATAAGTAAATCTACACCTTTTTGCCATGTAAAACGACCTATAAAAACAAAAAGAGGCAACTCACTATTTTCCAAACCTCTCTCTGTTAAATACGCTTTTTTATTCTCTATTTTTTTATCATAACTTTTTGCATCGTAATTTTGTACAAGAGCCTTATCCGTACTTGGCGAAAAGTGTGACAAATCAATCCCATTCAAGATACCTGTGAACTTGTTTTGATATTTTTGCAAAAAGCCCTCAAGTCCGCATCCAAACTCTGGGGTAAGTATCTCTTTAGCGTAATTTGGACTCACCGTTGTAATGGCATCTGAATGAGCGATACCCGCTTTCATAAAGTTTATATTTCCATGAAATTCCAAGGCATCCATATGAAAATACTCCTCTGAGAGTCCAAGCTTTTCGAGAGTTGATTTTTCAAAAATACCTTGATAGGAAAAATTATGTATAGTAAAGAGTGTTTTTGCTCTGATTGCTTCATCTTCTTTGACAAAAGTCGCACACAAAGCACTCTGCCAATCATTGAGATGGAGCAAATCATAATGATTTTTTTGTTTAACAAAAGCTACAACAGCCTTGCAAAAAAGCCCAAAACGAAGGTCGTTGTCCTTATATCCGCTTTGCGGCGTCCCATAAAGATTTTTTTTATTTGACAAAACATTTGATTCTATAAAATAGCATTTTATCCCCTCATACGAAGTAGTAAAAAGTTCAACAGAATATCTTTTTTTGCCAAGGTAAATATCAAACAGTTCCACTTCTCGTATCTTAAATCGCTTTTTATCAATGAAGCTGTAGAGAGGCATGATAATCGATACATCAAACAAATACGACATCGCTTTAGGCAATGCAAACGAAACATCTGCCAAACCGCCACTCTTTGCAAAAGGATAAACCTCACTTGATACAAAAAGAACTTTTGCCTGCTTTTTAACTTTACTCATACTTTTCCCTCCTTAGATTCTCTTAAAAGTTGTGCGCATCGCTCCGGCTCTACCGGATTTATCATAGTCGAGGTTAAGAGTTCAAAACCTCCATGTCCGTAGATGCGGGGTGTTATGCGGATACTGAATCTGCATGTCAGATTTATATTATTAAAATTTACATCTACTGCAAAAGGCTTATGCATCGGTGCGATAGAAAGAGAGATGTTAAAATCAAAATTTCCTAGTTGCACTTCCATAACGGCAAAAAGCTCATATAAAAGTTTTGACAACTCCTCTAGTTTTAAATCCTCAATCTTATCTATCTCTGAAGAAAGGGTACTGCTTGTAATCATCACCTCAAAAGGGTGTTCGCTGGCAAAGGGACAAAAAGCGATAAAAGAGTCACTTTCTATGACAATCCGTCTGCCGTCCTTTCGCTCTTCCTCTATTATATCGTCGATAAGCAAACGTCCGCTGTTCATATAATGACTATAAATTCTCTCATATTTGCGTTGTATATTTTTTGGAATGATAGGAAGTCCAATGAGTTGTGTATGCGAATGGGATTGAGATGCACCTGCTGAAACTCCATGATTTTTAAAAATCGAGATATGGGCTATTCTCTGATCATTTCTTAAGTCTCTTACTCTTGTCTGAATTGTTTTGAGCCAGTTAAAATAGGTGGCTTGCGACCATTCTGACATAGCAATCAAATGTTTTGGCGAATCAATTATAATTTCATGTGCGCCAAACCCATCCCAAACCTTATTTGCACCCTCATGTTTCAAAATATAAGGTGCTTCGATTTGCACTGCTTTAAATAGGTTCGGAATTACCCGTGTCAGCCACCCTTTTTCATCTGCAAAGCTTCCACTCTCGCGAATTGCATAAATCTCCGGCGGTGTTACTGCTTCATTTCCCTCACAAAAAGGGCAAGAGTGTGTATTTTCATCTCCCCTGCTCCATGCCATATAATCTGGTCGATGAAGCCGCTCCGGAGCGATAATAACATAATTGTCTTCTAGTCTATTGTAACGAATTTCAGACATCGGACACCTCTAAAGAACCCTCTAAAAGAAAGTTTTTTGAGTATGGAAGAACCAGAGCAATGCTTAGACACTGCGTTGTTAACTCATATCCTTGCTCACTTTGAGATACACTTTTGAGTGGATAATATAAAATATCAACCTGACTATCAACTCTTACGGTAATTTTTTTTCTCAAATATCCATCCTCAATCTCTATTAGTTTTATTCTCTCTTTTTTAGCACCTATGCTTATGCTATCACCGTTAATCTTGACTTTGTCATATTGAGCAAAATGAAAATTTAACTCCAAAACATAGTTAAAAAAATAATCAAAGTCTGTTCTGAAATCGATTGCAAACTTCAATCCGGATGCCATTTGCGTATAACTTTTTTTAAGGGATGCCGGATGTTTTTGAGGAATATAAATGCCGCCTTCTCTCTCAAAAACAATTGTATTCGCCTCTATTGTATGTGTAAATGGCTGGTTTACAAAGTCTCCGTACTCTCGAAAACTACAGTGACGGAAATTCTCAAGCGTTATAGATTTATCGCTGACGTGGTCTATAAAAGAGTTTTTCATGTACCAGTCGTAAACCAAAGCATCGTTAATCTCTTCATCCACACGGTGTGCAATATTGTGTATAGTGTCTATTCCATCGGGCGTAACATCACTTTTTGAAGCCTCTGTCTGGGATGCTTTGTTGAGTATTTTTTCATGGTACGCCTCTTTGCGTCTTGTCAATGTATTTTGCCAGTTAAAGCGCTCTTGTTTACTGTCAAACTCAACGAGTTGCCCGCCTACTTTAGTGTCAAAACGAAAGATATATTTTGGTGAGGTTGCTTTAACTTTCGTGTAGCCGTCCATTTCACTCTCATCCGTAATTATGAGAGTTTTATCTCCATATCGGACAGTCTCGCAGGCGATTAAGTAGCTGTATGCGTTATCGCGAAGGTTTGGAAGATAGAGTCCGCCGAACACTCCATGCCAGAGAGCATCGTTTGTTTGAAGTTTATAAAGATATTCGTCATACTCTTTATCGTTGACTTCTTCTCTTACACTTGAGAGTTCCAGCATCCGTTTATGGATGCGGTTGCTCTCCTCATATTTGACAAAAAAGTTTTTCCAGATTCCACCTTTAAGAAATTTCACCCCACTCCTATTGTACTGCTCTTCACCCATCTCATTTTTAAAAGCTTCAAGCTTAAGTGCGTCATCCGCTCTCAGGCTCCACTCGCCCATCTCATAATAAGAGACATTCGGCAGATAGGCGATTCCCCTTGGTTTATGCTTTTGCATATAAGTGCCGTAATGTTCACAAATGATATCCTCATCTTTGAGCAGAGCTTGTATAAATTTCTCCAACCAACCCTTTTCATAAACCCAGCTGTAGGTTCCAGGCCACATGCCGAACTTCTCTGCATCATCAAATATTATGGCTGCCGAATCGCTCTCCCGCTTATAGGATTTTATGACTTCTATGGCGCTCTCAACAGTTACAAAAGGGAGTGCATAACGCAACTTTTTGCTGATTGGAAATATGCCGATACTTTTTCCGCTCTCTTCTGTAGTGTAATAACCATCCAGTATCTCCTCATCAAATCCTGCAGATTGAAAGTGATAATCATCTATAACCGTATATTCAATATTTGCCGCACAAAGATCCGGAATGAGTGAAGACTCCCAAACTCTCTCTGTGAGCCAAAGCCCTTTTGGTTTTTGATCAAACTTATCTTCTATATCATGGCTAAGTTTGTTTATCTGTGCTACGCGATCCCTCGAGGGGATAACGCTCAGTATAGGCTCATAATACCCGGCACCAAAAAACTCTATGCTCCCTTTTTTTGATAATTCTACTATGGTTTTAAAAAGCCTTGGGTGGTCATTTTGTATCTGCTGCATAAGCCAACCGCTGCAATGAACCGAAAACTTAAACTCAGGATAGCGACTTACAACCTCAAAAAAGGGTGAATAACAAACATCCACGGCGTGTGTAATAACTTCTTTAAAGTTATCAACGGGTTGGTGCATGTGGATACCAAAGAGCAGTGTCGTTTTATTTTCCATAATCATTTCCTAAACAAACCAGCTAGAGCTGTAATCTTCATTTAATTGTACTTTTAAGGCTCCATACCCCGGTAAGGTTTGGATAATTTTTTTATCTTCCGTAATCTCAAACCGCAGATGAACTTTTTGCATTTTTGCAAAAAGAGTTTTAGGAATAGCAATTTCAAAACTACTTCCTAAGCCAATGGTGATGCCAAAAGGCTGCTCATTTTTATCTAACTGCAAAATGATTGATTCCGACAACTCTTCAATAATAAGTTCTAAAGTGCTTTTTTTACCTTTTAGCTGACCAATATCTCCATAAAATGAGAGGTAAACCATGTTCTCATTATGTCCGTATCGTATTGTCTGAATTGGACCTCTTGCCCTATCCATTGTAGAAAAAAGACGGCTTTCATCAATAAGACCACAGCCAATCCACTCAAAGAAAGATGATAATTTTCCATCAATCTTCGGGTATATCGGTGCTTGAGGTTTCACCATAAAGGAGGCGGTGCTCTTATGCTCTTTAATAGGCTCAAACAAATCAGCCGGCGGCTGCATATTTAAAAGTTTATAAATATTAATGAGATGTTTTCTAAAAAGAGAGTCAAATTCCATACTGAATTCTGTAAAGTGGTCATCGCCGTACCACCAGAACCAGTCACTGCACTGAGCAGCCAAAAAGTGATTTTCTATCAATTTTGCACTCTGCTCATCTATGGAATGGCTGTAATTATCTACATCTCTGCGAGTTTGAAACAGTAATTCCCAGGCACGATTCTTTTCTACATTTCCACTCCATGTAGAAAAATCTCCCCCTATCCAACTCCCTGTAGAGAGAGTATTGAGTGAAACTGCTTTACTGCTCAACAATTCGTCCATTGTAACAGTTTGGCAGAATGAGAGATTAGAGAGTTTTTCATAGAGCTGCGTAAAAAACGGATAGCCGTTTTGTGGATAATACTCCCACGCATTTTCTCCGTCTAAAATGATAAAAAGCGTCTTCTCTTCACAACAATTCGAAGCAAGAGATTCGATTGTACCAATAAAATGTTCAACCGCTTCGCTTGAGGGTTTAAATCTATAATCAAAACCAAATAAATCACTTATAGCATGGTCACGAAAAGCAATACAAACATCATCATAACTGTAGAGTTTATAGAGGCTCTCTCTTGATTTATTTTCTAGTGTTTTAAAAAGGATTGTCTCATCCGTTGCAATCCATTTGATTCCCTCACTCTTATAAATCTTTACACTTTCTTCATCAACCGCACCCTCGGCCGGCCAAAAACCAATCGGGTCTGCATCAAAAGTTTCTTTATAAAGTGCTATTGCTCTTTTTACATGGGTTATAGCATCTGATTTAAATGAAAGTTTATTACTTGGAGGTTTGGTGTGGATATTTGCCTTTTGAACATTGTCCATATCTATTAAAAGCGGTAATATAGGGTGAAAATAAGGTGTTGTTGCAATTGCAATCGTTCCATTTTTTAACAGAGATTTATAAAATGGAAGAATCTCTCTTATAAAAATAGTAAGGGTATCAAGCAAAAATGATTTATCTTGCATCGAGTAACCACCCACTTTTTGCAACATGCTCTTTACAACCTCACTGTTTTGGCGAAGATAATTTCCACACCATGCCAACATAAACTGCATTTGTAAATCCAAAAACTTCTCTTCACTGAATGTTTCAAAGGTATAGAGTTCACTATAACGCGGCATCGGTTTAATCATGGTCTCATAATTCGGGGATTTACAAATCTTTATCACCCACTCCTTCTCTGTAAAAGAGAGTTCCGACGGGTGCTTGCTCCAAAGTTGTAAAAAATAGTCATATTTGAGAGGTTCGGAATAAAGCTTTAACTGCTCAATTAGTGATGGAGTGAGGTTAAATGTTGCTTTTAGATTAGGGAATGTGCTAAGTACCCAAGGCATATCGTAATAATCTTTAATGGCATGCAAAAAAACCCACGGCATTTTCATCACACCTTCATCATCTCTGTAATCAGGCTGGTGCATGTGCCATAAAAAAGCAAGTTTCATTGCTTTACTCATCTAATTACTCCGCCCACTTTTCTATTTTTGCTTTATATTTTTCAAAAAGGGTTTCTCCCCTTTTTTGATTTTTTGCCTGTATATAAAGGTTTAATGCATCATCGTACTGGTCGGGAATCATAAGTACCCAGTCATGTTTATCGTTCCATATTTTTACTCCATCTACCGAAGAAGACTCTTTATGTTTGGCAGCTTCAAGAAATTTACGCATCATAACACCTTTGAGCGCTTGAGGGCATGGAATCTTTGAATGCATGTAGTAAAACGGTTCTATCTTTTTTACTATATCTGAGAGTTTTATATCAAATTTCACAAGCATTTCTGCAATCTTTAAAGATGAAAACATAGCATCATGATGCAGAGTAAATTCAGTAAAAGCAAACTCTCCGTTGATTGTAGCGATTAAATCATACTCTTTTAATTTTGTTGCTTTATAATCAACATATTTTCCTCTCTCAATCTCAAGATTATCAAAACTGCTGTCCATAATATCAGGAGCCCAAGATGGAAGGATGACTCTAAGTTTGGTTTCATCATTGTGCATATTCATCAAAGAAAGCACTACAAAAAGAAGCGTCTCTTTTTCTAAAGTTTCGCCTTTATCGGTAATAACAGCCAACCTTTCACCGTTTGGATAAATCATAAATCCAACATCTGAATTTAAGCTTTTCACAATCGCAGAGACTTCATTTTGTGAGTGCTTTGTAACACTATCAATATGGCTTAGCTTTTTTTCATCTGCATACGCATTGAGTAATATATTGTTTATATTTAAGTCATTTAATATTTTTGGAAATATCTCGGCACTGCCGCCTGACATGAGATCAATAACCATATGAAATTCTCTTTGAGTGAAAACATTTTTATTAATTTTACTTTCTATGGCTTCCTTATAAGATAAACACTCATATTTATTATTGTGTGTCTCTGTAATTTCACCGATATCCTCATAATTCACCCTTCTGAACTCCTCTTTAAAAAATGCTTTTTCAACATTTTTCGCCATGCCGGAATTTATCTCCAAACCATCTTCGTTAAAGAATATAATCTTGACACTTGCAGGGTCGCCCATGTGTTGTCTAAAATGGACTCCCGCTACCACATCTTTGTTCGCCTCTAGGTTGTATCTCATAACAGAGGATGGAAGGGAGTGAATATCGATTACATTTACTCCGGATGCCAATATCCCACCCAAAAAAGAGCGTTTTAGCATTCTTGAGCTTTTATGGTAATCTCTTGAGACATAAATTTTACTGTTAATCGGAAGCTGAGAAGCGAATGCTTCTGCCAATTTTGTGGTCATCTCACATGAGAGTTCAATATTACTGATACCAAAAACACTGCCGTTTTCAAAAATAGAGTTTTTATATTTACTTCCCCATATTACATTGTTTGTGACAATGGATGCACTATCTATAACTTTGTTCGGCCAGACTGTAATATCTTTATCTATAGATACTAACATGCCTATTTCACACCCTTCCGCCAAAATCATACCGGCTTTAGCTTGTGTATTATTTCCAATGGTAGCATTGTTGCAGATAACACAGCTATCGAGTGCAACATCGTTTCCTATTTCTGTGTTGTCCCAGATTACCGTGTTTCTTATTTTACAGAAGTCGCCGATTACAGTATTATCACCGATAACTACATTATGAAGTTTTACCCACTTTCCGATAGTTACATTTTTTCCTAAAACAACTTTTCCTAAAATTTCAACACCGTTGAGATCTCCATACTCTTTGCCGCCGTAAAGTATGCCGTCAGAAAAAACTTTCTCATCACTGCCAAAATCAAAGTCAACTCTGCCGCTTAAAATATCATCATAAACTTCTCTGTAGCTCTCTGGATTACCGACATCTCTCCAGTATCCAGAAGCGCTGCAGCCGTTAAGAGAGACTCCTTTTTTCATTAAAAGCGGAAACAGATCTTTTCCAAAATCATAATTTGTATTTTTAGGAATATAGTCCAAAATATCAGGTTCTAAAATGTAGATACCTGTGTTTATCGTGTCACTGAAAACTTCTCCCCAGCTTGGTTTTTCCAAAAATTTCTCAATTTTTCCATCTTCATCCGCAATTACAACACCAAATTGAAGAGGATTTTTTACAGACGTCAGAGTTATGGTCAACTTCGAGTGTCGCTCGGTATGGCACTGAAAAATCTTCTGAAAATCAAAGTCTGTTACAAGATCACCGCTGATTATTATAAAATTATCATTTCCGATTGCCTCTTCAGCAAGCTTTACTGCCCCCGCAGTACCAAAGTCCTCTTTGGGCACGATATATGAGATATTAATACCAAACTTTTTTCCATCACCAAAATATTCTGTTATAACTTCAGGCTTAAAATAGAGCAATATTATAAATTCTCTTACCCCTAAATCCCTTAATTTCATCATAGTATGTTCCATCATCGGCTTATTGATGATTGGCAACATCGGTTTTGGACGAGAGTTTGTTAAGGGTTGGATTCTTGTACCAAAGCCACCTGCTAATATTACTGCTTTCATTTATACACTCCTTTTTTTTTATTAAATTAAATTCAATCCCTTACTCATCTAAGCATCATACATTTTGGTGTAATACTCATGCACCATGCGTCCGGAATCAAAAGCCGGTATCACATCTGACATGGCATTATTCACTATTTTTATCCACTTTTTAGGCTCATCATAATAAAGCGGAATAATCTTATTTTCTAAGATATCCATTAAGCTCTTATTATCTTCGTAATCCTGTTGTTCTATGGAGAGAGAGCTGTCAGAAGGAGGTATTGTAAAAGAGTTTATGCCATCTTTTGAAAACTCCGGATGCCATCCGTCATTGGTTGAGAGATGAACCGAACCGTTCATGCTGGCACTCATCCCGCTCGTACCGCTTGCCTCTCTTGAAACCCTTGGCGTATTGAGCCAAACATCGCTTCCCTTCTTCATCATGCGAGAGAGTTCGAGTTCATATCCAATCAATACAGCCATATTATTAAACTGTCTGCTCATATCAATTAGTTCATTAAAACTATTGATTGCATTCGTATCAAAAGGGTAAGGTTTACCCGCCCAAATGACCTGAACAGGATAATCGACCCTTGTAATTAATCTTTTAAATCTCTCAAAATCCTGTTTTAAAAGTCCTGGTCGTTTGTACTCTGCAAAGCGTCTGGCCCATACAATAGTAAGTATTTCCGGATCAAACATCTGCCCTGTCTGGTCAGCAACAACGTCAAACAGAACCCTCTTTAGATGTTTTTTTCTGGAAATAAGTTCATAATCTTCATGTGCATCAAAGGCGTTCAACATAACCCTGTCTGTCCAAAAACGGCGATTCTGAGCATTTGTAATATAGATAATTTCAGATTTGCCTTCGCAATCTTTCCACATGCGGTTTGCCACCTCGCCATGAAATTTTGAAACCGCATTTGATATTTTTGCAGCTCTCAAAGCACCAATCGTAAGCCCAAAACTATCATCATGCACCATTGTTATTTGACGAACCTCTTCCATGGATAGACCGTTGAAAAATCCGAATTTACAAAGTAGATCAATACTATGTTTTTCATTGCCGGCATCTTCAGGAGTATGTGTTGTAAAAACAACTTTTTTCTTTACCTCCTGCATGTCTCTAATCTGTGCATAAAGCTCATACACCAACGGAAGCGCATGCCCCTCATTCATATGATAAACATCTACTTTGTGTTCAAGGGCATCAAGAACTCTCACTCCACCAATACCCAGCACTATCTCTTGCGAAATACGCGTCTCTTCATTGGCATCATAAAGTTTATGGGTAATAGTACGGGCTAAAAAATTATTTTCTTCAATATCCGTAGAGAGTAAAATGAGTGGAGCTGATCCGAAAATATGAGGCGGAAGCAACCATGCTTTTACATATACCTCTTCAGCATGAATTTTAATTTTTACCTTAATATTTAAGTCTTGCAAAAAATAGTGGTGTTTTCTGATAAATTCAGCTTTTAAGCTACCATCCGACTGACGCCCCTGATCATAATAACCGAAGCTCCACAAAATTCCGATACCAACCATATTTTGATGAAGGTCATAAGCGCTTCGCATGTGAGACCCAGAAAGAAAACCAAGCCCGCCGGAATAAACTTTCAAACCCTGATGAATTCCAAATTCCATAGAAAAATAAGCAACACTTGTCTTATATTTTGAATCAATTTCATAAGTATGCAATTTCAATATTCATCCCCCTCTCGATTTGTAAATATTATATACATATTATATAAAATGTCACCACTATGCCCTAATTTTTTTAAAATTATTACAAAACAGCTACAAAATAAGATATATGTCATAAAACAAGAATCAAAACAAATATTATTTATTATTGTTTTATATTATACATTTACATTTTATTATGATAACCAATAGTTACTTAGTTGTCAATCAAACTAAAGTTGATACATGTCATCGTATCTTCTTTCACATTTCAGTAATATTTATCTTCTTAAAATTGGAGTACTATTTATGAATGAAGAAGAGGTTCAACTAAACAAACGAGAGCGATATAAACTTCGCCAGAAACCCTGCGACTATTTTGAGCAATTTGAGACATTGAATTTTGAAAGCCTCTCAGAGTCGGACAGATACTATCTTCAAGATTTCGGCATATTCACAACTGATTTTTTAGAAGATGAGTTTACCATGCGACTTCGTATTCCTGCAGGAAGGTTAAGTTCAGAGCAATTTCTGCACATGGCTGATGTAGCTGTAAAATATAATCTTCAACTCATTCTAACCGCACGGGCTGGAATTCAACTTCATGGACTTGAAGCCGATAATGTAGCCCAAATTTTTCATAAATTGAATACCCTCGGATTAACCACATGGCAAAGTTTTGGCGACAATATACGAAATATTGTTACAGATGTTTATGATGGTATTGGCACATATTGTGAAATAGAAACCTATCCCATAATTATGAAGATGCAAGAGCATATCTTAAAAAATCCTCGTTATGTAGGAATGTTACCGAGAAGAGTCTCTATCGGCATTTCCGGAAACCGTTCTAATGTCTCTTCGTTTTTTGCCAATGACATTTATTTTGCACTTGCACAAAAAGATGGAATATTTGGTTTTAATGTCTATATGGGCGGTAAAAATACAGAAGTTGCGAAAGATGCAGACATTTTTTTACTACAAGAGGAGGTATTTGATTTTTTCAAAGCTTTTGTTGAGACATTTTTCATTCACGGTTCACGCTTCTCTCGTTCAAAAAATCGCCTTTTCTATTTGATTGAGAGTATCGGTATGGATGTACTGAAAAAATTTATAGAAACCGAATATAAAAAACCTCTAAATAGCCGTGGTATGCTACTCCTTGAAAAAAAAGAGTTTTCTCAAAGTGAAATATTAAAAGATGGTTCGTACTCCTTTTGTTACCAGACCGATTTTGCAAGAGTAAGTGCGGATGAAATAAAAAGAATTTCAAATTACGCAATAGAACATAAGGCAGAAATTCGTATAGGAATTGACCAAAATATCTATTTATTAGGGCTTAAAGATGCCGAAGCACCTTTAAAATCACCAAAACTAAGTGCAACAATTTTGGCATGTGCGGGAAATCTATGTCCCTACTCTTTTTGGAACATTAAGAATGAGACAGTTTATCTTCCTCTTGAACTCATCAGTAAACATCGTATTGAAGTCGGTTTTTCCGGCTGTGCCAAAGGATGTGGAAGACACCATCACACAGATATAGGGTTGATTGGATTAAAAACGAATAACTTTGGAGATACTGAGGGCGGTGCCAGAGTATTTATAGGAGCCGAGCATTCAAGCGGAAATTCTGTTGGGAGAATGCTTTTTTCAATGGTTCCTCTTGTTCATCTTCACTCACTTTTAACACTTGTAATTACTACTTACGAGCTAAGCGGATTCAAGAATTTTGAAGAGTTCTCTAAATATGTTCTTAACACCTACTCCGAGGGATTTCTTGGCATGTGGTTTTTAGCAAATATTCAGACAAAACAATCTTTAAAACTTATAGCGAACGAGACTATTTACAGAAGTGAGCAGGAGAGATTCGAGGATGAAAAAAGGCTGCTTCAAAACTCTTTTCCTGAACTTGATTTTTTGGATAGGATGGAAGATAGTTTTTTTAAAGCAACGAGTGCTTTGGGTAAAAAACTATGGACGGTAGAGGGGAAAGACCCGAACTACAAACCGCCTATAAAGCGGGTTGCTTTTAGATAGGGGTTTGCAGCACTCTGATTCTGTCTCAAAATTGAACTTGAATCTTATTTTTTCCTGGGCAATTCAAGACATGTCAAATATATCCACGCAAACTGCTGGAGTGCGAAACTTGGAACTAATTTTGCTCTAAACTTGCAAATAACTTTAATAATTAAGGAGTTACACAATGATTTATAAAACTATAATAATTTTTAAGAATCTGTTTAAACGCAGAAAATGGGGAGAAAATCGTAGATATTTTCATGTTTAATTTATATCCTGAGAGTTTTACAAGAAATTTGCAAGACTTCTTCAAGAAGAGATTACTTTTATCTAAATAAAAGTAACCCTACTAAATCCAACCTTTCTTTTTAAAAATCCAAATAGGTGTAACTGAAGATAAAATCATTAATCCTACTGAAAAAAGATAACCATATTCCCAATGAAGTTCGGGAAGTATGTCAAAGTTCATACCGTATATACTTGCAATAAGTGTCGGCGGTAAAAATACTACATTTACAATAGTAAACATTTTTATAACTTTATTTTGTTCGATACTTAACACACCAATAAATATATTTTGTAAATAATCTAATCTTTCAAAATTAAAATTGGTATATTCAATTAAAGATTTTATATCTTTTATCATAATAGGTATTGTATTTTTATCATCATTGTGTTTATTAGATTTTAGAAGTGCACTTAAAATTCTCTGTTTATCTGTTAAATTCTCTCTGATTTTAATATTTAGATCTTCAAAGGAAGAGATTCTTTCTAAGATTTCTTCATCATCATTAGCATAATCGGTAAAGACATGTTTTCTAATTTTTGCTATTTCTTTTGATAAGTTTTCAATAGTATCTGCATCCGCATCAATCCTAATATCTATAATTTCGCAAAAAATGGAGTAACCGTTTTTAAATTCCTTTGGTGAAGTCAATAATTTTCTTATAAAAGTGTTGAAACTTTCTAATTTTTTATATCTGATTGAAATAAGAAGATCATTTTGCAAGATAAAAGAAACTGTTTCATTAAAGGCCGCGTTTTCATTATTAATAAGGAAATAACTATTAATCTCTATTCTATTGTCTTCCTCCCAATACCTTGAACTTAGCTCGATTTCCTCACTCTCTTGCTTTGTCGGGAATTTTATATTAAATATTGATTCAACTGTTTTCACCTCTTCAATAGAGGGAGAAATCATATCAATCCAAATAATATTAGCAATATCATTCTCTTTTTCTAAAAGAGAAAAATTTTCAATGACTTCTAATTTTATACCTTTTTTTATAAAACCATTTACCATAAATGCTCCTTGACTTTTTACTCTTTTTTTTCCTTAATTTCAGCCAAAAGACCATTTCCATTTATAATAACAGCTATGTATTTTGCTTAATTCATCTACTGAAGTCTAAAAAATAATTTTTTGTATTATATCTTTTATAGTTAATAAAAGTGTCTAAAATGTCGTATTTTTTATATGATATAGTATTGGCTGATGAGTATATATTTTTTTATTCTAACTCCATTAAATAGGCATTACACCCATCAAGATAAAATGCTTTTAACTCTTTCTTTACAGTAAAGCCAAAATTTTTATAAAGAGTTATTGCTCTTTCATTATCTATTCGTACTTCAAGCACTGTTTTTTCAAAATTCAGAGAAAGAATCTCTCTGTGTACAATTTTCAAAAGATTGAGTGCAACTTTTTTTCCGCGATATAGCTCTCTTATTCCGATTGAGTATATCTTTGCATCTCTGCGTTTTATTAAAGTTAATGCATAACCCGCGATATTGCCATCAATTTCAGCCAAATAAATTAAATTGCTCCCTATGTGATAGCTGAAGGAGCCTTTAGATAAAGGAAAATTCTTATCCGTAAAAAGCTCCTGTTCTAATTTGTAAAGTTCTGCAACATCAGTAGCAACCGCTTTACGAATTATCATTTTTGATAAATTGTATATTTTGGAACAAGCTTAAATGGGCGATAAGACATCTTTACTTTTCGCAGATTCTCAAATCCCATGTCATCTCCGACATTGATATAAGTCACACCGTAACGCTCTTGAAGCATTTTAGAAAACTCACGAAATATATATTGAGCACATCCTAAAACTTCAAAATCTGTTTTTTCTATAAGCACACTCGCAGTGTCAGCATTTATTCTCTCACCAGCCGTAAATCCTTTGAGCTCTCCATTTATATAGATAACCAAACCGATAAGAGAAAGTTCATCATAATGTTTTAGCATCTGTTTCATAGCAAATCGTTCTTGATGAATCCCCTCTAAAAAAACTTCTGCCTCCTCTTTTGGCATATATTTCACTCTATCTGCAACCCATTTGTTAAACAGATTCATTATCTCTTCTTTATGTTTAGAACTATTGAGCGGCTCCATGGTATGGTCTGGATAGGATTTTATAAATTTATTAATCTCTGTTCGTTTTGTATGGTAGCTATTTCCGCGTAAATCAATCAAAGCGTTTACATCATAAATATAATCAACGAGTTTTTTCTCTACTAAATAGTTTTCAAGCATTTCAAACATACTCTTTGCTTCATCCGCAGATTGAACGAACTCCTCAATCATGGCTCCCTGAACATAATCTATGCGGGCATAATAGGGTGAAGAGTTGTTAGAATTCATAAGTTCAAAACATTTTATGATGGACTCTGTTACATATTTTTTTTTGCCCAAAGGAGGGAGCAACATGGTAAGTTCGCCTCCGGTCATTATAAAAAGACAAAAACATTTATTTATAACAGCATAAAAACCACTGCTGTTTGCAAGCCATATAAAATTAGCTGCAAAAGTATAATCACTAATATCAACCTCAATCTTAGAGAGATACTTCTCTAAAATAGGTTTTGAATCCAAATTAAAGGGCTTTAGGGTTTGTTTTTTTACTGTTAAATTAGCCATTAAAATCCTTGTTTGTATTAATTTAAACGAAATAATACATCTTTTTTTTATTTTTTCAGTGACAAGTCAGGAAGGCTTCTAAAACCGTTTATACTAGGACTATAAGTTGGAAAATTATTTATATTTAATTCTAATGCCACCTAGAGGGCTACTTATTAGCAGCTTTTTATACTGCCAATTTTAACTCCGCCGGTGACTCAAATAGATACAGAATTAATTATTTTGTAAGTTCTTTAAGAATGTTTTCAATCATTCCGTAAGTTTCATGAACTGCTTTGATTGACTCTTCATCAGTAATTTCAAGGTCATCAATCCAATTATCAACTGAAGGGAAATTAATATGAACTGTTTTTTCATCTTTTTTCTTATAAACAACTAATGAGAAAGGAGCAAAAGCACCTGCATCCGGATGATTCTTTGATACAGGATATATTGCATTAAATCTTATTATTGAGTACGTATCGTAAAAATCATAATCATCCTGTCCATTTTCTTTTAATAAGCCTTCTTGTAGTTTATAAGATTTTGGTATTAAAAACCCAACCGGTCCCAATTCACCTTCAAATTCTTCTTCAAATGCTTGTTTTGCATCTGCATATGTTGCACCGTCTTCAAGAGTAAACTCTGTTGTAAACTCAGCAGTTAAGGGCTTATTTGAAGGTTTAACAGAATGGCTTAAAGGCTGATAATGACCATTTGGCAATGCTTTATGAAGTGCACCATCTACTAATCTAGCGTATTCTATCAAATCTGGATCTGTTACAGGAATTTTAGTGATTCTTGACATACCGTTCAAAGACAATGTAGAAACATTAATAGTTTTTTTTGCATCATCTGAATAAATTGACATGGATAGCGGTGTAATCAAACCTATATTTGGATATTTTTTAATCAGTTTTAAAATCAACTTATCACTATGAAATATTGCTAAGTTATAACTTTTGTGGTGAATATGATTATACCTTTTTTCAAAAATTGAGTTCATGTTGTTATTTACATCAACAACTAAACCGCTCACATTAAAAGCCTGTTCAAGACTCTTGGCGTCAATGACACCCTTTGAATTATCAACACTGAATATTTGAATATTTTGACCTTTATTCGCTTCTTCTACATTTGGAGTTTTTGCTGAACAAACACTCGTTCCTAGTGCTAAAAATACACCTACAAAGATTGTTAAAATCTTTTTCATTGTTATCCTTTAAATTAATATGACTGGATTTTACTATATAAACGTATAAAATACCTTGACTCTAAATAGGCTTCTTACGCAAGGTTATTGAATATTATTACTAAACAGTCCTATTTAAAGTTTTTGGCAAACTTATTTTAAAACAGACGCCCTCTTCAATATTGCTGACCCTTAACGTGCCTTTTAAATGTTTTTCTATAATTGTTTTGCTCATGTAAAGACCAAGTCCTGTCCCATTCTTCTCATCTTTTGTACTAAAATATGGGTTAAAAATTTTATCTATAATATTTTCCAGGATTGTACCGCCGTTATTGCATATATTTATAACTACGATATCCAAACCATCTTCTGTGGAGATATTTATTTCTCTCAGCTGGGCTCTGTTTTCAACAAGTGCTTCTTTTGCGTTTTTAAGTATATTTATAAAAACCTGCATTAGTTCTCTTGAATACGTCTCTATTTTCAATAGGCTGTGAAACTCTTTTTTAACTTCTATATCATGATTTTCCAGTGACTTTCCGAGTACACTGAATGCTTCTGTGAAAATATCTTCTATAAGTACCTCTTCTGCCATTTTTACCGGCCTAAAGAAGTTCCTAAAATCGTCAATTGTTTTTGAAAGTTCTTGTGTTTGACTGAGGATAGTGAGTGAGGTAGTTTTTAGCGTCTCTGCATCAATCATATCAAGTTCAATATCAGCCAGAATATTGTTCGCACCCATAGATATAGCGCTTATCGGCTGTCTCCACTGATGCGCTATCATACTTATCATCTCACCCATCGCGGCATGGCGAGATTGTGATATCATAATTTCATCTTTTTCTTTGAGTGTATTCATGGCATTCTCTAATTCGGTTATATCATTAAAAATTACCAAGGTGTAACTACTTGTATCTATATTAAGAGGTTGTGCCAAAACCATAAAATGATTAGGATTGCCATCTTTCATCATACATGCTTTATGTATTTTATTCTGATTTGCCAGAATATACTCTAACCAATTAATCTCGCCCATCTTAGAACATAAATACCCCTCTTTTTTCACAAAAAGATTACATATACAATCATGCTCTTTTTTAAAACTCTCCAGCGAGTCATATCCCGTAAATTTAAGCATTGCAGCATTGCCTTTTTTTATAGCAATTCCATCTGTGGTTATCATAAGATTTGGAGTAGCATCAAAGATGGTTTGAAGATACTCCTGAGTAGATTTGATCTCGCTCTCCATCTGTTTATGTTCGGTAATATCTCTCCATGAAGACATAGAATATAATATCTTTCCATCTCTATCTCTAACTGAATCAACATTTAAAGAGACATCCATTTTCGTACCGTCTTTTCTTTTTAGAATAAGCTCTCTATCAAGAATCACACCGCTTTTCACAAACTCTTCAAATGTATTATGAACCTCTTGCATACAATCATCATCATACATCTTAAATATAGGAGAACCGATAAGTTCCTCTTTTGAATATCCTGTTTTTTTAAGCACTGTCTCATTACATAGCAGAATAGTCGCATCTTTGGGCGAGACTGAAACATACATATCCGGAGCATTGTCATATAGGGCGCGAAATTTCGCTTCACTCTTTAACAGCTCTTCATTCGCTATCTTATTATTTTGTAGATATACAAATTCTCTAACCGCAAAGATGATTATTCCCATAACGCCAAGCAGCCAAACAGAGATAAACATGAGTGCGAATGTTACCTTGTGTTTTTCAGAAACTACATATAACTCTTTTAGCGGCATTGCTACACCGACTCCGCCGCGAACATCACCCACTTTATAGCCTTGATATGCATGACATTTTAAACAGCTCTCTTGTATATACATGGGACGCATCAGACGCAGATAAGGTTCCTTGTCTATCTCCGTATATTCATAAGCCTCTTTTTCACCCTGTTCAAACGATTTTAAAGCTTCTGTTTCCCACTCGTCCGGTTTATTCCCATCGTAAAGGTATTTTAAACTTGTAATTTTACTTTTTATACCATACAAGCCACTATACTCATTTGACATTTGACGCACCATGTAAGCCGGGTTCATCAAGGTAAGCTTTGTGCCGTCCGGTTTTGTAATATCTCTGTCAGGGACGTGAGACAACTTCGGGTTTGGAGGAGTACGCTCAGTCGAAGGCACATAAATACCTCCATGAGAAGATGCCCATGAACGAAAAGCCTGGTCTTTTAAAAAATTAGCCCTAGCTATATTTTCAGCAATACTTTTTATTTCCTGATTATCTTGCCATATGTTAAGGATAAAAACAAAAACAACTATAAGACTCCATAAAAACAGAGTAGCATAGATAAAATACTTTAATCTAAGCTCTTCAACCTCTTTTGATATTAATAAGTTTTTAATCTTATTTAATTTCATCCTGTTCCTTCAATTTTAATGGAAGTATTACTTCAAAGCAGACACTGACTCATTACTTTTTGTTACAAACTTATGACTCTCTATAACAAGCCATATTTATTATACACCTTCATCGCTTAATCTTCTAAATTTACTGCATCCGCTACTGCTTCCCATATCGCAAACTTTTCCGTACAATCTTTTTGCTTCACTTTTATTTTTCTCTATACCTTTGCCGTTTCTGTACATTTCTGCTAAATAATAACACCCTTCAATCTGTCCTTTTTTACAAGTGTAGTCGTAAAGCACACTCGCCATTTGATAATCCTTTGCTGCTCCACGCCCTCTATGATAGGAAACTCCAAGATTGTAACACCCATTTATATTTCCGGCATTGCAGGATTTCGCATAGAGCTGGCTAGATTTAAAAAAATCTTGTTTTACGCTACCTTTGCCATTTTCATATATAACCCCTAAATTTGAACATGCTCTTGCATCTCCGGCATCACAGGCAATAGTATAAAGCTCACTCGCTTTTAGTTCATTATGCATGGAACCCTTTCCATTCTCATACATATATGCCAAATTGTAACATCCATCCATATTGCCACTATCACATGCTTGACCCCATAATGCAATAGCTTCTGCATAATTATTTTTTTTATACTCTGCATACCCGTCTGCTACCACATCGGCATGCAAATGCACACCCAACAGCAAACCAAATCCCAAAACTAACTTTTTCATTTTCTTTCCTTTTAAATTAACCCTTTTGATATTATAACTTAAAACTATATATAACCACTTTTTATTGTAAAAATTTGAGAGTTTTTTATCTAAAAATGGCACTAAAAATAAGTAAAAAACACAATCATATTGTATTATTTCTATATCCAAAAAAGTGTAATCATATTGCAAAGATTTATGCTACAATTTTGCGATTATCCGATGCTGGCACGGAATCTTAAACACCCTCACTTAAATGGAAAAATGAATGCAAATTTTAACTCTTCTTCTGACAACAATGAAAGATAGGAATAATATACTCAAACCGATATTAAAATTGATTTTAGTATTAATAGGTGTTGCAAGCAGTTATGTTATGGCAAACGACTTGCCTAATGCGTGCAGTAGAGATCAGAATGTCAATGAGTTTACAGTACTAAGCTACCATGAAATAGCAAATAAAAGTGAGACGATGGATTCAACCTATGCGGTGACTCCATCGAATTTTGACAAGCAGATACATTGGTTAATGGATAACGGTTTTCACTTTGTTAGTGTAGATGATATTTTAAAGCATCGAAAAAATGAAAAACCGTTACCAAATAAAGCAGTTTTAATTACTTTTGATGATGGCTATCAGTCTGTTTATGCCAATGCCTACCCTATTCTAAAAAAATACAAAGTCCCTTCTGTGATTGCATTAGTAGGTAGTTGGCTACAAGCCAAAGATAAAGTAGATTTTGATGGACATGCGATTGCGCGCAGTAAGTTCTTAAGCCAAAATGAAATCAAGGAGATGGTAGGCAGTGGTCTGATAGAGATTGCCAGCCATAGTAATTCTTCTCATGGAGGCATACAGGGCAATCCGCAAGGCAATATGGAACCGGCAATAACAACTCGCAAATGGTTGAAAGATAAAAATTCCTACGAAGATGAAAAAAGTTATCAGCAACGCGTATATAATGATTTATCAGAAAACAGTCTTTTTTTAGAACAATATACAGGACAAAAGCCTCGCGTAATGGTTTGGCCCTATGGTCGCTACAATATAGAGGTACGTAAAATTGCAGAGCAGTTAGGCATGTCCATGGGGTTGACATTGGATGATGGCAGCAACACTCGTATTACTCCTTTGTGGGGATTACGACGCATATTAGTTGAACAAAAAATGACAATTGAAGATTTAAAGCTAAACATGTGGCTGCGAAATGCCAATTGGACGGATGATGCTCGCACGACAAAAGCAGCACATATAGATTTGGATTATATATATGATTCTAATCCAGAACAGACAGAAAAAAATTTAGATGCTTTACTTCTTCGTATACAAAAATTGGAAATTAACACGGTTTATGTGCAGGCTTTTGCTGATCCTGACGCGAACGGTGCGGCGGATTATGTCTATTTTCCAAACAGAAATGTACCGATGCGTACAGATTTATTTAATCGTGTAGCTTGGCAGATTGCCAAATGCACACAAGTCAAGCGCATTTATGCCTGGATGCCAATGTTGGCTTGGGAATTACCGCAAAGTAATGCAGCTGCAAAAGAGATGGTAGAAACATTGCAGGTTGATCCAACGCATCTAAATATGGGATACCCAAGATTATCTCCATTTTCAGACAAAGCTAAAAAAGTTATTAAAGAAATTTATGAAGATTTAGCTAAATCATCCTATATTGACGGTATATTATTTCATGATGATGTAACTCTATCGGATTTTGAAGATGATAGTGAGTTTGCGCATCAGCAATATAAAAAGTGGGGATTAGCCCAAACTATTAATGAAATCAGAGCTGATAGAAAGCAGTTTATAACGTGGACTAAACTTAAAACTCAATATTTAGATGAATTTGCGATGGAATTAGCTCAAATTGCAGAAGACCAGCAACCAGGACTCAAGACGGCACGCAACCTCTATGCACAAGTTGCATTAAATAATAATTCTGAGGAATGGTATGCACAAAACCTGGCTCAGTCGATAAAAAATTATGACTATACCGCAATTATGACGATGCCCTATATGGAACAAGCCAGTGACCCCGTGCTGTTTTATGATGAAATTGTCAAGCGTGTAAAAGAAGAGCAATGCGGACTAGAGCGCACAGTAATTGAGTTGCAAACTGTGGATTGGAGAAAAGGGAATGAACCGATTTCCTCTAAAGAATTGGAAAGTACCATAAAACATTTATATGATTCGGGTGTTCATCATGTGGCGTACTATCCTGATAATTTATTTATTAACAACCCTAATGCCGATATGATGAAACAAGTGTTTTCGCAAAAACCTATGCGTATGCATACTATTAACACCAAGTAATGCTATGCCGATAAGTAAGAAGGATTTTTGATGACTTTGCCTATATTTTTACAATTAGTATGGCACACAGTGTTAGGCTATGTATTTTATTATCCGCTCTTTATGTCAAGTTTGTGGATAGTAGGGGCGATATTTTTTTATTTTAAAAATGAAAAACCGTATGCTAAAGAGATTATTCCACCACTCAAAGACAATGAAAGCTGGCCCGGTGCGAGTATTTTGATTCCTTGTTACAACGAAGGTCAAAATGCAGTTGAGACAATTACTTATGCTCTCAATGTAAAATATCCAGAATTTGAAGTCATTGCAATTAATGACGGCAGTAAGGACGATACTTTAGAGATATTGCTAAGTTTGGCAAAAGATAATCCAAAATTAAAAGTTGTTAATTTAGCAGAAAATCAGGGTAAAGCTTTAGGACTTCAGGCAGGTGCGTTGCTGGCAAAATATGAGTACCTAGTGTGCATAGACGGAGATGCCTTAATTGATGAATATTGTGTTCATTGGATGGTTAAACATTTTATTCGTTATCCGGAAGTTGCCGCTGTAACAGGTAACCCAAGAATACGCAACCGTACGAGTTTATTGGGTAAAATTCAGGTTGGCGAGTTTTCTTCAATTGTAGGAATGATTAAGCGAGCACAGCGTAGTATTGGACGAATATTTACAGTATCAGGCGTGATTACCGGCTTTAGAAAAGCTGCCGTCCATGATGTAGGCTATTGGAGTCCGGATATGCTGACTGAAGATATTGATATTACATGGAAATTGCAACGCAACGGTTGGGATGTACGCTTTGAACCTCGATCTTTGGTGTGGATTTTAATGCCTGAGACTCTGAGTGGACTATGGAAACAACGATTACGATGGGCTATGGGTGGTGTTCAAGTCATATTTAAGAATTTTAAAGTTTTATTTATGTCCAAACAAACACATCTTTGGGGGCTCATGGTTGAACAAATGCTAAGTATGCTTTGGGCTTATAGTATGGTGTTAGTATTTTTAGTCTGGATAATTGGTTTGTTTAATCCCATTTCATATTTAATGCCTGCTGATTCACCTATTTTGCCGGATCAAAGCAGCATTATTTTAATTGGTGCATGTTTGATACAGTTCGCGGTAAGTAAATGGTTAGATGGTCATTATGATGAAGGGCTGGGGAAAAATTATTTTTGGATGATTTGGTATCCTTTTGCATATTGGCTGATTAATTTGCTTACAGCTGTAACAGCTGTTCCAAAAGTTCTATTTAGTAAAAAAACTCGTGCTAGATGGGTTAGTCCGGACCGAGGTGTGCATCAAGAGTTGAATCAAAAGGGGTAAATGAATATGAAAAACCTAATTATTAACAAACGCCATGAGTTGCCTTTATCTAAACGATTGGTTTGGGATATAGCAACAATTTTACTTTGGATAGGCTTTATATATTTGTGGAAGCCTTTACTGCATGTATTTTATAGGATACTTACGTCAACAGCACCGGCTGATGAAATGTCCGATTGGATTTATGACAATATTCATAGTGTAACATTTGCGCATGCTATCTTTATGTTAACTGCAACACCCATTGTACTGTTTTTATTATCACGGCTCAATAGACACAAATCTCAAAGTGAGCATTTAATCTATAAATCTAATGATTATGCAAATTATTTTCAGGTAAACAATAAAGAATTGCAACAGTGTGCAAATAGCCAATTTGTTACTGTCCACCATGATGATCATGGCCATATAACCAGCCTGAGTAATCAAATTACAAAAGATACCAAAATCACGGCAAAGTAGTCACAGCTAGAGCTAAAATAAAAAAAGAGTAAAATTCGTAGCGGGGTTTAATCACATCAGCGAGGAATGTTCCTATTTTTATATCCCGCATTAATTCTCAGATGAAGCCCTAAATAGTAGGCATGTGTAATCGCTTTTTTGAGAATATATGCCGTGTATCCTTTGACTTTGATGAATTTAAACATCTCTCCAACAGCGTATTTCCCGCCAAGTGCTATAAACATACCGCTCACGTCCGCATCAAAAGGCTCGATTTGTTTTGAGTCCATTCTTTTTCGGATGCACTCAGCAACATACTCAGCACTTTTTTCTGCAATTTGAGCGGTGGGAGGAAGCATGTTACCTTCTTTGTCTCGTATCTCAACACAGTCACCTATAGCAAATACATTTTTTGTGCCCCTGATATTTAACTCTTGATTGGCGATAAATTGATTGATTCTGTTTTTGTCACTCTCAACTGCACTATTAAAATTACCGGCTTTTATACCGCCAGTGAAAATCATAAAGTGGTAGTGCAATTTTTTGCCATCTTTAAAATAGATATGGGAGTTGTCCACATTGCTTATAAATGCACTTGTCAAAATTTTGACACCCAATTTTTCCAATCTCTTTTGAGTGTTTTTAACTATATAGGAACTCATCCCCGGTAAAATAGTCTCACTTGCATCAATCAAATATATTTTTATGACTCTGGCTCTGTCACCGATAGTTTTACTGTAGGCTTGGATAACATTTGCCATCTCTGCCGCCACTTCAACCCCGCTAAGCCCTGCTCCGCCGATAGCTAGATTTATCTCGTTTTTATCAGCATGCTCTTCACTTTGAAGCTGTTTATAGATAATGTCTTCAAACTCTTGTCTGAAATTGTAAGCTCTTTGCAGGTTTTTAACTCCATGACTATTATCTTTCAGCCCTTCGATAAATGAAAAAAAGTTTGTTTGCGCGCCAGTGGCAATTACAAGATAATCATAATGCGTCGATTTTGTCTCTGTAATTACCTCTTGTCTACCGAAGTCTATGGAGTCTGCTCTCTCATTCACAAAAAAAACTTTCCGCTTAAATCCCAAACACCATTTTTGCAGATCTATTGCAATATCATGTATATCAAATCTGCCTGCAATGTAGCCATATGCCTCTGTCTGAAGGTAGTGATACGGATTTTTATCTATGAGTGTTACATTTATATCGTTATATTTAGCCAAGAACTCAACTGCTCTGAGTCCGCCATATCCACCACCGATAATTACTACATTTTTGCTCAAGAGTGACCCTTATTTTTTAATGGCGCCATTGTACAGATATTGTGTAGCAATTGAATAGCATTTTTTAATTTACCTGCTACTTCTATCTTCATCAATTAACCACATATCAAAATATTATTTGTTACAATGCATCACTAATACTAAAGGAATGTTATGGACTATGCTCTCAACTTTTCACAACTTTATCATTCGTGTGATAGTTCACTTTTTTCATTTAAGACAACCGAAGAGTTAGAGTTTCTTGAACAGCCTCTCGGGCAAAAAAATGCTTTGGATGCTGTTGATTTTGCTACAAATATAGCTCAAGATAGATACAACCTCTTCGCCATGGGGGCTTCTGGAACGGGAAAACACTCCACTATCATGAACTTTTTGGAAAAAAAAGCGAAACTGGAGGGTGCAGCGAGTGATTGGTGTTATGTAAATAACTTTAAAGACCCTAGAATACCGATTGCCATTGAGTTCCAAGCCGGAGATGCAGAACAGTTTAAAGAGGATATGCATGAACTTATAGAACTTCTAAAAGATATACTTCCCACTGTTTTTGAGAGTAACTCTTTTTATAATGAGAGAGAAGCAATTACACAAAAATATGTTAAACAACAGACCGAAATTTTCACCTACCTGCAGGAGGAGGCTAAAAAATATGATGTTTCTATGAGCGTATCCTCTCCGAGCAGAGTGACATTTGTGCCTGTTATCGACGGCAAAAGGCTCTCAGCTGAGGAGTACAGTGCTATAACGGGTGAGCAAAAAGAGGAGATTACACGCAAAGTGGATGCCTTTGAAGCAATCGTAAAAGATGCGCTCAGAAGAGTGAGCGAACTCACCAAAGCTGAAAAAAAAGAGTTCAAAGAGCTAAGTAGAAAAATGAGCGAAAACTCCGTAGAATCGCTTATAAATGATGTCTCTCTCAAATATAAAGAGTCTAAAAAAATCATGGATTACCTTGACGCCCTAAAGTGGGATGTTATCAAAAATGTAAGGGATTTTTTGATAAAAACAGATGAGATGAATATAGCGCCTTTTATGCAAGAGTATTACACACCTTCATTTACACGCTATGAAGTCAATCTTTTTATCTCTCATGAGAAAGATTCTACTGCACCCGTTATCTTTGAAGACAATCCTATTCATCAAAATATTGTCGGAAAGATTGAGCACATCTCTCAGGTGGGTACGCTCATTACCGATTTTACTATGATAAAACCGGGTGCACTTCACAGAGCAAACGGCGGCTATCTTGTGCTCAATGCCAGAAAACTTTTGATGCAGCCCTTTGCCTACGAGGAGCTTAAGAGAATTTTACGCTCCAAAGAGATACGCATAGAGTCGCTCGCACAGCAATACTCTTTTTTAACCACAACCTCTCTTGAGCCTGAGCCGATTCCCATAGATGTTAAGGTTATACTTATAGGAGAAAGAATTCTCTACTACCTTCTGCACCACTACGACTCCGATTTTGGGGAGCTTTTTAAGGTGAATGCCGACTTTGAAGATGAGATACCCTCCTCGGATGAGAATATCATTCTCTATGCTCAGATGATTGGAACCGTTGCAAAGCAACACAGCCTCCTTCCGCTTACTCCGGATGCCGTTGCAAGAGTTATTGAGCAGAGTTCAAGGGAAGTCTCGCATTCTTCAAAGTTTTCAACGCACTTAAGAACACTCTCAGACCTGCTTAAAGAGGCGGATTACTGGTCTAAAAACGAGAATAAGAACACAATAGACAAAGAGGATATAAACAAGGCACTTCAGACAAAAAAAGAGCGACTCAACCGGATTCAAAGAAAGCTCTATGAGCAAATCGATGAGGGAACGATTATGATAAATCTAAGCGGTTCACATGTCGGTCAGATTAATGCGCTAAGTTTCATCTCTTTAGATGGGTATAGTTTCGGTATCGCTTCGCGCATCACCGCCAGAACAAGGATTGGCAAAGGCGAAATCATAGACATAGAGAAAAAAGTTGAGCTGAGCGGGCCGATTCACTCTAAGGGAATTATGATTTTAAGCGCATACATCGGCTCGACCTATGCACAGAATATACCGCTGAGCCTCTCCGCATCCCTTGTTTTTGAACAGTCTTACGGCATGGTTGAGGGTGACAGCGCCTCATCTACCGAGCTTTATGCCATCATCTCTTCCCTTAGCAATTTGGCTATAAAACAGAATATTGCTGTAACAGGTTCAGTCAATCAATTTGGAGAGATTCAGGCTATCGGAGGGGTCAATGAAAAAATCGAGGGCTTTTTTGACATCTGCATGCGTAAAAATCCAAAAGAGTCCTACGGCGTTATCATTCCATATGCCAACACAAAACATCTCATGCTTAAACAGGAAATTATAGAAGCGGTAAAGGACGGCTATTTCACTCTCTACAGCGTTAAAACAATTGATGAGGGTATCTCCATTTTAACGGGTGTCGAAGCTGCTATTGTGAACGAAAGGGTTATTGCAAGGTTGCAGGAACTCTCACAAATTGCAAAAGAGTTTTATCATGAAAATAGGAACAAAAAAGGAGAGGAAGAAAACGGTACTCAAAATATATAGAGCACTTTTCCCCCCCCCTTTTTTACTTCTAAGAGGCAGTTTTAATCGGAATACTTTTTGTATTTGCCACCGGAAGCGCTTTTTTTGGAATAGATACAGAAAGTATGCCATCTTTAAACGTAGATTCGATTTTATCTGCATCTGCATCATCTGGCATACCAAGAACACGTTCAAACGAACCGTAACTTCGCTCAACCCGATAATAATCTTTCTCTTTTTCCTCTTTCTTTTCCCCTTTAATTCTTAGTGTATTATTAACACACTCTATTGTTATGTTATTTTTATCTAATCCTGGAAGTTCCACTTTCACGCTATACTCTTTCTCGTTCGAAGCAATATCCATAGACGGGCTGAAGAAATCTGATTTCAATAGTGAACCACTTGAAAATCCAACATTGAAATTTCGTTTAAATGAGTCAAAAAGACGCTCAAATTCTGTCTCTATCTCATAAAAAGATTTTGAAATATCTAAGTTTAACTCGCTTCTTTTCACAGGCACAGACCAGCCTTTTTCCTCTTCTTCCTTTTTTAACCAGTTCCATGGTACTAATTTATTTAACTCCATCTCTAACTCCTCAAGACAATTTCAACTTAATCAATATAAATTGAATTTAATTAATTGTAATTATATTTAATTATGATAGAACTTAAAATAATAATTTAAATGTAAATATTCCAGATTTTGCAAATAAGAGTGCTTAAGATTCTTAGTGCTAAAATGCGCGTCAAATAAAGATAAAGGCAAGCCATGTTTATTCCATCCGATTTATTAAAAGGTAAAAAAATACTTCTAGGAGTTACGGGTTCAATCGCCGTCTATAAGTCGCTTGAGCTGGTTCGCCTCCTTACAAAAGTGGGCGCGGAGGTTAAGGTGGTGATGAGCGAACCCTCTAAAAAATTTGTCACGCCTCTGAGCTTTGAAGTTCTTACCGGAAATCAAATTCTTGACGACATGAATGAGTCTTGGGTGAGCGACCACAACCATATAAAAACGACGCAGTGGGCGGATTTGTTTGTCATAGCACCAGCCACAGCCAACACCATCGCAAAACTTGCAAACGCCATCGCCGACAACATGCTGCTTCAATGCGCATTGGCATTTGCCAAAACCAAAATCATTGCACCGTCTGCAAACACAAATATGATTCACAACCCCATCACACAGGCAAATCTAAAGATGTTGGCGATTGCAAACTACATGATTGTAGAGACGCAGACAAAAGAGCTGGCTTGCAAAACTACGGGCGACGGAGCGATGGCTGAACCGATTGACATATTTTTCAAGTGCGCAAAAGTGCTTCTTAAAGAGGAGTTTTGGGAAGATAGAATGGTTATCGTCACAGGTGGAGGAACGGTTGAGAAGATTGACGAAGTCCGTTATATCTCCAACTTTTCAAGCGGCAAGATGGCTTCAAGCTTGGCTGTCGCACTCTACTGCAGAGGTGCGGATGTAAATCTGATTGCCACAAAATTTGAAGAGAATCTGCCAAAAGAGATGCATAAAATTGAGGTTGAAAGCTCGGAGGAGATGCAGGAGTATCTTGTAGATTCTGTCAGAATTGCGAAGAAGGGAAAACTTTCCAAAGCAACCCTTATGAGAGATGAACATATCCACCTTATTCAAAAAAAGCCCTACCTCTTTATGGCAGCTGCGGTAAGTGACTATGTACCGGAATTTGCTCAAAGCGGAAAACTAAAAAAAGAGGTTTTGGGCGAGAAATGGGAACTTAAAATGAAAAAAAATGTCGATATTTTAGGCTCAATAGAGAAAGAAGGCATCACAACGGTAGGCTTTAAAGCCGAAATGGATGCGTTAAACGCCATCGCAAATGCTTCAAACATGATAAAAACAAAAAACTTAGATGCGGTCTGCTTAAATATACTTCAAGATTCATCAAGCTTTGGAAGCGACACAAATAAGGTGGAGTTTATCACACATGAAAAGGTAGAATCCATCCCGCATGGGGACAAACTGAGCGTTGCTTTTGGTATACTGGAGCAGGCGAAGAGTCTATAAAATTTTTTAACTCCTTGCATGGAGGTTGCGACAAAGCAACCTTGGTTATAGAAAAAGTCTATTTATGAAGTGCAAGCTCTTTTTTAAGATACTCACCGGTGTAACTTCCTGTTTTCTCATAAGTTGCAGCCAGCTCTTCCGGGCTTCCCTCGGCTATGATAAGTCCGCCGCCGCTTCCGCCTTCCGGTCCCATATCCAGAATGTAGTCTGCATTTTTTATCATGTCTAGATTGTGTTCTATGATGAGTACACTGTTTCCCAGCTCTACAAATTTGTGGAGCACGCCCGTAAGTCTATCGACATCGGCAAAGTGAAGCCCTGTCGTCGGCTCATCTAAAATGTAGAGTGTCTGCCCCGTATCTTTTCGGCTTAGCTCTTTACTCAGTTTTATACGCTGAGCTTCCCCTCCCGAGAGCGTTACGGCGTTTTGTCCTAACGTGATGTACCCTAGCCCGACATCCACAATTGTTTTCATGATTTGATGAATTTTTGGAATTGGTTTAAAAAATTCAAAAGCTTCATCCACGCTCATGTTGAGCACATCCGATATTGTTTTGCCTTTGTACTGTACTTCCAAAGTCTGCTGATTATATCTTGTTCCGTGGCATGTATCGCACTTGACCATGATGTCTGGCAAAAAGTGCATCTCTATTTTTATCTGCCCTTCACCCTGACACTTCTCACATCGTCCGCCCTTCACATTAAAACTGAATCTCGAGGTTGTATAACCTCTTATTTGTGACTCTTTTGTTTTAGAAAAAAGCTCTCGTATCTCATCCATCACACCTGTATAGGTTGCCGGATTACTTCGCGGAGTCCTGCCTATCGGGCTTTGATCGAGATAAATCACCTTGTCCACATGCTCTAAACCTGTTATCTCTACACCCGCAACTTTGTTTACCTTTCTTGCATGGTTGAGTAGCGCTCTGGCGGTTGGAAGGAGCGTTTGAAGCATAAGTGAGCTTTTTCCGCTTCCGCTCACTCCTGTAATACAGACAAAGTTATTGAGCGGAATTTTGGCACTCAGATTTGTGATGTTGTTGAGAGTAACATTTTTTATCTCAATATACTTATCTTGCGGTCGTCTGTAAAAATATTCTATCTTTTTTCTGCCGAACATGTAATCTGCCGTCAGTGTCTTAGCTTTTTTGAGCATATCCAAAGTTCCGCTAAAAACAACCTCTCCGCCGAATCTCCCTGCCCCGCTTCCTATGTCCACTATGAAGTCGGCATTTTCAATCGTCTCTTTATCATGCTCCACAACTATTACGCTGTTGCCCTTCTCCTGCAAACTTCTCAGCGTTCGGATTAGTTTGAGTGTATCTCGTTCATGAAGCCCAATACTCGGCTCATCTAAAACATATAAAACACCCGTCAGACCGCTGCCGATTTGTGAAGCTATGCGGATTCTTTGTGCTTCGCCGCCGCTGATTGTTCTGGCATCACGCCCCAAAGTTATGTAACCGAGTCCGACATCAAATAAAAAGTAGAGCCTCTCTCTGATTTCGTTTAAAATCGGTGCGGAAATCTGCGTGCTTTGGTCTGATAAATAGCTGAAATTCTCTTTATCTTTGAACCACTCATAACTCTTATTTATAGGCATGTCTAAAAGTTCTGCAATACCTTTTTGCCCGACTTTTACGGCTAAAGACTCTCGTTTTAATCTATGAGAACCACAAATATTACAGACCTTTTCACTCATGTAATCGGCTAACTCCTTCTCATCTTTGAACATGTCGTAGGCTATTTTGATAATTCCGGGCCACATCTTCTTTACTTCATGATTTTTCCACAAAAAAGAAACCTCTTCTATGCCGCCGTGAAGAATTGCCTTTTTCTGATACTCCGGCAACTCTGAATAAGGGATTTTTGTGTCAATCTTATTTGCCGCACAAAAACCCTTTAAAAATGTAAAGTAATATCCCTTGTTGAAGCCGTAAACAATCTTAACAGCACCTGTTTCAATACTCAAATCTTGGTCGATTATTTTTTCATGGTCCAGTGCGTAGCGAAGGCCTAAGCCGTCGCACTCCGGACATGCACCTTTGGGTGAATTGAATGAAAAAGAGAGCGGTTCAAGCGGTTCAAAACTTATCTTGCAATCAAAACATGCATTGTGTTCGGAATAGTGCATGTGAGATTTTTTCAAACCCAACTCTTCATGATTTAAAATATCAATCTCAAGTTCGCCATAACTCTCTTTGAGGGCTTTTTCAACATCTGCCGCAATTCTTTCTCTATTTTCTGCATTTACCACAACCCTGTCTATGACAACTTTAATGGTATGTTTTTTGGTCTTACTTAGCTCAATATCCTCGTCGAGACGCACCATCACGCCGTCTATCATGGCTCTCACATACCCTTTATGAACAAGCGACTCTAACACGTCGGCATACGCACCCTTTTTCTCATTTACAACTGGAGCCAAAAGAACAAGTTTCGCACCTTCTGGAAGTTTTGCTACCTCTTTAATGATATCCGAAGCACTCATCTGCGATATAACTTTGTTGCATTTATGGCAATGCTGAATGCCTACTCTTGCATAAAGAAGTCTAAAGTAATCATAAATCTCAGTAATTGTTCCAACAGTCGAGCGAGGATTTTTAGAAGTTGTTTTTTGGTCTATGGCGATAGCCGGAGTAAGCCCCTCTATCTTGTCCACATCGGGCTTGCCGATACGGTCTAAAAACTGTCTGGCATAAGAAGAAAGAGACTCCATATAGCGTCTCTGCCCCTCCGCATAAAGAGTATCAAATGCCAAAGTTGATTTACCGCTTCCGCTGAGTCCTGTAAAAACAACCAACTCATTTTTTGGAATATCCAACGAAATATTTTTTAAATTATTTTCTCTAGCACCTGTAATTTTTATATAATCTTTTTTTTTCATTTTAAACTCCTCTTAAAAAAATATTCTTTGTGTCAGATATGTTACTACAATCACATAAAAAATGACTATCAATCTTCTTTGCAGATGCACATCGACTCTGTCTTTTAAATGTATGCCCAAATAGACACCAAAGAGCGAAGCAAAACCTATAATAATACCGCTTTGCAAATCTACATGCCCTGCTAGGATATGTGAAAAAAAACCTGCGATAGATGAAAATACTACAAAAAAGAGACCCGCGGAGACTGCTTTTTTGAGTGGAACATGAACAAATCCGACCAAAATAGGAACAAGAATCATACTTCCACCCACACCGATTGCCATACCTATCGCACCTAAGAAGATTCCAAGTAAAAAGAGTAGCAACCAATGAACCTCTCTTTGTTCTTTATGCTCTTTTGGCTTTATAAAGAGTCTCACTAGTGCAAAAATGGCAAAACCTAGAAATATCAATTCTAAGGTTTTATCACTGAGATTTGAAGTGATAATAGCACTCAAAAACGCACCTAAAAAACCACCCATCCCAATAATAGTAATCATCGCAACATCAAGTGTGCGTTTTTTATGATTAAGATAACTTCCATAAAAAGAGCTAAATATCATCTGTACAACGGAGATACCTATGGCTATTTTAGTTTCAAACCCTAGAAGAAGCAAAAGAGGAATTGAAATAGTTCCACCTCCTATACCAAAAAAACCAGAAAGCAAACCGACGACAAGCCCAAGTAAAATTAATTCAATCATTCAAAAACCACATATTATTTCTTTTTGCGAATTGTACTCTAACAACCCTTTTAATTTTACTTTGATACTATATAAAGTATAATCATTAACCAATATAAAGGCAATTTAAATGTTAAAAACTATACTTCAAGCTTCGGAAAATTTTTGCATTCATCAAATTAGGTTGCCATATAAGGTCAGTAAGAGTCTTACAAAAAAGAGAACACTTATTGCTTATATAGATATTGATACAAATGATAATAAAAAATATAGGGTTTATATCGCTTCTGAATATGGTTTTATACAAAAAGTTGCAAAGCTATTTTTAGAAGAGGATGAGTGTGATGAGGAGAGTTTGATAGATATGCTTTTAGAGACAACCAACCTAATCGTAGGAAGTGCTAAAGTTATTTCTGCAGAGGAGAGTGAAAGTTCCTACACTATAGGCACTCCGCATTTTGAGAAGATAGATGTATTTAAATTTACTTACGATGATGCCAAAACTATCAATGTGGAAGGCGATAAGATGATTATCGCAATTAAGGAATTAAATGTCTAAAAAAAACAAACAAGTTTATGGCGTAAAAGAAGCGGAATTCAATGCCGATGAAGAGTTGGCATGGATGAATTACTCCGGTCTTTTAGACATGGAAGTAGAGTTTGTAGCGGATTTAGGCGAAACAGAACTGAGTGTTGCCGAGATACTGAAGCTAGAAAAGGGCTCAATAATAGATCTTAAAAAACCAGCCGGTGAAAGTGTCGAGTCTTATGTAAATGGTCGCATTATAGGTAAAGGTGAAGTTATGGTGTATGAAAAAAATCTTGCCATTCGTATCAATGAAGTACTTGATTCCAGTGCTGTCTTATATCATCTCTCAAAAGAAAGATTATGATTAAATTACTCTTTATTTTACTCATTCCCTTTATGCTTAATGCCTCTAAAATATTAAGTTACAATATTTATGACAGAACGGACAGAGTGGATGTAATGATTACTTTCGATGCTCCATACAACGGGGTTATAAAACAAAGTGCCGGTGCATCAAAAATCATTATAAAACTTGAAAGTGCTACAATAGAAGCATCAAAATCCAAAGAAATTTCCTCAAAATTTTTAAATTCACTCAACATAACACCCATTGCAGGATATACTCAAATAGAGGCTTCTGTACCGCCATCAGTAGTTTTAAAAGCTTCCAAAACATCTGACTCTTATGGATTGCGATTACGATTTACAAACGAGGCTCCAACTAAAGAAAATTCTACAAATGAGCAAAATAACACATCTTCACTTAGCTCACTACCTACAAAGCAAGGGAATGAGTTGTCTTCAAGCTACTATATTGTTGTAGGAATTTTAGTTATAGGTATTGTTATTTTATTTTTACTTAACAAAAAAATTGCTCAGAATAAGGAAAAACCTAATTATAAATCTTGGTTATTTAAAGAGAATAAAGAGCCTACTTCAGTTGCAGGTGAAAATGTAACTATTAGATTCCAAAAAAGTATAAATGAGCAGAACAGTGTCGTAATGCTTGATTTTGCTGAGCAAAGCTATCTTGTTGTGATGGGAACGAACAATGTTTTACTAGATAAATTTACAGATAACAAACCCGTTACACAAGATGATTTTGAAACAATTTTACAGAATAGACGTAAAGAGTTAACAGAATTTATTGAAGAGAAAGAGCCTTTGCAAATCTACAAAGAAAAAGCGGCCAGTATAATGTATGAGGCGTAAAAAGCTACTTTTTACTTCCTTCGTCAAATTTATCTTTTAAAAGTTTTTTAATCATGTTTATATTTGCCATATTGAGTTTGTAGCTCTCATCCATAATTTTATCTATGTGATAAACTTCTGTAACAGTAATGCCGTAGGGGTCTTTCTTCTCTTTGCTCATTACATCATTCTCAAAAGAGTAGAGAAAGAGTTTTTTACGAGCCGTCTGTATATAATAGGTTAAAACTATCTCGTCAGAGTGCTTCTTTTCTATAGCAACTACAACCCTTTGATTTGCATCGTAGAGCGTTTCATCTAAGTTAAGTAAATTTTTTGCTTCACTAACACTCATGTATCCAATGTAAAACTTATTATACAAATCATGATACCTTTGAACACTCTCACTCATTAAAAATGTCATATCAAGAATATGCTTTTTATGAGCTCTTAATGTTTTTGTAAGCCATGTCATTGTGTTGTAATATCTAAATGGATGAAGCTTCAAAGAGTGTGCTTCTAACATTTTTTCTGAGTGTATCTTCTCTTTTGGCTCTAACTTTTTAGCATGCGGATTTTTTATATGTGCTAAAATATTTTTTGCAGAGAACTCTTTCGTAAACCAAACTTTGCAATAATCCGGCAACTGTTTTGTTCCTGTTGCACCTTCATTTAAGATAATAAGTGCTTTTATTTCATACTGTGGGAATATAATTTCCAAAAGTGCCTTTTTCTTTCTCAATCTTTTTTTGAGTTTTAGAACAGATTTAACAAGCGTCATTTCTACAAAATAGAGCTCTTTGTCTTTCGTGATTAACATGGCATCAAATTCACTGATTTCTCTGCTTTTTGTTCTATAAACTATCTGCTGTTTTTCACTTATGGAGAGGGTATTTGGATTTGACTTTTCTTTGTTTTGATGAAAACCTTTTAAGATAAACTTTTCTATATCATCACTTTTTTGAGCATATCTTAAGAGTTTTTCATAAATATAGTTCTCAAAAACCTCACCCTCAAAAGAGCGGTATGAGCTTAAGTAGAGGACATCTTCCTCATCTATATCTTTTGCCAAAAGAGATAAAAGATGTTTTGTATTGTAATCATAATGAAATAGGTTGTCAGCTATATCCACATCGTTTAGTGTTTTAATAGACTGAGAAATATTTAACATTATATTAATATCTCGCTGTTTTTGAAAAATTCATCTATAACGCTCCTAAATTCTAAACTGTCATTTATTCTATTTACATCATTTCTTAAGAGTGATGCACCCCTGTACCCCTTAGAGTAGGTATGTACATGTTTTCTAAACATAGGAACTCCTCTCTCTCCATAAAATTCTATCATACTGTCAAAATGTTCCATGATGATTGCATGTTTTAAAGATATATCTATATCGGCACTACCGCTCTTTAATTGATGAAAAATCCATGGAGCACCGATAGCTCCGCGACCTATCATAACGCCGTCAGCTCCGGTATGTTCCAATACCCACTGAGCTTTCTCATAGGAGTCTATGTCGCCGTTTGCAATTACAGGAATTGATACAGCCTCTTTAATCTCTTTAATTGCATCATAATCGACAGCGGCTTTAAATCTACCGGCACGGGTTCGCCCATGCACTGCTAAAAAATCAGCTCCGCTATCTTCTACCATTTTTGCAATATCTATATGATTTTTCTTTTCAAATCCAAGTCTGATTTTTACACTTGTCAAATTTTTGTTGGAGGTATCTTTAATTGTTCTTATAATTTCTCCCATAAGAGGCAGGTTCAGCAAAAGTGAACTTCCGCTTCCATGTCCCACTATTTTAGGAACCGGGCAGCCGCAGTTGAGATCAATTATATCTATTCCCTCTTGCGTATTAAGTATTTCAACAGCTTTTTTTATAACATCCACCTCTGCACCGGCTATTTGAACAGAGTATGGATTCTCTATAGGGGATTTCTTTAACATGTGGTATGTTTTGGCTGAGCCGTAAGAGAGAGCGTTAGAACTTAGCATCTCACTCACAGTAAGATCTGCTCCAAACTTTTTTACAACACTTCTAAATGGAAGATCCGTATAGCCCGCAAGAGGAGCTAAAACGAATATAGGTTTTTCAAAGGATAAAATTTTTAAATTTCCGGGCATACGCAAAGGTTAAACAAACAAGTTTATATTAAAGTTTTTATTACACTCTTTGAGCGCACGATAAGACTTAAAGTTCAAATATTCTAAAGGTTGTGAATTTTGCAAAATTTCGTCTGCAGGTTCTAACATCTCTAAATCAAACAGAGTAAACAGATATGCACTCATAGCTTCTTCATGAGAGTCACTCAAAGTGCTAAATAGATTTATCCTCTGTTCCGGTACCATACCGACTGATAAAATAGTTGCTATTCTTACATAATCTGCTTCTAACAACTCCATTGCAGACAATAAATTGATGAGAGCTTCATTTGAGATTGTCAGAACATTTTCATCAGCGTTTATTCTAGCTAAAATTTCAAAAAGTGCATCTTTTGTCAAGAATAATTTATATTTTTCAATGATAGATAAAGAAGCTGTTTTGCAAAGATCAACATACGCTTCTGCACAAAGGCTACTATCAAATTTATCTGCGCGAGATAAGATTTCTTCTGCCGATATATCACCTTTTTTATAGCGATTTTTTTCATTTTGAATAACTAAAGCATTTGTAGATGGAAGTGAATATTTTTTGAGTTCAACAACCTCTCCATTTTTTATATCTTCTATAAGTTTTAAAACGGTTTTTATTTTTTCATTATCTATATCAAAACTCATGTTTTTAGCTGGAAAAAGGGTTGAGTTTTCTATAAGAGTTCCAAGTAATTTATATTTAGGCGTTTTAAAATCATAGTTTCTATTTACTTTGCCTAAATACGCATCGACAATGGAATCTATCAATTTTTCATAATCTTTTTCATCTTTACGAAGCTTAAAACTACCCAAAAGAGAGTAAAAAGAGATATGTACAAGAGTTGCAATATAATAAATTACAAGAGGGACAATCGCCCAAATAGCAACAGAGAGTGACGGGAGGGGAAGACCAAACAGATCTATTGCTATACTACTTTGGCTTACATACGCATATATATACCATCCAATTATGCCAATAAATATAAATGAGGCTATCGTATATTTTTTCAACTGCATAATAAATTCCTATTTTTTAGATTTTTCTACTATTTCTCTACAATCGATACAATAAATGGCATGTGGTTTTACTTTCAATCTTTGAAAGCTTATAGGATCTTCACACATTTCACATATACCATAATCACCACTTACTATTTTCCCAAGAGTTACATTAATCTCTCTTAACTCTTGTTCCTGCTGATGAACAATTGCACTCTCAATCATAGAGTTATTATTTACGGATGCATAATCACCCTCATCATTGAGCTCTAAACCACTTAGCTGTTCTAACTCGGCATTAACGCCTACAATATTTTTGGTTATCTGCTTTTTACGACTTTCTAAAATCTCTTTAAAATAATTTAACTCACTAGCTTGCAATTGACATCCTTATTGTATTGTATATCACTTATGGTATGGGTGGTTACTCAAAATAGAAAAACCTCTATAAATTTGCTCTAGCAAAACAGCTTTTGCTATTTTATGGCTCATAGTGATATTTCCTAAGCTTATAACAGCATCGCATTTTTTAAAAAAATCATCTTCGAAACCATACGCTCCGCCTATGAAAAATTTAACCGCCATTCTATCATTTAAAAGCTTACTAAATTCAAAACTATCGATTACTTTTCCATCAGGGTGCAAACATACACAAAAATCCTTGCCAATATAGGGAGCCAAAGCTCTTGTATATGCCTGCTGTGACGCAGTTGGTGAAATAGTGTGTGATTTTGCTACATCTTTATCAAAAAGTTCTATATCTTCTATTTTTGCAAAGCGAGAAATCATTTTACTCAGCTCTTTATAGAGTGGATCATAAATGGTTTTCTCTTTTTTTGCTATGGAGATAATATCAATATTCACTTTATAAGACCAATCCGCTTCCAATTACATGGTAAGTTACATAAGTAAAAACATCACTTTTTTTAACCCCGCCGATAGCTGCTACAAAATGTTTTGATTCCGAAGCTATTGCATCCAATGTATCACCCAAAACTACACTTACGTTTTTTGTGTTTGTATCTCTGTATGCGCCCAGTCCAATGTAATTTAGATCACACTCATTTGCTTCAAACACCTCTTCTTTGTTATGCGTCGAGATGCCTAATATTTTATCTTTTGTGATGGCCATTCTTAGTATTTTAACCGCGCTTTTTATGTCAGAATCTATCGACTTTAAATCTTCTTGACCGAGATGAACACCGTCGCAAAACTCTATCAGTTCATACGCATCATTTACGATTAAAAAGCCGTCATAAATTTTTCTAATTTTAATGAGCTGTTGTTTTATAAATGCAGTGTCAGCGGTTTTATTTCTATACTGAATTATCTCAGCACTATTTTGTTTGGCAATATCTATAAACTCTTCAATAGAAACACCTTTAGAATCAAGTAACTCTTGGTCGCAAAGAGCATATAAACGCATATTAAACTTTAAGAAGTGTCAACAAATCTGAAAGGGTATTTTTCAACTCATTTCTATTGACTACCATATCAACAGAACCTTTTTCAAGTAAAAATTCTGCTCGCTGAAAACCATCAGGAAGACTAGAACCGATAGTCTGCTCGATTACTCTTTGACCTGCAAAGCCTATGAGTGCTCCCGGTTCTGCAATAATAATATCTCCCAAAGTTGCAAAAGAAGCACTTACTCCACCCATGGTAGGATCTGTTAAAACAGAGATATACGGCAAGTTGTGATTTGCAAGTTTTGCCAATGCTGCAGAAGTTTTACTCATCTGCATAAGAGAAAATGTACTTTCTTGCATTCTTGCTCCGCCGCTTGCACTTATAATTATCAACCCTTCTCTTTTTTCTATGGCACGGTTTACTGCACGAACAATTTTTTCACCCTCTACGGAACCCAAAGAGCCACCCATAAAACTGAAATCAAATACAACAAGCTGAGCATCCACACCGTTTATTTTACACTCACCGCTCACAACAGAGGAACTTCTGCCACTCTTTTTAACACCTTCTTCTATTCTTTTTACATATGATATTTTATCTACAAATTTTAATGGGTCAATAGGTTTTAACTTCTCATCAAATTCTACAAATGTCCCTTCATCCACCAATAATGCCAATCTCTCTTTAACCCCTATACGAAGGTGGAATCCACATTTTGGGCACACATAATTTTGATTTTCCACTTCTTTGTAGTACATCAACGATTGACATGATTTACACTTAATCCAGTGTGTAGGAGCTTCACTTTTTGTAGCTTGCTGCTTTGTATCTGATCTCGAAAAAAGGTTTAATAAGTTCAAAAATAATCCTTATTTATATAAATGGCGGATATTGTATCAAATCTATACTTTATTTTGAGTTTAGTACCTTTATTTTAAGCAAAATATCCTTTTTCTCTTTAAAATCCACATACAGTAAAAAAAGTTCCGGAACAGTGTCTCCTATCTTTCTATCAGACTTATAAACTCTAAAACTATTCACTTCGCCAATAATATCCACACTAAATTCACTATCGACATTTAGAGGGTAAAAGAGTGGTCTTAGGGACTCTAATCTATAAAGTTTTTTATCTTTTACTAAATAAGCAACATACGGATTGTACATATTATGCAAAGAATTTGAGCTTTGCATAAGTATAACATCCTCTTTTTTATCTTGATTTAAGATTGTTGTTGATTTACTAAGAGCTAAAGAAAAATCCAGAAAGATAACTTTTTTTAGAGACTCCTCCTCTTTTATATCTTTTACCTCTTTTTTGTAAAAATTGTTTGAGTAGTTGAGCGAAGCGTAACTTTTATATAAATAGAGCATCATAATGGATAAAATGGTTATTGAGATGAGTAGTTCAATGAGTGTAAATCCTCTTTTCACTGTTTAATCCTAAGTCTAAGAAGAGCGGTAGATGCGTCTTTTGTTTTAATGACAGTTTTTCCTATTTCAAAAACCACATTTGACTTTACTTCTCTAGCTGTTTCTCCATTACTCTGCTTACTTTCATCTTTATTCGTATTATCATATTCACTCAAATCTATCTGTTCAACCACCTGATAAACCACTTCAATTTTATTATTTTTGAGCTCTCTTTGCAAATCATCCTCTAATTTAAAATCACTCACCAAATCATATAAAACAGCATTTTTTGTTTCCAAACCATAATCAGGATTTGATATAAAAAATGAGGAATATGGATTAATATGTATCTGTTTTTTTAGTCCGGAAAATATGTGTATATTATTTGCAAACATCTCTATCAGTGCCAAGATTACCACTGAAATAATCATAACGGCAACCATAACCTCTATAAGAGTAAAAGCTCGTTTAGCTTTTTTATGCATGCCCTAAACCGATTCTAATCGCTTCATCAAGGGATGTTTCAGCATTTAACAGCATTTGCGAAAGCTGATAAGCTATTGTTTTTAGTCCATCCTTTTCTAGAGCAGTTTTTATTGTATGTTCATCCGTTGAAGTCACTAGCAAATCTCTCACTCTGTCATTCATAACTAAAAGCTCGCCAATCGAACGGCGACCGCTATAGCCGCTATAGTTACATGCCTTACAACCAACTGATTTATATATTTTAGCACTTCTGTCAAGATTATAATATTCTGAGAACTCTTCTGCAATAACATCCTCTTCCTTACAATCATCACATAAAACACGAACAAGTCTTTGAGCCAAAATCCCAAGAAGTGAAGAAGAGATTAAAAAGGGCTGTATCTTCATGTCAGCGAGTCTTGAGATTGTAGCAGCCGCTGAGTTTGTATGGAGTGTTGAAAAAACCAAGTGACCCGTAAGGGCAGCACGAACAGCGATTGCTGCCGTCTCTTCATCACGAATTTCACCAATCATAATAACATCAGGGTCTTGTCGCAAAATCGAGCGAAGAGCTGCGGCAAAGGTAAGTCCGACCTTTTCATTTACCTGAATCTGAGCAATATTATCAGACTTATACTCCACCGGATCTTCAACGGTCAAAAGATTTTTATGCGGCTCTTCAACTTCTCTTAAAAATGAGTGAAGAGAGGTTGTTTTACCGCTTCCCGTCGGACCTGTTACAAGTATAATTCCATGCGATGAGCGGAGCAGTTTTTTTACATCATCAATAATTTCATTGTCAAAGCCAAGCTCATCAATTTGAGGTATCTGAGAACTCTGCATGAGGAGTCTCATAACGACTCTCTCTCCATAAAAAGTTGGCAAGATAGAGACACGGACATCTAAACTTTCACCGGCAATTTTTATCTGCGTTCGCCCATCTTGAGGAATTCTCTTTTCTGAAATATCAAGATTAGATATAACTTTTATACGGCTGACAATAAGATTGATTACTTTTTTGTCCAAATCCGCATTTTTAATAAGCATCCCGTCTATTCTAAATCTGACTTCACCACGTTTTTCCTGAACCTCAATATGAATATCCGAAGCTCTTTTTTTAATAGCCTGATAGAAGAGAGCATTTACAAATTTTATAATCGGAGCGGACTCTTCACTTGTTAAAATATCTGAGGATGTTCTCAAAAAATCTGTTAAAGAGAGTTCATCTTCGCCCTCTTCGTTTGAATCTTCTTGCATGTTCTCTATAGCTTTATCGGTACGAAGCTCTAAGAAACGGTTGTAAAGCCTATCATATGAATCCTCGTCCAACATGTAGAGAGGATATCTGTTTTGTAGTTTTGAATAAAAGTTACTTGCCTGAACCAAATATTGTTCACACATAAAAGCACAAATTTCTCCATGAAGCTCACTAAAAAGAAGATAATTTTTTACACTCATATCAGTTTTAATCTCTTGTGGCTCATATACTTCGAGTTTTAGGTTGTGAAGAGGTTCCAAGACAAGCATCTATTTCTCCTCGGAAATAGTATCTGCTGAACTATTTTTATCTCTATTTACAGCCTCACCTGTTTCAATATCAAGTGCATTTATTTTGCCTTTTTCCTCTATTTTTTTGAAAATCTTTTCATTATATTCTTTTTGAAGATTTGCCAAAACACCCAAATCTTTTTGAAGTTGAGATAATTTTTCACTTTTATCTATGACATAGGGTGTCAAAATCACTACTAAATTATCTTTTTGATTTGTTGTTGACTCTGATGAAAAAAGATAATTGCCAAGAAATGGAATGTCTCCTAAAAGTGGGACTTTACTTGTGGCAGTTACATCATAGCTTTTTACGAGACCCCCTATGATTATGCTCTCGCCATGGCGAAGTATCGCCTGAGTTTTTACCTCTTGCTTTGAGGTAACCGGCTGTTTTGTTGCGTTGTTTGAGCCGTCATCCAAAATGTTTTCTAATTTAGTCTCAACATCAAGGGTTACTTTATCGGTGGATGAAACACGAGGTTTGATTTTTAGGGTCAAACCAACTTCCTCTCTTTTATAGCTGCTTGTAAGCCCAGCACCTGCAACTGAGTTGGATATAGTACCGGTCGAAATTGAAATTGTTTTACCGACATAAATAGATGACTCTTTATTATTTACACAAAGTATGGATGGATTTGAGAGTGCTTTTGAGGCACCGTTTGTTTGTAAAAATTCTATAGCTGCGCCTAAAGCAAAACCGGAGCTTAGGTTTCCCGGTAAAGATATTAATTTTGATGCTGCCGGAGAGATAGAAGTACCTCCGAAGTTGGTTGCTAACGAGTAGAGTCCTCCGCTTGAACTTACCAATGCACCATCAAATCCCCATTTCGCACCCAGAGCTTCAGTGTTATTTTTATTTATCTCAATAACCCTAGCCTGTACATAAACTTGAAATTTTTCCGTGTCCAGTTCATCAATAATATATTTTATACCTTTGACAATCTCGGGTTCGCCCACTGCAATAATGGCATTTATCTCTTCGCTTGAGGAGACATTTGGTTTGAGTGTCGGATCTGCAAAAGTCTGCTTGGAAATAATATCAGTTAAACTTTTCAAAACATCTTTCACATCCGAATTTTTAAGATTGAAAATTTGTACCGTATGGCTTATATTTGATTCTACATCAAGTTTTTTGATTAAAGCCTCTACCTTTTTTACATTCTCTTGATTTGCCACAATTAGAATAGAGTTTGTGTTCTCATCCAAAATAATTTTAACGACCTCTGAGACCACCTGTTCATTAAAAAGTGATTTTGATATATCAACAAGCTTTGCCAAAAGTTTTTTGCCCTCTGCAAATTTAATAGGCACTATTTTTACTGTTGCTTGATTATTTGTTTCTATATCTTTCATTACCTTTTTGATGGTCTCTATATTTTTAGGATAGTCCGTAATGAGAATCATATTACTCTCTTTCATGGTCATAAGCTTGGCGGTTTTAGAGATAAGATAACGGATTTTTGCTGCTACTATATCAACATTTTCGCCGGTCACGGTTATGGCTTGTGTAACCATAAGCGAGCCATCAGGATTCTCTCCCTGTTTTACTACTTTTAGATTGCTTTGGGCAGCATCGGCTGAGCGGACTATCTCATAGAGTGAACCATTTTGCACAAGAGTAAAGCCCTTAGACTCTAAAACAGATATTAAAATACCCATAAGTTCGTCATCATAAACAGCTGTTGAGCTCACAAAGTCAACCGTACCGGGTATTTTGTTGCTAATCAAAATATTTTTCTTTGTAATTTTTGATACCAACTTTATAAAATCATCTATCTCCAAATTAGAAAAGTTGACATTAACCTGCTCTCTTGCCGATAAAACTAACACTAAACTAAGTGTTAAAAACATAAATCTAATGAATCTCATATACTAATTCCTTCTCTTGGTTATCTCTTACGACTACAATTTGTATCGTATCTATTTTGTCTATATTTTTATATACCTCTATGGCATCTTTGTAAGATTCCAATTGAACATTATTTAACTTTACTATCAAATCATTCTCCATTAAACCCAAGGTGGCAAATTTTGATTTCGGATTTATTTTTGTTACTTTAAAGCCTGCAATTTTATCCCCATTTTTTACCTCATTTATTGAGATATCATTCCATATCGTTTTAGGGTCTTTAGCAAAAAGAGAGATATCAGCGCGAGAAACTTCACTCGAAACAACTTTATCGCTTTGCAGAGCTGGAAGCAAAGGAAGATTTGCACTCTTTTCTAATTCTAATACAAAATCTTTACCGTTTTTTTCAAATATGACGCTTAAAAGTTCTATAGATTTCAGAGTGAATCCTTGATAAACTTCTCCAATCGCGACTATGGATGTCTTTGCAGGGTCAGATTTAAGTGCGATGATTATATAACCCATATCGTCTCTTGCATAGAGACCTTTTAAAATCATGTTGGTAATGCTGACAGTCTCAGCAGCAGCAGAGTTAGACGCACCGCCCTTCTCTTTAGGTTTAGATAACATATTTTTAAAATCTACTTTTTGGTATTTGGGCTCGTAATTTTTTTTCACATTCAGTTCAATTCCATCACTTGGAAGATACCACCACATGCCAAGAGAGATAATCTTTGCTACAGCCAAAAGTATAAGCACTCTTGTAAAAACAATAAGTAGTTTTGAGTTAGATATTTTGATCATAAAGATACCTCCCGCTCTCATTTTTTTTCATAGTTTGAAGCGTTGTTTTATACTCTTTTAACATAAAATCTGACGGTAAAAGCTCAAGATGGAGTGCATATTTAGATATATTAAACTCGGCTTCTGCTTCTCCAAACTCTCCTTTAAGCGTTGCTTTGAGATTTAACGGGTTTAAAATTGTGTACTTTACATTTGCACTCTCCACATGCAGTGGTACAAATGATTTTACAGCAGCTGAGAGTGTAATATTTTTAAAATCTATCGCATTATAAAGAGCAAATATTTTTACATTTATTTCTGCAATATTCGCGCTTTCAATCGATTTAAAAGAGACATTTGCATTATTTACATCAAGAGTAAAACCTCTGTCGATTGCATCTTCTGTACTAATAATAATTCCAAACGGAGCTAACCGGCTCTCTAAAAAATAGTAGAGACTCACCTTTGGGGCAAAATACATAAGCGCCAAGATAAAAAATACAAAGTAGCCTAAAAATTTTGTTACTTTTTTTACCATGTTATCTCCATCACAAGACTAGCACTTGTTGGACTTAGCTTTTTTATTTCAACTGTTTTTATACTGTACAGACCATTTAAAAGCTTGCTCATAAGAGAGTTTATGGCATCCAAATCCATATCCTTAGAGCTGATTATGATGCCTGTTGATTTTTTATCCTGCTCTATTTTTGCAGCACTGAGAGAAGGTTGCTCTAAAATTCGCTTCAGAGCTTTTTCAACCTTATCTTTATCTTCATACACCTCTTTAAGCCCACTTAGTCGAAGTGAAATCTCTTTAGTCTCTTTGTAGGAGTTTTTAGCTTCAGAGAGTTCGCTTTTTGCACCGCTGAGCTTATACGCAAAAAATATCAGAATAACGACTAAGAGTACTCCTATGTGCAGCGGATTTATACGGTTCATATTGAAAGCTCTACATGCCAAAATTTATCTTTAAAGAAGGATTTAAAGTTAACTTTATTATCTCTTAAAATTTGAGTTATTGGCAACTCTTTACCCTCTGTAATCCCGCTAAATTCAGCTTGTAAAATATTATTTTTTAAGCTTATAGATACAAGCTCCTCTTTATCGTTAAGTTTCAAAGCCAAAAGATAGGAGATATACTCTCTTATCTTCATTTGAGTTATGTACATTGAGTCATATTTTTTCAGCGTTGCACTGTTTTGGAGCATTGTGGATTGCAGATTGTATTTTGTAAACAGTTCCTCTTTTAGCTTCAACATATCTGCTGTTTTTTTGGCTGTAATAAAATATTCTGTAGCTATAAGAGAGATTAAAAGAGTCATAATTACACCTATTTTGTACAAACTTTTACTATCTACCACATGCCCAAACTGCTTCAGTGTTATAGAGTGTTTTAAGGGTTTAATATAGGTTAAATCCAATGTTTTGCTATCTTGAATCCAAGAGGAGGGAATTACGATAACAATTTCATCTTTGACATAGATGCATTGGAACTCATTAATTCTTATCGCACTCTCACAAGTACCAAACTCACTTTGAGCAAAAAAAAGTGCTGCAACATTTGATAGAGAGATACCTTTTTGCAACAATAGATCCAATATCTTTTTATCTTCATAAGCAAATATATAAAATTCACTGCCGCTCTTATAAGCACTATAGCTGTAATTCCCACTAGGCAGAGTATCTTCAAAAAGAGAGGGAAGAAGCTTTTTTACATCTCTTACATTTTTGAGGGGCAAATAGAGCTTTTTTACCCAGTAAAGAGTAGGAGAAAGAATTATATTTATTTTCTCATTGGCTTGTCCGGTCAGACCTCTAACATGCAGAACCTCCGAGTCTGGGTCCGAGTCTGGGTCTAAAAATATACTCTTATATTTTTTTTTAAATTTCGTAAACAAAATTGGAACCTTTTTTTGTAGATATATCATATTCAAACTTTATCTTTGCACTTTGAGACTCTTGTGAAATCTCTACTAAAACATCCAAATAGGGCTCAAAAAAACTTGTGTTAAACTTGCTCAGTGCTATTTTTTCTCCATCGTTCAAATCCACATTTGCCAAAGAGTTATAAGTTCCGCCACGAAGAGTAAGCTGCTGGGCTCTTACCCTGTCACATCCTAGCATCATCTCCCATACTTGTGGCGTTGCATAATTGAGATCTATCTTTTCATCTCTATTTTTTGAGAAGTAAAAAAGATTTTTGAAATCTATATTTTTCAAATTGTTGTCATGATAACTTTTCATATAAAAATCATTGACTTCGTTTAAATGTTTTTGTGAGACTACATAATCTCTAAATAGAGAAGGTTTTTCACTAAATATCGCGCTATTATAGGATTCATCTTCTTTAATTTTACCCATTACATCGAGTAAAATGTTTACATATTCTCTATTGACCATATTTTTACTCACATACTCTCTTAAAACATCTCGTCTAGCCATAGTGTTATTCCCGTCCATTAAAGAGTTTGGATTGAATTTTGACCTTGCACTTTTTATTTCTATGCTTACTTTAAGATTAGAAGTTTGAAATGGAATAAAAGAGACACTGGATAAAAAAACAAAAAAAACTTCACTGGATTTTTTTGCTATTACCTGATCTATCTCTTTGGAAGTTTGCAATATGGTTAATACATCATCCAAAATCATACTTGTTTGAAGCATAAATCTCTCACCCTCTACATGCATAGATGCCTCTTTAACCTGCCTTAAACCGATACCGATAGCAACGGTAATTGCCATAACAAAGAAAACGGTTATGAGCAGTGCTATCGCATTTCTCTTTTTCATGCAGATTAACCTACACTCATAGAAAAAATCGGCAGAAGCATAGCAGCAACAATAAAGCCTATACTTCCGCCGACAAAAAGCATAAGAGCGGGTTCAAGCAGTGTCAGAAGCATACTTATTTTGTCGCGGTTCTCTTCAAAATAAAGTTCTGAGATATTTGTAAGCACATTTTGAATCTGCGAAGTCTCCTCGCCAAGAGCAACGGATTGGACGAAAGCGTAATCTATCTTAGTTTTAGAATCATGCAAGGCATTTGAGAGTAGTTTGCCCTCAACAACTTTTTTTGCAGCACCGCTAAAAAGCTCTCTTAAAACCAAATTATTTAGAATATTTGCACTCAGTTTAATAGTCTGAACAAAAGGAACACCTGAACGGGTGAGCAGAGAAGCAATATAAGAAAAGCGTGCCAACTCGCTCTTTTGGGCAATTTCACCAAAAAGAGGAAGCTTAAGTATTAATTTGTGAACCGCATATGCAAAGCCGTAACTTTTCTTCATAAAAAACATAAAGCCTGCTACAAACAGAAATATCAATGCAAGTATCGTTGTAAAGTTTTGATTAAAAAAATCACCCAATGCAATTACAACTTTTGTAGGTGTCGGAAGTTCTTGGTGCATGCTAGCAAATATGCCTGTTATTTGAGGTACAACAAAGGCAAGCATAAAAGAAATCATAAGAAGTGAAATAACAATCATAAAGGATGGATAGGCAAAAGCAGCTTTAATCTCTTTATTTATTTTATCCTGCTCTTTTAAAAATCTGGAGAGTTCCATGAGCACTTCATCTAAAATTCCGCCACTCTCGCTCACCTTAATGGACTGCTTAAAAAATTCCGGAAGCGTAACTATGCTTTGAGATTCTAACGCTGTATAAAAATCTTTTCCCTCATCCAAATATGTACTGACGGTATTTAAAAAGAGCTTCATTTTTTTGTTATTTTCATAGTGCGATTGAACTATTTTAAGAGCTGAAACTATACTGATACCGGAACGGATATACATAGCCAACTCTCTTGACAAGCTGGAGAGCTCTTTTGCAGGGATTTTATATTTTCTGCTAAAATTAAATCTTTCATAAAAGGCTAGAGAATCTTCATCTATACTTTGATAAATTATTTTTTTAGATTTTAGTTTACTTTTTGCTTCTTCAATAGATGCGGCTTCTACTTTATCTCTTACCTTTTTACCCTCTGAGTCTATGCCACGGTATTTAAAAATCACTTTAGCACCTCTTGAATGAGCTTCTCTTTGGCATTTATCGCTTCTTGCAGAGATTTATAAATGACTACAGGCTCAAAGTAAGTAGAAAAATCATATACCGATTGATTCAACACTACAAAGACCTGTCCTCCCACACCCTTTTTGTCAACTTCATAGGAGAAGCAAACATCTTTTTCAATACCCTCTTTGTTAAAATAGACTTCTTTTTTCTGTTCAAACATGCCTTGCAAAAAGTTATATCTATAAACTTTTACGTTCTTATCCAAAAAGTTATCAAGAGTTTTTTCGACCTCTCCATCCACCAAAATATCACACTTGGAGCAATCATCTAAACATAAAATTTTTGAGCTCTTGGCATGCGGAAAGTTCTGAAGATACTCTTTTAAATTCTCTATATTGACCTTCTTTGACTCATCACCTATTTTTTGAAAGCTACTAATGGCAAGCGTATAAACCACGCCGATAATCATAATAACAATCAAAAGTTCAATAAGAGTGAAGGCTCTGCGCATAAAACTCTATTTACACCCGCTCATCTTAATATCGGCAGCTTCGTCTTTTCCGCCCTCTTTTTTATCCGCACCAAGTGAGATAAGCTCTATTTTGCCATCATCGTTAAGATAGATAAAGTTATTACCCCATGAATCTTTTGGCATTTTGCCATCTTTAAAATAGCCGCTCGTTGAGTAGTTAGGGTACTTCTCTTCACTTGGATTTTTCACAAGCGCTTCAAGACCTTCTTCCGTTGTTGGATAAATGCTATTATTTATCTTAAACATGTCCAAAGCACCGTTATAAACGCTCTTCATCTGAACACAAACCAAGTTTCTCTTAGCTTCTTCACCTTTGCCCGTTAAACTAGGCATAACCATAGCCGCTAAAAGTCCAAGAATAACTATAACTATCATCAGCTCAATTAAAGAGAATGCTTTTTTAAAAAAGCGCATTTTTTGTCGTTTTATTAGAATTTGCATAAAAACCAACCTTTATATTTTAATTTATTTTTGTAGTATAGCACACGATTATATACATTTCAGAAATCTGTTTTATAAAAAAAGAACTCTGTTTTTTAGATATTACTGCCGGCAACAAACGAGGCAAACCTTTTTACATAATCGTTCTCATGCGTTTGTCCTATCTCTTTTGCCAGCTCTTTATCAACTCCCTCACCTAAGATTTTTTTATAGACTGCTTTTATCTCTTCAATATCATCTTTATTTTCGACTCTTCTTCTCAACCCTATAACATTTAAGCCTTTGATGGTTGCATGGTTGCCTTCAACTAAAGTAAAAGGTGGAATATCATGCGTTACATACGATGCACCGCCTATCATAGTTCCCGTTCCAAGGGTATTATTTGCCTCGATGCTGCTAAACCCACCGATAATAACCCTCTCCTCACACTTTACATTTTCATAAAGTCTTACAGCGTTTGTAAGGATGCAGGAATCACCGAGTACAACGCCGCTCAATATCTGCACATATCCCATGAGAAAGTTATTCGCACCGATCGTTATTTTTTTTGGCACTTCATTTTCATCTTCCTGAGAGCCGATTTGCGTGAACTCTCGGATATGTGTTTTTTCGCCCACTGTTATCTCTGAATTTTCAGCTCCTATAATCGCGAAACTAAAAATTTTTACGCCCTTATTGATGAGAAGATTCCCTTTTAAGATAATATTTGACTCTAAAGTGCATCCGCTCTCAATCGTAACATTTTTTCCGATGAAACAAAATGGACCAATCACTACATCCTTGGCAATTTTAGCGCCCTCTTCTATTGTTACGGATTTGTGAATCAAACTATTCTCCTTTTGCATTTTATTTACTCGCTATTTCTAGTGTGATTATGCTATCTTCTATCGAAGCCAAAGAGCCTCTGTTATTCGTTTCTAAGTAGTTTACAAAAGCCTCCAACTCATCAAGCAGAGCATCGCTTCTTTGTATAAAACAAGCTCTTGCAGTGTGAGAGTTGCCGTCTATGTTGATGTATTCATTCAGTGATTGAGAGATTAAATCTGCTTCAAAATACTTTATTACTGACTCTTTTGTCTCTCTGCATGCAACGATAATACTTCTTTTTCTAAAAGGTGTAAACCAGTTTGTAGTTATATCCCCCACAACTTCACCCTCTAGTTCAAAAGCTAAAATTGCGTTATCTTCATGTGTTTTATGGATTTTCTGAGATTTAAAAACTGCACTTTTAACTATCTCTTTTTGGGTAATAAATCGTATCAAATCGCTGTCATGCACAGACAAATCAGTCAAAATTCCGACATCGGCAATGCGAGATGGAAACGAGCCGCTTCTTGTAATGGAGATAGAGAGAATCTCATGGTTTGCTATCTCCTTTTTCAGAGCTTTGACTACGGGGTTGAACCTTTCTACATGTCCGACACAACTCTTCACACCCCTTGCATTTACCGCAACAAGCATCTCTTGCGCATCTTTCACACTTGAAGCAGCAGGTTTTTCTATAAAGATATTTATATCTCTGGAGGCACACTCTAAGGCAACCTCTTTATGTAAAAAAGTAGGTGTTACAATGATTACTGAATGTGGATTCACTTCATCAAGCATCATCTCCAAATTTGTATAAAACGGTTCGTCAAATTCGCCGCTTTTTACAACATCACAAAGCCCGACAATCTCTACACTCTTCATACTTTTTAAAATACGGTAATGGTTTTTCCCCATTGCACCCAAGCCGACAATTGCGATTTTATGCATTAGTTCCCTTTGATAGCATCTGCTATAAAGTCTTGTTGTTCTTGTGTAAGATAAGGACTCATAGGAAGCGACATAATCTCAGTTGCAACCAATTCGCTGATTGGGAAATCCCCTATTTTATAGCCAAGAGGAGCAAAAGCTTCTTGAAGATGCAATGGCACAGGATAATGAACTGCAGTCGGAATCTCTTTTGCCGTGAGTTTTGCAACCATCGATTCTCTATTTTTTACTCGGATTGAATACTGCGCATAAACGCTTGTGTTACCCTCTTTGATTTTTGGAGTGATAACATCTGCATCTTCTAGTAAATGAAAATATCTCGCACCAATCGCTTCTCTTTGTGAGACTTCACCATCAAAATGTTTGAGTTTTACATTCAAAACCGCTGCTTGAACAGCATCAAGACGACCGTTTATACCGATATATTTATGTTTATATCTCTCGTTTTGTCCATGGTTTAGAAGCATTCTCATTTTTGTTGCAAGCTCGTCACTGCTCGTAAAAATCGCTCCGCCATCGCCATAGGCACCAAGAGGTTTTGATGGGAAGAAACTTGTACATGCGATTGTTGAGAGGTTACAAGATTTTTTGCCTTTGTAGGACGCACCAAAACTCTGGCATGAGTCTTCTATTACTACGATATTATGTTTTGAGGCGATTGCATTGATAGCATCCATGTCAGCACATTGACCATAAAGTGAAACGGGGATAATCGCTTTTGTTTTGCTCGTAATCGCACTCTCGATTTTAGTCGGATCTATGTTATATGTATCCTCTTCTATGTCAACAAAAACAGAAGTAGCACCCAAAAGTGCAATAACCTCAGCCGTCGCGATAAAAGTAAAAGGAGTCGTGATTACCTCATCCCCCACACCAATATCTAAAGCCATAAGAGCAAGCAAAAGAGCGTCTGTTCCGCTGCTGCAACCAATTGCATGTTTGGCACCTGTATATTCTGCAAGAGATTTTTCAAGTCTGTTTAACTTCTCTCCGCCAATGAACATGGCCGAATTAAAAACCTCTAAAACTTCACTGTCTATCTCTGATTTGTATGCCAAATATTGTGCTTGTAAATCTATAAAATTAATCTTCATTTCTTCCCTCTATTATTGATGCCACTTTTTTTGAGCTTCCATGTTGCAGATAAGCTCTCAACTCTTTTGAATCCTCTAAAAATGTACTTCTTTTAAACTCTTTAAAAGCTCTTATCAGATTATCCGCCGTTACACCCTTTTGAATAAATTCAGGATGTAAATCTCTCCCCTTAAACTTGCTGAACATAATATTACCAAGCCCTATATGACTCAGTTTTACAAGTCTGCTCGCCAAAAAATAGTCGAGCGGTTTTGCAATATAGCTAAGCACAAATGGAGTTCCTATAAGTGCCGCTTCGAGCGTTGCCGTTCCACTACATATAAATGCAAAATCTGCCTCATAGAGCGCTTTGTGTGCTTCATGTGAGATTTTAAAACCCGATAGGGTATCGTAAAGTTCATTTATATCTTCTTTAGAGAAGTGTTTTGGGATAATAATTGTCCCCTCAATTCCTAGTTTTTCCCGTACTTCTTTGAAGATTGGCATAAGCTTTTTTATCTCTCCTTTACGGCTTCCCGGCATAAAAACTATATTTTTAACTTCGTTTTTCAGACTCTCTTTAAACTCTTCTATTTGGTCAAGAAGAGGATGTCCGACATAAGTAATGGGCGCATTTTTGGAGTAGTATTCCTTCTCAAAAGGTAAAATTGAAGCCAAGTGGTCGCATGTTTTTTCCAATACAGGAATCCGCTTCTTTTTCCATGCCCATGATTGAGGTAAAATATAGTAGATTATCTCTTTATCAGGATATTTTTTTTTGATTTTTTTTGCAAGAGGGAGGTTAAATCCCGATGAGTCGATAAGCAAAACTTTATCAACCCCGTGAGCCAACTCTACCATTTGAGTATTGAGCTTAAAAAAGTATCTCAATTTTTTGAGTGCATCCACAAAACCCATTATGGCAAGTGAACGCAAATCAACGATAGGATTGCCAAGCTCTTCATCGAAAATTCCCACAAATTTCACATCGTCACTTAACTCTTTTTTGAGAGATTTCAGGTGCAAATTTGCAGAGTGTTCCAAGGCACTTACCAATATTTTCATGAACCGCCGTCTCCTTGACTTTTAAAACTATCGTCATACTTTTTACCGTTTTTCTCTTCCACAAACTCATACAAGAAAGTTGTCAGATTATCTATATTTTCATCACTCAGTCCAACAGCAAAAGCTATCATCATTTCTTGCTGCTGATTATCAGAAATTTTATCGCGAAATCGTTTGAGTTTATAGGTCAAAAAACCTTTTGCACGATTTGAGAGTTTTGGATAGACATGCATTCCCTCAGCATTATTACCATGACAACTGTAACACCCTCGTTCCATATAGAGACTCTTTCCAGTTTCATAAGAAGTTTTGGCATATGCTGTGAGCGAATGCGAGGAAATACTCTCGGAGTGTGTTAATGAAATTATGAAAAATAGCAGAAATATCAAACGCAATTCTAAGCCTTAGTCTATTATAATTAGCGTCATTATATCGAAGGTGGTCTGAAATGGTACTGTCAAATGCAATAGTTTGTGATACAAACGGAGAGAGAAAAGCGGATGTTCGCATAGAAAACGGAATTATAACAGAGATGGGTTCTGGCTTAATAAGCGATGAGATAATAGATGCAACCGGCTTCTATTTTATGCCTCTTTTGGTTGATACAAATGTAAGACTTCAAGATGGAATTTTAAACTCAAAAAATATTAAAGCTATTTCACAGGAAGCTCTCAAAGGTGGAATCGGGCACATGGTTCTCAATGCCGACTCTACGCCTGCCATTGATAATGAAGTTGTTTTGGAGTTTGCACAAAACGGTTTGCATGATTTGAGCGGAGCGAAAGTTGATATGATGCTTAACACTCTCAAAGAGGATGCTTCGCTCAGCAATATAGCTATTTTATTAAAAAAAGGGGCAATTGTTCCCTACATGAGCACCATTGCAAAAAACAATATCGCTATCAAAATAGCCGAATATGTGCAGATGTATGGAGTTACACTCTTTTGCAAGGCTGAGGATAACTCCATGATTCAAAGCGGTGTTATGCTTGAGGGTGATATCAGTTCGCAATTAGGACTCGCCGGAATTCCTGATTTAAGTGAAGTGTTACATGTCTCACGAATGATAGAGATAGCAAGACATTTTAAGATAAAGATACTCTTCAAAGCTATCGCTTCTCCCCGTTCAATTTACCTTATAGACAAGGCAAAAAAAGAGGGTGTCGATGTGCGATGTGAAGTCTCAATTCACCACCTGTTGCACTCTGACATTGCTTGTGAAAACTTTAACACGACTGCAAAACTCAATCCGCCTCTGGCATGTGCAAGTGATGTAAAACTTCTTCAAGAAGCTCTGAAAAATCATCAAATTGACATGTTAACAATGCTTCATCAACCCTCTTCCCCCGTCAATAAAGAGGTTGCTTTTTATGATGCACACTACGGCTGTGAAGCTCTTGGCGATGCACTTCCTCTCTACTATACGAAACTGGTAAAATCCGGCCTTATCAGCATGAGCGAACTTATAAAGCTCACCGTAAAAAATCCTGCCTCCTGCATAAATAAAAAAGCAGGCACTATAGAAGTCGGACAAAAAGCAGATGCCATCCTTTTTAATCCGCATGCTACGACAACTGTGCAAAATTCTCAATCACTTTACAATAATGAAGAGCTAAACGGATGTGTAATTATGAGTTTTCAAGGTGAAACGATCAGCCATATAAATAATAAAAATTTATAGTATAATTCAAAAAACAACTTCAGGGGGGGTGGATATATGAGAAAACTACTTTTAAGTTTGGGAGTACTTTTTGTTACTTCTATCAGCGCAACAGAGCTGATAAAAGATAAGTCAACTTCACTGCTTTGGCAAGACAATATTGATTCTAAAGAGTTGCAGATAAACTATTATAAGGCTCAGGATTACTGTGCTAAACTCGTAGTTGGCTCTCAGAAAGATTTTCGTATTCCAACATTGACTGAACTACACACTTTGGTCGATTATAAGCACTTCAAACCTGCTATGATAGAGGGATTTACCTCTGTGGCGAACGAAGTATATTGGTCATCCACTCCCTTTGTAGATGATGCAGATAGAATGTGGGCAATTAATTTTAGAGACGGAAAAACCGACATCATAGTAAAAAGCTACGATAGACGCGTGAGATGTGTAAAAAGCACAAAGCAGTAATCTTTTTACTGCTCTTTTCTCAACTCCTTCACGCTTTACCGAGACCCGCAGCGGTAGCAGGCTCATTTTATAGCAGCAACAAAGAGGAACTCTCTACTTCAATTAAAACAGCTCTTCAAAACTCTAAAAGCTTTCCCAAAGAGAATATAAATGCCCTGATAGTTCCACATGCCGGCTACATTTTCTCAGGAGATATCGCAGCAGAGGCGTATGCAACACTTCACAGAAAATACGAAAACATATTTATTATAGGCTCAAGCCACTCTATGAATTTTAACGCTGCCTCCATCTACTCCGCAGGAAATTACGCAACTCCGCTCGGAGAGATAAAGGTAAACCAAACAATAGTATCTGAGCTTATAAAAGATTCAAAATATTTTAGTTTCAACCCTGAGGCTCATAAAAAAGAGCATACGATAGAGGTACAACTTCCCTTTTTACAAACCATTTACGGCGATGCGCTGGGTATAGTTCCAATCGTAATTGCAACTTCAAACTTAGAGACAATTCAAGAGATTGCTAAGAGACTTAAACCCTATTTTAACGAAAAGAATCTCTTTATAATCAGCAGCGATTTATCCCACTATCCCTCCTACTCAGATGCCAATGCTATTGATAAACAGACAATTGACTCCATTAAGAGCGGTTCCCCGAAAGAATTTGTAAAAACACTTGCAAAGAATGAAGATTTAAACATTGCACAGCTGCAAACTTCGGCATGCGGTTGGAGTTCTATTTTGACACTTTTATATCTCACTCAAAACGCTCATTACAAATATGAACTTTTAAAATACAAAAATTCCGGTGACACTTCTTTTGGGGACAAAAAAAGGGTTGTCGGCTACTCTGCGCTCAGAATTTTCAAACAAAACAGTGACTTTTTTTTGAACGATAAAGAAAAAAAGGAGCTGCGAGAAATTGCAAGACTCTCTCTTTATGAGGCTACTATCAACAACAACAAAATCTCAATTGATGAAAGCAGGATATCATCAAAACTAAAAGAGCCTTTAGGTGCTTTTGTAACGCTCTACAAAAATGGAAAATTGCGAGGATGCATTGGCACATTTGAAGCAGATGAGCCTCTCTACAAAGTTGTTATGAAAATGGCAGTTGCCTCGGCTAAATTTGACAACAGATTTCAAGAAGTCATTCCAGATGAACTTAAAGATATTGAGATAGAAATTTCAGTTTTAACTCCTAGAAAAAGAATAAACTTTTTAGATGAGATTGTTTTGGGTAGGCATGGAATCTACATAAAAAAGGGGTCAAAGAATGGAACTTTTTTGCCTCAAGTAGCCTCTCAGATGAATTGGAACGTGGAAGAATTTGTAGGAAATTGTGCAAAAGAAAAAGCAAAGATAGGCTTTGATGGCTACAAAGATGCAGAAATTTACACATTCGAAGCCATTGTTTTTTAAAAATTAAAAAAAAACTGTACAGAATACTAGTAACAAAGTAAAAAATAATCCTATCTTTGCATATACTTAATTAAAGTTCTTGCAGAACTTATTTTAAGCGTAAAATAAACAAGAGAATCGCTGGCGAAGCGATGTTTCTTCAAAACCCATTTTGCTACACTATTCTGCTATGGCACTTCTGCGGTAAAACCCAATACACAAAAATCACTAAATGATTTCTTAGTAGAAGGTTGCCTCTTTTAAAGGCAATAGATTTTAAGTTTATAAAAAATCTATTGGATTTTAAGTGAATTAGAATAAAAGTTGGCTAGAATGCAATTATAAATAAATTTAATACAAAAAAAAAGGATTTATCATGGGACTGTTTGGAAACTCTGGAATACCTCTAGCTGATTATAATAAACTAAAATATGAGAGTGAAGCACTTGAAAATAGGAATAGTGAGCTGAATGCACGCATTATTCAGTTAGAAGGTGAACTAAAGGTATTCAATTCTAAACCAAAAGAGAGTGTGCCGGAAGTTCTTACTAAAATGCAAAATTTGAATCTAAAAGCCAATATTATGGATATTCAGGGGAATATGGCAGAATCTGTTTCTGCTTCCAAAAGTAGCTTAACAAAGACAAACGAATTAGTTACAAGCATCGCTCAGATTGCCGAAAAATCAAAACATGTTGTCAAAACTCTTGATGATTTAAATGAACTCTCTGACAATTCAATGCATACGGTGCAAGGCCTTTCACAAAGAACGAATGACATATCAAGCATTTTATCTCTTATAAAAGATATATCAGACCAAACAAATCTGCTAGCTCTCAACGCGGCAATCGAAGCAGCCCGTGCAGGTGAGCATGGACGGGGGTTTGCCGTGGTTGCCGATGAAGTCAGAAAACTGGCAGATAGAACAGATAAGGCAGTAAGTGAAATAAATATCTCTCTGCAATCAATGAAGCAAGATGTTGACAGCATGTCAGAGCAGTTTTCAGAGATTAAGAGTGGCATTGGTAATTCAAATGAGATGATTATGCAGCTGAATGGGTGTCTCTCACATGACGCGGTTGAGATGAAGGACTCTTTTAAAACAATAGGCTTCACTAACGACCGTATATTTATGTCGCTTGCAAAACTAGACCATATTTTATGGAAAGTGAATACTTACTACTCAGCCGTTACTAAAGAGGAACAGTTCAAATTTGTTGACCATCATAACTGCCGCCTAGGTAAATGGTACTATGAGGGTGATGGAAAAGAAAGTTTCTCTCATACTTCTCACTATTCTAAACTAGAATCTTCGCATGCCACTGTTCACAACGGAACTCATAAAGTTTTTGACTTGATGGTGCATGAAAATGTTGATTTAAGACAGATGGTAAGTGCATTTGAAGAGATGGAAAAAGGAAGTACAGAAGTATTCGCTACTTTAGATCAAATCTTACATGACAAAGACTGAGTTTAAAAGTTGTGAAAAAACTTTTTCATAAACTATCACAAGTTGGTATTTTACCAACCGATAGTGAAGATTTAATATCAAAAAAAGTTGCACTAACATTACTTCCCTTTTATGTATTTTTACCGGCATTAATATGGAGCTTTATCTATTTAGTTTTAGATAATATAGGGGCTTCTTTGGTGCCTCTCTCCTATGTTTTCATATCGCTTTTATCCACTTTATTACTCTATAAAACCAAAAACTTTCTTTTTTTTGAAATCATTCAACTGCTTTTGATACTTTTTTTACCCTTTATCCTTATGTGGGTGCTTGGCGGATTTTACGGGGGCAGCTTTGTTTTAATATGGTCTTTTTATGCTCCTGTTGCTGCTCTTATGTATAGTGAAAATGTAAGACATGGAGCGAAGTGGTTTGCTCTTTTTTTACTTCTTGTATTTATCTCTATGCTTTTTGACACCCATCTCTCAGAGAACATGCAAAATCAACTCCCGCCGCTGGCACTGAAAACTTTTGTATTTTTAAATATTGGTGCCGGCTTTGGCGGCATATTTTTTCTTATGAGTCAATTTATAAGAAACATAAGATTTATTTCTGAAGAGTTAAAAAAAGAGCGAGAATCTCTTTTTCTCCTCACACATAATTTAAGAAGCGCAAACAAAGAGTTAGAGCAGATAGCAACATGTGACACGGTAACAGAACTTCCCAATAGACTCTACTTTCAAGATATAGTGTATGACTTATTCAAGAGAGCAAATGCAAATGATAAAATCGTAGCTATTTTATTTTTAGATTTAGACGGCTTTAAATCTGTAAATGACACGCTAGGGCATGATGCCGGAGATTTGATTTTAAAAACAGTCGGTCAAAGGCTTAAATCTGTTGTAAGAGCGAGTGACACGGTTGCACGAATCGGAGGAGATGAGTTTGCTATAGCTATCGGTGATATAACGGATGCCGAACATATAAAAGAGATAGCAAAAATACTTATCAAAGAGGTCAATGAGTTTTGCCCCTACAAAGATCACAGATGTCATGTCGGGGTAAGCATCGGCATCAGTTTTTATCCACAACATGGGGATAACATCGAAGATTTAATGCAAAGGGCGGACAAAGCTATGTACAATATTAAAAAAATGGGGAAAAATAACTACTCTATTTACAAAGAAGAGTAATTGCATTATAAAGTTAAAGGGTCCATAAAACAAATTCTATCTCTACCTCTCTCTTTTGCTTTATATAACTGTTCATCTGCCATTTTATATATTTGACTTTCATCAATGTCGGCATGACTAGATAAATCAATAGAGACGACACCCAGCGATATCGTGACTACTTTATACACTTCGCTTTTTTCATGACTTATATTGAGTGCTCGTACGCTATCAACAATATCTTGTGAGATTTTTTTGACATCATCCGCCGAAGTAGTAGAAAAAATGATTGCAAACTCTTCACCGCCGACTCTGAAAATATAATCACCGTGGCGCTTAAAACTCTCTTTAATCACTTTTGCAACTTGTTTGAGAGTGCTATCCCCCTCTTGATGTCCGTAATAATCATTATATTTTTTAAAATAATCAATATCTATAATTGCCAATGATATAAGCTTTTTGTCTCTTTTTAGTCTATATAATTCTTGAGAAATTATTTTATTAAAATATCTTCTATTGTATAAGGTTGTAAGTTCATCTGTTATAGAAAGCTCTTCTAACCTTTTTTTGTCCGTTATATCTGCTCTGATAGATACAAACCCTACTAGTTTGCCATTCTCATTAATTTTTGGTGTTATTGTTGTTTCAACATAAAAAACTTTTTTATCTTTTGTAAAGTTTTTGAATGTCGCATTCCAAAAACTTCCTTTTAAAATATTTTGCCACATAGATTTATATACTTTATCTGAAAGTTCCGGATCTTTTAACATCGAATGTGTTTTTCCAAGCATCTCATTTTTACTGTAACCAATCAAATCTAAAAATTTTGAAGAGATATATGTAATCTTACCGTCCAAATCTGTTTCACTGATAAGTACATTTTTATCAATAATATCCAGTTGCATTTGAAGTTTTTGTTTTGACAATGACAACTGTTGATTTAATTTTACCGGTATTATGGATAGTAAAAAAGCAATCGGCACCGATATTAAAAAAACTAAAATTGTAAGAGTGATGACATACTCTTTTTCGGATGCTATCATTTTATCTATAAATTCAACTTTTGGCTCAAAAATGAGAATGAGTCCATCTTTTGTTTTTATTATTGAGTCGATTTTTTTAGAGAATATTTTATCATCCAGATAGGTGTCATTGTTTAGAATATCTTTTATTTTTTCAGGCTCTTGTTTTGCAAAAGATTCCCTGCCCTTTAAATATCTGCTCCAAGAGTTATCGATAGTTTTATCTTCTTTGTATCTGCTATCAATAATAAACTCTCCCGCATGATCTATGATGGAGACATGAAATGATAAAGTGTCATCTATGGATTTTAAAAAATTCTCTGAAAAAAGATTTACTATGACCATTCCTCTGAAAACACTATTTATATAGACAGGAGATGCTACCCTGAAGGTCGGTTTTATAGGAATTTCGATTTCCCCATGTTCTATATTTAAATCAATTTTAGAGTTCCAAATTGAACCCTCTTGCAATTTTGAAACTTCCTCAAAATAATATCTGTCTCTCTTGTTTTGCAGTTTGTCGTTTGAAACTAAATATGCGTTCCCTCCATAATCTACTCTATCAACTCTGATGATTTCATCGCCATTTTCATTAATATATCGCAATTGAAAAATATCATTTCTGCTCTGGGCATGGGATAAAAACAGATTATTTAAATTTTTCAATAATTCTCTGTTTGTGTTGTCATTGATATATTCATGAAGCACATCATTGTTTAGGGTTTTTATTAACTGCTCTCTATCATTAATGTATCCCAATATCGCACCCGATTTATGTGCTATCGCCTCGTATGCTCTAGTTTTAATTTCACTGTTGAGTTCAGATAGTTGATATTTCTGTGCAACAAAATAGGAGATGATAGATATCATTAAACCGAACGATAAAAACAGTGACAAAAATAGCAATTTATAATAAAGGTTCTTTTTAAACATGTACGGATTATATCATGAGGGTATTTATAACATCTTGATAAATGTAATTAATGATACCTCTGAATAAAGAAAAGCGTTTAGACATAGCTTTAATTAGTTAAAATCCTTCTTGTATAATATTTTTTATAAATTATTAGAGGGTATAAATGAGAATTACAAAATTTAATTTGGTCATTATAGTTGCACTTACTCTTGGAACATCTGCTACATCAGCCGATGAGATGCAGAATTCTTTAAAAAATGAAAAGTTTACAGCTGATTTAGGAGCATTTTATATGGACGGCGACAGAAAAAACCGTACTGATAGAGTTGCTTTGGCAGTTGGAGGAATATTAAAGTATGAATCGGATTCATACAATGGTTTTAAGTTCGGCACAGCATTTTATCTAAGTCATGACATATTGCAAAAGGGCAACCAAACGGCACAAAAAGGTTCTATTGCCAATGGCGGAGCTGTAAACATTGAGACTAACAATCTCGCCGGAAACAGTGATTTGGTAAATAGCGATGGTAGTTCTATTGAATCACTTGGCGAGGTATATGTGCAATATAACACCGACAAAACAACTGTAAAGGTTGGTCGCCAAAGGCTAGATACGCCATTGGCAAATGATTATTACAATAGATTTCTGCCAAATAGCTTTGAAGCAGCGGTCGTCGAAAATAGGGATTTGAAAGACACTACGCTTGTAGTTGCCTATATATATGGATGGAAGTATAAGGCAAAAGATGAATTTATAGGAATGACAGAAGGTCTAGGAAATCCAAAAATTGACAAAGATGTAATGATGCTCGGAGTTATCAACAAGAGTGTTCCAAATAGTAAACTGCAGGCGTATCTCTATGCAGTGCCGGATGTTGCCAATTCAATCTATATTCAGGCAGATAATTCAAAACTTTTAGAAGTCGGCGGAGCAGAAGTTTTTGGAGCGGCGCAGTATTTAACTCAAAAAGATGGAGGCGATTCCTTGTACGGCAAGTTGGATACCTATCTAGGAGGCGCAGAACTTGGAGTAAAATTTAAAAATTTTAAAATCAGCGGCATGTATGACCAAGTGGGCGATGATACTATTATTGGCTCCGGTACAAGTTATTCATCGCTTGGATGGTCTAAATTTATAAACTTTACAGATATTCAAATAGATGGTGAGGCATTGAATGCCGGTGCAATTTCCTATGGTGGTGTAGTCGATTATGCGTTTGAAAACGGTTTAAATCCGGCGATTAAATTTGTCCGTATAGATCAAAACTTGGAAAAGGAGGCTGCCAGCACCTTTACAGGAAACATCAGACCAAGTTCTAACGAATGGAATCTTGATGTAAAATACAAAATCGATGCCTTCAGCAAAGCGAGAGTCCGTTTTGCCAAGATAGATTATGAATCAACTCATAAAAATGAGTTTGATGAGAACAACCTGAGAATTATCTACGATTATAAATTCTCAGTAGGTGCACAGTAAGATTATGAATCCGCTTATATTTGGACTAATCTTTTTAGCCATTTTTTTTCTTCTGAATTTTTATATATATAAAAGGTTGATTTTAAAACTTGATGTAAAGAAGAGGGTAAAAGACTACTTAACTATCTTTTTGATTATTAATTTTATTGGTCTTATTGGTTATATTCTCGCAAGATATTATCTGAATATACCAAACTGGCTCTACTTTTTACTCTCTCTTCCCATTGGCATACTCTTTTTACTTTTTTGCACTGCAATTATCTATGACGCTTCAAGGGTTTTACTCTCAAATATTCCAATCTCAAAATCGTGAAGAAACTTTTTTAAAAAATCTTTAGATTTATCATCTTTGCTAGTAGCAACTACGCTGAGTGCAAGAGCCATGTACGAGGCTAGATTTGTAAAATTAGAAAAAGTAACTATAAAAATAAAAAATTTAAAAAAGCCTTACAAAATAGTGCAAATGAGTGATTTACACATCGGTGGACTAATAGATGCAGATTTTATAAGAGGTATAGTCCAAAGAATTAATATGCTTAATCCAGATTTGGTTGTAATTACAGGCGATTTGGTGGATATAGATGTATCAAGCGCAAAAGATACGCTCAATGAGCTAAAAGGCTTACAATCAAGATACGGAACCTACTATATCGTGGGAAATCATGAGTATTTCCATGGTATTGATAAAATTATAAACAGTGTAAAATCTTTGGGTATTAGAGTTCTTGAAAATGAAAATGTTTATATTGGGGAGGAAGGAGTGGGTTTTAATTTGGCTGGGGTATATGATGTTTTTGGGTACAGAATAAATTCTCACATGCCAGACTTACAAAAAGCTCTCTTCAACAAAAAAAACTCACCAACCATTCTTTTAGCGCATCAACCAAAATATATAGAAGAGGTAAAAGAAGGGGTAGATTTAATTCTGAGCGGTCATACGCATGGCGGACAACTTTATCCATTCAAATTTTTGGTAAAACTTCAGCAACCCTACATAGACGGGTTGCACCAGCACAATGAAAATTTGCAAATATATGTCAACAAAGGAACAGGTTTTTGGGGACCACCAATGAGACTAGGGGCTACCTCAGAAATCACTGAGATAACCATCTCTGGAGCATAACTTTATAAATTGGATTTTTCAAGATATACAAATCCAGGAAGTACCTTGCCCTCAAGAAGTTCTAAACTTGCTCCGCCTCCTGTTGAGATAAAACTGATATTCTCTTTTTCGCCCGCCATCTCCGCAGCATTTGCCGTATCTCCGCCACCAACTATACTGTAAGCATAAGTATCGGCTATAGCATGTGCAATTCTGTATGTACCTTTTGAAAATTTATCAATTTCAAAAATACCCATTGGACCATTCCAAATAATTGTGTTTGACATCCCAATAACCTCTTCAAAAAGCTTTACCGTTGCAGGACCTATATCTACTGCACTAAAACTTTCAAGGACGTCCTGAACGGGAACTATTTTTACATCTATCGGGTGTTTTATATCATCGGTAATTACAACATCCACAGGAAGATAAACATTTACTTTAGCCTCTTTGGCATTCTTTAAAATTTTGACGGCTTCATCCAAATATGCATCTTCGACGAGCGATTTTTGCATATCATAGCCAAGAGCTTTTAAAAATGTGTTGCTCATAGCTCCGCCGATTACAATCTTATTCACTTTAGGAATAATATTATTTAAAAGGGTAATTTTCGATGATACTTTCGCTCCGCCGACGACTAGGCAGATTGGGGCAACAGGTTTAAAGAGTGCTTTAGCAAATGCATCTATCTCTCTTTTGAGTAAAAATCCGGCCACTTTTGTCTCAACAAAAGCTGTAATTCCTACCGTTGAACTGTGCGCTCTGTGGCTTGTTCCAAAAGCATCATTTACGAAAACATCACACAACGATGCCAGCTCTTTTGAAAGCGTTTCATCATTTTTTGTCTCACCCACATAAAATCTTATATTTTCTAGCAAAATTATTTTTGAATTGCCGGAATTTAAAATAACATCTTTGTTATTTATAAAATCCTCTACAAAATCAACTTTTTTGTCAAGCAGTCTCTCTAATCTTTTTATTATATGTTTCAGAGAGTAATCTGGGTCAATCTCCCCGTCTGGACGACCTAAATGCGTAACCAAAACTATATATTTAGCCTCATGGTCAACACAGTAGTTGATAGTGTGAATCGCTTCTTTAATTCTTGAATCATCCGTAATATTGTGATGAGAATCCATAGGTACATTAAAATCTACCCTAATCAAAACTCTTTTGTCTTTTACATCAATCTGTTTTAAAGATTTTACATTTTGCATCAATTCTATATTACTAAGCATTTTTTCCTCCTAATAGTTATACATTTTTGTATAATATTTATGAACCATCGGACCTGAATCAAATTCAAACAACACATCATTCATTGAACATTTCATAAGATTTAACCACCCTTGCTGGTCATCATAATACATTGGAATGATTTTTTCTTCAATAATATCCATCATCATTTTATTATCGTTAAAATCCTGCTCCTCAATTGAGAGCGTTGGATCTGCACCGAGTATTGTAAAGCTATTCACTCCCTCTTTACAAAATTCCGGATGCCAGCCATCGGCTACTGAAAAGTTAACCGCACCGTTCATGGCAGCGCTCATGCCGCTTGTGCCGCTTGCTTCTCTCGTGATTCTTGGGGTATTTAACCAAATATCCGCCCCTTTTTTAATCATCATTGAGAGGTCAAGTTCATAGCCTATAAGAACAGCTATAGATTTATAATTTTTTGCCATTTGAATCAATTCATTAAAAATATTGATTGAATTCATGTCATGCGGGTACGGTTTTCCCGCCCAAACAATTTGAATCTTTTGCTCGGTTCTTGTAATGAGTTTTTCAAATCTTTCAAAATCATACTTCAGCAGTCCCGGTCGCTTGTATTCGGCAAACCTTCTCGCCCAGACAATTGTAAGAACTTCGGGATCAAACATCTTTCCGGTCTGATTCGCTATTTCATTAAACAATATTTTTTTAAGATGCTTTTTTTGAGCCGTGAGTTCATAATCTTCATGCTCATCAAGAGCTTTTATCATGGTCTTATCCGCCCAATATCTCTTATTTTGCGAATTTGTAATAGGTATGATTTTGCAAATATTTTCATAACCGCTCCACATCTCAGTAGCAACCTGTGCATGCATCTTTGAAACACCGTTGGCAATTTTTGCGACTCGCAGTGCTCCAATTGTTAAACTGAATTCATCGCCATATATTTGTGTAATCTCTCTTGCTTTTGCTAAATCCACAGAACCGAAGAATCCCATTCTTTCAAGCAAATATATATCATGTACTTCATTTCCTGCGGCTTCCGGTGTATGTGTTGTAAATCTCACCAACTCTTTCAACTCTTCTGTATTTTGGCATCTATTACCGTACAACTCAAATATTAACGGTAAAGAGTGCCCCTCGTTCATATGGTAAACATCCACTTTATGCTGAAGTGCTTCAAGCACCTTCACCCCACCAATTCCAAGGACAATCTCCTGGGCAATTCTTGTATGTTCGTGGTTGTCATAAAGTTTATGTGTAATAGTTCTTGATAGATAATCATTTTCTTCAATATCTGTTGATAATAAAATAAGCGGAGCAGAACCAAACAGCTCTGATGGCACCAGATATGCCTGAACAACGACAGATTTTGAATCTATATTCACCGTTACTTTAACATTCAAATCTTCTATAATATAATAATATTTTCTGCGAAATTCTACTTTTAAATTTCTTTCATGGTCTCTTGCTTGGTCATAATAGCCATAACTCCACAAAATGCCTATTCCAACTGTATTTTGCTTTAAATCATAAGCACTTCTCATGTGCGAGCCAGCCAAAAAACCAAGCCCACCGGAATAAATCTTCAGTGCTTGATGTATAGCAAACTCCATAGAGAAATATGCGACACTTTTCTCATAATCTTTACTAAACTCATATTGTTGTATCTGCATAATGTTATTATCCTATAGTTTATTTCTAATATTGTATCAACAGTTGCGTAATAATCATATAGCCCTTGGCACTTGCAAATAACCTCAAAATGCAAGAACTATTTTATGTTACTATTATTTTGTGCCAACAAATTTAACCATGTCAACAAGCCGACTGCTATAACCCCATTCATTGTCATACCATGCAAGAACTTTTACCGTAGTTCCATCCACAACACTTGTCATGTCCGGCACAAATGTTGAACTGTAAGTACTTCCGATAAAGTCACTAGAAACTCTTTGATCATAATCAATCTCTAGTAAACCCTTAAAGCTTTCCTTCGCAGCTCTGTCCATTGCTGCATTTACCTGCTCTTTTGTTACGGACTGATTCAAGTTTACAGTTAAATCTACAACAGAAACATCGGCAGTCGGAACTCTCATGGCATATCCATTGAGTTTGCCTAAAAGATTCGGCATAACTTTTCCAATAGCTTTCGCAGCACCCGTTGTTGTTGGAATCATATTGATTGCTGCAGCTCTAGCTCTTCTGAAATCTGAAGCATGTTTTACGTCCAAAATATTTTGGTCGTTTGTATAGGAGTGAATCGTAGTCATCAGACCATTTTTTATGCCGAACTCTTCATCTAAAACTTTACAAATCGGAGCCAGACAGTTTGTTGTACAGCTTGCATTTGAGATAATGGCTTCACCTTTGTAATCATCTGTATTAATATTTATCACATATGTTGGTGTCTCATCTTTAGCCGGTGCACTCATAACAACTTTTTTCACACCATTTTTTAGATATGCTTGACACTTCTCAGTTGTTAAGAAAGCACCAGTACACTCTATTACAACCTCTGCACCACATGAACCAAAATCTATCATAGCCGGATCTCTGTGACTAAAAAGTTTTACGGCTTTTCCTGCAATTTCTATTGAATTTGCATCAATAACTTTTGCATCAATCCCCTTATGAACAGAATCATACTTGAGCAAGTAAGCAAGCATGTCAGGCTTCGTAGTAGTATTAAGAGCCACCAACTCCATATCTTCTCTAGCCATTACTATTTTTGTAACTATAATACCTATTCTACCCGTACCGTTAATTGCAACTTTTAGTGCCATCTGTTTCTCCTTTTGTTGATAAAAATTTAATTTACAATCTTAACTGTAAAAAATTTCCATTTAGCTACATTATACACAAAAAACAATCCTTTTTAATCACTTAATTACCTTAAAAATATAAAAATTATTGAAAATTTCTTTGGAAGGAATGCGGAAAGTTTGAAATTTTGTCTTCATAACTTTTCATCAGCTTTAGAACCAATTATATTAAGTTCTAAAGTGAAAAAACTATTATAATTTATCTGGTGTTAAATCTACTGATTCTAAAAAATGACGAAGATGTACAATAGAATCTTTTGACAAATCATTTCCATGAGAAAGAGTTAAAACATACTCATGCCCATTCATAGACAATTTAGCCTTATTCTGCTTTGAAACATCTACATGAACACCATAATGTTCCATCGCTGATAACACCCTCTTCTCATCAATATTCCCAGATGCCGGATGTTCAAATAACTTCTCTATTTTTGCTTTATGTTTATGACTCATTCATAACTCCTTTTTTTGTTTATATACAATGTTCAGTATATCTGTTGCTATCTTATAATAATGTAAATTTGTCTTATATTTGGAATACATGTTTCATAATTACAATTGTGCTGGAAATCTCCATAGAAGAAAATTAGGTTTAAACACTATCTTGCATTGCAATTTGTCATACTTTATACTTCCCACATGCCGAATAGAGTACAATTACACAAAAATAATAACTGAATGTTGGAATATTTGTTCCTGCCATTTAAACGGACGCGTTCGTTTAAATGAGTAACATTAGTAAAAGGCAAAATTATGGCTAAAAAAACAACACTTTTTGAATGTCAACATTGTGGTTTTACTACTCCTCGATGGATGGGAAAGTGTACTAACTGCGGAGCTTGGGATTCATTTATAGAGCTAAATGACCATCAACAAGAAGTAGCAAAACAGACAAAATCAGCCTCCTCCTCAGCTTCTAAAGCCATAAGTATCAATGAGATAAAAGAGAATGAAGTTTTTAGATACTCTTCGTTAGATAAAGAGTTAGATGGGGTTCTCGGCGGTGGTATTGTACCTGGTTCACTCACCCTTATCGGCGGAAGCCCCGGTGTTGGAAAGTCAACTCTGCTCCTAAAGGTTGGTTCAAACATAGCATCCTTAGGCAAAAATGTACTTTATGTAACAGGCGAAGAGTCAGCCGGACAGATAAAACTTCGAGCAAATAGACTCAACTCAAATAAAGATTCTCTCTATCTTTTAAGCGAAATCAGATTGGAACAGGTTTTAATTGAACTGGAACATCGCCAATATGAGTTTATTATAATTGATTCAATTCAAACAATGTATTCAGAGAACATCACTTCAGCCGCAGGTTCTGTAACGCAGGTAAGGCAAATCACTTTTGAGCTTATGCGAATAGCAAAAGAAAAGGAGATAGCTATTTTTATTATCGGGCACATTACAAAAGAGGGTTCTATTGCAGGTCCTAGAGTTCTTGAACACATGGTCGATACCGTACTCTATTTTGAGGGCGATTCATCCCAAGAACTTAGAATTTTGCGAGGCTTCAAAAACCGTTTTGGACCCACAAGTGAGATAGGTGTATTTGAGATGAGAGCTGAGGGTTTAATATCTGCAACTGATGTCGCTTCACGCTTTTTCAGCCGCAATTCTGAGCAATCAGGTTCAGCTTTGACGGTGATCATGGAGGGTTCTCGCCCCATTATTTTGGAAGTTCAAGCGCTTGTTTCGGAGTCTCACACTTCAAACTCAAAGAGACAAGCAACCGGCTTTGACAACAATAGACTTAACATGTTATTGGCACTGTTGGAGAGAAAGCTAGAAATTCCACTCTCCGGATATGATGTTTTTATAAATATCACTGGCGGAATAAAAATAACAGAAACTGCTGCAGATTTGGCAATACTTGCAGCCATAATAAGCAGTTTTAGAGACCGTGCCATCTCAAAAGAGACCGTTTTTATAGGTGAGGTTTCACTTGTTGGAGATGTCAGAGAAGTATATGCTCTTGATGCTAGGCTCAAAGAAGCAATGATGCAAAATATTTCCAAAGCGCTGGTAGCAAAAAAGCCTTTAGAAAAAACAAAAATGAAAGTTTTTATAGTAGATGAAGTTACAAAACTATTAGAGTGGTATTGATTTAAGTGCCAATCAAAGCACTTTTATTATATAATAATTCCATTATTTTAAAAAAAAGGCACTAAATGATTGATGCTCAATTTAGAAGTGAAGAGAGATACGCAAAATTATCAATAGCATATGAGGGGAAAGAGGAAGAGGAGTTTGTTTGCTCAAATGTAGATAAAATTATTGCAAAGTATGAAATACAGCCTGAAACATATAAATGCAATATTTCAGATGTCAAAGATGTACTTGTGATAGAATATCACGAAGATATGGATAGAGAAGCCGGTGAAATATTTGAAGAGATATTAAAAACTTTAGGTATCAAACTGTGTGATTAATTTTACATAAAATTGGAATATATATGATAAATTTAGAACAATATGCCGAGGGCAATGAACTCTTTAGAGCATACTTTAAAAAAAACAAAGAATCCCTTCTAAAATTAGTAAAAACAGGACAGGCTCCAAAAGCTCTTTTTATTGGTTGTTCTGATTCAAGAGTTATTCCAGATTTAATGGTACAATCAAATCCTGGAGACCTTTTTGTAATCAGAAATGTAGGAAATTTTGTGCCTCCCTATAAACCTGACGAAGATTTTCATGCTACTGCCTCCGGTATAGAGTATGCAGTAAGTGTCTTGAATGTTAAAGAAATTATAATATGTGGACACTCTCACTGTGGTGCATGTTTGCATCTCTATGAAAAAATTGAAGACCCATCACTGATTCATACTAAAAAATGGCTTGAGCTGGGAGAAAGTGCAAAAACTTCAGCAATACTAAGCCTGGGTGTAAATGCTCCACGCGAAGAACTTTTAAGGCTTACGGAAAAATTATCTATTATAAAACAGATAGAAAATTTATTGACATATCCAAATGTAAAAAAACGCTTTGAAGATGAAGATTTGAGTATTCATGGATGGTACTATGATATAGAAACCGGAAATATAGACTACTATAATGCAGAAACATATGAATTTTTACCACTCAGTGATCTGCTTGAAAACAGTAGTTCACTGTAATATTTTCAAATTTTGATATACTAATAAAAATATAAAGTAAGGGTACGGAATGGCTACTAAAGAAAAAACTGAAAGTAAAGAAAAACCTGAACATCATGAAGAGATAAAAGAAAAAAAATCCAGTAATATGTTGATGATTATAATTATAGTTGTATTAATACTAATTATTGTGATTGGCGGTGTTGTTGCTGTCCTGTTGATGGGAGGAGATGAAAAAAAGGCTGCACACGGTGAAGCGGAACCTCAAGCACAAGAGAAACCTGCAGAAAAAGCTGTTGAAAAAATCCATAAAAGCGTAGTCAGCGCAGAGGATGAAGCAGATGATACAAGAGACTTACATGAAATCGGTGTTTTATATCCCCTTGAAACATTTACGGTCAACCTTAAAAGTGATGGTGGACGTCGCTACCTGAAAGTCACCATGTCTCTAGAACTTGAGGGCAAAGAACTCGCACATGAGCTAGAAAAAACAGCTCCGGTATTAAGAGACATAATTATTAAAGTTCTGAAATCTAAGACAGTTGAAGAGATATCTTCTAAAAAAGGTACAAAAAAAATTGCTGACGAAATTATGGGTACGCTTAATGCAAAGATAAAAGACGGCAAAATAAAAGGCATCTATTTTACGGAGTTTGTTATCCAATAATGATTGGTATAGACCTAATAAAAACTTCCCGCATGAATCGCTTAATTGAGCGATTTGGTGATAAGATACTTCTCAAGTTTCTTTCCGAAAATGAAATTTTACTCGTTAAAAACTACAAAACAGCCTCAGGTTTTTGGGCAGCCAAAGAGGCTTTTTCTAAAGCATTAGGTGTTGGTATAGGCAGTGAGTGCAATTTTCACGATATCACAATCTACAAAACAGCCAAAGGTGCTCCAAAACTAAGACTTTCTAGTAAGCTAATAAAAAAATTCAAGATTCAAGACAGTAGTTTATCTATCACACATGACGGCGAGTATGCTATAGCAGTCGTTGTGATAGAGTTTTCAACCGCCACCGACAAAATCAAGTAACTCTAATTTATCACCGTCCTTTAAATAATATGTACTCCAGCTATCTTGTTTTACAATATCCATATTAACTGCGGCAGCCATTACTTTGCCAGCTAGCGATAACTCTTTTAGCACATCTTCCAGTGTTTTGGAAGCACTAAATTCTCTTACATGTCCATTTATTATTAGATTCATTTTTTTCTCTTTTTCATATAGTTTTTAGACATCTCTTACTTTCAAGGTACCTTTTAGCAACTGCAAAATCAAATGAGCTTTACTCTGAATTTGATTTTTATTTAAGTAAGTGCCGAATTCTATCTATTTTTAATAAAAAAATTATTATTTATTGATATACTTCTCAAGCGCTAAAATAATTATAAAGTATTAAATATGATAAATTCTCAAGATGTTACGGCAGCCACAAAAGACCTTTCTGTTTTATTTGTAGAAGACAATGATGACCTCAGAGAGAATACGGCAGAAATTTTAAAAAAATTTTTCAAAGTAGTAGATAACAGCCAAAACGGTGAATATGCCATGGAAAAATATATAGCATACCATGAAGAGAATTCCGTACATTATGACATAGTTATCTCAGATATTAAAATGCCTATTATGGATGGAGTAGAGTTTACAAAACTCATATACAGTATTAATCCATCCCAGCCGATTATTATACTCTCAGCATTTGATGACTCAGAGTATCTTATAAATCTTATAAATATGGGCATTGAACAATTTATAAAAAAACCAATAGATTATCAAGAATTGTTAAAAGTACTTCAAAATGTTTCAAAAAAAATATTAAGTTCTTCTGTTTCGTTAAACACAAAAATACCAACAAAAATAGAGTTGCAAAATCATTTTTTATATGATAGAGAAAACCAATCCCTTGTAAATGTTGATACAAATATATACTTAACTAAATATGAGATTTATTTTATGCAGTTACTTACTTCAAATGTAGGAAAAATATACTCCAATGATGAAATAGTCAACTACTTTACTTCTGTGGATGAAGCTATTGATGCAAAAAACATAAGAAAACTAGTATCAAAATTTAGAAAAAAATTACCAGAAAACTGCCTTGAATGCACCTATGGTATAGGGTATAAACTCATTCCCTGCTCTAACTGATTTTACTAAAAGAGTTATAAAAGATATAATACAAAAAAATTATTTTTAGGCAAAATAGATGAATCAGGCTAAACACATAGCTATTATAATGGATGGAAATGGTCGTTGGGCTGAGATTCAGGGCAAAAAAAGAGTTAAAGGACATGAAGCGGGAGCAAAAGTTGTCAAAGAAATAACGACCTATTGCTCAAAACATAAAGATATTGAGAGGTTAACACTCTACGCTTTTTCTACCGAAAACTGGAAAAGACCTAGATTAGAAGTTGAATTTTTGATGAAACTTTTAGAAAATTATCTCAAAAATGAGCTCCCCATTTACCTAGAAAATAATGTTCGCTTTGAGCCTATCGGTGATATTCGAGCCTTCTCTGCGTCACTCCAAAACACCATAAAAGATGTAAAAGAAAAAACTATCCATTGTGATGGACTTGTACAGTCATTAGCACTCAACTATGGCGCGCAAGATGAAATTTTAAGAGCTGTAAACAAGATAAAAGAATATGAAAATGACATTACAGAAGCGATGCTCTCCAATGCACTTGATTGTCCGCATGATGTAGATTTGCTTATCCGCACAGGCGGCGACCACAGACTTTCAAACTTTTTACTATGGCAGGCAGCCTATGCGGAACTCTTCTTTTGTGATACTTTATGGCCAGATTTCACATCACATGAGTTAGAAGAAATCATAAAAGACTTTACAAAAATTGAACGCCGTTTTGGAGGCTTAAAATAATGGAACAGCTACTTTTTGCTTTTATATTTGGAACACTTCTCGGCTCGTTTTTAAATGTTCTTATTTTTAGAATTCCAAAAGATGAAAGCGTTATTTTTCCATCATCCCACTGCACGGCATGTGGAAACAAACTAAGAGCTTGGCACAATATTCCTATAGTTTCATGGATTATTTTAAAAGGAAAATGCTACTTTTGCGACTCTAAAATCTCTATGCAATACCCTGTTATAGAGTTTTTATCAGGACTTATATTTTTAGTGTTAGCCTATAAATTCGGTATCAGTTTTCCAATATTCTCAATTGCTCTTAGTTTTTTGATGCTTTTGGCTCTCTCCATGATAGATTTTAAATACAAAATGGTTCCTGACAGCCTCAATCTTTTAGCTATTCTCTTCGCAGTTTTAGGTGCATGGAGTATCGGCGGAATTCTTCTAAACCTGCAAAACGCACTTCTTTTTGCAGGTGGATTTACACTTCTTAGATTTACCCTCTCCTACATTTTGACAGCCTCAGCTCAAAGAGAGGCAAAAAAAACGCAAACCCCATGGACAAAACATTACCACACCTACCCGTTTATTGAAGCTATGGGAGAAGGTGACATTATGGTTGCTGCTGCCATGGGAGCCTTGCTCGGAGCTAAACTCACTCTTGTGGCAATCTTCTTGTCGGCTCTTTTAGCACTTCCTGTAATGCTCGCACTCAGAGGTCGTTCGACCGAAGAGCAGAGAGTTCCCTTTGTTCCATTTTTGGCAATAGCCACTTTTATTGTATATTTGCTTGACAGCCCTATTTTAGCATATATTGAGGCTAATTACTAAGCATGTTCAGACTTCAAAAATATATAATAAACACCTTATCCATACTCTTTTTATCAATATTTTTTCCGCTCTTTTCGATAGCATCTGTAATTTTTTTAATTAAACTGGCGACTTATACGGCTGTAATTCAGCTCACAATTTGGGAAATGACGCAACTCTATCTCTTTGTTTTACCTGAAATTTTATTTTACACAATGCCTGTAACTTTTTTTATAGCAGCAGCACTCACACTTTTCAGACTCTCGACAGACAATGAAATTATTGTACTTTTTGCTCTTGGTATTCATCCAAAATTTATTTTAAAAACTCTCCTCAAGCCTGCCCTTCTTCTTTCAGCTCTCTTAGCATTTGACTTTTTAGTTCTTTTCCCGCATGCTACGGTTTTATCCAGTAACTTTGTTTCATACAAAAAGAGCGCGGCAAAATTCAACCTCTCTGCTTCTGAATTTGGGCATAGTTTTGGAGATTGGCTCCTTTATATCGGAAAAAACAGCCCCGATGGAGGTTATGAGAATCTTTTTTTATTCAATAAAAACAAAAAAGAGGAGATTCTTATCAGTGCCAAAAAAGGTGAAATTACTAACGACTCCGGAATACTTCGACTTAAGCTGACAAACGGAGAGGGCTACAGCTACTCCAAAGAAAAATTTTCACAAATAGAGTTTAAGAGTATGAACATAAACGATACAATGAGCAGCAACCTGACGCAGTATAGAACTCCGATTGAGTATTGGTTATCGGATGACAGAAAAGAGAGCAAAAGACATATGTTAATAACAGATACTTTGCTAGCACTTTTTCCGATTTTGAGTCTCTTTTTGGTCGCAAGCATTAGTATAGTGCATGCAAGGCATCAAAAAGGTCGCATTTACCTCTATCTCTTTTCAGGGATTTTGATTTTTTATGTGGCTACCTTAGGACTTCAAGAACTCATATTTTATTATACAATTCCCGTTGTAGCCCTTATCTGGCTCGGTGTAACTTACGCCATGTACCAAAAGACAATAGTAGCCAGATTTTAGATGCGATGCGCAATAACACTTCTCTATAACGGAACTTCCTATTTGGGCTCTCAAACGCAAACGGAGTCCAAAAACACTGTTTTAGGTAACTTTGAACATGTTTTATTCCAGCTCTCCATAAATTCCAAAGTTGTTGCCAGCGGGAGAACAGACAAAGGTGTTCATGCCACAGGACAGCTCTGCCATGTGGATTTGCCTACTTTTTGGAGCGATTTGAAAAAACTGCAAAGAGTTTTAAATCAAATGCTTCCAAATACAATACAGGTCAAAAAAATAAAAGCCGTAAGTGATGATTTTCATGCAAGATACGGAGCAAAAAAAAGGGTTTACCGCTACATTATCAAAGAGGCACAGAGCAATCCATTTTTAGATGATTTTATCACTTTTATGGAAGATGTAGATTTTCTTAGAGTGCAGCAAAATATCAAACTCTTTGAAGGTGAACATGACTTTAAATTTTTTATGAAAACAGGAAGTGATGTCAAGAGTACGGTACGAATTGTCTACAAGGCTTTTGCCTACAGACATAAGGATTACATAGTTTTAAATTTTGAAGCAAATGGTTTCTTGCGCTCACAAATCCGTCTCATGGTCGGAGCACTTTTAAAATTAAATGCTCAAGAGATAGAAGAACAGCTGACATGTATAAAAAATTATAAGATAAAACCTGCGCCAAGTAATGGGCTTTATTTGAGTAAAATTAAATACTAAAACTGAATTACAAAGAAGCTAAATGCGTTATCCCCTCTTTTACAATAAAAGAGGCTGTTCCCGTTGCTGCTTTTACGGTTTCTAAATATATTGTGCCATATAGGGTTATTTTTTCGTAAGCATCTTCCATCAAAATACCTTCATCTTTTTTTGCAGTAACTAATATCGTTTGATTTGCAGGTGAAGCCGGAACATGGATACATGCTGCCTGATTTGGGAAAAATAAAAACTTGCTTACTCTCTCACCCTCCGTCTCAATGGGAACCAAATAACCTTCTAATTTAACTCTTTTTCCATCCACAGCTCTGTTGTTTCCGGCTTTTTTAAGCTCCTCTTGAAGCTGGGCATAAATGTGACTCTCTTCATTTGAGTTTTCTTTTACCTTTGCTATTTTCTCTTTATAAAATGCAACAACTTTTTCTTGATTAAAGCTCGGGTCGATTAAAACACTCCAGTTATCAATCTCATATTTTGGCTCATCTAAACATGCGATGAAAAAAAGTGCATTGAATAAAAGTGTAACTATTTTTTTCATATTCTTACTATAAGCCCATCTTGAAGACTCTGTTTATAGGAGCTTATTGCAGGGATAAAAGCTGCTATCAGCGAAACTGCCACCATAAACAAAAGCATAATTATTTCGTGCATGTCCGGCATGGCACTTATCGATATCGTGAATGGAATAAGTACTATCAACAGCGTCAATAAAGTGTTTCCAAGAACTATTCCACTTGAAACTATCAAGAGCGATTCGGCTGCAAAAAGTAGAAATATTATCTTTGCACCCGCTCCCAAACTTCTCAAAATTGCTATCTCTCTTCTTCTTTCATTTAGAGTTGAAAACATAGAGGAGAGCATTGTAAAGAGTGCGGTTATAAATACTGCTGTTGAAATAAAAAATAAAATATCTTGAAAATTCTTCATCAGTTTAAAAAGTTTACTCAAAACTTTTGCCGGAACTGCTGCTCCCAGATTTTCGCCTTTATAACGGTTGATTTTCTCTTCCACATACAGAATTTGTGAAGGGTTTTTCAACCCAAGCAACATTCCGCTTAAATGCTTTGGTTTTATACCCATATGTGACAATCTCTCACTCTCTATCTTCATATCCACAAAGTGCCCGCTTTGCCACTCCCAATGTATCGCTTCATCAGTTTTTAACTGCATAAAAACCAAATCATCGTTCGGGGTTTTACTCTCTTTTAAAACTCCGCTCACTCTGAACTCTCTATTTGTATGTTTGTAATGCTCTTCTGCGTGCGAAAGATGCACTTTATCAGAAAGATTTAAACCGACTTTTTTAGCTACATTAGACCCAACAATCAAATCATAAAAACCGCTAAAATTACCGCCCTCTTTAAACTCTAAAAGCTCTCCTGAACCGTATTTATAATGTTTAAAAAAATCTTCATTCGTCGCCATAACTCCAAAACCTTTAAAACTGTCTCCCAAACTTAGAGGCACCGCCCATGCAACTTCCTCAAACTTCGCTATCTCTTCATAGGAGCCGTAAGTCACCATTATGAAACACAAGATTCAGCAGAATATCGATTGAACCCTCCGAAGCAGCGACTATAATATCTGTTTCATGTATGGTATTTAAAAAATGCTCTTTAGAACTCTTTGCAACTCTCTCTATCCCCAAAAGTAAAACCACACTAATGGCTATTGAAAATACAGAGAGAAAAAAAGCTGTTTTGCGGTTTAAAATACTTTTATAGATTAGATTAAAAATCATACAAAAGCTCTGTTAAGCTTTGCAAAGTCGTAAACCGTGTTAAAATTGGATGCGAGTGATTTATCATGACTGACAAAAATAAGAGTTGCATTTTGAGCCTCGATTTGATTAAAAAGAACTCTCATAAAACTCTCTTTTGTATCGCCATCAAGCGCCGAGGTTGGCTCATCGGCTAAGATAATTTTTGGTTTTCCTATTAACGCCCGTGCTGCTGCAACCCTCTGTTGTTGTCCCAGACTCAGCTTCATGGCAGGTGTTTTTAAATCGACAAAGAGTTGTAAAGAATCAAGCAGATTCTCTATTTCCTCTTTCGCAGCACTTTTAGATTTTGAAAATCTGTAAGACAAGGATATATTCTCTTCAACACTCAGATAGGGCAGAAGATTAAACTGCTGAAAGATAATTCCGTAATTATCTGCCCGAAATCTATCTTTTTGAGAAGAGCTAAGAGATGCTAGTTTTGTCCCTAAAACTTCAATATCTCCGAATGTCGGATCTAAAACAGCGCACAAAAGATTTAAAAATGTACTCTTTGCACTTCCGCTTTTTCCATGTAAAAAGATGTGTTCGCCCTCTTTTATATGAAAAGATTCTATATCTAAAACACTCTTTTTCTCATATCCAAACTTACATGCGGAAATCGTTATCATTTTATATTTTTCACATCTTCTCGCTTGTTAAAGTAGGGAATATATTTAGAAGTTTCATAAATTCCATAAGTTAAATCTTTCATCTTTTTGAAAAGTTCCGGTTGCTCTGAAGCGTAATTTTTAAGCGGTTCGCTGCTATATATATCGTAAAGCCCGCTCATAGTTCCATCATATCTGCTTTTGAAATAATATTTATCGCCAACAAGCCCTATAAAAGGATTTGAAGAGTGTGTTATGGTAAAAGCATATCTTTTGTCGTCGAACTGTGCATCAAACATATCGCGTCCCATGGTTGTTGCGACATAAGAGATATTGAGCATGGAAGCAATTGTAGGAAGAACATCGGCTTCACTTACAACCCTCTCATACACTTTTGGCTCTGTTATAAGGGGTGAATAGATGATAAAAGGAACGCGCAAAGCCCCCAAATCTAAAGCACTGCTGTTTTCACCCTTTGTTACATGCTCTCCGGTATTTCCTGAAATTCCATGGTCTCCGTAAAAGACGAAAATCGTGTTTTTATAGTAGCCGCTTTTTTTCGCCTCTTCCATAAAATGCCCAATCGAGTAATCCATAAATCTAAAAGAGTTATACTCATTCAAAGACTCAAAACCATACTTCTTAATCTCATTTTCGTCTATATTAAGTTTCTCTTGAAATCCATAACTCTCTTTTGGAATCGTGTAGGGTCTATGGTTTCCTGAAGTCTGAATCACACTAAAGAAGGGCTCTTTCATTTTGGATAAGTATCCATTTGCCTCGCGTGCCAAGTCAATATCTGAAATACCCCAAACATCTGTTCTAGGAGCCGAATAGGACTCCTCTTCATAGAGAGCCAGATTATCCAAAGATTGACTCAGCATTCCCCTTATATTGCCCCACGAAGCCGAACCGCCTATAAAATAGGACTTTTCACAACTGTTAAAGTCATGTGCAATAGAGTGCTGATTGACAATAAGAGGATTACGGCTGGATGTTCCTTGAAGCTCCACATCGGGCAAACTTGTGAGGGTACAATATATAGAACGGGCTGTTCCCGTAGCAGGAGAGAAGTAATTTTTGAAGTAAAGTCCGTTGTCTGCAAGATATTTTACATTCGGGGAAGGGTTGAGCGGATTTCCTGAAACACTTGATTTATAGGATGCAAAAGATTCCATAATAATAATGACGATATTCGGCTGTTTACCTACCGGATGGGCTGGAAGCACTCTTCTCTGGAAATTAAGAGTTTTTACATTTTTATCAGCAACACCCAAAAAATCGGCAATAACCGGATAATACTCTCTCACTTTTGCTTCATCGTATGCAACACGGCCATTTTTAACTGTGTCTAAGAAATAGTGAATTGGATTGTAGGTGAGCTGCGTTGCAAAGGGGTGTTTTGAGAATGCGGCATCGCTCCAGCGAAGCGGATACTGAGAAAATTTTGAGTATCCTGCTATAAAAAGAGCCACAAAAGCAATAAAAGAAAAAATCAAACCGCTTAGAGGAGTCAGATTCACATTTTTCTGATCTGTAATAATTTTAAAAAGTCTGCTTGTTAAAAATATGAAAACAAGATTTGCCAAAAGTATCCCTAAGACAATCCAGAGAACATGGTAACTTTGCCAAACCATCTCTGCCGAAATATCTAAATTTTCTAAAAATCTCAAAGCCGTAAAATCTAATCTTGTCCGAAGGTAAGAGTAATGCCCAAAATCGAATACATAAAACATAACATACGCTGCAAAAACAAGGGACAAATATGCAAGCCAAAAGTAGTGAGCCGCTCTATATTTAAAAGGTGAAAGCCCCTTTATCCAGCCCAGAAAGAAGAGAGGCAAAATCATAAAAACAACCATTCGCAAATCAAATCTAAGTCCAAGCCACATAGATTTAAACAGGTCATGCAAAGTGAGTGGTGAAGATGGATCATTAAAAGCGATAAAAAAAGCAACTCTCATAAGAACAAAGAGTAGAGTAAGCGATGTAATAAAGAGTAGTAAAAATCTTAAAAGCTTTGGAAGTTTTAAAAGTGTGTTCATATATTCTCTTTTTTCAAATTTCAGAATGTAATTTTACTGTTTTTTAGTTTGTCTTATGTTAAGAATACTAAAATGCTCACTTATCTTAGTAAAAAAGTGGCTAATTATGCAAAATATAGAATTACCAAAAGGGATGAATCCTGAAACACTCGAACACTTGATGAACCCAAAAAACTACGGAAAGCTAGAGAATCCGAGCGGAGTCGGTGTAGCAGTGGATGAAAAAACGGGGGAGTATGTTATTTTTTACACTCTTCTTGATGGCGACGCCATAAAAAGTGCAAAATTTGCAACAAACGGCTGCCAAGATACGGTTGTAGTGGGTTCGATGTTTACAGAGATGATTATAGACCATGACACAGAATATGCGAATGATGCGATTAAAAAAATGAATAAGAAACTAGGCGGTGCCACGCCTCAACAACAGATTTGTTCCGACATGGTTTTAAGCTCATTTGTAGCTTCCATGATGAACTATGAGAACCTGCAAAACGGAAAAGTTGAAGAGATGCATGTGCTAAAAATGAAAGAGAGTTGTGAAACTGAGGGAGAAACCGGTGAATAAAATATATCAGGCAAAACATGAGTTATGGTTAAGTATCGTTTTTGCATCCTTTGCAATTAATGATGAGGAGATAAAATCAAGATTATATGATTTTTCCCAAATTGCATTTCGCCACATGAAGTGGCTCGGCACGGACATTCTCTCTGCCGGAGATAACTACAACTATGACAGAAAAATGATTTTATATAAAAAAGAGTCCGTTTTTGAAGTGATAGAGGACTTAGTCGAAACTGTTATTGATGCTCAGACTCTTTATTCCAATACTATTTTGGGTGAGAGGTTGAAAACGGATGACAGCTATCTTTTAGAATATCTGGCACAAATTTTAAGAGATAGTACAAAAAACCAAGAGGTGACTGCCTTTAACATGCAAAGACATTGGCTAGACAAAAACCTCGCACAAGAGCAGATAGACGCACTTACCATGTTCTTGTTTGAAGAGTCCTACAAAGAATATGAGCTGATTTTGGTCTATGCGTTTATGCAGGCAAGAACAGACAGTGCGATACAGTTCAGCGTCTTCCAAGACCTGATAGACGAATCGCACTTTCATCTCAAATCTTTTGGCAACATGATGGCAAAATTAGGAATATTAGCTCTTCCAAGAGAGCTGCATGAACTTACATACGTTATAAAAGATTTAGAAAAATTTGTACATGACGGCATAGCAGAAGAAGAAGCTGCAAAAGTAATGTGTAAAGAGTTAAGCGGAGCAATCAAAGATGAGGAGTTATCTAAATTTTTTGATTTCATCAACTACCAAGAAAGTTATCATATAGAGCTGATGAAGCGGCTGCTTTAATTTCCTCATGTACTGTGAGGTATCTAGAGTTTCAACTCTGGATACTACGCTTCTATCACCGCACCTGCCAATTTTTTTATCATTAAACGAAAAACAGTGCCGCTGCCTTCAACAGAAGTAAATGAAATTTCTATTCCCATGTCATCACACATCTTTTTTGCCAGCCCCAGTCCTAATCCTGTTCCATTGTCTGTACTGTTTACCTGCATAAACGGTTCAAATATAACATTATATTTTTCAAATGGAATCCCTTTCCCCGTATCTTTTATCTCTACGACTATAAAATTATCTTCTTCAAAACTTCTTAGTTCTATCAAGCCTTTATCTGTGAATTTAATTGCGTTTGAGAGCAGATTTAAAAGAACCTGCAAAAATCTTCTCGAATCTACCAATCCTATGAGCGGTTCCTGGTAGAGTGTCAGATTAAACTCTACATTTGTTCCATTGAGAAGTGAGCATGTATTGTTATATGCCACAGCTAAACTTTCATTTATATTTTTCTTTTCCAATTTATAATCCATCTTCCCTGCCTCTGCTTTTGTAAACTCCAACAGGTCATTTATGAGTTGAAGCAGGTGTCTTGAATTTATTAGTACTCTTTGTAAAAAGCCTTTTGTATCCGTCTGCAACTCTTTATCTACTAAAATCTCATCAAAATCTTCTATTATCTGATCTGTAAAATTTATAATTGAATTGAGGGGTGTTCTCAGTTCATGCGAAATACCGCTTATAAAGTTTGACCTTGCCTGTGCAGCTTGGAGTGCTTCTTTTTTTGCTTTTGTAAGTTTAGAATTCAAAAGCTCTAAATCTGCTATATGTGCCTCTAGTAATTCATTCGATTTTTGCAACTCTTCTGTTTTTTCTTCTACTCGGCTTTCGAGAGTTGTGTTTAAATTTGTAAGTTCATTTCTTTTTATGACCAACTCTTTATTCATCTCTTTAGCTTTCTTTTGAGCGTATTCTTTAGTATTTATAAGCTGTAAAATAATATAGACCAAAATAAGACTAAATATAAGTCCAAATGCCAGCACTAATTCTGCCTTACTCACATCTAGCATTGTTTCAAAAGCTGGCGTTGATTTAACTAAAATAGTCCAATATCGCCCGGAAATAGTCATCTCAATTTTATTAACTCTATTACTTTCATAACTATCATACATGAGTGATTCTTGACTTATGATGTCACTATCATAAATCTCAATATCAAAATTTTTATCTTCGTAACCTAACAATCCTCTCATAAAATCATCGACTCTAAAAGCGGCATAAATCCATCCCAATATATGCTCTCTTCTCTCATCTACTGTTTCATTATTTGTACTTTTTTCATATATTGGTAAATACATTAAAAATCCGGATTGTACACTTGCCTCATACTCTTGTATAAGAGTTACTTTTGCAGAAATAGTAGCTGTATCATTATCTCGTGACTCTTCCATAGCTATTCGCCTCTCCGGATTTGAAAACATGTCATAACCGAAGGCTTTTTGGTTTCTCAAATTAAATGGTTCAAGATATAAAATTGTGGTATAAAAATCACGAGGAGTTGTTGGAGTAATATTATAAGAATCAAAGCCTTCTAGGCGAACTTTTTTTATGAATTCATCTTTTTTATCAGCAGGAATAATTATAGAATAGCCGACACCTTGAATACCGGGGAATATTTTATCAAGCATTAAAGTCTTAACATACAATTTAAATTCTTCTCTATCAATAAAGTGTTATCAACTTTTTTACTTCGTCAACTAAAAATATTTTAATATCGTCTTGCTCCAAGTGAATCTAACCTCTAGAAAAAATACAATTAGACCGTTTTACTTGCTTTTTTATATTTTCCCTCCAACTTTCTATCCTTCTCATAACTCTTTTCCTTTGCTTCTATATTATTAGATACAAATGTAGGCTCAAAAATCAAAGTTTCAAGCTATTTTTCAAAACACACTTCATCATGTTGTTAAATATAAAATAGTGCATAGGAAGAAGTGCATACCAATACACCCTGCCCCAAACACCTTTTGGATAAAAATATGCGGACTGGATAAGTTTGTCGCCCTCTATTTTAAACTCAAGCCATGCATGACCGGGGATTTTCATCTGAGCAAAAAGAAGCAACCTCTCATTCTCTTGTATATCTTCAACTCTCCAAAAGTCAAGACACTCTCCAAGCCTTAAATCACAGCTGTCTCTTCTTCCACGGTTGAGTCCCACACCGCCTAAAGCTTTGTCAATAACACCGCGTATTTCCCACAAAAAATCATAATCGAACCAGCCGTTTTCCCCACCTATAGATTTAATCGCCTTAAAAACCTTCTCTTTGTCGTAAGCGCTGATGTCAGACTCCTTTCTATCCACAAAGATAGCATCATTTATCTCTTTTAAGTGAATTTTGTCCCATGAAGAGCCTTCGGCATCACTCCATCTGCTTATTACCTGATTTTGCGCTATCTCTTGCACCGCTTTTTTGACCGCATCTATGTAGCTTAAAGGAGTGATGAGAGGAAAATATATTTTTGCATTCTCATTTTGCATAACGACCTCGGAGCGCAGCCCTTCAATGAGCGCTTTTGCAACTCTAAAAGGTACCGGAGTAAAAAGGTTGAGCCAATAAGAGGAAATATTTATGCTCATGAAAGGGACAGGTATTAGATATCTTTTGAGCCCCAAAGCCAAAGCAGTCTCTTGCATCATCTCTTTATACATCATTTTTGTGGTGCCAATATCTACGATGAGATTCTTCTCATAAGAAAGATGCAAAGAGGAAGAGAGATAGTTTATAACATCTTCTACAGCTATTGGCTGGGCGTAGGTGTCCACCCATTTTGGAGTTATCAAAAAAGGCAATTTTTCTACAAGATTTCTGATGATTTCAAAACTTGCACTTCCTGAGCCGATGATAACACCTGCGCGTACCCAGATGGTTTGCACGCTTTTAGATGCGCTTAAAATCTCACCTGTTTCGATTCTGCTGAGGAGATGGTTACTTGTGTCGGAGTTTTTTACGCCCAGACCTCCAAGATAAATCACTCTTTTTACCCCGCACTCCTCAGCCATGTCAATAAAATTTTGAGCTGAGATTTTATCAAGGTCTTTATAGTTTTCTTTGTTGAGCGAATGGATAAGATAATACGCGGTATCGACGCCATTAAGAGCTTTTCTTAGGGCGTCTTTGTCAAAGGTATCCCCCTCAAAAACCTCAAAATTCTCAGCTTTATCCTTCGATATACTGTTTTTATTTCTTACAAAAACCCTTAGCTCTATCCCCTCTTGATTTTTGAGTACATTTTTCAACCTTCTTCCTATATATCCGTTCGCACCAGTCAGTAAAACTTTCATCCCATACCCCCGCATTTAATAGATGATTATATCGCACTTTTTGTATGATTATATTTGAGCAGAATTTTGTTGGATTTGATATAACTTTGGGCATATGGAATTTTCCACATGCGCAGCTGCGACGAGGTGCCCCTAGAGGAAAAATGCCCTCTGAGTGGCAAAAGTTTATTTAGAGCTTAGAAATATATTCCGAAACAGCTTTTATATCATCATTGCTGAGCTTAGATACTTGACCTTTCATAATAGCTTTCATGGATGCGCCGTAACCATCTGCTTTGTAACCTTTAAGAGCATCCGAAACTTTTGAAGCACTCCAGCCTTTTATGATTTGAGATTTGCCTAATGCCGCTTTTTCACCGTTGGTTCCATGGCAACTTGCACATACCTTAAAGATACTTTCTCCCGAAGCGGTAGCCGTAGTCGTTGTCGGCATCATGGAAGTCATTGTATCCGTCATAGAAGTAACGACCTCTTTTGCCGAATCTGCTGCTTTATTTGTAACCTCTTTTGATTTATCGGCTACATCATTTACTGCCGTTTTAACCTTATCTACCGTGTCGTTTTTCACTTCATCCTTCACGGGAGCCGGCTCACTTTTTACCGCTGCTATCGGTGTTTCTGTCTGAGTTGCACTAGCTTCTACTGCTTTTTTATCACCCTCTCCGCACCCGATTAAAAAAAGTGCCGCTACTATCGAAATTGCTATTTTCATCATCTCATCCTTAACTTTAACAAAGTCAAGAATTATACACAACAATTCTCATTATCCGACTTATTTGCATCAACTGAGATAAAGTAAGTTAAGCTATAATTGCGCGATTAAGAAGAAGGAACAAATAGATGAATTTTGAACCATACCCGTTTGAAAAACTGCATAATTTACTTAAAAATATCACACCCAACAGCGACTATACGCCATCCGTTTTAACAATAGGCGAGCCTCAGTTTGAAACACCCGATTTTATACAAAGAGAGCTCTGTAACTCTAGCGACTTACTTAGAAAATATCCGAAAACTTCAGGCGAAGAGAATCTAATCAATGCTCAAATAAATTTCGTAAAAAAAAGATTCAATACTGAACTAAAAAGCGAACAAATCATCCCTACTTTTGGTACACGTGAAGTGCTTTTCAACTTTCCTCAATTTCTGCTTTTTGACAAAAAAGAGCCTGTTATGGCATATACAAACCCTTTTTATCAGATTTATGAGGGTGCAGCTATCGCTTCACGAGCCAAAGTAATTCACCTAAACATGGACGAGAGCAACAACTTTAAACCTGTTATCAATGAAGAGGAGTTAAGCGGCTGCGACTTGGTAATTTTAAATTTCCCAAACAATCCTACCTCTTCGGTTCTTAGTCTCAAAGAGCTTGGCGAATGGGTGTATCTGGCTCTTAAACATGACTTTGTTCTTATAAATGATGAGTGTTACAGCGAAATTTATACAGCTCAGCCAATTCCATCACTTCTTGAAGCTTCGATGCATGTGGGAAACACAACATTTAAAAATATTTTAGTTATCAACTCCATCTCTAAACGCTCCTCGGCTCCGGGGCTTCGTTCCGGTTTTATTGCAGGAGATGAGACGATTTTGAAAGAGTACATGAAATACAGAACCTACATAGGGTGTGCTTCACCTCTTCCGCTTCAAAGTGCGGCTGCGGTTGCATGGAATGATGAAGAACATGTAGAAATTTCAAGAGAAATTTACAAAAAAAACTTTGAAGCGGCAAAAGAGATTCTCGGAGTGGAAATTCCGCAAGCCACCTTTTACCTCTGGCTCAAAGTTCCCCAACCGATAGAGTTCACAAAAAGACTCTACGAAAAATATAATGTAAAAGTGCTCCCCGGCGAATATTTAGCAAGAGAGGATAAAAACGGAGTCAATCCAGCAAAAGATTTTATCCGTATTGCTCTCGTTGAGGCCGTGGAACAGACAAGAAGTGCGTTACTTAGAATTAAGGAGTGTTTAGCATGAACAAGGTAGAAAAACTTAAAGAGGAAGTGTTAAAAGCACAACAAAACTCTGATATTGCATCGCTTTATGTGCTAGAGCAAAAAGCGCATGACACTTTTGATGAAGATACACTTATGGATTTTTATTCAAATATTCTTGATTTGGCGCTGGAGAGATTGACCGATGCCCTTGAGTCTCACAGAGTAATGGACATGAATGAGGTGCAGGATTTTGCGACGGTTAGAGCCCTGTATGAGTATGCCATAGAGCATTACAGTGCAGGTAAAATCGCAGATGCAAGTGCTTTGTTTGAAGTTCTCAGTGGGCTTACAAATGATGCAAAGTTCTCGTCCGCTCTCAAACTCCACTGGATAGCTTCAGCAGAAAATATTACTCTCGATGATTTTATATCAAATATTGCAGACATAGACGCAACTGAAAGTGCCAGCTCTTTTTATATAAGCTGCTTCACCAAAGAGGCACAAAAATTGCTAGAAAACTCAAAAATAGTTGCGGAGTAATACATGAAAATACATTTTATTGGAATCGGCGGCATAGGTATCTCAGGACTTGCACAATTTATGCGTTTTAAAGGGCATGAAGTAAGCGGTTCAGATATCTCCGACTCAGCCATTACAAAAAAACTTCGAACTTTAGGAATTACGGTGACGGTTCCACATGCCGCAGAAGCTATCACAGACCAAGATTTAGTCGTTCACTCCGCTATCATTCGACCTGACAATCCGGAAATTGTAGCGGCGAAGGCCAAGGACATAGAAGTTTTGGCACGAAGAGAAGCACTTTTACAGATTTTAAATGAAAATAAAGTATATGCGATTGCCGGTGCACATGGAAAAAGTACAACAACTGCCATACTTACCTCTATTATGAGCGGTTCTGCTATCATCGGTGCGGAGTCCAAAGCTTTTGGCTCTAATGTAAGATACGATGACAAAACAGATGTAATGGTTTTTGAAGCGGATGAAAGCGACGGAAGTTTTATTAACTCAAATCCTCACTGCGCCATAGTAATCAACGCCGAACCGGAGCACATGGAGTATTATGACTACAATTATGATAGATTTTACGACTCCTACCGCACTTTTATAAAATCCGCTCCATGCCGTGTTTTAAATGCAGAAGACCCCTTTCTAAAAACTTTAAAAAATGAGGGTGAAATAGAAGCGCACTGGCTCTACCCTAGCAAAGAGATTAAAAATTTAGAGTACATTCTAATCGACAATGAACCCCACACAAGATTTACGCTCAAAGATTTAGGAGCATTCGATGTTTGGGGTTTTGGTGCACACATCGCTCTTGATGCCTCTTTAGCGATTTTAGCGGCACATGAGTCTATGGATATTGAAGAGATTCGCGCAAACATCTTGACATTCAAGGGTATTAAAAAACGATTTGACATAGTCGGCTCTGAAGAAGACAGCGTAATTATTGATGATTATGGTCACCACCCGACAGAGATAAAAGCAACATTCCAATCTGTAAAGGAGTACGCACTCCTCAAAGGTTTTGATAAAATAACAGCTATCTGGCAGCCGCATAAATACTCTCGAACTATCGATAATCTTGAGGAGTTTATCAAATGTTTTGAGGGTGCGCAAGAACTTATCATTCTGCCTGTCTGGTCTGCGGGTGAAGCTCCTAGGGAGATTGATTTCAAAGAGAAGTTCAAGGCATACAACCTCACCATGGCAGACAGCATCACTAGAGCAAATAACAAAATAACTGTTATAAAAAATAAAAAAGATTTACAGATTTTAGACAGAGGTCTTATCATCGGTTTTGGTGCAGGAGACCTTACGTATCAAATAAGAGGAATTGCGTAATGGCATATATATTTAGTGCTATAATCGCTGGGCTTTTCTTTTTAGCTCTGCACTACTTTACGGAATTTACAAAACTTCAAAAAATAACGGTAACAACCATCCTATTAGCTATCATTCTTAGCGCAATTTTGTACAACAGCTACAGTAATGCACAGAGCCAAAAAATGCTGGAAGCTGTAAGAAAATTTGAGCAAAACAAAACTGTAAAATGTAAAAATGAAGATGTAAACAGCACAAACTACACCCTCAGTATAGGTACTTATACCTTTATAGGAAAACATAATACTCCCTATTTTAACCAAATGATTAGTGTCTCAGAGTGCGAGTAGAAACTTCAAACAAATCTAAAATCGAGTTGCTGATTACACAACTTGACTTAGATGAGCATATCAATACATTTAAAAATTTCTTCTCCCGTGAGGCTTCCCTCTACATCGAAGGGGATCAAGAGCTTCATTTTCGCTATATAAAAGCACTTGACGCAATAGAGTTTAAAGCACCTCCAAAAATTGCTAACTTTGCAAATATCAAAGGGCATTTAAGCAAACGAGGTGTTCTGAATTTTGAACAGATATTTGAAATTATCAAGGTAGTAAGATACTTTAGATACTTCAAAAACCGTGAGCTGGGCGGTATAATTGGCGAATGGATGGAAAAATTTATCATCGACGATAGATTTGTAGAAATTGAAGAGTATTTCAGTGCCGATGGACATTTTAACGAAAATCTTGATGAGACACTTTTTGGTTTGAGTGCAAGAATAAAAGAGCATAAAGCCAACATGAGCGGCTCACTCAAGCGAATGATGTCAAGCCCGAAACTCTCAGGATATTTGGTGGATTCTCAGGTTCACTTTATAAACGATGAGGAGTGTCTTTTGGTGCGCGGCGGATTTAACCATGTACTCAAAGGTGCGGTTATTGCAAGAAGCAGCGGCGGATTCTTTTATGTCTCTCCCGACATCATCTTAAAAACAAAAGAGCAGATTCGTTACATTCAGCAAGAGCAGGAGACCATCTTCTACACCTATGCAAAAAGTTTTTCTGCAAAATTAGCCGAACTTCAGCCTTTTATTGCCTTTATTGACAAAGAGTTTGATAAGTTTGACAACTATCAGGCAAGAGTTCTCTTTGCAAGGGCTAAAAACCTGCAAATCATCAAATCAAAGAATGATTCTAAAATAGCTCTTGATAGCTTTATCCACCCGGCTCTGCACAAAGCCAAACCCATCCATGTGGATTTTTCTAAAAATATACTCATGATTACAGGTGTAAATGCCGGTGGTAAAACGATGCTCCTCAAATCAATTTTGGCATCTGCTTTTATGGCGAAATATATTATTCCGATGCGTTTGAATGAACATAAATCGCACATCGGCTCTTTTAAAAATGTGTTGGCAATTATTGACGACCCTCAAAATGTAAAAAACGATATCTCAACTTTTGCAGGAAGAATGCAGGAGTTTTCTAAAATTTTTGAGTACAAATCGGCTCTTGTGGGCGTAGATGAGATAGAACTCGGGACAGACAGCGACGAAGCGGCGGCACTTTTTAAAGTGATACTTGAAGAGCTTGTTGCAAAAAATCAGAAAATAGTCGTGACAACCCACCATAAACGGCTTGCCGCTCTCATGGCTGACCGTGACGATGTGGAGCTTATGGCGGCGATTTATGACGAAGAGGCTCGAACGCCGACTTATGAGTTTATGCAGGGAATTATCGGGAAGAGTTACGCTTTTGAGACTGCAAGCAGATACGGCATTTCAAACAAAATTGTACAAGATGCAAAAATTGTTTACGGCGACAACAGCGAAAAACTCAATATTCTCATCGAGAGAGGCTCGCAACTCGAACGCGAACTCAAGCAAAAACACAAAGCGGTGGACGAGAAGCTGGAATCTTTAAGACAAAAAGAGCTTGATTTGAAAGAACAAAGAGAAAAACTTTTTCTTGAAGCCCAAAAACAAAAAGATTCCTTCAAACTCACTTATGATGCAGCAATCAACGAAGCAAAAAACGCAGCAAAAGCCGGAGACAGTGCAGCAATCCACAGAGCCATGGACAGAGCCAAAAAAGCAGTTCCTCAGCCAAAAGTAGAACAAGAAGCTCGGCATGTGGAGTTCAAAGTGGACGACAAAGTAAAATACCACAGCAAAAAGGGTGTCATAATCTCTCTTTCAAGCAACAACGATGCCTTCATTGAGATAGAGGGGATGAAGCTCCGCGTAAAAACAAAGCAGCTAAAACATACCCAAATCATTCAACCAAAATACAAAACCGATGTCAAGATAAGCGTTGAAAAAAGAGCAGGCCTCAAATGCGATTTGCATGGAATGCGAGCTGAAGAGGCGGAAGAGGTTTTAGATAAATTTATCTCCGATGCGCTCATCTCCGGCTGGGATGAAGTTTTAATCTACCATGGAATCGGTACAGGCAAACTCTCTTATGCGGTTAAAAATTTTCTGGCATCCCACCCAAAAGTAAAAAAGTTTGAAGATGCACCCCAATACATGGGCGGATTTGGCGCCAAAGTTGTAACACTCTAAAATGCTAAAAGTTGCAATTATCGGCGGCGGAGCATCCGGGCTTTTGTGCGCTATCTTTTGTGCAAAATTCGAAGCACATGTGGAAATTTATGAACAGAACAACAAATGTGCCAAAAAGATTTTAGTCTCCGGAAACGGCAGATGCAACATTACAAATAGAAATTTAAGCCAGAGTGATTTCTTTGGTGCCAATCCCTCCTTTGTAAACGACGCACTCAAAAATTTCGGTTTCAAAGAGTTTGAAAAGTTTGCTCTTGAGATAGGTCTGCTACTCGATGTTAAAGAGGATGGACGGGTCTATCCACTGAGCAATGAGGCAAAATCTGTCGCTAAACTTTTGCAAGTGGTTGCAGAAAATCTGGGCGTTGTTTTTCATATGGATATGAAGATTACAGATGTTAAAAAACTGCTCCAAACACATGACAAAGTGGTGATTGCAACCGGCTCAGAGGCAGCGAGCCACCTTGGCGGAAACAGCGACGGACAGAGTTTTGCCAAAGAGTTTGGACACAGTATTATCCCGACCTATCCCTCTCTTGTTCAGCTGCATCTAAACTCTAAAATTGTTCATAAAATGTCTGGTACAAAAACTGATGGAAAGGTTACGCTGCTTGTAAACAACAAAAAAGAGTCCGCATGCCGCGGCGATATTCTCTTCACGGACTACGGTGTTTCAGGCTTTGCTGTTCTCGACATTTCGCAAAGAGCAAGCGAGGCACTCATGGGTTCAAAGCAGGTAGAAATATCTATCAATTTACTTCCCAACATGAACGCGCAACAGCTCTCGGAACATATCAGCAAAATCGCAAAGAGCATGCCGAAATTTTCTGTTTTGGATATTTTGATTGGCTTAACTCCACTCAAAATTGCCGCCTCACTCCTCGATGATTTAAAGATACCACATCTCAGATTAGCAAAAGAGATAGATACAAAAGCAGCAAAAAGAATAGCCAATCAGATTTTAAACTGGAAATTTGAGGTAAGTGACACGCATGGTTTCAGGCATGCAGAGGTGAGCGGCGGAGGGGTAAATACAAACGAAATTAATCCAAAAACGATGGAATCCCTCAAACAAAAAAACCTCTACTTCTGCGGAGAGGTTTTAGATATTGTTGGACGTAGAGGAGGATACAATTTTGCCTTTGCATGGGCAAGCGGATACTCCGCCGCAAAAAGCATAACCTCCTCTTAATTGCCTGCTATTTTATGTGTAGTATTTTTTGTCATAACAAAAACTGCAACTGCGAAAGCAATTGCACCAAAAAAAGCATTCATCATCATTAATGCACCGATGCTTAAAAACAGAGCCAAAATTGAGAGTACTCTTTTGTTTGCAAAAAGTGCGACCACGGCAGCAGCAACTGCAACTTCTCCAAAAACATGCATGTAGGCAAACAGACCGATTTTAGCTCTTAGCGTGCAAAGAAAAGAGTCTGCCGATACGTTACACTGCGCTGCAACAGCATCGTTCATAAAAATTCCGTATCTTAAATAGGCAAAAATTCCAAAAAACAGAATCATAAAAAGTGCAAGATTTTTAAGCTCGCTCAAGGCTGTTTTTTTGCTGCCCATGTATAGGATAGAAGCAAATCCAACCGAGATTAAAACCCATAGATCCGAAAAAAGATTGAGGTAGCTCTCATTTACAAAAATCGCAACCGTCGTTATTGCCAAAATTAAAGAGGATGCTTTTTCAAATCTTCCAAAATGCATACTCTCAAATCTGCCTCTGTAAAGCCACAAGAAGGAGATAGCCGAGACAGTAAATATATAAATATCGAAATTTTTATACCTTCCCTCAAGGGCAAGAGCAAGATTTGAGATGAGAAGAAAAACAAAAGAAAGATAAAAAAGAACCATAAGAGATGTGTCTGCGTTGAATATTTTTTGTTTCAAAATTGCAGAAATATTTATAATCTCCGGCTTTTTATCTTTGGCGATATTGTAAAGTAAAAAGTAGTATATAAAGAAGTGTGTTGCAAGAACCAAACCTGCCCAACCGAATTCTAAAGCCGTTCTTGCCGTCATCATATACTGCTCTGCTTGAAGCATAAATAAGATTGCGAAAAGAGAGTTAATAGCTCCAAACAACACTACTTTTTTCGTTGCTATCTTTGAACCTCTTAGCAAAAAGGAGAATGCAAAAAGAAGTAAAAGTGAGCCAAAAGCCAAGGGTTTATAGTTTGGAAAGTTTGAGACATCCCCCGCAAAAACATGTTTATCCACTCTATCTTTGTCAAACAAGCCCCAGAATCCGCCGACGGCTCCCTCGCTCATTCTCTTCCATGGCTGGTCAAATGCCTCGATGATGTTGTAGCTCCATTCATTCTCCTCTGCCAGCTTTACAAAGCCTCGTATGTAAATTGCCTGATTCACCTTGCTAGGAAGTGCGTCTTCACGCATTCTCCCCTCGGAAGGCCAGCCTGTTTCACCGATTAAAATATTTTTCTCTTTTAAAATCGCCTCAACCTCTCCTCTCACCTCTGCCAGATGCTTCAAAGAAGCATCGATATTCATCGGATCATCTTCCCAATATGGTAGAATATGAATAGTTACAAAGTCTGTGACCTCTCTTATTTGCGGATGTTTAAGCCAAAATTCCCAAACGTCTGCGTATGTAACCTTAATATCAGGAAGCGCTTTTTTCACCTCTTTGATGTACCCAATAAGAGTTGTGTCCGTCACCTCTCCGCGGAGCAGAGCCTCGTTGCCTACAATAATCGCTTTTACAATATCTCTGTTCTGGCTTGCAAGAGTAATAAGAGCTTTTATCTCCTTCTCTGTCGCAATCTTGTCACTGCTTACCCAGCCACCCATAAGCATTTTAAGACCATTCTCTCTTGCAATTTTAGGAACCATCTCCAGCCCCAAAATAGAGTATGTTCTGATGCAATCCGTGTATTTTGAGAGCAGAGTCAAATCTTCTCTTACTTGTTCCTCTGAAATTACCATTCCTTGATCAAACAACATTGGAGATTGATCTTTTGAAAAGGGCGCGTATGAAACACACTGAAGTTTTGAAATAGAATTTTCACTGCTTTTTAAGATGAAAACCTCTCCGACTAGGTACCAAAAGAGTGCTACTATGGCAAGAGCCGCCAGAATAACCGATATTTTTTTTGTCATTACTTTCCTTTGTGCAGTTTTATAAAAATTCATAAAACGATAACTATTTTTAATAGCAGATTTATACACTATTTTAATATAATTTCCTCTGTTTTTATGGTTTTACCATAACTAAAACTTAAACAAAACAGTGATAGACTAAGCAATTAAGAAAAAGGATTTCACTATGGCAAATAATTTAACAAAAATAACAAAAAACAGTAACTTACTTCTTCTGAGTATCCGCGACTTTTTTACACCGAAGATGCTCAAATACGCACTAATGCCTTTTATCATAACAATGGTTGCACTGTATATAATCTTTTTTGTCATAGCAGGCATGGGGCTTGAACAGCTCGGCACTCTGAGCATTCAAAGCTCACAGACCACGATGCATAACGGCATAGCAAACAGTGAAACAACATCAGCACTGCTTCAAGGTTCTTCCATAATCCAATTTCTTATGACCCATGCCATCACCTCGTGGATAGTGAGCTTTTTGGTTTATTCGATTGGCGGATTTCTGGTGCTTTATGTCTCCATCTTTGTAGCTGTTTTAGTCATAGGCTTTTTAACCGAACCCGTCCTCAGAGAACTTCAGCAGAGACATTATTCAGATGTTGCAATGATGGGAGATTCAAATATTCTTGAGGGAATATTCAACATGATAAAGTGGGCATTTATCATGCTTTTACTCTTTCTAGTTCTGATTCCGCTCTATTTTATACCGCTTGTAAATATCATAGCTCTCAACTTCCCTCTCTACTATTTTTTTCACAAAGCGATGACTTACGATATAGCTTCAAATATCTGTACAAAAGAGGAAAATAAAAAGATAAAATATTTCAACGGCAATGCCATAAGAATGAAAACTCTAGCCATCTATTTAGTCTCACTTATACCATTTACAATATTTTTCGGAGCTATTTTTTATGTGATTTATTTAGGACACACTTACTTCGTCGAGGTTAGAAAAATTCGCATTCAGGGTTTATAGCCAATTTTTTATTCGTAATCTATGCAGGAAGGAAGTTTTTTTGGAGCTTTGATTCTGAGTTGCTTGTTGATGTTCATGCGACCGTAAACGACCTCAAAATCAGAAGCGGACACTCCAAACTCTTTGGCTAAAAATTTTACCATATGATCCGTTGCCTTCCCTGCGACAGGTGCAGCGGTAACGCTCACTTTGAGTTGATGTGCTTTAACTTTTCCAATTGCATCTCGTTTAGCACTGGGAGTTCCCAAAATATTAAGAACAAGGATATCGCCTTCCCATTGGTAAAAAGTGTGTGCAAGTTTTTTGGATTTCATCATTGATTCCTAGGCGAAAAGTAAAGTTTTTACGGAAGTATAGCAAAGAGAATAAAACAAATTTTTATATAAAGTATTCCACTTGCCAAGCAGTTCAAATAAATACTCTTCGATAAGAAGAGAAATTGATATATAGAAATTTGGAATTGTGTGGTGCGCTCTTTATATTTCTATTTTTGACTTTTGTAATCGAAAATAGAAATAAAACGGTACACCCAGAATAATTAATCCAAGCCCCGTGAGCGATTCAAGCGGACGCGTATAAACAGCGTTTACAACGATAACAATACAGCATAGAAGGAATAAGAGAGGTACTGCAGGATAACCAAAGGTTATCTCTAATTTTCCTATCACTTTAAGACGTATTACAGCGATAGCACCCAATCCATAAAATATAAATCCCGCAAATACAAGCATGTCCGTAAGTTGATCAAAGGTACCGCTGATAATAAGCAAACATGCCCAAATCATCTGCCCAGTCAAAGAAATATACGGTGTTTTAAAGCGTTTATGCACATGCGAAAATGGTTTAAAAAAATATCCCTCTTTGGACATTTGATAATAGACCCTTGCCGCAGACATGGTACTTGCCTGTGTTGCCCCGAACGTCGACACCATAATTAATATTGAAAGAAGAGTGATGCCAATCGGACCCATTGCGACTCTTGCAACTTCAACAGCGGCAATACTTCCTCCTTGCGTACTTATGCGAGCAAAATCAGCAGGCGTCAATACTTGCAAGTAGGCATAATTTACCAGCACATAGAGACACATGGTTAGCGCCGTTCCTATAATTATGGCTCTAGGAATATTTTTGGTCGGATTTTTAAATTCGCTTGCCATATTGGTAATATTAACCCATCCGTCATACGCCCAAAACGCTCCAAGCATGGCAGTAAAAAAGGCACTTATCCGTAGCATCTCACCCGTTTGATTAGGATTAAAAACAGGAATCGTAGGAGTTACAGGAGTGCTACTCCCTGAATAGCTCAATCCCATTAGGACTAGTAACAATATACCCAGAATTTTTGCACCTGTAACGATATTACTAAGCCATCCTCCTCCCTCAACACCTCGAATATTAAAAAGTGTTAGAAAAATCAATGCTGAAATCGCAATAAGTTTAACTGATGCATTTTGAAAAGGAAAAATAACTCCATTGATATTGTAAGAGCTGTAGGCGCTCAGTAGCGGAGGAACTCCAAAAAGATTGCTAAGAGATTCGGCAAAAATATAGGCGATAGACGCAATAGAAGCTGTACTAATCACAGCAAGAAAACTCCATCCGTAGATAAATCCAAAAAAATCTCCGAATACGTTTTTAAGGTATTGAAATTGTCCTCCCGCCTCATTTGTCGTAGTTGCCAACGAAGCAAAACTAAAAGCCCCTAACATAGTAATAAGACCTGCAACTACCCATGCCCAAAGTATCAGCGAACTATTCATAAGCTCTGCCGACATTGGAGCTATTTTCTTAAATATGCCCGAGCCGATCATACTTCCTGCTACCAAAAGTATTGCAGTGCTAAGACCTAGAACTTGAAGTAAAGAAGGCTCTTTTTTGTTATTCATAAATGCTAATCCGTAATATTGATATATGAGTTTTGTAAATTGTATCCGAATATTATTCTAATGTATAGGATATCTTTTGCAAACAGAAGTGTTACCCTATAAATCTGTATCCTATCCCTGTTTCTGTTCTGATTCTCGTAGGTCTTGATGGGTTTGGTTCTATTTTTTGTCGTAATTGATTTATAAAAATTCTTAGGTAGTGCACTTCTTGTTGATAACCTACACCCCAAACTTCTTTTAAAAGCCAATTGTAAGTCAAAACCTTGCCTTTATGTTTCATAAATAGTATTAATAACTCAAACTCTTTTGGCGTACATTTGAGCTCATTATTATCCAAATGAACTGTGTGATTATCTATATCAAGAATTAAATTCTCACTCTCAAGAATTGCAGAAGTGCAATTTTCAGTTTCAAATCTTCTTAATGTGGCTTTTATACGAGCTAATAATTCGCCTGTACTAAAAGGCTTTGTTACATAGTCATCTGCTCCACCCTCTAAAAGTGCAATTTTGGTCTCTTCGTTACCCCTTGATGATAAAATAATAACAGGGATTGTACTCCACTCTCGAAGTTGTTTTAAAAAATCCTTGCCGTCCATGTCAGGGAGAGTTAAATCAAGGAGTATAAGATTTGGTAAATGGTTTAGAGAATAGAGCAAACCCTCTTTTGCAGTTGTCGCTTGAATAGTTACATAACCACCGGCACCCAGTGCTACATCGAGAAGTTTTTGTATTGATTTTTCATCATCCACTATTAAAATTTTTGGTTTCATTCAGCCCTCTTAGGTAAAAACAGTTTTGCAAAAAATCGCTCATTCTCCGATTTCAGTGTCAATGTGCCACGATGAATTTCTGCAATTAATTGTACAACATGAAGCCCCAATCCTAAACCTCGTTTAGAGGATGCATTGGATAATCTTACAAATGGTTTGGTTGCTTGTTCTAATTCATGTCCAGAAGGAATAGTACCTTTATTACTCACTACAATCAATACTCCATGTGGTTTTTCAGTGACACTCACATCCACATCAAAACCATATTTAAAAGCATTATCTAAAAGATTTATCAAAGCTTGTTCAATAAAAATAGCATTCGCATAAATTGTTGGAATATTTTGAGATATTATAAAGTTTGCTGTTTGCTCTTTTTCTGTTTTAAGTAATGCACTTCCAATAATTTCTTCTAAGTCGCAAATATCCTTCTTTAGATGTAATATCCCATTTTTGAGTTTTGCAGAATTGATAAGATTATGAATCAATTGTTCCATATCTTCAGCATTTTCATCAATAGTTTCAATAAGTTGAGTGCGTTCTTTATCACTTAAAATTAAATTTTGCTCCAAGAGTCCAGAGGAACATCCTTTAATAACAGCAAGTGGCGTACGAAGTTCATGAGAAAGAGACTCAAGAAGTGCATCTTGAATTTTTTCAGATATTTCTAACTCTTTTGCAATCGCAGCTTGTTTGGCTAAATAAGCCACCATTTGACCCGTAGCTATCATAATAATAAAACTAATAAGATAATTTGTATCAGAAATTGTTAAACTGAATCGTGGCGGAATAAAAAGAACATCAAAAGAGAATACAGCTAACAAAGAGATGAAAAAAACTTCTTTTCTTTCGTTGTGAAGTGCCGAAAAAAGAATCGGCACCATAAAAAGCATAGCAGCATTAAGAAGGTTCAATGTATTGAAAAATAGAAGCGAAAAAATAGACATTAACACAAGTAGCCCAAGGCTCATCATAAATCTACTTTTTTTACGATATTGCATTGTTAAATCTCAGCCCTTCTTGAAACTCCAATGAGTTTTTCATGTGGAAAATTATAAAAACTTGCAAAACTTGGTGAAATATTTTTGATTAATGAAAAAAGTTTCCAGTGAAGCTTTTTAGAGACAATTTCCTCATCGCCATAAAAAATAGTCCGCTCCTCAATCCCTTTTTCTTTTAAAATTTTCTCCATATTAAGTATTTCCATATACCCTACATGAATCAACAGCAAATCAATCCCTGTTGATAGTGGTGAGAGTTCACTATGCACACCCAATGGCTCACTCGATGGTTTGACACTTACTATAATATTTCTCTCGTAAATAATACCATTTTGAAACATTGTTTTTGCAATATATGCCGGAATACTATCAGCTCGTCTAGCAAAGAAAAGAGCAATACCTTTAATATGAGTACCTTTGGTATATTGTTCATTATATTCTAACAAAAATTCATCTTTTGCTAGCGGCGACAATGATTCATAAAGGCGTTTTTGCCCTTGTGTGTAAAGTATTATTAATCCAAGTGGAATAGACGCTATTATCAAAGACCAATACCCGCCGTGCGGTATTTTCATTAAACATGAGACAAAAAATATAAAACTTGTTATTCCTGAGAGCATAGCAAAAAACATTTTTGTCTTTTCGTTTTTGTAAAAAAATATCATTGTTATTAAAACACCTGTGATGCTCATCGCTCCTGCAACTGCTAATCCGTATGCTGCGGCTAATTTACTGGATTCTTGAAATTCAAAAAGCATAATAATGACACATGCGAATAAAAACCAATTAACCGAACCAACATAAATTTGAGAACGAAGTTCATGGGAGGTATAATTCACTCTAAAATGAGGGAATATGCGTGTTGTCATAGCCTGATATAAAACTGAGAAAATTCCGCTAATCATAGCTTGTGATGCGATGACTGTTGCCATAATAGTTAAAATCAAAAACGGCACATACAAGAGTGGTGCAAAATCTTTTGTCATCTCAAACAGGGGGCTTTTAATAGCGTCAGGATGCGATAGCAAAAAAGCTCCCTGCCCGTAATAGCTTAGCATTAATGCAAAAAATACAAATAACCAACCTTTTAATATTGGTAATCGTCCTAAATGACCCATATCTGCATAAAGTGCTTCACCCCCTGTTGTTGCCAAAATAACATCCGCTAACATAATGAATGTAATAAATGGGTGTTCTATTGTAAATGCAACAGCATGCATTGGATTGATAGCAGAAAAAATTGAAAAATCTTGACTAACATAATAGAGTCCAACTCCAGACAAGCATAAAAACCATACAACCATAATTGGTCCAAATGCGGAGGCTACTTTTTCGACACCTTTTTTCTGAATGAAGAATAAAACAAAAGCTATGAGTGCAGCTAATATAAGCAAAGTTATTTTTGGGGTTTCTTCATAACCGGGTATGAGCATAATCCCCTCAACAGCACTCAAAATACTAATCGCAGGGGTAATTACCCCATCACCAATCATAAGAGAAACTCCAAAAAATCCCAAGATAGAAACTATACCAATCATACGGCTGTTTTTGAGATAAGGGAGTAGCAGCTGAACTAGAACAACAGTTCCACCTTCTCCTCGTTTACTGAGACTTGTAGCCAACCATGCATATTGGACACTTACAAGTATTGTCATAGCCCAAAATATAAACGATAAAATACCGTATAAATTCTCAACTGTAGGCACTATGAGCATGCCAATAATTGCTAAAGTATAAATAGGACTTGTCCCAATATCGCCGTAAACAACCCCCAACGCCTTAATAACCATCATCTCACTTTTTATACGCTCTTGCAGTGTCACACAGATTCCTTCAACTTTTATTTTAAAGCGAATTCTATAACTAAAGGTATAATTAAAATATAATATTTTTATAAAATCACTCTTCCTTCTCTTCCCCTTTCATAACCAACCCTCTGTAAACTTCATCTTTTGGTACAAGCCCTGCCTCATATAAAAACTGTGAAGCGACAAAATTTGTCTTTTTTATCTTGTCATATTTAGCATAGCTTAGGTACAGAATATCTTTGGCTCTTGTGACTGCTACATAAAAGAGTCGTCGCTCCTCATCGAGTGAACCGCCTCTTTGCATGAGTTTGCGGTTGGGAAATCTTCCGTCCATCAAATCCACTACAAAAACTTCTTTGTACTCCAGACCTTTGGAGGCATGAACACTTAGGAGGTTTACCCCTTCGCCTTGTGTTAGGTCGGATGAGCCTAAAATCATGGCATTTAAAAACCGCTCATGTTCGGAATATGGTTTTGATAGCTCTTCCAAAAGTATCATTTTTCTGGCTATTCTGCTTAATGATTCTGTCTGCTGTTTTTCATCTATTGAACCGTCTTTGAGGGTCGCTCTTTTAGTAGAGAGAACATCTGAAATATGCTTGTATAAAGAGGAGGCAGCTATCTTATTTACTATTGTTCTGGGCTGTTTTATCCCTTTTAAGTCACGATAGAGCATGTAAAAATCATGCAAAAAAGTTGCCCCGTCTTTTGTGAGCTTTGGGTGTTTTAAAATCGGATTCTGCATAAACTTATCTTCAAATCCTAGCTTTGCAAATTTGCCGACTGCTCCTAGCTCCAAAAAATCATCAAAAAGCCCCAATTGATGGCTCACTTTTCTTTTTTCAAATGGGTTATTAATAGAAACATCAGGTGCATATAAGCCGTAAAAAATAGAACCATGTCCTAAAATTTTTAGCGCACTGTACATCTCTTTTGCCATAGCACTTCCTATCCCTTTTGCAAACTCAAAAAGGTGAATAAATGCCATCATGTCCGACTCATTGACAAGCAAAGTGTATAAATCGAGTACCGCTTTGACCTCTTTTGAATCGAAAAAGCTCGTCCCGCCTTTTCTTTTGCAGGCGATACCAAGTTCTCTTAGACCCACCTCGATACCGTCCGCCGAAGAGTTATTTCTAAAAATAACGGCAATCTCCTCTTTTGGAGTTTGCGAATCACGGATTTGTGCCGCCATTGCATGGTACTGGTCAAAAAGCTCATCATAAGCAAGAAGTTTTGGCGGTTGTGAGCTATGCACTCTTGTCACTTCCAACTGTTTCGGATAGATTCTCTCGTTATGCTCGATTACTTTTGTTGCAAGTGAGAGTATCAGCTGAGTTGAGCGGTAATTTTTGGTAAGCGTGTGCACTTTTGCTTCGGGAAACTTTGTAGCAAATGAACCGATAATAGAAATATCCGCCCCGTTGAAAGCGTAAATGCTCTGATCGTAATCTCCCACGCAAAAGAGCGAAGGGGGTTTCATCGCCTCTATAAGTGTGCCTTGAAGCGCGTTTGTATCTTGGTACTCGTCCACCAAAACTTCTTTGTAGCCCAAATCATTGCTTTTGCACATCTCTCGAAAATTGATGAGCAAATCGTTGAAATTTACAAATCCGTACTCTTTTTTAAGGCTCTCAAACTCATCTACAATGTCGGCATAAATCATGGCAAAAAGCTCATGTTCAGGATACTTCTCTTTTATCCACTCTTCAAAATTATTATTGAGTTCGGTATTTTGGTAAAAAGAGTAAACATCGTAGAGGTAGTTGCCGCCATAGGGGGTTATTTCGGCTTCTATCTGCATAAATGAGCGTTTTTCAAAAACACTTCTAAAGAGTGTTTTCAGCTCTCTTTGCTGTTTTAAAACCACCTTTTTATCATGTTTTTTGAGCCATCTGTAACTCACCGCATGAAAGGTTCCGGCATCTATTTTTGCAGCTATCTCTTTGCCAAAATATTCAGCAACCCTCTCGACCATCTCCGCCGCTGCTTTGTTTGTAAAAGTAAGTAGCAGAATCTCCTGCGGTTGCACACCTGAAGCCAGAAGATGCCCTATTCTCCCGACTATCGTAGATGTTTTTCCTGTTCCTGCCGAGGCAATAATTAAATTTTGCAAGCTTGCAGAAGTTGCAGCAGCAAACTGTTCTGGGTTAAGACGGGATAGTGGCAAAGCGACAGCTCCTATGAAAGTTTTAAGAGCGTGATTATACCCGCTACCATCTGATGCTACGCACCTAAACGAACGCGTCCGTTTAGGTGACAGGTACAAATGTCCCTACAACCCCCTAAAGCTACCCATATCTTTTGGATATGGGAGAAAAACCATACCGAATGAGACAGACCATTTTACTTTATTTCGATACTAAAACTTTATGTGGTGCAAAATCTACCATTGTATTTCCAGCAGAAGATATGCGATTAACAATGCGTCTAGGTATAAATACTTGGGCGGTAGAGAGCACTATATGAGTTTTTAAATCGATTATTCTCGCATTTATAATAATACCGCTCTTATACTCTATGTATGTACCGGCTAAGGCATAATTGACATTTAAACTAGTTTGTAGTTTTGATATGTCACGACTAAAAAGAAAATCTCCTTGAGAATCAATTTTAATATTGCTCATTGTCTTAAAATCTATTACCTTATACCCTCGTATCTGCATCTCATGAATAAAAGTCTCGCTTAGTATATTACTAAGACGGGAGGTAGCTTTAAAATCATCTAAACATACAAAAGAGGTTATGGCTATGGCTGCGGATTGAATATCACTGAAATTTTTGTTCTGCGTCAATTGGTCTGACATACTACTTACAAGCTGATTTATAACCTCTGCGCTATCCGCGGAAGAGACATTGCCCACCGCAATATAATTACTTCCATGAACAGTGACTTGCAATAATACCGCTGCAAAAACTGCTAAAAACATCTTTTTCATTTCGTCTCCATGCTGCATTACAAATTATTAATAAATATTGTGAACTGCAAGTATCGGCATTTAAAAAAAAATTTGTAATTAGAGTACTATTTTCTTACTCATACCTAAGCGCATCAATCGGGTTCATGTTGGATGCTTTTTTTGCCGGAAGAAGTCCGAAAAATATGCCTATGAGCATCGCAAAAACCAAGGCGATTACGGAGATTGCGGGGTCAATTATAACTGCTATGTCAAGCCCGTATGCAACTGCTACGGTTATGCCTATGCCGAGAACTAACCCTATAATCCCTCCGAGCGCGGAGAGAACCGTGGCTTCAATGAGAAACTGGATGAGAATATCTTTTGCCATCGCTCCCACCGCCATGCGGATGCCTATCTCTCTGGTTCGCTCCGTCACCGAGACAAGCATGATGTTCATGATTCCGATTCCTCCAACGACAAGAGAAATGGCAGCCACAGCGGACAACATAACCGTCAACATTGAAGTTACATTTGAAATCGTATCAAGGAGTGCCGTCATGCTTCGGATAGAGAAGTTGTTCTCCTCCTTCTCTTTGAGGTGGCGTCTCTCCCTCAAGACCTGTTCTATCTGCACCTTTGCCTCCTCAAGGGGAGTAATCTCTTTTACCAAAGTCATCATAAGCGGAACATCTTCATTTCCACTTATGCGTCTCTGAAACATTTTAATCGGCACCACAACCAAATCATCTTGGTCTGTTCCAAAAGTATTCGCCCCTTTTGTGTTAAGGGTTCCTATAACTTCACATGAGAACTTTTGAAGTCTTATCTTCGTACCGACGGGAGATTCACCTAGAGGAAAAAGTTTACCGATGACCGTTTGCCCTACAATACATACATTTTGCCCCGTTCTAAGCTCACTCGGTTCAAAGAAACGACCCTCTTTCAGCTCCCATTTTTGAACGGCAAAATAGTCGTTGTTGACACCGCGAACACTTGTCTGATAATTTTGGTCTTTGTAAAGTGCCATAACAGAGGCAGTTGCAACGGGAGAAATGGCTTCAAGCGACAAAACAGATGCTTTTAAAATCTCTGCATCCTTCATGGTAAAAGGTTTTGTAAAAGCCGAATTTCCACCCGGTCCATGCTCTTGGCTAGGCATAAGATAAAGGATATTGCTTCCGAGATTGCTCACACTCTTCGTGATAGATTCACTCGCACCCTTGCCGATATTTACAATGGCAATAACCGAGGCTATCCCGATAACAATGCCCATAGCAGTGAGCATAGAACGCATAAGGTTTCGTCTGATTTCTCTGATGGCTTGTAAAAATGCACTAAAGAGCATGGGTTCTCTCCCTCTCTATTACTCCATCCCGAAGGTAGATTGTGCGCGTTGCAAAGGAGGCGATATCCTCCTCATGCGTCACCATAATAACTGTGATTCCATTTTTGTTGAATGAGCGGATAAGTTCCATAATTTCATGGCTTCTTTGCGTATCAAGATTTCCCGTCGGCTCATCGGCTATCAAAACCTGCGGATTTGTAACAATTGCTCGGGCAATGGCGACACGCTGCTGCTGACCGCCTGAGAGTTCATTCGGATTATAGTTTATGTGTGACTCAAGCCCTACACTGCTCAGTGCGCTCTGCGCTCTCTCTCTTCTCTCATTTGCGCCTACTCCCTGATAGATAAGCGGCATCGCAACATTTTCTAGTGCGGAGGTTTTTTTGAGAAGATTAAAACCCTGAAAAATAAACCCTAAGATATAGCGTCTAAAGAGTGCCAGTTGCTCTTTTGAAAAACTGTTTATATTGGCATCAAGAAAGGTATAGCTCCCACTGCTTGGCTCATCCAAAGCTCCAAGAATATTAAGAAGTGTTGATTTCCCACTCCCACTTGGTCCCATGATTGCGACAAACTCCCCCTGTTTAATCTCCAAATCAATATTTTTGAGTACATGCGTAGCAGCTCCTCCGCTCCCATATATTTTATTGATTTGAGTGAGTTTTATCATTTGGCTTTTTCCTGAGCGATGATAATTGCATCTGTCTCTTTAAGTTCATCTGAGACAACAGCAGTGAGTAAACCGCTGTTTCCAAGAATTTTAACATACACTTTTTTAGGCATGGAATTTTCCAGAATCCATATATGCGGCTTTGAATCGATTGTATCTTTAGACTTTTCGCCAAATCCGAAAAGTTTATTTTGAGTAGGTTTTACAGGGTTAAAAAGAAGTGCTGTTCTTGGAACTATGAGTGTATTTTTGAGTGTCTCCACCGTAATGTCCACATCGGCACTCATTCCCGGTTTAAGCAGCATTTCGCGGTTATCTACATCTAAAACAGCAATGTAGGTAACGACTCCGTTGAGCATTTCAGAATTTACACGAACCAACCTAATAGTTCCTTCAAATGATTTTTCAGGATAGGCATCCACGCTGAATATTGCACTTTGAAGGGCTTTTACTTTCGAGATATCCGCTTCATCAACGCTCACCTGAAGTTCCATTTTGGTTAAATCTTTAGCGATTTTAAAAAATATAGGAGTTTGAAACGAAGCAGCCACACTCTGCCCAGGGTCAATTTTTCGCACCAACACGACACCGTCAATCGGCGAATAAATCATGGTTCTATCAAGGTCATATTTTCCCGAAACAAGAGCCTGTTTTGCCTGTTCTATCTGTGCATTCGCGTTTGCAACCTGTGATTTTGCACTCATGTAATTCGCCCAGTCACTCTCCCAATCTTTTTGTGAGGGAAGTGCTCCAGCCGTGGATTCTCTCAGAGTTTTATCTCTCTCAACCGTCGCCTTAGCCTGCGCAAACGTAGCCTCCGCATTTTGCAGAGTTGCTTCTGTAATGGCCAAAGCTGCAAAAGATCTATCCACTCCGCTCTTATATTTGATTTTGTTGAGCTGTGCCAACAGCTGCCCTTTTTTTACTATATCATTATAATCTACATACACATTTTCGACAGTGCCCGACACTTCCGAACCCACATCCACACTCTCAAGCGGTTGAATGTAACCGGTTGCAGATACACTGAGTTTCAGATTACCTTTTTTGAGAGGTTCACTTACAAAACGGTACTCATCTTTTTGCTCTTGTGGCACCAACATGTATATCGCCGCTCCAAGAAGTGCCAAGCCCAGTACCAAGGAGAGTTTCAACTTCCATCCGCCACCTTTATACTCGGTAATCTTTTTTAAATCTTCCATTACTGTTTTCCTTCATGCTTTGTGTCAAAATAGAGTGAAATTTTTTCTATTAAAATATTTTTTTTATGAATCTCTTGCTCATATTTTTGAATCTCCACAGAGTTTTTCAGAGATTCTAAATCATATTTTGACTTATACCCTGCCTTAACTTGGGCATCCGTAGCACTGTAAAGCTCTTCGTACATGGCTATCATCTCTTTTGCCAGAACTATCTTCTCTTTGTAATCTTCAATGGTTGAGAGGTGCATCTCATACTCTTTCTCAAGCTCCAGCTTACGGTCTAACTCCTCTGTTTTTGTTTGCAGCTGCTGCAAACGGGAAGATTCTATTTTAGAGTTTCTGTTTATATCCAAAGGCATGGAAAGCACGGCACCATAGGAGTAATCATTCCCCTCATAGTTATTCAACCGGCTCTCAAACTTGGTATATCCCAACGAACCCATAAAGGACAATTTCGGCAAATAAGCAGAGCGGGTAACTCCGGAAATTGCCTCGTTTAGCTTCTCTTTTTGGCTATATTGCAAAAGTTCGAGATGAGATTTTATGTACTCATCCTTTGAGACCAAAGGAGTATCTGAGAGTTGAAACGCATCGATATTGGCATCGCCTATAAGCTTTTTGAGTTGATACTCCTCATTTTTAAGCGTATTTTTGAGAGTAATAAGATTTGTGGCAACTGTGTCTCTGTCTATTGCAATACGATTTAAATCACTAATATCCGCACTCCCGACCTTATATTTTGCTTTGATGATAAACAGGTCAATATCTCTGTTTTTAAGTGAGAGCTCATTTTGTTTATAGACTAATCTATCACGATGAATCTGCGTCATAAGCGTATAAATCTTCTTCGAGTAAAGGGCTTCTTCCATGTCAACACCGAGCAGATTTGCATCTTTTGCCGACTCCGCCTGAGTAATGCTGTATTCAATTCCGCCGCTTCGAAAAAGATCTTGACTCCAGTCTAAACCTGTACTGTCCGTCCGGCTATCCAAACTTGGATTATTGTTTTTATTCATCGCGGTTGAGAGTATCACCGGTGAGACCCAGCTGTTTTTACCACTCTCTCCATCTTGAATAATCTTCTCTCTCTTAAGCTTTAAAAGTTCCGCTTTTTGCTCAGAGAGCGGCAGATTTTCGCCAAAAAGAGTTATGCACAACAACATAAATAGAATAAATTTACCCATTTCATAATTTCCCATTAATCTTTTATTTTACTCCACAAAATGCCAATATACTCATGCACACTTCTTTGAGAACTACAAAAAGAGTTCATGTCCGGAGCTACTAAAAACCCTTTAAACTCATCTTTTATAAAATCGCTCGGAGCAGCGATAGGATGTAATCCCAGAGAGTTAAAAAGTTTCATAGCTCTTGGCATGTGTGTTGCTGAAGTGACCAGTATAAACGGCTCGTCTGCTGCTAAATTTTTTGTAAAGAGCGCTTCCTCTTTTGTATCTTTTGGCTTAGGTTCTATTATAATCTCTTCGGGTTTCACTCCGAGTGCTATCGCCAATGATGCATTCATCTGCGCATTAGAGATATTCGTATCACCCTCGTAACCCGTAAAAATCAGCTTTGAACCCTCTATCTGTTTATGAATTAGTATGCCTTCGAGAACTCTTTTCACACCTGCGGAACTTATCTGCGACGATAAAGGCTGTGCGGGGTCAGTATTGTGTCCATTCCCCAAAACATGGATATATTTAACACTCTGTTTATCCGCATATTTTGGATATTGCTCTTCCAAATTTTTCGCTAAAAAGTTAGAAAAAGGTTGGTATGCAAACAAAAACAGCATTCCACATGCAGCAAGTAAAAAGCCCCTCGCCAAGCTCTGTTTTTTCATAAACAACAGATAAAGCCCGATTACAAAAAGTGTTAAAACCATTCCGTACGGCTCAACAAAAAAAGAGACAAACTTCTTTAAAAAAAATCCTATTTCCACCTTTTACCCATCCGCCAAATTTAATTTTTTAAGTCTAAAATATTTATATGTTTCGTGTGATAGTAGCAATATTATAGGAAACGGCACAAGCAGCAACAAATCTGCAGCGTCCACATGGGCTGTGTTAAAAACTTTTTGCACAGACGCAACATTCAGAAGAGCCCACATCCAAACCAAAACTGTAAAAGATGAAAAAATGAGTGTCTTATTGGATGTTAAACGCAGTGTCCAGATATTAAAATCCCAACTTCTCAGACTCCAAGAGTTTGCAAGATGAGTAGTAATTGCACCAAGAAGAGTCATGGTCATGGCCTGTGCTTGAAGGTGTGGGTCATGCAAATCAACTTGACCATATTGCCAACCATGACGCAGTAAAAATATTATAAAGGCAAACATAGCTGCACTCGCTTCTATCATACCTATAAAGAAATAGCCTCTTTTAAACACTTCCCAATCCAATATTTTTTCATTTTTTGAGATGGGCGGTTTTTTCATAATATTTTTTTCAGGTGCTTCACTTCCAAGACCAAGACCCGGAAGCATGTTTGAGCCTAAATCTATTGATAACATTTGTATAACTGAGAGTGGATTCGGAATTTTAAAGAAAAATGAGAATATATAAGGAACAATCTCCGGAACATTGGATGAGAGTACATACGTGACAACTTTTTTAATATTATAATAAACCGTTCTCCCCTCTTCTATGGCTGAGACAATCGAGTTGAAATTATCATCTAAAAGAATCATATCGCCAGCTTCTTTTGCAACATCACTCCCGCTTCCCATGGCAATTCCGATGTCAGCTTTTTTAAGAGATGGCGCATCATTTACCCCATCTCCTGTCATTGCAACGACCTCTTCATTTTTTTGCAGTAAATCAGCAATGCGAAGCTTTTGGTTACTCGCCATCCTAGCAAATATAAAAGTTTTCTCTTTGAGCATCTCCTGAAGCACTTCGTCACTCAGTCTCTCAAGCTCTTTACCGGTTAAAACAGTATCAAATTTAAGTCCGATATCTCTACCGATAGCAGCCGCAGTATTTGCATTGTCCCCCGTAATCATAATAATACGAATTCCGGCACTGTAACATTTTTGCAAAGCTTCTTTGACCTCTGAACGGGCTATATCCATAATTGCCACTAAACCTAAAAGGGTCAACCCATCTTCTGCATCTTTATCGTTCATAGCAACTGCCAAAACTCTATAGGCTCTGTTTTCAAAAGCTAAAAGCTCTTTTTCAACTTTTTGTTTAGCCGCATCATCGAACTCTTTAATGCCGTCAACATCTTGATAATAAGCTGTTTTTTCAAAAATAGCCTCTGGGGCACCCTTTACAAAAAGTCTTTTTTTGCCATCTAATTCACCAAAAGAGGACATCATTTTTCGCTCACTGCTAAATGGGTTCTCTTTTGTTTTATTAAAACTGTTCACTATCTTATATTTATGAGCTGCTGCAACTAAAGCCAACTCAGTAGGGTCTCCGATTCTTTTACCATCTTCAATGAAGGCGCGAGAATTAAACCAAACAGACTGTAATAACTGTATTAGGTACTCTTTGGAATTACTGTTTTCATTCTCAAAGCTGAATGTACCCTCCAGTTCATACCCACCACCACTAATTTTAATTTTTTCACCACCGCTTAGATATATCTCTTGAAGTGCCATCTCATTTTTTGTGAGAGTCCCTGTTTTGTCCGTGCAGATAGTTGTAACACTGCCAAGAGTTTGAACCGAAGCCAAATTTTTAATGAGTGCATTTTTTTTTGCCATTCTTTGAGAGGCGATGGAGAGAGAAAGAGTAATGGTTGGAAGCAGACCCTCAGGTATATTTGCAACAATTAAAGAGAGTGCAAATAGAGCGGCAATAATAAAACCCTTACCAGAAAAGTAGCCTAAGGCAAAAAAAACAACACCGGCGACCAATGCTATGGTAGTAAAAAATCTTGTCATGCTCACTATCTCTTTTTCAAGAGGTGTCATGCCTTTTTGTATAGTCCTTGTAAGCGTAGCAATTTTACCAAACTCTGTTCCCATGCCCGTTGCAACCACTATGGCAATTGCACTCCCATTTACAGTACTCGTTCCTGCATACACCATATTATTTGCATCAATACTTCTTCGGGCACCTGAACATGTCAATCCTCTTTTGCTCGGTTTTGATTCACCATTGAGAGATGATATGTTTATGTAAAGTTCATTTATCTCAATCAAAACAGCATCTGCTGCGATTTTATCGCCCTCTTCTATTATTATAATATCACCGACTACTAAATCTGTTGCATCAATTCGCTGGATAGTAGAGTCTCTTTTTACTTTTGTATTTGTCGGTATAAGTTTTAAAAGTGCCTCCATGGCTCTATCGGCTTTAAAATATTGCCAAAATGAGAAGGAGGCATTTATAAATACCGCTCCAAAAATCGCATATCCTAAAATATCATAACTGCTCTGTGGCTCATAAAAGTCAGCCACAAAAGCCAACATGCCGGCAACTTCAAGAATAATCGGAAAAAATTGAATGTATTGACCAAAATATTCCTTGATGTAGCTCTTTTTAGCTTTTTTCTCAATTATATTTTTACCAAACTGCTCCTGTCTTGATTTAACCTCAGAGCTTTTTAAACCATTCTCACAACTTCTAAACTTGTCAAAAAGTTCTGATTTACTTAATTCAAAACTTTTCATACATCATCATTAAAAGGTATGAAATAGATAGTATTTATCATCGGCTTTTCAAAGAGAGCCTCTATAGGATGGTGATGAAAAATGCTTTTTTTATGATGTCCTCCAACAATCGCCAAATCAAAACTATTTCTTGCAATGTGAGACTGCAGCTCATCTCCCTCAATTAGGGCATAACTGTGTCTGAGTGAAAACTTCATTTTCATCATAACCGCTAATTTAAAGTAGTGTCTTAGATGAAAGGTTACCTCTTGAAGTTTTATTTTTACAGCCTTGGCATCTAGCCATGCCGCTGGGTGCTGTTTAATCTCATCAACAGAAAATATTTCGGCAGTTGCAGTGTAAGCGTTTACAAAAGCAGTGAAAAATGTAAATTTTTTAACAGAGAGTTGATGACCGCGAATTGGCATGATAATTTTCTCAATGCTCATAGCACCGGCAAATTTCACCACCTTCACCACTGCCAAATCCACTCTCAATCCTAGTTGTATAACTCTTTTTGCAAATGATTGCTCAAAGAGTGGCCGCTCATGTTTTGTAGAACAGAACAATATATCAATATTTTTATCCAAGATGAGCTGTTCAAGCTCTTTAAAACTTTCGTAAATAATCAACTCTACTTCAACATCAAGCGAGGCAGCCAACTTTTTTATATCTGCAAAAACTTTATCAATTATCGATAATTTGTCATTCTCTTTAATATGAACCAAACTTAACTTTAAAGTAAAAGCTTTTGCATAATGAAGGGCATATATTGAAGATGTTTCGCAGATCATATTTGAATTTATTAGGCTGACTACTCGCATGTGGACTCCATTTTTTGTGATACTATTTCATTGTTCTATTAAAACATCTAAAGTTATAAATTATGTAACGTCAATTATAGCATTTTTGTGATTTCTTTTTTGATATAATTCCACTAAAAACATGGATAATAAGATGCAAATATTCGGAAAATACGCAACAAATTTTGATGTAGAATACTTAATGGAACACTACATTTATATACCAAATGAAGATGAAACTATAAATATAGAAGAGTTTGAGGCTTTGCTCAAAAACAGAAGAAAGACGATAGCCGGAACCATATTTCTTTACAACCCTTGCATCTCTCCTATCGGGTACAACACCAACTCTAGACTTGCCGACCAAGGGTATGAGTTTGATGACAGATATTGTGAACTCAATTTTGACGACATGTCACACCTTTTAGCCAATGCTACAAAGAGTGAATATAAAGGCAAGCTTCTAGAAATTAAATATCTCTTCAACATCAATAAACCCAACATCGAACAGATGCCTATTTTGGAAGTATTTGACAATGATTTAAATATATACAACAGCAATCAACTCACCCGCTTTGACAGGGAGCTCAATTACCAGGATTATCTCAATATCCGCTTCAACGGTAAATTTGTCTTCTTCGGCTGGGGACACAAATACGAAAAACACCACAAAAGCATCGTTACTTACGCAAGAAACATAGCAATACAAGCCGAAAAACTAGGTAAAGAGGTAGTTTACATGTACGACAACACCTTTGACAAACAAGAGAGCAAAGAAAATGCACACTTCCTTTCGCCACTGGCAAGCGGAAAACTCAGACTTGTCCGTGCAAATGCTTTTAAAAATGCATTTAGAACAAATCCTCCGACTATTCAGAAGATAGGGTAAGCAAAAGAAATTACTAACTATTAACGCCCAAAGGATAGTGGAAATAAATATTAGGACTACAATGGCTCTTCAAAGCCGTTGTAGTGACAATAAAATATGTTTTACGCAGTAATAAAGTTTTTCAACTCTTCGTCTAATGCGCTGGCAAGTCTGTGAAGATGATTTGTAGCACTAGCTATCTCTTCTACACTTCTTGTATTGGATGAAGAGATTTTGTTAATTGCATCGAGTGCCAAAGAGACTTCTTTAATATGCAGAGATAAATCTTTTATCTGTGACACTGTTTGCGTCGACGTGCTTTCTAAATCTTGCATCACGGTTGCACTTGCTGTAATTTGACTTTCTAATTTTCCAAATTGAGTTGCTAAATTTTCAATAAAGAGTGCATTTTCTTGTATAGAGTCACTCGCTTCTCCTATAGAACCAGTGACGACGCTTATGGATGTATTTATTTCAACCAAGACTGTTTGTGTATGCTCAGCAAGTTTTCTTACTTCATCGGCTACAACTGCAAAGCCTCTGCCATGCTCACCTGCACGGGCTGCTTCAATAGCAGCATTGAGTGCTAAAAGATTAGTCTGATTTGCAATATTTGAAATTACAGATAAAACAGTTTTTATCTCTTCTGCATTTTTTGCTAAATCATGGAGCATAATTGCTAAGTCATGCTGTCGCGTCGTTGCTTCTTGCATTCCTTCCGCCATACTGGAAACTTCGCGTTTTGATTTACATAAATCATCCCTTGTTTTTAAAATATCCTCTTTTGTAGTATCGAATTCATAGACTATTACAGATATCTTCTGATTGAGTTCATTAGCCATTTTGTCACTTTTTTGTACGATTTCAAATTCTTCTTCAACTCTTTTCCCTATAGATAAAGCTGTATAATCCAGCTCTGCAGCCAAAGAAGAACTTTCTAAAGATGTTTTCTTAGCGTTTGTCAAAGCATCATTTATGCTTACCATCATATAAGACAAACTCTTTGACATCTCTCCTATTTCATCATTACTTGAGTGTTTTATATTCGTAGTAAGGTCTAAATTTTTTGCTGAATGAGAAATTTGTTTATTTAATGTTATCAGCGGGCTGACAAATCTTCCTACAAACATCATGCTAATTAAGGCTATGAGAACTGCTAAGCCTAAATTTATTGATATAAGAAACCATTGAATAGTTGTTGCTCTTGCCATAGCCTCACTCGTATACCCACCAAGTGCTATAACCCATTTCCACTCTGGATAACTCGCATATGCCACTACTTTTTCTTTAGCAAATTTATCACCTGCTTTCTCATTTTTCCATTGATAAAAAACTAAACCCTCTTCATTCTTATCTGAAAGGATATGTTTAATAAATTCAAAACCATTCGTATCTTTGGCAGCAAGGAGATTTGTTCCCTCTATAAAAGGGTGTATAATCAAATCACCTTTTTTTTCTCCCTCAGTGCTATTTAAAACGTAGGCATATCCAGTTTGGGCATATTTTATATTCTTTAGTGCTTTTTTGATGGTTTCAATTGTTTCTGTCATTTCATAACCGATAAATAGTGCCGCTTCTACCGTACCATTTATTTGGATAGGAATATACCTTGTCATATACTCTTTTGAAAAAAGATTTGCTTTACCAACAAACTCTTCGCCCATAAAAAGTTTTTTATATGCCGGATTATTATGATCAAGATTCGTACCAAATGCTCTTGAACCATCATCTTTTTTAAGACTTGTAGTTACTCTGACAAACTCTTCTCCTGTTCGCAAAAAGATTGTAGCTACCGTACCACTGTAATTTTTTGAGAAATCATCAACTATCTCAAAATTTTTGTTTATAAGCATTTCACCATTTTTTAGAGTCGGTACGGTAAATTCCCCTATTTTCATAGTTGTTTTATCGATAGTGAAATTTTCTTCAAACTTATTTTTAAAATCATTTCCAAGTCTATTTGCCGATAATCTCGCACTTTGATCGGCAATTCGTATCATCTCTTTTATCCCCGTTGTTTGGCGCATGAGGTCTTCAACACTCTGCTCTTTAAACTTATCTGCTGCAATAGAACTGATAAAAAGAGAACCTATAGACGAAAACAAGATAATACAGACTGAGACAGCCAACGCAATTTTTAGTTTAAATGAAAGATTTTTCATAACTTCTCCAGATAGGCATATTTAAAATGAATTCTATTTTCAATAAATCATTCTATTTAAATTATATCTTTTATAAGCAATTTATATACTTATTTTTTTAAAAAATTCTAAAAAATTATTTCAGTTTTTTTGGCATTCCGAAGTTTATTACATGCTATTAAAGAATCTTTTTAGCCCATCTTGCGAAAAATCTTGCCGGAGCCAGTCTCTCACTTATTTTTTTGCCAAACAGTACATGTTCACACAAAATCTTTGCCAAATAGGGCGCCAGAACAAAACCGTATCCGCCGTTTCCGTTTATCATATAGAGGTTTGGGTAGTAGGAGTATTCATCAAACTTTGGTTTTTTGGTTTTGAACTTCAAGTTTCCATAAGAAAGCGTTTCATTCGACATAACCAAACCACCAATGATCGGCATATAATCAAATGAGCCGGATCTAAGCCCCGTGAAATCTTTTATAATTTCTATATTTTCAAGATTCAGAGTTCGTGACGCTTTTTCCAGCAGTTGGACCCTCCCCTCGTTTATATCATAAGGCTCACAGTTTTTTTGCGGATGGTAGTGAATATTATGCGTTGCACCGATTGCAAGGCAACCATTTGAACTGGGTGAAATAGAGACGAACTGATGAATGGAACATGGATTTTGTGTAGTAGTTTTTATATCTATGCGGTGTCCCCAAACGCCTCGAAGCTCTATGTACGGCTCTTGTATAAGAGCTTCATAAGCACCGATTGCCAAAACAACATCTTTTGCGTAATAGCTCTCATTGATAATCCACGTACCATCATCATAAACCAGACTCTCTACTTTTTCTTTTACAAACTTAGCATTTTTACTCAGTGCTTCACACATCGCTTTTGCATTTACAACACCGCCGTCAATACAGATATTTTCTTGGGATATTGCTTCTTGTGTCAACTGTTCCAAAAGCTCTTTCGGTGGAGTTTTAAATTTTAAAGAAGTACCTTTTTTATACGCTTTAACTATCTCAGAATCACTCTCATCTTGGGCAATATGCAGAAGCATGGCTTTTGTAAAAAGGTGTGAAAAGTTTTTTTCATAAAAATCCATGCTGTAAACAAAGGCATCATGAATCAGTTCTTTTAATTCACCGCTCTTTGAAAATTTTGGGGAGATAAACGCTCCGGCGGCGCCACTTCCTCCATACGCAATGCCACTCATGTCAAAAATTACAACACTCTTTTTTGCTTGGCTAAATTCGTGTGCTACACTGCAACCATTAATACCTGCACCAATTATGGCAATGTCGTACATGCAAACTCCTGAACTATGTTTCTTGTAAAAGTTTGAAACATATTCCAAACTAACTCTCACATTAAAATATTCAAGATTTTATCTGCAAGAGAGTTAAAATGTGCTTCAAGCGATAGTTCGCGCCGTAGGATTTACATTTAATCTATCAAGAGAAATCTCTCTCCCAGTTGTTTGGCAAACTCCATAAGTTCCACTTTTTATACGCATTAGAGCATCCTCAATTTCAATAAGTTCTGATTTTAGATGAGCAAGTATCCGTTGGTCTTTTGTATTTTGAATCTGAAGCTCCGCCATGTCCTCAGCATCGTCAATATCATCCTCAAGTGCCAATACATTTAACTCATCCCTAAGAATTTCAATACTCTTTTTAACCCTATCTTTTTCGCCTATAAGTTTCCTTTCAAAACTCTCTACGTCCAAATCATCTCTCCTTTTCATAAGACGCTCCCGTTATTTTTAAAATGATCAAGCAATTGATCGTCCGGAATTTTTGTCAAATCTAAGTGAAGATTAATTTTCATGTTGTCTCCAACTGAGGGTTCAAGCAACTCAACTATTTGATTATTTATAGCCTTTGGTGCAGCAAAGTACCAATATGTATAGTTATATTTTTGTAGGGCTTCTGAAATTTGTTTCGCAATCTCTTTGATTCTACGGCGCTCTTCTTCTAAAGCAATATTATGATTCTCTCCTGACCCGCTTCCGCACACACCGATTGAGTCTGAACTCTGAAAATGTCCTTGCTTATCCGAAACTTTTTCACTCAATTTCTGATGAGTCTCAAGGCTCTCAGTACTTTCATGAAGTTCGACATATTCCCTACCAAGAGGCTCTTTTTGAATACTGTAAAGTTTAAAACGCTGTAAATCTGCAACAATTATTAATTCTGATGACATGCTAAACTCCTTTATTTTATTCCAACAAGATATATCTAAATAGAATCTATATAGTTAATCTTTTGGGCTGAATTATTGTAGCAAAATATATTAAAAATAATATATAAAAACTATAAAAGTTTATAAATAATATATTTTTAATAAAATAACCTTCCACTAAAAACATGCAGACAAATTGTAACATCTAAAAAAGTTTATCTTTTTTTGCACTCTTTTTCTAACATAAAATTTGTTTTGACAGAATGATTTGCGCTTCTTTTAGAGCATCTAAAATTAAAATACTAACTCCCAAAGTTTAGTCAGCCTTTCATCTAGAATCACAACAGATATTTTGCATATAAACTTATAAAATAACTTTTTATATTCAAAGACGACATAAACATTAAAAGCTATATTGACAATATTTTGAGAGTATGAACAAGTCTCATCCCAATTTTAGATTTTTGTAAGAAATTCAGTAAATGATAGTTAAGTGATATATAAGTTTTATTAATATACAATTTACCTAAACTCATAAGGGGAGCTAATACATGAAAAGAAGTATAATCGGTAGGGTAACAATAGGATTGATGGTTTTAAGTTTGGGGGAGTGTGGTGCATCTTCTCTCTCTAATGATAAAGATAGCCAAAAGATAGCACAATTAGATGCTGTAAAAGATAGTTACTATGCAATACAAAAGATTGAAAATCCGGATGTTGAAGTTCAGCTAGCTGCTGTAAATAAAAATGAAAAAGCAATAAAGTTCATTAAAAACCCAGATAAAGAAGCTCAGTTGGCTGCTGTCAAAAAAAATTACACTGTAATAAAGTTCATTAAAAATCCAGACAAGGAAGTTCAATTAGCTGCTATAAATCAAAGTCGCCATGCAATACAAATAATTGAAAATCCTGATAAAGAAGTTCAATTAGCTGCCGTAAATCAAAGTTACCTCTCAATAAAATTCATTAAAAATCCAGATAAAGAAGTTCAATTAGCTGCGGTAAATCAAAGTTACCATGCGATAAAATACATTGAAAATCCAGATAAAGAAGCGGTGCATTTAGCATATCAAAAAATTAGAGGTGAAAAGTAATAAACAGGAAGGAGTTTTATTCACAGACTCTTAAGTCACGGAAAATATGAAAAAAGATATTTAAAATAATCTTTTTTCATCTCTCAATTAAATTTTAAGTATGAATTTATTCATACTTAAAACAGGTTATTTTATCGCGTCTTTAAGTGTGTCAGCAATTAAAAATGCAAGTTCTAGTGCTTGGTCAGCATTTAACCTTGGATCACAATGTGTATGGTAACGAGAAGACAAATCTCCTTCGCTTACAGTAAAAGAACCTCCAATACATTCCGTAACATTTTTACCGGTCATCTCCAAATGAACACCACCTGCAAAGGTTCCCTCAGCCTTATGAATTTGAAAAAACTGTTTCATCTCTGTTAATATTGCATCAACAGGACGCGTTTTAAAGTTGTTTGATGATTTAATTGTATTACCATGCATCGGGTCACAACTCCACAGCACCTTCATTCCCTCTTTTTCAACTGCACGAATAAGTCGAGCCATACCGGTTTTTTCATCGCCAACTTTATCGGCACCCATTCTCACGATGATATTTAAACGACCCGCTTCATTTTCCGGATTTAATCTACTTACCAATCTTATTAAATCTTCCGTATCCATAGATGGACCGGCTTTAATGCCTATAGGATTGTTAATACCGCGCATATACTCAACATGAGCACCATCAAGTTGGCGCGTTCTATCTCCTATCCATAACATGTGAGCGGAAGTATCGTACCAGTCTCCTGTTAAAGAGTCTTTTCTAGTAAACGCTTCTTCATAAGGAAGTAAAAGAGCCTCATGCGATGTATAAAAGTCCGTCTCTCTTAAAGTTCTGTATGTTTTAGAGTTGATTCCGCATGCCTCCATAAACTTAAGTGATTTACCGATATCTTCAGCTAAATCTTCAAATTTTTGGCTGATTTCACTTTTCTGAGCAAAGTCTAAAGTCCATTTATGTACTTGGTGTAAATCAGCTAAACCACCCGATGCAAATGCACGCAACAAATTAAGTGTTGCAGCCGATTGATTATACGCTTTTATCATTCTTTGCGGGTCTGGAGTGCGTGATTCTGAGGTAAAATCTACCCCGTTTATAATATCACCACGATACACATCAAGGGTAACACCGTCGATTGTCTCAGTATCAGCCGAACGAGGCTTTGCAAACTGACCGCCTAAACGACCAACTTTCACAACAGGAAGCCCGCCTGCATAAGTCATAACAACTGACATTTGTAAAATTGCTTTGAATGTATCACGAATGTTTATTGCATGAAATTCGCTAAAACTTTCCGCACAATCTCCACCTTGAAGTAAAAATGCTTTCCCCTCTGATACATTCGCCAACTGCTCCTTCAAAGAGCGAGCTTCACCTGCAAATACAAGTGGCGGGTAATTTTTTAGCTCTGCTAAAACTTTCTTTAATTCATCTTGGTTTGGATAAGTTGGCTGTTGTAAAATTGGTTTTTCTCTCCAACTTGTTGGACTCCAAATACTCATATATAGTGCCTTATTTGATATAATTTTTGGAATTTTACATAAAAAAACCTAAAATAGCTCTGATTTTAAGCTTTATTAAGTTAATAAAATCTATATACACTAAAAATAGCATAAAAGTTATTTTTATGCTTATAGATGTATAATTGCAAAATATTTTATTTGGAAATGGCTAATGCAAAAAGATGATTTAAAATCCCTTGTTACTCAAATGTACGAAAATTTACTAAAACAAATTGATGAACAAGAAGGTGCAAACAAAGAGCAGGTCATCAATTATTTAAAAGACTCTGTAAATGTTATCTCAACAATAAATAATGACGAAATAGACTCTATGACACATGCAAGAGCCGCTTTTACAAATGCCTATAAAGAGCTGACAGACAAAAGTTTAGCATCCTACAAAGATACAAATATAAGATTTGAAGAGCTTGCAAGAATGCATAAGAATACAATTAATGAGTATGTTCAGCAGGAGATAGATCTTTCTCTTATAACAGAAAAATTCAATGATATTCAATCTCACATGATTGATGAAGTTAAAAAAGCAAATAGTATTATTTCGAATCTTTCAAATCAGGTCAAAGTATTAGAAGAGACAACAAATCTAGACCCCTTAACAAAGGTTTTTAACAGAAGAGCCTTAATCGCCTATCTTGATGATGTCTGTTCAAAAACTATGAATAACCAGCTTCATCTCTTAATGTTGGATATTGATAATTTTAAAGCAATCAACGACACATATGGTCATATTGCAGGAGATAAAGTTTTAATTTTTATTGCAAATATTTTTAGAAAAACATTAAGAGACGGTGATAAAATTTTTCGATACGGCGGAGAAGAGTTTGTTATCGTACTCAACCGGATAGACGACTCGCACTGCAAAGAGATTACCAATAGACTTTTGGAGTTAATCAGAAAGAGTAAACTTATCTACAAAGGTAAAAACCTTCAGGTAACTATGAGTATCGGTGCCACAACATATACCCAAAATGATACACCGGACACAATAATAAACAGAGCAGACAAAGCACTCTATAAAGCAAAAATGAGTGGCAAAGACCAATTTCAAATAGCAGAGGATTTATAATGGAGTTAAATTATTTTGACTTAGTCGCATCAATTATTATCCTTCTCTTAGGCTTGAAGGGTGTTGTGAATGGATTTTTTAAGGAAGTTTTTGGGCTGGTCGGAATTATCGGCGGCATATTTGTAGCTTCAAGGGTTGGGGAGAGGGTCGGTCAGCTCCTAAGTGATTTAATTTTTAAATTTGACAACAGTGCAGCCATAAGCTTTACAGGCTTTTTAACAACTTTGGCACTTTTTTGGTTTCTTATGATTGGAGTGGGTTTTATTTTTAAAAAACTCAGCTCTCTAAGTGGATTAGGTCCAATAGACAAAATCTTGGGATTTATTTTTGGTGCAAGCAAATTTTTTCTTATTGCAGCCGTAATAGCTTATGCGTCCTATAGCATACATGCAATAAAAGCAACTATCGATTCAAATATGAAAAGCAGTATGTTATTTCCTATTCTGGTAGAGACCGGCTCTTTCATAATGAAATTAGATCCAACAGAAATAAGCAACGACATGAATGCAACTCTACAAAATAAAGTAACAGAGAGTGTAAACACTGCAACACAAAATATAGTAAATGAAACTAAAAAAGAGATAAAAGAGGTTATGCCTCAAGTAGCAAAAGATGCAAAAATGGTTAAAGATGGTAAATAGATAGATGTCCAATATTGTTACAAACTTTAACAGCAGAACTGTAGAATATGAGCAACTTTTAACTAATTTTAAAGAGCTTCTTAAAAAAAACTCTCTTAAATTTACAATTCAAAGAGAAGTAATTTTAGAAACTCTTTACAATTCTAACGAACATTTGACACCGGAATCTCTGCACGCTCTTATAAAAAAGAAATTTCCTGAGTTAAAGACAGGCATAGCAACCATCTACAGAACTTTGTCACTTCTCGAAGATTCTGACATGGTTACCTCTCTCTCTTTTGGAGCATCCGGAAAGAAATATGAACTCGGTGCAAAAAAACATCATGACCACATGATATGCACGACATGTGGAGATATAACAGAGTTTGTAGATGAGCAGATAGAAAAGAGACAAAGAAACATTGCAAACGACCTTGGATTTGAGATGTCGGATCACTCGATGCAGATTTATGGAATCTGTAAAAATTGTCAAATTAAATAAAAAAAGGAAAAACTATTGGCTTTTGAAAACAAATTTGTTCAACTAAGAATTGAAAAAGCGCAAACTCTAAGAGATGCCGGAATCAATCCATACTGCAACAACTCAAAAAGAAATACAACAATTAAAAAATATCTTAATGTGAATTCTGATATTGAGCATAAAGAGAATAAAAGAGATGAGCACAGACACTACACGGTAGCCGGACGAATAAAACTTTTAAGAGTTATGGGCAAAGCGAGCTTTCTACAATTGGAAGATGAGAGTGGAGTAGTGCAAATATATGTAGCAAGAGACCATCTTCCTGAAAATTTCTACAACGATATATTTAAAAAAAATGTAGAGGTAGGAGACATAATTGAAGTTGGAGGATACCCATTTGTAACCGGTCAAGGCGAACTTTCACTCCATGCTTCGGAGTTTAGACTCCTGACGAAATCCATTGCACCTCTTCCCGAAAAATTTCACGGAATTACAGATAAAGAGACAAGATATAGAAAAAGATACCTTGATCTTATAATGAATGCCGATGTCAGAAAAACATTTCAGATTCGTTCAAAAGTCATATCACTTACAAGAAGATTTTTTGAAGATAAAGGCTTTTTAGAAGTTGAAACTCCTATGATGCACCCAATTGCAGGCGGAGCAAATGCAAAACCATTTGTAACCCACCATAATGCACTTGGCATAGATAGATTTTTAAGAATTGCACCTGAGCTTTATCTAAAAAGACTTATTGTCGGTGGCTTCGAGGCAGTGTTTGAAATAAACCGTAACTTTAGAAATGAGGGCATGGACGCAACGCATAATCCTGAATTCACCTCTATCGAATTCTATTGGGCTTATAAAACATATAAAGACCTTATAGAGATTACAAAAGAGTATTTTCTCTACCTTTTTGACCACCTAGATTTGCCAACGCACCTTCCATACGGCGATTTGGAGATTGATTTTAACAGATTCAGTGAAGTTCCGCTTATTGAATCTCTGCACACCATCGGCGAAGTTCCATCAGAGATAGTAAATGACAAAGAGAAAATTTTAGAGTTTTTAAAAAGTAAAAATATATCCGTGAAAAATGGCTTATCTTTAGGGCAGCTTCAGGGTGAACTTTTTGATGAATTTGTAGAGCATAAACTTATAAATCCAACATTTATCACAGAGTACCCTGTTGAAATTTCTCCGCTTGCAAGAAGAAGCGATATAAACCCGGATATTACGGAGAGATTTGAACTTTTCATTGCAGGTCGTGAAATAGCAAACGCATTTAGCGAGTTAAATGACCCGGTAGATCAATACGAGAGATTCAAATCTCAGGTTGAATCTAAAGAGTGCGGAGACGATGAAGCACATGCTATGGATGAAGATTTTATAGAAGCTCTCAGCTACGGCATGGCTCCAACAGCCGGACAGGGAATAGGAATTGATAGATTGGTAATGTTACTTACAAATGAACACTCAATAAGAGATGTTTTGCTTTTCCCAGCGATGAAGCCAATACACAACGAAGAATTAAATCAAGAAACAGAGGTCTAATCTCACCGATAGGTGTAGCTTTAGTGCAATGAATTCAAAATGGACTTATTCTGTGCTTTTATATGGCACAGAACATACGTGTTCATTTTTAAGAAAACAAAGGAGATAATATGAGTTTTTTACAAGAGTTTGACAGCGAAATATATGAGTTATGCGAAAAAGAGTTAGAGAGACAGACTGACCATTTAGAAATGATTGCATCTGAGAACTTTACACTTCCTGCGGTCATGGAAGCCATGGGTTCAGTTTTTACTAACAAATATGCAGAGGGTTACCCTGCGAAAAGATATTATGGCGGATGTGAATATGCGGATGGCGTTGAGCAGTTAGCAATAGACAGAGCTTGCCAGCTTTTTGGTTGTAACTATGCAAATGTGCAACCCCACTCGGGAAGCCAGGCTAATGCCGCTGTTTATGCAGGATTGATTAAAGCAGGAGATAAAATATTGGGTATGGATTTAAGCCATGGCGGTCACTTAACGCATGGTTCTAAACCAAGCTTTTCAGGTCAAAATTACCACTCTTTTACATATGGTGTTGAACTTGATGGTCGCATCAACTATGAGAGAGTTTTAGATATAGCTAAGATTACTCAGCCTAAGATTATTATCTGCGGTGCATCTGCTTATGCCAGAGAAATTGACTTTAAAAGATTCCGTGAGATTGCTGATGAAGTAGGAGCAATTTTATTTGCTGATATTGCACACATTGCAGGTTTGGTATGTGCAGGTGAGCACCCTAGCCCATTCCCACATGCACATGTTGTAACTACGACTACACACAAAACTCTCGCAGGTCCAAGAGGTGGTCTAATTCTTACAAATGATGAAGAGATTGCTAAGAAGATGAATTCAGCAATCTTCCCAGCACTTCAAGGCGGACCGCTTGTTCATGTAATTGCTGCAAAAGCTGTTGGATTTAAACACAATCTCTCCCCTGCATGGAAAGAGTATGCTAAACAGGTAAAAGTGAACGCTAAAATTTTAGCTGAAGTACTTATGAAAAGAGGTTACGATGTAGTAAGCGGCGGAACTGACAACCACCTAGTTTTAGTCTCTTTTGTCGGTCGTGAATTCTCAGGCAAAGATGCAGATGCTGCACTTGGAAATGCTGGTATTACAATCAATAAAAACACTGTTCCAGGTGAGACTAGAAGCCCTTTTGTAACTTCAGGTATTCGCGTTGGAAGCCCTGCCCTTACATCGCGCGGTATGAAAGAGAAAGAATTTGAACTAATAGCAAATAAAATGGCAGATGTTTTGGATGATATCAATAATATCACTTTACAAGCGACCATTAAAGAAGAGTTAAAAGCATTGGCTCAAAAGTTTGTCATTTATAATCAATCAACTTATTAGGAAATAAATATGATTACGGCAATGGATCTCAAGCTTATAAAAATGGTAAGCGACCACTACTGGCTAAAGAGTGAAACAGTAGTAGAAAAACTGACATTTAAAGGCAGAACTTTTTATAACAAGTTTGAGAAAATAAATGCACCATTAACTCAGGCAATAATCAATCAGCATCTAAAAGGTGAGATAACTGTCGCTCACTCTTTAGTAAATGCAAACAATAAAGTTGAAAATATTGTGATTGACTACAATGGAAGAGATCCGGAGCGATTCTATCACAAAGCTCAGCTCTTACTTCGTGAAGAGGGTTACATAAATTTTACCGCCTACAAATCTAAAACAGAAGGTCATCTTCATGTTTATATACATAAAGGTCACACCACTCTGCAAGAAGCAATCCAGCTTGGCAAAATGATATCCATGAAATTGGCTGCAAAACAGCCTAAACAGTGGAGAATATTCCCAAATGACGAGATGCCAAATGAGTACAATATTTTAACCATACCCTACGACGTGTATGCAAAAGAGAGAGGAGCTTCTTGGTCAAAGCACATGTAATATGTTTTGACTATCTAGTTTGGTACTAATAATGCTTTACAAGATAATATCTATATGCCAAAACTTGGTATCATGAGCGATAAGAACTAAAAAAGGAGATAATATTATGCAAGAAAAAAATGAATTAAATGACATCATCTTAAACAGAGGTGGAGCAGCTAATAACAATAAAAAAATCATCTTGGCCGTTGCAACTCTTGGGGTTATTTTGATTATTGTTGTTATGCTTATGGATAGTGTTACTTCCAATGGAACGGACAATCTGCCTCAGGCTGTTTTACCTCCTAAACCGGAGATAAAATCAGCTCAGTTACCTTCGGATGAGCCGTTGTTTGAAGAGGTTAAAGTCGTTAAAGATGAAAACAAAGATACCAATAATTTAGATGATGTTGCTAAAAAATTAAAGCAAGAGAGTCAAGTAACTCAAGAAGTTGCACCTGTTGCGTCAGAGAGTGTTTCCAAAAAAGAGGTAATCAAAGAAGATGCGGCAGCGAAAGAAGCAGTAAAAACGGTTACTCCGATAAAAGAGAAGTTTCCTGCTGAAAAACCTCTCGTTGCAGGCTCATACTATATTCAGGTTGGTTCTTTTTCAAAATATGAGCCTAACCAGAAATTTCTAAAGTCTATTACAGATAAAGGGTACACCTACACCTATCAAAATGTGACAAAGGGTCCGATACCACAACACAAAATTCTTGTCGGTCCGTTTAAAGCTGAACAAGAGGCAAGAGACGCGCTCAAAGTAATTCGTGCAAATGTTGAAGCCGGCGCTTTTTTAACAAAAATGTAACTCTAAACATGCCCCTTCCCTTGGGGCAAATACTCCACAAGGTTTTGCTTTGATATACTCTAAACAGTTTATACTTGACCAGTTAGCTCCCATTGCCGTTTATTCTAAACTAAAATCTATGTTCAAAAATGAGATAACCTATCTTTTTGAGAGTGCAGGACAATCCGAAGGAAACTACAGTTTCATCTGCATCGGTGCAAAAGAGAGGTTACAATTTATTGACAACAAAACAATCTACACAGATGCAAATCAAACGAAGCAGATAAAAGAGGAGAACCCTTTTACATTTTTAAAAGAGTACTATAAAAACATAGACACCTCCACATATAAACAGGCTGCAAAAGAGCTCAATGTTGGATTCATTGATGGATTTATAGGCTATATCGGATATGACATGGTAAAAGTATTTGAACCAAAGCTTTATGCCAGTATGGAAAATTTAAAAGATGAACTGAACACGCCTGATTTAGATCTCATTTTGCCTAAAATGATTTTAGTTTACTCTCACAAAAATCATCAAATCTCTCTTATCAGCACGCTCAAAGAGATGAGCGACAAGTTTGAAACAATCGAGCAAAATCTCAAAAGCAGCTACGAATATGTTCACATGAAGAAAAATATTGGGTATGACAAAGGCAGCTTTGCCCACTCTAAAGAGAAATTCTTTAAGATGATTGATGACTCCAAAGAGATGATACGAAGTGGTGATGTTTTTCAGATTTTAATGACGAATCGCTTTACAAGAAATATCAAAGTGGACCCATTTAGTTTTTATCGAATACTCAGAACAAAAAATCCATCTCCTTACATGTTTTTGATGGAGTATGAAGATTTTAACATAGTCGGAAGTTCTCCTGAGGTGATGGTAAGGCTGACAAACGGTGAACTCCTCCTTCGCCCTATTGCCGGAACAAGAAAAAGAGGGAGCACAAAAGAGAGAGACAAAGAGCTTGAAATTGAACTCTTAAATGATCCAAAAGAGCTGGCAGAGCATCTTATGCTTATAGATTTGGGTCGCAATGACATAGGAAGAGTTGCGAAAACAGGCACCGTAAAAGTTGAAAACATGATGCACATAGAGAGATTCTCTCATGTTATGCACATAGTCTCGGATGTAACGGCAAAACTTGATGACGGCAAAGACATGTTTGACCTCTTTATGGCAACATTTACAGCCGGAACCATGACGGGTGCACCAAAAATCAGAGCCATGGAGCTTATAGCCGAATATGAGGGAATCAAAAGAGGCTTTTACAGCGGAACCGTTGGCTACTTCGGCTTTGACGGGAACATGGATAGTGCCATAACAATCCGAACCGCCATGGTGAAAGAGGATAAAGTCGTACTTCAAGCGGGAGCGGGCGTTGTAGCAGACAGCCAGAATGAGTTGGAGTATCTTGAGGTCAACAACAAACTCGGTGCGCTGATGAGTTCATTAGAAGATTTAGACTAGAAGGTTTTAAATGTCAAAACTTTTTGCCATCTTTGGCGACCCCGTTGCACACTCCCGCTCTCCCCTCATGCACAACTCTGTCTTTAAAAATCTAAACTATAAAGCATGTTACACAAGAGTGCATCTCACAGATGGCTCAAAACTTCGCGAAACTTTCTTCTCACTTGGTCTGAGCGGAGCAAATATTACAGTTCCGCACAAAGAAGAGGCGTTTAAAGCCTGCGATGAAGTGAGAGGTTTTGCAAAAAATATAGGCGTTGTAAATACCATCATCAACGAGAACGGAAAACTAATAGGCTACAACACCGATGCAGACGGTTTTATGGAAGCCGTCAAAGAGTTCGGACAAATAAAAACAATTCTGATTATTGGAGCGGGCGGAACTGCAAAAGCACTGGCAAACAGGTTTATTCAAGAGAATATAAAAGTGACAGTTTTAAATAGAAGTAAAGATAGGCTCACTTATTTTGAAGAGCTGAAGTGTGCATGCCACACTTGGGATGATTTTGAAACTCAAAAATATGACCTTGTAGTGAACACAACAAGTGCAGGATTAAAAGAAGAGATACTTCCATGTCCTTTAGCGTTAGTTGAAAAAATTTTAAACAACACCTCTTTTGCGGCAGACGCCATCTATGGCAAACTAACACCATTCTTAAAGCTGGCATCTGCAAAAAATATCACCTACAAAGACGGAGCAGACATGCTTTTAAATCAGGGGATATTGGCGAACGAGCTCTTTGTAAACCGCGAACTTCCAAGAGATGAGATAAAACTCTACATGCAAAGAAGTTTTGAGCTTTAATCCGTTTGATTTTTTAACTTTTCCTCATTCCTCTCACAACTTGGAGAGAGAAAGAGTCTCAATTAAGAGGCTCCACTTCCCCCATCTGTAGAACTACTCAAACAGTTCAGAAATAGCAAACGCTTTTGTTTTAAAGATTGAAATATTTTTGTCACTTTCAGCTACTGTATAATCAACCGCGAAACCATAGGTTATCTTATCATTCATAGAACTTATTATTTGATCCTTTTTGTTTGGAGCGAGTATTGTTACCTCACCCTTTGGTGGCACTAAAATATTTTTTATCATCGATATATCCTTTCCAAAGTATTCAGCAAGAGATTTAACATTGATAAAACTATTTGTGCTGTTACTTATAGTAATCTCAGAATTATTTTTAAGTATAATGCTTAAATTTTTATCTGATGCTATATATCCAACTGACTTTTGACTAATCGTTGCACTGCCATTTACATAAAGAGCCACAGATGGATATGGGTTTTTTATGTAGTAAATTGCAGCTGTACCTGCTTTTACAGCCGCAAGCTGAACATCTTTATCTGGGTTTTTTATGTAGCCAATTGCACTAGTACTTGCTTTTACAGCCGCAAGCTGAACATCTTTATCTGGGTTTTGTATATATTTAATTGCATCCCCATACTTATTTACAGCCGCAACCAGAACATTATTATCTAAGTTTTTTATGTAGTAATTTGCATCACTACTCGCCTTTACAGCCGCGAGCTGAACATCTTTATCTGGGTTTTGTATATATTCAATTGCATACCCATACTTATTTACAGCCGCAAGTTGAACATCTTTATCTGGGTTTCGTATATATTTAATTGCAGCCCCATACTTATTTACAGCCGCGAATTGAACATCTTTATCAGGGTTTTGTATATATTCAATAGCAGCCCCATTCTTATTCACAGCCGCAAGCTGAACATCTTTATCTGGATTCTTTGTGGATTTCAGTACTTGTATAGGATCCACATTTTTACCCAAGCATCCAGACAATAACAAACTTAATATCACACCACCAACTAAAAATCTAAGCAAATGCACCATACACACCCTTTATTAACTAAATACAAGCATTGTACATAAAAACTTCTTAACATTTTAGAAAGTTTCTTTCTCGTTCCATCCTCTCCCGAGGTGGAATACCTACTTAAACCAAAGCTTCATAACAATCCGATCATAATTATAAAAATCAACTCTTTGTAAACCACGAACTTCCACATGCAAAAGAGTTTTGAGCTTTAATCACTCTGTTTTTTTTAGCTTTTCCAATTCAAACCAACTCTCATTTACTTTACCCTCTTTTGTAGCAGGGAGTGGTTTTTTATTGCTCTGCCAGAGTGCTTCATCCGGTTTTGGACAAGCCCGCACACACTCACTGCAGTAGATACAAAGATAGGGATTGTAGTGGTATTGCAATCCCTTTTTGTTTTTCTCATTTTCTGAAGGAGTCTCAGTTTTCACAAATAAAATAGCACCCGGAGGGCAAGCTTTTTCACACTTTAAGCAGTAGATACAGGACTCTTCCCCGTACTCAATCAAGCCTCTATACTCTCTGTCTTTTATTATAGGCGTAACCGGATAATCAATCGTTTGCGGTTTTTTAAAAAGGTTTGTAAAAGCTTTTATAAGTGAAGTCAGCATTTTAAAAACCTTATTTTGCCGTGCATGAGAGACATGGGTCAAAAGATGCCAAAATAGCAGGGGCATCCGCATAATTTTCACCTACAAAGATGTGAGTAAATGCAGGAATACAGGCAAATGTCGGTGTTTTTATTCGTACACGTTCTAACATGGCACTCCCATTTCCTTTTACATAGTACATCAATTCCCCCCTAGGTGCTTCAAATCGAACAATTGCTTCACCATTTGGTTTTCCTTTGAGTTTTGTAAAAATCTCTCCTTCCGGCAATCCGTTTACAATATTTTCACACATAAGAATTGAATTGAATATCTCATTCAATCTCACTATGTTTCTTGCATTTATATCCCCTTCAAACTGCGTTTGCATCTTGAAACCGATCTCATTAAATGGAAGATAATCTATCTCATTACGTACATCGATATTGAGCCCGGAAGCCCTTGCCAATGGACCAATCGCATTGAAACTATAGGCATCATCAAGGCTCAAAGCACCAATACCTTTAAACTTCAAAGAGAGACTCCAGTTGTTTGTAAATTCGTCCATGTAGCCTAGAACTCTCTGTTTCACTTCATAAAGATTTTCTATAATTTTTTTGGCTACTTCGCTATTTATGTCTCTGTTGACTCCGCCAATATTGATATAATCAAACTGAACTCTATTGCCCGTTAGAAGCTCTTGTATCTCCATTACAAGCTCTCTGTCGCCCATAATTCTCATAAACATGGCTTCAAAACCTGCATTTTCACAAGTGTGAGAGAGGCATAACATGTGGGAGTGAATTCTGTCTAACTCCAAGAGCAGAATTCTCAAATATTTTGCTTTTTTTGTAATCTCACCACCCAAAAGTTTCTCGACGGCGGCAGTGTAGGAGAGAGAATGGGTAATGGCACAAAGCCCGCAAACTCTTGCAACTACATAGCCGATTGCATCAAATTTAAACTTGGTAGTACATGCCCGCTCTATTCCGCGATGCACAAATCCCACATCCGAATCAACACTTATAATCTTCTCGTTTTCGCACTCAAACTTAAATCTCACAGGCTCTAAAAGTGAGATATGTTGTGAGCCTAAAGGAATATTTATTGTTTTTTTCATATTGCACATCCGCTCAAAGGTCTCTGAATGGAGTCTTCATCAAGATATAAACCCTTCTCGCTTCCATCTACTTTCACCCCAAACATGTCAACAATCTCTCTTTGTGAAATGATTGCCGAGGGAATCATGTCAGCAATAGAGGGGATAATATCCGTATATTCAATCTCTGCATAATAGACAACCACCTCATCCAAAGCTTCATATTTTGAAAATATCCACTGAACTTCCATTCTGTTATCTGCCAATGCCAAGCCGTTGAGAGTTAAGAAATGCCACTTTTTATAGTCATAAAAACTCTCTATCTCCTCTCTTACACTCTCAAGTGAAACTTTAATTTTCTTCATGAACCTCTCCCACTTTAAGTGCAACATTTCTTCTATTGATAACACCATTTTCAGAAGTTGCCTCTTTAAAGAGCTTAAGCGCTTTCTCCATCTCTTTACTCTTTTTTTCTAAAATTTCAAGAGCTTTTACAACTCCGTCTATAATTAACTCAGGAGAAACAGCACACCCCGCAATGTAAACATCTACGGGAATATATCTGTCTATTCCATCTTCAACATTGTACATGTCACGAAAAACTCCGCCCGTACATGTGCAGCTTCCCACGGCTATCACCACCTTTGGCTCCGGCATTTGGGTGTAAAGCTCCACTAACCGCTCTCTGCTTCTATATGTAACCGGACCTGTCACTAAAAATATATCTGACTGCTTCGGATTGCCTGTGTTGATGACTCCGAATCTCTCCAAATCATATTTTGGTGCAAGAGAAGCGAGTATCTCAATATCGCAACCGTTGCAGCTTCCGGCGTTGTAGTGAAGTATCCATGGTGATTTTTTTCTATATTTTTTCAAATCAAACATAAGCAAGTCCTATGAGATTGCACATGCCAAGGGTTAAACCAAGGCTCAAAACTATTTTAATGAGGTGTTTCATTTTTATTCTCGCAGTTGCATTGTCTATTAAATTTAAGAGTAAAAAAACTCCGATAAATAAACCGATTCCAAGAAAAATATTATCTCCCGCAAAGAGCATTAAAAGCAGATAGACAAAAATATACTCAAGCCACTTTGCCATGTACAAAAATTCAAAAAAGATCCCGCTAAACTCAATCTCAACACCGCCGACTATCTCTTGATGTGCTTCTGTGGCGTCAAAGGGAGACTTTTTTAGTTTAATCGGCATAACCATTAAGTATGCCAAAAAGAGCAAAAAGAGAGACGCGATAGATGCGTCATGTTCTCTAATGACCGCTATATCAAAACTTCCGTTCACCATAAAAAAACCGACAGCTATCATAATTAAAATCGGTTCATAGGCAAGAGCAGCCAGAAGCTCTCTGTTTGAGCCGATATGAGAGTAGATAGATTTCACACTAAATCCAGCTAAAATCAAAAAGATGGAGGAGAGAAGATGTAAAAATATCACATAGAGTAAATTTTGCCCCATTATTATAAATGCAACCACAACCCAGAGCGTTATAAAGTGCATTATTCCCAAAATAGTGTGGTATGGATTGACTATAAACGCCTGCTTATCTATGAGTTTAAACATGTCATAAAATGGCTGAAGCAGCGGAGGACCTTGACGGTTTTGCATCCTTGCACGAACGACCCTCTCAAATCCGTAAATAAAACCGCCGATAATCGGTGCAAACAGTATTAAGAGTATCTCTATCATAATAACACTCCCAAAATGAGTATGCACATGCCGACTACCGCGATAATTGCAATATCTTTTTTTATAACACTCGGCATGTGAAAGTAGTACATGTTTAGCTGTATATCATCCTTTTCACCGCAGTTATACTCTTTGACTCTATCTGCTTTTTTAAAGAGTATCAGTGCGAAGAGTAAAGGAACAATTGCAACTAAAAAGAGCGGTACAATAATCTCCAAAGAGCTTAATAACTCAAGTTCAAAACTGATATAAATACCGACAACTAGCAAAATTAAAAGCAGATAGGATGGGATAGTGTAAAATTTTGATATTTTTATATCTACTGTTTTTGTTTCAACATCTTTTACAAAAAGTTTTGTTACAACCTTAAAATAGAGCAGCGTCAAAAATGCACTTCCAAGTGCCAAAAATATAAGGGCAAATACATAGAGTGGATTTTTTATAATCTCACTTGCAATAGTTTCTATCGCCATAAACTTAGCTATAAAAGCCCCAAAAGGAGGAATTGTAAGCGAAGCAAAACCAACAATTATAAAAAAGACGACAAGAGGAGAGTTGTTTATCAAACCATCTATATCATTTACATATTTCAGATGAAAACTCTTCTCTAAAATACCTGCCTGCAAAAAGAGCAATGCTTTTGAGATGGCATGAAAAACTATAAGAGTAAGGCATGCTACAATAGCCTCAGGAGTTCCTATGGCTGCAAGAGCCATCATAAGCCCAAGCAGAGCGATTGTAGAATACCCCAGAATCTCTTTAAAATAATCTTTGCCTAGAGCCAGAAGCGAGGCGGCAAAAAATACAAACGTGCCAAGCAAAGTGATAGTAAGCGAAACAAAGCCGCTCATGGCAGGGGCAAGTTTGAGCATCAGATAGGGTGCAATTTTTACCATGGTTGCACTATGCAAAATAGCACTCACTGGAGTCGGAGCAATCATGGCACCTAAAAGCCACTTATCAAAAGGAATACTTGCTCCTTTAACAAAAGCTGCTATAGCCAAAAAAACGATTGGAAGCAGATAAAACGCATCAATATTAGCTATAAGTACATCAAAGTAAACTGTCTTATATTGAAGTATTGAAAAAATTAGAGCTACAAGAATTGCAACTCCTCCTATCTGGTTCATCCATAGAGCTTTTTGTGCATTTAAAACTGACATCTCATCGCCACGGTAACCGATTAAAATATAAGAACAGAGCGTCGTAAGTTCAAAAAGCAGAAAGAATATCTCTATATTGTTAGTTGAAACAATAAAGTTCATAACCGATAAAAAGAAAAAGAGCATGGCTATAAATCCATTTTTCTTTGCTCTGCTAAACTCTTCGCTCTCTATATATTTAAGTGCATAGACGATGATTATTCCACCGACGATGTTTATTATCAGGTACATAACTGAGGAAATTTCATCAATAAGAACATCATTTGAAATAAGTGTCGGAGATAATAAGAGAACTACAACGTAAAGAACAATCTGAAACAAGGCGAATATTTTTACAAGAGAGTTTTTAGTTTTAACCCCTTGCCAAAGGAAGAAGAGAAGTACCATGCCATCAAGCAAGATAAACAAATTATGAAAAAAATGTGGCAAAATAGTTTCTGTCGGTGCATGAAAAACAAAAATATTACTAATACTTAGAAAACTTAAACCAATCACAAAAGCTATGGCAAAAATATTTCTAATAACAACTCCACTCACCATTACAACCAATGCAAAAAACAGCGGAGCAGCAATCAGTAGAGTATAAGTTGTCATAATGTTTTTATCTTATATCTGCTTAACTCTTTGCCTTTTGTGTCAATGATGTGAACCGCACATGCAAGGCAAGGGTCAAAGGAGTGCAATACTCTTAAAACTTCTAACGGTTTTGAAGTATCCACTATTTTTAGCCCTATCAGAGCCTCTTCATACGCTCCTCTCTGCCCGTCCAAATTTTTAGGAGTGGCATTCCATGTTGTAGGAGCAATGACTGAAAAGTTCTCAATACGCGCCTCTTTTATATTTACAAAATGCGACAAAACACCGCGGGGAACTTCAAAAAAAGCTCTCCCTTTTGTATTCTTCTCTAGTGCATCAAAATCAAATTTTATCCAAGTATCTGTGTCGTAATATTTGATATTTTGAATAAGTCTTGAAACAAGTTTAAAGATATATTCGCAAATGTAACTCGTTTCAATGGCTCTCGCACAATTTCTGCCAACAGTTGTCGATAAATCGATAAGCTCCAAATTTGTCTCATGCAAAAACTCATCCACAAAAGATTTGATAAGTTTATTATCTTTTGAGTAGCTTATTATTACCCTCGCCAACGGTCCGCTCTCCATCGTTTTTCCGTCATATCGAGGAGCCTTTACCCATGAGTATTTGTCGCTGTTTTTTGCAGTTTTAAGGGTTCCGTCTTCATTCAGGTCGGTGTAACAAACTTCGTTATTCAACGCATCACCGCTATACCAAGCCCTATCAACCTCTTCCGTTATTTTACTCTCATCAAACTCTTCAACATTTAAAAAATCATGGTCTTGGATGACACCGCTGCAAAAAAGCCTCTGCTCCCCTTCAAACTCATAGCCGCCAACCGACAAAAAGTTGCCGTTTGCACGACCTCTACCCTCTTTAATTTCACCTCTATATGCCCTAGCAATTAATTTCATGTCCGGCAGATAGGCACGGTCTATAAACTCTTTTGCTTCTTTGATGATAAACAAATAATCATTTAACCTTTGAGGGTTGAGCATGTCGGCAACACTCGTAACCCCGCCCACGACTATACTTTGCGGATGCGGTGTTTTACCGCCAAAAATAGCCACCGCCTTACTAATATTTGTCTGGAATTTAAGTGCTTGCAGATAGTGCGAAATCAGAATCAGATTCTGTTCAGGAGTGAGTCTGTAATCTGAATGCCCCCAATATCCGTTACTGAACGGTCCGAGTTTTCCGGCTTTTACAAAGTTTTGCAGTTTTATCAGTACGGTTTCATAGTGTGTATTTGAATTTCCAAATGGATTTTTAGAGTATTTATGCGCCTCAACAGATGTCAATTCGGGGTCTGCATTTAAGGCACTCGTTACATCCACAAAATCAAGAGAGTGCAGATGGTAAAAGTGCACGACATGGTCTTGAATAAAAAGGGCCATTGCCATTAAATCTCTAATAATCTCCGCATTCTTCGGTATTTTTAAAGAGTAAGCATCTTCCACACAAGAGACCGCCGCACGAAAATGAGAGTTTGTGCAAACACCGCATATTCTGCCGGCTAAAAGTCCAGCATCTCGTGGGTCGCGACCATTTAAAATAATCTCAATGCCCCGAAAGAGCTGTCCGCTCACATACGCCTCACGAACAATCCCATATTCATCCACTTCAACTTCGGCTCTTAAATGCCCCTCAATTCTTGTGATTGGGTCAATTACAACTTTGCGCATCTTCTACCTTTCTTTCATTTGCATATTTATCAAAAAAGCCTATCTCTGTGCATCCCATACATCCATGTCCGGCTTGAACAGGCCAACTCGTACCGCCGTTAAATTTCATAGTCGGGCAATTTACATTCGCATAAGGACCTTTACATCCCATCTCAAAAAGACAAAATCCTTTTTTTGCACCTATGTCGCCCCACTCTTTTACAAACTCCCCAAGCTCATAATGACCTCTTCGCTCACAGTTGTCATGTACTCTTCCCTCATACGCCCATAGAGGACGGTTAAACTTATCAAGCGGCGGCAACTCTTCAAACATAATGTAAGAAAGAAGAGTCCCAACTATATTTGTAGGATTCGTCGGGCATCCTGGAATATTAATAACATCATTACGCTCTAGCGCCGTGCCGACACCCGCGGCACCGGTAGGATTAGGTGCTGCTGCCACAACTCCGCCATCAAGCGCACAGCTGCCGACTGCGATAACAAGTGCGGCATCTTTTGCACATTTTTTTAAAAGTTCAATTCCAGTTTCGCCTTTTGGTCCTATTCTGAGATATTTGCCATCCATCGCCAAAGGAACTGCACCCTCGACTATCAGAATATATTTACCTTTTTGATTCTTTATGATATCTTCTAAAATTGTTTCGCTCTGATCACCGCTCGCGCTCATAAGAAGTTCATGATAATCGAGTGAGATATAGTCAAAAATCAAATCTTCAATAGCAGGATTATTTGATTTTATAAATGCTTCGGAATTTCCGCTGCAGTCTGAGAGTTCCAGCCAGACTATCGGCACTTTATTGAGAGCTTTGATACCTTTTTCAACAACCTCTTCAAAGTTTGGATGAAGCTGCATGTTTGCCGTCACCATCGAAATCCAGCTGTTGACCTCATGTTTTCCAATCTCTAAAGATGCCATGGCAGACTCTAAATTATCGGTAGTCAGATTATTTCTCGGATGAAGTGTATTAAACTTATCTATCCTCTTCGCAACCTCGGCTATCTCCTTCTCTACTTTTAAATCCTCCGGAGTTTTTCTTGGTATATTCGGGTCTATGAGATGTTGCGACTCTTTTATGACATCTGCAACTATTATTTTACATCTGCCGCAAACTCTTCCGGCTTGTGAGAAGTTTGATAGTTCGGAGAAAGAGGAGATACCGCTCTGCGTCACAATATCAACTAAATCCTGATGATATACATGTTCACAACTGCATATCAGCCTTCCTCTCTCGCCGATAAGTCTGTTTTGGTAAAGATAGTTTATGTCAACTTCATCACCGTCTTCGATGAGGGTTTGAATATATCCTACATCCACATTGGAGTTGATTCCTACAAATCTTATTAATTTGTCGTTACTTATAAAATATTCATCGACCCGCTTATCTTTGCCGGAGGTGATTAAAACCTTCTCAACATTTTCATGAAAACATGGATTGCTTACATCGACTAAATCAAACTCTCCAACTTTCAACATGTCTATGCTGACTTCTCTTTCATACTCTTTTAAATCAATTTGCAATATGTGAGAAATAGCACAATCTGCCTCTAAAGTACACTCTTTTACATGTCCTGCTATAAAATCAATCTCTTTTACTTCAGCACACTCTCCGACTGCATAAATATCTTCATCTTCTGTCTGCATGTATCGATTGGTTACAATCCCTTTTTCACATGTGAGGCTGCTGCGAAAATCTTCAATATTTGGTTTTATCCCAACACCAAAAACTAAAAATGGATTCTTAATTTCGAGTTTTTTAGTTTTTAGAAGCTTGATCTCATTCTCTTCTATGACCTTATCAATAATCTCATCTTCATAAGAGATTTTGATTTTCCCACCCTTTAAGTAGCACTCTTCAATAATTTTAATAGATTCGATTGAGAGATTTTTATCATAAAGGTGTTTGCCGCGAATAATAAGAACTATTTCCTTCACACTCGGCATTTCATTAAGAGTTTCAAGAAGTTCCAAACCTATTGGACCGCTTCCGACTATGACCGCCGTTTTGCCGATAACGCCATTTTTAATTGCTTCACAATCATCCGCACTTCTAAAGAGAGCCGCATTTTTGATACCACTGATGTCAAAAAGTGAGATTGGAAGTGAACCCGTAGCCACAACAAGCTTGTCATAGCTAAACATAGAGTTATCGGAGAGTATCCTCTTGTTTTTTTTATCTATTGTCTTGATTTTTTGATTCAGTTCAAGGTTGACGGTTGGGTCAAGAACCAACGATATACCCTTGACATCTTCAGTTGAATCTACTAAACGACAAAGATGAATTCTATCATAGGGAGGATATTTTTCATCGCTCACCACCGACACTTCTATCGAACTATCTTGTTTTTTAAGATTATTAGCCAAATAAACTGCAGCTATTCCGCCGCCAACGATTACTACTCTCATTTGCAACCTTTTATATACATTTAACTTACAAAAAGTATATCATAAAAAGTATTCTCTCTAGTTACAAATTAATTATTAAATGTTATTTTTTAATCTACACTATTACCTTGAAAAGCTAAATCCGAGAGAACACTTAGTTATCTCATTATTGTAATCAATAAGACTCTCACCATAGCCGCTAAATACTTTGAAGTACAAAAATGCGTCATTCAATAATGGATACGAGTATGTGCCCTCAACTGCTCCACGACCTGTAGAAAAACTTCCTCTTCCCATAAGTGTGTACATCTGTTTTCCGGCAAAATAGCTAAGCTTCAGCTCTGTATTTCCTTGATAATCCATAATATCCGGATTATCGTCTGTCTTTTCACTCTCTGAAAGCCTCGACATAAGCGTCAAATCAGTGATCAAAGTGCTTTGTTGAAGTCTAAGCGTTGTATAAATATAGTTTATGCTTCTAGAACGGTTGCCAAGATTGTCTTCCGGTTTTGCATAAGTGACCTCTCTGTTGCTTCCCTGTCCATTTGATTTATGAGCCACTGCAAACTTTATCGATCTAAGGTTAAAGCCAGATTTTTCATCATAAATCGGAAAAATCACAAAACCGTCAGGATTGTAGTTTGTTTCCCTGAAAGGAGAAGACTCCGAATAAATTTGCCAAAATGCAATATGCGAATAGGAGAGGTAATAGGATTCATTCAGACCAAAAAGATTGTTTCCGACATTGAGCTTCAAACTCACCTGAAGCTCTGCTTCCGCACTTTTATATTTATCTGTAGGGGTGTAGGATTTGTAGAGTTGATTTGAGTATCCATAGGGAAGTATATAATTAGCCTTATATGGCTGAAGCCCGAAAGTGCCGGAAAGCCAATGGTTCATAGAATTTTTTGACTCTTTGTTCTGTATCTTTTCAATCTCAAGAGTGCTTAAGTCTGAATCTATCTCATTTGTTGTATCGTTTGCAAAAATTGCTGCATTTATCAGCCATAATAAAAAAAGGTATTTCATGATAAATTCCTAAATGTGTACTCTGTCTTCTAGCGCCCTTGTCAGGGATAAAATATCTATATTTTCCAAACTGACTCCCGTCGGAACACCTTGCGCGATTTTAGAAAAATTGAGATTGTAACCGCTCAACTTATCTTCTATATAGAGGATGACAGCATCATTGGAGATTGATGGGGTGAGTGCAAAAATCACCTCTTCTATGCCGTTGTTTACACTGTTTATCAAATTCGAAATTTGCAGCTCTTCAAGCGAATCTAAAACAAAATATCTTCCGTCAAACAAGCCATTCTCCTCTAAAAGCAGAATATCTTTTGCATTTTCTACGATGCAGAGTATGGTTGCATCTCGCCTCTCATCCGAGCAGATAAAACAGAGTTCATCTTCGCTCATTCCTCCACATACAGTACACTTTTTGAGTGTTCCCAGCGCATCTTCTATGGCATGTGAAATTTTCATTCCGACAAAACTATCTTTCATCAGCATGTGGTAGGCAAGTCGTGTGGCAGACTTTTTTCCTATCGTAGGCAACTCTTGAAGAGCTTCTACGAGAGTGTTAAACTTATCATGCGAGCCTCTTCTCATAAACTGCTTACAACCACATCTTTTGGAAGCAAAATCCAAAGTTTAAGCGCTGCTTTGAGTTCCCCTGCTCTGTTCATAGCCTCTTCTCCATACCCTAAAAACATATCTGCTCTCACTGCACCTTTTATTGCACCGCCGGTATCTTGCGCCAAAACTACTCTGTTCATATTATCTTTGCCAGCATCTAGGTACAACATGCTCCCTAGGGGAATATATCTTTGGTCCACTGCAATGGAACGATTTGCTGTAAGTTCAATACCTAATGAACCTGTTGCTGCTTTGTCTCTCTGTTCAAAATAGACAACCGACTCGTTATAGTTTAACACCTCATCTACTCTATCAGGATGTGCTATCAGCCATTTTTTTATATTTTGCAGAGTAACATCTTCTACTTTCAACTCTTGTATATTTACCAAATAGCGCCCTATCGCCCTATATTTATGTCCGTTTTGGTTGTCAAAACCTAAAAATATCGTCTCACCTGTATCTAGCAAAACCCTGCCGGAGCCTTGTATTTCCAAGAAAAAGATATCCAATTTAGAGTCAGAATAGCAGATAATATCCGCATTTATATGGTTAGAACTTGTCTCTTTTCTTGTGTAGTAGGGAACCAGTTTTTTGCCCTTTAGTCTGCCTCTGAGTCTATAATCTTTAAGCGCCGGATAGATAGAGCTTAATTCAACCGTAATTAAATCGTCCGGAGTGTTATAAATAGGGTACTGATATTTGCCATGTTTAGTAAGAGAGGCGTTTAAAAGCGGCTCATAATAGCCGGTCAGTAAACCCTCATCCTTTTTCTTTTCATTTTTTATCTCGTAGGGTTCAAACTCTTGTTGGAGGAACTCTTTTGCATTTTTGGCACTTTTGGCTTTTACGCACAGATCTCCATACATTTTTTGTGTTTTTTTTGTATTGCAACTCCCAACAAATGCTTTTAATGCAGAGCTATAATCCTCTTTTTCCCACTTTGGAAGCTCTTTAAAAGTACTTTTTACAAGATGTGTTTTCGGCAGTGAGCTGCATAAAACTTTTTGATCACCTGTCTGTGAAACATCTTCTGAAGCATTATCATCATTTTGTGCACTCTCTTGGGCACTATCATCGCTTTTGGTTGCATTCTCATCAATACACTGCTTTATATCGGAGGACATGACAATTTCATCTTTTTGAGCAACTTCTGGTTGATTTGAACAACCAAAGAACAATAGTGCGGCTAATAATGAGTAAATTGCTGATTTCATGAGTGGAATTATACTAATATTAAACTGCAAAAACGGTATAATTCCAAAAAAATATTGAATTATGTAGGACAAAATGGAAAATTTAAGTTATTATGAAATATTAGAAGTAACGCAAACTGCAGACAAAGCGACGATAAAAAAAGCGTACAGAGAGATGGCAAAAAAGTATCACCCAGACAAAAATGCGGGTGATTCCGATGCTGAACACAAATTTAAATTGTGTAACGAAGCTTACCAGTGCCTAAGCGATGACAAGCAAAGAGGTATTTACGACCGTTACGGTAAAGAGGGTCTTCAAGGCAGAGGTTCTAGCCGCTCATCCGGCGGATTTGATGATTTAGGTTCTATGTTTGAGGAGATGTTTAGCGGTTTTGGCGGAGGCAGAAGCAGAAGCCGCCAGAATCCTGCAGATATGGAAAAATATTCTCTTGATATGAATATAAACATGCAAATCAGCTTCCATGAAGCCGTCTTCGGGTGTGAAAAAGAGATAGAGTTCTCCTATAAAAATGCTTGTACAGACTGTAAAGGCACAGGTGCAAAAGATGGCAAACTTGCTACTTGTAAGCAATGTGGCGGTCAGGGTCAGGTTTACATGAAACAAGGCTTTATGACATTTTCTCAAACTTGTCCGGTATGTAACGGAGTTGGAAGCTCTGCGGCTGAGGCTTGCACAAGCTGTAAGGGTGCCGGATTCAAAGAGGTAAAAGAAAAAGTTACTATCAAAATTCCTGCAGGTATAGATTCTGATAACCGTCTAAGAGTTTCAGGCAAAGGAAACATTGGTAAAAGAGGAACTCGAGGAGATTTATATGTCACATTTACGGTCAAAGCCGACAAGCACTTTATCAGAAACGGCAATGATGTTTACATAGAAATCCCTGTGTTTTTTACTCAGGCCGTTGCAGGCGAGAGTTTTAAAATCCCATCACTCACAGGGGAGCTCGATTTAAAACTTGACATCGGGACAAAAGATAAGCAGCACTTCACTTTCAGAGGCGAAGGAATAGCCGATGTTCACGGACATGGAAAAGGCGACCTTGTCGCACAGGTAAACATCACCTATCCTAAGAAGCTAAACGATAAACAAAAAGCTCTTTTAAAGGAGCTGCAAGACTCTTTCGGCATAGAGGAGTCAAAGCCGCATGAAGGAATTTTAGACTCAGCAATCGATAAGATGAAGAGCTGGTTTAAATAGTTGATGTTACGCACTAAAACGAACTCGTCCGTTTTAGTGGCAGGGACAAATGTCCCTACAACCCCCTAAAGCTACGAAAAACTTTGTTTTTCGAGAATTTCAAGGTGTTTAATTTTTGCTGATCAATTAATACCTTTTACAAACTTATAAAAGGTATTAATTCAGAAAAAACAACAGCTCTGCTCTCCTCTTTTGTATCCAAGATTTTTTCGCACATCTGCGCCAAATTTCCATCTGCATGTGGAATTAAGTCTCTTACATTCTCTAACTTTTCGTTTTTTAATACATTTGTAAATCTGTCATAAGCGGAATATGCCTCTTTTTTCGTCAATTTTGCATAAAGTTTTCTGCCCAACTCGAAGACTTCAAACTCCTCATTTTTTCCTGTTTTGGTATCAGCTTGAAATCCAAACTCAATATCTATATTTTTCTCTCTCAAATAGGCTCCAAGCTGCATTATAAAACCGATATTTGCCGATGTATATTGTGCCAAAACCCTATCATGGAACTGCTCAAAACTCTCACTTATGCCCTTGTGTTTTTTATACTCCAGCATAAGCGTCTCAACATAATATTTGGCATATCTAAGAGGTGCGGACTTTACAACCGTATATCCATCGGCTCCTTCACTTATAAGCTTTCCTCCGAGGCTGATGTGAACCCCATCTTCCGTTTCTGTGGCAACTTTTGCCTTGCATCCCTCAAATCCGACATCTCCCAAACCATGTATTCCGCACCCTTTTACGCATGCAGACCAGTACATTCGGACTCTGCCGGACTTTAACGCTACTTTTTCGCTCAAATAGGTGGACATAACAATTGCATCATTTTTGTTTTCAATCACTCCAAAGGGGCAATGCGCTGTTCCCGCACATGCTATGAGGTGGTTAAAATAGGGAGTGTTTACACTCTTATATCGCTCAAAAAAACTCTCTTTTAAAAGTGTCTCAACATCTTTAACACCCAAAAGGTAAAGACTCTGTTCCATGTCAAAACGTATCTCTTTATTTCCGTAACTCTCACTCAGATTTGCCGCTTCAATCATAGCAGAACCGGTGAATACGCCCGAAGGAATAACCACATGCACAGCGAATGAGCCGTCACGAAGCTGTACTTTCCCCTGATCTGGGTCATAAAAATCTATCTTTGTCATGGTCTCGCCCGCAGTTCTAAAATCTACTCCCGCATTTTCTCTGATGGCACTCGAAATCTCGCTCATCCCCACTGCCTCTATGAGAAAGTAAAGTCTGTTTTTATTTCTGTTGTCACGGAAACCGAATCTTTTAAATATATCTGCTATTGAGGAGAAGGCTTTTAACACTTCATCCTCATTTTTCAAAAATATATCCGCACTTTTTGCGATTGTGCCGACTTTTCCGCCTAAATACATGTTATAACCGTAAACGCCCTCTTTTTGAGCCAACACAAAAGAGCAGTCATGCCCATAAATGTTGCATCTGTTTGAGAGCGAACCCGTAATCGCCGTATTAAACTTTCTAGGAAGTGCAGAAATCCATTCAGGAGAGTACAAAAACATCTTCTGAAGTTTTAAAAGAAGCGGCTGAGACGGCAAAACATTGTCAAATGCCAATGCATCCAAAGGGTCATTTAAGATATTTCTAAAATTGTCCACGCCTGTTTGGAATGCGTCAATTCCAACAGATGAGAGTCGTTTTAAAAGAGTCGGCATATCCTCAATTCTAAGGTATCTCAGTTCACATTGGGCTCTTGTTGTCAAATCTATATAATCTTGACCGTAATCTCTGGCACACTCACCGATTGCTCTTGCCTGTTCGGCGTTAAGATGACCGCCAGGGATGCGAAGTTTTATCATAAAACGTTCAGGAGTTGCAGGTCTGTCATATATTCCAAAACATTTTAGAAAGTACTTCTTGTCTTCATCTGGAATAGAGTCATACCCATTTTTTGCGTATGTTTGAAGTTTTTCAAAAGCTTCCAGCGGACTCTTTAAGTTTTTAATCTCTTCTATTTTATTAATTTTTTTGTTTCTTGCTTCACTTATTTTTTGTAGTGCTTCCATAATAAAGCTCCTCTATGTAATGTTATGAAAATTATAACAACTAGTTTAATGTAAAATTAATGTTAACTGTATGATTTTTATACAATTTAATGACTAATTACTGATTAGATAGGTGATATACTTTTACAGCTTAAAAATACTTAATGAAAAATTAAGTTTAAAGGAAAATAAGATGGCAGGATTTAAAGCGTTAAAAGGACAAGGGCACTGGCCGACACTGCTGGCAGCATTTTTGTACTTCGATTTTAGTTTTATGGTGTGGACAATGCTCGGACCACTCGCAACAGAGATATCCGAGGCATTGGCAGTCGGTGGATTTATAATAAATGAGGGGCAAAAAGCAACTCTTTTATCGATTCCTATATTGGCAGGTGCGATTTTAAGAATTGTTCTTGGTTTTGGAGTAGATAAGTTTGGTGCGAAAAAGACTGCACTGGTTTCACAGGCTCTAGTTATTGCTGTACTTTTTTATGCATACTTTAGAGGTGCCGGAATTACTTATGATGAACTTCTTGTAGTTGCTTTTGGTCTTGGTTTTGCAGGGGCATCTTTTGCGGTTGCACTTCCACAAGCCGGTCAATGGTATCCTCCAAAGCTTCAAGGTGTAGTTTTAGGAATTGCAGGAGCCGGAAATATCGGTGTTGTAATCGACTTCTTATTCGCTCCAAAAATTGCAGAGCTTTGGGGATGGGAATCCGTGTTTTTAGTCGGCGCGGTTTTATCTTCCATTATTTTTGTAACCTATATGTTTATGGCAAAAGATGCACCCGCAGAAGTTTATACGGTTCGCCCTAAAAAACTTAAAGATTACGGTAAATTGCTTAAAGACAAAGATACTTGGTGGTTTAACCTCTTTTATGCGGTAAGTTTTGGCGGTTTCGTAGGATTTGCAGGATATATGAAAGTATATCTTATGAGTACATATCAAGCTGACATGAGTGCTTTTGGTTTGGACATGCTTAATGAAGGAAATGTTAAAGTTGTAGCCGGATATTTCGGTGCTCTTTGTATCTTTGCAGGTGCAGTTTTAAGACCTGTCGGCGGAGCTGTAGCAGACCACTTAGGCGGTATCAAATCTCTCTATATCTTCTTTGGCTCGGTTGTACTTTTAGCAATTTTAAGTGCGACGATTACTCTGCCTTTTGGCTTTGCAATATTGGTGCTGTTTTTAATCATGGCGAACCTTGGCATGGCAAACGGTGCAGTGTTTCAGTTGGTTCCGCAAAGATTCGGTAAAGATATCGGAATTATGACAGGCATTATCGGTGCAGCCGGAGGTTTTGGGGGCACAGCTCTTATCAATACTTTTGGATGGAGCAAAGGCACGTTTGACGGCTACTCAGCAGGTTTCATGATATTTGCAGCAGTTGTTCTTGTCGCTCTTATGGGGATAAGCTTAGTTAAAACCAGATGGAGAACTACTTGGGGCATTACTGCCGGCGGAAGAATCTAAATTCATATCTAAATTACATCCGGATGATTAGTCATCCGGATTGCTATAAATATACACTTATGCCTCTTTCGACTTACTCTCTTTTTTCACTTTACTGTGACGCGGTTTCTTTTTTTTATCTTTAGATTTATCTATGCGAGGAGGACGTGTCGCTGTAAAATCTTCGACCTTTTCTTGTGGAATCTCCCGTTTCATAAGCAGCTCTATGCTAGCTATCTGTCCTCTGTCTTCTGAGCTTACAAAAGCGATAGATTCACCCACTTCTTTAAGATGACCAATGCGTATAAAATAGTTCTCTACCAGATTAGGAATATCATAGCTTAGAATCATCGGCACGTTGGCTAAGCCCAGCGTTTGCAAAATCGTATCGGTGGTGATAAGAACATCTATTTCAGATTTATTAAAAGCTTCTGCTGCTGCTTCTTGCTCTGAAGTTCTATGGTTTCCATGTACTGATTTAGCTTTAATATTCTCAGCTGCAAGATGCGAACTTAGTTCGTCTGCTTTACGTTTGCTTTTTGTAATGACTACAACCTGCTTATCTGCATTTTTTTTAATAATTGCATCAAACATTGTGACTTTGTCATGTTGTTGCACATGGTGCGCTACCTGTTTTGTGCGCGTTGCTACACTTATAATATCGTAGTACTTTTTTTTGATAGATTTATAGGTTGGTTGAGACATGTAGTTAATTCCTTGTGAGCGGATTATAGCTTAGCGCAGATAAAAATCTATCCTAAAGCCAATAATTGGCGAATTATCTAATGGTGTTTGCATATTGTCTGTTCTCATACTGATTAAATTTTATACATTAATTCTTGAATAAAAAAAATTAGGTGTATATAATTCGAGCAATAAATACTTTAGAAGGACAATTATGAGTTCATCTCTTATAGAATATAAAAATTTTCAGATATCATCCGAGTTACTTCCGTTTATCAAACATATGGATTCAGTTGAGCAGAGCAGAGGAAAACTAGACGACATCAGCAAAAACTGGGATAGTCTTTCACTCCTAAGCCAACTTGGAGATGCAGGTGTAAACATGAGTAAAATCAAAAGCAACTTTACCGCTCTATCTTCTGAACTCATCAACTTTCTGGCAACTGAACTGCTTAAAAAAAGTGTAAGTGAAATGAATTCTAAAGCTCAAGTGGCTGTTGACATTGTGATTAGAAATCTTTTTGAGCGAACTGCCGACATAAGTTTTCTGGCAACTGACGAAAAAATCAGAGAATTTCTACTCAACAACCACACAAAATATACAGATGGATATGAGAAAGACTTTAAAGAGATGCAAAAACGCTTTAGAGAGTATGTCAATAAATACAGCGTCTATTTTGATATTGTCTTAATGAACACAAACGGAGACATCCTTGCAAACATAGACAATACAAACAAAGTTGCAAAGTCTTATGATTCAGTCATTTCAGAGGCGCTTCATACAGATAGCGAGTATGTAGAGACATTTAAACATCATGATTTCCTGCCAAACCACAAAGAGAGTCTTGTTTATTCCTATAAAGTGACTAAAACAAATAACAGCGATTCTGCAGCGCTTGGCGTTTTATGCCTCTGTTTCAAATTTGAAGACGAGATGAAAGAGATATTCAATAACTTAGTGAATCCTAAAACAAAAGAGTGCCTTACACTGCTCAATAATAACTGCGAAGTTATAGCTACAAGTGACATGTATCACATTCCTATAGGTGCGACACTTAATACTGTTTTAGATAGTAATTACAAAGTCGTCTCTTTTGGAGGAAGAGACTACATTGCAAAAAGTTGCAAAACCACCGGATACCAAGGCTTTTTGGGTCTTGGCTGGTATGGGCACATCATGGTACCCATTGAGCATGCTTTTTCACACTTAGGGGATGAGGATTTTGAAATAACACAAGAACTTCTCTTAGCAATTCTACAGCATGGCAATCAATTCTCAAAGAGTCTGAAAAATATTCCCGTGCAAGCCAATAATATCCAGCATAACCTCAACAGAGCAATCTGGAACGGCAATATTAAACAGAGCAATTCCAGCAACAATAACAAACAATTCTCAAGAGCCCTGCTCCAGGAGATACGCAAAACCGGTGAAAATACCAAAGATATAATAGGTGCTTCCATGGCAAACCTGACTAAAACCATGGTTCTTGGCGACAGCCTCTTTTTAGCGGACCTCATACTTGACATTATGGACAGAAACCTCTATGAGAGAGCAAATGACTGTAGATGGTGGGCTTTGACACCGGACTTTAGAAAAACTCTGGAAAATGAACAGATTAATGCATTTGAGCGCGAACATATACAAAATATTCTTACATACATTAACGATTTATATACGGTTTATACAAATATCTTCCTTTATGATAAAAATGGTGTGGTTATTTCTGTTTCAAATCAAGATGAGGCACATTTAGTCGGGTGTAAATTATCAAACGGCTGGGTGAACAATACATTAAAAAGCACAGATTCCTCCAAATACTTCGTATCGGATTTTGAGCAGTCAAACTTATACAATGCTCAGCATACGTATATTTATAACGCACCCATACTCTCACTGGAAAATGAAAAAAACGTAGTCGGCGGCATCGGTATAGTATTTGACTCTCAAGTGCAGTTTAAGGCGATGATTCAAGAATCTCTTCCAAAACAACATGACGGAAGTGTTCAAAAAGGGCTCATTTGTGTTGTTGCGACAAAAGAGCAAGTCATTATCGCATCCAACAGCGATGAATACTCTACCGGCAGTTTATTTAGCATTGATAAAAAGTTTTTTGAACTTAAAAACGGAGAGTCACTCAGTGAAATAGTTGAATTTAACGGAACATATTATGCACTTGGTGCACAATGTTCCAAAGGGTATCGTGAATTCAAAAGCGAAAAAGATGAGTATGTAAATAATGTCTACAATTTTGTTTTCTCATACATAAGTGATGTAGAGGAGACAAAAGTATATGCAAATGAAAAGTTTGCACTTGAAAAAGATATATCTACGGATATTACCGAAAATTGTGTTGACATTGCATCATTTATGATTGGCTCGCAGTGGCTCGGTGTAAGAGCATCGGATGTTGTTGAAGCCGTCTGTATCAATGATTTAATATCTACGATTAAAATGGATAATAACCATCACTTTAAAGGAAATATCATCTATAAAGAGAGTGTTATTTCAGTCATTGATATACAGGGTTTTATAAAAGAGCATAATGAGCAAAAGTATGAAGAGATAATTGTTCTGAAATTCGGAAAAGAGGGAGGTTATATAGGAATACTTGTAAATTCTCTCAGCGATATTCCTGAAATACGTATAGATGACATCAGACCTCTGCAAGAGTATGTCATAGGAAACGGAACACTTATTCAAAGTATTGTGTTTCCCTCTAAAGAATCCAGCAGTAAAGATGTTTTAAGTATTTTAAGCATTGAAAAGATAAACAGCAGTCTTGTAGAACCGAATAAGACACATATGATTCCTCGAACGAAATCGGCGTAATCAAATCAGCTATTAAAAAAGGATATAAAATTGTATTTTAAAGAACTTGGCATTACCCATATTGACATATATTTTCAGCCGATTGTATCTATAAAAAAGAAAAAGATTTTTGGATATGAAGCACTGTTAAGAGGATATAAAAATGATATTTACTTACCGCCGAATATCCTCTTTGAAGAGGCTAAGTCTGCTGGTTTTGCATTAGAATTAGATAAGCTAGCCAGAATAATGTCTATAAAAAAGTTTAAAAACTATTATGACAGAGACAATAAGGTACTGCTTTTTTTAAATTTCGAATCATCCTCTATTAATAATGCATTTAAAAGTGAACAATACTCGTTTGAAGAGGTGCTTGCTACATTAAATATTCCTGCAAAAAATATCGTTTTAGAAGTGAAGGAAGATGAGATACAGAGCACTCAGTCACTAAAAGATTTTTCAAATTACTATAAAGAGAGAGGGTTTAATATTGCGATTGATGATTTTGGCACGGGCGACTCACAATTTGACAGACTCTCTATTGTAAAACCGGATATTGTTAAAATAGATAAATCACTTTTAAAAGATATAGAAACAAATGATATAAATGCAGCTATATTGGGCGCTATCGCCAATATGTGCTACAAGATTGGTGCTATTGCTCTCTCTGAAGGTGTTGAAGATGACAGTGAAGTTTTAAAATCCTTAAACTTTGGTATAGACCTGTTTCAAGGATATTATTTTGCATATCCCTCTGTAGGTGAAGCTGATTGCAAAGAGATAGTCAATAAAATTCAAACTATTGGGTATAAACATAAAGATTATTTAGAATCTATCATAAGAGTTAAAAATAATCTTCAATTGGAAGCCTTAAATATCTCGGAAAAAATTATTGCAATTATCACTAAAACTAAAAATATTCAAAGCACAAAAGTACTGAAAATATTGGAGGAAGTACAAATTGTTGAAGCGCTATATTTTATAAATTCATATGATTCTACGCAACTAGGTGAAACAACTCTTTTAACAAAACAAAGAGGCTTTTATGAACCTTCTGTTCATGGAGAGGATTATTCACTCAAAGATTACTACTACATATGTAAAAATTCAAAAGATGGTATATTTATCTCACAAAAATATATCTCCAGCGCATCAGGCAATATGTGCCGTACATTTTCAAAAAGATTTTTACATGATTCAAAAGAGATAATACTCTGTCTTGACTTATATCTGTAAGTATTTTTCATCTTTCTTAATCTTGTTCTAACAATAAAAAGTTAATGTTGATGGCACAATTTAATGTAGTTGCCGTCAATACTATGATTTTTATTAATAAATCAGACTTCTTTAGTTTTTAACCAAATTCATTATTTCACTTTCCAATTTTGACTTATCAATCCCTCCAACTCTACAATTTTTCTATTTTCACGGCACTATGATTATAATCTGGTTCAAAAGATTCTCTGTCTAGCAAATCATTTGTGAGGTAATTTACTTCTCTATTGCTTATCGGTATAAACAGTGTTTTTTCATTTATAGCATCTGTTACCAACGCTTTAGTAAGTAAACTGCCTCGTTTTGAGACAACTCTTATCTCATCCCCATTTTTTATAGAGAGATTCTTTGCATCTTCAGGATGTATCTCACAAAAGTTCAGCTCTTTGTATTTAAGCAACGTTGTCGGCAGATTTGTTTTTGTTCCGCTGTGCCACTGATCTCTGGTTCTGCCTGTTAAGAGTATAAAGGGGTATTCAAGCGTTGTTTTTTCGCTCAGCAGTCTGTTTTCCACAAAAAAGAGATTTCCTTTTTTATCCGGAGTTAAAAAGTTCTTTATCTTTTCACCCCAGATAAACGGTTTTTCTGAGAGTTCATCATAAGAAACTTCACTTATATCCATGTAACCGTTTAACTTCGTCATCTCCTGATACTCTTGAAATATCTCTTTAGGATGTTGATAATTAAATTCTCTCTCGTATCCGAGTCCACATGCCAAGAGTTTAAATATCTCCCAATCAGGTTTGCATTCTATAGAAGTGCGTGTCAGTTTCTCCTGCTTTGTGATTGTTCTGTCAAGATTCGTCTGCGTTCCCTCTTTTTCTCCCCATGGAGCTGCCGGAAGTCTTATATGTGCGTACTTCGCTGTTTCGCTGTTTTCGTACGCATTTATCTCGACAACCATCGGAATTTTCGCTATCAACTCTTCAACCCTGTTTCTGTTTGGCAGATGATAAACGGGGTCTGTATGGCAAATAATCAGCACATCCAAATTCGCTTCTAACATCTGTGTTGCTGTCAACCCCGGTTTATTGTCTATCTTATCAGTATTCCAAAATTTTGATACTTTTTTTACACTCTCACTGTCAAACCCCAAATGAACAGCAAGCATAGTTGAGAGTCCTCCGACTTCTCTTCCTCCCATCGCATTTGGCTGACCGGTAAGACTGAGAGGTCCATTTCCCTCTTTGAATATTTTTCCGGTTAAAAGGTGCGTGTTTATAAGACTTAAGTTTTTATCCACACCCTGAACTGATTGATTTAATCCCATAGTCCATGCCGTGATTATATTTTCGCTATTTTTGTAAAGCTCAAAAAACGCATCAAACTGTTCAGCTGTAAGACCCGTTCTTTTTAACATCTTTGTAACGGCTGCTCTTTTAAATTTGTTTTTTAATAACTCAAAATTGTTTATATGATTCTCTACAAACTCTCTGTTGTATAACTCTTCATCGATTAATCTTTTTGATATAAGATTAAAAAAATCTATATCGCCTCCGACCTTTATGGGCAGATATATATCAGCAATCTTTGACGTATCTGTAAATCTAGGGTCTATAACGACCACCTTTAAACCCTCTTTTTTTGCTTTTTTAATTTGGTTGTGAAAGACTACATGCGCTTCTGCTGTATTTGCACCCGCTAAAATTAGCAGGTTCGCCTTGAAAATATCATCCATTCTAAGCGGTACAAAATCTGCGCCGATTGATTTTTTATAGGCAACCACTGCACTTGACATACATGTGCGGCTGTTTGTGTCAACATTGTTTGTGCCGATAAACCCCTTGCCAAATTTATTTGCAATGTAGTAATCCTCTGTAAGCAATTGCCCTGAGAGATAAAAGCCTATCTTCTCTTTTGGTGTCTCTTTTATTTTATCTGTAATAGCTCTTATGCTATCTTGCCACGACGAAATTTTAAATTCATCTTTTATACTCTCTCTTAGAAGCGGTCTTAGCAATCTGGTAGATGTATTAATACTTATAAGTTCAGAGATGCCTTTGGAGCAGAGCTTCCCCTCGTTTATAGGATACGTAACATCCCCGATAAGCTTATCTTTGTCAAACTCCAGTCCACATCCCACTCCGCAATATCCGCATACCGACCTTATCATCTCAAACTCCATAGTAATACTTGACGCTATTATACTTGTATTTTAATGTAAAGCTAAGATTATATTGCATAAAAATCATACAACTCTCGCAATACTTCGCCACCTATTGGTGATATACTCCTTTGTTTAAAAGAAAAATTAAGTATAGTTTCTTAATTATATACATCAAAATTAAAGATTAATTATGAATCAAAACAACATAAAAATTTCCGGCTTTTCACTTGCCAAACGCAAAGAGCTCAGAGGCGATGACTTTTACGATGTAAAGAGTATAGGCAATGTAACGGTTGCCGTAGTCTGCGACGGGGTCGGCAGTGCCGATGCGGGAGCCGAAGCTGCTTCAAGGGTTACTTCATACCTCATTAATAACTTCAAAATCCGTCCTAAGAGTTGGAGCATTGAAAAATCTTTAAAAACTTTTATAAAATCAATCAACTCCATTCTATACAAAGAGTCAATGATAAATTACGAGAGAAGTGAGCTGGTTACAACTCTGACTATTGTAGTTATTGAGGGAAATAGACTCTACGGTGCAAATGTCGGAGACAGCAGAGTCTATCTCTACCGCAACAAAAAGATAATTCAACTCTCTTTTGATCACTCCATGGGTGAAACAGGATATGAAAATGTTTTAACGCAGTCCATAGGGATAGAGAATGAAGTAGATCCATACTATTTTGAAAATATAATTCAAAAAGAGGACAAAATTCTACTTTGTAGCGATGGTCTCTACACAATCATGAGCGAAGAGAGGCTCGAAGAGGGGATAACCCTCGGTGCGACAGCTTTAGTCAAAAAAGCAAGCAAACTGATGAATGACAATCTTCCCGATGACACTACGGCAATAGTTGTGGAAATTTTGGAAGCCAATGAAGTGGAAAAACTCAAACAGCAGAACCTTCCTATTCCAGAGAGTCTGAAAAAAGGTGAGACAATAGATGGCTATACCCTTGAAAAATCACTTATTCAAAACGACAGGACGTGGCTTTGCGCAAAAAAAAATAAGCACTATGTTCTTAAATTCGCCCCTATAGAGGCGGTGGATGATGAGACTGTTTTAGACTTTTTTGTAAAAGAGGCATGGAATGCCAAAAGATTAAAAGCCGACTTTTTTCCAAAAGCTGTTATTCCAAAAAACAGAACACAGCGCTACTATGTAATGCAAACATTTAAAGGTGAAGATTTAAATAAATACCTGACTCACAAGCAAATAACCATAGATGATGCTGTTGAACTGGCAAAAACACTGCTGAAGATGTCTCAGTTTTTACTAAAGTGTGACTTGGTCCATGGTGATATCAAACCAAATAATATTATGATTTCAAAAGATGCGGATGAAAATCTGAAGTTTAAAATAATAGATTTCGGAAGCATAACTGAAATTTTTTCAATCGATACAAGAGCTGGAACACCGAGTTATTTATCACCTGAAAGATTTTCAAACGAGGCGATAAGTGAAACAACGGAAATTTTTTCAATCGGAGTAACACTCTACCTTGCTTTAACCGGAAAATACCCTTATGGCGAAATAGAACCTTTCCAAACACCCTTATTTAGAGAAGCTAAAAAACCAAGCACCTATAACAAAAATATTCCTGCATGGCTTGATAGCATTATTCTGCGTTCAATAACGATTGATAAAGAGAAAAGATACCAGCACTACTCAGAGATGCTCTACGAACTGCAATCTCCACAAAATGTAAAACCTTTTTTTTCTAAGGAGAGTTCCATAATAGAAAGATCTCCGATAGTCTTTTACAGAACTGCTTTTACCCTGATGTTTATCATCAATATTGTGCTATTGCTGCGATGCATGATGTAGTTAAGAAGGAGAAAGATGTCGCACTCAAAGAAGTGCAAAATAAAGAGTAAAAAAATATTATATTGTTAATTTGTATCCCAGACATTGGATGGTTGTTATAAAGTCATAACCCATTTTTTTTCGCAATCTAAAGAGTAAATTCTTCAATGCCGATTCACTCATTGTTTTTTCTTGCCAAACACTTCTTTGAATCATGTCTGTTGTCACAATTTTATCGATATTTTTTATCATAAGCTCAACAAACAGAATCTCCTGATTTGCGAGTTTAATAGATTTACCCTCTGCTTCAAACTCTTTTTTTTCAAAATCATACTTAATTCCATTATTAAAATTGAGTATATGTTTTGGTTTAAATATATCTTGAAGCCTCTCTAAAAGTTTCATAAATTTGTCGTAACTAAGGGGTTTTAACTCATACGATATTATACGCAAGCGAATAGCTTTAAAAAGAAAATCTTCCTCTTTATGGGCACTTAAAATAACAATTGGTATTTCATTGTTTGTTTCTCTCACTTTTTGTACAAAAGCAAGCCCGCTTCCATCATGAACTTTAATATCTGAAATAATTACATCTACTTTGTTATCGTTGAACAGCTTTATTGCATTTTGCACCGATGTTGCGTGAAAAATGTTTTTAAAATATATACCCAAAAATTCTATTGTATTGTTAGCAAACTCTTCATTATCTTCCAAAAAAAGCAGATTTAACTCTTTTAATCCATCCATGTTATAAACTCTATGGTAAAGATTGCTCCATCTTCTGTATTTGCAGCAGTGATAATTCCATTGTTCTTTTCTACTATATTTTTAGCGAGATAAAGTCCTATTCCCGTGCTATTTCCGGAACCGATATAGGGTAAAAATATACTATCAATGAGCAGTGCATCTATTCCACCGCCGTTATCACGGATAGATATTTTTTGATTTTCAATTCTTATGTGAATTTCCGGTTTTTCTGTCTTTCTAAGTCTAAAAACTTCTCTTGCGTTGCTTAAAATTGAGAATATAACCTGTGAAAACTCGTTTACATTGCCATAAGTTTGCTCTTCCTCAATAAAAGTAATATATATATGAATATTATCAAAATAGAATGTTGCCTCAACAATTGACAATATATTTAAAACACACTCATATATAAAATAATTTTCATTTTCATTGGATGGCTTATAAAAATTTTTGAAAGTCTCTATTGTGTCTGACATAAACATGATAAGCTCTTCAGACTTCTCGACTGATTTTTTAAACTCCTCCAAAGTTGGAAGCACACCCTCCTCTACCCTTGCCTTGTTTAAAATATTTATGGAGCCCAAAGTAGAGAGAGGCTGTTTCCATTGATGTGCTATATGCATCAAAAGTTCACCGATTGCCGCCTGTTTTGCCTGCTGATGTATCATCTGCTCTTTATCTAAATTTTTTTTAATCTCTTCTTTAACTCTTGCTTCCAAATCTTTTTGGTACCCTCTCAGCTCTAAGTGAGTCCCAACTCTGGATAAAAGTTCATTTGGGTTAAAGGGCTTAACAATATAATCCACACCTCCTGCTTCAAAACCCTTTTCTATATCTTGGCGTTTGTCTTTAGCACTCAAAAATATAATAGGAATATTGGTGGTTTTTGGATTTTGTTTTAGTATTTTACACACTTCAAATCCATTCATTTTCGGCATCATGATATCAAGAAGGACAAGGTCGATATTCTCTTCTTGGAGTGCTATATCAATTGCGCTCTGCCCATCAAGCGCTGTTATGACATCAAATTTTTTGAGTAATTCAACCAGTACATCAATATTCTCTTTTATGTCATCTACAATCAATATTGTTTGTTTACTTCGCATCAAACAGCTCCTTTGCCTCACTGAATTTATATTTATTCACTAATTTTTTTACTTGCTCAAACAATTGTTTATCCTTCTCTTCTAAATCATAGCTATCAATCTCTTCAATAATCGGCTCACACAAATTAGGTCTTCTTCCCATAATTGCGAATTGCAAATCTTGAAATAGACTCTCTCTTTTGTCACTGCTTATCAACACTTTTTTTACTTTGCCATTTATCTGTAAGGGCATTTCAAGCTGACTCACATGTTTTTTAGGAAGTTCATCAACTTTTACCAACTCTATCTCAAATATAAACTTACTCCCCTCATCTACTACACTCTCAATCCAGATTTTTCCGTTCATAAGAAGAACAAGTTCTTTACTTATCGCCAAGCCTAAACCGGTTCCGCCATATTTTCTTGTCGTACTTGCATCACCCTGTGTAAATGACGAAAACAGCTTATCCGCCTGCTCTTTGCTTATCCCTATCCCCGTATCAGAGACAGAAAATCTAAATTTTTCATCTGAAATTTGTTCAACCTTTAACTCTACTTTTCCACTCTTTGTAAATTTGACGGCATTGGATGTGAGGTTCATAAGAATCTGACTTATTCTTAAACTGTCTCCATAAAGATACATGCTCTCACTCTTATCATATATCACCCTAAATTCTAATCCCTTTTCATCGGCTTTTATATTTATAATGCTACTAAGATTATCTAAAAGTTCTGTTAGACTGAAATTTACTTTGCTAAGCTCTAACTTGTTTGCTTCCATCTTTGAAAAATCTAAGACATCATTGAGAAGAGTCAATAAATTATTGGAAGCGGTCTCTATTTTTTGTATATAATTCATCTGAATTTCATTTAATTTTGTTTGCTTCACAAGATAACTCATCCCGACTATTGCATTCATCGGCGTTCGTATTTCATGGGACATATTTGCCAAAAAATTTGATTTCACTTGCGTAGCAGCCTCTGCCGTATTCTTTGCCTCTTCCAATTCTCTGTTTATTTGCGAGAGTCTTCTATTCCAGTAAATCACAAATGACAAAAGTAGAAGTGCAAAGAGCACGACTTCCCATACCATTGTATAGTCAATGCCTCTCTCATACTTAACGGCTATCCACCTATTTAAAACTGTCTGCTTTTGGGCTTCACTTATAGAATCAACGACTTTTTGTAAAATCTCTAAAAGCACTTTGTCATCATTTCTTACTGCGACTCCAAGCTCCCAAAATTCATCAAATTTGCCGGCAATTTTAAGTTCCCCCGTAAACTCTTTTTGAAACAGATATCCAATTTCGGCAAGAGTCCCGACAAAGCCGAAAATCTCCCCATTTTTCACCCTTTGCAGACCATCTTTTGTATTCTCTACATCCACAATATTTAAGTTCAGATACTTTTTGCGCAAAATTTCATTCGAAGAGTAACCTTTTGGAATTCCTATCTTCTCATCCCCTAAACTTTTAAAATCCACTATAAATGGAGCATCAAGTCTTGTAGCAAGGACAAGAGGACCTTTTATATAGGGTGTAGTAAAGTTCATATATTTTTTTCTTTCGGGTGTCTCCATGGCTAAAGAAAAAATGTCACACTTCCTTGTCTTTGCAAATTCTATGGATTGCAGCCATGATTTTGTTTTTACTACTTCTATCGGAATCTTTAAGTTCTCTTGAAAAATTCTGAAGTAATCAGCGGTCAATCCAACATGCCGACCATCTTCTAAGCTCTCATAAGGCATCCAGTCGGGGTCAATACACATGGTTATTTTCTTTTTTTCTTTTAAATAGTTCTCTTCTTCTTTTGTAAAAATTAGCCTATTGGAACTCTCTTGACTCTCGGAGATATTTGATGCTGATGTGTTCCCATCTTTTGCCTTTGAGCCAATTTGAGATTTTTTGTTCAGTACGGAATCCAAAAAATATCCATCTAAATCAACCATCTTAAAATTCGGTTTCATAAGTCCCAATTTTACATACATGTCACTGTTGAGTTTTACTAATTCCGGACTGATAGAGCCTATTTTATAAATATGCGTTCTAAATATTTTTTCGGTTTGATTCGCTTCAAAAAGCAGAGCATCTTTCGACTTCTTTTTTGAATATTTTTCATAGATTAAATCAACAATTTCACTTTTATTTGCAAAAGCATACTCCCAACCTTTATTGGTTGCATCTATAAATTTTTGCACCATTTCTGGATTTTCATATACCGTTTTTTCGCTCGTAAAAAGTTCAACATCATAAGAGTAAATGCCATAATTTGCAGGATTTAGAATATTGTATTTTAAACCTAATTTGTTTATCTCATAGGGTTGATTTGTCGTAAAGATACTCATAGCATCCACTTCGCCATTTACAAATTTATCTATTGTAAAATCGTGGTTTACTAATGTGTACTCTCTTTTTTCAACACCTCCATCTTTTAACATGACCCCCAAACCCGTATGATCCATCTCCCAAGGAACAGCCATAATTGTTTTACCTTTCATGTCGCTTGGAGTTTTAATATTTGGTTTTGTCAGGAGAGCCAGAGCATTTTGTTTAAAATAAGAAGCAAGCAAAACTATCGGCTTGTCTTGCAATTTTTCTAAAATAAGAGAGGAGGAGGAGATGCCAAAAGTTGATTTTCCATCTACAACATCATTTGTTATCGCTATGCCGTCATTAAATTCTTTTATCTCTAATTTAACGCCTATATCTTTGTAGTATCCCTTCTCTACTGCAGCATAAAAACCTGCAAATTCAAACTGATGTTTCCACTCCAGCTGAAGAGACACTTTTTGAAGTGCAGCAAATACAAATACAGGAATTAACAAAAATATCATAATTTTTTTCATCTCTTTAACCCTTTGTAGCAATACATAATTCTAACACATATAAGTCTCAAAAAAGTCTCATGTTAATCCAACGCTCTTATAGCACTTTTCGCTACATCCATCATCGTATCTATCTCTTCTTTTGCGACAATATAGGGTGGCATAAAATAGATTACACTCCCGAGCGGTCTTAACAAAACTCCATTTTCAAGTGCATATTGATAAATTTTCAGCCCTACTCTAAGTTCCGGAGCATAACCTTTTAATTCAACTGCACAAATCATCCCTGTCTGTCTAATCTCTTTGACATTTTCAAGAGTTAAAAACTCCTGCAGTTTTTCGCCCATGTATTGAGCTGTGGCTCTGTTTTTTTCTATAACATCATCTGTTTCAAATATATCAAGAGTTGCATTTGCAGCCGCACATGCCAAGGCATTTCCGGTATAGCTGTGGGAGTGTAAAAATGCTTTATGTTCGTTGTAATCACAATAAAATTTTGCATATATCTCGTTGGTTGTCAAAACAACGGAGAGTGGCAGATAGCCGCCTGTCAACCCCTTTGATAAAACTAAAAAATCCGGTGTAATATTTGCATGTTCACAGGCAAAAAACTCACCCGTTCTCCCAAATCCGACCATAACCTCATCTGCTATAAGATGAATATCATATTTGTCACAGAGAGAGCGAACCAGTTTTAAAAATTCTGCGTGGTACATGTGCATAGAACCTGCACCCTGAACTAATGGCTCTAAGATAATCGCGCTAATTTCGTCTGCTCTTCTTTGGCACAGCTCCTCAAATTCAGATGCCGCGATTTGTGCAGCTTCAATGCTCATATCTTTTGGAACCGACGTTTGAATAGAACGAATAATAAGCGGCTCGTAAGTTTTTTTGTAAAGTGCGACATCTCCAACGCTCAAGGCACCCAGAGTTTCCCCATGGTAGGAGTTTGTAAGAGAGACAAAAAGGGTTCTCTCTTTAGCGCTGTTTTTATGCGCATGGTAACTCATCTTCAGAGCCACTTCAACGGCGCTTGAGCCATTATCTGCATAAAAACATTTCTCCAGACCTTTTGGAGAGAGCTTTACTAGCCGCTCAGAGAGTCTCACAACCGGTTCATGGGTAAATCCTGCCAAAATAACATGTTCAAGCGAATCCAACTGCTCTTTTATCTTCTCATTTATGTAGCTGTTTGTATGTCCAAAAAGATTTACCCACCAGCTGCTGATAGCATCTATATAGCAGTTGCCGTCAAAATCTTCAAGATAGAGACCATGTGCCTTTTTTATAGGAATGAGCGGCAGTGTTTCATGCTCTTTCATCTGAGTGCATGGATGCCACAAAACATCCAAATCTCTGTTTTTCAACTCTAAATTGTCCATTATCCTACCTCATTTTACACGCAAAAATGCTCAAAGCCCCGTGAAATAAACACTATTTTAGCATTTTAATTATAAACTTCTAAAATATTCTCATTCCAAAAAAAGTAGTTCTATTGAAATTTTTAAAAAATTTATTATTTATTATATTGTTAAGCCTGCCACTCTTTGGCTCTGAGAAAATCAAAATATTTATTTTGCACTCCTATTCGCAAGAGTATGGCTGGACAAAAAACCAGCATGAGGGATTTGTATCTGCACTTAATAAATCGAATCAAAAATTTGAGTTTTATACCGAATATTTGGATACAAAAAGAGTAAAACTGACACCGGAGTATGAAAGAAACTTTTTCAAATATTTAAAAAATAGATACCAAGAGTCAACTCCCGATGTAATCTATGTAACGGATGATAACGCGCTGGAGTTTATATTTAAAAACTATAAAGAGCTATTTACCAACTCAGCTAAAATACCTCTCTTTTTCTCAGGAATAAACAACTTAGAGATGCAAAATATTCTTCCTAGTGAGCAATTTGCGGGTGTTTATGAGACGAAAGAGATAAAACCAAATATTGAACTCATTAAACAATTTTCTCCGCAAACCAGAGATATCTATTTTGTTGGCGACAACTCAAGCACTTATTTAAGCATAAAAAAAGAGATTCAGATTCAGCAGGAGAACTTTAAAAATTTAAACTTCTATTTTATAAGTGATGAACATCTATCAGTCGTTCAAACAATGTTGCCAAGCACAGCAAGAAGTTTTGTATTTTTAACAACTATCGGCAACTTTAAAGATGACAGTGAGAATACTCTTCTGGTCGAAGAGTCCATTGAAAAAATAAAAGAGAATAAAAATTTAATAATTTTAAGTATGGAAGATGCTTACATGCTTCAAGGAGTTGTAGGCGGCTATGTAACTAGCGGAAATAAACAAGGCGAAGAGGCAGCCAATTTAGTTTTACAATACTTAGATGCGAAATCGCTTTTAAATGTAAAATCTCTGTTAAAGAGCCCTAATATTTACATGTTTAACTCCAAGGAACTCATAAATTCAAGAATTATACTCTCAGAATATATTGCAAGAGATGCAACCTTTGTAGGTAAACATCAAGATTTTATTGAAAAAAATCAATCTATCCTTCTGAATATTTTTACAATTGCTCTAATTATCTCTATATTTGGAGCCGTAACAACATTTGCCTTGCAAAGAAAAAGATGCAAAAAACAATCAACAAAGATGCAACAACTTGAGAATATAAAATCTACATTACACCTAAAAGAGCAATTTATAGATAATCTGCTTAGTTTTAAAGATGTTGGCTTTTGGAAATTAGATACTAAAACAGATAAACTTTTTGTTTCAGAGGAGCTGTTAAATATATTGGAAATTAAATATGACATATATAAAGATGACTCAAAATTACTCTCTTATTTTGTGCATTTAGATGACAAACAACTCTTTGAAGAAAAACTAAACATAGCAAAAGAGTCAAAATCACCCATAAAATTTAGCCATAAAATGTTTACTTCAAGTAATCAAGTTTTGCATGCAACACATCTCATTTATACAGAATTTTTAAATCAGGAGCCCTCTTTGCTCATAGGAATAATAAAATTTGAAAAGTAGTAAATATAAATTATTTGCTATCCTATTTCTCTTTTTGTTTTTTTTAGCGGTGCCGTTTTTACAGTCGATTTTATTTAATGCCGATACAAAAGGTGCCATTGAGGTCGAGAAAACAGTTGAAGCTGAGTTTATAAAAAGCAACAAGAGATTTGTTTTGGTCTTTTTTGGATATGTCGGATGTAAAGATGTCTGTACGCCGCTGTTGCAGGAGCTTAACAGTTTGTATGAATCAAAAGAGTTTGAAGCTATAAAAAAGGATGTTGAGATACTATTTGTCAATCTTACACCAGAAACAGAGAAGTTGCAACCCGACCTGTTTGCAAAGTTTTTCAACAGAGAGTTCAAGGGTGTTTATCTCTCTAAAAAAGAGACGCTCACTATTGAGAGGGCATTCGGGGTCTTTTTTTCTAAAGATTTGAGTGATAATACAGGACTTAACCACACGGACTCTGTTTACTTAATAGAAAACAGTTTGAACAAAAAGATACTTAAAACTATCTATTTAACACATCCGTTAAAAGCAAAAAAGCTAATAGATGATATTATACATGCAAGCAATAAAAAATGAGAGCGTTCTAAATGAGACAAATAATCAATTATCTATTTTCCTATCCTAAAATTCCGGAATTTGCAAAAAACAGCTTTAAACTCTTTAATATAGAATCTGACAAAGTGATGATAGGTCTGCTCATTTTGCAGTGGTTTATTTCTACTTTTGTTACATCTATACAATACAACACCTACTTCTACGGTTTTTTTGGTGGCGCACTTATTGTTCTACCTATTCTCTTTTTATACCCATTTTTTAAGGGTGACAAATACTATAGATATTTCATTGCTATGGCCATGATGCTCTTTTCTATTATATTTATTCAGCAGTATCTAGGTCGCATTGAGATGCATTTCCATATTTTTATTGTAATGGCTATATTAACACTTTATAAAGATATTTTTCCACTCCTCATCGCAGCAGCCACAACTCTGCTGCACCATCTCATCTTTAACTATCTGCAACTCTATGAAGTTTCACTCTTCGATATGCCTGTGATGATATTCAACTACGGCTGTGGTTTTGATATAGTTATTTTACATGCTATTTTCGTACTGAGTGAATTGGCTGTTTTAGGTTATATTATAAGGATACAGAGAGAACATCAAATTAGTCTGAATATCACTCAAAATCAGATAAATGAGTTAAATCATGAGCTTGAATATACCTCTTTGCATGATTCACTTACAGGTCTTCCGAATAGATTATATTTAAGACAGCAGCTAAAAGGGATAAAACAGGGTGCGATTAAAAACGGCGATAAATTTGCAATTATATTTTTGGATTTGGATCACTTTAAAAATATAAATGACACACTCGGGCATGATGTCGGAGATACACTTTTAAAAACAGTTGCAAATATTTTAAGAACCAATGTTACAGAAAATGCCCTTGTTACAAGAATTGGCGGTGATGAGTTTATAATAGTGCTCTCAGGATTTAATCATGTAGATTATCTTTTGCCGGTGATTACCGAATTGTTAAAAGAGTTTAGAAAAGAGCTATTTATAAAAGGCTACTCTTTGAGGCTCTCTGCCAGCATGGGAGTTTCAATCTATCCTGATGATTCGACAAGTGTAAGAGAGCTTATGAAATATGCAGATATAGCAATGTACAAAGCAAAGGCTGACGGACGGGATAATTTTAGCTTTTTCACACAAACGCTCAATAAAAAAATACATAGTGAAGTTGATATAATCAACGACATGCAAAGGGCATTTTATGACAATGAATTTAAACTCTACTATCAGCCAAAAGTAGATACCAAGAGTAAAAAAATAATCGGAGCAGAGGCACTTATAAGATGGCACCACCACACCAAAGGGATAATTGGACCGAATATATTTATTCCCCTTGCCGAGAGTACAGGTTTTATACTCAATTTGGGCAGTTTTGTAATAAAAGAGAGTGCACGGGCAATTAAAAGATTTAATGATTTAGGATTCACTGATTTGGTTATATCCATCAATGTCTCAACAAGACAGTTTCAGCATTCTGATTTATATAAAGATTTAGAAAATGAGATAAGCAAAAATGAAATAAATCCAAAACAGCTCGCAATTGAGATAACAGAGGGGATAATGATAAAGTATGTTGAGAGTGCTTTGTCAATTTTAGAAAAAATCAAAATATTGGGCGTCTCTTTATATCTGGATGATTTTGGAACCGGCTACTCATCTCTCTCTTATCTCAAAAAATTTCCGATAGATACGCTCAAGATAGATAAAAGTTTTGTAGATGATATCAGCAGCGATAACATCAAAAATGAATCACTTTTGATAAATACAATCCTTGAAATGGGAAAAAGTCTTAAATTGACCGTTATAGCAGAGGGTGTTGAAGAGGAATATCAATTCAATTATCTTAGAGATAAGGGGTGCGATATAATTCAAGGCTACTATTTTGCTAAACCTATGTGTGAAGAGGATTTCATCGAACTGCTCAAAAAAGAGTAATTTTAAAGTTGGCAGCTTTAAACCCCCTCTTTATCAAGGTTTAATAAGAATTTACCTAAAATTGCAAAAATATCACACTCAAGGCTACTAATCAATGATTACATGGATGCAGAGACATAAAAAATATCTCATAATTACTATTTGGGTTTCAACTATCGCTTTTGTTGGAGCCGGTTTCGTTGGCTGGGGTCAATATAGCTATGGGGACAAAGCAGGTGCGGTTGCGAAAGTTGGAACAATTGAGATAACTATGGGAGAGCTTCAAAAAGCATATTCCCGTCTTTACAGTCAATACAGTCAAATGTTTCAGGGCAACTTTGATGAAGAAAAAGCAAAAAGCTTTGGACTTAAAAAACAAGCACTGCAGCAATTGAATGATCAAGCCCTTATTTTAAATCTTGCTGCTGGCTACGATTTACAAATCAGTGATTCAGAACTATTTGATGAGCTAAAAACACAGGAGTATTTCTTTAAAAACGGTGTGTTTGATAAAGAGACTTACAAGGATGTTCTATCAAAGAACAACCTAAAAATGCAAGAGTATGAAGCGGATGTTAAGAAACAGTTATTGATTCAAAAAACTTTAAAATTACTTCCACTTCAAACAAGTGAAAATGAACTATCTATAGTAAAGATAGTTGCAAATATTGCGGACAAGGTAAACTATAAAATTTTATCGGATGAAGCAATTAAAATCGATACAACAGATGCCTCCTTAAAACCTTATTGGGAAAAAGTACAACAAAATTTTATGAGTGAAGTTACTTATGATGTTAAATATATCAAGCAAAACAAAGTTTCACAAAAATATGATGAAGCAAAAATAAATGAGTTTTACGAGCAAAACAAAGCGAATCTGAAAGACAAAGATGGGAAAATATTAGCTTTAGAAGATGCTAAAGAAGCTGTTATAGCGGGGCTTAATGATAAAACTACAAAAGATTTGGCGCTAAAAACATATATAGCGTATAAAAAAGGAAAGCTTGAGGAGGGAATGAGTGTTCAAACATCAACTGTCTCTGATTCAAATAACCCTTACGACACTGAAACATTGGAAAAGATAAAAAAACTATCTTTAACATCTCCTTTTTTAAAACCTGTTTTAATCAATGGAGACTATTTTATATTTGAACTTGCAAAAATAAACCCTTCAAAAATAAAATCTTACGAAGAGGCTAAAGAAGCAGTTTTATCACACTATACTGCAGAACAAAAAAAGAGTCAGCTTCTTAACTCTGCAAAAGCTGCAATGGACTCATTCAGCGGAACTGTTACAGATTTTGTTACAAGCAGTGATGCAGCTAAATTAAGCGACATGGAAGCCACTGAAGCAAATGAGTTTTTAACTCACCTTTTTAATCAACAAAATAAAAAAGGATATATAGCTCTCAAAAGCGGAAAAATTGTTTTATTCAATATTTTGGAACAAAAAATGCTTAATAATGAAAATATTAGTCAAAGCGACACTATTGCAAGATTAAAGAGTGCTATGTTTAACGATGGTTTAATCAATAGCCTAAAAAATAGCTACCGTACAGAGATATTTATCCAAGGATTTTAAGTTGAGTAGAACTGTTTTAGCCATTGATATTGGCTCAACAAAGATATGTGCCATAATCGCTCAAATTAATATTGACAACTCCATTCAAATCATTGGTGCCGGTGTAACAAAATCACAGGGGCTAAGACGAGGGAGTATAACCAATATTGAGTTGGCTTCAAAATCGATTAAATCTGCTGTCTCTGATGCAAAAAGAGTTGCCGGAAGCGATATTAGAAGTGCTATTGTATCTATTTCCGGTGCTTATACAAAAAGTTTAAACTCAAATGGAATTGTAAATATTCCAAATAAAGAGATAAGCTTTAAAGAGATTGAAAGGGTAATGCACACCTCTTTATATAATGCGAATATACCAAATGAGTATGAGATACTCCATGCTCTTCCATTCAACTTCAAGGTGGATGACCAAGATTTTATTGAAGATCCTCTTGGAATGAATGCCTCTAGACTTGAAGTTGAAACACATATCATCACAACTCAAAAATCAAATCTAAACAACCTTAAAAAAGCTGTTCGCGGTGCCGGTATAGAAGTTGAAAATGTTGTACTTACTGGTTATGCCACCTCTATCGCCACATTAAATAGTGATGAAAAAGAGCTGGGTGCCGCCGTAATTGATATGGGCGGAAATACATGTAATATTATTATTCGTGCCGGCAACTCTATAAAATACAACGACTTTTTGGGTGTTGGCTCTAGCCATGTTACAAGTGATTTATCTATGGCACTTCACACTCCACTTAATATTGCTGACTCCGTGAAACTTAACTATGGCTCTCTTTTAACGCCTACAAATGATTTGATTGAACTTCCTATAATAGGTGATGAAAGCACTACACATGAGGTCTCTTTAGAAGTTGTTCATAATGTAGTTTTTGCCAGAGTTGAAGAAACCTTAATGATTTTAGCTCAGTTTATAGAAAATAGCGGATTAAGAGATCAGATAGGGGCAGGTATAATCCTCACTGGAGGTTTTTCAAAAATGGAAGGCTTAAGAGATTTAGCCGTTGCTACATTTGGTTCTATTCCTGTTCGCATTGCCCGTCCTTTTCAGGTGTATGGTCTTTTTGAGCATCTGCGCGATCCGGAATATTCTGCTGCGGTCGGTCTTATCATGTATAGTACCTTTTCATATACACCCTATGAAATAGATGTAAACAAAAAAGTACGTCATGCAAACGAAACTCCTGTTGCACATGTAAATGTTGACTTCACCTCTGATCCTGATGAAATACCTGTAGCCCCGTCACAGGTTGAAGAAAGTATCAGCACAATGGTTACTCTTCCAAAAAAAGGGAAAAAGAGTGATGAAGCTGGAACATTTAGCAAATTTTGGAACTGGGCAACCCAGTTATTTTAAGGAGGAAAAAGTATGGAACCATTTTTAATTGAAGAAACAAAAAGCGTAAACGGAGCAAGAATAATTGCTGTCGGTGTGGGTGGTGGCGGTGGAAATATGATAGGTCACATGATAAAAGAGGGTGTTACGGGTATAGAGATGATACTTATTAATACGGATGCTCAAGTTTTATCAGAAACAATGGCAGCATCAAAAATTCAAATCGGTACGAAGCTTACAAAAGGCCTTGGTGCAGGAATGAAGCCGACTATCGGCAAAGATTCTGCACTAGAAAGTTATGAAGAGATTAAAAATGCCTTGAATGGTGCCGACATAGTATTTATCTCTGCCGGTCTTGGTGGAGGTACCGGAACCGGTGCTGCTCCTGTTATTGCTCAGATTGCAAAAGAGATAGGTGCTTTAACTATTTCCATAGTAACTAAACCTTTTGCTTTTGAAGGTAAAAAAAGACTTAAGCTTGCAGAAGATGGTCTTCAAGAACTCAAAAAAGAGAGTGACTCTATCGTTGTTATTCCTAACGACAAGCTTTTATCTATAATTGATAAAAAACTTGGACTCAAAGAAAGCTTTAAAATAGTAGATAGTGTTTTGGCACAAGCTGTAAGCGGGACTTCCGGCGTTATTCTCTCAAGCGGAGAAAATGACATCAATCTTGACTTCGCCGATTTACAAACAGTTATGAGTCACAAAGGCATGGCACTTATGGGTGTTGGTGAATTTGAGGGTGAAAATGCTGCCTATGAAGCAATTAAGGCAGCCATAGAGTCTCCTCTTCTTGACAACATGTCGATTAACGGAGCGATGGGTGTTTTAGTACATTTCAAAATGCACCCTAATTTTCCACTTATGGAAATTTCCGATGCAATGAATGTTGTTCACGAGAGTGCACATGAAGATGCAGAAGTAATTTTTGGTACTTCAACAGATGAAACCATTCCTGAGAATTATATTAAAATAACTATCGTTGCAACAGGTTTTGAAAAAGATATTACAAATAATAAAGATTTTGTAAGCGAAATTCCAGCTGTACAAAAGATAAAAGTTCGCCCAAGACTTGTCGTGGGTGGAGACTTTGATGCTGATTATTTAGATATTCCGGCCTATATGAGACAGCAACAAGATTAATAAAATCTCTTTACACTCCTCTGCGAAATTGTGAAGTCCAAATCTCCTCTTGGGCTTCACGCAATTTCAACTTTTATAAAGTCTAACATCCTTTGAAAGCCACCTAATTTTATAGATTTGTATCAAATTTTTGCTCTTTAGAGTTTTGTATAATCTAACTTAATTAATACAAAGAGAAGTTTACCTTTTGTATAATGTTATTCAATTAATACAAAAAGAGATTTTCATGAAAAACTTATTTTTATCGTTTAATATATTAATAGCTTTTACTTCTTTTACATACGCTGAAGAGGTGGCAAAAACCGGTGACTTTCCTAAAGGGGAGATGCAATCTCAAAGCAAAGAGATAGTTAAACAAGTAGTATCTGAAATTTCAAAAACTTTACCTCAAACAATAGATAAATATACAAAGTTTGTTAATATACAGGGCAAAGAATCAACATTGCTTTACACTTTTGAAATAAATACAGGTGCTAAAAGTGATGAAACAGTAAAAAATGAAGATAAATCAAGAATGCAAAAAGCAGTTATTACAGGCATCTGCCAATCTTCAAGTAAATTCTTAGAAGCTGGAATCAATACCTCTTACATTTACATAAGTACAAAAACAAAAGCACCTCTATTTCAATTTGATGTCACACAAAAAGATTGTATCAAACCAATTAGCTAGGTACTATTTTGTCCATTAAAAATACAATAAAATCTTTAGATTTTTTTGCTAGTTTAAATGTACAAGAGATTGATTTATTAGCCAGTATATCCTCTACAAATTCATACAATAAGAATTATATTTTACATTATGAAAAAAAAGAATCTACCCAACTTCTTTTTTTGATTGAAGGCTTAGCAAAATCATATAAAATTGATAAACACAATAATGAAATATTTTTATATTATATTTATAAAAATAATCTTTTATCTGAAATATCAAATATTAAAAGTAATATTCTCTTCTCCTTTTCAAATATAGAGTTGGTAGAAGAGTCAAAAATTTTAAGTATCAACTATGCGCAATTTCAAGAAAAATTTTTAAATAAAAATCTTCTCAATGCTGCATTTATAGATGCGATAATTTTAAGATCCCAACAACTGCAATCATTAGTAAATAGAGAATTTATATTTGATTCGGTAGCCAAGGTCGCTATGATGATACATTCAGACTTAAAGATGTTCAATAAATTAAAAAGACAAGATATTTCACTGATACTTCATATTCAGCCTGAAACGCTTTCGCGAGTTCTAAATAGATTAAAACGAAATAAAGTTATCGATATAATACATGGAGAAATTTTTGTATTAGATTATATTGAATTAAAGGCAATTTATGAGGATAATTGAATGACAAAAATTAAAATAATCAGCATCTTGATTTTTTTCTTATTAATGCTTTTAACTTATTTTTTTATTTATACAAGTCATGAAAATAAAATTAACACTGATTTATTAGATACTATAAATGCTCAAAAAGCATTTACTCAAGAAATATCTAAAAATATTTTTTATATCTATAAAAATAAAAATGCATCAACACAACAGCTAGATGACTCAATAAAAAAATTTCTGTCTAATATGAGCAACAAAGATAAAATATTTATTGATATTCATTCAGATTCTATAAAAAATCAAGCAGATAAAATTGCTCTCTTGTGGAATAAGTTTTATCTCCATGTACAAAATTTTAGAGACCAAAATAAAACGAGTACAGCATATTCAAGTATTATTTTAGAGCAAACAATAAAAGATATTTATAATACAAACTTGCAATTAGTAGTTGAGTTTGAGCAACTCATTAAGCTCCATAAGGCATATTTTAGTGATATTCAGGAAATAAATAAAAATATACAATACCTTATTTTCTTCTTGCTAGTAGCACTCCTTATATATTTTTTTACACAAATAAAAGATGTAATCTTATTTATGCAAAAGTTTTTGGATATTTCAAAAATAATCATTAAAAACTCCAGTATCCAGCAGTTAAGACCAATTAAAATAAACAATAACAATATTGATATAGTAAAAGCAGCTAATAATTTTAATTTTCTTGTAGATAAGATAAATAATTCAGTGCAGCATTCGAGTGACTCCATACAACACTCTTACCAATCTTTAGAGACTTTAGAAAAAAATATTGAAGACTTAATTGAACTCTTAAACATTATGGAAGAAGATAAAATTTTTGACAAAGAACTCACTAAAAAAGAAGATGCTGTTATACAATCGCTTGAAGAGCTAACCACATCAACATACAAACTCAAAGCTCTAAAAAAAGATTTAGACAACCTTATTTCTAACCATATAATAAATTAATCATAAAAAAACAGCATTAATTCTCTATTTTGACCTTAGTCAAACTTTCACATCATCAAATGCAATACTATTCTCTATCAATTGAGTATTTTAAAGGTTTTCTTTGTACCTTATACTTGAAAGAATATTAAGGAGTAAAAAATGAATGAGCATTTTAGTAAGCTTTCTTCACTTATTCTAGGCACTTCACTTTTAGCAACGCTTGCAGTTGCTGATGGCGGTGAGTTAGAAAAAGTAATGAAAGCCAGAGGCTTAACAGAAAACGATGTAATTCGTGCTGCAAAAACCTATAACCCTTCTGGTGTTAAAGATGATTATGTAGTATTTAGTTCAGGTGGACAGAGTGGACAAGTGATTGTTTATGGTGTTCCATCCATGAGAATCTTAAAATATATCGCTGTATTTACGCCAGAACCTTGGCAAGGATATGGCTTTGATGTAGATTCATTAGCTGTACTTAGACAAGGTAATATTAGAGGAAGAGAAATTAACTGGGGAGACACTCACCACCCTGCTCTTTCAGAAAAAGATGGCAAATATGACGGTAAATGGTTAGCTATCAATGATAAAGCTAATCCTCGTATTGCGATTATTGATTTAAAAGATTTTGAGACGAAGCAAATTGTTGTAAACCCTATATTTAAATCAGCGCACGGAGGAGCTTTCTTTACTCCAAACTCTGAATATATCTTAGAAGCTGCGCAGTATGCTACTCCGTTTGATGATACTTATCATCCGATTGAAGAATATAAAGAAGCATATCGCGGTGGTGTGACATTATGGAAATTTGATACTACAAAAGGTAGAATCAATCAAAAAGAATCTTTTACACTTGAATTACCTCCATATATGCAAGATTTAAGTGACTCAGGCAAAGGGGTAAGTGATGGATGGGGCTTTACAAACTCATTTAACTCTGAAATGTACACAGGTGGAATTGAAGTAGGAATGCCGCCAAATGAAGCCGGTATGAGTAGAAATGATACTGACTTTTTACATGTTTACAACTGGAGAAAGTTAGCAGAATTAGCAAAAGATAAGAAAAATGTAAAAGTTGTCAATGGACATGACATTATTCCTATGGAAGTAGCTATCAAAAATGATGCACTCTTCTTAATTCCAGAGCCAAAATCTCCACATGGTGTAGATGTTTCTCCTGATGGTAATTATATTACTGTTTGTGGTAAGCTCGACACGCATGCATCTGTATTTAGTTTTGAAAAGATTCAGAATCTTATCAAAGATAAAAAATATGCGGGAAAAGATCCATACGGGATTCCAATTCTTGATATGAAATCAGCTTTACATGGACAGGTTGAACTAGGACTGGGGCCGTTACATAGCCAGTATTCAAATATAGATGGCGAAATTTTTACTTCACTCTATGTTGATAGTCAAGTTGTTAAATGGAACTATAAAACTCTTAAAGTTTTAGATAAAGAAAATGTTCACTATAACATTGGTCACTTATGTGGAATGGAAAGTGAGACTCGAGATCCTCAGGGCAAATATATCATTGCTTTAAACAAGTTGGCTATTGATAGATTTCAAAATGTTGGTCCTCTTCACCCACAAAATCATCAGTTAATTGATATTAGTGGTAAAAAAATGGATTTACTTGTGGACATGCCTTTACCTTTAGGTGAGCCTCACAACGCTGTTGCAATCAGAGCAAGTAAACTAGACCCAGAAGTTAGATATACAATGGGAACTAATAGTAAAACTGGTGAGCAACATGTTGGTAAAACTTTAGCTGGACAAGAGAGAATTGAACGAAAAGGCAATAAAGTTACTGTTTATGCTACATTAGTAAGATCTCATATTAATCCTGAGAGAATCACTGTAAACAAGGGTGATGAAGTTACGATGTATATGACAAATCTAGAGAGAGCTCAAGATGAAACTCATGGATTTACTGTAGATCACTTTAATGTTCATGCTTCAGTTGAACCTGGTGAAACTGTTGAAATTAAATTTAAAGCTGATATCGAAGGGACTTTCCCATACTACTGTACAGAATTTTGTTCTGCTCTTCACTTAGAAATGATGGGCTACATGATGATTAAAGATCCTAGCAAGAAATATGTTAGTGCTCAAAAATTAAAAATGCAAACGATGACTCCGGAACAACTTAAAGCTGAATATGACAAAACTGTTGCTGTAAATGCTGCAACGGATGCAGTTATTCAGAGTGTTGTTAAATTCTTAAAAGAGAAAAAATTTGCTGATCACAAAGTTGTAGCAGATCTTGTTACAGATGCTTTTGACCAATATGGACAAATTCCTGCTCAGAAAAAACTCTCAGATGAAGCTGTGAAAGCAGGTGATTTAGAGAAAGCTGTTTTATATGAAAATATGATTTGGCAATTAATGGTTAAAACGGCGGACGTTGGAATTAGAGCAAAAGATGCACTCGTTCGAATTATTGCCACTAAACAGTCACCTGCTGCAGAAAATGGTCAAAAAACATTTGGTGAAGGCGGTTGTAGTGGATGCCATGTTATTGGTAAAGTATCTTCAGGTCCAGACTTAACAGGTGTATTACAAAGACATGAGAATGCTGATAAATGGGTTAAGGATTTCGTTATGAATCCGGAAAAAATGTATGCAGATCCATATGTAAAAGGTATGATTGATTACTTTAATCTAAAAATGCCAAATCAACATATGAATGAGCAAGAAGTCAAAAACATTATTGAATACCTCAAATGGGTAGATGAAAATGCAAACTTATTCTAAGAATAAGTACACTTTTTAGTTCTAAAAAGAGGAGAGTATCATTTTATGGTGCTCTCCCTCTTAATTAATATTAACTAAGCTTATATTAATTATTATTGACATACAATACTACTAAATTCAAAGTTGAAGATTTTAATAATCTTGAATTTTTAATTTATAAAAGGACAACCATGCATACAAGTATTCTAAAAGCCAGAATTTTCGCTCTATTAGCTTTGATTATTTTAACATTCGCTTTCACTTTTCCAATGATTTCATTTCACTCAACATTAAATAAAATTGATGAGGGGAAAATTGATGAAGTATCACTCTTATCTAAAAAGGTTTGGAATATATATAATATTGGTAGATACAAAAGTATCTCTACCCCGAAAGAAGCACTAAACAACTTAGACGAAATGATTCGCTCTGCATCTGAAATTGGAGTTGCTTCACTACCAATATGGGCTGTTTCGCTTGAAGCTCCAAATTATCCAAAAGATGCGTTTCCGGAGGGAATACCGGTCTATTTTCATTTTGATGGTTTCAGCGGAGAGATTCATGAGATGAATACAATCAATCACTATGTCGGCATGGATCCTATGTGGGTTGGTGGTACATTGGAGAGAGAAATCGGCATTTATGCACTTTTAGCTCTCTCTTTGGGAATGATTTACTTTATTGCATATAACAATAAAATATTCAACTATGTTATGCTTGTTCCGGCATCTCTTCCTCTCTTGTTTATAGCTGATTACTCCTACTGGCTCTATTGGTTTGGTCACAATCTGCATGACTGGGGAGCATTTAAAATAAAACCTTTTATGCCAACTGTTTTTGGCGATGGCAAAATTGCTCAGTTTACAACGCACTCTTATCCAACAATTGGATTTTATATGATAGTTGCAATCAGTTTATTAAGTTTACTTGCTTTTTTTGCGAAGCAAAAAGCATTCAAAGAGATAGAAAAATAAATTATAAATCAAGGGTGTAAATGTTTAGAATTTTGTTTATTATTTTTCTACTATTTTTTACCACACTCGGTGCAAACACATTGCAGGAAGCAATTAACAATGCACCGGAGGGTTCCATTTTAAAACTCTCTGCAGGAGTTTATAAAGGAAAAATCACTATTAATAAACCACTTACTCTTATTGGAATAGAAGACGGTGTCATTATTGACGGTGAGCAAAGTGGTACGGTTATAACTACAAAAGGCTCTTTTATATCCCTAAAAAACCTGAAGATTAGAGGAAGTGGCGACAGACATGAAAATTTGGATTCTGCTATCTCTATGGTTGAAGGCAAACAGTGTGAAATCAGCAACTGCACCATAGAGGATTGCCTTTTTGGAATTGACCTTCAAATGATAAACAACTCTATCATATCTCATAACAAAATAACTTCTAAAGACCTTGATCTTGGTCTGAGAGGAGATGGACTGAGACTTTGGTATAGCAATGATAATATCATAAAAAATAACTCTTTAATAAAATCTCGTGATGCAGTTGTCTGGTATTCCTATGGAAATGAAATAGTTGAAAATCGTAGTGAATATTGCAGATACTCACTCCATTTTATGCATGCAGGCAAAAACATAGTAAAAAACAATCACTATGAATTTAACTCTGTCGGTATATTTTTTATGTATTCCAAGGACACTATCGCCGAAGGGAATGTTATTAAAAGTTCTTTAGGTACTACGGGCATGGGAATAGGACTTAAGGAAGTCACAAATTTTACACTCAAAGACAATACCATCATCTATTGTGCACAAGGCATGTATATTGATTATTCACCCTTTGAGCCGGAAACAAATAACTGGATTACAGGAAATAAGATTCTCTATAATTCAGAAGCCATGCATTTTCACTCTCTTTGTGAAAATAACATTATTAAAAACAATGTTATCATGGGAAATATTGAAGATGTTGCAAATGATAGTGCAAAAAATATAGCAGAAAAAAATGAGATAGTAGGGAACTACTGGGATAATTATGAGGGCTTTGATAAAAATGGCGACAACATTGGGGACACTTCTCATAAAGTTTATCAATATGCGGATCAACTTTGGATTTACAACCCTGATGTAAAGTTTTTTTATGGTTCTCCGGTCATTTCACTTCTTAATTTTTTAGCTAAATTAGCCCCATTTAGCAAACCTCTTTTTTTACTTGAAGATGAAAAACCAATCGTTAGGATAGAGGGATAAAATGCAAACAGTACAAACAGAGAGAAGAGAATTTGTAAAATATTCTACACTTGGCATATTAGGTCTTGTGCTTGGAGGTGGAATGGTTTTTAGCCCCCATGCAATCGGTGCAGAAAATAGACTAAGACCTCCCGGTGCAGTAGATGAAAAAAAGTTTTTGGCTCTATGTATAAAATGCGGTCAGTGCCTGCAGGTATGTCCTTATCACTCTATAAAATTGTCAGACATGGCAAAAGGTCACGGTGTGGGAACACCCTACATTGATGCAAACGAGAGAGGTTGCTACGCATGCAGTGCTGTTCCCTGCGTTCTTGCTTGTCCAAGCGGTGCGCTGGACCATCACTGCGAAAAACCTGAAGATATCCACATGGGCATAGCAGTATTGGAGTTTCCAAACACTTGTTTGGCTATTTCTAAAACTGCGATACCTAAAGGTTACAATGACGAAATGCATACATTTACCAATTCTGTACGCCATATAAATGAGTTGGAAACTAAACTACTCACTAAACTGGATGAGTTTGAAGGTAAGCAATGTACATTGTGTGCCGACATGTGTCCTATTCCAAACCCTATAGGAGCTATTGCTATGGTTCCACATACCAACGGTGGAATGACTCCGGAAATTTATGACGGATGCATTGGCTGCGGAGCATGTCAGGAAGTTTGCCCAACCAATATACCTTCTATTGTTGTTAAACCGAGAATGCGTTATGAAGATTTCTACACAAATAAAAAGGAAAGGAGTTAAAAATGTTTTTGAGAAGTTCACAATTTAAGCATCAAAGTTTATTGTATGTAGTAGGTCTTTTACTTTTTACTTTTTTAAGTGGATGCAGCGATAAGCATAAAGAACAAAATGAAAAAAATGAAAGTTCTGCCGTTACAAAAACAACAGCTACTCCAAAAATAGAAGTTGTAATAAATGACAATTCACATGAAACAAAAGTAAAAGAAAAAGAGATTGATGCAAATCAAAGCAAATCTTACTATTACGACTACAATACTAAAAGTGCATCTAATGAAAATGCAGAACCTGAGAATAAAGATGTATCGACCATACCAAGAACTGCACTTGATGCAAATTTACATGTCAGAAGTCCTTATGAAGAGGTTCAAATTTCTATGATTGTAAACAATCTCAGCAAAAAGTATATGTCGAAATGTTCCGCTTGCCACAATGATTATGCGAACGGCATCATTGGACCTTCGCTTTTGGGGAGAGATGCTGATTATATTTTTAATAAAATAGCACAATTTAAAAGTGGTGAAAAAACAAATGTTCTGATGCGTGACCTCATTAAAATGATGAGTGATGAAGAGATTAAAGAGTTAGCAGAAGAAATATATCAATTTAATATCGCAATTAAAGATATGAGGAAATAAATATGAAGAATTTTATTGTAGGGTTTTTAACGCTCTCTGTAGTCGGTTTAATGGCAGTTACTTATATGGGGGGTCATGCATATCAAGGTGGTGAACATTCCAAAGTAATTAAAGATTTTGGAAATGCTGCTGTACAACAAGCATCAACATCCGCGACATCAATTCCCGTAGAAAAAGATGACAGAGCAAAAGAGATGGATGAACTAAGTGCATTAAGAAATAAGGCAGGAAATGCCGGAGCATTTAATGTAAGTCAAGAGTATAAAAGTAAATGTTCTTCTTGTCATGGCGGAGATGGCTCAGGCTTTCAAAATGGCAAACCTATGATGGGTCCTAAGCTCTTTGGTCAAAGTGCAGATAAAATTTATCAAAGTTTGAGTGACTTTAAAGCCGGAAGAAAAGAGAATCTTGTTATGAAAGGATTACTGCTAAACTTGGAAGATGCTGATTTAAGAAAATTTGCCAATGAAATCGGGGCATTTCCTGAGCGACTCAAAGAAACACAAAACAAATAAATTATTGTAAATGAAACGGAGTCGCAATGGATAAGTATAACAATAGAGAAACCATACAAAAAACAACTTTTTGGTCCACTTTTTTTGATACAACCAAAGAGGGAAAGTCAAAATTTAGTTACAGAATGAAAAGATGGATTTTAGTCCTTTCTATCCATCTGCTCTTTTTCTTATCATTTTTTATAGATTTACAGATGTTGGAAGGAACCCTCAATGGTTCGAGGTTTTTAGGATTTCATCTCATTGACCCTTATACATCTATGGAGATGTTTCTAGCAACCTTCCACATGCCTGTCAATATTATTATTGGTACGATAACAATTGTAATTATCTATCTTCTTGTTGGCGGAAGAACTTATTGCGCTTGGGTATGTCCCTACGGAATTTTAAGTGAAATCGGTGAAAAACTGCACAATGCATTGGTAGCAAAAAAGATAATTAAAAGCAGAAAGTTTGACCACAGAGTGAGACATCTGTTTTGGGCAGTTTTTTTAATTTTATCTTTTTCAAGCGGATACCTTGTTTTTGAAACATTCAATGTTGTCGGAATTTTGAGCAGGATGATTGCATATGGTTGGAGTATTGCTTTTATTTGGGTAGTTGCTGTATTTGCCATGGAAGTTTTCTTTTCTCGTCGTGCTTGGTGTACTTATATATGCCCTATTGGAACTACTTATGGATACCTTGGGAAAATCTCAGCACTAAGAGTTGAGTGGAATGATAACTGCGACCACTGCATGGTGTGTCATGATGTCTGTTTTGAGAATCAAGTTTTAGAGATTGTAAAAGCGAAATACGATAAACAAAGAGAAGAAAAAGGGATAACCAGAGAGTACATTACAGGCAATGACTGTACTCTCTGCGGCAGATGTATAGATGTTTGCCATACGGATGCCCTGAACTTCGACTTTAGATTAAAAAGTTTGGTGTAAAAAGATGATAAAAGTATCTCAATTAACTAAAAAATTCGGTTCACACCTCTCACTCGACAGTGTAAGTTGTGAGTTTCATAAAAATGAATCGATTGCGCTCATGGGCGCCAACGGTGCCGGAAAGACGACACTCATTCGCTCAATTCTTGGATATTACCATCCAGATAGCGGTGAGGTTCTTATAGATGGATTAAACCCTATAAAAGAGCGCGTCAAAGTTTTAAAAAATATAAGTTTTGTACCACAACTTCCTCCACCAATCAAACTGAGTCTTGATGAACTTATGCATTACGTTTGCACAAGTGCAGATGTAGATAAAGAATTAATTTTACATTATGCCAACGAGATGAAACTTGATCTTAAATCAAATTTGAATAAATCGTTTTTTAAACTCAGCGGAGGAATGAAACAGAAGATGCTTATTGCCATTAGCTTAGCAAAAAAATCTGACATCATCATCTACGATGAACCTACTGCAAATCTTGACCCTCAGGCAAGAGATGATTTTTACAGACTTTTAAAACAAAATGAAGATGAAAAAGTACTGTTATTCGTAACCCACCGCCTTGAAGAGGTAAAAGAGTTAGTCAATCGACAGATATATATGGACCTTGGAAAAGTTGTCTCAGATGAAAAAATTTAACATTTTTCTTTTTTCTTCTCTTTTTTTTATTGCAGCAGGCTGTGGTTCATCTGAAAATTCATCATTAGGCAACTTAAGCAGTGATATAAAAGTATGTCCAAAGTGCCACATGGAGTTGCATAAATCAAGAATTTTCTCGGCAACGCTAAATACTAATGGAACTATAAACTATTTCGATGATATAGGATGCATGATTTTATGGGCTCATCAAAACAGTATTGACCTGACAAAAGCTGAAGCAAAAGTGTTTACTAATGACTCAAAAAAATATATAAGTGCTTACGATGCTCACTACAAATTAAATGAAAAAACTCCAATGTCCTACGGATTTTCTGCAAATGAAAATATAATTGAAAATACGATAGATTTCAGAGAAGTGGCAATCAAAATGTTAAGGGGTGAGCATATGGCAAATCCAAAAATTAGAAAACAGATACTTGGACTTTAGGGGAATATATTGAAAAATTTATATTTAATCGCATATTTGGATTTAAAAGAGTCTATAAGAGCTAAATGGTTTTTAGTCTATTCTCTTGTCTTCGGAGGGCTTATAGCTCTGTTTTTTATAGCTGGTGTTACAGAATCGCAGGTCATGGGGTTTAGTGGTTTGAGCAGACTTTTACTGATGTATATTCAGATTACTATCGTAATACTTCCGATTTTCATACTTATTACAACGGTAAGATCTATCTCGGGAGATAGAGACAACCATATCTTAGAGTACATGCTCTCTTTTCCTATATCCCTTAAACAATACTATTGGGGGAAAATTATTGGAAGATTTATCACAGTCTATCTCCCTGTTTTTTTTGCTATGGTCATTGCAGTTCTTTACGGTGCAATCAAAGGTGCAGCTATCCCATGGAGCATTTTCTTTTTATACACAGGTCTTCTTTTTGCACTCTCAAGTGCATTTTTAGGAATTGCATTTTTCATCTCCTCCTTTGTTAAATCTTCTGAAGTCGCTCTTGGAATTGCATTCTTTATTTGGATATTTTTACTTGCATTTATTGATATAGCCCTTATTTCACTCATGATGCAACAGAGATTTAATCCACAGCTCATCCTATTTTTAGCCATGATTAATCCGATGGAAATTTTTAGAGTTGCAGCAATTTCACTTTTTGATCCAGAACTTACCGTTATGGGTCCAGTCGCATTTTATATACTTGATTCTATGAGCCAAGGCATATTTGTTCTTTTATCCGTAGTTTATCCATTTTCCATAGGATTGATTTTTGCCTTTTTAGGTTTCAAAATATTTGAAAAAAAAGATTTAGTTTAACAAGGAGTTTACATGAAAAAATTTATTGCAAACATGCTTTTGGCATCCACTTTCACTTTTGCTACGCTTGCCATAGCAGGCGATTCATACACTATGAATTATGACCAAAACACCACATGTTTAGTAAGACAATTTAAAGTTTATAAAGAGCCAAAATGGGTCTCAAAAGTTAATTTGAGTAATGGTAAAGAGATTTATTTTTCTAGTCCTAAATCCATGATTGAATTTTATCTTAGACCTGGGAAATGGGATAATATCGGTGTAAAAAGTGAAGATGATTTTAAAGAGATACTCGTTACAGATTTTGCAACAATGAAACCAACAGACGCAAAAGGAGCTTTTTATGTCTATGGGAGCAATGTAACTTCACCTGCGGGGGATGATTTAGTCGCATTTGCAAGTTATGATGCGGCTAAAGATTTTGCAAAAGAGCACAATGGAAAAAGGATACTTCATCTTAATGAAATATCAGATGCTCTCATAAAACTCTTAAATGGAAATATCTAAAGGAAAAAAAATGAACAAACCAATACCAAAAGATGAAGAGATACAACTAGACCCAAAAAGATACATAGTGAGCGAAACAGACGAAAAAGGAAGAATCACTTTTTGCAACGATTATTTTGTAGAGATTTGCGGATACTCCAAAGAGGAGTTGCTAGGGCAGCCCCACAGCATAATTCGTCATCCGGATATGCCAAAGGTTGTCTTTAAGCTCTTATGGCAAACCATATCTCAGGGAAAAAACATTAATGCGGTTGTGAAAAACCTAGCCAAAGATGGCAGATATTACTGGATATTTACTGAATTTGAATCAAGAAAAGATGCAGACAGTGGAAAAATCATAGGTTATACAGCTTCAAGAAAATCTATTTCAAAACATGTTATAGCCGTCATATCCGACTTATATGCAAAACTTTTAGAGATACAAAAGAGTGAAGGGGTTGAGGAGAGTAAGAAATATCTCATTAATTTTTTAAAATCAAAAGGTGAAGATATAGAATTTCAAAATATTATGGAAGAGATACATAAGTTTTATTAGAATTTATGTTATGCACTAAAATGAACGCGTCCGTTTTAGTGGCAGGGACAAATTGTCCCTACAACCCCCTAAAGCTACAAAACAAGCGAAGCACTTTTCGCAAAGCGAAAATGTTTTTTTAAAAAAAATGAATTTTTCGAGATTTTCATAGTGTGTTACACTACCTACCTATTTTGACAACTCTTTTTAGAACTTCATTAAAATCAATAATTTCTTGATTTTCTTTGATACTCCCTTTTACTTTATGCGCACAAAAACCATATGCCATCGGAGTAATGTTCTCAGTATCGTAAAATGCACTTCTTGCATCTATCCACTCTCCGGTAGTAGAATCTGTTATCCAAATAAGAGCTTTATCTTTCCACTCAATTTTTTCATCTTCAAACCAAAGAGCCATGCAACCTATATCATCAAACATATATGTCTTCGCATTATCAGGATTTTTCACTTGTATCGAATTTTTTCTGTCACTTATAACCATTACACATCTTGCACACATGTCCCTGTCCCAATGAACCTCTGCCATTTTAGTTTTAGATTCTTCATTGCAACCAACAAATAATGAAACAACAAGTAAAGAATAAAAGGTAGAGAGAAGCAGTTTATATTTCAGCATTATATAACTCCGTTTAAATTAAAAATCATCTTTATAACCACACACCATTTTTTATGTAAAACAGTACAGGATAGGATGTCAGAAATATAACATAGAGAAAATTAAATAGGAGTGATATTTTATAGTTTTTAGAAATCTCATTTTCGGATGTTCTTAAAAGACCCGTCAGCAGACCATAGAATGTACCTATAAAAAGAAAAACATAGATAAAATATCCCACATAATAGTAATCTTTTTGCAAAAAACAAAACGGGCAGTGGTGCGTTGGAAGCTGGTAAATATATGTTCCAAAAAACGAGATAAGGGTTATAAGAGAAATTATGATAAAAAAAGCATTACTCAATGCAAAAATATATTTATTTTTTAAAAAATAAAGAATCGTAATTAGCAGGAAGTTGCCATAAAACAGAGTCAGAAGCAGAGATGCTTTTACACGAAATATTACTGATATATATGAGCCGGCAGAGCTTGAATATATTGCTCCGCAACAATCCACTACCTTCTCTATATCTATTGCCTTAAACATCACGCCTTCTAATATTATCTCCGAAATTAGAAGAAAAAATAGCGCTATATAAATTCCAAACTTTATTTTAGTATATGGCTGATGCTCATGCTTCATATCTTCATTATGAAGAGCAAGCCAGTAAGCAAAAAGATATAGGTTTAAAATTTTGAGCAGGACCAAATATGTTCCGTATGTTGTGGCATTGACTACCCCTGCCGCACACATGGCACCTGTGAGAAGTCCCGAAATTTTATCAAGCGTAAAAATAAAAAAGAGGAAGAGCGGCACTTTTATAATGAAAATATATTTTATGATTGTAGCAGTCAGAAAGCTCTGTTTTTCTAATCTATACTGTGCTTGACATGTAGAATCCGTATCCCATTTTAAAAATATTTTAACACTCAAAATAAATGCAATAGTTGCAAAAAACGAGAATAAAGCATTTAAAATAAACAGCGTCAAAACTTCAGGAGACAGAATCATTAACTTATTATTCCATTGTGTATCTCTACTACGCTATCTACAAAATCAAGATTAAAGAAGAGTGGGTCATGTGTAGCGATAACAATAGTCTTATTTAAAGCTTTCAACGATTTAACTATCTCTATAAAGCTAAGAGAGAGCTTTTCATCTAAGTTTGCAGTCGGCTCATCTGCCAAGATAATTTTTGGATTATTGATATTTGCTCTGGCAATAGCAACTCTCTGCTGCTCTCCGCCCGAAAGATTCTTTACTATTGCATCTGCTTTATGCGCTATATGAAACATATCCATGACAAGGGCTAGTTTTTCCTCTGCATCTTTGGCATCCGGATTGAGTGGAACAAGAGGAAGCAATATATTATCTCTGACACTAAGGCTAGGTATAAGATTGTACTTTTGAAATACAAAGCCTATGTTGTCCCGTCTATAAACGGAAGCAAAGTTATCGGATAGCTTAGATATTTTTTTGCCATCGACTATAACTTCACCGCTTGTAGGCTTGCTCAGAGCTGCGATAAGTGAGAGGATACTGCTCTTTCCGCTCCCGCTGGCACCCTTTAACACAACAACTTCACCCTCTTTTATGCTCAAACTGATATCGTTCAAGGCAACAACTTTATCTACTCTATTCAACTCATATATTTTTGTACTGTTTTTTAATTCTATCATTATCTGATTACCTCGTCCGCTTCAAGAGTAGCAACCCTCCATGAGGGGAATATTATTGCGGCTATGTAGATGGGAACGCTTAAAAAGAAGACTAGAAAAAGTGTTTGGATATCAAAAACAAACGGTAGTTCAAATGATGGCTTTAGCTCTGAATAACCTACAAATATATCTCTGAGCACCGGTGCCTGAAATATATAAACAAATGCCATGGCAAGTCCTACTCCAACTATATATGAAAAAAATGAAATTATAAATGATTCATAAAACTTCTCCCTCAGTACATCATCGACTCTCCATCCAATTGCTTTTAAAATGCCGACCTCTCTCTTCTCTTCACTGCTGAGTCCACTCACCTTGTCATAGATTACGATAAAAAATGTAAAAAGAGAAATGATAAAAAGAGCCAAAAAGAGCCCGCTTTTATAATTGAAAATATTTTGATAACTGACCTTTAAACTCTCTTTGGTGACTATAGAGCTATTTGGATACATCAATCTTAGTTTTGAAACTACCGTTGCTATTTCACTGGAGTTTGCAACTTTTATCACTATGTCTGTTGCCTTGGTCTGGGGCATGTTAAAAATCTCTCTGAATGTCTCTTTTGATATAACAATCATGTCGTTTGACTCAAGTTGCGTATCCGCGTCAAAAACTCCGGCAATCGTCACTTTTTTGAGCGTTCCGTCGCTTTTTATAAAGTTGAAATACTCTTTATAATAATTTTTCTGCATTATTGCATGTACACCTTTTCCTATTGCCATCAAAGGGCTGTCTGCTTCACCAAGATCAAAGGTATCAACGATTTTTGCAAGAGAGCTTTTGTACTGATTTTCAAACTTGTCCACTCCGACAATAGAAAAGTTTACACCCGCATTTTCAAAATAGTAATATCCCCATACCCTTGCAATTGCGTCACTGACACCTTTTACAGCAAGTATCTTATCAACTTCTGCCACATCTATATTTTGCTGTCTTCCGGCTTCTGTTTTTTGAATTACAATTTCCGGAAGAGCGTCAACTGTACTGTTTAACTCATATTTTATTGAGTTAGTTATGAAAAAAACAGAAGTTAATAAAAAAGTTAAAAGTATAAAAACGATAGATACAAACAGGCTTTTATATTTTTGTCTCAGTATTGCATTTATTGCGAACTCTATCAAATATATATTTATTTTATTTTTCATTATTTATCTTTATGTGTGAATGCGAAATGGTGTAAGTAGCCATAGAATACTCTCTCAAGCTGCCATCATCTTTATAAATTGAGAAAGTATCACTCAGACTTCTATGTCTAATATAATGATTCTCTGAATAGAATGCTAAATCAGGAAACCCCGAAAGTTTTACAAAACTTATTTTTTTTTCTACTTTTTCATCGCTCATGCTTTTTGCAACCTGTAAATATGTAATTTCAATAGCCAAAAAAATAAGCAGAGTTGAGAAAAAAGAAAAAAGAAAAAAACTTTTTTTATTCATCAATTTTTTCAATATCTTGAGTCGTAATCTCTTCAAACTTAAGAATTTTTTTTCCTTGGTGATCCATATAAAAACTCTTCGCATCATTTTCATGCTCAAACGGAATCAACTCACTTCCCATAGGACCATAAATATCAGCGCCCAAAACAAAATAGGCTGTTTTTGCATCTATAGCCTTTTGAGAGTAATAATCTGTTACTACAATTTTTTCTGCTGTCGGATTCTCTTTTAAATAGAACTTCATCAAATCTTTCACACCATCAAAAGAGAGATTGCTCTCTTTATAAAAAATTTGTGCAACCCATTTCGGATATTTATATACAAACATTCCACATATTGGGCATTTTTCATCTTTGTTTACAACTATAACCTCTTTAGCCTCCACATGCTCCGGAGCTCTCTTTACTTCCCACAAATAGGTGCTTAGTGCCTCTACCAAATCTTCCTTAAGCGGTTTACATAAATTGTCATTTTTGATAGAATTTTTAAGTTCGTCAATTGTAGAGTAATTTCGTAAATCTATATCATGCGTACACATTTTGTCATACACATTTTTGCCGATTTGATAAATCCTCTTCTCCTGTGCACTTAAAGCTGTAGATAACAAAAAGATTAAAATAACAAGAGATACTGTTTTTTTTATAAACATGCAAATACCTTAAAATTAATAACTCAAATCTTATCTAATTAGTGTTAAAGTAGCGTTAAATACGAGTTATTTTAATTAATTATTCCTGATTCTGCTTTCTCTATTTAATTAAGAATTACTTCTTTATACATGGATTATTTATATAAAATATTTACACTTATTTTGATACACTCCCAAAAACAAAATAATGAGAGAAAATATGAATTTTCAAAAATATATACATGCAGTAGGCACAGGCGTAAAAGGAAATAGAGATTTAAGCTTCCAAGAGAGCGAAGACATGATGCATCAGATTCTTAATCAGAGTGTTTATAGTGAGCAGATTGCCGCATTTTTGCTTGGCTGGAGGCTAAAACCTGAGACGGTCGAGGAGTTTAGAGGTGCGATTAGTGCATGTGACTCCTACATCACACCAAAAACAATAAAAAATTCTATTGAGCTTGGGTATCCGTTTGACGGCAAGGCAAAAAATCCATATATTTTCCCACTTGTCGCAAAAGTGCTTGAGAAATTTAATCTTAATTTAGTTGTTATGGGCGATGAGATGCAGCCTGCAAAAGCCGGCATAACCATAAAGGAGATATGCACGAATATAGATTTAAACTCCAATTTACACTATTTTGACAGAGCCGATTTTTTTAAAGAGATACATAAATTGACTGAGCTTCGAATGCGTTTAGGACTTCGTACAGGCTTTAATACAATAGAGAAGTTGCCGCGTGTTGCTAACAGCGAATATGCCGTTACAGGCGTGTTTCACAAACCTTATGTGAAGAAATATGTAGAGATTTTTTCTGAACGTTATAAAAAATTTGCTCTTATTCAAGGGAATGAAGGAACGCCTGAATTATTCAGTAAAGGGCGTTTATGGATAGCTAAAGACGGCGGAGTTGAAGAGTTTATAATTGACCCTGAGTATTATGGAATTAATTATCAAAAATCATGGGAAGATATAACCCTGAAAGAGTCTCTTGAACAGCTGAACAACCCCTCTGATGAGTATCTAAAACTTGCAACCCTTAACGCTGCTATTCTCTTATTTATAACAGAGAGCGCTTCAACTATTGACGAGGGTTATAAAATGTTAAGAGCAATTTCATAAATGGATAAATTTTCTAATCATGTAAGAAATGTTTTGCATGGCTTTTTTCTCTCGGTCGGAACAACCATAGCAGAGCCATCAACTATTTTACCGCTCATTGTAAACTACTTTAGCGGGAGTTCTCTTCTTGTCGGTTTTTTTGCCTCGCTCCTTCGCGGAGGAGCTATAGTTGTTCAGCTTTTTGCGGCATTTCTGGCACAAAGTTATCCTCTTATGCTTGTTTATCTTCGGCGTGTTTTTATTATTAGATTTTTGTCATGGTTTTTAATAGGGGTAGCTATTTTCTTTCTCGGCAATGATCATCCAAATTTAACGCTGCTTTGCATCGGCATAGGACTTTTTATATTCTCTTTTAGTGCCGGTTTTGGAGCAATCTACTTCAAAGATATTATTGCCAAAATCTTTTCTCATAAATTTCGTGGAAAAACCATGGCATACCGCCAATTTTTCAGTGGATTCGGCGGTCTCATAAGCGGAGCTTTAGCCGGTATAATCATAGACTCTTTTGATGCACCGTTGAGTTTTGCCTATCTATTTATTATCAGCTCTTTTATTATGGCTTTTGGATATTTAGCAGTTGGAACTATTAATGAACCGATTAAAGAGAATGTCTCAGTAAGAGAAAAATCATTCAATACATTTCTCGCAAACGCATGGAAACTTTTAAAAAGTGATACTGATTTACAGATACAACTTGTAACTTTTTTGCTAGCCTATGGATATCTAATAGCCCTGCCCTTTATAATTTTAGATGCTCAAAACAAAATATTTCTTGATGGTGTTGCGGTCGGCAGTTTAATTACAACACAGATGGTAGGTGCCATGCTGAGTAATTTTTTATGGGGTGTTTTTAGTGGCAGAGGGCTCAATAAACTCACAGCGAATATATCAATATTTTTACAGATTTTAGCCATAGTCATGGCCTTTTTTTCTACAACGCTGTATGAGTACATGGTCATATTCTTTCTCATTGGAGCTGCTATTGACGGTAATCGAATAGCCTCAGGAAACCTTATTTTGGAACTTGCACCATCCAAAAAAAGACCGATATATGTAGCAATCCAGATGAATACAATCTCCTTCGGACTATTTTTCTCTCTATTTGGCGGAATAATTTTACATTTTTTTAGTTATACGATACTTTACGGCAGTACTATTTTTGTGCTCTCTATCGCCCTAATCTTCTCTTTGAAGCTAAAAGATAAAAATCAAGCAGAAGAGGATGAAGTTGCAACGGAGGAAGAGAATAAGAAAAAAGAGTTGAAGGAAGTCGAAACAGAGTTGAAAGAAATAGAAATTTTAGAAACAGAATTGAAAGAAGTCGAGATAGTGAAAACAGAAGAAGAAAAAGAAAAATCTCAAATTTCATAAAATCTCAAAAAAATTATTTTTTTCTAAAGAAACATTTTTGCTTTGCGAAAAATACTTCGCTTGTTTTATAGCTTTAGAGGGTGCAAGGGACAATTTGCCCCTGTCCTTTAAACGAACAAGTTCGCTTGAATGTATAATAAAAAAATGAACAGCCTCAAATCCCATAAAATCTTTTCAAAAATTCTCTCTCTTTTTCATTTTCTAAAAAGATTTTAACCACAGTTTGATTATTATCTCCAAGCACTATTACATGATTTTCTTGCAGTTGCAGATGAGATTTACCCCACTCTTTCTCAACTTCATCTAACCGATGCATTACATCCGCAGAAGCTGGAGTTTCTTTTGTTTCTGCTTGAGTGTTGAGTATAGTGAGTCCACCCATTCTTTTTTCTAGTTTATAGGGACTGTAAACTTTTATCGCCTTGTATATTCTCTCCTCTTTAGCCTCGGGCATCGCTCTTTTCATAGAAAGTACGCCTAAAACCAAAAAAGCAAAGAAAAATCCAAATATTAAACCTTTTTTAACACTCATTATCTACTCCATGTGTTTATATAATCTTGAGCTTTTTTATCAAGCATTTTCATTCTATCTTTTCCCTTTGGAAGGATTTTTCGCAACTCTTTCATCTCATTCAAAAAATCCGCTACTCCATCAGGTATTAAGTTTTGCAGATAAAGTCTTAAATGTTTTGCCATCGCCGGAGAAGCACCGGAGGTAGAGACAGCGATAGTTAAATCATCTTTTTTTACATAAGAGGGGAAAATAAAATCGCAGTAATCTACAGAATCCACAGCGTTACATAAGCAGTTATACTTTTTCGACTCCTGAAATATCTCTTCTTGAAGAGGAATATCATCCACTGCTACAACTACAATTGCATACTCTTTTATATCACCTATTTTATACACTCTTTTATGAAAAATTAAATTTTCTTTTTCAATTTTTTCAGATATCGCTTGTGAGAGTGCAGGCGCTATTACGACTATATCTTTTGTAAAATCAAGCAGATGTTCCAACTTTTCATGCGCAACATGCCCTCCCCCGACAATCAAAATTTTCTTGTTTTCAAGTTTCAAAAAAGCCGGAAAATAGCTCATATCACCTCTTTGTATTTAGACGCTCTAACAATACATAAATAGTACTTAGAAGTGATTGATGTGTGTCAATTACATTTATAAAAAAATCAATTACAATCATCTAACAAATAACACACAAACTGAGATATGTAAATGAAACAAGAAATTCTCTCAAGAATACAGAAGCAATTTCCGCTTGTTGCAAGACCCTTTAAAGTGATTGCTGATGAGTTAAATATGGATGAAGATGAAGTTATCTCTATCTTGCAAGATGAGAAAAAGAACGGCATAATTCGTCAAACTTCGGCCATTTTTGACACTAAACGATTAGGGTACAACTCTTCGCTAGTGGCCTTTAAAATTCCGAATGAGAAGATTGATGATGCAGTAAAAATAATAAACTCTCACCCCGGTATTTCACACAACTATGAGAGAAATCATGATTTTAACATCTGGTTTACTGTCGCCGTTGGACCTGATTCTACACTGGGGCTTGATAAAACTGTTGCAATTATTGCAAAGTTGACGCAAGCGCAAGATTATATAATGCTCCCGACACTCAAACTCTTCAAAATTTCTGTCAAACTCGACACAACCGGCAATGATGAAAAGAAAGAGAGGGTAAAAAGGGTTGTACACTCTGAAATGGAGCTGACTCCGCTTCATCATGAAATCATTCAAAGAATTCAATATGATATTGAGATTATTGCAGAGCCATTTAAAAAAATTGTAGAAGAGCTTAATATTGATTATAATAGACTCTTTGAAATACTTCAAGAGTTGCAAGAGGCTGGAATTATGCGTAGATTTGCATCGATTCTAAATCATAGAAAAGCGGGTTTTAACGCAAATGCGATGGTTGTTTGGGATGTTAATGAAGAACATGGCAATGAAATCGGCGAGAAAGCGGCTGCATTTAGCGCTGTGAGCCACTGCTACCTTCGCCCAAAATATCCGAACTGGCAATACAATCTTTTTACTATGGTGCATGGGAAAAGTGTGGAAGAGACAAATGGAATAATTGAAGAGATGGCAAAAGAGATTGAATCCAATTCTCATATGCCTCTTTATTCATCAAGAGAGTTTAAAAAAGTAAGAATTGAGTATTTCACACCCGCTTTTGCAAGTTGGGAAACTCAATATTATAACAACTAGGAAGGTAAAAAATGGAACTTTTTTTTGAATTAGAGATTGTATATGTTGTTATAGGAATTTTCATCTTAGGCGTCACCGCTTTTGTTACAACAAGAGATTTTATGCCTAAAGTTGCCTTCAAAAGAGGTATGCTCAGTGTTATATTAGTTTTTTCTATTATGATTAGCGCGCATTACTTTACGACAACTGCTAGAATGAGTGGGGTAAAAGAGATTTTTAACGAGGGAGGGACTATTATCTGTGAAAATAAGATGCACCGTACTGTTTCACAATCAGTTTTAATATCAAAAGAGTTAGAATGGAGACTTGAAGGAAATCTTTTTGTATCAGATAACTATGAGAGAGCTTTTCACACCTCAAGATGCGTTGAGTATATTGTAGAGATTCCAAAAGTAAAAATTTAAATGAAAGCGATTATAGTTGAGATATTAAAACGATACTCAATGGCTTTATTATTCCTTTTAGTAGTTATGTTTTTGATGTTAATAAGTACAATCGCAGTAAAAAGTTTTGGAGACAAAATGTCACAGGAGATGGGTGTCCAAATGAAGCCAGAAGGAGAAAAGATAAACCTATGAATCTTACTACTATTCTTATAAGTGGAGCTATTCTTAGTATTATCCTCCATTTTATAGGCGTTTATGCCGGTGCAAAAAAAGTTGTTTGGGTAGCCATTATGCTCATCTGGGCAGGAGCTATAAATGTTGCTATGAGTGAAATAAAACCCAAAGGATATGAGGAAATAGAAAAGATGAAAGGAAATAATACGGAAACTGACCGGCTTATAAACGAAGCTCAGCCAGAGATTTCTGTATATGAAATGCTTGCCATCAAAAAAAGTTTTGCTGAGCACACAAGGAAGTAAATCACTGCTCTTTGACTACTTTTAAACTCACAAGATGCAATCCGAGCTGTCTCTCATCGCTTGCTGCTGACTCCTCTGCAAGAATAAAGGGTTTCGGCGGAACTATCTCGATTGTATTTGGGTTGGCAACGCTGTCAATATTGTCAAAAGAGAGTGTATATTTTCTAGGGCTTTTGTGATTTGGTATGAACTCTTTTTGTTGATTGCCTACTTTAACTTTTACCACAGCCCCTACATTTTCGCCGTACGCTCCACAAACGAGTTCCAATTTAAACTTTATAGGCAGAGGCTTAACAAATGTAAATATTGCACTGGGATTCATCTCTGCATCTGTCCATCTTCCAAGCTTATCAGGGTAGGAGACACCCTCAATATTATCCAAAAAGCTCGGATAGCCACTCTTTTTAAACATCATTCCATCTTCTAATTTTGCACTATATTTCAATCCATTATTTTTCAACATGTCAATATGACTTATAATAGTTGCTAGTGTGATACTGTTTTGGCTTGCAGTATCGTTAAAATCGTCTATCTTGTACTCTTTGATTTTGTCTACGCCTTTGACTCTATAACCGACACCGACGACACCCTCTGTTACACAATATTTATGAGATATATTCGTATCATAAACATAATTCATCAGATTACACTCATCCACCCACAGGTACTTATCATTTTGGTTAAACGCTTCTATCTGCTCATATAACTTCCAAGAGTAGGTAGCTTCAAAATAGGGCTCTACATTGTTTTCTAAAATTCTAAACAGAATAGGGAATTTATAACTATTTTCTCCAAGGGTAATCGTCATCTTTTTAAGATTTATATTGAGAGTATCTGCCATTTTCGGAAATTCCCAAAAGCTTAAAATGTCATTCCTCCACTGATTTAATCTTTTATCGAAATCCTCAAAAAGAGAATAAATAGAGCTGTTTTCTCTTAGGTTTCTACCTAATCCCAAATCTGTTTTTATACCGAGAAACGACAAAACGGTAGATGCTACATCAAATGGAGTTCCTACTTTGTCTATAGATTGATATTCACTGCTGTTTGCGTCAAAAACTACAAAAAGATTTCTTCTATTCTTCTGTGATTTTTCCAGCTGTTTGCTAGCTGTATTTCTCATAGCCAAGTGGTCAGAAGTAATTACAATAACCGTATTATTTCCATATTTGGAGCTTTTAACCTTTTTTATAAATTGAGACAACAGTGTATCTGAACATTTCACGGTGTTTAAAATATCATTTGATCCATCCATGTACAAATCTTTTGAACAGGCTTTGGATAGCTGCCCGTTTGGATGATGCGTATCTATGGTATGAAGAAAGAGAGCAAACTTCTCTTTTGTTGAAGAGAGCGATTCAAACTCACTATATGCAAGATCAATAAGCGAATCATCATATAAGCCCCAGCCATTAAGATATTTCTTATCTTGAAGTTTACTTTGCAACTCCTCTTTGCCGGCAGCAGTGTCAAACCCATGTGTTTTATAAAATTTACCGATTCCGGAAAATTTAATGCTGCTTCCCTGCATCATACTCAAGAAGTAATTCTCTTTTTTTAAAATATCACCTAAGCAGACAGCCTTCGGGTAAAATTTATCTTCTCCTACTCCATCCATAGAGTTTCCGTCTGAAGTTGTATAAAGTGGAATTCCGCACTGTGTAGAGGTTGTGCCTGCTATGGTGTAGTTTGAGCCTGATGTTTGAACAATGTTTGTAAACTCAACCCCATGTTCCTCTTTTATAAGTTCATTCAGGTTAGGCATAAGATTTGGAAAAAGCGCACTGTCAAAATAGGTTCTCTCTAAACTTTCTGCATAGATATAGATTATATTTTTGGAACTTGTTCCTAGGGCTAAATTTTGCGGTTTTTTGTAATACTCATAAAAATCATTCGCCTGCTCAAGTGTCATGGTTTGATAAAGATTCTTTAAATCAAGAAGTGTTGGATGTGCCGCAAAAGCCAAAATCAAAAAGCCATTGTGAATGAATGCCTTTAATCTCTGCGGCTTCGCCATGACAACACTATGAAGATGATTGTAGTAAAAAAAGGCAGTTACAAACAGAACTACAAAAGAGGCTAAAGCAGCCAATATAAGCAGAGCATACTCGCCAAATCCAGCATCTGTCAAACCTAAATTAAGCGTAGCAATGATGGTATCGTTAATCCCATGACCGGTAAAGTAGCTAGCTACAAAATAAACAATACTGAGCAGACCAAAAATAAAAAAGAGAGAGGCATCAAAGAAAATTCTCTTTTTATTTTTCTCTTTGTACTTCATAGTAAAAATTGCAAAAATAAAAAATAAAAAGGATAATAAAAGCATATTCATATAAAAAAACTCCGAAAAAATACATTAATATTTATGTAAACGGAATTATAGCGGTAAAAAGAAGATTACATCAGAATGATTTTCAACTCTCTGTATTGGAAAGGGGGAGTAGATTAGATTTTTCTAAAAATCACTCTCACATCTCCGCTCTCTAACTCTTCTATTTCATGGATAAAACTTTTAGCCGTTTTTTCAAAAAGCGGTGTCGGTTCATGAAAAAAAGTAACCGCCAGTCTCTCATTCTCATTTTTTAACATTCTTAACCCGTTGATTGCATTTACCATCGGCTCGGGCGGACTGCACTCTGTTGCATCAAACTCATAAAAGAGCAAACCGTCCATTTCATATTTATAAAATTTCAGTGTTGTTCTTGGGACTTCTACTAACTCTTTTTTCACTTTCACTTATCCTTTATTTGTGCACATAGCGATTCAAATCATTGTTCCATACAAAGTAGTTTTTAACTTTTTCAAATGCTTTTAATATTATTGTTTCATCACAACCATCGCCATAAATTGTTATAGGAGTGTGATAATATCTGTTATATGAGTTGATTGGATGCAGTAATATTTCCTGCCATGTAAACTCTATTTTACCGCTATATGGTTCAAAAGGAACCGTTGAGACTACGGTTTTATTTGTGACACTGCACTTAAAATAGCAGCTGACATGGAATTTATCTATCTTTATACTATCTATAAGTTTTTTGATGTTTTCTTGCGTTTCATACATGTGCAGCTCCAAATTTATTCAAACAAAATAGCAATTAATATACCATTCGCTCTTTCAGAGAGCTATCTTTATCTCAAAGCCTTTTTTGTCTCCATCAATCAATCGTACAGAACCGCCATGTGCTTCTGCTATCTGACGGGAGAGAACAAGCCCTAAGCCGTTTCCTTTTACTTTTGTACTTTTAAAGGCTTCAAACAATTCTTTTTTATCTTCAATAGCAACACCACTGTCATAAATATAAAACCAATGGTGCATCTCATCCGATTTATGGACTACCTCAACAACTCCATCTTCATTCTCATCAAGTTCTATGGCATCAATTGCATTGATTATAAAGTTAGAAAAAAGCATTTCCAGCAGGTCTCTGTCGGCATTGAGTATAAACTTTTGCTCCGGGAATATAAAAGAGATATCTTTAGAATAAGCGTAATACTCAATAGCCGTATTTATTGACTCTTTTAGATCGCTCCACATAAAAGGAGCGATATTTGCCTCAATCCCCTTGGCGAACATCAATGAGGATTTAATGATTCTATCTATACGAAAAACCGACTTTTGTATCTCTTCAACGATGGGGATATTCTCCGGAATGACCCTCTTCATAAGAGTTGAGCTCAGCAGCGAAATTGAGCCAATCGGGTTTCGTATCTCATGAGAGAGATGTGCCGCCATCTGACCCATGGTTGCGAGGTTTTCTTTTCTTTTTTGTTCTGTTATATCTGTTGCGCTAATCATATATTTATCTTGATAGGTTGAACTTTTGATAAGAAAGGAGCGTTTATCAAAGTTCACCTCATAATCATCATTTTTGGATTTCAACAGCTCTAAAAGTTCAGAAAGCGAGTTAGCCTGTGAATTTTGCAAAAATACACTTCCATCTTCATTTAATATCCATACGGCATTTGGCAAAAATTCAACCACTTGTTCAATGGTATTTTGCAAATGTGCATAAGACTCTTTTAAATCTGTAAACTCCCTTTCTACTTTATAGGTTTGTTCAATTAATAAATTTAACTCTTCTGCCGTTATTTTTGACATCTAAATCCTTTCCTCATACCGCGCCTTCGCTCTTTTTACGTGGCAGTGTAATTGTAAAGCAGCATCCGTCATCAATGTTCTTCCATCGCATAGTACCATCAAAATGTTTTTTCAAAATCATAAGAGACATGTAAATCCCTAAGCCTGTGCCGTTTTCATTTTTTGTCGTAACATAAGGTTCGCCCAGCTTGCCCATAACAGATTTATCTATTCCACCGCCGTTATCACTGATATTGATTGTTAGTAAATCATCTGTAAAAGAGGTCGCAATATCAACTTTTGCATCTTTAATATTTCGCTCTTTCATGACATCTTTGGCATTATTTAGCAGATTTAATAAAACTTGAACCAGCTCATTTTTGTACGTATAAAACTCCATATTACAATCACCGCTAAAATTGAGGGTTATCTGATTGTTCTCTAGCAGTTTACGAACCATACTCTCTAACTTCTCATAAACTTTACATAAAACAACTTTTTCTTTTGACTTTTCGGGTTTAAAAAATGTCCTGAAATCATCAATAGTATGACTGAGGTACTGCGTCTGCTCATTTAACAAATCTGCGAGTTGGTATATCTCTTCGGAGGAGATCTTTCCGTCAAGATCGAGAGTTACTCGAAGATTGTTTCCTACCATAGAGATTACACTCAGAGGCTGACGCCATTGGTGAGCTATCATGCCAATCATATCTCCCATGGCGGCTTGACGGGATTGAGCAAGCATCAGCTCCTCTTTTTCCTGAATCTCTGTAATATCCATAGCCGAAGCTATTAAAATTCTTTTTGCGTTTTGGACACTTCCAAGAGGCGATAAAGAACAGACCCATGTGAGTTCTTTACCGCTTTTGGTTGTAACTTTTTTTATGCCCATATCTTCTCTGACACTCTTTTTAAAAAATTCTTCTATATCTAAAGTGTTCGTTATATTTTTGCCCCCCAGTGATTTTTGGTTCCATATCTCAACACTCGGCAACTCTTCGAGCGTATATCCGGTGAGTTCCTCAAATGTTTTGTTTACCATCAATATTTTTTCATCCTCATCATAGAGCATAATCGGATTGGGTGCAAAACGGATAACATTTTCAAACTCATTCTTCTTCGATTCAAGTTCTAAAATCAGCATCTTTATTTGAGAAATATCTTGAATAATTGAGATAAAGTAAAACGGTTTATTAAGAGTATCCCGTAATAAAACAACAGAGAGATGAATCCAGACTATAGCACCGTTTTTACGAATATATCTTTTTTCCATGTGGTATGTATTGAGTTTATTATCCAGAAGCTTCTTGACATATTCTAAATCTAAAGTCAAATCCTCAGCATATGTAATATCTTGAAATCTAAGTTTTAACAGCTCCTCTTTGCTATATCCAACCAAGTCGCAAAGATACGCATTTACATCCATAAAAGTGCCGTCAAGGGTGACATGGGCAATTCCTATCTGTGCTGTCTTAAAAGTCTGCTCATATTTTGTTTGAAGTTCTGCGTTAGAATCTAAAGATGCCAGTAGCTCCTCATTTATTGAACGCAACTCCTCATTGGAAGTTCTAAGCTCTTCCACCGTTGTTTGAAGCTTCTCGTTTGACTCCTGCAACTCCTCTTTCATCAGTGCCTTCTTCTGTTTTGAAAGTGCCAATGCATCGGAAATATTTTTTATCTCTTCTTTTGCCTGCGTAATAGCAGCTCCACCAAAAAAGAGCTCTTTAGCCTCTATCTCCTGAAAATTTATTAGTATCATCAAGTTGTGTGAAGCAAGAGAAAAAGGTTGTGCGGTTATTTTTACAAACTTCTCCTCATCTTTTGGCTCCAGCTGAATAAATTTGCTAACCTCTCTCATGTTAGAGTCCAATACACGCTTTACAAGAGCTCTCATTTGGGATTGCATATTTTTATCTAGATTATCAAAAAGATTAAGAGTCATCACCCCGTCTGAAAAATTAAGATAAGGAACAGTCCCTTTTCTATAGACTATATTAAAATCGCTATCAACAATCAAGCTTCCGTTACTGAAATAATCAAATAACTCTTCTTGAAGATGTTTTTCAATCTCTTGAGGATCTATTAATTTTTGCATAGTGCATTCCCCTTAATAAAGTAACTTTTTCAAAAACACAAACTGCCACGATTATTACATGTTAATTATTAAAAAACAACTTTTTAAAATATTTGCTTACTTCAACCCCTATGAGCCTAAACTCCCATCTCCACTACTATTTTATATAAACTGTATGCGTCATCGCTCCCGCAAAGCTCCCGCACCGAGTGCATGGCTAGAGTCGGAAGCCCGACATCGATAGTATCAATCCCCAGTTTTGCAGCGACTATCGGACCGATTGTCGAACCGCAGCCCATATCGCTTCTTGTTACATAATTTTGTGTCGGTTCATTTAGACCGGAAGCTACATTCATAAATCTAGAAATAGTTTTTGAGTTTGAGGCATAACGCTGATTTGAATTTACTTTTATCACAACGCCCCTGTTTATCTGCGGAGCATGGTTTGCATCATGTTTGCTTGGATAGTTTGGATGGATAGAATGCGCATTATCCGCACTGATAAAGAGAGAGGAACGGAGCATCTGAGTAAGCTCTTCAAAGTCGCCAAACATCCGTTTGAGTGTACTCTCCAAAAACGACCCGCCTGCGCCGGAAGCAGAATCACTTCCCACCTCTTCATGGTCGCTTGCAATAAAAAGCATAGGCGTATCATCGCTCACGCTGCATATGCTCAACATGCCGACATAACAACTCAGAAGATTGTCGAGTCTGGCACTCGCAATAAAATCATTCTCAATTCCGACATAAGAGGCTTTTTGCGTATCGTACAGACTAAGCTCATTTGCGTAGAGCTCAACAATATCTTTAACTCCACATGCCGCGAGTTCGTCTTTTAAAAATTTATCGAAGTTAAAACTATCTCCAGATGCCAAAACAGGAGAGATGTCCGTCTGCGCATTCACACTTTTTTTTTCATTCACTTCTCTGTCCAAATGAATCGCGAGTGAGGGAATAATAGCAATCGCTTTTTTAACATCTATCAAAGCATCTTTTATCATGTTATTAGAATCAAGGTACGAAACCCGTCCTGCAAGACTCAAATCTCTATCAAACCAAGGATTAAACAAAATCCCGCCATAAGGCTCAACAGCAAATTTGACAACCCCGTCATTCTTTAAAATCGGATTAGGTTTAAGCTTGAGGTTTGGAGAGTCGGTATGCGCACCGACCATCACATAATTTTTGTTAATACGCGGATAGGTAAAAGCTATAATAGAGGAGTCGTTACGAGTCACAAAATACTTCCCACCCTCTTGCAAATCCCACCTCTGCACTTCAAAGAGCTGAGTAAATCCTGCATTTGCAAACATCCCAGCCATATTCTGCGTCGCATGAAAGGGTGTCGGTGAAGAATCCAAAAAGCCTAGAAGTCCATCGTTAAAATCTTGTTTTATCATGTTTGTCCTCTTTTGTAAAGTTTATCAATATTTCAAATTTTCAGTGATTTCAAAAATAAAAGGCTCTATATGCACTCATCCAGTTGTTGATATGTACAGAAACGATTTCGTCCATGTCTCTTTGCCTCATACATGGCTTTATCAGCTTTTTGTAATAACTCCTTGCTATCTTGGGCATCATTTGGGTATATCGCCAATCCGATACTCGCCGAGATTGTCACAATGTGCCCATTCAAATCGAATGGCTGTGCAAGTTTTTTTACCATGGTTTCAGCTATTTTGCAAGCGTTTTCTATTGAGTCAATCTGCGGAAGAATAGCCGTAAACTCATCTCCGCCCATTCGAGCCACTGTGTCCGATTCACGAACCGATTTGCTGATACGCTCACTTGCCCTTACAAGCAACAGATCTCCAACATCATGCCCCAGAGTGTCGTTGACCTGCTTAAAATAATCTAAGTCTATAAAAAGAAGTGCAAGCGAACTGCCATTGCGATGTGCCATTTTCATCTCATGCTCCATCCTGTCACTATAGAGCCCTCTGTTTGGCAGCTTTGTCAGCAAATCGTAATTAGCTTGCTTCCAGATAATTTCGTCTGCCTGCTTTCGCTCGGTGATATCGGAAAAAATAGCGAGATACATACGCTTTGAGCCATCTTCGTTCAAGACCACTTTAATGGAGAGCCACTCGGCGTACTCCTCACCATTCTTGCGCCTGTTCCACAGCTCTCCGTCCCAAGAACCTAAAGTGTTGAGATCACTCCACATCTTCTCATAAAACTCTTTGCTCTGTTTACCGGAACTAAGTATGCTAGGTGTTTTTCCTATGACTTCTTGAAGGGAATAACCGGTTGTTGCAGTAAAAGCAGGGTTCACTGTAATAAAGCGATTATTTGCGTCCGTGACAACAATACTTTCGCTCGCCGTATCAAAAATCGTAACAGAGAGTTGTAAATCTTCCACATATTTGCGTATTTCTTTATGCGAAAGCCTCAAATCAAGATGCGCCATAACGCTATTCGCAAGTGTTTTTACAGCTTCTATCTGCTCTTGAGGCAACTCTCTTGGTTCAACATCGATGACGCAGAGTGTTCCCAGATGCAAGCCACTTGGAGTAACCAATGGGACGCCTGCATAAAAACGAATTTCAGGACCGCCTGCAACCAAAGGATTGTCATGAAAGCGTTCATCCAGCAGTGCATCCGGAATAACCATAGGCTCATCCTGCAAAATTGCATGGGCGCAGAACGCAACATCCCGAGGTGTCTCCGTGGCATCGATACCGACGATTGCTTTGAACCACTGTCGATTCTCATCAATCAGACTGATTGCAGAGATAGGAGTTTTGCAGATATAGGCCGCCAATTGAACCATACTCTCAAATATCGCCTCAGGTTCCGTATCTAAAATACCATATTTTCTAAGCTCAGCTAGTCGTTCTTGTTCATTGTGAGGAAGGGGAGCAATTTTCATTTATTCATTTCCATATTATTATATTGATAGCAGCAACTCCAAATTTTTGAAGTCAAAAAAAGTTTTTACTACCTTCTCTGTAACTACTGTTCTGACAGATTGTACAACACCCTTCTTAAATGGATTCTTTATCATGATAATTATGTGACAATTAAAAAACTATATCCACATGCGCATTGCCTTCTAACATCGCAATAATTTTGCCATCAACTCTGATGGCAGAGTCAATTATTACATTTTGCAACTTGGATATAATTGTAATTTTCAGCTCTCTGTTGCCATGGTTTTGTCTCACTATTTTATATAAATCTTCAAGCACATCTAAGTTTGTATCTAATCTCACTGCCAAATTTATTGGCTCTTGCGGTATCTCTCTTACCTCTGGTTTTGTTTTTTTTGTCTCTTTTCTTGCCTCTTTGAGCGTCATAATTTTCATGACACCAATGCGTGTAAACATCTCTGTATGGGTGATTTTCACCTTGAATGCTACAGGCTCGGAGAGGTTCATCTCTGCTAATTCATCGAGTTTGTCCGAGAAAAGCATAATCTCTATATTTCCATGAAAATCCATAAGGTTTACGATGCCGAACTGGTTCCCTTTTTTGGAAGTTTTTTTCGTTATCTCTTCCACTTTTCCTATAAAAATCGCCGTTGAGCCATCTTTGATGTTTTCTATCTCCGAAGAGAGCGTATAATCCAGCTCATCCATGGCAACCCTGAAGCCGTCAAGCGGATGACCCGAGACATAAAAGCCCAAAGTCTCCTTCTCAAACTCCAGAATCTCTTTCAGTTCGTACTCATCGGAGTTTGTGAGGCTTAGTTTCACGCTTGTTATCTCTGCATCATCCCCAAAGAGACTTCCTGCCGCATTTTTTTTGGCATCGCTCGCTTTTTTTGCGGTCTCAATTATCAGTTCTATCTGGTCTAAGAGAGCTTTTCTTGAGTAGCCGAATCTGTCAAATCCGCCCGATTTTATAGTAGATTCTATAAATCTTTTATTGACTTTTGAGGAGTCTATTCTGTTTACAAAATCTTCAATCGAACTAAAATCTCCCCCCTCTTCTCTCGTGCCGATGATAGAAAAAACAGCCGATTCACCCACACCTTTGATGGCGCCCAAACCAAAGAGAATAACATCTTTTTCATTTTTTGTAATTGCCGAGAACTCCAGATAGGAGTCGTTTACATCGGGCGGAGCAAGTTCAATCCCCATGCGTCGCACCTCATCGATGTAACGGACGACTTTGTCTGTATTGTCCTTGTCCGAAGTTAAGAGTGCCGCCATAAACTCGTTCGGATAGTAGGTTTTAAGCCATGCTGTCTGAAATGTAACCATCGCGTATGCCGCAGAGTGCGATTTATTGAAACCGTATCCTGCAAATTTCTCAATCAAATCAAAAAGTTTTGAGGCTTTGTCATAATCATACCCCTGATCTTTTGCCCCGGTTGCAAACTCATTGTTATAAACACTCATGTCCTTCTTCTTACCCATCGAACGGCGGATAATGTCAGAGTATCCAAGAGAAAAGCCACCGATAGTCTGAACTATCTGCATGACCTGCTCCTGATAAACGATGACTCCGTATGTTTTTCCAAGAATCGGTTCCATCGGGTCAAAAGTGTAGGTAATGGCTTGTCTGCCATGTTTACGCTCGATAAAATCATCAAGCATTCCCGACTCCATCGGACCCGGTCTGTAGAGTGCCAAAACTGCAATCAGATCCTCGAAGTTGTCTGGCTTGAGCCGTTTGTTCAAATCCTGCATGCCCGAACTCTCTATCTGGAACATTCCGACCGTCTCACCCGTTCTTATGACTTCATATACCTTCGGATCGTTCTCATCTATAGCATGCCAATCTACTTCTTTGTCGTATCTTCTTTTGATAAGTTTGATAGCATTGTCGATTACATCGAGCGTTTTGAGTCCCAAAAAGTCGAACTTGATTAAATCGACATCTTCAAGATAATTGAGTGAATATTGAGTTACAAAAGTGTTCTCACCCGAGGGCTTATAGATAGGTGTCTTCTTCCAAAGCTCTTCATTTGAGATAACCACACCCGCCGCATGGATACCTGAATTTCGCTTGAGACCTTCGAGCTTTTTTGCAAACTCCCAAACTCTCTGTGCGTTTGAATCATCCGCTATCAGCTCCGCAATCTTGGGCTCTTTTTGAAAAGCACCCTCTTCAAACTTACCGTATTTTGTCTTTCCATTGAGGGTAATTCCAAGTTCATCGGGAATGAGTTTTGCCAACTTATCCGCTTGAGAGAGCGGCATGTCAAGCACTCTTGCCACATCACGGATAACCCCTTTTGCCAAGAGTGAACCAAAAGTGATAATCTGAGCCACCTGATTTCGTCCATACTTCTCTACAACATAGTCGATTATTTCGCCGCGACGCGCCTGCATAAAATCCATATCGATATCGGGCATGCTTATACGTTCAGGGTTAAGAAATCTTTCAAAAAGCAGGTCATACTTCATGGGATCGATATCGGTGATGTCTAATGAATAAGCGACCAAACTACCAGCCGCAGAACCACGCCCCGGTCCAACCGCTATGCCTCTCTCTTTAGCAACTTTCACGAAATCCCAAACGATGAGCATGTATCCCGGGAATTTCATAGAGTTTATGACATCCATCTCAAACTCTAATCTGGCTCTGTACTCTTCATGTCTCTCTAATGGAACATGCACCAATCTGTTTTCAAGTCCTATGCGGCAACGGTAGATAAAATACTCCGCATCATTTTTGTCAGCCGAACTTTTCCAAACTCTTTTTTCATCTTTAGAAGCCTCATCCCCAAGCGGTGCATCATCTTCAAAATCTATTGTAAGCCCATCTTTATTTGAGTACTCTTTGGTAAACTTAAAATTCGGCGGTGTCGGATTGCCTAGTTTGAGAACAAGATTGCACTTCTCTACTATCTCCTGAGTATGTTCTATGGCTTCAGGAATATCCGCAAAAAGACGTGCCATCTGCTCCGGTGATTTAAGGTAGAACTCATGCACAGAGTGACGCATTCTCTTTGGGTCGTCATAGAGTTTATTCATCCCGATACACATGAAAGCCTCATGGTACTGGGCATCCCCCGGATAGGTGTAGTGAGTGTCGTTTGTGGCGACTACTTTTATATCCGTTTCTTTTGCGATACGAAGAACCTGATCATCAATGAAGAGTTGGTCGCCTATGCCATGACGCATAAGTTCAAGATAAAAATCCTCTCCGAACATCTCTTTGTACTCAAGTGCTACAGCTTTTGCACCCTCATATCCCAAAGCACCGTTTCTTACATTTCTCTCGTTTGCAGTGTTGAGATGCCAGCTCACTTCGCCTTGAAGACATGCAGAAGTACAAATAAGCCCTTCACTATGTTCGCGAAGTTCATGTTTATTGATGCGCGGATAGTAGTAAAAACCGTCTATAAAAGCCTTGGATGAAAGGTACATAAGGTTTTCATAACCCTTCTGGTTTTTGGCATACAAACAGACATGAAATCTCTGTTTTGTACTCTTATCATCCAAAGTATCGCCGTTATGAATATACCCCTCCATCCCGATAATAGGCTTAATCCCGGCACTCATCATCTGCTGATAAAAGTCAATCGCACCAAACATATTGCCATGATCCGTCATAGCAACGGAAGTCATACCAAGCTCTTGCAGACGAGAGACAAGGTTTGAAATTTTATTTGCACCGTCTAGGAGTGAGTATTCGGTGTGAAGGTGGAGGTGGGTAAAGGGCTGTACGCTCATGCTTTTTCCTTACTCCCATAAAACCAGTAAATCACCATTCCTATTGCCGACCAGCCTATAAATCGCATCCATGTCTCAAACGGCAATCCTGCCATTGTGAAGAGAATGAGTATAAAACTTAGAGGAATAAGAATTTTAAACGCCGGCATTTGAAATTCCGGTTTCATACTTTCTTGTTTTCTTAAAACGATTATCGCGACGGTTACCATCAAATAGGCAAAAAGGGTTCCTATATTTACGAGTTCTGCCAAGGTTTTGAGAGGTACGAGTCCTGCCAGAATACTCAAAAACAGACCACCAAGTATCGTCGCTTTAAAGGGTGTATTATATTTTGGATGAAGCTCACTGAGGCTCTTTGTGATAAGTCCATCGCGTGAGAGAGCAAATAGAATTCTAGTAAACCCTATCCCCATAACAAGCATTACGGTCGTAATCGTAATCACCGCACCAAGAGCAATGACATTTGCGGCGAACGGCTCGTTGACTTTGTAAAGTGCAAACGCCAAGGCATCGGGAACATTGAGTTCACTATAGGGCACAATCGCGGTGAGAGTAAAACTTACTAAAATAAAGAAAACTACGCTGAGAATGAGTGATAAAACAAGTCCCCATGGAATATTTCTTTTCGGGTTTTTTGTCTCTTCGGCAACCGTGCTGATTGCGTCAAAGCCTAAATAGGCGAACATAATTAATGATGAAGCATGCCAGACACCTTCCCAGCCGAAGGGCATAAAGTTGCTCAAATTGTTGAAATCTACATGAGGCAAACCGACGAATACAAATACAGAGAGTACGATAAGTTTGATGAAAACTATTATTGTATTGACTCTTGCACTCTCTTTGATACCGATTGCCAAAAGGACAAAAATAAGTAAAACGATACTGAATGCACTTATGTCGATATAAGTGCCATTACTCGGATTAAATGCGCCCGTGAGTGAATGCGGTATATTTATACCCATACTGTTTTCTAAAAAACGTCGTAAATATCCTGACCAGCCCGTCGCAACCGCTGCCGTCGCCACGCCGTACTCAAGGAGAAGATTCCACCCGACAAACCATGCAAACATCTCACCCAGACTCGCAAAAGTAAAGCTGTATGCACTTCCTGCAACGGGATATGCGGAGCTGAGTTCTGCATAAATAAGGGCTACAATTGCAATCATTACGCCGCTTAATAAAAATGACAAAATAATCGCAGGTCCTGCCATAGTCGCTGCCGCCTGACCTGTTATTACAAAAATTCCAGAGCCTATAACCGCCCCGACGCCGATGAAAGTAACATCCAAAAGTCCGAGTTTTCGCTCAAAACTTCCGTCGCTACCCGAGAGTTTTTTTTTGTAAAACATATTTCGCATTTATTGCCTTTATTATAAATTATTATTGCTTTGATATATTGATTTTAAAGGGTAATATTATAGTAAAAGAGGCTTAAGAATGAGGTGATTTTTGATGAGTTTGTAGAAGTGGATTTTTTGGCATGTGGAATTTTCACATGCCAAAAATAATTTATTTAACTTTTTCTAAATACTCACAATCCACTGTATTTACTCTGATAGTGTCGCCCTCAAGAACATGGTAAGGAACTTGAACAACTGCACCTGTCTCAAGAGTTGCAGGTTTTCTGCTTCCGCTTGAAGTATCGCCTTTGAAGTTTGGAGGAGTATCTGTGATAACCAACTCCATAACTTCAGGTGCGCTTACAGAAATAGCATTCCCTTTGTAGAAAATAATATCCACATTGATTCCGTCTTTGAACCATTTAGAAGCGTCATCGCACTGCTCATACGAAAGAGCCAACTGCTCATACGAGTCGTTGTCCATGAACTGGAACGATTCGCCGTCATCATAAAGAAACTGCATAGTTGTATAAGTGATTTCAGGAACTTCAAACTTATCTCCGGCATGAACAGTTTTTTCAACCACTTTGCCGTTTAAAAAACTCTTCATTTTCATACGAACAAATGCCGCACCCTTGCCCGGTTTAACATGTTGGAACTCTACTACTTTGTACGGTACTTCGCCTACGATTAAACGAATATTTTTTTTGATATCACTCATGCCTACAGTTGCCATAAACAAACCTTTTTTTGAAAATAATTTTCGAATTTTACATAAAACTCTCTTAAATGTTATAATGCTGACCAATTAAAACTACCTAGGACACAAACAACTATGGAATTCACCCTCGAAGCCACTTCAAAAAACGCCCGTGCTTGTACGATAAAAACAGCCCACTCCACAATAAAAACTCCTGTGTTTATGCCGGTAGGAACGCTTGGAAGTGTGAAATCACTCGACATGGACGATGTGCTGAACCTGCTCGGTGCCGAAATAATTTTGGCAAACACCTACCATATGTATCTTCGACCGGGCGATGCGACGGTTGCAAAAATGGGAAAACTCCATGGTTTTACAACCTATCCTAAAAGTTTTTTAACGGATAGCGGCGGTTTTCAGGCGTTCAGCCTCAGCGATATTTCAAAAGCGAGTGAAAAAGGTATAGAATTCCGCTCTCACATTGACGGCTCAAAACACTTCTTTACGCCCACAAAAGTTATAGACATCCAACATAATTTAGGCTCTGACATCATGATGATTTTAGACGACTTGGTAGCACTTCCGGCAACGCAGGAAAGAATTGCACTCAGTATTGAGAGAACCACTGCTTGGGCAAAAGAGTCGATAGAGTATTTTAGAGCAAAACAAAAAGATGGCATCGGCACGGAGCAAAATATCTTTGCCATCATCCAAGGCGGAACAGATAGAGCATTCCGTACAAAAAGTGCAACTGAACTCTGTGCACTTGATTATGACGGTTTTGCTATCGGCGGATTGTCAGTCGGCGAGTTAAATAACGAAATGTACGATACGGTTGAGCATACGGTAAAGTACATGCCGACGGACAAACCACGCTATTTGATGGGCGTGGGAACTCCAGAAGATTTGATAGAAAACATAGAAAGAGGCATCGACATGTTTGACTGTGTCATGCCGACTAGAAACGCAAGAAACGGCACGCTCTTCACCTCTTTTGGACGCATAAACATCAAAGGGGCAAAGTTCAATGAGGATGCACTGCCGATTGACCCCGAGTGTGAATGCATCACATGTAAAAGATACACAAGAGCCTACCTAAACCACCTCTTCCGCTCCCGTGAAATCACCTATTTTAGACTTGCGACCATTCATAACTTACACTATTATCTCAACCTTATGAGAGAAGTGAGAGAGGCTATTTTAGAAGATAGCTTTGCTGAATTTAAAAAAGAATTTTATAGAAAAAGAAGCGTTACTGCATAAATGAAATCGCACTCTTTACTCCATTTCCAGAATTAAGAGTTTTTAGTTTGCTTTTAATTGTTACTTAACACTCTAAAAGTGTAGTGCAATTACGCCCTTTTTCTTTGCTTTGGTAAAGTGCTTTATCGGATTGAGTAAGTAAGCTATCTCCGTTTGAAAGCAAATCAGGGATACAACTCACTACTCCAAAACTCATTGTAATAAGCGGTGCTACTTTTGACTCTCGATGTTCAATACCCAGCTTTACAATATTTTCTCTTGCCAATTCTACAAGATTATATGCTTCTTCCGGAGGCGTTGCTTGAAGGAGTATTACAAACTCTTCTCCCCCGTAGCGTGCAACTACATCTATGGTGCGACTAAAAGTTGCTTTTAATACATCCGCAACTTGTTGAATTACCTTATCGCCTTTTTGGTGCCCATATGCATCATTATAAAGTTTAAAATAGTCAATATCACACATGATAAGAGCTAAAGTATTTCCGGTTCGTTTAGCATATTCTACTTCTCTCGTGAGTGCTTCATCAAAATAACGACGATTATAGAGAGCACTCAGTCCATCCGTAGTAGCCAAAGTATCAAGAAGACGATTTTTCTCTTTTAACTCATCTAAAATCGCTACTTTTTGGGTTATATCTCGGTTGGCTACACGCACGCCCATATAAGTTCCATCATGGTTATATACCGGTCTGCATATATGATCTACAAAAATAACACCTCCATCCTTGCAAACAACACGAAACTCGACTTCTTGTGCATCCTCTTCCGGGCGATTAGGCAAATGCGCTTCGCTTACATGTCTATCCCAATACATAGCATCATCAGGGTAAATAATATCCACGAGCAAAGAGGGATTTTGTATAAACTCTTTTGGCGTATATCCGGTTATCCTCTCTACGGATGGAGAAATATAGGCAATATTTTTATCGACATCAAGCCAATACTCCCAATCATAAGTCCAGTCTGCAACAATGCGATACTTCTCTTCACTCCCTTTGAGTGCTTCTGCAAACTCCTCAAGCGGACGAATAACTTGGTGAGGAATCAGATAAAACCCGTTAAACAGAGCGATAAACAACAGCAACGCACCTGAAAGTATCATGATGATAAAAAGTGTTCTCTCAACCTCTTTTTCTCTTAGATCAAAATAATTATTTAATCCATCCATCTGATTTTCAAGATCACTAGAATAACTTTCAACCTCTTCAAGTGCCATTTTTGCATCTCCAAGACGGTTTTCTGTAGTATAGGAAACTGCACTAATAAGCTTTTTGTAGAGCTGTTCATAGCTGTTGAACAAAGAGTCTGTATTGTACTCATTATCTTTTTTTATAAGCAATATATCGTCATGGATTTGATTGGAGAGTTTTACTGTTTTTAAAAACCCTTTTTCATCTCCCAAGAAGGTAGCATTGAGCGTTGAAGAGACCATTTTTTCTATTTTTTTAGTTAACTCTTGAGAACGCTTGTGTGTTTGAAGCATCTCCACCAAATTGTGATGCAAAAAAGCATGCATCATCCAAAACAAAGAGATTATCACAACGCTTGTAATCAGAGTTGGTAACCAAAGTGCATAATGGGAGCGTTTCATTTTCATTTGTCCACCGCCACAAAACCAAGTTTAGTTATATCAGAATCCATACCACCGCTTTTAACCCACCCAATAAAACGCTCAACTTTTGTATTTTCTTTGTTCCACACAAGATTTAAAGTATTTTGAATAGGATAAGTTCCATTTTTAATCGTCTCAAGAGAAGGATAAACATTTTCAATTTCAGTAATACGAATTGGATACCCCATTTTTTCATAGCGAATCGCCTCTGCATGTGAGACAATAGCGATTGAACCCTTAAGTCCAGCAACCCAAAGCAGAGTATTTATGTTAGACTCCGCTTCCCAAGCATCTGCTTTTATGAGTTTTGCATCTGGTGGTAAATTTTTTCGTTTTGGACTTTTTAAACCAGTGTACGCTTCAAAAGTTGCCAAAGTTGCCCGATCAATTTTTCTTGAGATAATGATTAAGTTTACATGCTCACACCCGGCATAATTACACTCTTTTTTTGAACCATCATAAAATCCAATAAGCTCTTGTTTAGTTAAATTATTAATAGACTGACTTTCATGGTGGATTACCGCCACTGCATCAACGGCGATTGTCATATAAGCGAAACGACTTTTTTCTTCTTCACTTAAATTGCGCGCAATCATGGCTATATCACTACTATGGTTAATGACTTTTTGTATTCCCACCTCACTTCCTCCACCTTCTACATAGAGCGATTCTTTGTTGGTTTGCTGATAGGCAGGGGCTGTTTTTTCTATAATCGGCTGAATGGTCGTACCACCGCTAAAACGGATAATATCAGAAGATGTTGTCTCTGCTTGTAAAGAAATAGTTAATAAGAGGATAAATAGAGTTGTCTTCATAAAATTCCCTCCGTAGCTTTTCCGATTATAGTATCATAAAATAAAAAAAAAGTATCTTTTTTTACTTTATTTTTGGTAAATGGGGGGGGGGAATTGTTACTTTATAAAGCCGATAGCACTCTTCACGGCATTCATGTAGCTCAGCGTTTTTGCTTCGCCTTTATACGCAATGTCAAAGGCTGTTCCGTGATCTACCGAGGTTCGGATGATTGGCAGGTTGAGAGAAATATTGACGCTCTCGTCAAAATAAAGCGCTTTGAGCGGTGCTAAACCTTGGTCATGGTACATTGCGACAAAGTAGTTAAAGTTTGAACGAAAGTGCGGTGTGAAAGCGATGTCCGGAACAATTGCACCGTAAAAAAGCTCTTTGCCTATCGTCTCGTTTGCTTTTTTTATCGCTGCTTCTATCTCCCTCTCTTCGTTCCCCAGCACGCCGTTATCTCCGGCATGTGGATTCAATCCAAGAACTGCTACTTTTTTGTCGCCTATGCTTTTGTGTAAGTCGAGCAAAAACAGTGTGATTTTTTCTTTTTGTATCATGCACGGAACATCTTTGAGCGGCACATGTTCGGTATAGAGTGCAACAAACATCTTCTCGCATCCGAGCATCATAATGGCATCTTGTTTAAAGTAGTCTCGGAGCAAATCCGTATGCCCCACAAAGTGAAGTCCTGCTTTTTTCCACGCCTCTTTGTGGATGGGCATGGTCACAACTGCATCCGCCTCTTTTTTCTCACACAGTTTTATTGCATGCGTAAAAGAGTCATAGGAGTATTTTCCGCTTGCCGCGTCCACCTGCCCCGCTTTTATCTCAAACTCGCCATTCACAGACGCTGTGAGCGAAAGCGAGGAAGTACTCTTGGGGTGCGCTGTGAGCGAAAGCGAGGAAGTACTCTTGGGGTGCACAAGAGAAAAATCATTTGGCACTGCAACACCGAGAAGTTTTGCCGCTTTTTCTAACATGTGGGCGTTAATGCAGTAGATTGGGTTACAGAGTTTTGAGACTTCCAAATGCGCTTTGAGTGCTATCTCTATGCCCACACCGTTCAGATCGCCGACACTTACTGCAATAGTGGGTTTTTTCATTATCTTGTAGTCAATCTTTTCATCTCTTTTACGGCATCCGCCAAACCGCTGAAAACGCTTCTGGCGATGATGCTCTGCCCGATGTTGAGCTCTATAATCTCCTCTATCTTCATCATCTCATGCACATTATGATAATTGAGTCCATGTCCTGCTGCAACTTCCAGCCCTATTTTTTTGGCATGCTTGGCTGCATTTTTTATATCTTCTATCGATTTTTCAAGTCTCTCGGAGAGCTCATAACGGGGGAGTTCCAACTCTTTAACCGAGTGGTTTGAGTAAGGCAAAGAGGAGTGTAACATGGCAAAAAGGTTTGCAAATGTTCCTGTGTGAAGCTCCACCATCTCCGCACCCAATTCGCGTGATTTCTCCATAGCCAAAAGTGTCGGGTCAACAAAAAGTGAAACGGGAATAATGAAGTCATGTAACTGCTCAACGCTATAGCGTATCTCCTCCTCGTACCCAAAAACATCCAATCCGCCCTCGGTGGTTACCTCTTCTCTTTTTTCGGGTACCAAAGTAGCGCGATGCGGACGCAGTTTGCAAACGATATCTAAGATATTTGTATTGATTGAACACTCCAAATTTACAGGCACACCGGAGTTTTGAATAATATTTTTTGCATCCGTATCTTGAATATGTCTTCTGTCTTCTCTTAAATGAATCGTTATCTGGTCGGCTCCATTGGCACATGCCACGAAAAGAGCCTGCAAAATCTCTGGGTCGTTCACTTGTCTAGCCTCTCTTAAAACAGCCACATGATCGATGTTTACGCCTAATTTCATCTTGCTCACTTCTCTGCTCCTTTTGTACTGTTCATAAACTCTCTATACTCATTTTCAAGATTATCAGGATTTACAAAATTTCCTATATGCACATGCACCACTTTTTTCTCTTTGTAAGGAGCATTTTTAAAAACCACTTCTAATGGTTCATTTATAAATACAGGTACAATATCAAGGTGATTTGCTTTGGCTATTTTGGATGCACCGTTTTGAAATTTTCCAAGCCCCTCTCCGCCATATCGCTCTCCTTCGGGAAAAATATAGATGTTTAGATTATCTACTTTGACAAGCGTAGATTTGATTTTTTTAAAAAAACTCAGCAGCCCTTTCCCACTCTCCAAATCAACACTAATACAACCGCTGAATTTGAAAAAGTTGCCGTAAAAGGCGTTAAAAAGCTCCTCTTTTGCTATCCATGCACCCGTTTTATGACCCAGTGAAAATATATGTTCCATGACTATTATGTCAAGAAGCGAGCGGTGGTTTATAGCGTAAAGAATTTTATCTTTTTTTGGGAGTTCACCGATAACTTTGACCTCTATCTTTAAAAATTCCAATACACTGTTTGAGTAGGCTTGACGGTCATGAGAAAGTTGTGTATAAGCCGGTTTTTGTGAGATAAACGGATGAAAAAAAGTCTTTTTAAAAATGTTAATATATTTATATCCAAGCTCTATCATGAACATATATTTACCCAATGTTTTTAGCATGGTTCCCCTTTATTTAAGAGCGAAAATTATAGCAAAAATTTTGAAATTAAACTGCTTCCCTACGACTTATGATTTTTCTTTAAAGACATCATCGACTTCATATTATGCACCTCATCCTTCGCGAATATGCGAATATGGTCATCAGCCACCAATTTTTTGGCACTTATCTTATTTGGATATTCAACATGATTGAGTATATGTTTGATGCAGTTTATTCTGGCTTTTTTCTTATCATCCGAGCGGATAATTGTCCACGGCGAATAGTCTGTATTTGAAGCCAAAAGCATAGAGTATTTTGCTATGGTATATTTATCCCAAAGCCCCTGTGAAAGCTCATCAACCGGTGAGAGCTTATACTGTTTGAGAGGGTCTTCTCTTCTTGTGTTAAATCTTTTTTCCTGCTCCTCTTTTGAGACAGAAAAGTAAAATTTAAATATTTCGATACCTGAATTTATAAGCATCTTCTCAAACTCCGGAACGTCATGTAAAAACTCCTTATGCTCCTCTTGCGTGCAAAACCCCATAACAGGCTCAACACCGCCACGGTTATACCAGCTTCTGTCAAAAAGAACTATCTCCCCCGCAGACGGCAGATGGTGCGAATATCTCTGAAAATACCACTGTGTTTTTTCTATATCACTCGGCTTATCAAGTGCTACAACCCTTGCACCACGCGGATTGAGATGCTCATTAATTCTTTTGATTGTTCCACCTTTTCCGGCGGCATCACGACCCTCAAAAATCATCAAAATTTTCTTGCCGGTTTCTTTGACATGGTTTTGCATTTTGAGCAGCTCAATCTGAAGTGTTTTCAGCTCCTTCTCATACGCTATAACCTCCTCTTTTACCCAAACGGCAACCCTCTTTTTTACACCCTTTTTATTTCTTTTTTCAAACTCTTCCTGCTGAGCCTTCTCATCTTTTCTTCTATCCGGATGGACTATCTCTTCTATCGATGCACTATTTAACTCATCGTCTATCATTACTCTTTTGTGTCCCATATCAACTCCAGCTTATAGATTATATTTTTTTCATTATAAGCCATCCAATATTAAAAAGAGTTTTTTATCAGTCCATTCAATTGATTCACATCCTCAGTGGTAGCAAAACAGCTTTTCTCCCCGCACAATAGGAATTTTTCATCTCCCGTGAGTTTAAACTGAGTAAAAGGATACTCCAAACATGCCAACCCATATGAGTTAAATTTAAAACTCTCCTCATTCGATTTTATTACCCTGTCACCCTTTAAATATCTCAACATTTGAACCAGCATATATGGAGAGTATATAGGTTTTCTGCCCAGTTCATAGGAGTTGTATTCCAGCGTTTTAAAGGCGAAGTGAGCATATTTTTCATCTTCAAAAAGTGTATTCAAAGAGAGAAGAACATCCACCATTATGCTTACGGAACTCGTATAGGTGTTGTCTGTCATTTCAGCTTTTGTAACAAATTCGCCTATGCTGAAATTCCATTCACCTTTATTGTAAAACTCCTCCAAAGCCCTGTTTACAAATCTTTGTGCATCTATAAGGTAGAGCTCATTCTGGGTGAATTTATATGCTGCAACCAAAGCCTGCGACAAAAAGGCGTAATCTTCCAAAAAAGCCCCTATTTTAGGTTTTTTATGAATAAGGGTTGTGTGATAGAGCGTGCCGTTTATATACATGCACTCCATTAATGCATCAAGGGCTTTTACAGCTGCCAGATTATATTTATTATCAATCGCACCAAGCGTAAAAAGCGATTTTATCATCATAGCAGACCATGAAGTTTGGATTTTTTTGTCAATAAATGGGTATTCTCTTTTTTTTCTGATATTTTGAAGTATCCTTTTTACCTCTTCAAAATATGCAGGTTTATCTACACCCTCCAGATGAATAATATTTTTGCCTTCAAAGTTTCCGCCAAGAGTAACACCTATTTCACTCAACCTCTCGTTGATATGTTGATATCCATTTTCACTCATGGCTCTGCTTACTTCACTGTAACTATAAACAAAGTAGGTTCCCTCTTCTCCGTCACCATCGGCGTCACTGGCTGAGTAAAAGAGATTATCTTCGCTCATAAAATTTTGCCAAAAATCTGCAATCTCTTTGGCCGTTTCTAAAAAATTCTCCTCTTTATAAGTCAAATATGCTTGTGTATAAAGTTCGCACAAAATGGCATTATCATAAAGCATCTTCTCAAAGTGCGGAACTTTCCACATGTTGTCTACTGAATATCTGCAGAATCCTCCATCAATGAGGTCGTACATGCCGCCTTTTTTCATAGATTTCAGTGTGTGAAGAACCATCGCTTTTGCCGCTTTATCATCATAGAGTCTGTCTATGGTCAGAAGTGCACTCAGAGTTGAGGCATGTGGAAATTTCGGTGCAGCAGAAAAACCGCCATAAGAGACCTCATAATTGTTTTTTGCCTGAAGCATAAAATTTTTCACTATCTCCTCTTTCAAAACCGTCGCCTCTTTTGGATGCTCTTTGTGCTTTAAAAACTTCTCAATCTCATCGGCATTTTCAAATAATCTTGCATCGTTCTCGCCTATTTTTTGAGCAATCAGTTTTGTAAGCTCTTTAAAGCCCATCCCCTCGATGCTTCCCTGCTTTGACTCCGGAGGAATATATGTTCCGGCGAAGAAAGGTTTGTTCTGCGGAGTACAGAAGATAGAGGTCGGCCATCCGCCGGCACGACGGTTAAGCAACATGTGAACCTCTTGATAATGTTTGTCGATATCGGGTCTCTCTTCACGGTCAACCTTAATGCAGACAAAATTCTCATTTAAAATATCTGCACACTCCCTATTCTCAAAAACATTCTCTTCCATAACATGGCACCAGTGGCATGCGCTGTATCCTATGCTTATAAATATCGCTTTATTCTCTTTTTGGGCTTTAGTAAAAGCTTCTTCACCCCAAGGATACCAATCAACCGGATTATTTTTGTGTTGCTGTAAATAGGGTGAATCTTCTGTAGCTAATCTGTTTGACATAATAATTTCTCGATTTTAAATTTTGTGTAGAGTATGAAAATATTGATGATGTTTCGCTTAAAGAAAAAAGTAGAGATTTATTTTTAAATGCTATTGTTTAAAAATGAATAAATTTTTTTAGTGCGGTAAGAGAGTTTTTTTTGACTTAAAGTAAATATTTTAGACTAAAAACTGAGTTTTTAAACCCAAATTTTTAGCTAAAGGAGAGTGCTTAAAATACTTATTTCAGAATTTTAGTCCTGAGCTTTTTTCGTTTTTTTATCATTACGTTTTTCTTTCAAAGTTTTTGTCGGTGATTTCTTAACCGTTTTTTTTGCATCTTGACCTTTTGCCATTATATCTCCTTTATTTAGATTTGTTAATCATATAGTGACACATTGTATATGACTTATACTTAAAGCTGAGCTGTTTATCTCCTCCCTTTACATGAGCAGCCTGCCATCAGCCATGATGATGGAACCTTTATGTTGTTGTTTTGCTTTATTATTTTGAATTTTGAGCGTTGCAAGAATATTGCTGAGTGTATCCGGTTCGGAGACCTCGACCATGCTCATGGTCGCACTCAAAGTAGAATGAGAAGCAAACGGCACTTTCTCAAGACTCTCCTTAATTGTCATTGCAATTTTGTTCAAATTTTCATTGACGATTTGAGGAAATAAAATAATAAATATATCTCCCTCCCATCGTGCCAATATATCTTTATCTCTAATACAGCGCTTAAATACCATTCTGCACCTTTTTAAAGCAGTTTCTGATTCAGGTATCCCATGTGATTTTGCAAAATTATTAAAGTTGTCAATATCTATGTAAAGCAACGAAAAAACACCTCTATTTTCACTTGCGAGTTTTTGCAGTTTTGCACTAATAAGAGATGTCATGTGCATTTTATTTGAGCTCTTCGTTAATGGGTCTGTAGAAAGAATTTCGGCGAGTTTTGACATTTTTTCTTGAAGTTTATTTTGCAATGCAATAGTATTAATCTCTTTTTCAATTCTGGCGAAAAGTTCTACAGGGATGAAGGGTTTGGTTATGTAATCCGAAGCACCGAGTTTAAAGAGTTTTTCAATAGCTTCTGGTTTTGTTAAAGATGTATGAAAAATAACCGGAATATTTGCTGTTTCTTTGTCGGCTTTTAGTAGTTTAATTGTTTCATAACCATCCATTACAGGCATTTCCACATCAAGGATTATAAGTGACGGTTTATTATTATTTATCCAATCTATTGCATCTTTTCCATTGGATGAAGAGGTAACCTTGTAACCTTTTTCTTCTAACGCAGAGGAGAGAGTAGCAATCATCGCCTTGCTGTCATCAACCAAATGAATACAGTATTGACTGTAATCATTTTTTAAATCTGTTGTAACTGAGTCTATAATTTGTCCTTTTATAGTATGGAATTTTATTTTTTTGGAATTTTATCATTTTAAATATTCATCTCAAATTAGCATGAATTAAAACAGCTCCATCTCATTCTCTTCTTGATTATAATTACCGCTTATCATTTCCATCTGCTTTATACTGCTAAATATAGAATCATCCAGATAGTGAATATCTTTAGCACTTTTTGTGATAAATATCTCATTTTTCCATGTTATTAAATCACTCAGAATTGAATTTATTATCTCATTATATTTTTTAGCTTGTTTATCTGTGATATTATCAACATTTATTTGACTCAAAATAGTTTTAAAGTATATTACATGGGAGTAAAGTTCCTTAAAATCTATTATTTGATGGAGCACCGACATGTATAAGTTCAGCAGTTTTTGAATTTCATCTATCAATTCAGCAGTTATCCCTTCTGTTGCAGAAATGAGTGCATCAAAATCTTTTTCAAAATCATTCAAATCATCTATCAAGTCACTATCAATCATTTCCATCTCCAAAAAGCTTTCAGCGCTTATCTTATTTGTATAAAAATCTTCATGTTTAATTGTATGTACTTTCGCTCTAGGTCGTAATGTAGGATAATGAATCTGAATATACTCTTGAATTACGCCTTTTAAATTATTGTCGAAAATATAGTTTATTTCATCAAAGAGTATTTCGTTTGATGAAGTTACGGCTCTTTTATTTAAAATATTTTTCAGAGCAACACATATCAAAAAAACATCATCAATTTGCAAATTTAATTTATGAAAAACTGCCAACATTACGCCGATTACAGGACAATTGCCAATCTCCTCTTTATCGTTGGCAACATCCAAAAAATAGTTTATAATGCGTGGAGCAAAGAGCGTTTCAAATTTTTTCTTATCTAATCCGGTTCTTTTAAAAACCTCCGATGCTGTTTGGGCATTTACCCACTCTCTGCAAATAGCCGTTTTATCACTCTCTATTTGAGAAGTGATTTTTATTATTTCTTTAAAGTTATACATATTCTGCTCCATATGATTAATGGTGGACTAGATAATACTTTCTAATCCTATAATTATTTTTTTTGCTAAATGCTCTTCCATGCCAAGTCCTTGTGCTTTATCTACAAACCGCTGTTTATGCTCAACATGCCATTGTTTGTCCATGTGCCCCTCATAAGGCAGACGCTCATTCAGTGGATTACAAAATCCATTATCCACTAAGCATTGATATTCAGGCGTTTTATACATCTGCAAAAGTTCTAAAGCATCCATAATTTTCTTATTAATCTTCTCTTTTGTCTCTTTTTCAATCTCTCGAAAATTATCGTGGTTGAGATACTGCGCAATTAACTCTTTTACTTCAAAAGAACTGTTCTCTTCAAAAATTAACACATACATATCATTTTCTGTTACTTCATCATAAATATCTTCATACAAATTTTCAATTACTGTTAAATAATCCTCGTCTGTATAGGAGTTTCTTAATTTAATTATTATTTCGTCAAGCATATAAAAATCCTTTTAATTGTTCTAATTTTTTTTGTAAATTAGAGGGCATATAAACCATTAGGGTAATTTTACTTAAAAAAATATCATCTTAATCCACAAACATATCTCTTACTACTAAAAACTCATCCACTCTTTCAAAAAATATATCGACCAGTCGAGGGTCAAAGTGCTTGCCTCTCTCCTCTTTAAAAAGAGCCATAATATGCTCTAAATCCCAAGCTTTTTTGTAAACCCTGTCACTGGCGAGTGCATCAAATACATCCGCAAGGGCAGTGATTCTTCCATAAATATGAATATTTTCACCTTTGAGAGCATTTGGATAGCCTGAACCATCCCACTTTTCATGGTGTTCATGGGCAACTATTGCCGCCATTTTTAAAAGCTCTCTCTCAGAATGTTTTAACATCTCATAACCTAATTGCGGATGCGAATTCATGATTTTTCGCTCATCTTCGTTAAACGCAGCAGGCTTATTTAATACTGCATCAGGAATTGCCACTTTGCCTATGTCATGCATCGGGCTCGCCAGCTTTAGCATCTCTGCTTCCTCTTCAGGCAGCCCACAATGAATAGCTAAAATTTTTGTATATTCTGCAACTCTTTTTACATGATTTCCGGTTTCTTTGCTTCTGCTCTCTGCAATAGCACCCATGGTGAATATAACCTCTTTTTGAGTCTCTTTTATATCTTTGTTTAAAAGAATAATATCTTTTATTCTCTCAGTCATCATTTCTTCAAGATGTGCATTCCAGTTTTCAAGCTCTTTACTTAGCTCTTCAACCTCTTTTTTAGAGGTAATATTTTCACGAACCGAGTAATATCCAATATGCTCACCACGAGCATTATAATCTGGCTCAATTTTACTAAGTACCCAATAAAAGCTGCCATCTTTTCGTCTGTTTTTAACTTCTCCAGACCAGTGGAGCGTTTTGTGCAAGCTCTCCCACAACCCTTTAAAAACTTCTTTAGACATATCCGGATGTCTTACAATGCTATGTGGTTTACCAACAAGTTCAATAGCTTCATATCCGCTTATATCACAAAAAGCTTTACTCACATGTGTTATTTTTCCATTTAAATCTGTTTTTGAGAATATAACATTTTTTTCAAATGCGTTTACCAAATCTTCTAACTCGGCTTTTACAATTTGTGACTGTTTTAAAAACTCTTCAGCCTGCGCAGATAGTCTTGTTTCTACATCATTTTTTTTATCATTTTTCAATTTTTATTCCAAAAATAAATAATTTACAATGAGAGATAATATCATTTATTTTACTATTTTCAACTTACGGCAACATCTCCAAAAAAAAGTTCTCTATTGGTTTCAAAGTTTTCTACAAGTGTAGTAAAACATCCGCCAAGTTCACGGATAGTTTCTATATTTGGCTCAATATATATTTTATTCCCTTTTTTCTCCATTGTAATAATATCCGCTTCTCTGAGTTCTTTAAGATGCTTCGAAATAGTAGGAAGAGCAAAATCAAAATGCTCTGCAATTGTACTTACACAAGTTGCAAGTGGGCTTACTTTTACATTCTTATCTTTTTTATCTAAAGAACATGTATATCCACCTGTAAATACATTTTTGAAAATTAAAAAACGAGTCTCATTCCCAAGTGCTTTGAAAATTTTTATTTTTTGCTTCATATCCAGCATTGTAGTCCTTGACATTGTTATTGAAAAATTATACCATACTTAAATCTATTTAGTTAAATGCCTAATTAGGCATTTACTATAAAACTAGGAGAGAAGATGAAAAAAAAATTTATAAACATACTGTTGGTAACAACACTATCTTCAACAACGGCTCTTTTTGCAGGGTCTGTAGAAATGGACAAGTTATTGGTGGAAGCCGTAAAAGAAGTGGGTGAGATGGAGCCTCAAAAACTTAAACAGATGATAGACAAAGAAGAAGCTGTAATAGTTTTGGATGTGAGAGAATCAGAGCAAAGAGCGGAGGGGCAGATTTATACAGATAAGTTTTTTGCTATCACTCGCGGCAATTTAGAGTTTGAAGTTATGAATAAAATTAAAGACAAAGATGCTCTCATCGTAACTTATTGTCGTGGCGGCAGTCGCGGTGTCTTGGCTGCTCAAACACTCAGACATCTTGGCTATAAAAATGCTACGAACCTCAAAGGCGGACTCAAAGGATGGGCAACATTGGGCTATCCAATTGAAACGGGTCTTGGAGTAACAAAACTAACGGAGGAAGAAAAATGATAACAATAATACTCAATCATCAGCCTTATGACGGGACGGATGTAACATGGAATGCCCTACGATTGGCAAAAACACTACACAAAAATGGGGAGGAAGTGAACATTTTTTTGATGAATGATGCCGTTGACCTTGCGCGTGATAAAACTGCTAAACCTGATTATTACGATAATGATTTAGTTGAAATGCTCAAAAAAATGTATGCAAGCGGTATAAAATTACAGGCATGTGGAACTTGCAATGCGCGATGCGGTATATTCAAACATGAACCCTATTTTGATGAAAAAGTATCTTCTACTATGGAAGTACTTTCAAGCTGGATTATAAATAGTAAACAAATCATCACATTTTAATCACTAATAATGAAATTAAAAGATAGTTATTATTTAAGAGTAGCTATAATCGAACAAATTTTTTTAATGGATAAATTAATGATCTCAAAAAGTATTCTATTTCTATTTCTAAGTGTTTTTTTATTTGGTGCAACACCCAAATTTTTAATGCCTAACGAAGCTTTTATTCCACATGCCAAGCTCAATGAGCAGATGCAAATTGAAGCTGGCGTTGAAATTGCTAAAGATATATATTTGTACGAAGATAAAGTAAAACTAGAAGTTGTTGATGCAACAAATTCTATAACTATAAAAGAGATTACATCACCAAAGAGTGTCAAGCACGATAGTGATATGGTCTATTTAAGCTCTCCATTATTTGTAATAACTTTAGAAAAGAAGAGTGATGCGAAAGAGATAAAAAAAGTAGAGTTCAAACTCTCTTATCAAGGGTGTTCAACGCAGGGTCTCTGTTATGAGCCTTTGAGTAAAACATATAGTTTTGATGTGGATAGCTCAAAATTAAGTGCTGCAAGTGAATCTTCTCAAATAAAAAAACTAGATATTCCAATTCAAAAAACCTCACAGACAGATACAGTAAAGCAAGAAATTTCTGAAACTGATGCTATCGCAAATACAATTGGTTCAGGAAATATAGGTCTGATTCTTTTAACATTTTTTGGCTTTGGACTTCTTCTGGCTCTCACACCATGCACCTTTCCTATGATTCCTATAATTTCTGGAATTATTATAAGTCAGGGAGAGGGTTTAACTACAAAAAAAGCCCTTTTTCTATCGGTTATTTATGTGCTTGCGATGGCTCTAGCCTACACAATTGCAGGTGTTTTAGCCGGTCTTTTTGGCTCAAATCTTCAAGCAACCATGCAAAATTCTTGGGTTATCTTCTCCTTTTCGGCTATCTTTGTAGCACTTGCGCTAAGCATGTTTGGTTTTTATGAGTTAAAACCGCCCTCTTTTTTACTCTCATCCGTAAGTGAATCAAGAAGACATAGAGGTATTTTGGGCGTTGCGGTTATGGGCTTTTTATCGGCTCTTATTGTTGGTCCATGTGTTGCGGCTCCGCTCGCAGGAGCATTGGTTTACATAGGGCAAACAGGCGATGCACTTCTTGGAGGCATGGCACTTTTTACCATGAGTTTAGGAATGGGACTGCCTCTTATCGTTGTCGGAGTGAGTGCAGGAAAGTTTATGCCAAAACCGGGGCATTGGATGGTTATAGTAAACAATACCTTTGGTGTGATGATGCTGGGCGTTGCCATCTGGATGCTTGAAAAAGTAATTGATGTTTACTATACTATGATTTTATGGTCTATATTGCTCGTTAGTTTTGCCCTCTATCTTGGCGCGTTTGAGAAAGAGATACATTTTATCAGAAAAAGCATAGCTTTAATAACTCTCATCTACTCAGTATCTCTGCTCGTAGGGGCACTCGGCGGCTCAACGAGTATGAACAAACCACTGGAATTTTTAAAACAACATGGAGCTATCGCATCTGATACAGCCAAACATCTTACATTTGCAAAAGTCAGCACCATAAAGGAGTTAGACACTCTTTTAGCCAAAAACAGCGGTAAAAAAATCATGCTCGATTTTTATGCTGACTGGTGCACCTCATGCAAAGAACTTGAAGAGGTTACATTCGCGAATGCAGAAGTAAGAGAAAAGATGAAAGAGTTTGTACTTATTCAAGCAGATATTACAGCCAACAGTGCGGAGCAAAAAGCTCTCAGTAGCAAATATGGTGTTTTTGGTCCTCCTGTTATACTATTCTTTGATGAAAAAGGTGAAGTTGCAAAAACCAAAACTGTTACAGGGTTTATGGAACCAACCGAATTTTTAAAACAGCTAAATAGATAGCGCGTATTTTCAGTCAATAAACTCAAAAACCTCTTCATAAGAGAGCCTGAGTTGCGTTGACTGTTCGTTCACTCTATACCCTAATGGAAGCAGCATCGAGAGCTGATATTTTTTTGTATCAAGACCCAAAATCTCTTCAACCTTCTCCTTCTCAAAACCCTCAATCGGACATGAATCTATCCCTATGAATGCCGCGGCACTCATCATATTTGCAGATGCTATATAGGATTGTTTGGATGTCCAAGCATAGATGTTTTCATCACTGCTGAGGGTATATTTTAGATGCGAAGCATATAAAGCAAGGTAGAAGTCAAGTTTCTCTTGTGACATATCTCGTCTTGCAAATCTCGCTTTTGGCACGCCCGACTCAGGTTTTGCACTCTCAATAGCGGCCAATACGACAACTAAATGCGAACATGAAGTAATCTGCACCTGATTCCAACAAGAGGGTCTCAGTTTGGCTCTTAACTCCTCATTCGTTATAACCAAAAACTTCCATGGCTCCATACCAAAAGAGGATGGAGACTTTCGTCCCGCCTCAAGTATAAACTTTATCTCATTATCCGATATTTTTTTGCTCTCATCAAAAAGTTTGCAGGCATGTCTAAAATCCATTGCCTTTGAAAAATCGTTATTCATCTTTAAAATCTCCCTCAAAAATAGTCTAAAATAGTAAAAAATTATATACTTCCAAACTTAATTACAAGGAAACATGGCAATGGAAAATTTTGCACTTATTTTTGCAGCTCTATTTATCGGCTATATCCTAAATAAAAGAGAGGTCTTCTCCAAAGATGCACCTCTTATTTTAAACCAGTTTATACTCTACATCTCACTTCCGGCGATGGCACTCCTTCAAATTCCAAAACTTACCCTCACCTACGAGGTTATTATTCCTGTTTTTATAGCATGGGTTGTCATGAGTGTGAGTGCTCTGCTTATTTTTCAAATTTCTAAATTTCTCTCATTCTCCAGAGAAGAGACGGGTGCCTTGATGCTTGTCGGAGTTCTTGGAAACACCTCATTTCTGGGTATTCCCATAATTTCGGCATACTTTGGAGAGAAAGCATTAGGCTATGTTTTAATGTATGACCAATTAGGCTCCTTTATAGCACTCTCTACTTATGGAACTTTTATCTCTGTTTACTACTCAAGCCACAAAAAAATTGACAAAAAAGCGATACTCTTAAAAATAATAAAATTCCCGCCATTTTTATCTCTGCTTGTGGCACTTTTTTTTATAGGCACAACATTTCACCCTCTTGTAACAAGTGTGCTCTCTTCTCTCGCAAGCACGATAGTTCCGCTTGCTCTTGTCTCCGTTGGTCTGCAACTGAGATTTAAACTTCCTCCGCATGAGATAAAACCCTTTAGCGTCGCACTTTTTGTGACACTGATTGTAGCTCCGCTCATCGCCTATGGCATCTCACTTTTGTTTTCATGGCAAAACAGTGCCTCGCAAATCTCAATCATGGAAGCGAGCATGGGACCGATGATAACAGCCGGAGCGGTAGCAACCATGTCAGGATTAGCTCCAAAACTAAGTTCATCCATCATCGGCTATGGAACGCTTTTATCGTTTTTTACTACTTGGGTTGTTTATAGACTTATAGTCTAAATATTTTTAAAGGAGATGCCTTTGCGTCCATGTTACTGCGATAGCAAAAAAGAGTTTAGTGAATGTTGCGAGCCGTTTTTAATAAGTATGCAAAAACCGTCCACTCCTTTGCAACTTATGCGAAGCAGATATAGTGCTTTTGTGCTTGGCGACGGAGAGTATCTTGTAAAAACGACTACGAAAGAGAACCGTTATGAAGATGATATAGAAATTATAAAAGAGTTCGCCAAAAGTGCTCTCTGGCTTGGGCTTGAAGTTTTAGGTGAGAGCGAAAGTCAAGTCGAGTTTAAAGCCTTTTACAAAGAGGGAAACATCATAAATGTTCTGCATGAAAAGAGCAGTTTTGTCAGAGAAGACGGCATGTGGCTTTACAAAGACGGCATGCTTTTTAACTCCATAATTGTGCGCAACGAACCCTGTCCATGCAAAAGCGGCAAAAAATATAAAAAGTGTTGCGGGTAATTTAAGAGTTGCTCTTTGCATGCCGAGTTTTTATCGGCATGTAGATTTAACTCTATAAATGGATAGCTTAATCGTGGTGATGATGCCCATGATGCAAAATTTCTTCAATCTCTTTTTCACTCAGCTCTTGAATTTCTGTGATAGTCCCCTCAAATGTGAGCGTGCGTCCAGCAAGAGGATGGTTGGCATTAAGAGTTGCAAATTCATCTTCAATATTTGTTACCACATAAATAACCCCCTCTTCCGGAGACTCATCTATATACCCGTCAAGCTCCATGCCGATAAAAATATCTTCAGGAAGTTCATCAATCGACTCTTGAAATATCAGCTCTTCTTTGTATTCTCCAAAAGCTTTCTCTGGAGGGAGTGTTACCTTAAACGACTCATTCTCCTCTTTGCCTTCAAGAACATTTTCAAGCTCTTTAAATATATGGTCATAGCCTCCGTGAAGATAGATAAGCTCTTCTTCCCCCGGATTGAGATGCACCCCATCGGCGTCGCTGAGTCGATAATTAAGATATACAAGCAAGTTCTTAGAAATTTTCATAAAGGAATCCTTTAGTTTTTTAGATTATAACATAATACAAAATGCCAAACATCCGGCATGTATAAATCTTTGAATATTGTGTTATCATATTTGAACAGCAAAAAAATTTTATAGTGAGAAAAGAGAATGGACAATATATTTAAAAACTGCTCAGGAGTTCCTGCAAAAGGTACCGAAAACTTTGAAACAATTTTTAAGAATGATAAAATAGAAATAGAAAAAATTCTCTCAAATGAGCTGATAGAGGGTGAATGGTATGAACAAAACAACGATGAATGGGTGATTCTGCTTTGCGGAAATGCTGTTTTGGAATTTGAAAATCACACCCAGGAGTTGGAATGTGGAGATTATCTTTATATTCCAAAACTAAAAAAACACAGAGTTTTAAAAACATCAGACGACGCCATGTGGCTTGCCCTGCACTTGAATCCTCACCGATATAATACTCCCAACAAAGACACCAAAGAGTTCTAGATCACTGGTTGCTGGCGTTGGAGTAAAATCTAGTTTTCTATACTTTCACATAAAAGAATAGTCGGTATATCCTTTTGCATCTTGTGTATAAAAAGTATTTGTATCTGCTTTATTTAAAGCCGAGTTTGCTTTAAAACGCTCAGGTAAATCCGGGTTGGCAAGAAAGAGTGCTCCAAAAGATACGGCATTAGCCAGATGTTTTTCAATAACATCATTTCCTCTAATCTTAGTATAACCTCCATTGGCAATCAAAACCCCTTTGTAGGCATTTCTTAAAATGGAGAGTTCCACTACATTTGCACCATGTCTTATATCGCCCTCAAGAGCATCTATGATATGAACATATGCAAGATTAAATGCATTTAGCTTTTCACAGACGTAAGTAAAATGTTTTTGCGGGTCAGTATCTTTCATATCATTAAAAGTGCCGCTAGGAGAGAGTCTGACACCGGTTTTGTCTGAGCCGATTTTATCGCTTACAGCTTGTATCACCTCAAAAAGAAAACGGCTTCTGTTTTCTATGCTTGAGCCATATTCATCTTCTCTTATGTTGGTGCCGTCACGCAAGAACTGATCTAACAGGTAACCGTTTGCAGCATGTATCTCAACACCGTCAAAACCGGCTTCTATAGCATTTTTTGCACCATCTGCATAATCTTGAACAATCCTTTTTATCTCATCAACACTTAATGCTCTTGGAGTCTCAAAATCTTTCATACCTTCATAAGTATAAATCTGACCGGATGGTTTAATAGCAGAAGGAGCTACAGGAAGTTCTCCCCCATGGTAGGAAGAGTGCGAGATTCTTCCTACATGCCACAGTTGCAAGAAGATTTTACCTTCTTTGTCATGTACGGCGTCAGCCACTTTTTTCCAGCCTTGAACCTGTTCGGCTGTATGGATTCCCGGAGTAGCCGGGTAACCAATGCCCTGAGTTGAGATTTGGGTTCCCTCGGATATAATCAAACCTGCAGAGGCTCTTTGAGTATAATAGGTAACCATCAAATCATTTGGTACATTGTTCTCAATACTTCTGCATCGCGTCATCGGAGCCATGAAAAGCCTATTGTTTAAATTATAGTTTCCAATTTTGATAGGTGAAAATAGATCCACAATAAACCTCCTTAAAATAATTAAAACCATTATCCCTTAGAATTAATTATGGGCAAATTAAAAAATATTATTAATTATGGATGGTTATTAACTCATTATCAATTAGAAATTAAGATAACTTACATGACTAAGGATAGTTTGAGATTGTAAGCAATATGATTACAGAATATCGTTTAGAAATAATTGCAAACAGCCTTGAATCCCTTAAATAAAAAAGTGAAAGATATCATGACACTTGAAGAATTGAATCACTACAATGCTAAAAAACGGCGGCCTGCTTATATCGCATACAAGGGTGTAAGCGAGAGTGACATGGGGAAAAATGGTGAGCATCAAGGAGAACATGTAGCTGGAGTAGATTTGAGTGAAGCTTTGCAGTATGCTCCGCATGATGAGAATATTTTTAATGGGTTTAAAAAAGTTACAATGCTCCATAATCCGCAAATTTCAATACCAAAACACAAAAGACAGATAAACTCCAAAGAGAAGTGGCGTCAATGGTATCAAATATATCATCCCCATCCAAATACAGTGCACTTTTCAATTGTCTTGCATTTTTTTGCCGCAGACATGGACATCACTTTTCTCTCTTTACCTCTTGAAAAGTTTGAGCAAGGTACTTACTATGCTTTTTTCTCTGCGACGCTGTTTGATACGTCTGACCTTATGCCGGCAATGGAAAAAGCCATGCAAACACATCCCTTTGCCTTGGGAATATTTTATCAACATGAGCACAAAACTTTTGAAGAGTCATTATGGCATAACGAAAAAATATCTAAGCCGCTTTATGCTCAAAAGCATAATGCTAAAAAAATTCAGAAACACTTGGAAGTATCCGAGATATTCCTATGTTTGAAGCTGTTAAGCCATTTATAGAGAGTCAAAAGAAGCTGAGTCAGTCTCTTTATCTGTTTGACTACAATAAGGTCTTTATACAAGATGCATCCTTCTTCAAAAGAAGATGGCATCAGCTTGTGACAGATTGTAATATGGAATACAGGAAGCTCTATACTACAAGGCACACTTTTATTACTGCTATGTTAAATAGTGAAAAATTCAAGATTATGGAGATTGCTGCCATCGTTGGGCACACCTCGCCAGAGATGATTATGAAAAACTATGCAGGTTTTATTAAAGATAGTCATTTAAAACAATACAAGCATTGATTTATTCAAAGATGTTAGCGACACTTCTAGCGACACTTTAAGAATAAGAATTTGAAAAAGGCTTGAAATGCCCTTGTAAGTGGTGGGTTCTGAGTGACTCGAACACTCGACCACTCCGTTATGAGCCAAGTGTACTATTTTATTAATCTTTGCAAATGCCTATAGATAAGCCTTTTTTGTGGGCTTATAATTGTTGATTAATGCTAAGTATTATATACTATTGCTTTGAAAGTCGGTACCTATCTCGGTACCTATTGTTATGAAGTGGGGATTATATCAATGGCGATAAATAGAAGTGACTATCCGCATAAAGTAGATGTGGGTTTGTGGGCAAATAATTTGTTTGTAATTTTTTTATATAGATTTAATTATGAGAAAAAAGAATATAGTGGACTTATTGATTTAAGTTCTAAAAGTAGCTGGAGCAAAAAGGATAAAATATCTCATGCTAAAAGCGAAATGAATAGCATCAAGAATAAGAAAAAAGATAGTGTACAGAACGAGAACATCACGCTTGATAATTTGATGCAAGAATATTTTGTGCAACTTCCAAAGACAAACTATGTGAAAACTCGAAAGAGTCATTATGAGCGATATGTGAGTCCGATTTGTGGGAGTAAAAAAGTTGTAGAACTGAGGCAGTTGCATATAAGAAACTCGATTGCATTTCAAGAGGAAAAAGGACTCTCTCCAAGAACAGTAAAGCAAACACTCGAAGTTCTTGCTCCTGCATTTAAAAATGCCATTGCAAACAGGCTCATAGCATTTAATCCGCTCGATGGCATAAAAATAAAACTTCCAAAAACAAAGAAGATAGTATCTCATGCTTCGGAGGAACTTGTAAAAATTCATACTGCGATATATGCTGAGTATGGGCATGACCCTTTTTATCTTGCGTTTTTTCTTTTTGCTTTGCAAGGGCGTAGGCGTGGGGAGATTATGACATTGAAGTGGGAGGATGTGAACTTTGATAAAAGCTACTATGTTTTGAGGGATACGAAGAACAACGAGGAGCAGAAGATATTTTTACCACAAACTATAAAAGATAATTTGCTTCTGATACCTAAGATTAGTGAGTGGGTTTTTACTTCTCGCATTACAGGTGGGCATGTGGTAGATATTCGCAAAGCGACTGACAAGCTCAAAGTGAGGCTTGACAATAGTGCTTTTGGCATCCACTATTTACGCAATGTGATTGTTTCGACTATGGCGGAGCAAGGTTTGGATAGCATTTATCTGAGCGGTGCTTTAGGGCATAATGACCCGAACACGATTAAGAAGTATCTCACTATGAACTATTTAAAGTCTAGCGAGATGGCTTCTGGGGTTATTGATGGGGTTGTGGGGAAGTAGAGGATTTAAAAAAATCTATACCTTTTTGTGTAACTCCAAATTCAAGCACTCCGACATGGCTTTTTCTTTCTATGAGATACTTTTTTTTTATTAGAGCATCAACTGTTGGTGCATGTTCTTTGTTAAGATATGCCCAATCATAGCCATAGTTATCTGCTATGGTAGTTATAATATACTCCATTGTTCCTTGTTCAGTTTCACAAAGTTTATATATTTCTTTGTCTGTCCTATTCTTTATCATGCTATTCTCCTTTATTTTTAAAACTTCACTTGCGTAAAGCTTCTCTTGAAGTGGTTAACAGTTCTTACAAAATGGTTAATTATACCATTATCTGCAAAATATTTTCGTTCTACTTCGTCTAGCTCTTTAATATACACTACCGTTGGAATTTTGCTTGTCGTGATATGCAAAACAAGGATAACATGGTAGATACCACCGTCTTTATGTTTCCACTCTGAATAGAGCGGAATTTCATATTTATCGCATAGGGTTTGTTTGCTCATAGCTTATTCCCTTATGCTTATTATATGATTTTAAAAACTCTTTATGTGCTTCGCTTGGCTTTCCATGTCGTATTAAAAACCTTCTTGCTGATTGTATGGAATTATTGATAAGCTCACTCTCTGCATAAATCTCTCCATCTGCATCAAATGCAATTACAACTCGTACTGCTTTGTCGTAGATTTGGTCTATTGCATACCCTGCATCTTCTAAAATTTGAACTGCAGTTTGTTTTTTTATTCTCTTTTCCTCTTCTAGCTCTTTTATAGCTGCTCTATATAATATTGCCGCTCCTAACTCATTACGATATCTGCACTGTATATCTTTAAATACTCTTTGTTTTTTCTTTTTTGTTTTTTTTGTTCTCATTCTCTCATCCTATTCTCATTAAATTTTATCGCTTTTAAAACCGCTCTTAATCGTGGTTCGTCTCTTTGCGTGTAGTGCTGGACTAGAATTTTTGTGACTACTTTATCGGCTAAAGAGTTTTTGAACTCCAAAGCTTTTAAGTATGGCATGTCTCGCCACAGTGCTATTTTGGTGTCGTAGAGATATTCTAGCTCACTCATGCACTTGCCTTTGATGTTTGCTTAACTGCTTGTTCTAAAATATGCTTTCCTATATTATAATTCACTTGGTTTCGTATGACTTGACGCTTATTCTTTATACCTTTGTATATACTAATATCAAAATCTGTAAGCGTTGAAATTTTTACAAATTTTATAATATATTCCTTCTTAACTTCTATTTCTTTTATATCAAAATTGCTCCAATAATGATGTCTATCAATAGTTGCGTTAGGTTGAATAAGAGGTTTATAATACGGTTTCACATTTTCAACGACAAACTTTCCACTCTTAATATGAAATTTTAAAAATAAAATTATTTGATATAAGCTCATGTCTGGGAATTTTGCTTTATAGCTCTCTCGCGTATATTGACTATTGATAATAGTTGAATGTGATTGGCATGGTGGACTTGCCCAAATAAAATCAAATTCTTTATAATGTTCAAGTAAATACTTCATAGCATCACCAACTATAACTATATCATCGGGAAATCTATCTTTATAAGCTTTTGCAATTTCTGAATCAAATTCTACTGCTGTCACTTGATGTTCCCCCCCCCATAACTTTCTATTTCCACCTATACCTGCATATAAATTTAATATTTTCATGCACTTACCTTTGTTGTTTTCATAAGTGAGTGGATAATGCCTTTTATCTTTTTTATCTCAAAACTTTTTCTCTCGAAGCTATCTGACGAGTGAACTATGGTTTGTAGCTTTTTGTTGTTGAAGGATATGAGCATTTTTTTGAGTTCACTTACGAACTCTTCCTCTGTGTAGATACTTAACTCTTCTCGTAGGAGTAAGCCTTGGAGCTGTTTCTCGTTTCGCATGAGCATACCAAACTCTTTTTTATGGAACTCAAATACCTCTTCATCCACAAAATCAAGCATAAGAAAAAAGAGTGATTCATGCTCGTTTGCTGTTTTGATGATGTTCATCTCTGCAATGTTGATGCGTTCTAGCGGAACTTCGTGAGTGTTTTGAGTCTGTTTTGTCATAATGTGAGCTTGGTTTATCTGTAAAATTTTCGCTACATAGGGCTTGTACTCATCTTGGATGATTGGGCTTAGAGTTTGTAAGAATAGCTGTGTCTCTTTTAGTGCTTCCTCTTTTTGTTGTGGAGAAGTGAGATTGTAAAGAGATCCGATATGTTCTATAGCAAACTTGATAAGCGGTCTGTTTTGTTTCATGAGTGTATGCAACTCTTCCACATTTCCACATGCCACCATGTCGGCTGGGTCTTTTCCCTCGGGAAATAATACTACACCGCCAAAGATACCGTGAGAGCTTAAAAGCTTACTCGCTTTGAAAGCCGCTGCAACTCCTGCTTTGTCTCCATCGTAGCAAAGCAATACTTTTGCACCGACCTTTTTTATGAGTACGCAATGCTGTTCTGTAAGTGCTGTTCCCATCGTTGCAACTGCTGTTTTAATCCCTGCTTGATGAAACATCACTACATCTAAGTAGCCTTCTGTAATAGTAAAAGTACCTTTTTTGTGTATATGTGCTTTTGCAAGATTGTATCCGTAGAGATTACGAGACTTGTCAAAGAGTTTGGTTTGAGGGCTGTTAATATACTTTGCCCCATCTCCTTTTGTGATACGCCCACCAAAACCCATGAGTTTACCTGTATGGTTGCGGATTGGGAAGCTTATTCGGTTCGTGAGCCTTGCAAAAGTTTTACCACTATCGTCTGTTGCTAAAATACCGCAATCAATAGCCTCTTGCACCTCAAAAAAGTGTGCTTTAAAAGAGTCTATCTGCTCCTTGGATGAAGTGGTAAAACCTATTTCAAACTCTTTAATGCTCTCTAGGGTTAATCCTCTACTTTGCAAATATTCGCCTGTTTCTCTATCGAGGCGGTTGATGTAGTAATTGTTTGCGTGTTCCATCACTCTTGAGTAGTCTTTTTCGTTTGTATTTGTATTGTCATACTCAAGGTTGAAGTTGTAGTAAGCTGCAATCTCTTCTATAGCTTCTGGGTAGGTTAGTTTTTTATACTCTTGCACATATTTAATCGCATCGCCACCAGCCCCACACCCAAAACAATGATATATCTGCTTTTGAGGACTCACTACAAAACTCGCTGACTTTTCGCCATGAAAAGGGCAAGGAGCTTTATAGTTTGCCCCCGACTTTTTGAGTTCTATATGTGTGCTTATAATGTCAAAAATATCTATTTGAGCCTTGAGGTTTTCAAGTGAGGATTGTTTTATCATCTCACAACTCCTCTGCATAAACTCGCATAGCCAAAAGTTCCAAATACTTTTTGGCTTTTCGCAAATCTTCTATTCCGTTTTTGTTTTTATATCTTGATACATATTTCACACAGTTTGCGACTTCCCACTCTAGGTTGTTTTCTGTAATATAGACATTGGGCGGTATAGTCATTTGTGTGTAGTGTGTCGGGTTTATGTTGTCTGGTGCAACTTGATTTTGTTTTATCATTTGTTCCTCATATCTCTGATATCATCCGCTCTGTGAATAGAAAAGCGTTTATTTTTTTTCTTGTAATCATTAAATAAGGAAGTTACTTCTCTGGTATTTTTATCGCTTTTAATATACATTTGACTTTCTGAAAAATATGCGTGTATCATCTTCTACTCTCCCTTTTTTGTCACTCCTGAACGGACAATTTTACTTGCCGAAAAGGTGTACTTTATTTATTTTTTTTAGATTTTTATAGAGTTCTATTATTTTGATAGAAGTCTCAACCTCTGGGTCTGTTGTACACTTTTCAATACAAGCATAACTATTTGTAAAAACTAACTGCATTTTATTTGCATAGCGTTTTTTCTTACAAATCACACAAGTGTTTCTACGCATTGTTTTGCAATGTTTTCTTATACATTACCATCAAGTCGTCTGGAGATATGTTCCCCCCCCATTCAACTTTATTTTTTGTGCTGCTGTTTTTAAAAGTAAAAAATGATTATCTATAGCTCCTTTTCCACTTAGTATTTCATCTAAAAACATATCCTTAGCTTTCTCTTTAAAATCCATAGAAATTTTATCATGTGCTTTTGCAACAGCTAACCCCTCTTGTATATACTGCTCTAACTTCTGCTTGTTTGAATACTCTTTTTCAGCGGCTTGTTTTTCAAGCTTTCTTATATTTTTTTGCATCTCATACCTTTATTTTAAAATTTAACCAAGCTCCAATCACTCCGCCTAGGAGGTAAAAAGCAACTACTACTATATTTCCATCTAAAAAAGCTTTTATGCCTATAGCACTGCTAACAAGCCAAGATGCTTGTATAGCAAATGTGAAAAACATAGACTTAACTATCTGATGTACTACAACTGTTCGAACCGTTAAATGTTTAAAAAATATAAGTGCCATTTGCGATACACTTACAGCTGCTATCTGCGCGAATTCATTTGTTATCATGTTGCTTAACCCTACCTACCTTAAATTTATTTACTCGTTTTATGCCTGTAAATACGCTCAACTGCTCAATAATATAATCCGCAACTTCATAGCTGTTCATCTCGTGTTGGAGTGAGGTTGCATCTGTTACCCCTCTTGCAAATGCTTCGATTTGTTTACTTCTTATATTCGCGTACTTTGTAAGAGGCTCTTCATAGAGGTCGTAGAGTCTCACGATGGTAGAAATAGCTTCGATACTTAACTTTTTATCTGCAAAATGATTTATAGATTTTTGCCAAGCTCTATCCGCAAACTGTATCGCTTCAAAAAACTCATTTTTGTTTGAGCGGCTTCTAGTCCACATAAACTTTTTAAGTCTTGCTTTGAGTTCAGTAATAGGTCGTAAGCGTTCTTTTGCCTTAGTTGGGTCATAGTTCGCCATAATCGACCCGATAATAGAACTGAGCATCATCGCGTTTTGGAGTGGGGTTGTCATTTCTCAACCTCCACCGCACTAATAAATCTCTCAAGTGCATTCTCTGCCTCACTCATAGCCATACTGACTTTTTGGCTACACTGTTTGTCTTTCATTTGTTTTTTGAAGTTGTAGAAACATTCTTCAAGTTGTTTTAGTGCTTCACTCATTCCTGCTCACCTATAGATAAAACTTTAATCAATTCATCAATTACAACTTCACCCTCAGCTTTTCTAGTTTTAAGTTCTTGAAGAAAATCTTGAAGTTGCTCATGCATCCATTCAATATCTATAATTGCAGAATTAATTTCTTCTGTATATTCATCAATACATTCTCTTATATTTTCATGTGATTCATTTTTATAATCAAGTTCAAATATATTTTGTCGTGCACCTTTAATAATATTTATACTTCTATTGCATAAATTTCGCATATTTACATTCATTTCCCAGCTCCTATCGTCACATCTGCATTTGCGTACAAATCTACACATGCCGAAAACTCCGTACCTCTTGTTGGCATCGTGCTACCGTTTACTGTTTTAAACATTTACTCTCCTTTTAAATTCTGTAGAGATTATTTTTTACAATACTCACACTCTATATACTCATACTCTTCATTGAAAACTTCTACTGTTTGCCCTATTTGGTATTTTTGTGTCTATTAACATTACTTACTCCCCTGTTTCTTGAATATCACAATGCTCTTTACAATCACTACATAAGTCTGTATTTTCAATAAGTAGTGCGTTACAGCAGTTGCTTGTATTTGTACTAGGCATTTTTATACACGCCAAGCTTTAATAAAACAACATTCCGCAAATTCATGAGAATCATTAACACTTGTAATATTTAAAATTTCTCCATATTTATTATGTCCATTTTTCAAATATGAATAGAGATGTTTTTTATGAAATTCAGTAATTAATTGTATTTTCAAGTCATCTTTAATTTCATCTCGAATATCTAAGCCTTCTATAGAATGGTAATTATTTGCAAGAATAAATACGGCTAACATTTTTTTATATACCCTTGGCTTTATTTGGTTTTTGTGTATCATTTCCCAACTCCTAACATCTTTTTAATCTCTATCTTAGCCTTAGCCAAACTCTCTCTGTTTTGAACATTCCCAAGAGCATGACCGTTCAGTGGTGCGTTTTTTATTTGTTCTAGGACTTTTTCAAAGGCTTTCATCTGTAATTCCTTTTTATATCTTCTTTAGCTATTGCAATCATCTCTTCATAAGAAGTGTGTGCGGTGATTTTTGGTATTTTTTCCAACTCTTTTGCTTTGTTAAAAGCTTTTTGCTCTTCCCAAGGTTTTTGAAACATAAATTTAAAACCGCCTGCTGTCTTACGCTGTCTGTTTGGATTTAAACAGTCTCGCACATGCTCTCTTGATAGTTTTAACTTTTTTGCTGCTGCAGTAATGCTAGGACACTCAAAAATTGGTGTTTCACTATGTTCGTGGAACACCACAACCTCTTTTCTGTTTGGCTGTGCATTTTGTATCTTTTGCTTCCAAAGCTTTCTTCTCTGCGCTTCATTATTACCTGTTGTAATTCCAAATTTCTTTTTGGAGAGCTTAAACTTTTGTACTGTAGCTTGTACATGTCCTACACTACATCCTAAAAGTTCTGCGCACTCTTTAGCAGATAATTGTTTCTCTATAAAATGCTCTTTTAGCCAAACATACGATATTGCAGATATGATGCCGAGCTTTATAAGAGAGGCTTCTATCACTTCATCATCTATCTTTTCGCCAAAATCCATATACATGGTGTTGATTATAAATTCTCTTGAGTGTTTCGTGCTATGGCTATTTGTCATAAAAGATAATTCCGTCATAACCATCTTTTCTTTTAAAAGTTAGATATTCTTTCAATAATTCTAAATCATTAGAATTGTGATTAAAAACCATGCCATGTTTATGCAGTTTCAATTTCCACATGCCGTAATCTCCTCTAACAGTAGTTTTACATTCTCAGTTCTTCCAAACATTAGGAACTTTAAAAAAGCAATGTGCTTCTTAGTGTCGATATCTTCATCGAACTGTGTGAGCCAGTAATTAAAGAACTTTGTGTTGTAGTATTTTGATGCCTCATCTCGTGACATTTTTGGTGGAAGGTTATTCGATGGACTTCCACACCCCTCAACATCTGATTTCAAATCAATGGCTTGTTTTTGCAAAAACCATTGTTCGCCGTAAGTCATGACTTACTCCAAGGCGTAAAAAAATCATCTATCATTCGGTCATTTCTTTTAAAATAGTCATCATTTCGTTTTGAGTCTTTGTAGATTTTGTATGTGATGATTGCAAGTGCAAAAATACATATAATCCAGACCATTATTATCCATGTTGGGAATTCATTCATTTTTATATCTCCTCTACCGTAATTTTGTACCGTTTATCTATTTCAAAGTTTTTATTTATGAAATCGCTTATAGAGTTTCCATTAAATAACATTCCGCCAAAGCCTTGTTGCACAACTATCTCTGTAATGCTCTTTTTCTTGTCTATTTTGTCGTCAGGAACAGTTTCCCAAACTTGACTTTGTCCGTTTCCTTTTTTCCCCAGAGAAATTTTCTTCTGAGGCACTTCTGTAACTTTGCTCTCATCCCAACCCTTTAAGGCTTTGAAGTTTTTTATCTGCTCTCTTGTCATCTTTTTATTTACAACTAAGTCATAAACTTCTTTTTGTATCTTTTTATCAGGAACTCTGCTTATCTCTTCTAAGACACTTAAGCCGATATCGTGCTTTTGTTCTTGCATGTCTGTGATGATAATCTCATCAAGTTTCCACATGCCGAGAGCTTTGCTTATGTAGCTTTGGCTTTTACCCAGAGCTGCTGCTAGGTCTTGTTTTTGCGCATATTTTCCACTATCCCAAAGTTTTATAATAAACTGTGCTATTTCAAAGTCTGTTAAATCTTCTCTTTGGATGTTTTCAATAAGAGTCATTTCCAAAACTTTATGCTCATCTGCTTCGATAATATGAGCTTTGATAGTAGTTGAGTTATTGAGTTGATGTGCTTTAAATCTTCTTTCTCCGTTAATTATCATGTATCCGATGTCTGTTTTTTCAACTACGATAGGTTGAAGCAGACCATGCTTTTTTATAGAAGTAGCAAGTTCATCTATATTTTTAAACTGTTTTCTAGGTTGTTCTGGGTTCGGATAAACTCTAGAGAGTTCTAGTTCGTTAAATGAACCATTTTGTAAGTTTTCAAACTGATTAGCAGTTACTGCATTAAGGCTTGATAATTTCATCTATGACTCCATCATATCGTTCACAAAGTTCATCTTTTGTGTCATAGACACTTAACCCTTTTTCCATCGTTTTGAAGTTAGAATTTTTAGAGAGTATCTTGCTATTTAAGAGTGTTGCGTTGGGATTGTCTTGGATAATTTCTTTGATATTTTCAAAGTTAGATGTTTTGTGATGTACTCCTGTTAAAAGTACATTTATCTTTATATTTTCATTCATACCTTTTATGATAGATTGAAACATAGAGAGACCGAGCATATCGTGGATAGTAGCCATTAACGGAACTATGACTTTGTCTGCTTTTGATATAGCAACTCTATTTATATCTTTGTCAAACCCACCTGTATCGCAAATGATAATATCTTTGCTATGTTTCTCAAATATCTCTAACAGTTCAGCAATATTTTGTGGTTGATATGCTGTAACAGCTTCAAGATTTGATTCTGATACTCTTAACTTATTAACTATAGTTAAAGTCTTTTGCGCATCAATATCAACTAAGATAACTTTTGTATCTTTTGTTTGGTATTTTTTAATTATTCCATGTAGTAGATGCCAAGCAGTTGTGCTTTTTTTGCTTCCACCTTTTGTGTGTGCGATTGTGTATATCATGTGCCGACCCCTTTGTCTGCTGTAATTTTAATATGTTGGATTGGATTAAGTGGTATCTCAATTTGGTGCAGTTAATTTATTTACCAAACTCTTTGGTTCTTCGCTGCTGCGATTTCTGTATGTGTAACTGTTGCGTATCTTGCTGTTGTAGCGATACTTGCGTGTCCTATGTCTTGACGGATATGTTCGAGACTTAGCCCGATTTGATGGGCGGTTGTGATGTATCCTGCTCTGAAACTGTGTGTAGAGTAGAGAGTGCCTAGAACTTTTTGAATGTATTTGTTCATCATGAGTTTTAAGCTCTGCGTGTGCATCGGCTCTTTTGAGTTGTTGCGTGGGAACAGATAGCCGTTGGCATGTGGAAGTATCTTTTTTAAGAACTCGATTTGCTCTAGGTTCTCACTAAAACTGATAAGTCTTGCACTTTTTGTTTTGGTGGAGTTCGTCAAAGAGTATTCGTTTGCTTGTATCATCTGCTCTATGTCTATGCTTGTGAGTTTTGCTATCTCGCTGATACGGCATCCTGTAAGATAGAGAAGTGTAAAAGCTCGTATGAACTTCATCTTCGTTTGTGACTGCAACTCTAGGCTACGGTTGGTAGCGTTTATGAGGTGGTCAAACTCTTTTTTTAGGATTGGTTTTTTGGCTCTAGCAGTTCCAATGTGTCTGCCTACTTGTGCCTCTCCGTTCTCAAGCCTTATTTTATTTTTGAGTTCTTTTTTTTTCATTTTAGTAATCTCCGTCCAAAATTCTCATAGCTTTTGCTTTGCTCATTCGTTTGCCTGTGTGTGCATCGTAATACTCTACATGTAGCAATCCATCTACAACTTTTACATGTTCACATGCAAACATCTTCTTAATCTCTCTCATAGTTGAAAAACGCATTTTTTTATTCTCCTTTTTGGTGTGTTTTTTTGAAGCTTTTAATAAACTTTGTTTGAGTATAATTTCTCAATCAGCTACACATTTGCGGTGTGTAACTTGATGAAAAATTCTTTTTTATTAGAAAAGTTTGTTCGCTGCTCTCTCTATCATGTTTTCAAATCTGACGAAGAGAGAGTCCGCTTTTTTTATGAGCTTAGACATTTTTTGTTCCTCCTTTTTTTATTTTTAATGTTCTTTTAGTAATCACAGTTTTGCATATACTCTTTAATTGCTACTTTGTACTCTTCATCACTAAAGTTGAACTCTTCTAAAGCTCCTCTCGTATCTCTTAAATCTTCATTGATGCAATACTCATAGTTTCCTAGCTCATAAGTGATGATTTGATTTGCTGTAAAAAGCTCTTTAGCCTTTATAATAAAGTTCTCTTGTTGTGCTGCACACTCTTCGTTAAATAGTTTATAGTTGTTTGTTGGTATAAACATCCCAAAGCCTGATGAGTAGTATTGAATTCCATCTTTTTTAGCATTGTCAAGTTGTTCTTTACCAAATGCAAAAATTACACCGTGTTTATCAAATAGAGCCGTCATTTCTTGTTGTCTTGCTTCTTTATGTTGGTAGTATTTCATTTTTATGTTTCCTTAAATAATTTATGAGCAGTTCTAAAACCGCTCAATGAAGTATTTTTTTAGCTGATTTGTTCGGGGACTATCCGATAGACCTGCGATGAGGACTTACGATTTTCAACATTTTTAAGATTTTTTATATATACCTTAAAAGTATATATATTCAAAACTATATACTAAAATTATAACTATGTCAAGCACTTTATACTTATTTAGTATATTTAGGTATAATTTGATACTTAAAAAGTAGGTGTAAAATAATGAATAATGAAGAATTTATAATAAAATTGAAAGAAGCTCGATTAAATAAGAAAGAATTTGTAGAAATAACAGGTCTTGCCTATAGTACAGTTGCAAATTGGAGCAGTACACAAAATATTCCACTTTGGGTAACTTCATGGCTAGAAAACTACATCAAAGCAAAAGATTTAGACAGAGTTGCGGATGCTGTAGCACCTATTTTAAGGAATAGAGAGGGTTGAGAGTATGGGCAAAGAGTATATTTTAAAAGTAGTATTTGCCGTTGGGATGTTGTTCGTTTTTTTATTAGCATATTTATATTACACGAAAGAAGAATATAAATATAACTTTGATAAAAGAGGCATTCCAACATCAAGAATGAAACTAAAAAATGGAAGCGTAGAGGTTTATTCAAATCTGCATAGTAAAAAGTTTACAGATAACATGCTCAGAAATATTTATAAAGAGGGTTATACAGATATGGATTATAATGTCTTTCTTGATAAGGTAAAAAAAAGATATATTAATTTAGAGTTTAAATATGAAGATGATTTTATATGGCTTGATTTGAATGATTTTATTAGAATAAAAGAGCTTAAAGAGTTTGATACAAAATATTAAACAATCTTTCCACATGCCAGAACTTCCACATGCCGAAACCATTTTCCTGATGTCAGGAATATGGTCAAATCATAAATCTTCATAGCCTCTCTCTCAAAAACTCTTTGTCCTTGTAAATGTACACGCAAAACTATTATCGTGGCTCACGGAGCAGATATGAGCCTCTTTTTTCTACACAAAACACCTAAAACCGCCACTTTTCCACCACTTCGCCAAAATCTCCCCAAAATCTCCAACTTCAACAATTCGCCGCCATTTGCGATTTTTTTTTCTGTTTTTTGAGAGTTTCCGATTTTTTTGAAGATAAAAGAATTGTAAGAGAGTAGCCTTTAATATAAAAAGGTGAAAGAGTTGTTTTGACATGGGAACTGAGGCAGATTTACGGAGGGAAATGGTGGGTGAGTGCGGTGGTGTGGGAATTTTCGGAAATTACGGAGGTTTTCGGTTGTTATGTTTGGTCTTGGATGCACTTTCTCTGGGGAAAGTTTGGAAGAGTTGGAGCAGAACTGCATCACTTTTATGTGTAAATCACACATATTTATGTGTAAATCACACATATTTATGTGTACATTACATAGATTTGTGTGAGAAGTGGTCAATGAGAGCAAGGGGGAGAAAATCAGGGAAAATGTGCAAAAAGATATTAATTTATTTATTTTAATATGTTTTAATTAAGTTTAGAGTGTAATTATTTAAGTTTACTGCATCGTTTAAGGTTAGAGAGCATTTTTGAGCCAAAACGGCTTAAGGTTAGAGTGTTTGCAGCTCTCATCTTGTGCAGAACTACCACTCACACATCTACTCAAAAACTCCCACTTTTTCAGTTTTTAGTTTCTCAGTTTTTAGGGGGTAGCCCCATTCCCCAAGCCCCACTTCCTCTGAACTACCTATGAGAGAATTGCCCTATGACTATTTGAAATAGACTCAAAAAAGTACTTAAAAAAAATCAAATGGCGGCGAAATTATAGACTCTATTTTAATAACTCCGACCCGTGCAAAATTTGCACCGATTGTCAACTCCGACCCGTGCAAATTTTGCCCACATATATACTTAACCTATATCTTTTATTCTAAAAGATATATATAGACCCTCTTTTTCCCTCTTTAAAAGCCATAAATTAGAGCTTTGTTATCTGCATATTTGCTATAACTCTTCCTATTATTTTAAAGTCTTCACAATCAGTTTCCATCTTTGGAAAAAGTGGGTTATCTGAGTGTAAAAATATCTCTTTTGTTTTAGGTTCTATAAAGAGCCTTTTTACATAAACTTCATCACATAAATAAACTACAAAAATCTTTCCATCTTTAGGTGTAATATCACTTTTATCAATAAAAATAACATCTTCATCTTCTATCGTTGGACTCATAGAATTGCCAGTTACTCTGATTGCATCCATAGCATCACTGCTTTTATTAGGCATCATATCAGGAGAGAGAGATATATAGGACGGTTTACAATTACCATTCGTACATCCATATCCAGCAGAGGCGTGTATGTCTTTGTAGTATGGGATAGAAATACTTTTGTTGAGCATAGATGTTATAGTCGCAATATCTTTAAGTGTTATATCTCCATCTACTTGGAGCATGTCTCCTGTTCCATCTTCTAACCATTCATAGTTAAAGCCATATTTGTTGACTAAAACTAAAATATCCTTTGGTTTCATAACAAGGGTGGTTTTTTGTTCCCATGCTTTTATTTTACCGTCAGTACAGCCTATTATATCGGCTAGACCTTGTTGAGAGACACCAATTACTTTTCGTACCATTTTTATTCTATCTGATAAATCTTGCATAAATATCCTTTTTTTAATTTTTTTTAATACATATTTAAGTATAAACTATATAGACTGTCGGATAACATTATCCTAGAATTAGTATATTATATCAAATATATGGAGTATTAAAGCTTATGTGTGAAAATTATTTTACAGAAAAAGAAGTTGAATCTATACTGAAAAAAAATACAAAATCATTAAAATATCTCTTCAAGTCAAAAAGACTTAAATATTTTAGAATTCATGGCAAGATAAGAGTAAGTGAAGAAAATTTAAATGACTTCTTTAAGCTAACTGGATTACCACCTTTAAAAAATCAAATGGCGGCGAATTAGTATGGCTGTTGGATTTATGTTTTATGTAACGACTGACCAAACTCTATGTGAAGAACTTGGTATTAGCTGGAATGCTTCTACTATTTTTGGAGTTATGAAAAAGCTTATGGTTCTTTCTTATATCAAAAAGATAGAGATAAATAACCTAACTTATACGGTCTTATATAGAAATATGATATTGCAACAAATTCCACATGCCCCAATAAGTACAAGAACTCTAAGTAAGATACTTACGGAACTTCTTGATGTTGGTTTACTTGTATGGAATGATAACCATTCTACGCCTGCTTATGCTTTTACTCCACTCGCTGATAAATATATTTCAAGTACTAATAACTCTAATATACAAGTTCCTGATATAAAAAATAAGAAAAAACCACTTTTTGATTTGAATAAAATTACTAAAGTTACAGCTCTTACTCCTGAATATTATGCTTTACTGAAACAGTATGCTATAGATATATGTGTTAAAGATAGCATATCAAGTGAAGAGTTTGACAAATTTGTTGATCATCATAACAGCAAAGGAAATGGCTTCAAAAATTGGTTAAGCGCATTTAGAAATTGGGTTAGAAATTATAAAAAATTTAATCCAAATGTCGGCGAAGATAAAAATGGGATGTATGTGTAATGATACGATTTCTTGATGGTTTAGTTTTAATAAAAGAGATTGAAGAATTAAGAGATTTATCATATACCGTGAGTGAACTTAAAAAAATGTATCATGATAAAATAGTAATTATTAGACATACAGCATATATTTACAGAGAGTGTTTATGTAATATAGCTCAAAAAAATACTACTGTTTTGGATGATTATATTCAAGTAGGTGAACTAGCAGATAGGATGTCAATAAATAAATCAAATATCCGTGACCGCATAGATATTATGAAAAAAAATCCGCATAGTAAATTATTTGATTTTTTAGAAATAGGAGATGTTCAATTTATTAAAATTGATAATGAATTTAAGTTTTTACTGCAAAATTATCAGCCATTTTATGCAGGTTTAAAATCTATATCGAACCCAGAAATACGAGTAAAACTACTTGGTGATTTGATAGTGGGGTTTTACTAATGAAAAATAACGAGTGGTTAAATCCAAAAAATTTCGAGAAAGAGTTTGGTATGTCGCTTAGTACACAAGCGACTTATCGCTCTAAAAAAAAGATACCCTATTCAAAAATCGGTGGTTTTATCTACTATAGTCGTGCCAAAATAGATGCTTGGCTCTCGCAACACGAAATGAACATAATGGCTTAGGGGTAAAAAATGAATGATTTAGACAATGTAAGAGGTTTGATTTTAGGAACGATGCTCTCAGCAAATGAGTTTGGCGGAGTTGATTTGTCGGTGGTAATGAACACAGGCATAAGTAAAGATTGGTTTGTGAATGATGCACATCGCTCTATATTTGAAGTGATGAGTGTTTGCTATGAGGGTGGGCGTGCGTTTGATGATGGTGTGATACTTCCTTACATGAAAAAAGCGGCAGTTCCACATGCCGAAGAGATGCTGCTTGACATCATGGCTCAAAAGCAAGTGCCTCAAAATATTCTCATGGAACACATCGCATCTTTAAAAGAGAACTACCACAAGCAGATGTTACATAAGCTCAATGCTGACATCACAAAAGCTTTGGCAGATGAAAATATATCAAGTGCGGCAATCAGTCAAATGATGCAGAATCAAATTGACGGCTATGCAAGTCTTAACAAAGGCTCATCTACAAAAAGATTGAGCGAAGTTCGTAAACTTAGAAAGTTGAAGCCTCCTGCGGTTAGGATAGAAACAGGTGTGCCGTTTATTGATACAGTTTTGACTGATAAGCATGGCAATAGCGGTATAAGAAATGAGGGATTATTTTATATAAGCGGTTTAAAACAGAGCGGTAAAACATACATATTGACACGCATTATAGAAAATGTTTCAAAAACTCATCCTGTAATGTTTGGAAGTTTAGAGTTTGGCGAGGATATGTACGATGAAAATGTAGAGTCGCAACAAGAGGACGGAACATTTAGCGGAAATATAGACAATATACATACCTTTGACAATATTTATGACATCAATGCAATATGTGCAGAGATACGCTTGCAACATAAACTCTATGGCATACAGCTAGTTTGTATTGATAGTGCTATGCGTGTATCCAATAATAATCCTCTACTAAAAACGGATGAAAGACGCATATCTGAAAAATTTGTAAAGCTTGGAATTTTGAGCAAAGAGTTACAAATCCCTATTATTATCATTGTACAAAGTTCAAAAGAGGATTTAAAATCATCTATGGTAAGCGTAAAGGGTTCTATGGATGCAGACCATGAGGGATATGTTTGGTTTCATATTACAAAAGTAAAATCAAAAGATGAGGAGAGTGAGCTTAGACATGTGATTTGGGTTAAAAATAAAGATACACATAAACACCCTATACAGCACTTGATGTTTGTACCTCAAACAAGTGACTTTTATAGAGTGGAGCTAGATGCAAATGGGTATGTAGGAAAGGCACTTGATAAGTTTAGAAGACCACCTGCAAAAGTGATAGAGACTGCTTATGAGGATATCCCTAATACAGATAGTATAAAAGAACTACAGCACTACAGTATGCCAGAGTTTTAAAATTTATACCAAAAAAAAGGAGAGTAAAAAATGGCGAATATAGGAAGAGTTTATAGAGATAGTTATGTAAATAAGGTAACTAAAGAAGTTGTAAAGACTGTTATGCTTGACATTAGAACTATTAGTGCGAAGCATACTTTTAGCATTAGTGTGAATAAGCTGAAATATCCTGATGGTGTGATTAATGGAAATATTGTTGCTGGTAAAGAGGAACATCCTGATTATCATATTTGGGCGAATTTGGCGAAGCGTGGTGAGAGTGGCTGGAGTGAGATTGTCGGGAATGTTCGCAATGCTGTAAGTGATAGCGGTTTGGCGTATAAAAGAGCAGTTTTGTTTGACCCATTTTTGTCAAAAGAGAATATTTACTTTACGCTCTTTAGTGTAGAACCTGAAAAGAAAGTGGATGAAACTCATCTCTACAATGTTGTAGCACAGCCTTTTAGAAATATGAGCCATGACAATAACTCTCAAAATACACATTCCGCACAGCCTAGTTATGAACACTCTGCTACTTATGCAAGAGCGGATGGTACACAAGTGCCAGTGTATGATAAGTCGCTTCCTGCTCCTATTGATGTAGATGAAGATGAGATACCATTTTAGCCTATGAAAAAAGATATAGAAGAGTTACTTGCTAAGAAAAAAGCAGAGCCAATTCGTTTGGCTTTGTGCAGAAAAGATTTACTCTCGTATGCGAGATATATCTTTGAAGAGGAGTACGAAACTCCTTTGCTTGAAGCTTGGTATCACGAGCTACTTTGCAACGCTCTTATGCGTGTTGCAAGTGGTGAAGTGACTAGACTCATTATAAATATTCCCCCTGCGTATGGAAAGACCGAGTTTGCAGTGCGGCTCTTTGTCTCTTGGTTTCTTGGCAATGCTCCTAAAAAAAGAGTTATCTATACCTCTTACTCCGATGATTTGGCAACAAAAACACCTGCGGAAGTTAAGGGTTTGATAGTATCAAAAGCTTACAATAAAGTATTTCCAAATATGTCACTTGGTAGAAAAACATCTGATAAAGAGTGGTACTTAGAGAGTAATGGCGGTATGTTTAGTACGACTGTTGGCGGTGGTATTACAGGGTTTCATGGAAATATAGTCATTATTGACGACCCTATGAAAGCGATTGAGAAAAACTCTAAGGCTACGAGGGATTTGGTAAAGAACTTCTACAAAGGTTCTATCACTTCACGACTTCGTAAGGATGACCCTAATAGTGCGATAATTGTTATTATGCAGCGGTTACATGAAGATGATTTGGTGGGATATTTGCTTGAAGAGGAAGAGGATATTTGGACGCATATAAATCTTACAGGGATTGAAGATGAGCCTAGATTATATGACTTTTTTGACTATCACTATGAGAGAGCAGCGAATGAGCCTTTGAATATTCACTTTGAAAATGTAGAACAACTTGAGAGACAAAAAAAGGTTATGAAAGAGGATTGGTACTCTCAGTATATGCAAGACCCTCGGACTGTTGAGACTGGATATGTGCGTGATGAGGACTTTGTGAGTATTGCAACTTGGGAGCTGAGTGAAGATAACAAGTGTATCAGCATAGACCCCGCTCAAAGCACTAAAGAGACTTCGGATAATCGAGCAATTAGCTTAGTGGGAGTATGTCTTAGCAGTGAGAAGATAGAGCTTTTTAATGTATATGGAACTTGGTTTGGGAAGTGGAGCAATGAAGAGTTTATAAAGCAGATTATAGAAGTAATGATAAATAATGCTGGTGTTCCTGTTTTTATGGAGAGCAGTGGCGGCGGTATTATAACTGAGCAGTATCTTAAAAAAGAGATACAGAGAGTGAACTATCAGCTTAAACTAGAGGGTAAAGCGATACTTACCAATAGAGTTGTGTTGTTTAATCCTAAGACAAAAATATCTAAAAATCAAAAAATAGACCAAAGTATCACTTGTCTTAAAAATCATCAAATCCGTTTCGTGGTGGGTGGTGCTGGGCAAGAACAAGTGAAGATAGAATACCGTGGTTTTCATCCTGAAAAAGACTCAAAACAAGATGACTGCATGGAGAGCATTGCAAATGTTGTTGTGAATGGGTTTGTGGTGGCAAAGAGTCCTAAGAAAAATACGACTATCAGTATGGGCGACACTGCACTCCAAAGAAATAGACAAACAAAATCTTGGAGAATATAAAACTACCAAATTGGGATACCACTTAAGCAAAAATAAATAGCTAATATTTCTCATAATTAAAAGGTAGGTTATGAGAACAGTTACGCTAAATATTGCAAAGTTTGGATTAGTTATTGGTAATACTATTAAACTACAGCTAATAAATAGTGTTGGCGGACTTCTTCTAAGCAATAGTGGATACATGCTTGATAGCACAACTATTTTGGATTCTAAAATATTTGAAATACCTCTTTTAGAAAATGAACACATAGATACCCTTTCAAATTATAAACTTACTCTTCCTAATAATCTTAACTTTCTTTTTAAAGTTCCTTCATCCTTTGAAAATATATCTCATGACATGCTCTCCTTAATGAGAATTGGATGTACTAAAAATATTATAGATATAGATACAAAAACATTAGATAGTTCTTTTGTAGAAAAATTAGACATTTATTTCTCTGGGGAAAATCCATACTTTACAAAAGCTCAAAAAGATGTAGTAGAGCTTTACTCTTATTATGCAGATGAAATACTTAATACTCAATCAACCATAGATATTATGCAGATGATGGATATGTACTTATCAAAAAAAGGAATAATATAGATGAAAGAAAATAGTTTTATAGAAAATGTAAATCATTTATCAGATAATTTTTCAGTAATAGAAGCATCTTCAAAATACTTTACGCCTAATGTTTTACCAATATTGCAAGAAATAGCATCTCTTGATTTAAGAATGGTGACGGATGACTTCCTAAAAGGAAACTTTTTTGGAAATAGAAAAATTGACATCGACTTAGCAGCGAATAAGACGGGGGTTATCGGTGCAACTGATGCTCTTTTAGTTTGGAATACTACTTCTAACACTGTTTATTACAACAAAGTTTTAGCAACTTTCGTGGATGGTGTACATATAGAGATTTTATTTACGAATGATGATAATCAGCCTATAAACATATCTACGGCTGGGGACTTAGTTTTACAGCTGTACAAGCATGTAGCATTTACGGACAAGATGGTTAATACTTCTATCACAAATGATGTGGGTGGTTTGATTGGCTCTATCGTGAGAGTAAGTGATATCGTTGGTACAAGTTCAAACATAGAGAGATTACAGCTTTTTAATGTTGCAGGTGCATCTCCTGTAGAGTTAAATCCCTCTTACTATTGGGCGAGAACTACCTCTTCACTTCAAACTTTAGCTATGAGAGCCTCTGATATTATCGAGATAGGTACTAATATAAACGATATAGTTGTTCTTTCTCAAAAAATCAATGAACTTTTAGCTATAAAAAATGAGATTACAAAGCTTTTAGTAGTTTATGATAATCTCAACGAAGTGGATGCAGTAGCAGGAAGTATTGATACAGTAAATACAGTCAATACAAATATGACTAAGCTACAAAATTTAGATACAAACATGACTAAGATAGCAGCTGTAGATACAAACATGGCTAAGATAGCTACCGTAAGTGGAAGTATTAATGCGGTAAATACAGTCAATACAAATATAGCTAAAATACAAAACTTAGATACAAATATGGTTCTGCTTACTGATTTACATACAAATATTACTGCAATATTGGATGCACATACGCAAGCTCTTACTTCTGCTATTTCTGCACAAGCAAGTGCAAATTCTGCTCAGTCTTCTGCTTCTTCGGCAACTCAAAGTGCAAACTCTGCTCAGTCTGCTGCTTCTTCTGCTCAAACTGCAACAAATAAATCAAATGAAATAAAAGGAATCACAGCTCAAGCGCAAACTTTAATAGCTGGGCAGAATGTCACAGTTTCTTATAATCCTATAGATGGAAAATTTACTTTTGGTATTCCGCAAGGAAATAAGGGAGACAAAGGGGATAACTTTAATGTTAATTCAGTAGGTCTTTTTGCACAAAGAAGTTTATATAATGCACAGCTTAGAGGTTTTAGTTTTTTAGCACTTGATAGTTCAACTATCTATTTTAAACTTAGTGATACGAGTGGTGACTGGTCGCTTGGTTCGCTTTTTGGCAAAGGCGAAATAGGAGATACGGGTGCAACTGGAAACGGAATTGCAAATATTACTTTTTTATCAACTACACATATAAGTGGTTTTGCCGCTCATAGTGGCGGAGTAGATACTTATAAAATTACTTTTACAGATACGACTACAAGTAACTTTAATGTTTATAATGGGCTTGATAGCCAAGTTGCAACAGTAGCAGGAAGAGTGGGGGATATTGTTCTTACTAAAAGTGATGTTAATTTATCTAATGTTGATAATACAAGCGATATAAATAAGCCAGTTTCTATAGCACAGCAAGCAGCGTTAGACTTAAAAGCCGACAAATCCACAACCTACACAAAAACAGAAAGTGACGCGTCACTTCTCACTTTAAACTCTAAAATTTACTTTATCGGAGGCATGTAAAATGGCAACAAAAAAACTAGGCGTAGCAACACCAGCTATAAATACAAACACAACACTCTACACAGTACCAGCACTCAAAAGTGCAGTGGCTGTGTTAAATATATGCAATACAAACACAACAGCTGTAACGGTACGAGTTGCAATAAGTGCAACTGCTACACCAACGATAGGCGAGTACATTGAGTATGATGTAAGCATCCCTGCAAATGGTGTATTAGAGAGAGGTGCATTAGCTTTACAGACTGCTGAAAATGTAGTTATTTATGCAAGTGCTACAAATGTGGCATTTAGATTACATGGAATAGAGGAATAACTATGAGTAGAAGGTTAGCTGGTGCTATAAATACAGCAAGAGCCACAGTTGCTTCCCATGCAACAACAGCGCAGATTTGGACAGTACTTGGAAATCAAATAGACTGGACGGGAACTGCAACTACAACAATATTCCCAAATGCCCCTCAAGCTGGAGCAGAGAGAACTTTAATTTGTGCAGGTGCTTGCAGTTTTATTGCTGGCACAAATATGCTTATTGATGGCGTAGCAAGTGGAACAACTACCACTTGCGCTATTAATGACACAGTTATTGTTAGAGCTATTTCGACGACACAGTTTAAGCTTAGTATAATCAAATATGCTGGAGTAGCAGAAGACTTGACTTACATTGGTACAGTAACGGCAGCAAATGTTTTTTCTGTTATGGCTAATTTACCTTACTATAAAGCTTATAAAATTTTTGCTAGTAACATAAATCAATCAACTAATTATGAAGCACTTATGATGACAGTTTCAACTGATAATGGTGCTACATGGGTAGCTGCAGGAAATTATGATGGCACTATAAAAACTGCTACATATGCAACTGCTAATAGTGCCAATATATCAATGAATAGCTATGGATATTCAGGAGCATTTGATATGACTTTATTTAATAGAAATTTAAATGGAAAAGCTAGCTTCTTATCATTTGGGTCATTTAAAGAGGGAGCGTCTAATAATGTATTGCAAATGGCAAACGGAACGATAGCAGTTTCAACAAATATAAATGCAGTAAAATTTAATTTTCAGAGTAATAACATGGTTACTGGTACATTTATTATTTATGGGATGAGGGGTTAAAGATGAGAGTACATGCTACATTTGAAGGTAATGTTGAATACACGCCAGAGGAAGAATTGGAAGCAGATATTTTAGAGGCTGAATACTTAGCATCACTATCGGTAATACAAGTACCAAAAACTATAACTATGGCTCAATGCAGGGAACAATTAATTTGCATCGGCTTAGATGATGAAGTTGAAGCTATATTGAATGCCATTCCTGATTTAGTGAAACAGAAAATATATAGAAATGGGTGGGAATACGAAACGATTGTAAAGATTGATAATCCTATGCTATTGGAACTTGCACCATTGCTTAGTATAGACCTAGATAACTTTTTCATTGAAGCGAATAAATTGTGATATCGAAATTAAAAGACATCTGTAACAGAGGCTTCTGCACATGCTTCCCTGACAAGTGGTTTGGTGTAGATATCAGCGAGTGTTGCAAAAAGCATGACGAAGCGTATGAGACACAAATAGAGTCCAAAGAAGTAGGCGATGAGAAGTTGGCGAAGTGTGTACATGCAAAAGTACCACTTCACAAAGCTGGGTTTTTTGTGGCTGGTTTGATGTGGGTTGGTGTGAGAGTTGGTGGGTATAAGACTTCGTGGAATAGGATTAAGGAGATGAAAAAAGATGCTAAATAAAAAAATGAGATTATGGATTGAGTTTACAATTATTGTAATTGGGTTAGTGTTTCTTTGGTATATGGGAGCTATAGGTCAGATTGAGAAATTAATTAGTACTGCAGTAACTGTAGCAATTGCGATGGTGTTGGGCTTCATAGCTTCAAAAAAACTCGGTGCAAACGAGATAAATTGGGAGAAAGTCAATGAAGACACAAAAGTTTATTTCCGTATGGCTCTTATTCTTGGGGCTATTTTCGGCTATGCCATCATTGCTAATAGCTTCTCAGTCAGACTCGGATAAGTGTGCTCAGTATGCTTCATCGGTGGCGTACTGGCATAAAAACTATTTTGGTATGGAGTTTCCGTATCAATATGGAATAGGACAGTTAAAACAAGAATCTAACTGCAAGTTTGTTAAGTCTAAAGATGGATACGGAAGCGTAGGAGCAGCGCAGATAACAATATCAGTATGGCAAAAGCGTTTACCTGATGTAGATTTTTGGAGTGTGGACGGAAATATGCGTGCTCAAGCGTATGCAAATAAAGATTCTATGAATCAAGCAAAAGTAAAAAAGTTGTGGGTGATGTTTCAAATATATAACGGTGGTGGAGTTGTAAACACAGAGATAAAAAGTGCTGGTGTTGCGGATTGGGAAAAAGCCAAAGCGCAATGTAGAAGAGGGGTAACGAAATATAAAAGTGGTGACCGTAGTAATTGTGACATCAATTACGAGTACTCGCAAAACATTTTTAAATATGCAAAGGAGTATAGCAATGTTCAATCTAATCAGTTCCGCTTTTGGTAGTCTTACAACTTGGATTATAGCTGCTTTAATAGCTGCACTTATCGGCATGTGGAGTTGGGTGTATCTGCTAAAAGCAGACATAAAAGTTGAGCAGTCAGAACGAAGAGAAATAGAAAATGCTTTAGCACTTCAATCGTCTCTTATAGAGTTAAATCGTGTAAATGATGAAGAAAATCTAAAAGTTATAGAGCAAAAAAAAGCAATTATTCAAATAAAGTATAAGACTCAAATACAAATCATTGAAAAAAGGATAGAGACAAATGCAACATGTGAAAGTGCTTCTGAGTATCTTAACAATTATATTTATTAGTGGGTGTGCGGATAAAGAGTGCAAACCGCTCCCTATACCTCAAAAATGTGTAGTTAAATATACTCCAGAACCTATTGTTGATAATACTAAATGTGCTATAACTGATTTTACATGTAAGAGCGTAAAAGCATTAAAAAATTATATTACTTATAAAGAATATGCAGAAAAACTTGTAGTAAACAGTGCGGGGTGTAGGTAATGGAAAAATGTCGTAATTTTGAAATTTGTAAAAAGATTGCAGGAGAGATGGATACTATTAAAAGAACAGATACGGAACAGACTGTTAGTTTAAAATCTATGCACCATCGACTCGATAGTCTTGATAATGGATTTATAACAATGAATACTACTCTTACGAGTCATATGACATGGGAAGAATTATTCCAAAAAATAATGATGTGGGGGTTAGCAGCAGTTGCGCCAAGTGCTTTAGGATATCTAATCTGGGCATACAATGCGCATACGGACACCATGGTTATGTTTAAAGAACAAAGCAAAAATATTGAAGCAAGTAATACACAAATTGAAAATATCACTGCGATCATAAAAGAAGAACAAACTACTCAAAAGCAAACAAACGCAGAGATGTTTCAGTTTATTTATGAGAGTAAGGGGAGAGAGAAAAAATGAGCTTGGATTTAACAGATTTAAAAGAGATATATACTGAATTTCTTAAATCTTCTAAAGATGCTCTTTTAGAAGTTCAAGCTCAAACACAGATGGAAGATGAATTTTTAGCAACCGCAGTCGCAACAATTATATCAAGCTGTATGACTAATTCAATACAGGCAATAGATGTTCTTACAGGTGTTTCTATAAAAAATGCTCAAAGTGAAAAAGACTTGAAAGATTCTGAAATAAGTTTAAGAAATGCACAGATAACTGAGAGTATAGCAAGTACAGCTATAAAAAATGTGCAAAGTACAAAAGACTTGCTTGTGAAAGATTCTGAAATAAGTTTAAGAAATGCACAGATAACTGAGAGTATAGCAAGTACAGCTATAAAAAATGTGCAAAGTACAAAAGACTTGCTTGTGAAAGATTCTGAAATAAGTTTAAGAAATGTACAGATAACTGAGAGTACAGCAAATACAGCTATAAAAAATGCTCAAAATGCAAAAGACTTACTTGTGAAAGATGGCAACATATCTCTTATAGCTAGACAAAATACTGCTTTAGATGATGCAAAACATGTTAAAAAAGCAGAAGTATTAGGCAATACTCTCTCTATGATATATAGTGGAGGACTAACACCTCCTTTAGATATGTCAAAAGCTTTTAATGATTCTATTACATCTATTTAAAAAATGGCAAAGATAAGATACTTAGTTAATAATAGTCCTTATCAGTCTATGAAGATTGCTATAATGAGTGAAAACTTACAATACTCTAAGTTTTATAGAACTTTTAAAGAGTGCTGGGGACGACTAAGCATAAATTATTTTGGTGATAGCTGGAATGACTTGATGGCTAAAAAAAATATCAACGGTGTTGAAGTTTTTGGAAATGAAAGGATTATACTTTTTAGTGATGCTTCTGTAAATTTTAAATATACAAAACTCTTCTGTAAAACCATTGGTGCGGATTATGATTATTTAGTATCAAACTTTGATAATGTAAGCTATTTTTATGTTGATTTATCAGGTGTTAAAAATAGCTTAGATTTTAGTAATACTACTGTTGTACAAAATGCGATGCAAAATATACAAAACTCCATAACCCCCTACGGAGTAGATAGCATAGCTCTCTCTCTTATCGTGGATGCAAAACATGATGGAGTATCTATTTCAAATCTCTCTCTTGCACAACTTCGCCAACTTAAGCCAAATATTGATGTAGATACAGCGGATTATATCTCAAGCGATATAGGCTCTTATGCTCCAACTCTAAAATTTACGGCACTGCCAACGAACAAAGAGATAAGAACCTATACCTATATTACGCATTTAGTAGATACGCATACTGTGGATGCAGATGGAAACCCTGTTTTTATAAAAGAGAATGTTTTGGATGCAGATGGAAAGCCGATAATTGATACGACTACGATTACTTATGAGCAAGTAGATGGTATAGAAGTTGGTATAGGTAACGAGAACTTACATGCAGTATTTAAAACGCTTGGTGTATATACAAACTATTTGGATGCTTGTTTTAACAGTATAACGCTAGAGATACTTCCACTTCCCGATAGAGTAGAACAAAATTATGTTTGGGATGAAATAGGCGGTGGGATGCAAGATGTTATCTATAAGAGATATCAGTATATCATTCATTTTAACTTTGGGAGTCAGTGGGATTATACACCAAATCCAGTAACGCTTCTTATAACTCCACTTTTGATAAATAAAATAAACTATGCATATCTCTCCTCTTCTGCTTTTGCATCCACCTTTGCATCACAATATGCAGGAGTGAAAGCTTCTTATGCGGCTGCTAGAGAAAATGAAGCGTTTCAAGGGATGGTTGGCGGAAGTATCATACCAATAGAGCCAACAAGAGAGATGCTTATTTTTACCTCTCTTGTAACTTATCTTGGGAGTTTTTCAGCAGTACATGATATTTTTTATACAACAGGAAACTCATCACTTTTTGCAAAATTTCAAAAGAGTTATCTAAAATATAATGTAGCTGTAAGTATGCCAAAAAAAGCTTTTTCGGATTTACTTTTTATGTCTGTATATCTTGGTTCAGAAGCTAAAAAAAGTGGTGGTTGGCTAGGTGGTTCTCTCTTAGGACAACTGCTGGAAGCTGTTTTTATTGTTGTTATTGTAGCAGCTGGAATTATCTTTTCTATACTTTTTTGGAATCCTTTGCCGATAGCTCTTACTATGGCTGCTCTAACGGTAACTTCAAAATATGGCGGTATGAGTATTCAAGGTCAAATGTTTGCTGGACTTGGAACTCAGGCTTTAACTCTTGCTGGCATCATCGTTGGTATATCACAAGTTTATGATATCGCCTATGAAAGTGCTTGGGATGTTACCTATATAGCAAACGGAGAGGGTGCGACTGGATGGGCGGCAGCGGAGCAGATAGGGTTTTCTGAAACTATAAGTAATATATCTTTTAGTAGCTTTTTGAAACTTGCAGGTAGTTTAAATAGTATTTATAGTTTACTAAATGCACCTATTCCACCTGATTTATTATCACAAGATACTAGTAATATAGTAACCAAAGATAAAGCTATTTATGCAATGAATTCAAGCTATAGTTTTTATAATGAAGTTTATAAAGTTTATGAATATTAATTAAAACTACCAAATTGAGATACCACTTAACTCTTTTTTTCTCTATACAATACCTTTAAATAATATTTATATTTAAAGGCATGACTATGGGGAACGAAACAGAAGAGAGTATTATAGATACTATGCAAGAGATTTTAGGACTGAATGAAAGCGCAGAGATTTCTGCTGAACTTATTACAGATGAAAATAAAGAAATACCTGCTGAAGTTGTTAAGCCTACTGCTATCCTTGTAACACAAGAGCAACTTTCTATTAATAAAGATATTGCAAAGATTGACTCACAAATTGAAGCACTTGAGTCTCAGACTGTAGATGCAAGTGCTTTTTATGATAACTTAGAAACAGAACTAAGCGAATCAGAACAAGAGCTAGAGTTCAGCGATAAACCTGCTTATATGAAGTTAGTCGCTACAAAAGCGAATGCGTATGTGACAAAGCACTCTAAGGCTACAGAAATTACTTCTCTTCAAGAAGAGAAAAAAGAGCTTGAGCTTGTTTATGAGCGTCAAAGTGCGATTATGGAAGTAAGTAGTAAATATCCTGATTACAATCATGAAAAGATGTTGAGTTATTATACAAATGATTTAAGTAAATCTGAACAAGATAAAATAATTCAAGGTTCTAAATCCTATCAAGATGTTTATGAAAACACTTATAAAAAGTTTTTATCTGCAAACCCTACAAATATCACTACACAAAAAGCTCCAAATATTCCAAATGTAAACAATGCAAGAAAACAGAGTGTTAACAGTGCAAATATTGACCATGGATTAACATCCCATGACGAACAATTAAAGAAAGCTTTAGGGCTGTAACTAAATAAAGGAGAATAAAATGGATGATAATGTAGTAACTGAAGAGAAGAGTGAAAAAGGTAAAAGAAGCGAGTGGGAAATTCAAAACGATGTTCGCACTATAGAAAGTGCGTTTAAAATACTTAAAGATAAACAGCGTCTTGAAGAGGTGCAGGAGATGATTAAGTCAAATAAAGATGCTGCCAAAAGTATGGAGATACTTGGAGATGGAAATTTAAAACTAGCTTTAGGATTGTAGGGTTTTACCCTACTTCAATATAGGTAGTAATAGTAAAGAAGCCCACCCCAATGTGTCGCTTTACTATGTACTATCTATACTGGGGTAGGCAAAATTTAAGGAGTGTCTTTACGACATTACAAAAAAAAACAAGGAAAAGATATGCCAAATGTTTTTAGTGGATTGTCAGCGGGAGATTTTTTATCTGATGCTGATACAAGAGTAGCGTATAGCAGTAGTATTACAAAGGATATTACTAAAAAAAGTAAGTTACAGCCGTTTATCGCTGCAAGTGAGGATGATGTAACAAGTGTTATTCGTAGTGTTTTAAAAACATGTGAACTTGGGAGTGTTGTTGGCGTAGCGATGGAAGATGCACTTATTGAGAGTGGAGCTGTTGGAAATGTGGATTTTTCTGCAAGCAGTGAAGAGATGAAGTCTATTAAACAGTTTATAAAAATTGATAGATTTCAGCATGCTGTTCCATCTACTGAAAGTATCGTAAATCAAAGAAGTGCAAGCACTTTTAAAACTCGTTCAAAAACAAAATTAACGAACTGGGGAACTGTAAAGTTTGACAAAATTGCTTTTTCAGCATGGTCTGCCAACTGTACAAATATTGTTGTTGCTGGACATCATAGTGATGCTACCACTGCAAATTTAACAAAATTGGATGTTCTTACAACTGCGGATGTTGAGGAAGCAAAAAGCAGAGCTTTACTAGGTTTAGATGCTTCAGGTAATCCAACTGTTCCACCTATCATTCCAGTTATGACAACTCAAAATGAAAATATAGGTTTTTACGATGAAGTTAAATATTTTGCTATGTTCGTTGGTACAAATACAGCGAAACATATTAAAAATGATGCGAACTGGGCGGCGGCTCGTTTAGAAGCTGCGGAGCGTGGTAAAACAAACCCGATTTTCAATGGTGCATTAGGACTTTGGGATGGTGTTCTTTTACTAGATATAGGAACTCAAACAGACCGTGAATCAGGTATCTTAACATCTAAATCAAAATTTAATGGTTTTGGAAATGTGAAGTCTTGTGATTTAACTCAATATGCAGGTGCTGCAGGGCAAGAAACAGAGATTAACCTTTTAGTAGGTGCTGGTGCTGGTTACATAGTTGTTGACCAAGGGATAGCGTATTATGACTGGGCGGATAAAGATGATCCTCGTAGAATGAATGCGGGTATTGACAGAGTATATGGTTTTGCTAAAACAAAATATGATGCAAGTATGAATGATGGGATACTCGCTGATAGTATCTTTGATGGTAAAGACTATGGTGTTATCGCTGTTGTTGCATCAACTGGTAAGTAGGGAGTAAGTTATGGCTGTTACAGTTAAAAGAAAAAATCGTGAAATTAGAAATCGTGGAACTATATCTTTTGTAGTTACTGGTGCGGATGTTGGTAAGACTTATGATTTTATGGGTATTGCAGAGGGATTTCGTGTAACGGATGTAAATGTTACTGTTGATACTGCTTTTGCGAATGCTGATAATAAAATCAGCGTTGGCATCGAGGGGGATTTAGTTCGCTTTGTTCCTCAAACGACTGTAAATGCAGTAAAAGGTATCGGTTTTAATAGCCGTCAACTTACTGCTACGCAATCTATGGCTATTGTTATAGATGTGGTTGGTTCTGCTAGTGCAACTGGAAGTGCAACTGTTACCGTTGAGTATGCAAAACTTGCTGTTTCTAAGCAAGAATACAACTAGGTCTATTGGGATGGCTACTGTACATTATGCGCCCTTTAGTGCTATCAAATATGTTGGAGCTAAGGCTAAGGTATTTAATACCTCCTTAGCTCGTCCAAAGCCTACTCTTAAAAAAGGAGATATTGTTATCGTAGATAAAGTCACTGCTTTTAATCTTGTAAAAAAAGGTTTTGGCGAGTTTGTTATGGTAGATACTATCGCTTTTAAAAAAGAAGATGTTAAAAATGATGATAATCATAATGAACTTGAAGATGAAATTATAAATCTGAAAGCTGACAATGAAAGACTTAATCAAGAGCTTTTAGTTGCTTTAGCATCTTTAGCTGACACTGATGTATCTATTAAAGAGACTGCACCTGTTGAAGATCTAAAAGTAGATGAAGCTTTCGGAGTTATACCTGAAGTTACACCTGAGACTTTAATACCTGAAGTGAGTGAGTAAAAATGAAAACAAGCGACTTTATCTTACAAACTCGTTCTGATTTACAAGAGAAGAGTGAGCATTGGAAAGATGAAGAGTTGCTTATAAAATTGCAAAGAGCTTATATAGCTTTGCAATTTGATTTACCTTATTTTATAACTAGCCGTGTGATAGCTATAAAAGAGGGTATTGATGCGTACTACTTAGATTTGACACCTTTGAAAAATATGGCTTTACGAGTAGAAAATATCCACTACAATTTTGTAGATATAGAAAACTTTTATAGCAATGTTAAAAATAAAACATATACATTTAGTGAAGATAAGTTACTTATACATCCACTTCCTACAAAAGATTGTAGTGCTACTTTAGTGTTGAAGTATCAAAAAGAGTTAGCAAATAGTAATTGTGATATTGAGATACCAACAGTTTATTTTAAAGCTTTACGACTTCTATTTTTAAGTGAGATACATGAAAAACCTACTCGTAATACAAAAGAGAGGGTTTTGAGTGTTCACTATATAAAGCTCTATGACGCTGAGAAAAATAAGCTAAAAACAGAGCAGAAAATGAGAGCAAAAAATATAACATCAAATTATCAAAGGATTTAATAATGGCTGAATGGTATGAGAACTTAGGCACTGGCGGTATAGGTGGAATTTTAGGCGGAGTTGGTGCATTGGCTGGAGCATGGGGAAGTTATGAAAATTCAAAAGAAAATAATAAGCTAAAAAAGCAACAGTTTGATTATGAGGTAAATAAAGATAATAGAGCAAATACTCTCTTTGATAAACAGCAAAAAAGTTTAGATGATGCTTGGACTCCACTCACTCCAACTATTGTGCCTAAAAAGAAAAATGCTGATGGTACAGATACGATAGATACTACAGCTTTAACTGCATAAGTACTTAAATGATTACTAATACTCGAATCCTTATAGATTGGCTCAAAGAGTCCTCTCTCCATTTTAAAGAAACTAAACTTTTTAGCAAAAAAGTAAGAGAGTATTATAATGGTGACCAGCTCGACAGCACCATTAAACAAATCCTTGCAAATCGTGGACAACCTGAGCAGTATGAAAATAATATCTCTAAACATAACAATGCTATTTTAGGATTTAAAAAAGAGAGAGAGATAGACATCCGCCTTTTTGGACGACAACAGCGTGACCGTACAGGTGCAGATATGCTCAATGCACTTATAAAAGCAATCACACAAGTGAGCGACTATGAAATAGAAGTAGATGCACTTGACAATGAGTTAAGCATAGAGGGCGTGGCTATAGCGGAACTAAGTATTGGTGTAAATGGAGATAAAGATGAGTTTGAGCGAGAGCATAAAGATGTTGAGATAAAACAAGTTCCCTCTATAGAGATGTATCTTGACCCATTTTCCCGCGGGAAAAACTATAATGATGATGCAAGATATATCACTCGCTGTTTTTGGATAGACAGAGATGATTTATTAGGGCTTGGTTTTCCTAAAGAGAAAGTAGCAGAATTAAATAATATGAACTTTATGTCTAGTATTATTGATGATGATTTGTATGCAGATAGAATTATTCGCAAAAGAGTTTTACTTGCTTACACATGGTACAGAGAGTTTGATGAAGCAAGCAGTAAAGATAAATACTTCTACTGTTTTTGGAGTAACACAACGATACTTCTGCAAGATGAAAGCCCTTTTAACTTTGATGGTTTTCCTTATGAGATAGAGTTTTTAAATAGAGACTTTATCGGGAAGATAAAATACTGGGGATTGTATCGTGACATCATGCCTATACAAGATCATATAAACTATGCAAAACTTCGACTTCAAAATATGATGGCAAATAATAAGACACTTATCAACAGAACGGCTCTTGTAGATGAGAACATTGAAGCTTTTAACGAAGAGTATAGCCTTGATAACTCAACAGTTATGGTTGAAGATATAAACGGGATAAAAGACATAAAACAAAATGTTCAAATACAACAGATATTAAATATCATCATAGATGGACGACAGCAAATTAGTGAACTCCTCAACTCAAACAAAGAGATGTTAGGAACTGCAAACAATCGTATGAGTGGTGTAGGACAAGAGCAGAGAATACAAACAGGGCTAGTCGGTCTTAGTAGGTTCTTTGGTTCGAGTGACAATCTGCAAAAGAAAATCGTTCAGAAGATGGTTAAATTTATAGAGCAGTATTACGACACGCAAAGAGTTATCAGCGTGATAGATGAAGATTACATGCAAGACTATATCACTATGAATGAAGCGGTACGCAATGAAAATGGCGGTACAGAGTTTGAGTATCTTGCGGATGGTTCTATGAAACCAAAAGTTTCCAATGGTATAAATGTTGGAAAGTATGATTTGATTTTTAGTGCTAAACCAAAGTCAAACTCTATGAGCAGTGAACGACTACGCCAAAATGTAGAACTCCTAAAAGTGTTACAAAGCACCGACCCTGAGCTTGTGAAGTATCTCATCCCTGATATACTTAAAGATAGTGAAAGTCCTAGTGCAAATAAAATAAGACAGATAATAGAGCAACGAGACGCACAGCAACAAAACTCACCAGAGGCACAGCAAAACGCACAGCTTAAAGCAAAAAATGTAAATATTGACATGATGTTAAAGCAGTCTCAAGCAAATCTTAATAACACAAAATCTAAAGCGATGCTTGACAAAAATCAGATAGATTTACAAAAAGCTTTTAGCAACTCTCTTATCGGTAAGCAGATGGTACAGGCAAAACAAGATAAAAATCAACTAGATAGTATGAGAGGAGTAAGATAATGGGATGGTATGATGCTTTTAAGGGAAATACAGCCGCTATAAATATGAATAGTGTTACAAGCGATACTGGAAGTGCTGCTAAAAACTTTGGCGATGCGTTTGTGAGTATAGGTAAGGATATGCGTGATGCAAATACTCAAGCCAAAAAAGATGAACTTACAGCACTCCAACTACAAAACGAACAGTTTAAGCTTGATACTGCAAAAACTTCGGATACTGAGGCGAAAGTAGATAAGAGCTTTCTCAAAGATGCATACTCACTTGATAGAACTGTACCAAAAGAGGCACAGAAAAATGCGACAGATGCACTAGAGAGTTTTTACAATCCTACGACCACGGCAAGAGATAAATTAAAAGATGCTTGGAAAACACAAGATGATTTAGCACAGGTTAAATTTAATGATGAAGCTACTAAAACAGCCGTAAATGGAAGCTATAAAAATATGAAAGAGTTTGAAGCTGCAAATCCTGCTCTTGTAAAAAATGCAGACGGTTTAACCATGGCAAAACTTGATGCACACTATGATACTAAAGATACTCAAGCAAGTAAATTAGCAACAGCACAGTCAAAAATGGAAAATGCTTCTGCACTATTGGATGTGAAACGAGAGATGAATAATATTAATGCTGAGAAGAATCAATTAAAAACTGAAGCTGATAAGTCTAATAAGTATTCACAAGAAACCGATACTAAAATAGCAAATATTGTTGCAAAAGGAATGGGGCTTGATGCTAATAGTATTGATAGTTGGAGCAAGGATAAACAAGCGGAATATTTGACAACAACTACAGGAGTTGCACAGATAGCAAAGCAATATAATGTTACTCCTCTCATAGCTATTGATATGTACAGTAAGCTTCAGGCTAAAAAAACAGAAGTACCCACAGATACTAAAAAAAGTAATTGGAAAGATTACGAGTAAACTAACCATACCAAATTGAGATACCACTTAACTCTTTTTGATTTGCTATTATAAGCCTTTATATAACAATAAAGGCTTCCCTTGAAACAGCTAGATATTTTTTTAGATAAAGAATTCCAAGACCTAGATTTAACAAAAAAACAATCTATTGCACATAACTATTTTGATAAAGAGATGGCAGATGAAGAATTTGCTAAACTTGATGCAACTAAACAATCCGCTATTAAAGCAAACTTTGTAAATTCACAGCTTGATTTTGATGTGAGCGATACTTTTGATAAAGCAAAAGTTGTTCAAGAGGATATTCGACAAGGTATAGTAAGTACACTTCAAGAGGCATTTCTTAAAACTGCTACAGAGCCAACAGTAAAACATCCTTTAGTGAGTGAGCCTGTGGTAAATATAACTAAGCCTACAAATCCTTTTCCTGTAGATACTTTAGGAACTATCAAAAGCGATGATGTAACAGCTACGAGAGAATTTAAACCTGCACAACAAACTCCAGCTGAAATATTTAACAATGAACCTGCAAAAATGCTTTCTCCGCTTGAGCAAGACTTAGCTACAGTTGAACAAAATAAAAAAACATTTACCCCTCAAACACAACTATCTGATTATGGAGATGCACTTGCGAGTGGTGCGGCTGGAATTTACGAGGGTGCTGGTTGGGCTTTAGAACATGCTGGAGATGCAATAGGGAGTGATGGACTTACAAAGTATGGAACTGCGGTACGAGATACAGGTAAGGAAGCAAAGCAATATTGGAAAGATGGATTATCTCCTGAAGCACTAAAAGCTCAAAAAGAAAACTTTACTGTGCGTGATGATAAAGGAGATATTAGCGTGTCTGATACACTTGCAAATATTGTCGCAAACCCTGCAAAAGTTGGGTTAATGTCTGCTGAATCAATCCCTGCTATGGGTCTTGGAATGGGTATCGGTGGAATGTTAGCAAAAGGCTTTACTCTCATACCGTCTATCGGGGAAAAACTAGCTGCTGCTGCTGGGTATGGTTTAGGAGAAGGAATAACTGCCGCACCAATACAAGGTGTGCAAACAGAAGAAAAAGTTATGGGAATGAAACATGATGATTTGATGCAACATCCTGAGTACCGTGCAATGTTTAAAAAGCTAGGAGATGAGAAATTAGCAAAACAAGCTATCGCAAAAGCAACAGGCGGAGATGCTGCTATGTATGATTTTGTCACTACAACACTTCTCTCTGCTCCTTTTGGCTATGTGATGTCTCCTTTATTTGCAGGTGCAAAAAAAGAAGCAAGTGAGTTGGTACGAAAAGGTATAGGGCAAGAGGCTTTAACAACTGGTGCAGAAGAGTTAGGGCAAGAAGTTTTACAAAGTGGTGCAGAACAAGTAGGTGGAAACTTAGCTGTGCAACAACACGCAAATGAAAAACAAGCCCTTATGGATGGTGTCGCTGAGTCTATGGTAGCTGGTGGTGTTGGTGGTTTTGCTATGGGTGGACTCATAGGCGGTGGGCAAACAGCTATGAATAATCAAAAACTAGATACTTTTGAAGCTGAGAAAGAAAAAGCTCGTGATGCCTACATACAAGATGTGTACAACAAGCAGATGATGGGAAGCGGATTAGTAGCAACCACTGATGATGCAGGATATATAAACTTTTCAAACAATCTGAACGATAAAGTAAAAACCATTCAAGATGAGTTTCAAAACTTAGTGATTAACCATCCTGAGCATGAAGTACCGATTGAAGCTGTAAACAACATAGAGATACAAGCGGAAGTTGTAAAGAGTGCAAAACAGAACGGTTTAAATGTAAGTGATAATAACGGACTCAATGCGATAGATGTAGGATTTACTGAGTTACAAAATGAACTATTCGGAAATCCCGAACAGTTGTCAAGTAATCCTTTACAACTGAGTGAAGCGTTGAAACCTAAAGGGTTTGAGGAAACACCTGTTGCAACACAGACACCTATAATCGAAAAGCCTATTATCGGAGAGCCTGAGCCAGAGGCAGTTGTTAAGGATAGCTTAACAACTGATAATGCAAGTTCAATTACTTCAAAAGATGAGTTGCAAACATACATTGATAACTTCATGCAAAGCAATAATATTCAAGACGCATATAAAATAAAAGCTGATAAAAGAGGGTATTGGCTTTATAGAGAAAATCCGAAAGACAATACTATAACAGGTGGAAATGTTAATAATGAAAAAATGGCAAAAGGGTACTATCTTGGAGATTATGAGAATTTTAAAAATGATGAGAATAATAAATTAAAAGCGATAGATGCTGATAATACTTCTCTTATGGATTATGATTTGCAAGATGTTTTTAGCGATAGACTTGAAAGCAAGTTAGATGCAGTTCCACATGCCGAAGATATTAAAGATAAGTGGAGTCCTGTTCCTCAGAATCCTATTTCGTTTGAAGATAGAAAAAAAACATTTTCAACATATTGGGATAGTGCCACTGAACAACAACGCAGTGACCTGATGGGTACTTATTGGAATGAGGACACAAAACAAGAGCTTGTTAAAAGAGATGCTGCTGATGCTGATATTATTATTCATACACTTACTAATTTACATAAAGATGATAATAACTTCTTAGATACTCTTGTCACTCCTGAACGGACAATTTTAAGTAACATGCAAGAAAATGATAATATAAGAAGAGTATTTGCAAATTACAAACAAAAGAGAGTGAGAGAGGATACTCAATATCTCAAGCAAAAAGAAGAAGAGTACGGTGTAGAGTCAAAGCAATATAATGAAGCAAAAGAGAGAATGAAAAAATCAGATGAGTTTTATCAAAACCATTTCTATACTACCGCAGAGAGTATGTTACAAGATTTTGATAGTGCAAATATGCAAAGGATTCACGATAGATTTGTGAATGGTTCTGGATTTGAAAGCTATAAAAAAGCGATAGAACAAATACGAGATATAAAGTTTGGGACTACAAAAAAAGCAACCATAGAAGCCCTTGATACTTTTTTTTATGGGAAATATTCGCAGTTTTTACAAGATAGAAATAAACAAAGAGAAGTAGAAACAGCAAAAGCCGATAGTGAGCGAATTATAAGAAGTCTTGAAAATCAAAAAGTAAACTTTGAAAATAAGTCTATGAGTAGAAAAGAGTTTTTAGATACAGCTTTTGAGAGTGGATACACTGTTATATCATCTCAAAAAAGAGGTGCTACAGATAGATATATACTTGAGAATCCAGAAGAGTCTTCATCTTATAATATTAAAAAAGAAGATGTTACTTATATAGAAATATTGCAAGATATGCGCTCCGAAAAAGCTTCACTCGCAGAAGAAGAGGATATGAAAAATAATCCTGATAAATATATGAGTGAAGCGGAAATAAACGATTTATTCACTCGTGGCAATAAAAGTGATATAATTAAACTAGAGGTACAAGACAATGCAAACACAAGAGATGATAGAAGCGGTAGAGATGCTAACAAAGCAAGTGGCGAACTTGGAGTACCAACTAACCAACAAAGCACATCTAACACAGGCACAAAGCAAGGAAGTGACAAGCCAATATCAGAGGGCAATAGACGACCTGACGGACTTGGTACGAATGGAAGCACTCAAGATGAAATATCCAATGGATATGTCGGAGTGGACGGATACAAAACCACTGGCAAAAATCAACAGTCTGAGCAACAATCAACTGATGCGAACGGAGTATTACCAAAATCTGATGAACCAAATAGCACTGAGAACTATTCACTAGAGGGTAAGTCTCCTGTTACCCTTACAAAAGGTCAGCGTAAAAAGTTCAATGATGCTGCACTTGAAATAATTAAAAAGCCGATTGAAGAGATAACAGGGGCAGACCGTGAGGTGCTTCGCCACTATACTGGAGAGGGTGGACTTGGAGAGGCAAACGAAAACTCAGTAAATCAACATTACACAAACTACGAAACTGTACAATCAATCTACAAAGCTTTAGTAGATGCAGATGTTCCTATGGATAAAATTTTAGAACCTGCTGTGGGTAGCGGTAACTTCGTAGGATTTATGCCAAATGCTTCTTGGGATGTTGTGGATATAGATATGACAAACATTGAAATCACAAAAAGACTTTATCCACAAATCAAAAACTTCTATGCAGATACCTATGAGACTTTTCAAGGGAAAAATTACGACCTTGTAATTTCTAATGTTCCTTTTGCAAGCGCAGAGATGCTTATGCGTGAACACGCTATGACAATCAAACCTGCGTTTAAAGCAATACATAACTTCTATTTCGCTCACTCTATGGATAAAGTAAAAGAGAATGGTGTTATTGCATTTATGACAAGTACAGGCATGATGGACGGAACTACAACTGCAAGACAGCTTAGAAAGTATTTGATGGATAGAGGCGATATCCTAGGAGCTTTTAGACTTCCTGAAAAATCACAAGCTAAAAATGCTCACACAGATACCATGATAGATATTATCTTTATACAAAAAAGACCAGAGGGTGTAAAGAGCCGTCAAGAAGATGTGAACAATCAATTTGTAAACATTGGCAATAAAGACGGTTTTGCTATGAATGAATATCTTATACAGCATCCTGAGAATTTATTAGGCGATGAAGTTGTTGTAGGTAAAGACAAAACAAAGATGGGCAAAGAGGGATGGATAGTAAAAGGCGAACCTAAATTTGAGAATATTAAGATTAGTTATGAGCCGTATAAAGCTGTTAAAAAAGAGATGAAAGAACAGAGTTTGTTTTATGATGACACAGCCGTATTTGCTTATGCTAAAGAGAATGGGTTAGAGGTAAAATCATTTATAGATAAAAATTTGAAGTCTCATAGTATTGTTGATGAGGGTAAAATTGTTTTCTTTGATAAAGTATTTTCGTATGAAAACTCAGAACAAAAAGGGATGTTTGGAAAAGTATTAAAAGGGGAAAATACAAAAAAAGCACTTTTGCTTGAAAATATAAAAATGCTTACAGAAGATGGCGTTCGTCTTGAAGATAAAGCTATGTTAAATAAAGCACTGACAGAGATACAAAACTATAAACAACAGTTTGAGAAATCTCCACATAATGACATAGCTCTTAAAAGATTTATGAAAGAGTATCGATTAGATATAGCACTTAAAGAGTATATGAGTTACTTTGATAAAGATTTTAATCCTGCTCCTATTTATGGAGAGCAAACAAGATTTAAAGATAGTGGAAATTTAGAGATAAACGAAAAAAGTCCTCTCATAGAAAAAGCACTTTACTATTCAACTGGCGATGCTGTTATAGATACTTCAAGAGAGTATAAGTTTTTGAGTGCTGAGGAGATAAAAGAGCTTGAAAGTAATCGTAGCTTTTTAAGAAGCGGTGTGAATGAGATCCAACTAGACTTTATGTATTACAGCGGAAATGTTTATTCAAAACTAGATACGCTTGATGGGATGCGAAAATATCACAATATGGATATAAACGATTACAATGAACAATATAAAAAGCTAAAAGCGATTGTTCCTACGCAAATACCTTTTAAAAATATAACAGTTAAGGGTGGAGAGAGTTGGTTACCGAATGCCATCCGCAATGCAATCAGTACAGAGAGAGGCGGAGAACTTTATGTTCATCCTGAAGTATTTGATGGAGACAGATTTAAGTCTGAGCTTTATGATAGATACTTAAATAAAAAAGCCCTTGCTCCAAAAGGTAAAGATGAGAGTGACCAAGAGAATATCCAAAGAACTATGGAAGCTACAAAGCTACTGAGTGAGGTTTTAGTTCCGCAAGTAATGCGATACATAGAAAAACAGGGTTTGGCTGAGATACTTACAGATGAGTATAATAAAAACTCAAACTTTTATGTCCGTCCTGAAATGACAGGTGTACTTTTGCGTGAACTTCCTAAAACATTCAGAGGCAAACCTTTTACTATGCAATCGCATCAAATGCAAGGTGCTGAAAAATTGGTATTTAATAAAAAAGGTGTTTTGGCTTTTGCCCCAGGGGGTGGTAAGACAATCACGGCAATAGTTGCGGTTATGAACCTTGTACAGCAAGGTGTTATGAAAAAGCCTCTTTTTGTTGTTCCAGTAAATACTATTGCTCAATGGGAAAACAGTGTAAAAGAACTCTACCAGAATGCTTCAGTTTTTGAATTTCCAAAAGTAAAAAGCGGTGTAAATAAAGGAAATGCAAAAGAGTGGACACAACTAAGCCGTGAAGAAAAAGAGCAGATGGCTTTTGACCTTGCCAATAACCGTTATGATTTTACAATCATAGGCGATACTATGTTCCAAAAGTTTGGACTTCCTAGTAATGTCATGAGTGAGTTTGTAGATGATTTGGTGGAACAGATACAAGCAGTAGAAGAAGCCGAAGCCGAAGATAGTAAAAGTAAGAAAAAAGGTGTGTCCGCAGAGGCTAAAAAAAGAGCTTTGAAAAATGGACTTAAACAAGCATACGGTAGCGATGTTGAGTTTGATTTTGCGAAGATGGGCTTTGATGGATTGATTGCCGATGAAGTACAGTATTATAAAAATATAGGGCTTGGCGGTAGAGACATCAAAGGTGGACTTGGAGCAAGTGTAGTTATAAGCTATACAGATAAAGAGGGAAATGCACTAAATGCAAAAGATATAGCTGAGGGTAAAGAACCTAACAGTGCAACGCTTGGCAGTATGCGAAGTTATGACTTTAGATTTAAAAGCAAATATGTTTCTAAAAACAATAATGGTAATAATGTCATCTTGCTTACAGGTACACCAACACCGAATAAACCGCTTGAACTCTATACACTTTTACAGCATTTAGACGAAAACATACTGAATGAATACGGGATTATCTCTTCTAAAGATTTCGTAGATACTTTTTATTACATAGAGGAGTTTGAAACAACAGACTCTACAGGTAAGATAGTAAAAAGAGAAGCTTTAGCAAGTATGAAAAACCTTGATTGGATGGGAAAAATACTTGATAGATTTGTGGATTATAAAGGCTTTAAAGATATGCCTGAGCTTCCACGACCAAAACAAGTAGATGTGCAGCACTATCTCAAGCTCTCAAAGGCTGGAGAGAAGATTTTTCAAGATGTGCAGCACAGAATTTTAACTGCGATGGAAGATGCAAAAAAGGTAAAAAGTGGCTTAGATAGTTCTGGCAATGTTGAAATAGCTCTTGTTGCTATGGGTGCAGGACGAAGTGCAAGTATTGATTTAAGACTTTATGATGTTGGAACAAAAGGTAAGTCTAGCTTTACTCCTGATGAGCTTTTTGATGTGATAGAAAATGATATTGCGACCTATGAGAATAACAAAATTTTAAAAACTATAGAGTTGCTTACAAAGCAATATAAAGAAAATAGCAATAGTGGACAGATTATCTTCTTGGATAGACTCTCTGTAAAAAATAGCGATGGAAGTGTAACCTCTACCCATGCTGAGATGCGAGATAAAATATTAGCAACTGGATTGTTTTCTGATACGGAAGTAGTTTTTGTAAATGGTGCTGCTTTTGTAAATCCAACTACAGGTAAAGTATCAAAGAGTTCTATCAAGCCTGATATGCTCAATAAGATTATGGATATGTACAACGCTGGTACAATCAAAGTAATTATTGGAAATACGAGCAAGTTAGGTGTTGGTGTGGACTTAAATAGAAAAACAACTGACATCTATCAACTTGATATTCCTTTCCGCCCTGATGAGATAGAACAGCGTTCAAATCGTGGGGTTCGTCAAGGGAATGAAAATGCAGAAGTGAGAGTACACCAATTTTTTCAACTTGGAACATTTGACAAAAGAAGTTATGACATTGTTATGAAAAAAAGAGGCTTCAATGATATGTATAAATTTTCTGAAAATGAGGACTTGGTTGTAGTTGATGGTGTCTCCATGATAGACAACTCAAACACTACAGACCCTTATCAAGCCGTCATAGATTTAGAGCGTGACCCTTTTGAGAGAGAGAGACTTAGAAAGCAGAGAGTAATTGAAAATGCCGTTATAGATGCGAATAATCTTAAAAACATTATCACTAAGCTCGATGCTGATATCAAAACAAAACAAGGCTCAATCAAAAACTATAATGATGCAATCAAAGGAATAAATGAAAATCTTATGCCTCAAAATTTTCCAAAGTATGAGGGCATCAAAGATGAAGCGGAGAAAAAAGAGAAATTAGAGAAACATATTCAAGCTTTAGTTGAGAGAAAAGCAAAGTATGAGAATACCATACAAGGCATAGATTTAGAAATATCGGAGATAGAAGCCAAAGCAGATGAGCGTAAAACACAACAAGCAGACCATGAGGCTGAGACAAAGTTCATAACGGATGAGTTTACAAATGATGGAAAGAATGTAGATATTGAAAAAATAAAAGAGGCTTATACGCTTGAACAGATATTAAAGAGTGAGGGCAAGAGCAAAGCTGAGATAGAGAGCTATATGGAAGATGCTGGAGATGCTGATTTTTCTAATAGTTATATGAAAGTACCACCTGCAAAACTTGGATATTTCGTAGATAAGTCAAAAATACAATATGGTAAAAATTCAAACATAACTAATCTTGATTTAGAGCATATTATACTTGATGAAAACAACTTAAAAGAGTTTAATAAGATAGAATTTAATGAGGATGAGTGGTTTAGAGAGTTTGGATTAAATAGTAAAGATGAGGATTATTTAGTTAGCAGTGAGTTTAAAACTAATGTTCCTCTTGTTATAAAATCTGGTACATTAACTAAGCTTGTAAATCAAGAAAGACATAGATTTTTTACAAAGATTAAGCCTACCCTTGAAATGCCTTCTATTGTAGCTTTGCATGATGGTGCATTAGTATTCTTTAAATCTTTTGTTGATGGTGCAAATCATAAACATTTTTATAGTGTGGCAAAAGACTATCAAACAGGGGAGTGGATAATAAGTTCAAATGGAGTAAGAACAATAAGTAATTTGAGAAATAAAATTAATGAGGGCAAAGTTTTATACATAAGAGGAAAAGTTCCATCTACAACTGCAAAAGCAGAGGTTGTTCAGATATTAGATTCTATTAAACCTAAGTCTGTATCGAACCCGAACGATAATAGTCGCTCCTCTTATTCTGAAATTTTAACAGAAAAAGAACAAGAAAGTCAAGAAAATGCAGATGCTTATGCTCGTGCAAATGGATATGATGAGGCTGGAGTAAATTATGTTCCTAACTACTCGGTAAGTGGTATTCCCAATCGTCCTTTAAGCGGTACTATTTTACTTGGTAAAAATGAGATAAAACTTCCTACGCTTGATAAGCCTATAAACGCAGATAGTTTGCGTGTCTATTTGAGTGATATTATAGGCAATAGACTTTATGATGGGAAGATAAAAGGTAAAAGTGCTTTGGGTGTTTACCAAAGAAAAGACAGTGCAATCCGTTTGAAAAACTACAGTGATGTTGAAGTGATGGCGCATGAGACGGCTCACTTTTTAGACTTCTTTCTTAACAACAAAAGCAAAACTGCAAAAGATAGTTTCTTTAGAAGTGTGATACTAAAAAACAAAGTGGAAGTAAAAGCTCTCAGCTACACTACAGACCCTAAAAAAGTATTGAGCGAGGGATTTGCTGAGTTTATTCGTTTGTGGCTTACAAACTACAATACTCTTACTCTCGTAGCACCAACAATGGTAAAAGATTTTGAAGCTCGTCTAGCAAAAGATAAAAATCTTCAATCTAAAATGGAGATGTTACAAACTGGGATGCACCAATTTTATTATCAAGGTGCGGATGCAGGTCTAAGAAGTAAGCAAGGGGGAGAGCTAAATGCAACAGCTAAGAAATTGGCAAGAGGTCAAAAAGAAATAGGCAAGGACATTAGACAATCAGCGATTGATAAGATACATAGCATTAAGAGAATTGAAGCTGAAATACTTGGAGATAATCCTAAAGATGCAATGGATAGTGCTTATAAAATTTTACAACTTGCTGAACATGCAAGCTCTATCATGCACACGGCGATGCACTTTGGAATACCTACTGTAACCCAAAGTGGAGATTTAACTTATAGCGGTAAAGCGTTGAATGATATTTTTGCCCCTGCTACAAAGGTATCTGAGGAGCGTGTGAGACTTTTATCGGATTATCTTGTAGCTATGAGAGCGGATGAACTTATGGGGCAAGGGCGTGAGAATCTTATCACAAAAGATGAGATAAAAGCAGGACTTGCACTTGCACAAAAATACCCTGAATTTGAGGCAATCTTTAATGAGTACCAAACATTTAACGATGGAATGCTGGACTTTTATGTTGCTATGAATTTGATTACCTCTTCACAAAAAGAGAACTTTCAAGAGATGAATAAAAACTATGTACCTTTTCATAGAGTTACAGAGAGTGTACAAAACGGAGTAGTTCCGCCAGCGAAGATAGGACAAAGACTTACAGGTGGAACGCACTCTCTTGGTAATATTATGGAAAACATTATTAACGGATTAGAGAGTAACATCAAACAAGCTTTAATTTCACGGGGGAAATCGGTATTTTTCAAGATGCTTGATGATAGCGGTATGGGTGGAGTGTTTGCAACAAAGGTAAGTGCAGAAAACAAACTTGTAAAATCTGACATAGCACAACAAGCGAAAAAAGTAGCACAACTTATGGCAGAGCTTGGTGTGACTGTTGCAAAAGATGGGATGATATTTAGCGGAAGCATAGATGCGGATGTGATTGTCGATGTAAATGAGATAGAGCAAAACTTACTTGACAATCCATCTGCTTTAGAATTTTGGACACATGGACATAAGCCGACTTCTCAAACAGGATATATTGAGACTGTAATCATAGATGATAAAAAAGTTTATTTTGAAGTACATGATGCTGGGCTTGTTGATAGTCTTACTTCTTTTAGTGGTGCAAACTATAACAGCTTAGTGCAAGGCTTAATGATAGCTAAAAACATAATGACTTGGAACATTACGAATAATCCTCTCTTTTACTTGACAAACTTTGTTAGAGATACGACAAGTGCATCTGTTTTATCAAAAAATAAATTTATACCTATAATCACTTCCGTTGTTGGTATGTATCACTTTATTATGAAAACACCAACTTTTAAAGCTTTTATGGCTTCTGGCGGTGGCTATGGAACACGCAGAACTACACTTGGTGGAGATGTAGATAGTATGGCGATGCTAGAAGTAAATCGTGGTTTAGAAGTAGTTAGTAAGTTACTTGCTGGAATGGCTTATGGTGCAGATATATTTGAATACGGTACAAGAGTTGGAGATTTTGCGCTTGCTCAAAAAGCAGGTAAGAGCTATATGCAGAGTTCATTTGAGGCAAACGATGTAAGTACAGACTTTACAATCAAAGGAAGCAATCGTACATGGACTGGTTTTTTAGCAACTGTTCCATTTATGAAAGCTGGGATAAATGGTATAGATAAAACTGCTAAAAGAATATTCTCTCTCAACGGAGAGATGAAGTTGAGCAACAGTTTAAAATTTAAAAATCAACTTGGAGAGCTACAAGGGCATAAATTAAAGCTTTATATAATGGGTGGATTAATTGCTACTGCTTCACTTGCTCTTTGGATAAGAAATAGAGATGATGATAGATATAAAAGACTTACAAAAGACCAAAAACTAATGTATTGGCACTTCTTTATAGGCGATACACATATTAAAATACCTCGTCCTTTTGATATTGGTTTTGCATTTGCAACTGTTCCTGAGATTGTGGCAGACGGTATTTATACAAAGCATGGAGAAGATGCTGTAAAAGATTTTATTTGGGGTGTAAAAACAATGTTTAGTGTTGGGAATGTGAGCGGATTATTTCAGCCTATACTTAACCATGCTATGAATACTAACTGGAAAGGAAGTCCTATTTTACCTACCTATTTAGATAATTTAGATGATAAAGGCGACCAATACCTTAACGCAACTCCTTTAATGTATAAAGAGTTTGGAAAAAAAACAGGTATAAGTCCTATCTTGACACAGCATTATGTGGATGGTTATTTAGGCTTAACTGCAAAGATGGTAGAACATTTTACAGAGGGTATGCTTTGGAACTCTAAAGATTGGGGAGAGCGACCTTTTTCTCAAAATCCTGCGGAGTTTTTAACTTATAGATTTAAAGGTAAAGAGCAAGATAGCACTACAAAATATAGTGAAAAATATTATGAACTTATGCAAAAAGCTGGAGCAGTTAAAAATAGCTTTGAATCTAAAAAACAAAAAGCATTTTTAGATAAAGGTCAAGATATAAAAAATTATATGAATAATCAAGAAAAAGGTGCGTATGTTCAGTTAAGTAAATTGATGAGTCACTATAATAAAACTCTCACAGAAGCTAAAAATAGTGTTGAGCATATTAGCTACTCTAAAGATTTAAGTAAATCAGAAAAAGAGAAAAAGATTAATGAGATTTATACAAAAAAAACAGAGGGTTTCAAGACTGCAACCGAGGCTATTGAAAAAGAGCTTAAAAAATTTGAGGATAAATAAATGGCACATGATTTAGAAATTCGTTTTCGCTGTAGGGCTTTGTTCGAGGTTATGAACAAGTCGCTTACCGACATAAGCAAAGATGAGGCGGTAAGTGTCTCTACTTTGAGTGATTGGAAAAATGATGATAGAGAAGAGTATGGAGGTCTTTGGTTTCAAGGCTCTAAATCTGGCAAGGTTGCTCTCACTGCAAAGAAGTTACGAGAGGAACTAGAAGCGACCTCTGTTTATGACGAAATGAAAAACAAGCTCAATCAATACTATGGTGTGAGCAAGAAAGGAGATTTAGAAGTAGATGGTATCTTAGACATAGGAAGTGATAACGCACAGCTACAGGCACGGATAGAAACTGATATGACACTTCTCGCATCTGTACAAGCTGACTACTTTGATGCACAACTCTTTAAGAACTCGATGCTCTCTAGTATCGTTCTGAGTAATCAAGTGAAAAAAGATATTACAAAAGTGAAGCAAGCTGACATCAAAGCAAGTAGCGAAATCCATAAACTCGCTAAAGAGGCAAGATTTGGTAAAAGTCCTGATACGGTTATCTTTAATGCGAATGGAAATTATAGTGCGGATGAGTTGAACAATATGACTGTTGAACAGCTGGAACAGTTAATGAAAGCGGAACAGAATAAAGCGATTGAGATGAGTGTAAAAGAGGATAATGTTCCATAAATGGTGGGCTTTGCAGGACTCGAACCTGCGACAACCCCGTTATGAGCGGGGGACTCTAACCAACTGAGTTAAAAGCCCATTTTGAAACATAAGATTGGTACCCAACTCGGTACCCAAAATAAATAAACCTACCCGTTATGAGCGGAGGGCTCTAACCAACTGAGCTAAGAACCCACTTTGTAGGGCGAAATTATACTCAATGGCACCTTATTTTTTTCTGATTCTTAAACTATTTTTATTAACTTACAAAAAACGAAGTTATTTTTAAAGCTAAAATAGAGTATCAAGAATTTGGTTTTTAAATCTTATTGATTCCACGGAAGTGCCTATCAGCCTATTCTCTTCTTTTAAAGTATCATATTCATCTTTTAATTTTGATATTTCTCTACTTTTAAAATAAATCTGTTGCTGAATATAAATTTTTGGAAAAATAAACATTGAAGCAAAAATTAATGATAGTAAGACATATCCAAAATTGGCAAAACTAAGACTTTTATTTGAATTTATAACTGATTCTATTTCATCTAAAAGCTCACTCTTTTCACTCGGTTTTTCACTAATTTGTTCAATTACTATCTGCTTCATATTTTCATTCATAAAATCGCTCAAATTTTTACTCATTTTGAGTCCATTTTAAAAATTCTCATCTTTGCACTTCTACTTCTAGGATTCTCTTTTAGCTCATCATCTTCTGCCATAAGCGGTTTTTTTGTTAAAATTCTTCCAAGTTTATGATTGTTTGAGCATGTGCATCGCATCGCCTCATCCGGACAAATACAAGACTTATTCCATCTGCTAAACTCCTGTTTTACAATTCTATCTTCTAATGAATGAAATGAGATTATAGAAATTATAGCTTGTGGAAATTTCGCCTCTTCGAAACTTTTTAGAAGAGATTGCAACTCCCCTAGCTCATTATTTACTTCTATTCGAATTGCCTGCATTAAGAGCGTTGCAGGATGTATTTTTTTACCGTGTGGCATGTGTGATTTAACTCTGTCACTCAACTCTTTTGCAGAAGTAAAAGGACGATTTTTTACTATTTCTGATGCCAGTTTTTTATAATTTCTAAGTTCTCCATACTCTAAAAGCACTCTCTCTAGCTCTTGTATTGAATAATCATTTACAACATTTGAAGCCGTTAATAGTGCATTTTTATCCATTCTCATATCAAGATTGGCACTCTCATAGGAAAACCCTCTCTCTTTTTGATCCAATTGCAGTGAAGAAACGCCGATATCCGCCAAAATACCCTTCACATTTTTCGGATCTACTTCTTGCAAAATATCTTTTATTACAGAGGAAAAACGACCTTTTTTAATGGTCACTCTATCACCATATTTTGCCAATCTTGAAGTTGAGAAATCTATTGCTGTTTGATCTTGGTCTATTGCTATAAGTGTTACATTCGAATTTGCTTCGAGTATCATAGAAGAGTGCCCGCCATACCCCATTGTGCAATCAATAACTATTCCATCTTTTATCTCTTTAAAAGCATCTATAACCTGCGCGTATAAAACTGGAACATGTGGAATATTTTGCACGAAAAGCCTCAAAGTTTATTATTGCTAAAATTATACATCAATTTATATAACATATATATTATCCTACATATAGGGAGTTACGCTACAAACTTGTGCAAATAATTTACTTACTATCAAATTGTTACATTCTTTATAAAAAAATTATAAAACTATATTATTAATTGTAACAATTGATATAAGTCAACTACTTTGATGTAAAAAGACTATAAACTTCAAATGATTCTGAAATCTTATTACTAATTAAGAGGAGTGAAAAATGGTAGAAGTATTAGCAGTTCAACCTGAAATAGCGTTAAATGATTTTTTACCTATTTTTGTCTCTTCTGCACTTGTTATAGTTTTTGGAGGATTCTATGTTGGTATATATACAGCAGTAAAAGTTGGTATGCTTAAAAAATGGGCTATGCCTTTGGCATACTTATTTTGGCTATTGACTGCTTATTGTTTATATGTAATGGGAAGTTTAATGCATGTAGGAGACACTACGGCGAAAGCTTTGGTGGTAGCGATGATTGGTTATCTGTTGCTTCCGCATGCCGTCTATTATATGCAACATCAGGTTCATGAACAAAATGAACACTAAGATGTATATATTTTCAACAATTATTTTAGGAGGAAAGAGTGGCAAATAAATCCGTATGGAGTGACAATCGCTTCTGGCAACGATCAGCGGCGTGGGTTACAGGATTTGCAGCGATATTATTAATTTGGTTAACCTTTGATACTTCGGGGCAAATTTCTATGGGCAGTGATGCAGATCTAAAAAATGGCGTAACTAAAAGAGTTCCAGGACCTACAGTTATCAACTATAAAATCACTTATGAAATGGACACAAAGCGTGGACATGAAGTTCCGGTGATTGGAGCAAAAGAAAAATTCTTTGGAAGAGATGATTACTCAGAAAAAGAAGCAGGTGATTTATTGCACCTAGGTAAATTAGGTTCACAAGCAAAAAATTGTATGGATTGTCATACACTTCTTGGAAACGGAGCGTATTACGCACCGGATTTAACAAAAGCATGGTTAGACCCAGCATGGGAATCAACTGGTTCTATGCAAGCTATGACTGGCAAAAATACAAAAGAAGAAGCAATGGCTGAATTTTTACAATTTCCGTCAAAATATCCTACGCATGCTCGTATGATGCCAAACCTTGGTATTACAGCAGCAGAAGCTAAAGGGTTAGTCGCTTTCTTAAAACATATGTCATCTATTGACACAAATGGATTCCCAAGAAACTTCGGAAAAATACAAGGAGCATTAAATGGCAAGTAATCATTTAAAATGGGAATCAAAACAACTAGCAACATGGTATTTCACTTTTGCTGCTATTATTTTTGGTGCTCAACTACTTTTTGGTTTAATTGCGGCAATCCAATATGTTATGCCCGGATTTTTATTTGAGATAGTGGACTTTTCTATTGCTAGAATTTTACACATTAATGCACTTGTTGTATGGATGGTATTTGCAATGATTGGCTCTGTTTATTGGCTTTTACCTGATGAAACAGGCATTGAGACTGTAGGAATTAAAATCGGCAAGTTACTCTTTTGGGTATTTGCAGCGGCTATCGTTGTTGTTGTTTTGGTATATTTACTTGTTCAAGTTGGACCAGCAGATGAAACAACAATCTGGTTTATTACAGAGGGTCGTGAATACATTGAAGCTCCTCGTTGGGCAGATATTGGTATCGTTGTAGTAGTTCTTGGATTTATTGGTAATCTTTATGCAACAGGGATGAAAGGCAAACCAACTGGAATTGTAACTGTACTTATGGCTGATATGCTAGCATTTGCCGGTATTTATCTTGCAGGTATGTTTTTTACTGACAATATCTCTGTTGATCAATTCTGGTGGTGGTGGGTAATTCACCTATGGGTTGAAGCTACATGGGAAGTATTTGTTGGTGCTATTGCAGCATACGGTCTTATTACTATGATTGGCGCACACCGTAAAGTAGTTGAAATGTGGTTATGGATTGAAGTAGCGATGCTATTTGGTTCAGGAATTCTTGGTATGGGTCACCACTACTTTTGGATTGGTACTCCTGAATACTGGTGGGAAATCGGAGCATTATTTAGTGCGCTTGAACCATTACCACTTGTTGCGATGTTTATCCATGTACTTTATGACTGGGGTAAACAACAAGGTGCAGCACATCAAAGAGGAGAAGAGGGTTCAGTTATAACTAACAAACCTGCGTTTACTTGGTTTATACTTCAAGCTTTTGGTAACTTCTTAGGTGCTGGTGTTTGGGGATTCTTCCATACATTGCCACAGGTAAACCTTTATACGCATGGTACACAATTTACATCAGCGCATGGTCACTTAGCATTCTTTGGTGCATATGCGACTATTCTTATAGGTATGATGTATGTTGCTATACAGGGATCAAACGGTATTAAAGTTCTTAAACACACTAAATCATCAATTGCAGCTGCTTGGATGATTGCAGGTGGAGTTATGGGAATGACGGTAGCGCTTACAATTGCTGGTTATGTAGATGTAATTGTTACTCGTGCACAAATGGGTGCTACATGGGCTGGATACTTTGATGGTCACAGTGGTATGTGGATGCTACAAGGTATGGACTGGAGACTTATTATGGGCGTAGTAACATTCTTAGGTTTCCTATTCTTGATTAAAGACTTTTTAAGTACCGGCAAAAATGCTGTACATATAAGATAAGGAGGGTTATTATGTTTGAACCATTCACAGATATTGTACCAAGCTTTTTTGGTTGGTTAAATCAGGGTCCTTTGACTCTAACGATTTTTCTTCACAGTTTTATTGTGCTTCCAATGTTTTGGATTTATAAACAAGAAAAAAATCGTTTAGAGAACGAAAAGTAGTTTACGAACCTTCGGGTTCGTTCAATCTTTATTTAAAAAAAGGGAGAAAAAATGAAATTTAATAAATTAGTACTATCAGTTGCCGCTTTAGCAGTAGTTTCATCAGGTCTATTTGGTGATACATCAAACATGGATGTTGAAAAAGTATTTGAAAAAGAGTGTCAGGGGTGCCACGGACCAAACCATGAAGGTGGTGTTGGTTCAGATCTTCGTCCAAGTGTACTTGAAAAGAAAAATGCTTATACATTATCTGAAACTATCCTTAATGGGCGTGCAGGTACGGCAATGCCTCAGTTTAAAGAAAAATTCAATAAGACTGATGCTGATAAAATGGTTGATTACCTACAACACTTTAAAGGTAAAAAGATTGATCAGCTAACTATGGAAGCTGTAAAAGGTGGTTGGAAAAAGCTTAATGATAGAGTAGAGCTTTTTACAAAATACCCTCAAGCTGTTGATGTTAAGAAAAATACAGATATCGTGTTTGTAACAGAAAGAGATGCAGCGAAAGTTGTTTTCTTAGATGGTACTACAGGTAAACTTTTATCAAGACACGATGCTGGTTTTGCTGTGCATGTTACGGTCACAAATAAAAGACAACCTCGTTATGCGTATTCAATCTCCCGTTCAGGTTTAGTAACTATGTTCGACCTTAACACTCCGGGACAACAAAAAATTGCAGAGTGTCAAGTTGGTTCTGATTCTCGTGGTCTTGCAGTTTCTCCAGACGGTAGATTCCTCATGGCTGGTAACTATGTACCGGGCGGTGCAGTTTTAATGGATGCTATGACACTTGAACCACTTAAAGTTTACCCTACTTCAAGTGTAATTGACCCAGATGGCAACATCGGTTCATCTCGTGTAGCAGGTATCTTTGATACTCCATATGGTCCATATATTGCTTTTGCACTTAAAGATGCAGGGCATGTTTACATTGTAGATTATTCAAAACCGGATTTTCCAATTGTTGGAGATATTCCAAACATCGGAAAAATTCTTCATGATGGTTTCTTAAATGAAGGTAAAGAAATTGGTCGTTACCTCTTCATTGCTTCTCAAGGAAGTGATGTTGTGGGCGTTGTTGACTTTAAAACTAAATCTTTAGTGACTAAAATCTATACAGGTCCAGCGGCTAAGCCACACCCAGGTCAAGGTTCTTCATGGTATAACGAGCATTTAGGGAAACAACTTGGTGCTACAGTAAATATGAACCTCGGTCAAGTAACTATTTGGGATGATAACTTTGATGTTATTCGTCAAATTCCAACTGGCGGTGGCGGATTATTTATCGGTACCGGTGATCATACTCCATTCCTATGGGCAGATAATGTTCTAGGCGGCGAAGAGAACTGGAATAAAGTACATTTAATCAACAAACAGACTCTTGAAGTTGATAGAATCATTACGGTTGGTACAGAGGAAGGTACAGTTACAGATCCTGTAACTCATAAAGAGCTTTTCTCATGGAAAGTTCCAACAATTAAAGATGCTAAAGGTAAAGCAGTTATTCCAAGAGTACTTCATGCTGAACCGGCAAATCACGGTCATTGGACTATGATTTCTGAGTGGAATGCAGGTCGTATTGGTATTTACGAAGCGACAACAGGCAAATTTGTTAAGTATATTGAAGGTTTAACTACTCCTACATTTACTTACTCAATTGAGCATAGACAATCAATTCCAGGTGCATAATCTGAATTTTCTCCTCCTTTTGGGGGAGATTTTTTTATAATAGTGTAAGTTTAGACTTTTACTTTTATGAAAATATTTAATAAAAAAGAAAAATTATGAAAAGAAAAATTATTGTATTATTCTCTTTGTGTTCATTGATGCAAGCACAAGAGTTAGATGGAAAAAAAATTTTTGAAACCTACTGCTGGGGTTGTCATCATCAAAGTGCTATGGCTTTTGGACCATCTTTTACAGAAATAGCCTCAAAACGAACAGAGGGAGAGATAAAAGCGTATATTATCTCTCCTGAGGCGATGTACAAGGCTTTTGGCTACAAACGAAGTGCTATGACACAATTAAAATTAAATGATGAAGAGATAAAAGCTATCTCAAATTATATTCTCTCATACAAGGGTAAATAATATGTTTCGATTATCAAACTTAATTGCTTCGGTGGTGGAAGATAAACCGGAAAGATCTCTTAATGGTTCCATTGCAATTTGGAACTTTACAAATAGATGTAACCTCTCATGTCTGCACTGCTACTCAAAATCAACACTTGATGAAATCGATACTCTTACAACAGATCAGATAAAAAAAACGATTTTAGAAATGAAAGAGAGCGGTATAAAATTTATCATATTTTCTGGCGGAGAGCCACTCACAAGAAAAGACCTTTTTGAAATAGCAGACTTTTGTAAAGCAAACGGTGTTATCACCTATCTTTCAAGCAATGGGCTCTACTTTACAAAAAGCAATGTTCAAAAAATTGTTGATACCTTCAACTATATTGGTATCAGCGTGGATGGTGATGAAGAGACACATGACTACTTTCGCGGCTTAAAAGGTGCATTTAAAGAAACTCTTAAAGCTGTACTTCTAGCAAACGAAACCGGTGCAAAAGTAGGCATTCGCTTTACTATGACTAAAGACACCATTGGCTCACTAGAGTATATATTTGATTTGGTTGAAAAGCATAATATTCCAAAAATCTATATCTCACATCTTGTTTATTCAGGGAGAGGGTTAGATAATTTGAAGATGGATTTAAGCAAAGAGCAGAGAAGAATAGCAGTTGAATTCATATTAGAAAAAGCATTTGAGTACTATAAAAGCGGCAGAGAGATAGAGATAGTAACAGGGAATATGGAGCAGGATGCAGTTCTATTTTTAAATAGATTTGCAGAAGAGTATCCAACGCTAAAAGAGAAAATGCGTGAACGGCTTGCTACTTGGGGCGGAAATTCTGCAGGACGAAAACTTTTAAATATAAATAGTGAGGGAGATGTAAGACCTGACCCATTTTTCCCTCTCACTATCGGCAATATTATAAAAAAAGATTTCGGTGAAATTTGGCAAAGCGGTGAACTGCTCAATCAACTCCGAGTCCATCCTAGAAAAATATCCGGAATTTGCAATGGCTGCGAACAGATAGATATTTGTAACGGCGGTTCTCGTGCTCGTGCTTATGCAATCACAGGCGATTTGTGGAGCGAAGACCCCTCATGTTATTTAACTCAAGAAGAAAGAAGGAACAATTAATTATGAAAAACAGGCTCCTACTCAGTGCTTCTTTAGCGCTCTTTTTATATACGAATGTTAGTGCAATTGAAAAAATATTTGTTGTCGAGAGAGAAAGCAACTCTTTAGCCGTTATAGAAAAAGATTTGCCTAGTTCTCATATCACAGGGATGAAAGATATGAATCATGGGGTTGTAAAATTTTATGACAAAGATGGCTATGTCATCAGCCGTGACGGCTATGTACTTAAATTCGATCCAGAGAGTGAGAAGATACTCAAAGAGTATAAAACAAGCAAAAGTGCCATCGGTTTTGTTGTAAGTGATTACTATGTGGCAGTTGCTAATTATGACAATAAGAGTGTAGATATACTCGACAGAGACCTCAATCCGATAAAATCAATTGTAACCGGTTCCAAAAATGTTGGCATCAAAATTTATAAAAATTATTTAGTATTTTCTCAAATGGATAACGACAAAATAACTGTGCTTCGTGACAAAAATGAGGGCAAAAAAATTCCTGATTTTGAAATCTATAAAGAGTTTGAAGATGTCGGGGCGATGCCTTTTGATGCAATGATAAAAGACAACAACTTTATAACCGGATTTTTTAAGAGTGAACATTTTGGCGTACTCAATTTGGACACCATGGAGTACTCAAAAATTAAAATTTTACTTGATGATAAAAAACCCGTATTAAAAGTACCTCATTTTGGGTTTTGGAGTATTGGGGGCGGATATGTTTTTATTCCTGCAGTTGGCAATAACAAAGTTTTAGTTTATGACTCAAATTTCAATTTTGTAAAAAATATAGAGACGGAAGGTTTGCCGGTATTTACAGCTCTCTCCCCTGATAATAAATATATGGCAATCACCTATAGCGGTGATAAATTTCCGGTTATTGAAATTATAGACACAGCAACACTCAAAGTCTTCAAACGCTTTGAGTTTGACGGAAAAGTTCTCCATGTACGATGGTCGAACCAAAAATCAAAACTTTATGTATCAGTAAATGATACAAATAAGATTGCAGTCCTAGACACAAAAGATTGGTATTTAAGCAAAGAGATATTTCAGATTCAAAAGCCATCAGGCATCTTTATTTATGAAGGATTGAAATAATGGCAAATGTTTACTTAACAGGGGCAGGCCCTGGAGATATGGAGCTGTTAACGCTCAAGGCACTCAGAGTAATACAAACGGCGGATGTTATCATTTATGACCGTCTTGCTAACCCAAATATTTTAGAAAAAGCAAAAAACGGATGTGAATTTGTTTATGTAGGAAAAGAGGATGGGAGACACATCATGCCTCAAGATGATATAAATGAAACCATTTATCAAAGTTCACTCAAATATGAAAATGTCGTCAGACTCAAAGGTGGAGACCCTTTTGTATTTGGAAGAGGCGGAGAAGAAGCAGCTTATCTTCAAGAGAGAGGGGTAAAGTTTGAAATTATCCCAGGTATTACTTCGGCCATAAGTGTTCCTGCATATGCTGGGATACCTGTTACGCATCGTGGCGTTGCTGTCTCTTTCCGCGTGGTAACAGCGCATGAGTCACCCAACAAAAAAGAGTCTCAAATTCCATGGGAAAACTTTAAAACTGACGATACCATCGTCTTTTTAATGGGTCTGCATAATTTACCAAAAATTGCCAAAAAACTTATTGAGATTGGTAAAGATGTGAACTATCCATGTGCCGTTATTTCAAAGGGAACGACTCCGGAACAGACTGTAATCGTTGGAACATTGCAGGATATAGTAGAAAAAGCCAAAGATGCGCCTACTCCGGCACTTATTGTTGTTGGAAAAGTTGTCGAGCTTAGAGAGCAGTTAAATTGGTTTAAATAGGCAAATATTAATATTTGCCTAAATCGTAAGTTTTCCACAACTCTTTACTTTTTTCATCTCCGCCTTCCATAGCTTTTTTTGCCCAAAGCTTGGCCTTTGGAAAATTCTCCTGCAAGCAGTAAATTTCTGCAAGCAGATAGTAAGCGGTTTTATCGCCATCTGCTGCATTTTTTTCCAACCAAAAAGAGGCTTTTTCATAGTTCAGCAGTTGCATATAAACTCTACCTATGTTTTGAATAGCCTCTACATGCCCCTCTACTGCTGCACTCTCAAGTAAATCAGCAGATTTTGTAACATTTTGATCCGTTGCATCACCGTTGTAATACATGAGTGCCAAATTATATTTAGCATTTGTGTGCCCGTCCTCAGAGGCTTTTTCTAGCCAAGAGAAGGCTTTTTTTGAATCTTTATCTACATTGTAGCCACTTAGATACATCATGCCAAGATCATATTGTGCAACCGTATTAGAAGCTTCTGCCGACTTTGTTATCCAATAAATACCTTGATTAACATTCTGCCCTACTCCTAACCCGTTAAAATAAAGATAACTCAGGGCATGTTGAGATTTTGCATCGCCTTTTTGTGCATCAGCAGAATACAAGCTAAATGCGCTTGCATAATCCTGCTTCTTAAAAGCTTCCAGAGCTAAATTTTCAGCATAAATAGACAAAACTAAACTAAAAAATAAAAACAATTTAAACATACAATAATCCCCTATAAAAAGTGCAAAAGTGAAGATAAACAAACCGCACACAAAAATGTCACACTAACCATGGCAGCTCTCTTTTTAGCTTCTGATATCTCATATCTCTCTTCCAAAAAATTTGCAACCCTGATAGCAGGATAAATCGTAAAGAGAAACATCGGAAATGTCATTGCCAAAATAATCATAACGTCTTGTAAAACCATAAAAATCCTTTAAGTTAAATTGCCAATCGACTCAAATACACACAAGAGTTTTAAACTCGAATATAAAAGCAAACATTAGCACTTTATGCCAAAAGCAGTAAAAAAACTAACTATTTATTTGTTTTTTCAATACTCATGTTTTTATTGAGTGTAACATAAGTGCTAAAAAGTAGTTGTGATTTATATCAAGATGCCAGTTCATGAGTTACTCAAAAAGTACACGAAGTCCCTCTTTGTTTTTAATTTTATATCCATTAGAATCTTTTTCTAACAACTCTAAGATAACAAGTTTTTTAAATGTTCGAGAGAGTGTCTCCGGCGTCATGTGAAGATGTTCTGCGACCTGATACTGTTTTAAAGTATTTAAAGCATCCTCTTTATCGAATATATATTTTGCCAGCCTTGCCGTTGAATCAAGAACAATATTAAGAGCTATCACATCTTCAAGGTATTTTATCTTTTTTGATAATGATTTAAAAAACAGCAATGCCATTTGTGGATTATGTAAAAATTCCTTTTTAAAGCGCTCAAAATCAATCTCAATTACAACTCCTGCACTCTCAAAAGCTGCTGATGCAGGATATAAAATTCCTTCTAACACTGCCATCTCTGCGACTAAAGATATCGGCATAAATCTATGCATGATTATTTCATTGTTTTTTTGATCTGTTTTATATACTTTTAATACCCCTTCAATAAGTAGTATTAAAGATTTTGCTTCATCTTTTTCATAAAATAAAATCGAACCCTTCTCGAAGTGCTTTTTATTTGAAAATGAGGAGAGGAGAGCTAATTGCTCATCGTCTAAATTCTCAAAAAAATAAAACTGTTTTAAATCTCTCACTTTATTCCTTTTATCATCTACTTTTGACTTCTTTGCAATATATCAGTCAAAGGCTTAATATGTAATTAACACCTACAACACTTCCTTATTTATTCATTAAACTTATATCTGATTACTAAATGTTACTATCCTTTATTTGCAATATGGTAAAACTATTTTATATCTTGTGCAGGTGCACCAAAATAGTAGCCTTGTGTATAATCAACTTCTAGTTCCACTATCTTATCAAAAACATCTTTTGAGTGCACAAATTCGGCGACGGTTTTTATATTCATCTTTTTCGCAAATTCCACTATGGTTTGCGTAATCATTTGAGAGTTTTTATCCGTATCTATATTTTTAATCATAGAGCCATCTATCTTTATGTAATCCACTTTTAACTTCATAAGATACTCAAAATTTGAGTATCCTGTTCCAAAATCATCTATAGATATTTTCGCACCATAGCTCTTTACGCTGTTTATAAATTCCAAAACCTGATCAAAATTTTCTATTCCTTCTGACTCTATAATTTCAAAAACTATATTTTTGCTGATAAGACTATTTTTCAATTTATCCATAATAAATTTATATATATCTTTGTTTACAATATCATCCACGGAAAGATTTATTGAGACGGAGTACGGCAGATGTTTAAATTTCTCAAATGTTTTTTCTATCATTATTTTTGTAAGTTGATGGTAGAGTTTGTTTTTCTTAGCAAGTTCCAAGAAATGGATTGGTGCTATAAGCGTTCCATCGGCATCGATCATTCTCATAAGCGATTCATACTTAACAATTTTTTTTGTTTTTGTATCTAAAATCGGTTGATAAACCGGTATTATTTTATCCTCTTCTATCGCATTTTTAAGTCGTTTTGTCCACTCAAGATTTTTCTCATACTCTTTAGCCATAGCCATTGAATCATCATAAACTAAAAAATCTTTTTTAGCTTTTTTAGCAAGCTTCAGAGCAGTATCTGCGTTTACCAGCAACAGTTCTGAGCCATAAGATATACCCATAGTAGCTGTTAGACTCACTTCACTTTTCTCATCTATTTTAAATCTTTTTTTAGAAATTTTTTCACTTATTAAAGAAGCAAGTACCTTAAATTCATCTATATCTTTCGGTGCTCGGCACAAATGGGCAAATTCATCCGAATGAAGTCTATACAGAGTCGCCTCATTTAACATGTTCTCTTGTAAAAACAGAGCGAACTCTTTTAAAATGGCATCACCGGCTTCTTCTCCATATAAATCATTTATCTCCTGAAATGAGTCTATATTAATGATAATTAAAAATGAGTGTATTCTTTCTTCAAGCTTTTCTGTCAATCTTCTTCTATTTTTCAAGCCTGTTAAACTATCATTGTAAAATTGATTTTCAATAGAGTCCAACATGCCGTTAAATATATCTTTAATTGAATCAATCTCTTCAATGTTATCATTAACTAAAACTCTTGTTGTCATGTCTTGAGAATTTGTGATATTTCTAATGGCACTTGAAAAATTTTTAATAGGTTTTATTAAATACTTATTTAATTCCAAAAATATAGCAATAAATATGACAAATGAAAAAACTATAAGAAATATCATAAAAAAGTTTATGAGTTCTGAGAGAGAAACTTTCAAATCATCAACAGGATATGAAACATCAATTATGCCTAAAACATCACCTATTTTTGCATTTGTATGACATTTTAAGCAATCATTTTTTGCAGCAACAGGATAAAAATATTCTATATAGTTTGAGTCAGAAATATTTAATAACTCATGTCCTTGCATAGCATCCTTTATATTAATACTGTTCTCTCTTTTTTGCTTGTCTCTTTCTAACTCTCCAAATAAGTTTGCAACAATTTCACTTCTATAAACATCCACTTTCATATTTTTGTCAATTTTGTTCAGTCTGATAATTATCTCATTAATATCTTCTCTATTCCATCCTCTTTGCATGGCGGAATAGAGAGCTTCAAAAATAAGCATACTTGTTTTTTTTGCATCTACATGGGCTAAATTCGTAATGGCATCTTTTTTCATATATTCACCATATAAAAAGCCGCCAAATAGTGCTATAAACATTGTACTTAATATAATTTTTGCAGTGATTATTGCATATGAAGTTTTACTTTTCAAAAGGTATCTCATTTAATTTTTTTTTGAAAATGAGTTTACCATTTACGTCATTGATTGTCGCTTAATAGTGAATAGGTTAAAATAACTCTTTTATGCACGTCTAAGCAACATTAATCTTCTAATAAATAACACAAATAAAGAGAACGCCAAAATTTTAAAATCTAGTTCACTTGCTATGTGAATATTGGCAAATGTGTCACTCTGCGTTGCTTCGATTCCCAAAGCCTGCATAACAAGAATTTTCGGAGCATATACGGCACTAAACATGAGAGAGGAGAACAGAACAGTTACAGCAGAACCAAAAGCAATGGCATCTCTTTGACCCATTTTGTACCATATCGCTTCATATATAGCAACTGCGGCTGCCACAACATAGAGCCAGTAGCTGAATCTATGAAAAATTTCACCCATAATAATTCCAGAATTGTACCTGTTAAGGAACATATCCACCAATATTTTATCCGAATGAAAAATAACAGGAGCAACAACAGCTCCCAAAACAATAACTGCACCAAAAGTGGCTGAGAGGAGGATTAAATAACTAAAATCCACATATATTTTTTTACTCAATTTTTATAACCTTAGTGTAAAACCTCTATCAAAATCACTTAAGTCTTTGTAGAAATTTAAAGTTTCATACTCTTCTTTTTTTAAATATTGTTTTATTCTATCTTGTTGGTCATAACCTATCTCACATGTAAACAGGTTAATTTTTCGCTTTAATACCTCGTTAAGAAGCTCCTGAATTATTTCATCTCCAACGCTCCCTCCAAAGAGTGCATTTTGCGGCTCATATGATAAATTTGATTCCAGATTTGCGTCATTTGCAATGTAGGGCGGGTTCGAAACCAAATAATCCACATGCTCGAATATAGGTTCCAAAAGTGAGCCTAACCGCAACTCAATTCTATCCTCCAGTGAAAATTTAGCTATGTTAATTTTGGCAATTTCCAAGGCATCCTGTGAAATATCAACTGCAATAATCTTTGTATGCGGAAGCTGTTTTGCCAGCATTATTGAGATAATTCCGCTCCCAACGCCTACCTCGACAAAAGTCATTTTGGCATTCGGGTTTGAAACATTTTTTATCACTTCATCTATCAAAAGCTCTGTTTCTGGACGCGGGATAAGAGCGCCCTGAGCGATGTAAAACTCTTCGCTATAAAAACTTACTCTCTTTGTGATGTACTCAAAAGGCTCATTTTTGGCTCTTCGCTCCACCCACCTGTACAGTTTATTTATATCTTTTACCTGCGTATTTTGATTTGTAATAATCCAAAGTTCATCGCATCCAAGATGCGCCATCAGGAGAAGATGCGCCTCTCTCGATGCTCTTGGTATGATTGGATTCAGTTTTGCAGTTATCTCTTTTAGAACATTTTTAACTAAATATTGGCTTGGCATGTCGACCCTAGTGAACTTGTATCTATATCGCCAATATCAACACCTAAAGCTTTTAAACGCTCTAAAACAGGAGGATGCGTGTAATGAAAAAATATGTAAAGCGGGTGAGAGAGTGGAAAACTTTTGTTCTCACTTACCAGCTTTTTGAGTGCATTTGCAAGTTCAATCTCTCCTGTCACACCTGCCAATTCGCTTCCCATTTTATCTGCTGCATACTCATTATGGCGACTGACAACTCCCATAATCGGCATCATCATAAAACCCAAAACCGGCATAAAAAGAAGGAGAAGTATCATCGTAATAGATGGCGACTGGCTTAGCCCCAGCTCCAAATAGAGAGACTCAGGCAAATTTCCGAAAATCCCGAACATGGCAAGGAGCATAACCCCGACAAGAGCTATATTTTTATATATATCCCCATGAGAAAAATGCCCAAGTTCATGCCCCAAAACAGCCAAAAGCTCTTTTGTCGTGAGTTTTTCTATGAGTGTATCAAAAAGTACAACTCTTTTTGTCTTTCCTAATCCGCCAAAGTAAGCATTAAGTCGTGAATCTCTTTTACTTGCATCGCTTATAAAAACACCCGCACTTACAAACCCTGTTTTATCCATAAGAGCCTGAATCTCACTATTAAGCTCTTCATCATTAAGAGGAGTCAGTTTGTCAAAGAACATAGCTCTAAATGTTGGAAAAAGCATATTTATTAGAACAACAATCACAAAGATAAATGCAAAACTCCAAAGCCACCAATAGGTAAAGTTAGAGATAATCTCATAAATACCAAAAACAACAAAAGAGCCAATCACAAGCGTCATAACAAAGGAGATAAGAGTATCTTTTATATATTGCCCCATTGTCGATTTATTGAAGCCGAACTTTGCATCCAATACAAACTTTTCATAATAGGAAAATGGCAAAGAGACAAAAGAGTTTATAACTAAAAAGCTCATAACAACTGCAATATTTCTGAGAGCTTCATTCTCAAAAAAAGCAGTTTGCAATAAAAAAGAGATTCCAAAACCAAGCCATGCTACAAACAGCAGATAATCAACAAAAGTACTTAAAATCGACATCTTCTCCTTGGTAACTGCGTAATTTCCTGCCTTTAAAAAGTCGCCATCTGAAAGTAAAACGGCAGATTTTCTTTTCGCTTGGTTTACAAAACCTATCTGCATTACGCTTGTGTAGATTGTAAGTAGAACATATATACTGTAAATTGCGACGATTATCATTAACATTAAAAGACCTTAAAAAAATTTTGATATTTTACCATCATTTACAGCTTATCTCATGGGTACCGCTTTGATAGGATCCTCTATTTTGATTGTGTCACTTTTGTTATCGAACTTATCGGCCACAAACACATAAATCACGCCCATCAATAGACCAACTAAAATGACAGCCAACACAACCTTTCTTTTGCCGCCTTTTAATGTGTTGTAATCACTTATTTCCTGTAATCTTGGCTCGCTCATTTTTTATCCTTTTGTATTTTTATTGACGCATATTAACAATTACTTTATACTAAAACGGTACACTATAATAATTAATGATATGATTTAATTAAGCATTTATAGTTATTTTTCAAAAATAGTAAGGAATTATAATGAAAAGAGTAGTGGCAATTTCACTTCTTCTGGGCGCAATAGTTTTTGCAAGCGATGGATATGAGGTTTATAAGAAAAACTGTATGAGTTGCCATGTAGAGATTATGGGAAAAGAAGAAGTGCTTAAAAATTTCAATAAGATGAAAGCTCCGCCAATGGTAGAGGTTTCAAACCGTTTAAAAGAGAACATACTCATAAAAGATGATGAAGAGGATTTGCACCGCCACCTTTTTATACTCTTTGTTAAAGATTATATTACCAATCCAAAAATTGACAATAGCATGTGTCATGCCGGTGCCTTGGAAAAATTTGGAGTAATGCCTTCACTTGAAGGCAAAATAAATAACGAAGAGAAACAAGCCGTTGCAGAGTGGCTTTATGATAGATATGAGAATGTAAAGTTTTAAAAAAGATATTCCTCATGCCGTTATGTTTAGCACGAGGAAGCATGTTTACTCTAAAATATAATCCACTACCTTCGATTCTGTCGTTACATCTTTAATAAGCTCAACAACTTTTAGATGCTCTTCATGCACTGCATAAGCCTTTAAATCGCTTTCATCTTCAAAGGTGCTATAGAGAGACAAATCAAACGCTCTATCAGATTCATTGAAGTTTATTCCAACTTCCATGGATTTTAAAACTGGAATTAAAGTTTCTAATTTAATCAACTTACTCTGAACTTTTGCTAGATTTAAAGCTTTATTTTCATCTTTAAACTTAAACATCACAATATGAATTACCATAATTTATACCTTAAAAAATATAGCGGAATTCTATCTTTTACTATCTAATTTAGAGATAAAAATAAAAAAGCTGAAAAAACTTTTTTATTCTTTATTCAATTTGAAAGTAAATCTTTCAAAGAGACATGTGGATTTTTCCCCTCGAGCAGTTCATAAACTTCTTTTGCAATCGGAAGATACAACTCTTTTTCTTTTGCTATCTTATAAAGTGCATAGGCTGTTTCTATCCCCTCTGCGACCTCTCCTATTTCCTCAACAATCTGCTCTTTTGTTTTTCCGTACGCTAAGCCTAACCCCACACGAAAGTTCCTGCTCATGGTAGAGGAAGCGGTCAAAAACAAATCTCCTGCACCACTGAGACCTACAAAACTCTCCTCTTTTGCACCGTACACTTTGCCAAATCGCAACATTTCAACCAAACCTCTTGAGATAAGGGCGGCTGCGGCATTTTTACCCAAAGCCAGGCCCTCACATACTCCTGCAGCAATCGCTATAACATTTTTATATGCACCTGCAACTTCTGCACCAACCACGTCCGTAGAAGTGTATGTTTTTATAAAATCAGGAAAAAATGAGGCAAACTCTTTACTCAACTCTTCATTGTAAGAATTAACAACAAGTGCTGTTGGAAGTGATTTCTTAACCTCTGTTGCAAAAGATGGACCTGATAAAAATGCAATGTTTGCGTCTGAGACAAATTCGGCATATATCTCATTCAGGAATTTTCCGCTTGAAGCCTCTATTCCCTTTGAAGCAACCAGAATTTTTTGGTTTTTAAAGACAAAATTTTCTTTAAGCCATGATGCTATCTGCTGCGCCGGTATAGTTATCACTAAATACTCACACTTTAAAATTTCTTCCAAAGAGACAAAATTTTCAATATCTCGCGAGTGTCTGGAATATATATATACACTGTTGTTTTTTGAGAGTGCGTACGCAAGGGCAGAACCCCATTTACCTGCTCCAATTACACCAATTGACATCGTATCTGCTCCCTATTAGTTTTTCAAAATCGGCAATACAATTTTCGTATCCTACAATAACAAACATATCGCCCTCTTTTATTATATGATGTTTTATTTTTGAGGAGTATATGAACTCACTTTTCATATCTTCATGCACCATAGAAAGAGGTATAACCCCATGTCTGTCGTTCCAATCCAATTCAGTAATTCCCTTGCCTATATACTCATTCTTAGCATTAATTTTTACTTGAGTGATTTTTAACTCTCCGCTTTCAAACAAAATCTTATGAAAAACTTCTTTGACAATAGGCTTTTCCATCATCTCTGCAATCATCTCTGCAGTAGTTTGAACAAGTGGAATTACTTTATTTGCTCCTGCCATTTGTAATTTGTTCGCTGTCTCTTTGTTGTTTGAGAGAGCAATAATATGCAAATTACTAAACAGAGATCTGAGAGAAAGTGTTAAAAATATATTTTCCGCACTATCCTCCAATACACAAAAAGCTATAGAATTATCAAAATCAAAATTTTCATTTATCCCTTCCCAATTATCACTTAAATCAAAACTTCTTATTTCAAAATTAGATTTGTTTTTTAAAATATCCTGTTCACTATGTAAACTATAAATATATACTTCACTCTCGTTATCTGTAATATTTTTAGCTATCTCTAAAGCATAATCGTTATATCCAAAAATAAGAGCGACTCTATTTTTCATATTTTATCTTTTTATGTAGATGTTTTTCAAACTCTTTTATAAAAATAGACTTTCCTATAACCAGCAGATAATCACCGCTCTCGAGCATTGTTGCATCTATTGGATTAAAGAAAAATCTTTTTTTATCTTTTTTAAAAATGCCTAACAATACAATTTTAAATTTATGATTATTTAACTCATGCACATAGATAAGTTTTTGACTCATTCTATCATCAACCAATATCTCTTCAACACTTACACCGTAATAGTCATTTCTCAGGGCATGAATAACTTCAAAGGCAACGGGTCTTCCTATTAACTCTTTAGAAATCATACCCACTAAGCCTTTTGGATATAAAATCTCATTCACACCGGCAAAATCTAATTTCTTTCTATTGGAATCATCCATAAGAAGTGATACTATATTTACATTCTTATTCATAGAGCGGACTGTTAAAGTTGTATATACATTCTCAACATCGCTCTCTCTTAAACAAAGCACAGCCTTAACTTGTGTGTTTAAATCTATACCGATAATCTTATAGCTCTGCGCATCGCCCGGATCATAATTGAGAGCAACTAACCCGTCTCTTTTTGCATTGGCGATTCTATGCTCATCTTCATCTAAAACAATAATATTTGTCACTCCGTCTTTTAGCTTCTTTGCAACTTCTTGTGCAACATTTTCATATCCGCATATAAGATAAAACTGTTTTAATTTTCTTATATCTTCAATTGTTTTTATCTCTCGAATATCATCAAGCTTTTCATTAAGTGCTGAAACAACTATAGAGGTCGTAAAAGCTATAAGTGAAATTCCGGCAAAAATAACAGCTATTGCTACTACGCGACCTTCTATAGTTATTGGTATAATATCACCATAACCTACTGTCGCAATTGTAACAACAGACCAATAGACAGCATCAAAAAGTGTATTTACTTTAGAGGCAGGATTATTTGCTTCCATAACATACATAAGTATCGACGATACAGAGATAACTATTGAAGTGTACATAAATAAAATAAGAAATTCAAATTTTTTTGTGTATAAAACAGAGGCAAATATTTGAAAGCTAGTAGCATATCTAAAGAGCTTAAATACTCTAAAAAGAACAAAAAGACGGAGCAGTCTTAACTCATGGAAGAAAGGCAAAATTGCGAGTAAATCTATAATGGCTCGAAAAGAGAATATAAAAATTAGCTTCGCTTTTACTACTTTTATGATTGCTCTAAAAAGAGAAAATTCACGACCGAGCATAGTATCATGCTCGCTCTTATTGATAATAATCTCACAGACACTACTGCTTATCCAAAATCTTAGTATGTATTCAATAAAAAATATGATTGAGATTACATAACTATTAAAAAATTTAATCTCAATAGGAACTTCATGCTTTACTTCGGCAATCAAGATAGCAACACTTAGGAAAATAAGAGCTATCATGAAGATGTCAAAATATTGTTTATAATGATTTTTATTATTTTCTAAAAGATCATAAACTAATCGCTTTTTATGCTGATAAGCATCGGAGGTATGTAAAAAATATGCTAAATCAACGATAACTCGACTAAAAAAATTCATCTATCCAAGCTTAACTTTTAATAACTCATTTACGGTTTGTGGATTTGCACTCCCCTTGCTCTCTTTCATCACCTGCCCGACAAAGAAGCCAAAAAGTTTATCTTTTCCGCTTTTATACTCTTCATATTTATCTTGATTTGCAGCGATTACAGCATCACAAATAGCTTCAATTGCACCTGTGTCACTTACTTGCTTGAGTCCAAGCATATCAATCGCGCTATCCACATCCGTATCATTTTCCATCAAATAATCGAGTACATCTTTAGCCGCTTTTCCGCTGATTGTGCCATCTTCTATTCTCTTCACTAAAGAGCCGAGTTTCTCTGCATTTACCGGTGAATTTGTGATATTCATCTCACCTTTGAGACGCCCTTGAAGTTCAGTAGTGAGCCATGTCAAAGCATTTTTAGCACTGATGCCGCATGCCATCATCGCTTCAAAAAAGTGTGCCATCTCAACCGAAGAGGTAAGAACACTCGCACTGTACTCATTCATCTCATAATCTTTGACAAATCGAGCCATTTTTTGATCCGGAAGCTCTGGGATAACGCTATATTTTGCCAACATCTCATCTGTTACAACAGCCTTGAGCAAGTCAGGCTCAGGAAAATAACGATAATCCGCTGCTTCCTCTTTTCCACGCATAGAACGCGTTTCTTGTTTGGTCTGGTCAAACAGACGTGTCTCTTGGCAAATCTCTTTATCATACACACCATCTTCCCACGCTTCACGCTGACGGGCAACTTCAAGCTCAATAGCTTTTTGAATAAACTTGAAACTGTTAATGTTTTTTATCTCCACACGCGTATAAAGTTTTTCATCCCCTTTTCGACGGATAGAAACATTCACATCCACACGGAACGAACCCTCTTGCATGTTCGCATCGCCGATGTCTAGATAACGAATGATAGAATGGAGTTTTTTAAGGTACAAAATCGCCTCTTCGGCACTTCGCATGTCAGGTTCTGAAACTATCTCCAAAAGCGGAGTTCCGGCACGGTTCAAATCCACTTTTGAAATATCGCCTTCATGTATATTTTTCCCTGCATCTGCTTCAATATGCGCACGGTTAATTCTTATAGTTTTATGACTTCCATCTTCAAAATCGATACGAAGTTTTCCATGTTCAACTACCGGAGTATAAAGCTGAGTAATTTGATATGCCGATGGGCTATCAGGATAAAAGTAAGACTTTCTGTCAAAGTAAGATATTCTGTTAATAGTCGCATCAATCGCCGTTCCAAGCATGATAGCCTTGTGAAGAACCTCTCTGTTTAAAACAGGCAGAGCGCCGGGAAGAGCCAAACATGTCGGACAGGTATTTGTATTTTGTTTGTGATTAAAACTCGTAGCGCACGAGCAAAAAAGTTTAGTTTTTGTATTAAGTTGCACATGGACTTCAAGTCCTATAACTGTTTCAAACATATCGTTCCTTAAATTGTAAAAAATTAGGTTTTATGTTATCTAAATTATCTTTTAAATCTGATAAAAAGAGCTTGTCATGAGGAAAGTTATTCTACTCGTCATCAATAATTACAACTTTGATATTATGTTTTTTTGAGACTGTTTCGAGTCTGTTGATAAACTTTTATCATCAAGACTATTTTGTATGTTTTGAGTAGATTTTTTCCAGAAGTTTTGTCTGTTTTTGTGCTTCTGCCAATCTCTGTTTATTGACAGAAAAAGCATCAAGAGCCAAAATAAGAAAAAGCGAAATAACAATATAAAAAGTTGTTACAAAGAGAGAAAGGCTGATGCCGAAGGGAAGAAATATATTAAAAACTATAAGGGTACCAAAAATAACGATACCCCATGAAGCTCCATGCAAAAAGCTTATAATTCTGTCGAATATATCTTTTTGCATAGAAAACTACTAGTGTTCGTCAACAGCGATTGCGCCACCAAGATAAACATAAGTAAGCATCATGAAAATGAAAGCTTGTAAGAATGCCATGAAAGTAAGAAGAGCAAAAGGAATCATAGGCAAAATCCAAGGAGCAAGCATCAAAATTACCATCAAGAACATATCGTCACCCTTAACATTTCCAAAAAGACGGAAGCTAAGAGAGATTAGACGAGAAAAGTGAGATACGATTTCGATTGGGAACATTAACCAATACAACCACCAAACAGGTCCTAAAAAATGCTTAAAGTATTTTACAATACCTTGACGACGGATACCCTCAAAATTGTAGTAAACGAATACAACTAAAGCAAGCGTAAGCGGCATTTCTAAAAATGCAGTCGGAGCTTCAAAACCTGGCAATACACCGATTAAGTTTGCAATTCCTACAAAAAGACCGATTGTTGCTACAAGTGGAAGGTAACGGCGTGCAGGCTCTTTACCCATTACATCCGTTCCCATTTTAAGAACACCTGAAATGTATGCTTCCATCACATTTTGAGTTCCTCTTGGAACAAGCTGAAGGTTTGACATAGCTATTTTAACAAGCATCAAAGCGATACCGGCAGATAGTAACATGTGTGTTATATATATAAAAGTTTTATCGTGAGAAAATACTCCGAAAAAAGTAAACAATTCACCCATAGGCGTGCTCCCTAGTCTTAAAAAATTATGAAATTATAGTCAAAGCTTCATTAAACTTTTATAATATTGTGCAAATTTTGTGAATTATTTCAACTTCACATCTTTGGCGCTGAAATTTCTGTTTGCGATACTCTCTAAAAATACAGTGGCATACGCACCTTTTGGAAGACTGAAGCTTATATTCATGATGCCGAAGTTTTTGTTGTACTTCAGTTCTAGCGTATAAGGAAATACCAAAGCCTCTCTTCTAAGTCCTTTTTCATACAAAAATTCATCATCATATTTCTCTTCTATCTCTCTCGCCGCATCCCGTGCACGATAAACATCTCTGCCGCATAAAAGTCCGGTCGGAACTACTTTTTTATCCTCAAAATCTTTTAAAGGTATATTTTTTGGAGTAAAAATTTTTCCCTCATTTGAAAGATACACATCTCCTTCCAGCAACATGAAATTGCCCTCATTTTTTTCACGGCTCAAAAGCACCCTCTCTTTAAGCCACTCGTTAAAACGCACGCTTTGATAGACAGAGATTAAAAACTTTTTGAGTTTTGCATCTTTTATATACAAATCGCCCGCTATCATCTCTTTTGCCTGCTCAATAGAGTCGTTGTCCCGTCCAAATCTTTGGTAGCCAAAGTAGTTTGGAATTCCCGATTTTTCACCTTTTCTTGCCAGTTTTTCTATTTGGCCTGCTTTTATATCATCAATGTCAAAAAGGTTTATGCTAAATCTGTTTCCGGTCAAATCACCCATCCGAATGGAGTGCGTGTGTCTCATTGTTTTTAAAATTTTTATCTGCGGATGTTTAAACTTTTTCAGATGTTTTTCAAATTTTGCTTCCACAGATATATATTGTGTTGTTGTTGCATGTTTATCTTTTAGCCCTGCATAGCCTATCTTCTCAGCCGGTATATTTAACAGTTCTGCAAATACAGCTATCATGTCCCATGTTGTAAGTTCTACTTTTTTTACATGCAAAACCAAGAAGTTTCCATTCCCCTTAAACTCTGATAGCGGAATTTCATCCACTATAAAATCTTTTTGTGTCTGTACAAAATCAAAATAAATCGGTTTGTTATCTTGTAAATATTCTCTTTCTTTCATAATTCTCTCTTTATAGTTGTAAGAGTTTTAATTCTCTTGACGCAATAGCTATATCTTTTTGTATAGCCTTTTTTAACTCTGCCAGTGACTCAAATTTTTCATTGCCTCTTATGTAAGAAACAAAACTGATACTTGCCTTCTCTTTGCAAAGAACTTCGCCGTCAAGAATATGGCTCTCTATGGCAAATGAGCCATCCGTTGTCACTCTGTGACCGACAAAAGAGACGGATGGATGATAATGTTCTTCATCATTTATGCGGGTTAGCGTCGCATAGACACCCTCTTTTGGTGTCAAATATCCGCTTGCTGTGATATTAATAGTTGCTACCAACTCCTTTTTGCCTATTCCCTGACCCGACACATGTTCGCCTCTAATCGTGTAATTATGTCCTAAAAAGGCATTTGCACCTTTGATGTCACCAATCTGAAGTTTGGCTCTGATTTTGTGTGAATGCACAGAATCACCCTCATGCGTCACCTCATCGATGACCACAACCTCTCCATCAAAAAGTGTTTTAAGGTTCTCATACGAATACTTTCTATTTTTGCCAAAATGAAAATCATACCCCACAACTATCTTACTTAATTTTGGAAATCGCTCTTTGAGAAGAGCTAAAAACTCCTCTCCACTAAGATGACGAATCGTATCCAATTCAATGTACATAATGGGATAGTGCGAAAACTTTTCTCTTTCCTGATTAGGCGTTAGATTCGCATAACCCGTCTCAATAACGACTATTGTTCCCTGTTCACCCAGAGCATTAAAAAGGTGCTGATGACCAATATGCATCCCGTCAAAACCGCCTATGGCTATAGCCGTGCTATTTTTCATAAGCGTAACAATATTCAAGATTACCTTCCTTTCCTGTGAGTTTTGATGGTGCTTTCAAAATCAATCTCCACCCTTTTAATTTACATGCATCTTCAAATTTCAGCATCGCTTGGAGAATTGCTTTGTTATCCAAAACTACTCCGTTGTTGTCTCTTTTTGTATCTTTTCCCACTTCAAATTGAGGTTTAAAAAGCAGGATTATATCTTTACTAGCCAACCTCTCTATGTCATCCAATATATTTAAAAGAGAGATAAAAGCTACATCGCTCACGACCAGCTCAAACTTTTTATCACTCTCAAATTTTCTGATATCGCAACTCTCAAAGGAGCGGACTCGACTGTCACTTCTTAGACTCGCATGCAGCTGCTCTTTGCCGACGTCTACCGCACTCACTTCACTCACGCCTCTCTCTAAAAGCACTTGTGTAAATCCGCCTGTGGATGCGCCGATATCTAGGGCGATTTTACCACTTACATCAAGATTTAACTCATCTAAAAATGAGTTGAGTTTATATGCCGCACGGGAGACATACTCTTTATGCTCTCTCACTTTTACGACATCATTTTCATCCAATTTATACGAACTTTTTATAATTGTTTTACCATTTACACTCACAAAACCATCATTGATAAGGGATTGTGCCTTTGTTCTACTTCCAGTTAGGTTTTTTTCAACCAAATAGTTATCTAATCTACTCACTTATTTTCTCTCTCATCTCTGTTTCTGTTAAACATGCTACACCCAAATTCATAGCTTTTTCGTATTTGCTTCCGGCATCTTCGCCGTAAATTACAAAGTCGGTTTTTTTAGAGACTGATCCTGAAACTTTTGCACCCAAACTCTCCAAAAGCTCTTTTATCTCGTCTCTTGATTTACTCATACTTCCCGTGAGAACAACCGTTTTGTTTTTAAAAGGATTCTCTTTTGCTTCCTCTTTTTGCAACGGTTCTTTTGGCTCTAAAATATTTTGCAGTTTCAAAATAGTCTCACGATTTACGCGTACAAACTCCAAAACAGATTCCGCCATCTCCTCGCCAATGCCGTTAATCGCGATAATCTCCTCTTTTGTCGCATCTATAAAACCGCTTCCAAAATTTTCACTCAGAGCTTTCGATGCCACCTCACCAACATGCTCAATGCCTAAAGAGTTTATAAATCTCCAGTAATCACACCCTTTTGCGTTTTGTAAAGAGTTTAAAAGATTTTGAGATTTTTTCTCTTTAAAACCCTCTAACGCCAAAAGTTTTTCTAAAGTTAAATCAAACAAATCCGCCACACTTTTCACAAGCCCTGAATGGTAGAGTGCTTCGACTATTTTGTTACCTAAACCGTCGATGTTCAAGCAAGGTTTTGAAGCAAAATAGATGATGGAGTTTACAACTCTCGCATCGCATGTAAGATTTTGGCACTTCAGCAAAACCCCTTCATCCAAGAGTTCACTTCCACACACCGGACATGTCGAAGGTCGTTCAAACTTCATTTCGCTTCCGTCTCTTTCATGTACCAGAACTTTGATGATTTTAGGAATCACATCCCCGCTTCTGAGAATGATTACCTTGTCATGCAGACGAATATCTTTTCTATCAATCTCATCAAAATTATGGAGCGTCGCTCTCTCAACGACCACGCCGTCAATGTCTGTCGGTTCAACAACTGCTACTGGCGTTACAACTCCACTTCGCCCCACTTGAAGCACAATATTTCTGAGAGTGGTGATTTTTTCCACCGCAGGAAATTTATACGCAACAGCCCAACGAGGATTTTTTACCGTGTAACCCATGTCAATCTGAGAAGCTATCTCATTTACTTTGACAACCATACCATCGAGCATCATCGCGTAACTCTCTCTCTCCTTGCTCATCTGCTCATAAATAGTTTCAATTTCTTCGAAACCTTGGCATGTGGAATGGAGTGGCGGTTTTCTGAATCCTAACTGATAAATGTACTCCATTTTTTCACTGAGCAGTTTATGTTCTAAAGAGTTTTCGCCCACACCGTAAGGCAAAAATACCAAATTTCTTGAAGCGGTTACACCCGAATCAAGCTGTCGCAAACTTCCCGCCGCAGCATTTCTAGGATTTGCGAAAACTGCTTCACCTTTTTTTATTCTCTCTTCATTGATTCTTTCAAACTCATCTTTAAAGATAACCACTTCACCGCGGATTTCGATTTTTTCTTTATACTCTATTGTCAAAGGAATGGAGCGGATTGTTTTGACATTGGCAGTTATCTCTTCACCTATTTCACCATCACCACGCGTAATTCCCTCTGAAAGTTCACCGTTTTCATAGATGAGATTAAGGCTTGCTCCATCATATTTTGGTTCACAGTAAAACGAAATATTTTTATCCAATTTATAGGTTTTTTCTAGCCATTTTTGCAGACCTTCGGAGTCAAAAACATCTTCCAAACTCCACATGCGGGAGAGATGCGAAGCCTTTGTAAAACCGTCCCGAATCACATCGCCAACCCTCTGCGTCGGAGAGTTTTTCAGAACTTTATCGCTATTTTTTTCTTCATATCGTACTACTTCATGGTAAAGCTTGTCATATTCCTCATCGGTCGTAATCGGCGCATCAAGCACATAATAGTGGTGAGAATAAATATTTAATTGTTCAACTGCTTTTTTATACTCTTCGTAATTCATCTCTATTTCCGTAGTTTATTGATTTAACAAATCAGTCGGGCGACCAAGATAGTAGCCCTGAAATTCATCTACACCATACTCTTTAAGCATCTCAAATATCTCTTCATTTTCAACATACTCTGCAACAGTCGTAATATTTAACTCCCGCGCAAAATTCACAATGCTTTTTACTAAAATTTGTGAATCACTATCCGTTAATACATTTTTTATGAGTGTTCCGTCTATTTTTATATAATCCGGCTTGATTTCCAAAATATGTGCGTAGTTGGCATAACCGCTCCCAAAATCATCAATAGCGATAAGAACACCCAACTTTCTTAATTGCTTTACAACCCTCACTAATCTTTCAAAATTTTCTACACCCTCTTGCTCTGTTATTTCAACAACAATTTTATCCGGTGAATCAAAATTTTCTATTCCCTCTATCAATATGTCCATCAGAGTTGAATTAAAAAAATCATTCGGTAAAAAATTTATAGAAATTTTTTCATCTCTGTTAGCAAAAAAATCTAAGCTCTGCTTTAACATACTTTTTGCTATTTTTATATAGAGACCGCTTCTCATAGATATATCCAAAAAATCATCCGGAAGCAGGACTATTTTTTCACCTTCTTCAAACTCAATTATTCTAACCAAGGATTCATACTTAACAAATTTTCCGTCTCTATCTGTTATTGGTTGAAAGAATGGAATAATATTGTTATGTTCTACTGCATGTCTAATTGTTCGTTTAACTTTCATAACTCTTTGAGAGTGCTCTTTCGTATCTACTTGCTGTGAATACATCAAATATGGAAGAGATTGCTTTTTTGCTTTTTTAAGTGCCATTTGAGCATCTTCAAGAGAGTGTGCATGATCAAAGGCTACACCTGAGTATAATTCAATACCGATAATCTCATCTACGCTATCAATTGAAATTTGCAGTGAGTTTATTTTAAGATGCAACTCATCTACTAAACTGTTATATTTTTCTACATCAAAAATTCTTTCTTGTTTGAACACTACATATTCATCACCCGCAACTCTGTACGCAATCAATTCATGTTCCAATGCAAAACTCTCAAAAGCTTCTGCCACTTTAATAAGAATTTGATTACCGACATCTACTCCATAGAGTTCATTTATGAGGCTAAACTCTTTAATATTACTCAAAATAAGGACATGACTCTGCTCAGTGTTAAGGGCATCGTTGAGTGCATATCGGTTTTTTAAACCTGTTAAATGGTCGGTATATATCTGCTTTTTAAACTGCTTTAAAATAATTTCAAAACCTTTATGCAATATGCTACCTACCAAAAACATCATAATGACAAGTATAAAAAATAGATAATTGATAAAATCTTTGTCTTTTTGAAGCATTTCCGATGTGTCAAATCCAACAACCAAATAGCCCAATGTTTCTGATAGATGATTTTTTAGAGGAATTCTCATATCAGTTTTAAAGAACTCCGTATCTCCATTATGATAATGATTGTGCCCAAAGTGACTTTTTAAATTATCACTCCCCTCTGCTAATACATATTTATTGTTTATAGAAATGGCAGTGGGATTCAACATTATATTTAGAAGAGATTTATCTATTGCTATTCCCATGTCTATCTTTAAAACTTTGATTAAATCTTTTATAAAGTCAGTCGGGTTAATTCCTATTTCAACATTTCCTACATATTTATTGTTATAGAAGAGTGGCTTTGTAATGCGATATGTCATTTCAAATTTACCGACTTCAAAACCATTGAGAGAGGTTTGCAACCTATCGGTATCTGTGATAAGTTTTCTTTTTTCGTTTATTTTATCACCATATACTTCAGGCTTATGTGCACGAAAGAGTGTTATGCCGTCACTAGAGCGGAAGGTAAGAACATCAACGCCACTGTTAGTCTCTTTTATATGCCTATAATAAGGTGTTACAATGGACTTTATCTGCTCATAATCACCTTTTGCCACTGCCGCTAACAAACCATCCTCTGAAATAATAGTCTCAAGTTCATGATCAAATTTTTTAGTTTGATTTTCTAGGTTTAAACTATAAAGGCTATCCGTGCTTTTTAACAATGCTTCAAATTGTTCATTTACTGAATTTTTGAATTGAACCTTCAAAAAAAGATATATCACAACCCCACAGACGGACAACACAAGTAAAGTAAGAATCAGTGTATTACGCTTTGCTTTTTTTTCAATACTCATATGCCCCCCCATCTTACTTCTTAATAGATAATCATCAATTTTTTTGAATTATATCATTTTCAACTAAATCTTTATATTCAGCCAAGCTCTCTTTTGATAGATATACCAAAAAATCACTCCTTTTATAAGCGTTTCAACATTCATAATTATAAAAATTGCGATGATTCCAAACCCTATTTTATAAGCAATATAGGAGGGGATAACTCTAAATATCCAAAGTGACGATACATTGACATAGAGTGTTATTTTGGTCGCTCCTGCTCCGCGAAGAGCTGCCGAATAGACAAAAACTATTGCCAACGGAACTTGAGCCAAACCAACTAAAATAAGATAAGTGGCAGCTACTTTTATAGTCTGAGCATCTTTTGTAAAGAAGCTTACCAAAAATTCAGGAAAAATAATTAAACATGCTCCGACAAAACCCATAAAAACATATGCTATTCTCCCGCTGATAACACCCATAGAGAAAGCTCTTTCTTTGTTATTCGCACCCAAATTCTGCCCGACCAAGGCCATCGCCGCTATCGCAAAACCAAATCCCGGCATAAATGCAATTCCCTCGATGCGAAGTCCGACCTGATAGCCCGCCAACTCTGCAGTTCCATAATAAGCGATGATAGCTACAAAAAGTAAGAAAGAGAGGCTCGAAATCCCACGCTCCAGTGCTGCGCTCCATCCCACATTCCAAGCTTTTATCAAATCTTTGATACGGATAATTGGAACAATTGTGAGGTTGGAGTGTGGGTTTTTGATAAGAAAGAAGTAAACAACAACGCTAAAGAGATAAGACAGAAGCGTCGCGTACGCCGCACCTTCAATGCCATGTGCTTCAAAACCAAAATGCCCAAAAATAAAGAGATAGTTCAAAAATGCATTTAGCCCTGCTGCAAAAAGTTTGATATAGAGTGAACTTTTAGTATCTCCCGCGGCTGAAAGTGCGTTGTACATGAGCGTATCTAAAAAGATGAGCGGCATTCCACATGCTAAGATGCTAAAAAAAAGTCCACCCTGACGCACAACCTCTGTCTCTGCACCCATCAACGCATAGAGAGATTCACTCCAAAAATATCCGCCAAAACTCACAAACAACGATAAAAGAAAAGCAAAAATGCCGAGCGAATAGAGCAAAGCCGAAGCTCTATTTTTGCGTCCCTGCCCCATGTAACGAGAAATGAGAGCATTGCCGCCCACCACATAAAGCGTCATCAAAACATTCACAACCATCATAAACTGCATGCTCATCCCAACAGCTGCAAGTGCCTGAACACTCACCATTCCGACCATTATCATGTCAATCATGATTTGGAGTATATCGACTAAATGTTTGAGTGCGGCAGGTATTGCTAACTTGAATACATGCTTCGTATCGCTACTTATTAGTCTTAAAAAAATTGGGATACCTCACTCATAGTATCTATTAGTTCCTCTTTTGTCTCAAACTCAAGAACTGTTCTATTTTTTACATCTTCGCCAAGCTGTGTAAAATCAAAGACCAGAATATAAGAGAGAAGTTTCACTTTTTCACCATAAAGCTCCTCCCATTCCAAACTCATCTCCGCTATTTCGCCATGCAAATCGACAACAACGGCAGGATAGAGCCTCGTTATTTTTGAGAGATCTAAATCGCCTTTTTTTGATTTATAAATCATGTTTTTCATTGAGTAAACTTTTAAGTATTTATTTTTTCGTATGCTATCCTATGATGGATGATAACTGGCTTTAGCATAAACCATACTTGATTAGATAAAAATTTTCAGTTGCCTGTAATTGCTTTAGATTTGGAATGTTTGTACAAGATATTACTTGTGAAGCATTTTTATAAATACATTTAAAATTTTCATGTCAAGGTGAGCATTCATTTCAAGTTTCATTATTTGAAGTGCATTAAAAGAATGCATGGCTTTCTTATAGGATCGCCTCGTCGTTAAAGCATCAAAGACATCACAAATTCCTATTATTCTAGGAAACAGTTTTATCTCATGCTCTTTTAGATTATCCGGATAGCCTTTGCCGTCAAGCTTTTCATGATGATGTCGAATACCGTCCAATATATTTTTGTCGTTTATACCAATCTTTACCGCAATTTCATACCCTAATGATGGATGGTTCTTCATCTCATCAAACTCTTCTTGAGTAAGTACTCCGTTTTTATTTATAACTTCATAACTGATTTTACTTTTTCCAAGATCATGCAAAAGAGCTGCTCGACCCAAAAGGATTAATTTTTCCTCCTTTAAGCCCAGCGCTGCACCTAGGCAAAGTGCGTAAACACTCACATTTAAGGAGTGCGTATGTGTATAGTAGTCATGCTCGATTATTTTCATATAAGAAGCAATTGTATCATCGTTATATAGGATACTTTGCAGAATAGGCATGACAATATTTTCGGAGCGCTGTACATTTTCGAGTGCCTCCGGATTGTCATAAAGGGAGTGTGTCAATTCCGTACTAGATGTATAGATAATATCGGTTTTTTCATCTAAAGTGAGGGATGTATCTTGTATGAGCTTTTGAAGATGCTCTTCTACAAAAATTTCATATTGATGATATTCGGTGCTAGATACAAAAACTTGTTCAACCTCTTGAAGCCTCTGTTGTTGCTGCATGTCTACTACCGTATCACTCTGTAAAAAAAGGGTCATCTGCGTCGGTCTATTTTTAAAATAGAGATTAAAATTTATATTGTCACCCAAATGCAGAAACCGTTTGTCTAATAGAACATAGGAGTGATCTTCCTTCTTTTGGGGAACAACAAAGGTAGAATTTATTTTAAGCTGCTCTTGTCTCTTGCGATCTAACACTTAAGTTGCCCCTTTATTGAAATAGTTACTCTTCTTCACGACTATCATTTATATAAAAATAGATACGAAAAACATTATAACATGCCAAAATATTAGATTTACTCAAATTGCTAGTTGCAACGAGCTTTTCTTACTGTTCTAACGATGTACAACCTCTCTCTTGTCTAGTAATTTAAGTTTTATTTATATTTATTAGCAGCGCAACCGAGAAAAAGAGAAATGATACTTTGATTATGAAAGTGTCAATAACTCTTTTCTTATTTTTACAACAACTTTTTTTATAAACTCAGGCTGTTCATCAATCATGAGTCCGGCCATGTGCGCATCATGTGGATAGAGCATCACAAAAGTTCCAGGAAATACATTGGCACGCGTATGGCAATGAGGAGTATATTTGTAAAACGCAGCATCTTTGGATGCATCATAAGGAACATTTACTTCAAGCATATCTGTAAAAAAACACTCAAAGGCCTCTGCGCCTCGAAGTGTAGTTTGGATATCCACATAATTCTGATGCGACTCAAGCATCGCGTCTTTTGGCGGTGTTGTTGTATAGCTCATAACTATGGCAAAAATATCATCACCTTCTATCGCGTACTTTTTATCTTCAGACTCAGAGCTAAGAGAGTTTAAAAATTCAAATGTCTGCTCCCATGCAGAACCAAAACTGTAAAAGTTAGAATTTTTTAGCGTATCGATAATCATGCTAGTACATCCTACAGTGAAAATACAAAACTAGGGGGATTCATTAAACTTTCATCTTCTTTAGTGAAAAAAGGTTCTAAGTTTCTTAATATTTGACATATTTTAGCATATTTAAAATCAAATATTAGTTGAATTAAAACTTCTGCTAGTATGTAAATATTGACAGATTTTTAAAAACATCTTTCCAAAACTGCTCTAATCCAGAATTTGACATTTTGTTGATAAGTAGCCTATTTTCATGGGTAAAATGGGGACTGATTCCATTCCACTAAGACTCTAATGTCTGAAATAAAGAGACAGATTCCCATTCTAACCGAGATTCAAGGTCTAAATTATGTTCCTTAAGCATCATTATCGCTCTGGATAATGTAACATGAGTTCCAACTCTCGCAACTAATTCAGCATTTAAAAAAGGTTTGGTAATATAATCAACAGCACCAAGACTAAAGGCTTTTTTAATAGAATCTACATCAGTACTTGCAGTGAGAAATATTATTGGTATATCTTTAGTTAATGGATCACTTTTTTAAAGCCATGCATACATCGAAACCATCCATTTCAGGCATCACTATATCTAATAAAATTAAAGTAAATCCCTTTGTTTTAACTATTTCAAGAGCCTCTTTACCGCTAGTAGCAATGGAAAAATGATAATTTAAATAATTCTCACTTAATATATGTCTGACAACCTCTATATTTATCATAGCATCATCAATAATTAATATGTTAACGAATGAATTCATAAAAAAAACCCTATTAAACTTTATATTTTTATATGCAAAATATTTTAATCTTATAAAGTTAACTATTAATTAATTGCACACCCTATACGTCTAAGATTTTACTCATAAAGTATTGAATTATAGTTTAATTTATTTTCGCCACTTGATATTAGAATTGGCGGTTCAAAGTGTCCCAACACTTGCAATCAATCGAATAGCTACAATATCGGTAAAAACAGCTGATTTTATCTTCTCTTTTTCGATGTCTAAAATAGTCTCTTTGGTTGAATGAAGGAACTCTTCATTTTTTGCTTTACTGTGTTTATGAAAAAGATACTCTTCAATCTGCTCTGTTCCCTCATCAAAGAAGATAGAGAGCACTCAGCATTAAAATATAGATAATAAGAGTCGGAGCGACTGCGCTTAATATAAAAGCCAGCGGCAATATTATGGCTTTATTTTTTAGAGAGCCCTTTGTGATTGCCAGATAACCGTCAGTTCCCTTGACTGGTCAAACCCCGTCGCTTTTTGGGCATTAACGGCTAAGTAATCTTCCAAAATTGCCGCCGTTTTTTGGGTCGCAATTTTGCTTGCCACCGCCACATCATCCGCTAGCATCGCTATGTCGTCGAGCAACATAAAAATTCCTGAGGCCATTTAGTTATCTCCTTCTTTGTTGAGTGATTTATTCATCTCTCCTCTTCGCATTTTTATAAATGCCAAAAAACCGAACGAAACGCCAATAATTATAGAGAGAACTCCCCAAAAATCATCCCTTTGATATGCCATGACTACCCAACATGAATCTGCAAAAAGATAAACGATAACTGATTCATAAATCTTCCCTTTATAGGTCAGATACGCACCGATATTCAGAAAAATTCCTCCAATAAAAGCAAATGACATCATTCTATATCTTTTATATTTTGAGTTTTGAGTATCCATGCAAAATAGATTCCGCCTGCGATAAATCCGCTTCCGATGGCTACGGTTATGAACTCTAAAGAATAGTCGTTTGAAGCCAAATATCCAATCATAAAAGAGGTTAATTCTGCCGAACTTAAAAAAATAATATCGTTATATGCAACGATTCGCCCATAATATTTCTCTTCTATATTTTTTTGCAGAAGTGTGTAAGTGTAAGACCAAAGTGTTGTGGTAAATAGCCCGACAATCACGCTTGCAAAGAGTGAAAGATAAAAATCGTGCATCATAAATGCCCAAAACCAAACAGCGACAGCTTGAAAAATAAAAATGCCAACCACTCGCTTGTTGTTTACCCAAGAGCCTAAAATTACTGGACCAATGACAAGACCTAAAGCTCTTGAAGCATGTAAAAGTCCCAAAGCCAAAGAGGTGGCGATGACAGAAGCATAATATTTATCAACCATCAGAGCGACAAGCGCATCAAACGCGGTTAGCCCTACAAAAGCATGGACAAACATAAGGTGCATGGCATGCGGAAATCTTTTGAGGTATCTAAAAGTATCTCGCATCATCTCTAATAAATTCTCTTTGCTTTTTAGAAACTCAACATTTATTTCCAAATTATAAAGGAGAAAAAATCCAACAATAAACATGAAAGCATCTAAGATGAAAGCGATTTTTATGCCAAGCATATAAACTACAAAACCGCTTATAGCCATTCCTAAAGTATATGAAAATGACCAGATTATGGAGTGAAGTTCATTTGCTTTTTGAAGCTTGCTGCCATGAAGAATTTTTGGCAAAAGTGACATTTCGGTGGTAAAATAAAAACTGGCTGCCGCCATTTTAATGAATATCAGGAGATACAAAAGCCACAAATCATCTATATTGGTAACCAGAATTAAAAACAGAGTTGCCAAAACCTGTGTAAGAATAAGAGAGAGCATCAACTTCTTAGGTCTCATCATATCAATTATAGAACCTGAAAGAGGGGCTTGAATTACTCCGGCTAAAAAATGAAGCATTGCTACAAATGCAACGATTTCAGGCGATACTTTCATATCAAGAAGAAGCGTATATATTGCAACATTGCTAAACCAAGCACCAAAATATGCAATAAGCTGTATAGATGAGAGGCGTCTTAAAACAGGCTCTTTTTTTAATAGATTTATATATTCATTCATGCATGCAAGATTATCATAAATATAGTGCAGTTAGAAGAGATAAAGTGAAAATATTATTTAATTTATTTAAGTTATTTATTTAATAGTCGATATTCAGTCTAATAACAATATTCTTGAAAGTGAGGAGTTAGTCATGGATGGCATAGCAGGTGTAGCAAAACAGCAACAAACCAATGTAGGTTCTGGGGAATCGCAAGGAAGAATGGCAAAAGCGCAGCAGTCGGCTCAACAAGTAGAGCAGCCGAAAGTTGATATTGTAAAAGAGATGCAGCAGAGTACTACACAAAAAGCTGAAAAAATAAATTCTAAAGAGCAAGTAGATCAGTTGGTAAAAGAGCTCAACAACGCAATGGCTCCGATGAACACAAACTTAAAGTTTGGCGTGGATCAGCAAGATGTATTTTATGTATCTGTAATTGAGGCGCAAACGAATAAAATGATTAGAAGGTTTCCGGCAGAACAAGCGGCTGATTTTCTTCCAAAAATGAAAGAGGTAACTGGGATATTGTTTGACTCAAAAGGGTAACAAAACCCTTTTGAGTCAATATCTTATATTCTATTATCTTATAACTATCTAAAATAAAGCTCCGCAATACCATTAAATAAAACTCCATTGTAACTACTTTTTAATCTCTTTTATAGTAATATCGCGGCAATTATTTTGCTTATAAGGGTTTTTTACATGAAAAGAAATGTTAAAAAAGTAGTTTTAGCCTATTCCGGCGGTTTAGATACAAGTGTTATTTTAAAATGGCTTCAAGATGAATACAAGTGTGAAGTTGTAACTTTTACGGCTGATATCGGTCAAGGCGAAGAGGTTGAACCCGCTCGTGTAAAAGCACTAGCACTTGGCATCAAACCTGAAAATATTTTTATTGATGATTTAAGAGAAGAGTTTGTAAAAGATTATGTATTTCCTATGTTTAGAGCCAATGCAATTTACGAAGGCGAATACCTTTTGGGAACTTCAATTGCAAGACCGCTTATCGCTAAAAGACAAGTAGAGATTGCTCATATTACCGGTGCTGACGGCGTAAGTCACGGCGCAACAGGAAAAGGAAACGACCAAGTACGATTTGAAATGGGTTATTTAGGCAAAGATTCTACTTTGACTATTATTGCTCCATGGAGAGAGTGGGACCTAAACTCAAGAGAAAAACTTTTGGCTTATGCTGCTGAGCATGGCATCCAAATCGACACAAAAGGTAAAAAATCACCCTACTCTATGGATGCGAATCTTCTTCACATCTCATATGAGGGCGGAATTTTGGAAGACCCTAATGCTGAGCCTGAAGACAGCATGTGGCTATGGACAACGAAACCTGAAAATGCTCCAGATATTGCTGAATATATTACAATTGGATACAAAAACGGCGACCCAATATCATTAAATGGAGAGGAGTTAAGCCCGGCGACAATGCTTGCAACTCTCAATAAGATAGCTGGTAAACATGGAATCGGTCGTGCGGACATCGTTGAAAACAGATTTGTCGGAATGAAAAGCCGCGGATGTTATGAGACACCGGGCGGAACAATTATGATAAAAGCACACCGTGCAATTGAGTCAATTACTCTTGACCGTGAAGAAGCGCACCTTAAAGATGAGATGATGCCTCGTTATGCAAAACTTATCTATAACGGATTTTGGTTTGCACCGGAACGGGAAATGCTTCAGGCTGCAATTGACAAAACTCAAATAAATGTCTCCGGTAGTGTTAGGCTAAAACTTTACAAAGGCGTTGTAAGTGTAGTTGGTCGTTCTTCTGAAAATTCTCTTTTCAATCCGGAGTATTGTACTTTTGAAGAGGATTCTGTTTATGATCAAAAAGATGCAGCAGGATTTATCAAACTCAACGCTTTACGATTTATAATTGCCGGCAAAGCTCGCAAAAATAAAAAATAGAAGGAACTACAACATGAGCATAATTAAAATAGATATGAATTCACCTGAGTTTCAAGCTGAACTAGAAAAAACGATTAAATTTACAGACAAGGTAATTAAACAATTTAATTGGGAATACAATCCTCAAGAAGAGATTAATGAGGGAGTGCAACTAGGTCTTGCTCGCAATAAAATGATGTACAACAAAAGATTTTGTCCTTGTTATATGGTGGAGCAAGTGGATGGAGTTTATAAAAGTTCAGATGACAGAATGTGCCCATGCACCCCTGCTATTGAAAAAGAGATTCCAGAAGATGGAGTTTGCCACTGTCAAATATTTTGTACACCTGAATTTGCGGCTCTCAAGCGCCAAGAAAATCAGATGGAAGAGGTTGTACATCAACACTCCCGCGGTCTTACAAAACAAGAGTGCGAAGCTTTAGTGAATAGCCATGAACTCGATTCTGATGAGCTAATTGCACTTCTTGAAGCCCGCACACTTGGAATGGTTCATTTTAAACTTGTGGATGTTCGTGAGCACATGGAGTGGAAGATGGGTCATATCGAAGGTGCAGACAAACTTGTTCCAACAAGCAGTTTCTTCCAGACGCTTGATGAAGCGAATCTCGGTAAAGATGAGAATATCATTGTTTATTGCCATGTCGGAAGCAGAAGTGCCCACTGTGCAAGAATACTCAAAGATATGGGCTATACAAAAATAGGTAACTTATCACATGGTATTGTTTCTTATGGTGGAAAAATTAAAAGATAATTATTAGGAGAAATACATGAAAGTATTGTTAATAAAAGATGTAAAAAGTTTAGGTAAAGCCGGTGAAGTAAAAGAGGTAAAAGATGGTTACGGCAAAAATTTTCTAATCGGAAAAGGTTTTGCGAAACATGCAACTGCTGAAATTTTAGCGCAACATAAAGAAGAAGAGATTCAAAATGCCAAGGCTTTAGAAGAGGAGATTGCACTACTGAAAGTTTTGGCAGCAAAACTTGATAAAGCTGAAATCATCATAACTAAAAAGATTGGGCAAAATGGTCATCTCTTTGGTTCAATCACAAAAGAGGAAGTAGCCCATGCTCTTTTTGAGCAACATAAAATAGATATAGATAAAAAACATATCACAGATAAACTAGCTATAAAAACTGTAGGAGAACATGATTTGGACTTTAAACTCGGTCACGGAATTCATGCAACTCTGCATGTGGATGTTCAAGGCGAATAATGTTTGATGCAACCACAATACTTGCATACAAAGGCAAAAATAAAGCTGTAATTGGCGGTGATGGGCAGGTTACTTTTGGAGACAGTGTCTTAAAAGGCAATGCCACGAAAATTCGTACCCTTCACAAGGGCAAAGTTCTTGCCGGATTTGCAGGCAGCACTGCCGATGCCTTTAACCTTTTTGACATGTTCGAAGAGTTTTTAGAAGATAAAAAAGGTGATATTCTAAAATCGGTTGTCGAGTTTTCTAAGGCATGGAGAAAAGATAAAGTTCTCCGCCGTCTTGAAGCTATGATGATTGTTTTAAATAATGAACATATTTTTATCTTAACGGGAAACGGTGATGTAGTTGAACCCGAAGATGGCGAAATTGCTTCTATTGGAAGTGGCGGGAACTATGCAATATCGGCTGCAAGAGCGCTCAAAAAGCATACTTCGCTTGATGAAGAGGAATTGGTTCGAGAAAGCTTAAGTATTGCCGCAGACTTATGTATTTACACAAATCACAATATTAAAACTCTCACGCTTGAGGAAGAAAAAGAATGAATTTAACTCCTAAAGAGATAGTTGAGTATTTAGATAAATATGTTATTTCTCAAAAAGATGCCAAAAAAACTATTGCTCTCGCACTGAGAACAAGATACAGAAGAATGCAGCTCAGTCAAGAGTTTCAAGATGAAATAATGCCTAAAAATATTCTGATGATCGGCTCAACCGGTGTCGGAAAAACTGAAATCTCAAGACGCCTTGCAAATATGATGAAAGTTCCTTTTATTAAGGTTGAAGCCAGCAAATACACTGAAGTCGGTTTTGTCGGAAGAGATGTTGAGTCCATGATACGAGATTTGATTGTAAACTCAATAAGCCTCGTAAAAGCTGAGCAAGAAGAGGTAAACAGAGACAAAATAGAGAACTATATTGTCAATAAAATAGTAGAGAAACTTCTTCCTCCCCTTCCGGAACAAGCAAACCAAGAAAAAAAAGATGATTATGCAAAAATTCTTAAGTCAATGGAAGAGAAAGTTATAAGTGGTGCAATGGATGATAAAATTATTTCACTTGAATTGGATAAAATAAATATTGAGTTTAATGACACAAATCTTCCTCCGGAAATGGCAAAGGTACAAGAGTCTTTTTCTAAAATATTTACAGCTATGAATAAAGAGGATAATAAAAAAGAGATGAGCGTTAAAGATGCAAAATCACTTTTAAAAAATGAAGCAGCTTCAAAGCTTCTCAACATGGCAAATATCCATGCCGAAGCACTCAGACGCGCCGAGGATGGCGGAATTATCTTTTTGGATGAGATTGACAAGATTGCTATAAGTTCTAAGTCACAGGGGCGAAATGACCCAAGTAAAGAGGGAGTTCAAAGAGATCTTCTTCCTATCGTTGAGGGAAGCAGCGTCACGACAAAGTATGGAGTTGTAAATACCGACCATATTCTTTTTATTGCGGCAGGTGCATTTCATCTTACAAAACCGAGCGATTTAATACCTGAACTTCAAGGAAGGTTTCCTCTTCGAGTTGAGCTTGAATCACTTACAGAAGAGACGCTCTACAAAATTTTAACGCAAACAAAAAACTCTCTGCTTACGCAGTACAAAGCACTCTTGGGCGTAGAGGGTGTGAATCTCATTTTTGAAGATGAAGCAATCAAAGCAATTGCAAAAGTTTCACATCGTGCAAATGAGGTTACAGAAGACATTGGGGCAAGAAGGTTACACACTGTTTTAGAAAAAGTATTGGAAGAGATAAGTTTTAATGCGGATGAGCATCAAAACGAGGACTTTGTAATAACCGCAGAGTTTGTACATGAAAAGCTTGATATTATTGTTGAAGACAATGATTTATCAAGATATATTCTATAGTTATCATGTCACTTTGTGGCTTTTTAAAGGAAAAAAATGAATAAAACCGGTTTATCTAAAAATACCGCTACTAAGGCAGGTTTCGTCTCTCTCATAGGTCGTCCGAATGCAGGAAAAAGTACACTGATGAACTCACTTTTGGGTGAAAAAATTGCTATGGTGAGCCAAAAAGCAAATGCCACCAGAAAACGCTCAAACGCCATAGTGATGCACAACGATACGCAGATTATCTTTGTTGACACTCCAGGTCTCCATGAAAGAGAAAAAATTTTAAACCAGTTTATGCTTGATGAAGCTTTAAAAGCCATGGGAGATTGTGACTTAATTGTATATTTAGCTCCTGTTACCGACAACTTAGAGCATTATGAAAAATTTTTAAAGCTGAACAATTCTAAAGTAAAACATATAGTTGTACTCAGCAAAATTGACCAAGTAACCCAAGAAAAACTTTTTAAAAAAATCAGTTCCTATAATCAATTTTCAGATTATTTTGAAGCACTTATTCCCGTTGCAATACCAAAAAAAGTCGGACATGCAGATTTGCTTGAAACAATTTCAAAGAATCTCCCAGACTCGCCCTATTTGTTTGATCCGGAAGATTTAACCAGTGAACTTGTGCGAGATATTTATGCCGGCTTTATTAGAGAAGGAATATTTGAAAATGTCAGTGACGAAATTCCGTATGAGTCGGATGTAATAATAGACAAAATAGAGGAAGGTAAAGGTTTAGAAAAAATCCATGCAACAATCATTATAGAAAAAGAGAGTCAAAAAGGAATAATCATAGGTAAAGGTGGTGATTCTATAAAACGAATTGGGGTCTATGCAAGAACCAAAATAGAAACACTGAGCGGAAAAAAAGCTTTTTTAAACCTTCAGGTAAGTGTAAAAAAGGGCTGGACAAAAGATAAAACATTCTTAAAAGAGATAGGATACCAAGCATGAAAATAATATTTCTGATTTTACTGAGTTTAACTGTAAATGCTAGTGATATTTTAACGAACTATAGAACACATGGTCTGCAAGACATAGAGAAAAAAATGGATTCGGAACTGGCTAAAAAAGAGTATTGGAATGAGTTTTTGGAAGGGAAAGATACCACTTTTGGTTATTTAGAAACTTTTTCATCTGTTTTGACATGTAATAAAGAGAAATCGACTCTCGTTTTATACAAACAGAATAAAAATAAAAAGTTTGAATTTGCAAAAGACTACAGTGCTTTTACCGGCAAAATGAAAGGAGATAAGATGAGAGAGGGCGATTTAACAACACCTCTCGGAGTTTATGAAATAACAAAAAAACTCTCCAAAGTCGATTCATTTTATGGACCATTAGCATTTGTTACTTCCTACCCTAATACCTACGACAGATACAGAGGAAGAGGAGGCTCCGGAATATGGATACATGGTCTTCCTACAGATCAAAAAAGAGATGATTTCACAAAAGGCTGTATAGCAATCAATAATCCAAGTTTAGAGTGTCTTGACAGAAGAATTGACATAGACAGCACGATGCTCATTATTAATAGCGGTGAAACAAAAAAAGATGTTCCGAAAAAAATACTCGCAGAACTTTTAGCACAACTTTATGCATGGAGATACGCTTGGCTCTACAATGATATTCAAACTTATTTAGGTTTTTATGCACCGGATTTTATGAGAGATGATGGGATGAGTTTCAGCGCATTTACGACCTACAAAAAGAGAGTATTTAGTAAGTCTGAGAAAAAGACAATTATATTTGACCGCATAAATGTTGTTCCCTATCCTAGCGCACCGGACATGTATCAGATTTCATTCAAAGAGGTATATTCCTCAGATACACTTAAATTTGTCGGTGATAAAACATTGATGGTTAAACTTAGTAAAGATAACAAATTCAAAATATTTACAGAAAATCAGTAGCCTAAAGAATGAATAAATTTTGTATTAAAATATTTTTTATACTGATTCTATCTTATGCTTATCTATCTGCTAATATTAACCTAATAAAGAAAGAAAACAGTGGCTCTAAGACTACGTTACTTGTAATAGGCGGAGTCCATGGGGACGAGCCTGGCGGTTATTTTGCTGCATCAATTCTTGCCACACATTATAAAATCAAGTCTAAAAATTTATGGATAGTTCCCAACCTCAATAAAGAGAGTATAAAAGCTGATTCTAGGGGTATAAACGGAGATATGAATAGAAAATTCTCTTTTATGGAAATCGGAGACAAAGATAAAGAGACTGTCCAAGAGATAAAAAAAGTTATTCTATCGCAAAATATTTCATTAGTTTTAAACTTACATGATGGACATGGTTTTTACAGGAAAGAGGATAAAGGAAACATCTTTAATCCAACTGCATGGGGGCAAACATGTGTTATAGACCAGTGTAAACTTATACAAAATCAACCATTTGGAAACCTAGACACAATCGCCTCTAAAGTCAGAGACAATATAAATAAAAATTTACTCCAAGAGCACCACAGTTTTAATGTAAGAAATACTAACACGAAATATGATGATGAGGCCATGAGACTCTCTCTTACTTATTTTGCAGTAACAAATAATAAACCTGCTTTTGCGATAGAGAGCAGTAAAAATTTATCTTCTCTTTCACAAAAAGTTTTTTATCATCTTTTAGCCATTGAAGAGTTTATGAAAGTCATGGATATCTCTTATACAAAAGATTTTACTTTAAAAGAGGAGGAGATAGGCAAATTAATAAACAATTATGGAAACCTTGCAATAAATGGTAATATGTCACTCAATTTAAATGATATAAAAAAAGATTTAGCCTATGTTCCTATAAAAAAATCTAATGATAATATCTTTGATTTTTCAAATCCGTTAGGTGACGTCAGCAAGGTGAACGGGACATACATTGCTTATATCGGGAACAAAGAAATTACAACAATAAAACCGGAATACTTTAAGATGGCTAATAGCTGTCCTAAAAAGTTTATTGTGGAAATTGACGGAAAAACAACTTCCATAGATAAATCTTCAGATTTTTTTGTAAATGACGATTTTAAGGTGGTAGATGATAAAAATTTTCGCATAAATGTTATCGGATTCGTAGCAAAAAATAGCTCAAACGAGAGCGGAGTGAAAATAAATCTCAAATCTTTGAATAAAAACTTTTCTGTAGATAAAGATAATAAAATTTTCAGAGTAGAGTTTTATAAAGGGGAAGAGTTTTGTTGCATGTCGATGGTTCACTTTAAATAGGAAAATAGCTAATGAATAAAATAAAGAATCACCCTTTTTTAAGTGTTATTTCTGTTAATCCTTATAAAGATTCCTATGTAAGCGGTGTTTCTAATTTTTTAAATGATATTCAGTCTCCGGAGTATGATAAAAATCAATTTGTTATTTCATATCTAAACACCCAAGGATATATAAATTCTCATATAGAGATTAGTAAAAATATCCTTGAGGAAGACTTATTTGATGCCATAAACAACAAAATATATGATGAACTTGCCCTTGACCAAGCTTTAGAATACCAAATAAGGTACATTGAAGTTTTCAATAATAAAAGTTATGAGAATAGACACTTTCAAGTTTTTATAGCTGAGCCTTCAACGATAGAAAAAACATATATTAATGCAATAAAAAAATTAAAATATATTGATGTAATTATTCCGTCTCCTCTACTCATTAAATCACTTTACACAAAAGAGATAATACAAAATAGTGGTGTTCACTGTTTTATATATTTTGAAGAGAATGATGCATTCATCACTATCTATAATGAAAAAGAGTTTGTTTATACAAAATCACTGAAATATACACTGATACAGATGCATGAAAGATTTTGTGAAATTTACGGTGAGAGAGTTGAATACCAAGATTTTATAAAAATTTTATCAGATGATAATCTTAAAAACAGAGAAAACAGTTATACGAATTTTATCGTTAAATTATATAAAGAAATTTTTGCAATAATAAACGATATTTTAACATATGCTAAAAGAGCTTTTGAAATAGAAAAAATTGAACATATCTATATAGGTTCAGAAATTTCCACCGCTTCAGTACTCAATGAGATAGCGGAAGTTGAGCTTAGTATCAAAGCAAGTGATTTCCAATTTGATTTTGGTTATGAGCATGCTAATAAAAGCATCAACCAGATTCACAGTTTAATGCATATCTATGTTGCTCTCTCTGAAGATGAGAGATATGAGTGCAATTTTACAATATTCCACCGTCCTCCAAGTTTTGCACAAAGAGAAAGCGGAAAACTTTTACTTCTAATCGCTGCATCATTTTTCATTGCATTCGTTTATCCTGTTAGCTATTGGGCACTGACCTATGCTCAGGAGCTGCAATATAAACTTCTTGTGACAACCTATTCAGAACTTCATATTGAAAGAACATTAAGAGAATCTACCATAAAAAGCAGAGAAGCTGATAAAGAAAAAGTTATGGCACTTCTTAATAAAGAAAAACAAGAGTACATAGACAAAAAAAACACGCTTATAAAGATTCATGATGTAAAAGTCAACTATCCGATGAAGGCTAAATTGCTCTATTCATTCATAAATGACTTAAACGATATTGGAGTAAAGATAGAATCACTCTCTTACAATGAAAATGATAAAAGTAAGAAATTTATCTTGAACTTGGTTTCATCAGAGGATAAAATAATTACTGCCCTCTTAGAAAACTTGACAAAAAAATATGAAAGAAAGTTTAAATTCTCACTTGAAAAGATTTTATATAATAAAGAGTCTGCAAAATATTTCAGCGAATTAAAGGTGACAATATTATGAAAATAAATTATGAAAATTATTTACAAAATATAGATGCATCATTTAAGAACAAAGCCAAAAAAGACATATATATGATATATGTTATGTCCTTCGCTATGATATTTGCTTTTTCTTATCTGCTTTTTTGGGATAGTTCTGAAATAGCTTTTAAAAAAATAAAGGAGCAAGTTACAATCATAGAATCTAAAATAAGCAATGACAACCTCTATTTACAACAAAATCCTGCAACTAAAATAACACTTCTGGAAGAAGAGATTAAGCAGGCTCAGAGTGAACTACTAATTTATAAAGACAATAATGCGTACATAAAAGGCAAAATTGAAGCTATCTCTTCGCTTGTATATGATGAAAGAACATGGGGTGAATATCTGCACTCAATTTCAAAAAATGCACTGAAATACAACATTAAAATTCTTGACTTTACAAATAAACTTGCCCTTAACAATAGTGCATTCGGTCATGTTTTAGATATTAATATTAGCAGCACAGGAGATTATAAAAATACACTCAATTTTATGAATTCACTGGAACAGAGCGAATTAGTTGTTGATTTGCATGATTTAAATCTGACTATGGAAAATAACATAATTGAAAATTTAAACATCTCTGTTTGGGGGATTACATACTAATGAAACGTTTTTTTATAATTATTTTTTTATTCCTTCTCTCCCTAAATCTCAGCTCGAACGAGCTTGAGTGGGTTGATGAGCAAATTGAAGCAATAAAACCTCCAAGAGAGGGGATTAGTGAAGCTGAAATAGCATCACTCAAAGACCCTTTTATCTTTGTAAAAAAAGCCGATACAAAAAATAATATCATCGCTGCTTCTCCTACTATTTTTACTGCGGAGACAACCGATGCACCAAAAATAAAAGTTCCTCCCCAAAAAAAGAAGTTCATTCTGGATGCCATTATCAATAAATCAGCTTTGATTAATGGCAAATGGTATACGATAAGCGATAAAATTGATGATTACACAGTTTCAAAAATCGATACAACATCTATTACTCTATCAAAAAAAGGTAAAGAAGAGATACTCTCCACAAGCAGTAAAAATCTAAATTTAAAATTTAAAAACAAGTGAGATTAGAGCAATGAATATGATAAAATCATTAATTTATGGAACAATTTTAACACTTTTGACAACAGGCAATCTTTTTGCTGATTGTTCTTCCGAACTTTTCAGTATCAGCTCTACAAAAGATACTAAAATTATTGATTTTATTGAGCAACTCAGTGATTCTTGTGAATTTAGTATTGTAATAACCGATTCAAATGCAGAAGAGTATTTAAACAAACAACTCAACAAAACACATCTTAACAATTTAACTATTGATGAAGTTCTAAATATTGTTCTTAATGAAAATAATCTCTCTTATACACTTAATAATAATGTACTAAAAATCTCCTACCTAACTACAAAAGTTTTTGCTATAGACTATATCTTATCTCAAAGAAAAAGTAGTGGAAGCACTGATATTACACTCAGTTCATCGACAGGCTCTAAAACTTCAAAAGGCTCAACCGGCCCCACTGGTTCTACCGGTTCCACTAGTTCCACTGGTTCTTCGAGTGCATCAACTTCTAAATCCACTGGAAGTTCAACTGCAGAATCCGGTGTCAAAATAATATCTAGTGATGAAGTTAAATTTTGGGAAGAGTTAGATTTGGAGTTGCAAGGAATCATAAATAGGCCGCATGATGCATATGTTGCGAACCCTCCCATCATAAATAAAAATGCCGGTCTTATTACAGTTACATGTACAGCCAAGCAGATGACTAGACTCGAGGAGTATCTCAAAAGACTTCAAGAAAAAGTTAAACTTCAAGTTCTGATAGATGTTCAGATTTTAGCAGTTACGATGAGTGAAGGCAAATCAACAGGTGTTGATTGGAAGCAGCTCTATGCTCTTCAAAACTTTCAGATAACATCAAATGTTTTAAATGCACAAAATGTTGGTACATATTCTGGTGCTGATATTACGACTGCTCTGTATCCAGACCCTATAAAAGGAAACTCCGGAACTGTATCCAGTCTTGTTCAAGCAAAAGGTAATGTAAGTCTCAAAGAGGTAATTAAATTTTTAAATACTCAAGGGGATGTAAGTTCTATCTCTAACCCTAAGGTTTTAACTCTGAATAACCAGCCTGCCCTCATTACAGTTGGAACAGAATATTTTTACAAAATTACCAGTACGGAAACTTTAGCAGGCGGAACCACCGGTGCATCAAGCGTAAATGAAAATATTCAATCTGTTTTTGCAGGTGTGCTTTTAGATATAACTCCTGAAATATCAGATGACAATTCTATAACCTTGAAGATAAATCCATCTCTCTCTGAGACTTCTACTAACATGCTTTCAACTTCAGAAAACAGAAAAATGCCACCGGATTTAGATCGTCGTCAACTCTCATCTGTGGTTACAGTAAAAGATGGGAACAGAATAATACTCGGTGGTCTCATCAATACAAAAAATACTCAAAATTCTAGTCAAGTGCCGCTGCTAGGAAGCATTCCATTTCTTGGCTATCTATTCAAATATGATGAAAATTCTAAACAGACTCAAGAGCTTATTATTGTGATAGAACCGCATATTATCAGTAAAGAAAAAAGTAATTTGTCTTTATCGGATTTAGGGTATGCGGGACTAAAAGAAAATATTTTAGACCATAACAAAACCAGTGTAAAAGTAGATAAAGAAGTTGAAAAGTAATCAAGATGAAATCAAATATATTTAAAATTTCTAAAAATGTTTTTTTAGATATAGTCAACGCAGAAGATTATATACAGATAGACAGAGTCTCTAAAATGTATCACTCATTCAAAGACTCCGTAAATAAGCCCTTAAAGATGTTGCTTCTTTATGGTAAACCCGGTACCGGAAAGAGCATGTTTTTAACAAAACTCTACCATGATTTATTATCCTCCAGAATTGTCTATTTATATCAAACACCTATTATTGATGATAGTGAATTTTTTAAAACATTGGCAAAAGACATATTAGATGTGAAGTATGAAGGTGACCTGAATTTTACGCAATTTATGAAAATTTTAGACAATAGATCACTTGATTATGTCCCGATAGTACTCTTGGATGAAGCTCAACTCTATTCAAATTTCCTGATAGAAAAAATCAGGTTGCTTTCAGATACAAGAAAAATAAAATTTGTCATAACTCTTCACAAAACAGAAAAAGAGGATTTGATAGCAAAAGAGCACTTTCAAACCAGAATATGGGATAGCATAGAACTTAAAAATGCTTCGGCTTCTGAGTTAAAAGTATATATACAAAAAAAACTTATGAAAGCAAACTGTTTTGATAGTGCAAATATGTTCAAGGATAGTTCTGTAAAATTGATTCATTACTTGACCAATGGTAACTATAGAGATACAAATAAATTACTCTATATTCTCTTTGATATTTACTCGCACTATCATGAAAACAATCCTTCAAAGATAAATACAATCTCAATATCTAATAAAATTATAGAGATGGCAGCAATTCATACAGGATTAATAGATGTTTGATATAAATGAGCTGGAAAGAAAGTGGCTCACATATAAGATAAAATTCTATCTTCCACATGCCGTAATTACCGTCAGCATTATTGTAATCTTTATCATTCTTTTAACTACTATAAATTATCAAAATTCAAAAAATACATTTCAAGATATCAATCGTACAGCAGTAGCCAAAGATGAAAATAACTCTAAAGCAAAGACAGAAACAATAACCGCAAAAATAGTTGATAGCAATGCACAGAATAATCTATCAGAGAATAAGCCAAAAAAAATAGAAACAAAAATTGTCATTACCCCATCGCTCCGTTTTATGGATAAAATAAATAAATCAACTCTTCCAGAACCGATACGAATAATTGAAGCAGAAGCACCAGCTGTAGAAATCATTAAAGAAGAGGAAAGAGTCATAGCAAAAGAAGAGGTTATTACTCTTGAGGAACCAAAAAGCACTATAAATATTAAGAGACAAAATATACAAAATGATATAGAACAAGTTATAAAAAGATTCAAAAAAAGCAATGACCCCTCGCTTAGTCTCTTTATCGCAAAAAGTTATTATAACTCGGGTGATTATAATTTAGCATATAATTATGCTTTGATAACAAATGAAATTGACAATAATCAAGAAGCAAGTTGGATAATCTTTGCTAAATCATTAGTCAAGCTAGATCAAAAAGACAAAGCTGTTGAAACGCTCAAAGAGTACATAAAACACTCACATTCAGCCAATGCAAAAACACTTATGGATGAAATAGTTTCAGGAGAGATGAAATGAAAATTTTTATAGCTTTAATACTAGCAATGTCACTCTATGCAAATGTAAAGCAGGAGATGTTAGGACTCTATCAAAATAAAAAATATGAAAATGCCTGTAAACTGGGTTTTAATAATTTTAATGCAAATGATAAAGATGAAGACTATATCTCACTCTTTGCATTTGCATGTTTAAATGCAGACTCAATCGATCGTTTAACAATACCAATAATTAAACTTAAATTTTCACCTGAAGCAAGAGCAAACGGAGCCTACTTTTCTGTAATTATGATGCAAAAAAAGCTGCTTTACCACGCTCTGCTTGATGGATACAAGTTATCATCGCTCAATTTACCAACAACAGACTATATACTTTCAAAAGTTTTTGATTTGTATAGCCAACTTAATGAAGAGACTCCAAAAGAGTTTTATATCTTTGAAGATAAAGATGATAAAAAAATCACATATAAACTTTATCTTTTAAAAGACGAAAAACTAAGTAAACTGATAATAGATGAGTTTTATGATAAAAAAATCATAAAACAGCATATCTACTGGTAGGATAAAAAGATGGACAGAATAACCGCGGATTTACTTGCCAACGGTTCGATTATGCAAAGGCAGGTTGACAGACTATTAGCTCAAGGAATCAATCCTAACCTTATTCTAAGAGACATAACCCTCTCAGGTTTTATGACTATGGACAGATTGGTTCGTTTTATCGTTGAACAGATAAGAAATGGCATATATGAGCTCTCCATTATCGATAATTACGACTACATACCTGAAAAAGCCGTATTGGAAAAACTAGCCTATGAACTGAATTTACAGTTTTTAGATTTAGACTCCATTGATATGGACTATAGAATTACAAGCAGAGTCCCATTAGCTCAGCTCCAAAAGTATAATGTATTACCGATATCTGAAGATGATATGAGCGTTACAATAGCTTTTAATGACCCGCTCAACATTGAAGCTCAAGAGTCTATGCAAAGACTCTTTCCAAGAAAAGTTATAAAAATAGCCGTATCCATCAAAAAACAGATTCACTCCTACCTTTACAAAGTCGAATTAAAAGATAGTGTAAAAGGATTAGTAAAAAAAATAAGAGATGAACTAAATTCAATAAATACTATAGAAGAGCAGCAAGAAGCCTCCTCTATATTACTACTGATTGATGTCGTGCTGAAAACTTGTATAAAAAATCGTGCAAGTGATATACATGTGGAACCAACCGAAAAAAATTGTGTCGTTCGCGGTCGCGTGGATGGTAAATTGACGGAAATGTTTATTTTTGAAAAAGACATCTATCCTCCATTGGCATCCCGCTTAAAATTATTAGCAAATCTCGATATTGCAGAGAAAAGAAAACCTCAGGATGGTCGTTTTTCGACGGCGGTTGGGACGAGTGAATATGACTTTCGTATATCAACTCTGCCGATACTTTACGGTGAGTCTATAGTCATGCGTGTTCTGGACAAGCAAAAAGCACTTGTGAAGCTTGAAGATGCAGGTATGGATAGTGCAAGTTATCATAAATTACTTCATGGGCTCAAGGCTCCGCATGGAATTATTTTAGTTACAGGACCAACGGGCAGCGGTAAGACTACAACTCTTTATGGTGCTTTAAATGAGCTTAGAAATGTTGAAGATAAAGTTATCACAGTAGAAGATCCGGTTGAGTACAGAATGAATCTTATTCAGCAAGTTCAGGTCAATCCAAAAGTTGGACTTAGTTTTGCAGACGCACTCCGCTCTATTTTAAGACAAGATCCTGACAAAATTATGATTGGTGAAATTCGTGATCAAGAGACACTGGAGATAGCTATTAAAGCAGCACTCACAGGTCACTTGGTTATCTCCACTCTGCACACAAATGATTCTATAAGTGCTATTCCGAGAATGGTTGACATGGGCATTGAACACTATCTCATCAGCGGTGCCCTAGTAGCAATACAAGCGCAAAGACTTGTTAGAAAAATATGTAAACATTGTAAAGTAGTAGAGGAAATTTCAGCCTCTACACTTGAAGAGCTGCACCATTTTATCCCAAAAGATGCCAAATTTTACACAGGAGAAGGGTGCAAAGAGTGCAATGACTCAGGATATATGGGAAGAGAGATGATATGTGAAGTATTAAGTATCACAGATGGTCTCTCAAGTCTCATTGCAAAAGGTGCGCCAAAAGATGCCATGTTAGCACAAGCCATTAGTGACGGCTTTGTAACCATTTTTGAAAATGGAATACAAAAAGCCTTAGATGGAATAACCTCTCTGGAAGAGATTTTAAAGGTGGCAAAAGGATGAAATATTTTATTGCAACTGTTCTTACAAAAGGGAAAAAAGAGGAGTTTCCGATTTATGCTGAAGATAAAAAAGAGGCTAGTAAATATGCTAAATTAAAGATCTCCGGGATAATAATTAAAATTGCGGAGGCTGAAGAACCTCTTGATGCTCAATTTAAAAGATTTAAAACAAACTTTTTGCAAAATATCAAAAAAAGAAAAATCAAGCCTGATGCACTCATAGCTTCGATTAGACAGCTTGCAGTTATGACAAATGCCGGTATTTCTATATATGACTGTTTGAGCGAAATTGCCAATGCAACGGATGATGAGACAATGAAAACAGTTTTTTCTAAACTTGCAGAGGACATAAACTCTGGGCGTTCTCTCTCGGCATCTATGGAAAATTTTCGTTTTGAACTCGGTAATTTAACTATTGCCATGGTTCAGCTAGGCGAAAAAACAGGTAATCTGGATGAGTCGCTCTATGCCCTCGCCGACATGCTTGAAGAGATTCGTGCGAATGTTGTTAAATTTAAAAAAGCTATGGCATATCCGCGAAATGTTATGATTGCCATGGCTGTAGCTTTTACAATTTTAATCTCCTATGTTGTTCCAGAATTTAAAGCTATTTTTGAGTCACTCCATGCGACACTTCCTCTTCCAACCAGAATACTTCTGGTGCTTGAGCACCTTTTTAACAACTATGGACCCTATGTTTTAGCCGTGATTTTTGCATCTATCATGACATTTAAATATCTAATTAACAACTATAGGAGCATAAGATATGGGTGGCATGAGCTACTGCTAAAAACATATCTCATAAAAAGCATTATTAAATTTTCAACACTGAGCAGATTTACACTTGTCTTCTCGGAACTTATCCGCGCGGGTATTCCAATAGCTGAAGCACTCGACACTTCCATAGAGATGATAGACAATCTTCCTCTCAAAGCTAAACTTTTGTCTGTTAGGATTACCGTTGAAAAAGGTGGTGCACTCAATAAAGGACTTAAGGATACGGCGCTTTTTGAGAATATGATTATTCAGATGGTAAGTGCCGGAGAAGATAGCGGTACGCTTGATGCCATGATAAAAAAAGTTGCAGAGTACTATAAAATGAGATTTGACGCCATCATTGACGGGCTATCGGAGGCCGTTGAACCTATAATGCTATTTATAATAGCTTCAATGGTTATTTTACTCGCGCTTGGTATTTTCTTGCCGATGTGGGATATGGGTAACGCTGTGCATGGAAGATAGATTATGAATAAATTTTTATCTACTTCACAACTTCAACCAGTCTATCCATCTTTTCTAAAAACAGTTTCATATTTGATTCGATGCCTTTAATTTTATAAATAGAGCCAACATCAAAACTTTTCTCAACAATATCAACTCCACAAGTTAAACACTCATACTCTACCATTCTTATATTTGAATATTCAAAATATATAGTTATATTTGTCTCTTGTTTATACTCAACCAGTGATGCCGAATTTAGTACCAAGTTTACACTATCACTATACGCTCTCACCAGCCCGCCTGTTCCAAGCTTTGTTCCACCAAAATATCTGACAATTATAACGCCGCTGTTTATCATCTCTAAACCCTGTAAAACAAAAAGAGAGGGCTTGCCGGAAGTTCCTTTTGGCTCTCCGTCATCGCTGGAATACTCTACGATTTGGTTAAACTCATTTAAATATCTGTACGAAACAACAAAATGTCTAGCTTTTGGATGTGAGTTTTTGAGTTCTTCTAAAGTGGAAGTAAACTGAGAGAATGGTACAAGGAAAGCAATAAATTTAGATTGCCTTACCTCATGTGTCTTTGTATATATTTTATCAACAAATTTCATCAAATATTTTTATCAAATTCTGGCATGTAGAACCTATGCTAGATTTGTAAAAATTTTATTGACATCGTCATCATCTTCTAACTTATCTATAATTTTATCAATATCAAGTTGCTCTTTCTCAGAGATAGATATTGGGGAGTTTGCCATTCTCTCTAGGTTTGCTTTTGTAACCTCGATTCCCATCTTTTCGAGTGCTTCATTGAGTTTACCGAAATTTGTATAATCTCCCGTAACTAAAACAACCCCATCCTCCTCTTCTATCTCTTCAAGACCTGCATCAATGAGTTCAAGCTCTAACTCTTCAATATCCATGCCCTCTTTTAATTTAAACTCTATTACTGCTTTTCTGCTAAACATAAACTCCAAAGAACCGTTGGTCAACATTTCCCCGCCATGTTTAGTAAGCACATTTTTTACATTTGCGACGGTTCTCGTATTATTGTCCGTCAGACACTCTATAAAAAGCAAAACGCCATGCGGAGCTTTACCCTCAAAGTTTACTTCCAACATACTCGCCGTATCTTTTGCACTCGCTCTTTTTATCGCCGCTTCGATGTTGTCTTTTGGCATATTTTCAGCTTTTGCATTCATAATCGCCGTACGAAGTTTTGAGTTCATGTCAGGGTCACTACTCCCCTCTTTTGCTGCCATAGTAATTATTTTGCCAAGTTTTGGAAACAACTTTGACATTGCTCCCCATCTTTTTAATTTTGATGCTTTTCTATATTCAAACGCTCTTCCCATAGAATTGTTCCTTTTTTATTAATGCCACGAATTATATCATTAACTCATTTTATTTAAACAGAAAACTTCTCCGCGTCAAAAAAACTGTCAATCGAAATATTCTTAAAAGCAGCATTTAGACTTGTAAAGAGCGTTGGAAACTCTTTTTCCATCTTAGCTAGAATCTCTTTTGTATGGGCTCTGGCATGTGGCATTTTGACATCAAAACGCATAGATGGACAAGATTCATCCCCTATGGTCGGCATGTTGTTGTCAACTGCAAATGCAGCCAATTGTCTCTCTCTCATCTGGATAAGCGGACGAATGACAATCAGACCGTTGCCGGCTCTATATTTTGGAGCAAGGGAACGCATCTGACCGTTATAGATGAAGTTCATAAAAAAACTCTCCGCAGCATCGTCCATATGATGACCCAAAGCGACTTTATTACACCCAAATTTCTCAGCAGCACTGTACAAAGAGCCTCTTCTCATGCGAGAGAAAAAACTACAAAAAGAGGAGTTCTTTCTTATCTTCTCTTCTGCTAAATCATAAATTTTCGTATCATGTACGACGTGTGGAATATCATACTCTTTGCAGTGGGCTATCAGTGCATCAAAGTTTTCATCCATGCCATAGGAGACAGTTACAGCGATAAATTCAAATTTAAAGGGAGCGCGGCGCTGTTGCTCTTTCATGGCATGCACCATTGTTAAAGAATCTTTACCACCGCTAAGACCAACAAGAATTTTATCGCCCTCTTCTATTAAGTTAAATTCTGCATTTGTTCGTCCGAGTTTGGACATGATTTTTTTAGATATTGTTATTGACAATCTTATCCACCATTTTCATTACAAATTCTGCACTTTCTACTGCACTTGTTTCAAGAAACTTATCAAAAGAGAAACTTGCATCCATGTCAGCGGCATCGCTTATTGCACGGAGAATAAAAAATGGGACATTCAGAGCATCACAAACAACTGCAACTGAAGCACCCTCCATCTCCAGAGCATCCGCACCAAAAGTAGAACCGATCCAATTTTTACGCTCTTCATTTGCAACAAACTGATCGCCTGTGGCTATAATACCCTCTTGAACAATCTTACCCATCTCAGATGCAACTTCTTTACTCATCTCTATCATTTTTTTATCTGCTTCAACAAAAACTGAACCCTCGGGAACAAATCCAAATGGATGTCCGAATGCTGTAATATCCAAGTCATGTTGCGATAGTTTTGTAGCTACAATCAAATCGCCAACTTTCAAAGCGGACGAAACAGCGCCGGCCACACCGGAAAACAGCAATTGCGTAGCACCGAAATGTTCAATCATAGTTGTAGCGGTTAAAGTTGAAAAAACTTTTCCGATTTTAGAGTAAGCTATTACTAAACCTACACCCTTATAGGATGTTTCATAATAACTGTTTTTTGCATACTCCGTTGTTGTATAGTTGCCCAATTTTTTGAGTATCGGCGCTATCTCTTCCGGCATTGCACCCATTATTGCTATTTTCATGTTATCCCTTATATTTCAAATGTTTTTACTACTTTTTCATATCTTGGCAATTTTTCTATTATATTTGAGTACTCATCAACGATACAGCTTCCGCCCCAAAAACCAAGTCCATCCTCAAAACCGACACGATTTACAAAAATCAACTTTGCACTACATTCGCCTGCTACTGTTTTTATAATTGAGTACCACTTATCTTCTATCTCTAAACCGCCCTCATCAAACCCGCGAGCCGGCGAAGCAACAAGAGTAATAATAAGGTCTGGATTCTCTTTTATAAGCTTCTGATGAGCCTCTTTGTGCCACAAGTCTTCACATACAAGCATAGATACTCTTCCAAAAGAGGTAACAAAACTCTCAAATTTATTACCGGCACTAAAATATCTTGCTTCTTCAAACATTCCATAATTCGGCAAATAAACTTTAGAGTGTTGACTTAAAAGTTCTCCTTTTGAAAAATAAAGAGCTCTGTTTTTAAATGTATGATTATCTCTTATCGCAGCACCGACAACTATATCTACATGCAGACTTAACTCTTTTAGTCTGCTTAACTCATCTATATCCCAGGCATCTTCAAATAATTTATCCTGCAAAAGATAGCCGCTCAGTGAGAGTTCAGGAAATACAATCAAATCACTCTCATTCATAAACTCATTTATAATAGAGAGTGTCTCATCAAGATTAGAACGGTTTAGCTTAGGTGAAGTCTGAGCAAGTGTTACTCTCATGTTATGAACAAATTTCCTCTACTACTTTTGCTAAAGAATCCATGTCTGAAACATTGAGAGTTTGCAAATCTTTGGCAATTCTTTTATTAAGACCTTTTAATACACTGCCATGACCAAATTCAATTGCAAAATCGATATCATTTGCTATTGCTTCAATTGATTGTTTATATTTTACAGGCTTCACTAACTGCTCTTTTAAAAGAAAGACTGCTTCTTCTTTTGTGCTGTATGGCTTAGTTGTAACATTTGAAATAATCGGAGCAGCAAACTCCTCTTTAATCATATTTTTCATCAACTCAGCCAATGGCTCTTGTGCGTGAGCGAGCAAATCGCAGTGAGAGGCAACCGACATGTCCAAAACAATTGCTCTTTTTGCACCGGCGTTTTTAAATACCTGCTCCATAGAAACTAGATCACTCTTCATTCCAGCCACTACTAACTGCCCATCTTGGTTATAGTTTGCAGGCCAAACTTTTTTACCACTATTTTGTGCATCAAGACATGCCTTTTCTACAGCTCCGTCATCAATGCCAACAAGAGCCATCATTCCAGCTTCGATAGATTCGCATGCCTCTTGCATCAATAAACCTCTTTTATGTACCAACTCTACTGCATCCACATAATCAATAGCGCCGCTAGCGCACAAAGCAGAAAATTCGCCAAGTGAATGCCCCAGGAAAAGAGTCGGTTGCACCCTACAAGCCTCTTTAAAAAGGCGATATGCAATCATCTGAATAAGTAAAATGGCAGGTTGTGTGTAAGCCGTTTGCCCCAGTCTATCATTCTCTTCAAAAATAAGCTCTTTAAAATCAACACCTATTCTCTCTCCGGCTTTATCAAACATCTCTTTTGCAATATCGGAATTTTCATAAAAACTCCTACCCATTCCGATCGCTTGAGAACCTTGACCTGAAAAAATCATTGCTATTTTTTTTTGCATTTATTATCCTTATAAGTAATCTATATTGTCTGATATTTTTTTTCTAAGAGTATTTCTGTTTAATCCCAATCTGTCTGCCAACTGAAGTTGAGATTTAAATTTATTAAGTCCTGCTTTGATAAGGGGTGCTTCATATAAATATAAAAACTTTCTATAATCACTGTTGGAGCCTAGTTTATCGGACATATAGTTTTCAATAATATCTATCAGCTCTATGTCTTTTATATCTTGTAGCAGATAATTAATCATTACCTGTCTTCTTAAAGAATTTGCATTTTCACTGAGATCAGGTTTGAAATTTTTAATATTAAATTTTTCATTGGAACCAAAAAGTGCAGAGGCCTCTTTAGTAAATTTTTTTACTAATAATTCAATATCCTCTAATCTTTGAGACAATGGTGGAATGTCAAATTTAACACTAAAAAGCTCATCTGCATACTTATTATAAAACGAACTTTTTGCTGTCGCAACTACTCTGACATTGTTTGAGTTAATACTATCTATTACTCTCTTTATATTGGGTGAGTTTTCTAAATTTGTAATAATTATCTCTCTTGCACTTTCTATTGCAACCAATAATTCATCAAAATTAGATGCCTCCAAGACGGGAGCATCTGGAAGGATATATTTGGAGATACTTCTCTTTCCGACACCCGACTCCCCAGTAATAAGGGAATTAATATTTAGTGTCTTAAGAAGAGTTGCTGTTTTAAACGCTTCAGATGAAGCATCTGAAGCCGTTACAAAATTAGTGACATCCACAACCGCTGCCGCCACCGGTTCCACAACAATCATCATCTTGCATGTTTTCAGCAGGAATACCAGTTATTGCTTCTTCAGCGGAAGCTTCCCTAATATTGTTAATTGTTACAGCAAACATTAAATCTTTTCCAGCCAAAGGATGATTAAAATCTATAACAATATCATCTGCACCTATTTCAACAACAGTAACTTGAACAGTACCACCGTCTTCGCCTTGCCCATAAAGAGTCATTCCAATCTCTAAATCAATACCAGCAAATTGATCTGATGGAACTTCTTGTTTTGCATCAGCATTATATGCGCCGTATGCATCTTCAGACTTGACAAGAATATCAGCTTTTTCACCAATAGTCATGTTTTTTATTCCTGCTTCCAAACCTGGAATTACTTGGCCTTTTCCATACATAAACACTAAAGATGTTCCACCTATATTGCTGTCAACAACTTTATTTCCATCACGAACTTCATACTCTATTGATATAATTTGATTTGTTTCTATAGCCACTTAATTTACCTTTAATTTATTTTTTTTGGATTTTATCATAAAACTCTGTTATTTTTATAAAAAGTGTGTGATTACTTCATAGAAGTAAGATATTTTTTCGCTTCTTTTGCTTCATTGCTTTCAGGATATTTTGCTATTAAACCCTCATAAAACATTTTTGCATTTTTTTTATCATTTGTGCTATCCATAGATATAGCAGTGTGCAATAATAAAGAAGGCATATAAGATGCTTTTGCATATAGAGAACTGCTTTTTTTATAATATGCTACAGCTTCGGAGTAATTTTTTCTCTTAAAATTAATTTCACCCATCATATAGTGTGAAACAGCCGGTTTATAATTTTTATCAACTAAGTGGTTATAGTACTCACTTGACTTAGTATAATTCTTTTTATCAAAGAACTCTTTTGCCTTGGTATCAACATCTTCATTTGACATACTTTCCAACTCAGATTTTTCTGTATTTGCAAATTTGTCTGTACTTTTAGCATTATCTGTTTTTTCTTTATTTTCAGATTTTTTAGACGAAGCTTTGTCTTTATCAGTCAATTCACTTTTGGATACTTGTGATTTATTCATGACTTCAATTGCTTTAGCCAACTCAGATATTACTACTTTAATCTTCGCTATATCTTCACTATTCGCATGACTTATATCGCTCAATCTTTTGTAAAACTCATCAGAACTTTTCGATTCTGCACTATTTTTTTGATTAAGAATATTAATTTCACTTTTATTGCTTTGAGCTTTTTTACTTAGACTCTCAATAATACTCTGTAGCCCATCAATTCTTTCTCTGAGAGAATCAATTTCACTGCCTTGATTATTATTTTTTGCAACAACTTTTTGAAGATTATTTTGATTATCAGATACTATCTTCTCGCTAGAAGTTATCTCATAAGGAGTAGGATTATCTAAATTGCCTGCACCGAACGCAGAAGGTTCAGTGGCAATTAGATTTGTATAAGTAATAGTTGCAATAATTGCAACTAAAATACCATTACGCATAAATTATGGAAGGACTTTGAAGTCTACACGACGATTTTTAGCCCAGCAATCTTTAGTTTTTTCTGTACAAACAGCATTGCTTTCACCATAACTTACCATAGTAACTTTACTAGCGTCAGCACCACTTGCAATTAAAGCATCTTTAACTGTAGTTGCTCTTTTTAAACCAAGTGCGAAGTTATATTCATCACTACCCCACTCATCACAATTACCTTCTAACTTGATTGTTAAATCACTTGCTTCTGTTTTAATTACTGAAGCATCAGAAGAGAGGTTTGATTGTTGATCTGGACGAATATTGAATTTATCAAAATCAAAATAAATTGTTGATAATTTTTTCTCTATTCCAGCAATTCTACCTTCGCTTGACTCTGATGCCATACTGCTTTTTGAAGATTCACCACTAACTACTGGAGCTTGTGCCGACCCATCAACCGTTGGTTCTTTTGAACTACAACCACTAAAAACTAAAACCGCAACCGCAACGCTTAAAAGTACTACATTCTTCATATCCGATTTCCTCTGTATTAATATGTTGGAATTATAGCAGAATAATATTAAAATTAGTATAAAAAATGATTTATACTAATTTTTTATTATTTTTACCAATCCATTGATTGAATTTTTCCCTGTTTAAGTGGAAAAAGATAATTTTTATCATGGTTTAATCTGATGATTCCTATAGAACTTTGAGACATATAATTTTTTATAAATAAAATTGCATCCCCATCTTTAGAAAATCTTGGAAATTCATTAACACCGGTTGCCGTAAGTCTTCTTATAAAATCTGTTTTTGTAGATATTAGATGCAAATTAAATGTATTATTACCAAAAGCATCGGAGCTTTCTCTGGCTTTGTAAACTATATATTCACCATTAACACTACATGCAGCATTGCTTTTTCCGTAAAATATCATTTGCTCAACTACACCAGTATCTATTTTTTGAGAAAAAATATTTGGATAGCCTAGACGATTTGAAACAAAAACAACAGTGTTATCATCTAAAAATTGTCCTCCAACATCAATTCCACTGTAGTTTGTCACCTTAGTGGATTTTTTGCTGTCAACATTATATAAATATACATCTGGTTGACCATTAGGTGCCATAGTAACCAATATTTTTTTAGAGTCAACACTTACATCTGAACAAATCATCATGCCGTCTGATGATATTATGGCTTTTGTTTGACCAGTTTTTATATCAAGCTGTTTTAAAGTAGGTTTTGAATCAAGAGATGTGTAATATAGTGAAGTTTGTTCCTTATTCGCCCATTTAGGAAAAATATTAAAACCGCCAGATACAATAGTATGCTGATATGTAAGTGTATAATCAGAGATTACAATTTCTGTTTTTTTAGGAGTTGTGTTTTTTGAAAAAACAACTTTTCTTTTCATCCATTCTACAGATGGCTCTCCCATATACTCATTTATGTCAAATGCAATTGCATGTGATATAAACATGTAAAATTCATTTTTATTAGCTTTATAACTTTTACTTAATACTTCACTATTGTCTTTAAGCAGTTTTATTTCAACATTAAAAGCAGCACTATCATCTTCAAATATTCTATATCTTAAAACATATTTCATATCCTTATTTTCAACAACAACATTACTAGCGCTAAAATCTACATTTCTATAATGTCCATCTACATTGAATATAGAGATTACATTAAGATCTGCAACTAAAGATTTAAAGAACAGCATCTTTATAGCATTATCATATTTTACAGTTGCATCTTCAACTGCCAAAGATGGAAGAGTATCAACTTTTTTAATAACCTCAATTGTTGCATCGCCTGCAAAAGACATTGAAATTAAAAACAACCATATAAAAAATATTTTCATAACCGCTCCTTTAAATTAATTTTTATCTGAAGTAATATTAATGATAGTACTAGCAGATGAATTTTTTGGGTTTACAGGAAAAACAACATTCATTAATCTTTCCTTCATTCTATCACACTCTTCATTTAATGCTCTGCTAGAAGAATAATTTAAGATTCTAAAATCTAAAACTTTACCTATGGCACTTAGTTCAATGACAACTTTAACAGTGTTTCCTTCTGAGTTCTTTGGTGGAATAAAATGCTCATAAACTAAAGCTTGAATTTTAGCCAAATACTCATCAACTTCTTCACCACTTGATGTTTTAGTACTATCATCACTTTTAACAACGGCATCTATATTGTTAATTTTTTGTAAAATTTTATCTACGTCATTATTTACTACTGGTTTTGGTCTTTTTTGTACTTCTTGCTTTCTTTTTTCATCTGTTTTTTCAACAACTTTTTTCGTTTTACTTATATCCTGTGTTGGAACCGAACTAAACAAACTTCCAACATCCACTTCTTTAACCTCAGGAACAGTCTTGCTCTCTTCTACGGGAGTAACTACTTTTTTGTTATTTTGTTTAGTTTGTTCTTTTGGAGTATTTAAAGAAATTGAGACAAAATTATCTTTTTTTAATGCGTAAGTTTTTGTATTTGTTTTTGAAAACATCATGTAGAAAAAAAGAGCTAGAATAATTGAAAAAAAAGATAGTGATATAGCACCACTCAAAATAAAATAAGATTTGTTATCACCCATTTGTAGCTAAAGAAACCTCAGAAAACCCAGCTTGCTTAACTGCAGCTAAAACTGACATAACAATTCCATAATCTAAACTTTTATCTGCACTAATCAGTACACTTGCTTTTTTATCCAACTTACCTGAAAAAGTAGCAAAGTTATCCGTAAAAGCATTTAATAAAAAATTTTCTTTATTTACTTTTACATTTCTTTCTTTATCAATTACAATATGCACAGGGGGGATTTCTGATAATTGCTTCGAAACTGAACCTTGAGGCAGCTTAATACTTTCCTCATAGACAATATTTGGAGCTATTACCATCAAAATTGCCAATAGAACCAACATAACATCAACCAATGGAGTAATATTTAACTCGGGTTTATCATCCCAATCATATATCATTATTTATACTTTACGAGCTAAGAGTGCATCACTTTGCATCTGCAAGAAACTAATTAAATCAAATGATTTTCTTTTTAGAATTTGATGATATGTATATGAAAAAATTGCAACAAAAATACCAGAAGCGGTTGCGATAAGGGCATCTGATACACCACCAGATATTATTGACATGCCTCCACTACTTTGACCGATATGAGAAAAAGTATCTAAAATAGAAACAACAGTACCGAAGAGACCAATGAATGGCGTTGTTGATGCAAATACAGATATTACTGAGAGACCTTTTGTAGCTTCTTTTGTAGCAGCCAACATTGCTAAATCTAAAATTTCTTTAGGATTGTTAGCATTGCTTTTCAAAAATCCTCTTAAAAAGGACTGACTGCTCACTGTTGTTGCTCCCATGAGCAAACTTTCTAAAGAGTTATTCTCTATCGAAAGCCAGCTATTAAGTGAAAAATAACGGTAAAAAAAGATCCAGTTCAAAATTACAAAGTATACCGATAAGACTAGTAATACTCCTATTGTTGCTGGGTTACTTTTTAAGTAAAAATCAATTAAATTATTAATCATATGTTACAATAATCTGCTTGCAGCTGATTCAAGTTTTGCTGAGACAGATGCTATAGCAGGATTTGAATCTGCTATATCTTTTATAAGTTTTTTAGCATCTTCAAGAGCATTAGCAATTGCACTTTCACTATCTCCACGAATAGCTACTGCACCTTCAACTAAAACAATAACTTTTTTCTCATCAACTTGAACAACGCCCCAATTAATTAAGATAGACTCAACGGATTTATCTTCTTTTTCAATGTCTATAACACCAGCTTCTAATAAAGTTGTCAATGAGGCATGGTGTGCAAGAACACCAAACTCTCCTTCTTCACCAGGAAGAACTACACTAACAGCATCATCATTATAGATGACACCATTAGGAGTTAGTATTTCAAGTTTAAATTTATCCATGGCTATTCCTTAAATTTTATATGAATTTACTTAGAGTTTAGCTTTTCAGCTTTTTCTATTGCCTCATCCATACCACCAACCATGTAAAACGCCATTTCCGGCAAGTGGTCGTACTCACCATTCAAGATTCCTTTGAACCCTTTGATAGTGTCTGCCAAAGAAACATATTTACCAGGAGAACCTGTAAATACTTCTGCAACAAAGAATGGCTGAGATAAAAATTTCTCAATTTTACGAGCACGCTGAACAACATTTTTATCATCTTCAGAAAGTTCATCCATACCAAGAATTGCAATAATATCTTGAAGATCTTTATATTTTTGAAGTGTTTGTTGCACGCCACGTGCTACATTGTAATGCTCTTCACCCAAAATTTGCGGATCAAGTAATCTTGAAGATGAATCCAATGGATCAACTGCAGGATAAATACCTTTTTCAGCAATTTTACGGTTAAGTACTGTTGTCGCATCTAAGTGAGCAAAAACAGAAGCTGGAGCAGGGTCAGTTAAATCATCTGCTGGTACATAAACAGCTTGAACTGAAGTAATTGAACCATTCTTAGTTGATGTAATTCTATCTTGTAAAGCACCCATTTCACGAGCTAAAGTTGGTTGGTAACCAACAGCTGAAGGGATTCTTCCAAGAAGTGCTGACATTTCTGAACCAGATTGAGCAAAACGGAAGATATTATCAATAAACATCAATACATCAAGACCTTTTTCATCTCTAAAGTATTCAGCCATTGTAAGACCAGTTAATGCTATACGGTTTCTTGCTCCTGGGGGCTCGCTCATCTGACCATAGCACAGTGCAACTTTATCAAGAACATTCGATTCTTTCATCTCATGGTAAAGGTCATTCCCTTCACGAGTTCTCTCCCCAACACCGGCAAAAACAGATAAACCATCGTGACCATGTGCAACGTTGTGAATTAATTCCATGATAATAACTGTTTTACCAACACCTGCACCACCGAATAATCCAACTTTTCCACCTTTTGCATACGGTGCTAAAAGGTCAACAACTTTAATACCAGTCTCAAACATTTCAGTTGTAGTTGACTGATCAACCAATGGTGGCGGTGCACGGTGAATTGACCATGTAGGTGCATCAGTTACTTGATCACCACCATCAATAGTTTCACCGATTACATTAAAAATACGACCTAGTACTTTTTCTCCAACTGGAACTTTTATAGGTGAACCTGTAGCTACGGCTTGCATGCCACGAACTAAACCTTCACTCATATCCATTGCAATCGTTCTAACACGACCATCACCTAAGTGAGCTGCAACTTCTAGTACTAAACGCGTTATTTTGCCTTCAATACTTATATTAACTTCAATTGCCTCATTGATTATTGGAAGGTAACCATCAAAATCAACATCAACAACCGGGCCCATAACCTGGCTAATTTTACCAATCATATTTTTCTCCATTATTTCATTGACTCCACACCACTTATAATTTCTATAAGTTCTGTAGTAATAGCTGCTTGTCTAGCTTTATTATATTTAACATTAAGTGTTTTTACCATCTCTTTAGCATTATTTGTAGCTGCATCCATAGCCTGCATTCTAGCACTATGTTCAGCAGCCAGCGAATCTATTAGAGAGTAATACATATTGTACTCAACATATTTGTTAACTAAAGAAGTTAGCATATGCTCTTCATCTTGCGCCTCAATTTCAAGTATTGAATTTTGAACTTCAGTACACTCAAACTGATCTGAATCAACCGGTAATAAATGGTTTACATGTAACTCTTGAGTTATTATGTTTTTGTATCCATTATACACAATATGAAGACCATCAATTTTCCCATCATTAAAATCTTCTATTGAAGATAAAATGAAATTATCAGATCTTTTTTTATCAGGTTTTGAGCTAAGATCTGTAACTGAGTCAAAAATTTCGACCTCATTATATTTAAAAAACTCAATACCTTTTTTACCGATTCCACGTAAACGCACTTTTACATTTCGCTCTTCATACTCTGAAAGTAATTTTTTAACAGCTTTAATGGTTTGAATATTAAAACCGCCACATAAACCCTTATCTGCAGTTACAAAGATTACATCAACAATTTTTGGATTTTCAATCTTAAGAAAACAACGATTGTCAATTCCTCCAACTTTGTTACATTTAATGCGTCCAGCTATTTCGGCAATAACCTGATTCATTTTTGCAGCATAAAGACGAGAGCGTTTTGCTAACTCTTCAGCACGACGAAGTTTAGCAGTTGATACTAGTTTCATCGCACGAGTCGTCTTTTGAGTATTAGAAACACTCTTAATCTGTCTTTGAATATCTTTCAAGTTTGCCATAAAGTATCCCTTATGCTGCTATAAAGCTAGCTTTAAATTCTTCAAGTGCTTTAATCATCAGTATCTTAATATCATCATCTACTTTAGAAGTACTTTTTATACTCTCAAAAATTTGAGGGTAAGATGCTTCAATAAACGGATAAAGTTCAGACTCAAAACGAACAACATTTGATGCATGCATATTATCTAAAAAGCCTTCATTACCAGCAAAAATGATAAGAACTTGTTTCTCAACTGATAGAGGAGAGAAAGGTCCTTGTTTAAGCACTTCAACCATTCTTTGACCACGTTCTAGCTGATTACGAGACACTTCATCTAAATCTGATGCAAATTGAGCAAATGCTTGAAGCTCACGATACTGAGCAAGATCAAGTCTTAAAGTACCAGCAACTTGTTTAGTAGCTTTAATTTGAGCGGCACCACCAACACGAGACACGGATAAACCAACATTAATTGCCGGACGAATACCAGAGTTGAAAAGATCAGTCTCTAAGAAAATTTGACCATCTGTAATAGAGATAACATTTGTAGGAATATATGCAGCAACATCTCCCGCTTGTGTTTCAATAATAGGAAGTGCAGTTAATGAACCAGCTCCATCCTCATCACTCATTTTAGCAGCACGTTCTAACAAACGAGAGTGAATATAAAATACATCTCCAGGATATGCTTCACGACCCGGAGGACGACGAAGAATGAGTGACATTTCGCGGTAAGCAACAGCATGTTTAGATAAATCATCATACACAATTAAGCCATGTCTAGCATTATCACGGAAATATTCACCCATTGCAACGCCAGTATATGGAGCTAAAAATTGCAACGCAGCAGCTTCAGCAGCTGTTGAAGATACAATAATTGTATATTCTAAAGCGCCATGATCTTCTAAACGACGAATAATTTGAGCTACTGTTGACTCTTTTTGACCAATGGCTACATAAATACAAACAACACCATTACCTTTTTGATTAATGATAGTATCTAGTGCGATTGTAGTTTTACCAGTTTGTCTGTCTCCGATAATTAGCTCTCTTTGTCCACGACCAATTGGAACTAGTGCATCAATTGACTTAATACCAGTTGCCATAGGCTCATGAACAGATTTTCTATTCATAATACCAGGTGCTTTTTCTTCAACAAATCTAGTCTCTGTTGTCTCAATTGGACCTTTACCGTCAATTGGTTCACCAAGTGCATTCACAACTCTTCCAAGAAGGGCTTCACCTACTGGAACTTTAAGAAGCTTACCTAATCTTTTAACAGACATTCCCTCTTTAAGTTGTGTTCCTCCACCAAGTATAACAACACCGACTTTACTCTCTTCAAGGTTCATAACTAAACCCTGAGTTCCCTCTTCAAACTCTACCATTTCTCCCGCCATAACATTGTTAAGTCCGTAAACTTGTGCAACACCATCAGCATAAGAAACAATTTTACCTGTTTCATTAATATCAACACTTAATTCAAAGTTATTGATACGCTCTTTAATTATTGAGCTGATTTCATCAGCTTGAATTTTTGCTATCACTATTGTTTTCCTCTCATGAAGTTAAATTGCTTTTATTATATGTTCTATTAGTTGATTATTAATTCTAGTTTTAGAAAAATTAATCTCTATCCCAAGGTCTTCAACATCAACTTTTATGCCATCAAAATTATTTTTTACAAATATTAATGATATTTTAGAATCAAATTTTTTACTCAAACCGCTACTTAGCTCTTCTATTACTTTTGTATCAATGTTATTGTTACTATAAATAATACCTTCGTAAGTTTTTGTTGACAACGCAACATCTTTTCGCAATGCTTCCGCTATTGCAGGAATGACATTGATTCGTCTGTTTTCAGCAAGAAGTTTAATAAAATTATTAATCTTCTCAGATTTTACAGACTCAACTGCTTTTAGTAAAATAGTTGATTTATCACTAACAGAAACATTTGGATTATCCATAATTTGAACAAACTTTTTATCTTTAAATAATTCAGCTAAAGCAGAAAAAACATACGTAGTGATTTCAACAACTTTAGTATCAGAACCATCTTTTAGAGCTTTAATATATCGTTTTGCAATCAATTTTTCCATACTATGCCACCTTCTTTAAGATAACATTAGCCATAGCTTCTATATCAAAATCATCACTACTTTCAGCCAAAACTTGATTTAACACATCTTTTACAACATTACGAACCATTTTTCTCTGTTCGAATTCTTTCATTACTGCATGTTGCTTAGATAATGTTTCCAGCTCACCTTCACACTGAGATATGATACTATCACTTATGATTTTATTCTCTTTTTTTAAAGAAAGAGCCAATCCATCTGCATACTTTTCAGCATCAGAAATCTTAGACAATGCCTCTTTTTTTAAAGCAATAGTTTCATTCAACTTATCTTGAACTTTTTTCAATTCATCAGCAATAGCTTGACTTCTTGATACAAAATAATTTTTTACCGGTTCAGCAACAAGATACCAAACTAGACCTGCAAATAGTACAAAGTTGACCGTTCTTTGAACGATATCTGTACCGGCACCTTCTGCACTACCACCAGATGCCAATGCATAAGTTGATATCATTAGCATAAATACTAAAATTCTACTCACATTACATCCTTTATATTTGACTAAATTTAGCTTTTACAGCTTCTTTAAACATTGGGATTTGAGACATCAACTCATCACTCAACTGTTTTCTAGAATTATGAAGAGATTTTTCAAACTCTAAATACTCATTTGCTAATTCAGCTCGCTTAGCTTCTAACTTACTATCAGCCAATTCCTTAGCATCCGCAATTACTTTCTCTCTTAGGGCTGCAGCTTCCAGTTTAGCATTCATAACTATTGATTCAGCTTTTGAATATAACTCATGAATCTCGTCATCATTAGAACCGACTTTTTCCAAGTCTTTCTTGATATCTTCATCACGTTTTTTCATATAAGCAAATAATGGATTATAAAGCCAACTGTTCAGACCGACAATAAGTGAAAGAAATACAACAAATGTAGCCAAAAGTAGTATCGGATTTATATCTAACATAGCACCTCCTAAAAGTTGCGTGATTATACTATGAGAAAATTGAAAGGATAGTTAAAGTAAGAAAAAAAATAAAAGAATTTTATATTTTTTATAAAGAATTAGCAATATTCCATATTAATATCGGCATTATTTGAAAAAATTGTTTAAAAATTCTTTAACTTGGGTTTCGCTCTCAAACTCAATGGTTAATTTATTTCTGGAAGAGTTTGTTTTATAACCTAAAGAGTTAAACTCATTTTTAATCTTAGAAAAATCGTATGACTTAACAATTTCTTTATTCTCAAAAGTCTGCTTTTCATCTTTTATATTTTTTATAGTACTTTCAACTTCTCTCACACTTAGTTTTTGCCCAATGATAGAATTCACCATCAGTTGCTGCTGTTTTTCATCTAGCCCAACCAAAACCTTAGCATGCCCTGCAGTTATTTTTTTTTCTATAAGTGATTTTTGTGTTTTTTGAGAAAGTTGCAAAAGTCTTAAACTATTTGTAATATGAGTTCTACTTTTATTAATCATAAGAGCCAACTCTTCATGCGTTATATTATGCAATTTTATAAGTTCATTATAAGCATCTGCAAGTTCTATCGAGTTTAAATCTTCTCTTTGAATATTTTCAATAAGAGCAAATTGTCTCATTTTTTGCTCATCTCTCTTTAAAACTACTGAACGAATAGTTTTAAGTTTAGCCAACTTTGATGCACGAAGTCTTCTTTCTCCAGCTATCAATATATAACCATCCATATCTTCAGTAACAACAATTGGCTGGATTAAACCATCTTTTTTAATCGATTCTGCTAACTCTGCTAAAGAAGCTTCATCAAAAGTTTTTCTTGGTTGAAATGGATTTGGTCGAATCTCTTTAATTGACAATTCCAATATAGCATCTTGATGGGTACCTTCATTCTCATACGCTTCATTTATCTCACCAAAAAGTGCATCCAATCCCCTGCCTAACTTTTGAGATTTCATTACTTCATTATCGCTTGTGCTAAATTTTGATATGCAACAGTTCCGCTCGATTTTACATCATACAATATAGCTGGTTTCCCAAAAGATGGTGATTCTGCCAACTTAACATTTCTAGGAACTACTATGTATCTATCATCTTCATCTTTAAAGAGTTTGCTTTTAAAATGTTGTCGTAAATCTGCAAAAACTTGTTTTGAAAGATTATTTTGTGCGCTGAACATAGTTGGTAAAAAACCTTTTACACTCAACTTTGGATTTATTGATTTTCTTACCAACTTTACAGTATTCAAAAGTTGCGCCAAGCCCTCTAGTGCAAAGAATTCACATTGAATAGGAATTATTACCGAGTTAGAGGCAGAGAGTGCGTTGATTGTCATCGGTCCAAGAGCCGGTGGTGAGTCAATAATAATATAATCGTAATCTTTTCTTATACTCTCAATCGCTCTTTTTAAAACAAGCTCACGACCCTGTGTTTTACTTGCATCATAATACTCTTTTTCGATTCCAACCAAACCTATATTCGATGGAGCTAAATGAAGAGTCGGCAAATCTGACTTTAGTATAATATCTTTAATTTTTTTAGTACCAATGAGTACATGATAAATATTAAATTCATAATCATTTCTATGAAAGCCCAATGAAGTTGTAGCGTTTGCTTGAGGGTCTGAGTCAATCAAAAGCACTTTTTTTTCTGCAACTGCAAGAGAAGCTGCTAAATTTACAGCGGTTGTCGTTTTACCGACTCCACCTTTTTGATTTGCTATTACTATTACTTCGCTCATCTTAAACTAAATATCCTCTTGGAGTTGCTAATTATTGAGCCGTCACCTTGAAGTGTTGCCTCAGCTAATGAAATTTTTATGTTATCTGTGTGTGTAAAAAAGTTTTCGTTCTTGAAGAATTCTAACTTATATTTACTAAAAACTTGCTTCCATGTTGTATGACTTTCAATATTTTTAAAATATTTCTTCAACAACTCTTCTCTTGAAACTGCTATATCCAGAACTCCAAAACCTTCTGGTGCTATAACTAAATTTAATCCAACACCACATATAATAGACTCTTTTACAACATTGGTAATCATTCCGCCTACTTTTAGTTCATCTACATAAAAATCATTCGGCCACTTTAGCCAAACTCGCGAATTTAACTCTGCTAAACTCTCTTTCAAAATATATGCAAAAAAGATAGATGATGATTCTAGCTTTAAATCAGAAGGCAGATCTTTTATACGCATGGCAAAAGATAAAAATAAATTTCCTTTTATTCCGCTCCAAGAGTTCCCCCTACTGCCAATACCATTTGTTTGTATATCAGCAACAATAGCATATGGAAGTTCGATAGAACCCTCTCGAACTAACTCTTTTAAATAATTTTGAGTTGAAGGAATACTCTCAAGATAAGATGTCTTCAAGAGCCAATCTTTTACCGTTGATATATGAAATAATATCCATCTCATTTTTTGACTCTGGCTGAACCTTAAAAATTCTGATACTTCCCTCTTTACATCCAACAACAATACTCGAAGAGCCAATTTCTAAAATTTTACCCATCTCATTTTTGCCTCTTCTCTCTTCTAAAGATATTTTTTTAAACTTCAGTCCATTTGACATGTAAATTCCAGGCCATGGGGTGAATGCACGATATTTGTTATAAATTTCAACTGCATTCTCAAAGCCTACTTCACCATCTTGTTTTGTTATTTTTGAGCAGTAAGTAGCTTGTGAATTATTCTGCTTCAACGGTGTATACAAATTAAAATTTTTCAATACATCTATCGTTAAATCAGCAGCCACTTGCGTCAATCTATCAAAAAGTGATTCTACCATCTCATCATTGCTAACATTTATAGTTTCTATTTTAAGAATTGCACCGGTATCTAACCCCTCTTCCATAAGCATGGCCGTGACACCTGTTTGCTTATCTGCTTTCAAAAGCGTTTGCTGAATCGGACTCGCCCCACGATACTGCGGCAAAATTGAAGCATGAAGATTAATACAAGGAGCATGGTCTAAAATTTCTCTTGAAAGAATCTGCCCATACGCCGCCACAATTATATAATCACATTCTATTTTTAAAAGCTCTTTTACAACCTCACTGTCACGAAGTTTATTTGGCTGATATACCGGTATGTTTAATTCGCATGCCAAAGTTTTAACCTCTGGAGCAGTCATCACTTTTTTTCTTCCAACGGGCTTATCTGGCTGAGTGTAAACAGCAACTACTTCCATCCCTTTTGTGTCGATAAGTCTTTGCAAAATTTTTTTTGCATAATCAGGTGTACCCATGAAAATAATTTTCATTTATTACCACTTGTAAAAAAGGTTCCGCCAACATGTTTGCCATTCAACATAAAACTTTTTACATTTGACAAATCAAATCCACTCGATAAAAACATGTCAATTCCACATGAGAGCAGATAATCTGCCGCTTTTAGTTTAGTAACTATACCGCCCGTTGCAAAAACATTATTTGGATTAACCTCTTTTTCAAGCTCACTTTTGTCAATACTATTTACAACTTTTAAAATATTTGCATCTGGATTTTGTCGCGGGTCGCTGTCATAGAAGGCATCTATGTCTGAGAGTATTATCAAAATATTTGAATCTGTGTGCTTTGTCATGTAAGCAGAGAGTTGGTCATTATCGCCCACTACAAGCTCTTCTGTCGCAGTTGCATCATTTTCATTCACGATTGGAATAACGCCGCTGAAAAGAAGAGTGTCAACGGTATTTTTAATTCTTTCTATATCATCAATTTTACTAAAGTTTGCTGCGGATACTAAAACTTGAGCCGTGATAATATCATACATTGCAAATTTTTTAGCATAGGTTTTCATTAAAATCGGTTGCCCAATAGCTGCCAATGCCTGTTTGTTTTTTAATATACTTCTGTCTAACTTTAGCTTTGTATAACCCGCTGCAACAGCTCCTGAAGAGACTAAAATAACTTCATTCTCTTTTTGAAGCTCACTCAAAAAATCAACCAATGCTCTCATTCTATCAAGTGCAATAACGCCATTTTGTGCTAAAACTGCACTTCCAACTTTTACAACTACTCTTTTCATCTTCGTAAAACTAGTAAACTTTTCTATTTGTATGTACTAAATTAAATAGGGAGTACTTCAATGCTTCAATATTTTTGCTTGTTGCAGAGGAGATTGCGGTTATAAAATATGGTAAAGATTTATCAAACCCAAGTGTTTCATCAGCACTCTCTTGAATAAAATATGGAATTTCAGGGTCAAAATCAAATTCACTTGCTTTATTTGCACTCACGCCAATAAGATTTAAAAAACCATTTACCAATGCAGAAACTTCTTCAGGTGGCACAATATCTACTCTTGTTAAAGCAATTGCAAACCTACTTTCACCCATTTTTGCAGAAAATGCGGCAATCTCACTTTTTAGAGTCTCTATCTGCTCTTTTAAATCTCTGTAAGAAGCCAGATCTATCATGTACAAAAGTATTTCAGTTCTCTCAATGTGTTGTAAAAATTGAATTCCTAAACCTTTACCCTCATGCGCTCCGCCTATAATTCCGGGAATATCAGCCATAACAAATGACTCAAAATCACCTATATTTACTTGACCTAGTTTTGGAGTAAGCGTAGTAAATTCATAGTTTGCAATCTCTGGACGGGCATTTGAAACCGTTGAGATGAGAGTTGACTTTCCAACATTAGGAAAACCTACAAGTCCAACATCAGCAATAAGTTTCAAGTCTAACTTAATCTGTCTTGTTTTGCCTTTTTCACCAGGCTGCGCATATGTTGGCCTCTGGTTTGTAGAAGATTTAAAACGGGTATTTCCAAGCCCGCCTTTTCCGCCCGTAATAAACTCCACCTCTTGTCCGTCAGTTAACATGTCAAAAAGAACTTCACCGCTCTCAGCATCAATAATCTGTGTTCCAGGTGGAACGATAATAACCTCTTTAGCACCGGAACGCCCAGTCATATTTCGACCTTCACCCTGAACACCGTTTTCAGCTTTTATGTGCATCTTTTTTTGAAAATGAGAAAGTGTATGCGTATTGTTGTCACACTTAAACCAGATGTCGCCACCTTTTCCGCCATCGCCCCCGTTTGGTCCGCCATTAAGAACAAATTTTTCACGACGAAATGCAACGCATCCCTGTCCGCCTTTTCCAGATGAAACGGTTAATTCAACACTATCTGTAAACATTGTAGATATCCTTAGTTGATAATACTTAAAAATTCACTTGATTTTAAAAAAGAGTAAACTGTTAAATATTTTATTTATTTAGGTGTAAAACCTATGATTGAAGTAGAATATTCGGGCAGAGCCCAAACATTGTAGAATTACGCAGCAGCTACTATAGAAACTTGTTGACGATTTTTGTCTTTTCTTTCGAATTTAACAACACCTTCAATAAGTGCATAGATTGTATGATCTTTTCCCATACCAACATTTTTGCCTGGGTGAACTTTCGTTCCTCTTTGACGAATAATGATATTACCAGCTATTACAGCCTCACCACCATACTTCTTAACACCAAGTCTTCTACCAGCCGAGTCACGATTATTCTGTGTACTACCTTGACCTTTCTTATGTGCCATACTTTACTCCTTAATCTTAATTACGCAGCTATTTTCGTGATACGAACACGAGTGAAGTCTCTTCTGAAACCTCTTTTAACTTTACTATCTTTACGACGACGCTTTTTAAAAGTAATAACTTTTTTGTCACGACCTTCATTGATAACTTCAGCAGTCACAATAGCACCTTCAACGAAAGGTGTTCCCATTTTAAGTTCACCAGCATTTACAGCTAGAACTTCTTTGATTTCGATGATAGTTTTTGGCTCAAGAGACATGTTGTCAAATTTTAAGACATCACCCTCTTGAACTTTATACTGCTTACCACCATTTTTAATAATTGCGTACATCTATAGTCCTTAAATATATTATATTAACAAAAACTTCTGAGTGTAGAAAAATCACGCACCCAGAAGTCCAATTTCTACAAAAAGTCCGGAATTATAACCATCTAAGCTTTAAGTTTTGTTTAACCTAAACACAAATTTTTACATTTGCATTTCACGGAATACAAGAAAGTAGCATTCCCTATAAACAACGCTTCTTACCCTTATTGAAAACCTCTTGAAAAAAAGAGGTACAAAAACGGTACACTGCTTTTTTTAAATTCTATAATTATTTATCTAAAGAGTGAATTATGATTCCCCCCCCACTTGAATAAGTGCAAGTTCTAAAATCTCGTTGTTTATTTTATATATTAGAAGTAAGTCAGGTTTAACATGACACTCTTTTAAATCTTTAAAATTTCCAGTGAGTTTATGGTCTTTATATTTGTCATCAAGTTTTTTTATTTTCTGCCAATAAAATAATAATCTCTTTCACTAACTCTTTATCTATAAAAGATAATTTTTTATACTGTTTTTTAAAAGAAATAGTTCTAAATATTGAATACATCAGTTATCTAAATCTTTAAAAAGTTCATCTACATTCTTAAAACTTTTACCATCTCTATTTTCAAGCTCATCAATAGATTTTTTAAACTCTTTTGTAGGTAGCTTTACATCAAAAGGCAAACCTCTAGTTGCTACAACCATATTTGTAAAAATATTAACTGCATCTGTAAAATTTAAACCTAAACTTTTCAATATCACTTTGGCTTCTGAAAACTTATCTTCATCAAGACGTAAACTAGTTTGTATTTTGCTCATCATCAATCCCTTTTCTTATTGTATACCAAATGGGATATTATATCAATTAATTATGAACACTTTATTATTCCAATATATGCATTATTACTTTTTTTATATATAATATCAGTGTCAAATAAAATACTAAAAAAGGCACTTAAATGCAACCTATATTATCAAACTATACAGCTAGTATAACAGAGCTGAAGAAATCTCCAAGTGAGCTTTTAAAAAATGCCGGTGATGAGACGATTGCAATTTTAAATCACAACATTCCATCTGCTTATTTAGTTCCTGCAAAAACATATGAAAAATTGATGGATATGCTGGATGATTATATGCTTTCAAAAGATGTAAGAAATAGATTGAAAGAGAATTTTGCATCCGTAGAAGTTTCTTTAGATGACTTATAAACTCACTTTTCATCCCAAGGCACTCAAAGAGTGGAAGAGCCTTGATACTGCCATTAGTGAACAATTCAAAAAAAAGCTTGCTGAGAGACTCATAAATCCAAAAATTCCAAAAGATAAATTAAGCGGTTTTGATGATGTCTATAAAATCAAGCTCAAAACTGCGGGTTTTAGACTTGCTTATAAAGTTGAAGATGAGAGTATAACTATCTTAGTTTTGGCGGTTGGTAAAAGAGAGAACAACAAAATTTATAATCTGTTGCATGGTAGATTTACTGAATAAGTTTTTGCCTATATTATTGATGTAATTCCAAACTTTTAAATTTTATGTATTTAATGACTTCGAATACTGGAGCTAGCTGAATAAATTAAACAATACCATTAAATACCGTATTTACTGAGTCTTCAAAAAATAAACTTACTATAAAATGTAGATTTAATGCTAATTGATGGCACCGATATGGCACCGAAACTAATAATTAATTGCAACATATCGAGAAAATAAGTAATTTTTCGCTTCTTTACTCTAACTCCAACTGCATAAGGTACATATCTTCGCCATCTATTATATCAAGCTCTACACTCTTGCATCTTGGGCAAGAGTACTCCAACTTTTTTAAAATAGATTCATTCAAGCAGCTATTACACTTTATAACTACCGGCTGAATGTTCATAATAAACTCAGCACCATCACAAATTGTTTGCTCTTTAAAAGTGTCAAAAGCTGTTTTTAAAAGCTCCGGTTCTACTCCGCTCATGACACCAATCTTGACGACAACTTTAGTCACTTTAGTCGCACTGTTTTTTTGTGCATTCTCTTCACAAGAGTCTAAAAGCGACTGTACAATACTATACTCATGCATCATATTTCCTTTAATCTTTGAGGTGTTTGGATTGGGCATCTTTTATAAACAAAATCCCGTCTTGATTGATGAAAGCAACTCTCTTTATCCCAAAATTCCGGATACATCACTTTTAATTCACTCTCTTTACACTCGTTTATAAACTCTCTGTTTTCTTCCAAATAGTCTTTCTTACTATAAAGAAAGTCATCATATTTATCTTCATTTTCTACTAATTTGTGCGTAAAACTTCTAACTTCTTCAAAATAATTCTCTTTTTCAAATACCTCATCAATCATGCCAATCTCTTTCGCTCTGTAAGCATTTATTGGCAAACAACTGCTAAGTAACTTTTCCGCCTTATGAGCACCCACTCTTTTTGGCAATGTGTAAGTGTGATATTCGCTCCCACTCAGACCTATTGTTTTATAGTGGGGGTTTAAAACTGCGCTTCCACATGCCAAGACATAGTCACATGCCAGTGCCAAAAATACTCCGCCGGCTCCGGCATTTTTATGAAGTGATACAACAGTTATAACTTCATCTGCAAACAGAATCGACTTTATCAAATCATTCATCGCATTAATGTTGCTCCAGCCATCCTCTCCCTGCTTTTGAGAGTCTTCTAGAATATTTAGATTTATTCCATTACTAAAGAACTCATCTGCTCCCATAAACACAATCACTTTCGCACTCTCTTGCAGATATTCAAAAGCATACTTTAGTCTGATACACTGTTCAGCGCCCATTGCACCATTGTGAAAATTAAAATATAGATACGCCACATCACCATCTTTATGCGAGCTAATTTCATAAAATGTTTTATAACTCATATCAAATAGCAGAGGAAGTCTCTCTTCTTTAACACCTTTGATTTTCTCCTTCAAAACATAAGTAGCAGGAAGTTTAAACTTCCCTACTTCTTGAAGGTGACTTATCCAGATTGCTCCATCCACTGTACCTATGCAAACAGCGCCATCTCTTTTAGCAATAATCTCTTTTGGGTTACCTTTTAATTTATCCTCTTGCCACGCTCCAAAGAGATAACACTCTACTCCAAGCAGCGTTTCTTTCACACCGGGAAAACTGTCGCTGAGTCTAATCTTTTTGATTATCTCTTTTGTACTCTCTTTTTGCCAATCTATTGCTCTGTCATTCTGCGTCAGATAATGATGCATCTCTGTTTTAAGCTGGGGAGTTGGTAGGAACGCTTTATCTTCCAAATTGTTCAGCAGTTCTTTGAGTGCCATTAAAGCGGCATCTGCAACCTCAGCTCTATATACGGAAGCCTTTGTTGCATCTCTCATCTTAAATCTTACTTCGCTGTATATTTCTCCGCCATCAAACTCTTCATTGGCTTTGAGTATGACAACTCCCCACTCCTTTCTCTCATCTCGCAGTGCATGGTCTATTGCGTTATGTCCTCTGTCACCTCGAATGCCAGGGTGAAGTATAAATGTAGGAGTTTTTAGAAATATCTCTTGAGGAATAAATTTTTTAAGATAAGGGCAAAAAACAATGTCAGGTTGGAACCTTTTTACTTCGTCTATCATCACCTTATCATTGATAGCAAACTGTACAGACACGGTGTGATTCATCTCTTTAAGCTCACAAAAAACTCTCTGCGTAAGAGAATTGAATGCAGATACAAGCAGAAGTATTTTCATCTATTTAGCAGATTCTAGGAAGCAACTCACCGCTTGGAGTATCTAAGAATCTTTTTGTTCCCCAACTGCTGTTTAAAATCACTTTTTTCAAATGTGCATCTGTCACTTTACCGATTATTGTTGCTTTTGAGCAGTTCTCAAATGTTTTTAAAATTTCTATTGCCCTATCGGCATCCCCTTTTTTAACAGCCAATACAAAAGTACCCTCATTCGCCAAAGCAGCCGCTTCAAAACCAAGCATTTCACAAATGCCGTTTACTTCATCGCTTACAGGAATTTTCTCTTCTTCAATTTCTATGCAAATATTTGACTGCTTCGCCCACTCATTTAAAACAGCACTTACCCCGCCTCTAGTTGCATCTCGCATGGCAGTTATTTTTATCTCGGCATCCAAAAGAGCTTTTACCTGAGGAAAAAGTGACTCACAATCACTTTTGAGCGGACTGTTCATCTCAATACCCTCACGTGCAGCAAAGATAGTAGCACCGTGACAGCCGATATCACGGTTTACAAGAATGAGGTCATCTTCGCTGATGTTGTTAGAACTGATACCTTTTCTTAAAACTTCACCGATTCCGCTAGTGTTGATAAAAATCTTGTCAACACTTCCGCGTGGAACAACCTTTGTATCGCCGCTTACAACAATAGCACCGTTAATTTCAAGCTCTTGTTTCATACTTCGCACAATCCGCTCAAGCTCTCTCGTCTCAAAACCCTCTTCTATAATCACACTGCATGTAAGATACTTCGGTTGCGCACCCATCATAGCAAGGTCGTTACATGTACCGCAAACTGCAAGTTTACCTATGTCTGCACCTGCAAAAAACAGAGGTGAAACCGTAAAACTGTCAGTAGAAAACGCCAACGCACCACCATGGATAATCGCCGCATCTTCACTTTTTTCTAATATCTCGTTTTTAAACGCCTTGTAAAAAACTTTGGAGATAAGTTCATTATTTTCTTCCCCACCGTTTCCGCATGCTAAGCTAATTGTTTTGTTCATATAGTTTTCTCCATTATTTTTATATCTATAATAAAATTGTCAAAATTTGAAATATACTTTTTTTGCACATTACTTTTTTCATATATTTTCATGGGCTATTCTTATGTATGAGTTCAAATACTTTGTGCAACTAACAGTTGCCTATTTTGCCCATCTTTATTTTGTGCCACAGCCAATGGCACTTTTGCAACACTCAATTTGTCAGACACTGTCTGACTTATTTTTGAATATTCCAAACTTCTCACTTCAGCCGCTCCATTATCTCAAAGCTTGCTTTATCCATTTTTGAAAATGCAAACCATTTTTTACCTAAATCTTTTAGAGATGTTCCTATATGATAGACTTCGTCATCTACCAGTAAAAATCTATCGTGAGATAGGTCAAATTTTTTAAGTTCTATTTGTTTGTACTGACTATTGTATTTTTCTACATCTAGTTTCAATTGTTTCGAGATATTTTTTGTATAAATAGTTATTTTTACTGTTTGGTTTTTGCTAAGCAGTGTTAAAACCGATTCGTCTATGTAGTTGTCAAAAAGAGTTATTGTATTTTTTGCACTTTTAATCAAGTCATTGACAAAAATATACGCATCAAAAATTTGTCCATTATAAAAAATGCCTTGTTTTGGTTTTATGGTTTTGTCTTCTATGGCATCAAATATTTTATTGAAATTTTCATCATGGATTGATAGTCGTTGCTCTATCCTTTCAAATCTTTCAAATATTCCTGCATTTTGAGTTATAAATCTTCTCATTACCACAAATGTTTCAATAATTCTTATGCTAACTTGCACCGCCGTTGTGCTTCTAAGAACAGCTGAGAGCATTGACACTCCTTGTTCTGTAAATACAAAAGGTAAATATCTTCTACCGCCATGTTCACTTGAGGTTCCATTTTGGAACCTCAAGTTATCAAACTCATGTTGTGTTAACTGAAATCTAAAACTTTCAGGGAATCTATCCAAATTTCTACTCACGGCTTTGTTAAGCTGTTTTGTCTCCACGCCATAAAGCTCCGCCAAATCTGCATCAAGCATTACTTGCACATCTCTAACGGTAAATATTTTGTTTTGGATAGTATGGTTATCAGTTATAATGTTGTTCATTGTTTTAAAGCTTTTTGTTTTGACTCTTGCATGGTTTGTAAAATACTTGAGAGATAAGTTCATTATTCTCTTCTCCACCGTTTCCACATGCCAAGCTGATTGTTTTGTTCATTAATTACTCTCTTTTATCTCATCAAAATTAAATTTATCTACAAAGTCAATCTTTTTTAACACTGTATCAATAGCTCGATTCAACCTATAAATTCCATGATTTTCACCATTTGTAATTATACGAACTAACTGATTTTGTTCTTTATATATATCTGTTCCGTTTTCTAAAGTTTTAAGTATATCATTTTACTTTTTTATTTCTAAATTCATCTCATCGTCCGCCTTAGAAGTAGCAAATACTATAGCTTTTATTAGAATTTTAAAATATTGATAAATATATCTCTTCTGCATATCCGCTTCTTCTTTGTTGTCTAAAATATTGTTAAGTATTTCTTCGGCAGATGTTTCTTGATTAACTAATTCATCGTACAACCTTGAATTTTTTAACTTTAAAACAACAAAAAAAACTATAACCTTAAAATGCATTTCAAATAATCTAGGATTTATTGTTTTAAAGATTATATTTATTTGAATAAATACTTGTTCAACTTCACGTAAATTCAATTTCATTGAACTTACCAAATACTTTAATATTGAAAGTTCATTGTATTCTCTAGATTCTTTTTTTATCTCTTTTGAAGTCAAAACATTATCTAGTTCATAAACTGAATAATAAAGATTGTCACAAAATTCATCAATATTATTGTTGGTAAGATTGTATTCTAAGTCAATAAAGCGTTTTAGATAACTGTTTGCATCAATATTTCCATATTGTGATTTAATTGATTCTGAAAGTTGTTTTTTGTCAATTGACAATACAAATATTAAACCATCAATCCCAAATATATGTTTTACTCTCTCAAGCAGTTCTATTGCATACAGAGGACGGCATCTATCCAGTTCATCAATAAAAACCACAAATGGTTTTGTATTATCTATATTTTCTAGCAACTCTGAGATAGCTTCTTTAAATTTTTGTGTAACTTCTTTATCTTTAGAATATTTATCAATCAACTCTTTAGTAGCTTGTTCGCTGATTGCTCCGATTGCATCTTCTAAACCTTTATCTATATCAAGTAAACCACTTGTTGCACCTTTTACAAAAGCTGGTATTCCTCGTTTTAAAACTTTTCCACCAAACTCTTTAACTTTGTCAAATTTTTGTGCAACTTCACTTGTATTTTCAAAATTATCTGAAATATACTTATTTATCTCTCCAAGTATTGATATTAAAGGTTCTTTTGAAAAATCATCTTCCCAAGCACTAAAATAAATACTATTTACATTATGTTCTTTTTTGAGATATTTTTGCCAAAGTTTTACAAAAGTTGTTTTGCCAGCACCCCAATCAGCATTAATACCAAGAGTAAATGCCTCCTTTGTAGAAACTATTAGATCAGATAAATTTTCTATTGCAGCTATTCTTTTTAGTTTGTCATTACTAAAAATATCAGCTTCATTAATTTCAAACTGTTTATTTTTATTCATCATGCTTCAACCTTTATGTAATATATTATATTTATTTCAACTCTATTCACTTCTCTTTCTTCGGATAATCAAACGAAACCAACCTTGCATTTTCTGCACTTATATCCGCCCAACTGTCACAATCAAACTCTATCTCCACGACCCCGCATGTCGGGATGTTTTCGTTAAAATTTAGATAATTTTGGGCAAGCATGTTGAGACTTGGATTATGTCCAAACAAAAATACGACCCTGTTTTTATCATCTATTTCACTCACTATTTTATGGAGTTCACTCACGCTTGATTCATAGATATTTTCATCAAACACAATCTCTTTTTTAAACTCTAGTTGTTTTGCAATTATCTCTGCCGTGGTTTTTGCTCTTAGTGCAGGACTTGACAATATTAGATCGGGCATGACTCTTTTTTCTTTGAGTTTACTTCCCATCAAAGGAGCATCTGCTTTGCCTCTTTTGTTTAAAGGTCGCTCAAAATCATCCAGAGAAATCTCTTCCCAGCTTGATTTTGCATGTCTGATTATGTACAGTTTTTTCATCGAAGACCCCTTCTTTACCTTTTGATTAAAATATTTGAATTGTTTAAATAATTTTAAATTTTGCTTTTGGGTGAACATTTCTATTTTTTTGAATATATTTGGCTTTATATCAAAATTGCTCAATTCTTTCACTCCATTATAGTTGTCATTTATAGTGCCTAAAATATCTTTTATTTTGTTCAGCGTTTTAATCTTTTTTTCATCTTTTGCAGAACTATTTTTTTCCATGAATAATATTTTTTTTATATAAATTCTATATGTGTGTAACTCTTCCTTATCTAACTTTATATCCTCACCATTTATTACATCAATCTCTTGATTCTCATGGTGAAACTCCGCACTCTCCGGTATAACTAAAGTTTTGAGATAAGCGTGCAGGTTGCCTATCTCTTTTTTTCTACTCTCATGTACAGACTTTATTAGACTTTTTGTGTCCAGTTCGTTGAGATATTGTTTTGGCAAAGATTTGAGGTAAATCTCAGAAAACACATCAATATCTCTTACCTTGTTGCTTGTTTTAATTACTTTTTTCACACCTCTAGAAAAAGGCTCATCAGTTCCAAGTAATGAAAACAGCTCTCTGCTCATCACTCTGAGTTTATGAATATCTTCAATGCTCTCTTTTTGATGTTTTAAAAAGTTATTAACATATTTTTTAAACTCTTTTAGTTTTTTGAGCCACTCGGTAGTATCCATAATATCTTCACTTATAAAAGATTTCCGTATTTATAGTACGCTGCACATGCACCTTCACTGCTTACCATGCAGCTTCCCACTGGACTGGTCGGTTTACATGCAGTTCCAAAAATAGTACACTCCGGCGGATTCGCCATACCTCTTAATATATCTCCGCATATGCACAGCTTATGGTCTTCTATCTCTTGAAGAGGCAGAACATCTTTGTAAATAACTTCTGCATCGTACGCTTTAAACTCTGCCCTGAGTTTGAGTCCGCTTTTAGGGATATTGCCCAAGCCTCTCCATTTAAAAAGGTCCGTTTTTTCAAAATACCTGTTTACCAGCTCTTGGGCTTTAATGTTTCCATCGTAGGTTACAAGTCTTTTGTACTCCACTTCAAGCTCGCATCTACCTTCTATAAACTGTTTTACTATCATGCTTATTGCCTGCATAACATCAACCGGCTCAAATCCTGCGACAACTACCGGACGATTATAGTCTCTTGGAAACTCTTCATAAATCTTGCTTCCGCTTATTACACTGACATGTGAAGGTCCAAGAAATGCATCTATTTTGTTATTGTAACTGTCGACATGGATATCTCTGGAATCTATAAGCTCTTTCATAACCTCCGGAACTGTTACATGGTTTATATGAAAAAAAACATTTTTTATACCTTGTTTTATCACTGCATCAAGAAGTGCAGCCGTCATGGGCGTAGTCGTCTCAAAACCGATGGCAAAAAATATCACTTTGGCTGAGGGATTCTCTTTTGCAATTTTTATACACTCAAGCGGAGAGTAAACAAAACGCACATCTGCCCCCTTGCTTCTCGCATCTTGAAGGCTTCCGTTACTTCCGGGCACTTTTATCATGTCGCCCAAAGTCACAAGAATAACATCCGGTTGCATACTCAAAACATAGGCATGGTCAATTCGCTCTTTTGGCATAATACAAACAGGACAGCCGGGACCGTGAATAAACTTTATATTTGAAGGCAAAAGCTGAGGAAGTCCATATTTCATAATAGTATGTGTATGTCCACCGCAAACTTCCATGATATTGATGTTTCTTTCTAACTTTTTAGCATCTTCTTTTATGACTCTTGCGAACGCCTTAATGGTCGCTGCATCTCTAAAATCATCATAAAGATTTTTAAGTTCCAGTCCCATTTTAATCACCTCTATTAGGACATTCATCCCCTTCTAAAATCGCTCTTTGTCTATCTTCTTCATCCATAGCTTCTATGATTTGTCTGTATGTTTCAAGAGAAAGAAGTGCATCTTCTTCATCAATCTTATTCATAACAAAACCGATGTGCAGAAGTACATAATCGCCTATCTTCACATCATCTTCACCCATTAAACCTAAACTTGCTTCCCTCTGAACACCCATGGTGTCAACCGTTGCCATGTTGTTTTCTTTGTTTATTTTTACAACTTTACTCGGTATTGAAAGGCACATTATCTCAGCTCCATTTTGAACTTAATCCATGAAGCCACTTTTTTAAGCGATGCTTCATCTTTAGTGCTGACTTCGAGTATATCAACACTCGGCTTGAGTCTTCTTGCCATCTCTTTCTCTTTCTCCATGTCATACTCAAAATATGGAAGAAGGTCTGTTTTCGTAAACAAAATCAAGTCTGCCTGTCGAAACATGACCGGATATTTTGCAATTTTATCTTCACCCTCCGGAATACTTACAAGTACAATATTTAAGTGGCTTCCCACATCATAACTCGCCGGACAGACAAGGTTTCCTACATTCTCTATAAAACAGACATCCATCTTCTCTAAATCCATGTGATGCAGAGCTTTATGCACCATAAAAGCGTCCAGATGACAGGCAGAACCTGTTTGAATCTGGTGTGCCTGAACTCCGCATGCGGTGAGTCTGTCGGCATCTTTGCTTGTCTCCAAGTCGCCCTCGATAACACCGAATTTAAACTCTGCAATTTTTGACAAAGCCTCAAGCAGAGCTGTTTTTCCGCTTCCGGGACTACTCATAAGATTGATGCACAACACTCCATTCGAGTTAAAATGGTCGCGATTGTGCCCAGCCTCTTGGTCATTTTTATCCAATATCTTTGTAATAACCGAAATTGTTTTAGGGTCATTGAGCTGAGGATTGTCATGCAGATGCTGGTGTGCTTCATGATGTTTGTGAGAATCTCCATGGTGGTGATGTCCGTGAGAATGACTTTTTTCGTGACTATGCTCAACTATACTGCAACCGCAATCTTTACACATATTTTATTTCCTTAATTTAGTAACATATTTGAGCCGACAACTACCGAAATAACTCCTGCGGTTGCGAAGACTCTTTTTAAATTTTGTTTAGAGTTTAGTAGATTTTTATTAATAAAGAGTATCACAATGCCAAAACCTACAAATATACTCATCACTCCGAGAGTAAAAGAAAGAACCATCATAAAATCAACACTCTGCCCTTCAATCGCACCAAGAGTTATAAGCATGCCGCGAACTCCACCTATACCCATTAATGCGCCGATAGTGAACGCCGAAGTTGTGTCTGTGTTGTTGTGAATATGCTCTTTGCCAAACCAGATGTGGACATGTTCCTCTCCGTGGTGGATATGCTTTTTTAGCTGAATACGGTCTGTAAAAACCATAAATAGAAGATAGACTCCCATTCCAAGTATTACAGTTGAAGAAATCACATCTCCATAACCCAAAATAGTTTCACTTATATGATAACTCTCTAAAATTTTTGCAAATATAAAAAGAGATAATCCATGCCCTATTGCAAAGAGAGTTGTAATAAGCATAGTCTTTTTTTTGTTTTTACCGATAGAAAAATCTGTAATTGCAGTTAGATGGTCAGCTCCAAAAGCATGTAAAACACCGTACCAGAATATAAAAACCAATCCTAAGTTTTCCATCTTTACCCTCTTCATAGTAATAACTCTCACTATTCTATATCATTATTGTAAAAGTATTATTAATTTCTCTATTTCTTAGTTACTTTTGGCACCAACTTGTGTTAAAATCCATTATGAAATGTATCTATTGTAATCATGAAAAACTCTATGAACTTAAATCAGGATAACTGAAATGTGCAAAGTGCAAAAAAAAGTTCTCTGCAAAAAGAACAGAAACTGATTCAGCACTGATAGCGTGTTTTTGTGAAAACCTCACAGCCAACCAGGCGAGTAAAAAACTAGCCATAAATTATGTGACTGTAAAAAGTAGATATAAGCTATTTCGCCAATTAATTGCGAACTTTTTAGAAGATGAATACAGAGAAAAAACTGTTCTAGAATATGACGAATATCTCTATCTGGAGAAAAGCAAAAAGAAGGTAAAAGAGAATATTTTTGATGCTCAAAATTTTTTAACATTTCATTATGAAAGCAGAGTCTATAATCTTCTCATGCCAAATCTGAGCAGATACAAAAAACAGTTTTTAGAAAATGGGTCAGATGCTATTTACTTCAAAGAGTTCTCAAAATTTATGATACTTAACAAAATCTCTAAAACACAAAAAAAAGAAAATTTTATAACGCAGTTTTGGCTTTTTTTTGAGAAATCAATTCTGAAGTATAAAGGAGTGAGCGGTGAGAACTTTTTCTATTATTTAAAAGAGATTGAGTTTAAGTTTAATTATGAAGAGAGTCAACAAGAAAAAATTTTGATAAATTTATATCAAAGTTTTTAATTAATATTACGCCCACTAAAGCTACGAAAAACTTTATTTTTCGAGAATTTCAGAGTGCGTAGCATCAGTTTTTAATGTGAAATTTTTTATCACTATTTTTTTCTATTGCGTCCTACTGAGCTCTGGGTTACCTTTTCTGTCCGAAACATTTCTGCCACATTTACCTGCTGCTGTATTGGCATTGCAACACCAAACTCTTTTTCAAGATTATTCAAAGCCTGTTTGGATTTAAAACTGAGCCATGTTACCCTGTCATTTGCATAGCTAGCTTTAACTGCTGTCTTAATCTCTTCATCAGAAGTTGATTTTGGAGCTATGACATGTACATACAATTTACCCGAAGGAGAGATCCAAGATTTTAGCTCTTTTTCAAGAATAATATTCATGGGCTTCACTTCCTCTGCAATGGATGCATAAAGATTATCAACTTTTTCTTTACTGCTTGTTTCGGTTATACGGGAAAAATTATTGATTTTATCTTTAATTTGTAATTGTATTTGTTTTACAATCTCTATACGTCCATCTTTAAGGGCCTCTTTTACCGCTTGAGCTGAATCAGCTTTATAGTTTTCTGCTATTCCCAAGCTTGCATACCCATTCATAACCTGTGGTTTACATACCCAAGATGGTGCACTCACACCCTCTTGCATGCACTCCGATTTCACCTGTGGACTGGAAACAGTACTTGCACACCCACCGCCAAGCAGAGCAAGTAAAACACCCGAAGCTGCAATATTAAAAACTTTTCTTAGTTGTATCACGATAAATTCCTTTGATATAATATTGAAATTATATCAAACAGATTTAAAATTTATGGAAAAATGCGTAATAAATCTGTCCCTCTGCTATTCCGCCCTCATTTAAAACCAATAACGCGGATAGTGTCTCTTTGGATTTTTTGATAAATTATTAACAAGTAATGCAACTAGCAGCATCACGAAGGCATCCAGCGCAACCGGAAGAAAAACAAATGTATATCCAATGTCATGTATTTGTGAACTTCCGATGACTGCAATTAATGAAGTAGCACCGCCAGGCGGATGGAGAGTCCCTGTAAAATGCATAGCTGCAATAGCAATTGAGACAGCAATAGCACTTAAAACAGAAGGATCATAAGGTAAAAATCTATAAACACTCACCCCAACTAACGCTGATATAACATGCCCAAAAAAAACATTTCGAGGCTGAGAGAATTCCACTTGCGGCGCACCATATATCAATACTGCCGATGCACCAAATGAGCCAATAAGAAAAATTTTATCTATTACATTGGAGTGAATACTGTCATTTAAAATTGAAACAATATAAATGCCCAAAAATGCACCCAGCCATGACCAAAAAATTTTTGAAAAAGGCTTTCGAGGCGGACTTTTCTCAAACCCATTCATTCTTTTAATATAAATCATAAATTTATCAAACATCTTTTTTTTCTCTTATCCTATATTGTTTTTGATGCAAAAATATGCCTGCCCGAGGGCAATTCCACCATCATTAATTGCACTGTTTTGTTGGTAAAAACAAGTGATATTTTCTTTTTTTAATCTATTTTCAGCAAGTTCAAGAAGAGTTTTGTTCTGAAACACCCCACCGCTGAGAATGACTTCTAGTTTTTCTTTTTTTGAGATACTTATTATAATTTCTACCAGAGTATTTATAAACATGCTATTGAGTTCTTTTTTATCAAACTTATTATTTAAAATATATTCTACTATTTTAATATCAATGACACCATCCGTTATAGCGTAATTGAAACTTTTAATTTTATCTTCATCGTAGTAGCTCTCACATAAAAGTCCGCTTTCTCCCTCGTAGCTTATAATTTGGGCAATGTCTGAAAATGAAGCGATGGCATCAAACATTCTGCCTACAGAAGAGCTTTGCGGTGCGTTTAGATTTTTTATGTGGCTTTGATGCAGTAGTTTTATGTTGACAGGTGAAAACTCTTTTACGCATGCCAAATCAAGCTCTTGCACCTCTTCTAAACTCAGTGCATCAAAAAGCATGCTGAGCGCCACGCGTCTCGGCTCTTTTATCGCTTTTTCACCGCCTAACAATTTTATTGGTTTGAAGTGGTATTTTCTGACATCGCCTACAAAAACCTCCCCGCCCCAAAGGGTTCCATGCCCCAAGGCAGATTCTCTGGCTTCGCCATTCACCTTCTCTTCACCATAACCGGTTCCGTCAAAACTAAATCCTAAGTAATCACCGCTCAACCCAAACTCAGCCATACATGCGTAAATGTGTGCCAAATGGTGACCAACTTCTACAAGCACTTTTTGCTGCTTTTTCGCCCATTTCGTTGTTTCGTAATTTGGATGTTTGTCATGCACAATAATATCCGGTTCAAAATCATAAAATCTTTTGAAAGTATCAATTGTGCGCTCAAAATATTCAAAAGCTTTGAGACTGTTTAAATCGCCTATATGCGGGGAGAGTATGATATTATCATCTATTACAAAAGCAATAGAGTTTTTTTGATTTGCACCAACTGCAAGAATTCTTTTCTCTGATTTAAAGGGGAGTTTTATAACCTTTGGAGTGTATCCGCGCGCTAGTCTTAATGTCTGAGTTTTTTTATTAATGACTTGAAGAAGAGAATCATCCACCCCGTTTAAAATATCTCTGTCAAAATCTAAAACAATAGAAACAAACGAAAGCTTGGCAATTATATCTTCCATTTTAGTTATGACAGGTTCATCTCCCAAGTTCGCGCTTGTGGCAACTATTGGAGTGTGTAAATGCTTAAATAAAAGATGATGAAGAGGCGTGTAGGCTAACATGCACCCTATTCTGTCTATATTTGGAGCCAAAAACTTTGATAGTTTTATGTAGGAAAATACACTTTTTTTCAAAATAACTATCGGTGCTTCTTTTGAAGTTAGCAACTCCTCCTCTTTCTCATTCACACATGCCAAAGATTTTATCTGCACAATGTCTTTGCACATTATTGCGAATGGTTTTGTAGGTCTGTTTTTGAACGCTCTTAACTTTGAAATGACCTCATCATTTGTAGCGTCACAAACAATGTGAAAGCCGCCGATGCCTTTTATGGCAACAATTGCACCCTCTTTTATAAAGTTTGCGAGCTCTCTAAACTTTTTATTATCACTGATATTCAACTCTTCATTTTTTACCGTTAACTTTAAACTCGGTCCACAATAATTACAAGAAATTGGCTGTGCATGGTATCTTCTGCTGTTTGGATTTTTATACTCATCCGAGCACCCCAAGAGTACTTCCTCGCTAGCGCTCACGGCGCACCCCAAGGGCACTTCCTCGCTAGCGCTCACGGCGCACGATTGACACATCTCAAACTTATCCATCGAAGTATTGATTCTGTCATAGGGTACAGTTTTTACAATACTATATCTTGGCCCGCAGTTTGTGCAGTTTGTGGCAAAATAGTTGTGATATTTGCCCTCTTTTTTTATATCTTCCAAACACTCGTGACATGTAGCAATGTCGGGTGAAATTAGAGCCGTTTTTGCATTTTGTGTGTTAATTGAACTCTCTCTAATTTCAAAACTTTGTTCATAAAGCGGTACCAACTCTTTAGTCTCTATTGTATCAACTCTTGCAAGTGGCGGGAGTTGTGAGTGAAGTTGCTCTTCAAATATATTTATATTCTCTTCATACCCTTCAACTTCCAACTCCACTCCGTTACTATCATTTTTCACAAATCCGCAAAGTTTATTTTTGCATGCTATCTTATAAATAAAGGGGCGGAATCCAACGCCCTGAACAACTCCATAAATAAGAAAGCTTTTTCTAATCATTTTGTGGATTCCTGTAACTCTCTATAACACTCTCAAGCGAGAACTCGGTTGTGTTTTTTGTATATTTTACACCAAAATGTTCAAGCTCATCTAAAGCTACATCAATAAAAGCACTGAATTTTGCCACAATCACATCGCTCAGCCCTATATTTATATTTTTAATATCTTCCGGGACAATACCGATGACATTTACATCGGCACTCTTCTCATGAAGCGAAGCTATCTCCAGCATCTCAACAACTTCCACTTCATGTACGCTCTGCTTGTAACTCCCAAGCCCCAAAAGCTCTCTGGAGGGGAAATTGTAGATGGAACCTGCTATATCATCTATGGTTATGGTATCTAGTATCAGCACCTTATCGTAATCAAGATAGTACCCAATAAGGTGGAATCCTAAAACGCCACCGTCAACCAGCGTCACATTGCCACTGAATGTGTAGTTCTTATCAAGATATTTTGAGGCATAAACACCGACGCCCTCATCTTGGAAAAGTATGCTCCCTACCCCGATAATAGCAGTTTTCATATAACTCCGTTAGGGCTAAGAGAACGTCTATAAAAATAAAGAGCCGCCAAAATTGTGAGGAGTAGCACTCCGACAACTTCAAAAAAGTGCTCCACTCCAAAGTAGCTCACAAAGGGGTGAAAAACAATCGGTGAACTGAATTGTCCAAGAAAAAGTGCACTTGTTAAGTAGCTTGATGATTTTACTCTTTTTGTATGGTGCGCATGGCTTAACATCCATGCTGTAACATTTGTCATAAGCACTCCGCCACCAAAGCCCATAATAGGCGATGTAAAAAAGAAGAGATAAACATTTTCTACTAATCCAATCAGTATAAAACCTATGGCAACTATGCTCATTCCTATCATGTAGATAGTTTTGAAATTAAACCGTTTTTTTAAAAACATGAAACTCATGGCACCCAGAGCATTGAAGATAAATGCCGTTGCTATAATTTCGCCTGCGAGTGTACCGCTTGCATGAAAAACATTGATAATCAAAAACGGCATTTGCGTCGGCAATATATAAAAAATCATCATAAGTAAAAAAGCTAAGATGTAGATTGGAAAAAGATTATGAATGATTTCAGTTTCTTCTTGCACTGTATGAGCATCACTTTGAACCAAAAATTTTGCTACGAAGATAATAATTAAAAATCCAACTAGATAGATTCCAAAAGGGTATCTCCAGCTCATGTCCGATAAAAAACCGCCGCCAACAAGAAAAAAGACTCCACCAACAGCCATAAAAGCACTCTGAAGTCCCATGAATTTATGTCTCGCCTCATCTTTGAAGTAATCACCTATCAAAGAGGTTGAAACTATCATCAAAACTGCAATTGCTATTCCAAAGAAGAATCTTGAAGCTAAAAGTTCATAGATGGTTTCTAAATAGAGCCCCGCACTTCCAAAGAGAGAGAAAAAAACCAAAGCGACCATCGCCGAACTTTTTTTGCCAAATCGACTTATAATATGCCCCAAAAACGGTGCAAGAAAAGCTATCGCCAAAGAGGGAAGCGTTATCATAAGCCTCGATAAAAACTCAATATTTTCTACATCTTTAAAAACAGAACTAAGGTGCGGCAAGGTCGTCACAATAGCAACATTGGACATCATTGTCATCATTGACATAAGCAGAAGTGTGAATTTTGTTACGTTGTTTATATTAGTCATTTTATTTTTTATCCTCGAATCATCCGATATTAAAGAAGTATAGCATAGAGAGTGAAAACTACAACAAACCTAAATCACTATAATCTTTTAATGTCAATCATACTATTTGAATTGTGAATGCAGTGCGTTCTCAATTGAAAAACTCTTACATAATCAACCTCCCGTACCACTTCATTTTAAGCCGTGGGTATAAGTGTTTTTATCTCTTCATAAAGTAGTTGAGTTTGACTTAAGGAGCAAGTATGCATCCCTCCCCTGCAGGGGTTGAACGAAGAAGAAGTAAAAAAAATTCCTTTGTCTGTTTCCTTTTTTTCAGAAGAATATTTTTGCTTGTTCCACCTCGGGAGAGGTGGAACAAGCAAATAGGCTCTATTTATTGAATTTTATCCGTCTCATAAAACTTTCTCAGCCATCTGTCGAGTGGGCTTATCAATCTGTAAATTACCGGAACAACGAGCAGAGTAAGAAGCATGGAGCTTAAAAGTCCGCCGATGATTGAAATTGCCATCGGTGCTTTTGTTTCACTTCCCAAACCTGTGCCTAACGCTAATGGCAACATTGCAAAAACCATGGCAATTGTTGTCATAAGAATCGGGCGAAGTCTCTTCTCTCCCGCTTCTATAAGTGCTTCATCTGCACTCTTTCCCTTTGCTACGGCATTGTTTGCAAAGTCCACAAGCAAGACGGCATTTTTGCCTACCATTCCCATAAGAAGCATAAATCCAATCATGACAAATAGGCTAAACTGCAATCCACTGAGATACAGAGCCAGCATAACCCCGATGATACTCAAAGGAAGTGCAACCATGATGATAATCGGCTGAATCAAAGACTCATACAAAATTGCCAAAATTATAAACATCAAAATTACAGAGAGCCCAAGCGCCGTACCAAAAGCTTGTCCTGTTTTTACCATCTCTTCGGCAAAACCTGTAAATCTGTAGATAACGCCTTTTGGCATAAGATTGTCGATTTCTGCTTTTGTATATGCCACCGCTCCACCCAAATCGAGTCCGAAAAGGTCTGAGTAAACTATAACCTGTCTCTGTCTGTCAAAGTGGTTTATAGCCCCAAGTGTCGTACTTTTACTAAATTCAACAAGCCCATCGAGATAAACTAAATCTCCACTGTTTGTTCTTAGCTGAAGTTTTTTAATATCCTCCAGACTCATTCTGTTTTCATCACTGAATCTCAGAGTAATGTCGTACTGTTTCCCATTCTCTTCAAAGTAAGAAATCTCCATGTCGCTTGAGAATGCAACAGATATTGCCTCAGCAATTTGTGACGCTGAGATGCCTAATCTAGAAGCATTATCTCTTAATATTTTTATATCAATCTGAGGTTTTAAATCATCAAGATTTGTGTCAATATCCACAAACCCTTTTTTCTTTGCTAAATACTCCGTCAAATTTTTCTTTGCAGTCATCAAATCTTCAAACGAATCTGATTTTAGAACTATCTGATAGGGCACAGAAACCCCAGCACCCTTAATGTTTGGAATAGCTGCAGCGGTTATGAACATATCTTTTTTAAAGGGTGTAAGTTCTCCTCGAAACTCTTGAATTATATGCTCCTGATTGAGGGCTCTTTTTGTCTTCTCTACAAGTTTTACATAGATGGTCGCTTTATGTTTTTCCTGTGAAGAGTTGTTCCCCACACTCAAAGTTGTATATTCTACAGCAGGATTTTTCTTTACCATTTCCTCTACTAGTTTTGATTTCCTCACCATCTCTTCAAGCGATATACCTGCATTTGCTTTAAGAGCTATTTCAAATTCTCCTTTGTCCTCTTTTGGTATAAAATCCATACCGATTTTTGGAAAAAGGCTCAGTGAAGCAAAAAAGACAATAAATACCAGAATCAAAGTAATCACTTTAAATCGCAAAACAGCTTTTAAAGTTCTCTCGTAAGTTCTCTCAATCGCCTTAAATATCGGCTCTGTCATATTATAAAATCTGCTCTCACCCTTATGAAGTGTTCTTGCACTCAAACTCGGGATAAAACTTAAAGCAATGGAGTAGGAGATAATGATTGCAAAACCAACCGTCATGGCAAAACTCTCAAAGAACTTTCCAACGATTCCGCTCATAAACGATACAGGAATAAAAACAGCTAAAAGCATGGCGGAGATTGCCAAAATAGTAAAAGCCATCTCTTTTGTTCCCTCATATGCTGCATCGTATTTAGTCATTCCAGCTTCCATCTTTTTGTAGATGTTCTCTATAACGACGATGGCATCATCAATGATAATCCCGATAGCCAGAGTAAGACCGATAAGCGTCATCTTATTTAGCTCAAATCCCATGTAATCCATAAGAGCAAATGTACCCATGATAGAAGCCGGAATCGAAAGAGCCGAAACCATTGTGATTGTGAAGTTTCTCAAAAAAACAAAGACGATGAGAGCCGCCAGAATCGCTCCATACACAAGGTCAAATTCAACACTTTTGAGTGATTCTAAAATAAAAGGGGATGTGTCGCTCAGTATTTGAACATCATATTTGTCTCCCGCCATTCCTTTAAGCTCAGGAACAACTTTTTTTACCATGTCCACTATTTCAAGTGTATTTGTACCGGAAATTTTTTGAACCTCAAGCATAACTCCCTCAACACCGTTAAATGAAGCATAGCTTTTTGAGTCACTCAGCCCATCTTTTACGGTTGCTAAGTCTTTTAATTTTACATTACTTTTTATCTCAATCTCTTCAAGTTCACTCACACTCAAAGCATCCGCTTTTGTTTTGAGAGTAAATTCCTTCGTGGAAGTGATGAGTTTACCGCCACCAATTTTTACATTCTCTTTTGCTACAATAGAGTTTAATTCTGCGATTGTGATGCCGTATTTATTCAGATCCTCGGCACGCGGAAATATTTTTATCTCCCTATCTTTATAGCCAATAATGTTAATTGCACCTACTCCGTTGATTTTTTGAATCTTTGGTTTTACTTTTTCATCTGCAAAAAGCATAAGATTTTTGATGCTGTCATTTTTGGCTGTTAAAAAAACATTTATAACAGAAGCTCCACCTATGTCGAGCTTACTGACAAGAGGTGCATCTGCATTTTTTGGAAGGACGACTGCTGAAACTTTATCTCTTACATCGTTGGCACACTCGTCCATCTTTCTTTCTAAAAAGAATTTCACGATAATAATACTTACATTGTCCGCACTTGTTGAAGTGATACTATCGACTCCTCCAATTTGAGATATTGCCTCTTCAATTTTATCTGTTACCTGAGATTCCATAGTGCCTGCCTCGGCACCCGGATAGGTTGTTTTTATTGTAACTATCGGAAAATCTATATTTGGAAAGAGCGCTGATGGCATAGATTTAAAACTCATGTATCCGAATATGATCATCGTCAACACGTACATCAGCGTTGTAATCGGTCTTTTTATTGCTAATTTATACATACTTTTACTCTTTTGCAGCTGTATTTATATAGCCGTTCCCCACAAGTCCTACTATAAAATCTTTTGCTTTTACTTCAGCAATCAGTTTTCTGTTTGCATCATTAGCATGTGGATATATGTTTGTTATTTTCCCCTCATAACTCTGTTTGTCTCCATCAATAGTATATTTGAATGTTTGCCCAATCGCAACATTTTTCCAATACTTCTGGTCAAACTCTAAAACAAGTTTTCTCTCACTCTGGCTCTGAACTTTAAAGATTGTTCTTAAAACCATTCCGTTTACAACATCGCCTACTTCAACAGCTTTTTCAAAAATTACTCCATCAAATGGTGCATAAAGAACTGTTTTATCATATAAAGCTTGTCTATAAGCAAGATTTGCCTTTGCTGAGATAAGTGCCACTTTTGCACTCTCATAATTCATGGCATATTTATCAAATTGTGCCTCATCAATGAGATGTTTTATAACAACTTGTCTGTCATAATCTTTTTGTGCATATTTCAGCGTAACCTCTGCACTCTGTACAGCAACTTTTGCAATCTCTAGAGAAGCTTTAATATCATCACTATAAAGTTCTGCAAGTTTGTCTCCTTTTTTGACAATGCTTGAAGCATCCACAAAAACACTCTTTACCACCCCGCTCGCATCAAAAGCAAGATTTGCACTCTTTTGTGCGGCACAATTAAAGCTAGCATAGATATCGTCCGCACTCATCACTAAAACCAAACTCATTAAACCAAGTACTATTTTTATCATTTTATAAACTCCTCTAAATTTTTTCCACTGTAGTAATAATAAGATGCATAGGCAACTTCAAGCTCGTTTAACGACGTTTCATACAAAGCTTTTGCACTTGTTTTTGCACTCAGGGCATTCAGATAAACTACATAATCGACAATGCCGACATTATATTTTTCATTTATTGTAGTAAATGCACTCGTAGCCGCAACTAAAGCACTTTTTGCACTTTTTATTTTTATTTCGCTTGTTTCTATTCTAAAGAGAGCCAAATCGTACTGCATTTTTTGCTCTTTTGTTTTATATGCCACTTGTGATTTGAGAGCATAGGAGTTTATTAAAACTGCCTGTTTTGCATCGTTTAGAGTTCCATAATCGAAAATTCTCATATTTGCACTTACCATAAAAATATTTTGCTTATCAACCCCTGCCAAATGAGCTGCATCTGCTCTATCGTAGCCATAAATATTATAACTCTCTTCTACTCTTATTTGAGGATAATAGGCACTGTTTATAGACTCTGCACTATTAATAAGTGAACTCTCTTTTGCCATCATAGAGGCAATAGCATCACTATTTTCCATGTTTTGCAGAAGCGTATCGTTAAAATTTGAAGCATCTAGAGAATCAATACTTTTTCCAACCTTTAACTCTAAGAGTTTATGAGTTGAGAGTATCTGAAATCTTAAAGCTTCAATATCATACATATTTGTGTCGTACGCTGCCTGAAGTCTGTCTATATCATCTTTTGTTGCAAGCTTGGCTTCAACATATTTTTTTATTCGAGTGAGCTGTTCCTGCAAAGATTTGTTTGCATCCTGTTTTGCGACCAAAGAGGCTTCAAAATTTTTAATGGAATAAAAATCTTTCGTTATATCTAAGCTTAAAGCTTTTTTCATCTCGATGGTGTCATGTTCACTCGCTTTGTGCTCATTTTTTGCTTGATCAAGTTGGGATGATTTTCTGCCGCCATCGTAAATATCCAAACCGGTTTTTGCGTATCCGCTGTAAACATCACCGGCCTGCATGAGATTTCTCTCATCCATAGTTTTATAGAATACTCCAACATCAATGGTCGGAAAATAGGCGCTCTTTTTTGACTCAACATCTTGTGCCTTCGCATCTTGCGTGAGCTTGCTTGAAACCAAAAGGTCATTATTTTTTTTTGCAAATTCTAAGAGTGATTTTAAATCATCCCCAAACATCAAAACAGGTGCTAACAAAAAGAGCAATCTTCTCATTTTTTTACCTCCATAAGTTCAAATAAAGTATTATAAAAAGTATCTAACTCTTTTTTTAAATTATCTATCGTAGTTGTCGTGCAGCTTGATACAAACAAACCTTCACCCATAACAAATAGCCCTCTCGCCAAATTTTTTGAAGCCAAAATAAGCTCCCCTTTGTCAATTCCAGTTTGAATTATCTCTTCAAACCACTTAAAATATGTAGCAGAGCATGCACTTTGAAACTTTATCATCTCATTTTGCGGATTTGCAAGATTGATAGAGATAAACTCCTTATAAAGCTCTCGAAGCTCAACATCTTCCACTCTATAAAACACACCGAAAAACTCTATAATTTTCTCTTTTGTCTTCTCTTTAGAATCAATTCTTAGTTTTTTTTGTATGTTATGCTCTTGAAGCAAAATATTGACTATCTCAAAAACTATCTCCTCTTTGTTTTTAAAATACTCATATATTGTACCCTTCCCTACACCAGCCTCTTTTGCGACCTCGGAAATAGTCAAATCTTTTATTCCATTTTTTATAAACAACTCCTTGCATGAGAGTGCTATATCTTTTCTCTTTTGTACTTTATCAACAATTATTGCCATTCAACCTACCTATTTAAAAATGACCGACCATCAGTCAATTAAAATGATTGTATATTTTCTACGATTAACTCTTGCTTAAATCAGTTCTATTTGCTGCGATATTTTACAGAGTGTTTACCCCTTGTTATGGACTCTTCAATCCATATGTTTATTTGACATAAAAGAATAAATATAAACAAAATATTAAAAAAGTTGTACAATAACCTATTCAAGAAAGAAAGGGGAATATATGTGGAAATATCCGAGCGAAAATAATTTATTTGAAAAATTCGGTAATTATGCAAGGATTACGGGTTTGATATTTGTTGCTTTAGGATTAGTCGGGATTTTTTACCCTGTTTTTATGACGCTCGCAACCGTCACTTTCGTAGCATGGCTGATGCTGCTTGCAGGTCTCATAGCAGGCTCCTTTACCTATTACAGCAATAAAGGTGATGTTATGGGTTGGATTAAGAGTTTTATTCTGATTATAATCTCTCTCTTTTTGCTCTACTATCCAGCGGGAGGGGCGGCGACTGTCGGTCTTTTACTCTCAATCTACTTTTTTATTGACGGATTTACCAGCGTTTGGCTTGCACTTTTTATACGTCCAGACAAGCTCTGGATAATATGGATAATAAATGCAATTTTTTCCTTTATAATGGGGGCTATCTTTATATTTGGCTGGCCCTTTACCTCTAGCTATCTTGTAGGACTACTCGTAGGCTTCAGCCTCTTTTTTGACGGAATCGCACTTTTAATCGGCAGCTCAATCTTTACAAAAATGATGCGATAATCTGAAGTCACCATGCTAAATAACATTCAATGGCAGAGTTATGACGAATCTAAACTCTTAAAAACTTTGAAAAGTGACAGAAAAGTTGGTTTGAGTGAAGAGGAAGCCCAAAAAAGAGTTGAGATATATGGAAAGAATGAGCTTGTAGGTATCAATAAAACACCTTGGTACATGGTGTTTTTGCGACAATTTACAGATGTTCTCATCATCATACTCTTTATCGCAGCAGTAATTTCACTCGCAGTTGGTGAGGTCGGAGATACTGTAACTATCTTAATTATTATTCTGCTTAATGGACTTCTTGGGTTTTTTCAGGAGTTCAAAGCAGAAAATGCAATTGAGGCACTTAAAGAGATGTTGCATCCGACATGTTTGGTAATCCGTGACTCCTATGAGAAGATTATCGATGCAAAACTGCTTGTAAAAGGAGATCTTGTACTGCTCAATGTCGGAGACAGAGTTCCTGCTGATTTAAGACTTATAGAGTGTTTTAATCTTAAAGCCGATGAGTCTGCTCTCACCGGTGAATCCGACTCTGTCTCTAAAAACAGCCTGCTAAATCAGTCAAACAAAAAAGAGTCAAACATGGCTTGGATGGGAACATCCATAGTAAACGGGCGTGCAAAAGCCATGGTTGTTGCAACCGGAATGAACACTCAATTTGGAAAAATAGCATTTATGACACAGAACGTCGAAGCAGAACCGACTCCTTTGCAAAAAAAGCTGGCGGTTTTAGGTAAGAAACTGGGAATCTACTCTGTTGCAATCTCCATATTTGTTGCAATCGTCGGATTGCTTTTAGGAAAGGGGCTTCTTGAGATGTTTCTAACCGGAGTTGCTTTGGCTGTTGCTGTCGTACCCGAGGGGCTTCCTGCTGTTGTAACTATCACACTTGCACTGGGCATCAAAGCGATGGCAAAAGAGAAGGCACTTCTTAGGCGTCTTCAGGCTGCTGAAACGCTCGGAGCCGCAACCACAATCTGCACAGATAAAACCGGAACACTCACGCAGAATCAGATGACTGTAAAAAAGATTTGGCTTTTGGGAACAGAGATAGAAGTTACTGGAAACGGCTACGACCCCGCAGGACACTTTGAAGTTGCCGGAGAAAAGTTTGATTACAAAAAAAGCAAAAACCTTCTTTTACTTTTAAAAAGTGCAATGATGTGCAACCATGCAAAACTGCAAAAGAGTGATTCGGATTGGGAAATTATCGGAGAGCCGACTGAAGCGGCATTAATCGTTGCCGCGTACAAAGCGTGGCTTAGCAATGCAGACGAAGATAGCATTATCAATGAGTTCTCTTTTAACTCTTCTCGCAAACGAATGAGCATAATTATTCGTGAAAATGGTGTTTTAACAGCCTATGTCAAAGGTGCTCCTGAAGTTATTTTGGAGAGGTCTTCACAAATTTTCAGAGATAACTCAATTATTCCGTTAGATGAAGTGTCAAGAAAAGAGGTGCAGAAGGCTTATGAGAATATGGCAGGTAACGGGCTGAGAACTCTGGCTATCGCTTTTAGAAAACTCCCTGAGGATATAAATTTATCCGAAGAAAGTGTTGAAAATGAGCTCATTTTACTGGGTATCGTAGGCATAATCGACCCGCCGCATGAAGAGGTGCCCCAAGCCATAATAATGGCTAAAAATGCTGGTATCAAAATCATCATGATTACAGGTGACAACCCAGATACTGCGCTTGCAATTGGCAAATCTATCGGTTTACAAACACATTCTGCAGTATCATCCGATGAACTCTCTGCCATGGATGATGAAGCCCTGAAAAAAGCTCTTGAGGGAAGCGTCATTTTTGCAAGAGCCAAACCGGAGGATAAGCTCAGAATCATAAAAGTACTCAAGAGTATAGATGAGATAGTTGCTATGACCGGTGATGGGGTGAATGATGCTCCGGCTCTCAAAGAGGCTCATATTGGTATTGCTATGGGTAGAAAAGGAACGGATGTCGCTAAAAGCGCTTCGGACATGGTCTTAGCCGATGACAATTTTGCATCAATAATCAATGCCGTAAGAGAAGGAAGGAGAGAGTATGACAATATCAAAAAATTTGTATTGTATCTTTTGGCATCCAACAGCGGAGAAGTTTTTGCTATATTCTTCAATATTTTACTTGATGGGCCGCTCATTTTAATTCCGGTACAAATTCTTTGGATGAACCTTGTGACAGACGGAGTGACCGCTATTGCACTTGGCATAGAACCTGCTGAAAAAGGAGTTATGAAACGACCTCCAAGAGAGGTTCATGAGCCGATTTTAAATCGCCATGCTGTTATCATGATAGCTTTGTTGGGAAGTTACATCGGTGTGGCAACGCTTTGGCTCTTTCACTACTACCTTGCAAAAGAGTCGCAGAATGCTCTTTTAGTTGCCCAAACAGTGGCATTTACCGGCATTATTATACTAGAACAGATCAATGTATTTAATTTCCGTTCTCTGCATGAACCAATAAGTATTGTAGGATTTTTCTCTAATAAATGGCTTCTTATGGCGGTTACCTCTACAATCACTTTACAAATGTGTGCCGTCTATGTTCCATTTTTACAAGAGGCTCTTCACACAACTGCTCTTGCATGGGAAGATTGGGGAATTATACTTTTGGTTGCACTGCCTCTCTTTATAATCACCGAGATATATAAATGGGTAAGAAGCAGATAGTTTTAAGCTATTTTTCTTCTGAACATCCAAGAGGCGACAAGTAAAGAGAAAAAGCCAAGCAGAAGCATCGGGATGATAAGTCCCAGTGCAATACCAAAAGAGATATCTTTCAAAAATACACCCTTTAAAAGCACCAAAAAATATTTTAGAGAGACAAAATCCGTCACGGGAATAAGCCATGAAGGCATATTCTCAACAGGCGTTGCAAAGCCTGACATCAAAATATAGGGAACAAGAAGAACAAAAGCACCTAGAATTCCCTGTTGCTGCGTGGATGAGATAGATGAGATAAAGAGTCCCATTCCAACAATAGAAAATAAGAAAGAGAGTAACCCAAGATACAAGATAAAGATAGAGCCTACAAAAGGGACACCAAAAAATGTAGTAGTGGCAAAGAAGATAAGACTCGCTTCTATTGTGCTTATAATCAGAGGTGGAATTGTTTTACCAACAATCAGAACAGTCGGTGAAAGAGGCGAGACCAATATCTGTTCAAACGTGCCAAGTTCCCGCTCTCTTGCAACGGAGAGAGAAGTAAGAAGTATTGCAATGGTCATAGATAAAGTTCCCATCAGATTTGGAAGTATCCACCAAAAGTTATCCAAGTTTGGGTTATACCAGTTTCTGCTAACAAAGGTATCCATGCTCTTAGAGTTAGGAAATGTTTTCGTTATTGCCATCTGCATGTAAGACTCTGCTATTTGAGCCGTATTTGATTTTCTTCCGTCAGCTATGATTTGAAGGGATGTCTTCTGCCCTGCACTCACTTTTTGTGCAAAGTTTTGCGGAATGTAGAGAGTCGCCAATACTTTTTGCGAATCTATGTACGAAGTAAGCTCCGTCTCGCTTTTTAACATGTAAACAGTTGTAAAAGTATTGCTCAGGGCAAGCGTTCTGATTATCTCCTGACTCTGCGGCGTATTGTCACGGTCAAGCACTCCGATGCTGATATTTTTAACCTCAAGCGTGACGGCAAAAGAGAAGAGTATAAGCTGAAGAAGCGGAGGAATGATGATAATAGTTCTTGATTTTTTATCGCTCCAGATAGCCAAAAACTCTTTTTTAATCAATGCTAAAAGTTGATACATCAGTCGAGCCTTTTTCTTGTGATTTTCAAAATGATTGTAAAGAGGAGAGAACCTATAAAAAGCATTGCTAAAAGATTTGGAATAATAACCTCGTAAATATCTCCTGCCAAAAAGAGCGTCTGTAAAATCTCTATAAAATATCTTGCAGGTATAGAATGTGTAATGTACTGCAACCATAAAGGCATAGAGCTGATTTGAAAAAGAAAGCCAGAGAGCAGAAAGGCAGGCAAGAAGCCGACAATAAGAGCTGCCTGTGCTGCTACGAACTGATTTTTAGCCAGAGTAGAGATTAGCAGACCGAGACTGAGCGCCGGAAAAAGATAGATGCTCGATGTGACAAACAAAAGCCAATAAGAGCCGCGAAAAGGCACCTCAAACCAAGCTATCGTAATAGCCACACAAATTAGCAGCGATACCATGCCAAGCACAAAGTAGGGAAAAAGTTTTCCCAAAAGGAGTTCGACAATGGTTATCGGAGTGGACATAATCGCTTCCATTGTTCCCCTCTCCCACTCCCGTGAGACTACAAGTGCGGTCAAGAGTGTGCCTATGAGAGTCAGAATTATGGCGATAGAACCTGAAAGTAAAAAATAACGGCTGTAGAGCGGTGCATTAAACCAGTATCTGCTGTTTACTTCAACAAATGTGGAGCCGCTTTTTTTGTCAAATCCCTCTAGTAAGAGCCAATTTTGCCACACTTCACTGCTGTATTTCTGCACATATCCCGCAATGTTCGGCTCTGTAGCGTCTGCTATGATTTGTATTTTCACTGAATTGGTAAGCAAATCTTTTGCGAAAGTAGAGGGTATCACGATGATGGAACGGATATCGCCTCTTTGGATTGATTCGTTAAATACTTCTCTGTTTTTGCCCTCATATACATGAAAACTGGGCGACATCTTAAATGCGTCCACTAAACTCTGAGTATATCGGCTTGACTGCTCCACCACGATGCCGAGTGGTATATTTTTTGAATCGAGCGATATTGCGTACCCCATTAAAAAAAGAAGTATCAGAGGCAGAAAGACCGCTATCAGAATCGAGCTTGGGTCTCTTATGATTTGGAAAGTTTCTTTTAAAAAAAGTGCACGGAACCTTCTAGGTCTTTCCATTGTCACTTCTTTTAATAAGTTCTATAAATGCCTCTTCCATAGTCGCATCTTCCGAAACTTGAGCAATAAGGGAGTGCGGTGTTCCCAAAGCTATAGAAACTCCTTTGTAAATCAAAGCAATGCGGTCGCAATACTCAGCCTCATCCATAAAATGGGTTGTAACCATTATCGTCATCCCTTTTTGCACCATGGCATAAATGTGGTTCCAAAATTCTCTTCTTGTGATTGGGTCAACGCCGGAGGTCGGCTCATCCAAAAAGAGAACTGTCGGGTCATGCATTACCGCACATGCCAAGGAGAGCCTCTGTTTGTACCCCAAAGGCAGATTTTTTGAAGCCGTTTTTTGATACTTTTTCAAATCAAAAATATCTAACATGTCTGCTATTTTTTTCTCTTTTATTTTTCCCTTTAATCCATAAACACCTGCAAAAAATCTCAAGTTTTCAAGTACGGATATATCTCCGTAAAGAGAGAATTTCTGAGACATGTAGCCGATTTTTGCCCTTGATTTATAGGATGATTTTTCAAGGCTTTGCCCCAAAACATAGGAGATTCCGCTCGTTGGAGTCATAAGTCCGCAAAGCATTTTAAAGGTTGTAGATTTTCCGGCTCCGTTTGGTCCCAGAAATCCGAATATCTCCCCTCTTTTTATCTCAAAATTCACACTCTCCGCAGCTACAAATGAACCGAACTTTTTAGTGAGATTTTTTGCCTCTATGAAAAACTGATTTGTGATTGTTGTCTCCTGCATCTGGTTTGCCAAAGCGGAGGTTCCGTCAAAATTTCCGCCGAGTATGTTGATAAAACCATCTTCAAAATTAGGGTTTTCATCCTCGTATCTGCAGTTCTGCGCTTCTATCTCTTCAAGGCGCGGCAAATGCTCTTTTGCATCACAGATGAGTTTTATTTTATTGCCCAGAATTATGCCGTCTCGCACGCTTTCATGTGAAAGAGAGAGCTTCAGTGTTTTTCTTTTGTCTTTTATATCTCCGACTATTTTAAATACTCTGCCCTGCATCGTATCGGTCAGTTTTTTCGGCTTACCCTGAAAAAGAATCTTCCCTTCGCTCAGCAGTATTACATCATCAAAGTGTGACGCTTCATCCAGATACGCGGTACTCCAGACAACGCCTACATCCTCACTTATAAGCTCTTTTACCATGCGCCAAAGTTCACGCCTTGAGATTGGGTCAACCCCTACTCCAGGCTCATCCAAAAGCAGAAGTTGCGGTTTTTTAATCAAAGCACATGCCAACCCCAGCTTCTGCTTCATACCGCCTGAAAGTTCACCAGCCAAAAAAGATTTAAAGGGAGTCAGTGAAGTGAACTCCAAAAGCTCATCTATTCTATGTCCTTGGATTTTTTTGTCAATGGATTGCAGGTTTGCATAGAGGTTTAAATTCTCCTCTACGCTCAAATCCTCATAGAGACCGAACTTTTGGGGCATGTACCCAATAAGTGACTGCACTTCAAAGGTATCTTTTGGCATGTGCAGACCAAGCACACTCAGCTCCCCGTTATCTTGAATGAGCAAACCTGCCATAAGCCTTATAAGTGTAGTTTTTCCTGCACCGTCAGGTCCTACGAGCCCAGTGATTTTTCCTCTCAAAACCTTCAAATTAATGCCGTCAACAGCCTTGATACTCTCAAAAAATTTTGTCAGATTTTTCGCTACTACTAAGGGCATCTGAAATACTTATTTTTTATCTGATTTGAGTTCAGGAAACTTGATGGTCACCGGCATTCCCTGCTTTATCCTGTCGTCATGTGCGTTTAAAATAATTCTGAATCTGTAGACCAAATCCGTTCTCAAATCCTCGGTCTGCACGCTCTTTGGAGTAAATTCAGCCAGAGGCGAGATAAAGCTCACGACACCTTCGTAACTCTGTCCTCCGTCCGTGTAAACCAAAGCTTTCATTCCCTGTTTTATAAGTCCCAAATATTTCTCGGAGATATAACTTCTCACCCAATACTCATCCTCTTTTGCAATCTCAACAACCACCTGCGAAGGATTAACAATAGAACCCACTTCATATATTCTACTCAAAAGTGTCCCGTTTGCTGGTGCATAGAGCGTTGTATTATCCAGTCGTATCTTGCTCTGATTTTTTTGTGCCATTAAAGAGTCGAGTTGTGCTTTTGCCCCCAAAATATCCTCTTTCTCATAGCCGTTTTGTAGAAGTTCGTAACTGTTTTTTGCAAACATGTAAAGCGCATTCGAACTCTCATACGCAGTTTTTACATCGTCAAACTTCTCTTGCGATATGGAGTTTGATCTGTAAAGCTTATCGTACCTCAAATACGCATTTTTATCATTTTGCAACAGAACCTTTTTTTGTTCCATGGTAGCTTTTGCTTTTTCAATCTCCTCTGCTCTGTAGCCCTTTTCAAGCTTTTGAAGCTGGGCTTTTTGCATCTCTACTTGAGCATTTATCTGATTGAGATACTCTTTATAAAGTGCGTCATCAATCGTAGCAATGGTATCGCCCTTTTTAACCTTCTGCCCCTCATCAAAGTTGACAGCATTAATCTTACCGCCTACTTCAAATGCCAAAGAGACCGTTCTTACATCTATATTTCCGTAAAATTTAACCTCTCCTTCCCCTTTTTTATAACAGCCACCAAGTGTTACAATTATCAAAACAATTAAAAAATATTTACTCATTAAAACTCCTTGTTTGGCTTTATTGTACTGTTTTATGATTTAACAAAGAAATCAGGAAGACTGAAGTCATCCCGAAAAGTGAGAAATAGAGGGTATTGCTCTGCCCGAAATATTGCCAGATATAACCGACGGTCAGTGCGCCGAGTGAGCTAAAAAATGCAATGCCTGCATAAAATATGCCGTATATTGAGGCTTTATTTATTGCATTGGCTGAGATATAACTTCTTGTTGCGTTGAGTGAGGAGACTGTGAATATTCCCAAAAATATAAATCCCAGCCATAAAAGATTGAACATGAGTGCCACCATGGAGAAAATACCGAAAAGGTAAGAAAGTTTCAGCACAAATGCACTGCTTTTTTTATCATTCATCACACCAAAACAGTAGCTGCAAAGCGTTTGGGTAAGTGTCAAAACTATCACAAAGAGCGGAATAAAAGCCGTGATATAGCCGCTCTCTTTTGCAATAATTATGAAAAAAGCATCACTGAATATAAAGAAAATAAAGAAGAAGTAGCTAAACAAGAGAGGAAAAAGTTTGTAATCCGCCTTTTGAAACTCATATTTCACGGCTCCAATTTTGGGCTCTGAATCTTCTACTAATAACCAGACGATTAAAATACCAAGCAGACTGGGGATAAAAGTGAGTAAAAATATGTTTTTGAACACCTCTACGCTGTCGCCATAAAAATAGAATATAAGAAAAATCAGGGTTGCACCCAAAAGTTCTCCGCCAATGTCCATGGTTTTGTGAAATCCAAAAGTCTTTCCGCTCTCGTTTTCTTTGACATAGTAGGAGATTAATGTATCTTTTGGAGCGCTTCTTATCGCTTTGCCTAATCTCTCAGTGGACTGTAAAATGGCGATATTCGCGAAGGAAGATGAAAAAGCAAAAAGCGGTTTTGTGATGGCGGAGAGGAGATAACCAACTAGAATAAAGGGTTTTGTAATTTGATATTTGTCGCTCAGGTATCCGAAGAGTATTCTAAAGAAGTAGGATACAAAAGTAGCCATGGCAACAACAACACCGAGTTTGTCAATGGAGTCATGCAGGACATATACGATATAGATAGGCAAAATAGGAGTTATCATGGCCGAGGCTAAATCGGTAAAGAGACTGACAAATCCTAAATAGTAAATATTTTTGTTCATTCATCAGCCTTAAAATTTTATCAAAAAAATGAAATATTTTATTTAACCAAAGCCACCGCATCTATTTCGACCAAAGCATTTTTTGGCAAAGTTTTTACAGCCACTGTTGAACGAGCCGGTTTGTGTGATCCGAAAGCTTCTGCATATATCTCGTTTACCGCTGCGAAATCATCCATATCTGCTAAAAAGATGGTTGTTTTTAAAACATCGCCGAGAGAACTTCCCGCCTCCTCTAAAACAGCACTCAGATTTTTTAAAACCTGTTTGGTCTGAATGAGCACATCATTTTCAAGCATAACACCCTCCGGTGTGAGTGCAATCTGCCCTGAAGTGAATACCATTCCGTTTGCCACAACCGCCTGAGAGTATGGTCCTATCGCCGAGGGCGCTCTGTTTGTTTGTACGAATTTCATTATTTTTTTTCCTTATTTTTTTATTTTTTGATCTACATCATCCAAAAGCGAGTTAAAATCCTCGCTGCTCCAGTATCCCATAAATGTGTGGATTATTTCGCTTTTTGGAGTCACAAAATAGTGTCTTGGAACTCTCTCCATTTTGAACATTGCCGGTAATTCATCCATGTCTTTATCCACATGAACAAGAACAAACTTTTGCTTCAATCGTTTAAGAACTGCTTCATCTTTGAGGGTTGTGTTTTCAAACTTTCTGCACCATCCGCAACTGCTTGATGTTATGAGTATGTAGAGCTGTTTCTTATCTTTAGTTGCCTGAGAGAGGGCTTTTTTGTAATCATTTATCCAATCAATCTCTGCACTCAAAAGAGTTGAAATAAGCATTGCTGCCAATAGTAAAAATTTCATCTATCTCCTAACTCCACATCTCAATTAATATTTTGAAAACTTCATGTAAATCTTCCACCTCTTTGAGGGTTGTCCTCTCATTTACAGAGTGAATTGTATCGTTTTTTACGCCGAATTCTATAACAGATATGCCAAGAGGAGCTATAAATCTCGCATCGCTTGTTCCTCCTGCAGTGGAGTGGCGGGGTTTTAATCCTGTTATTTTTTCTATTGCCATGTCGATGTTGCGGACAAGTTTTGTCTCTGTATTTGTGCGAAACGGGTAGGAGCCTTGCGAGAGTTTAAGCTCGTAATCAAGCCCGACAAAATTTTTTGCTACAAACTCGCTCACTTCTTTTTGCGAAGTGAGAGTAGTGTTGCGGACATTAAACATCATGTTCAGCTCATTCGGGGTTACATTTGTGACCTGCATCCCCGCTCTTATATCAGTTATAACAAATTTACTTGGGCTGAAAAACGCATCGCCGCTGTCCAAATCTACTCCTGCCATGTTTACAAGTCTTGGAGCAATCAGGTTTACAGGATTAACAGCTTTCTCTGGATATGCTGCATGCCCCTGCTTCCCCTTAATTGTGATATAGCCGTTGATTGAGCCTCTTCGCCCCACCTTGATTGCATCGCCAAACTCCTCTTCGCATGTAGGTTCAGCCACGACTACGGCATCTGGAAGTAAGTTGTTTTCTTTGAGATATTCCAAAACTTTCACGGTTCCGTTTATTGCATCGCCCTCTTCGTCCGAAGTGAGCAACAGTGACAAAGTTCCAATGAAATTTTTGGCCTCTTTAACTGCCTGAACAAAAGCCGCCACTCCACTTTTCATATCCTGCGTGCCACGACCGTAAATATATCCTTCTTTTTCTACCGCTTCGTAAGGGTCTGTATCCCAGCCGTCTCCGGCGGGAACAACATCCACATGTCCTGCAAAGCAGAGATGCTCTCCTTCGCCGAATTTTTTGTAGATAAAGAGATTTTTGACATCCGCAACATCCACTCGAACAGCGGTGAAATCCGGCAGATACGCAGCTATAAATTCCAAAAGCCCCCCGTCATCTGGAGTTTCGCTTTTACAGGCAATCATATATTTAAAAAGTTCGATAACGTTCATGGTTGCGCTACACCCGGATTTTCATAGAATATATAGGGAGTTGAATATTCGCTAATCTCAAAATAGAGCTTTTTCTCACCCTCATCCACTTTGTAGTTGAAGTTTAAATCCAGATACCCGTAGCCGTAACGGTAATTTCTGCTACTTTCGCCCTGTGTCGCATCTGCGGTTGAGAGTTTATCTATTTTTATAAATCTCTGAACGAGCTTTTCACCCATGTAAATGTCTAAAACGCCGTTGGTTCCAGTCCAGTTTTGGATACTTCTGCCCATTTTATTTTGTGTCTCTTGCGTGCATGCGGTAAATAAAATCGCTACTGCCAGACCACAAATAAATACCAATTTTTTCAATTCACTCTCCTATGTTGTAATGAGCAAATTATACTGTATTTAAAAAATTTTAAAAAAATTGGCTGCAAATAAATCTGCGTAAAGAAGAGGGTTTACGATGATATTTTCTACTCGAATCTATTTACTATTTGTTTTTAACATCTTCTCTATCTCATCTTTCGCTTGTGTCAAACTTTTAATATTTTTAATATTTCCAAGAACATGTCCGCTTTGCGGTGGGTTTTTAATCTGTTTTACTATTTTATCAAAAGCACTCATTTTGCCAACCTTAGTTTAATTATATTTAATATATTTAAACTAAGCATTTATTGTTCCAGAGCAAATTTAGTATATAAAATGGAACTTTTTTTGCTGATAAAATTGACATAAAGTATCACTACTAGGAGTTACAAATGCAAGTTTCCTCTCTTTTAAACTCTACAAGCAACACCGAATTATCAAAAGAAGATAAAAGTGTTGACAGTGAGTATCTCAAAGTAATGAACAGATTATTTCCAACCGTTGCATATAAAACACGCGATGAAATAAATAATAGTGACGCTGAGTTGGCTCAATTTAAAAAAGATTTAAAAACAAAAGGTGCTACAGAATTTCTCAAAGATTTGAATGAAGAGAAGATTAATGCACTTGTTGAAAAATACAGACAAAAACTTTTAGAAGAGCAAAAAGCCGATCCAACGAAACCAATGGATATTGAGAAAATGGTGAACGATTTTAAGAAAAAACTGATGGAGGATTTGATGGAGGCACAAAAAGCCGAACAAGCACTCAAAGACAATACCAAACAATCACTCTCTACTTCAGACATTTTATCAACAGTTAAAGTAGCAAAAGATACAGAAAAAACATCTAAATATGTACCTGATTTTTTAAAACAAATGCTAAGTTCATCCAACTCTAAAACAGATAAAAAAGATATACTTTAAGTGTAAAATCAATAGCAAAGGATAAAAAATGAAAAAATACAAATGTGCTTTTTGCGGTTGGGTATATAACCCAGAAGTTGGTGATGAGAAGCATGGGATACCTGCGGGTACTGCATTTGAAGATTTACCTGATAATTGGGTTTGCCCGGGATGCGGCGCTGAAAAGGAGTATTTTAATCCTATTGACTAAAAAACAGTTGACATTATTACTAACTAGTAGTATTATGTTGTTGAGGAATAAAAAAGATGAAAATAAATACACTTAAAAGTTATGGTTTTAGAACAGACAAAGCCATGACAACTTGGATACAGCTTTTTAGGTCTTTCAATAAAATAAGAGCCAAAGAGTCCATTTATATTCAGTCATTTGATTTGACTATGAATCAGTTTCAGGTTTTAGAGGTTTTATATCACAGAGGTGATTTAAGTGTCGGTGCCATCACTAAACTAACGATGGGAACACCGGGAAATGTCACCGTTGTTGTACGGAACTTAAAAAGAGACGGTTTTATCAGCGTTATTCCACATTCAAAAGATAAAAGAACTTCAATGCTATCTATTACGCCAAAAGGCAAAGATGTTATTGAAAAGTTGTTTCCGGAGCATGCTAAAAACCTTGAAAGCTATTTTGAGGTTCTGAGCGATGATGAGATGGATACGTTATTTAACCTATTAAGAAAACTGCAAAAGTCACATTAGCTTTTTTTTAATTAAATATTACTAATTAGTAATTTAAAGGATATAAGATGAAAATAAGAACGATACTATTAGCTTCTTTGCTAAGTGCGGGAACTCTGTTTGCGGGAAATTACAATGTTGATGTGTCCCATTCTAATGTTGCTTTTAAAGTTCAGCACTTGATGATATCGAATGTAAAAGGTCAATTTGACAAGTTCAGCGGTACATTTGAGTATGATGAAAAAACAAAATCTTTAGTAGCCCTCCATGGCGATGTGGATGTAAACTCCATAAATACGCAAATTGACAAAAGAGATGCACACCTCAGAAGTGCGGATTTTTTTGATGTTGCAAAATATCCGTCTATGAATTTGGTTCTTGAGAAAGTAAAAGGAAATACAGCGTATCTGAAACTCACAATGCATGGAGTTACAAAAGATGTACAAATGGAGCTTGAAACAAACGGCGTAGTGGTCAAAGACCCATGGGGAAGCACAAGAACAGGATTATCCCTATCGGGTAAAATAAACAGAAAAGATTTTGGACTGAACTGGAATCAAGCGCTTGAGGCAGGCGGTGTAGTGGTTGCAGACGAGGTGAAAATCACTCTTGAGCTAGAAGGTATTTTAGCTAAGTAACACATGGGCAGACCATGACGAGAAAATATTTTTTAAAGCTTGTTGCTTTAACTTTAGGAGGCTTTGCTATGCCACTCTTTGCCGATGAGACAAAAAGAGCTCCTGCTTTTTTTGTCGGTCATGGAAACCCGATGAACGCTATACAGCAGAATGAATTTTCTAAATCACTCAAAGATGTAGGTGAGAATATAAGCAAACCAAAAGCCATTCTGGTTATCTCGGCACACTGGACTACTTCGTACAATGCTGTCAATATTCATGACAGCGATGAACTTATGTATGACATGTATGGATTTCCAAATGCCTTGTACGAAGTGAAGTACCCTGCTCCGAATGCCGACTTTTTAGTGCCTGATTTGCAAAAAATAGTTCCATATTTACAAGTTGAAAATAGAAACCTCGACCACGGAGTATGGAGCGTTTTAGTGCATCTGTTTGCGCAAACCGATATTCCAGTGATGCAATTAGCAATTAACAGCAGACTCTCTATGCAAGAGCATTTTGAAATGAGCAGAAAAATCAGAGCACTGCGCGAGAACGGAGTTATGATAATCGGCAGCGGCAACATCACGCATAATCTTAGAGAAATGTCATCTCAAAAAGATGCGCCGATTGCTCCTTGGGCAAAAGAGTTTGATGATTTTGTAAAAAATGCGATACTCAAACGAGATTTCAGTTCACTTATAGATTTTGAAAATAGACAGCGTCATGCAAGGCTCGCACACCCGACAACGGAACATTACATTCCTCTGCTCTACATTGCGGGTGCTTCTTATGAAGATGATGAGAGTAACTTTATCTATGAAGGTATAGAGAATGGAAGCATAAGCATGCGTAACTGGCTGCTTACATAAGGAGTTGAAGATGTTAAAAAAAATATCAAAAGATGCGATGCATCTCTCAAATCAAGGCTGGCTTGAGAGTAGATTTCATTTTTCATTCGCCGAGTATCACAACCCGCAAAATATGCATTTTGGAGTACTGAGAGTTTTAAATGACGATATCGTCCATACTAACAGCGGCTTTGGGATGCATCCGCATCGAGATATGGAGATAATTTCCTATATCGTGAATGGGGAAATAACACACAAAGACTCTATGGACAACGAAAGAACTCTAAAACGCGGCGAAGTTCAGTACATGAGTGCCGGAAGAGGTGTTTTGCACTCCGAATACAACCATAGCAAAGAAAAAGATTTGAGGCTTCTTCAAATCTGGATTTTGCCTCCACAAAAAGGCTTAGAACCAATGTATGGAGAGGAGTTATATACCGAGAGTGAACGGCAAAACAGACTCTTAAACATTGTCTCCTCCAAAGACGGCAATGCTAAAGTCAAAATTCATCAAGATGTAAACATCTATGTTTGTGAGCTTGAGGCGGGTAAAAGCGTAGAATATTCACTCCAAGAACAGAGACAGATATACTTTGTTCAGATAGAAGGCACATCAGAGATAAACGGCACTTTAGTAAATGATTCGGATGCTATGGAAATTACGGATGAAAATTCTCTATCTATTAGAGCTTTGAAAAAATCGCATTTTCTTTTTATCGAAATGAAAAAAATGTAACTATTTTAAAATTTCGCTTTTAAGTGCACCTAAAAGAATTTTGTACGTATTTCTTTTGAAAATGTACTCTTTTGCATTAAAAAGAGTCTCAAACATGATTTTCCATAAAATAGAAAAAGTTTCGTCACTTCTCTTAGTACAGAGCTGTATTTGCATCTCATGTTCAAGTTTACATAAAATTTGAGCATGATGCACATAAGATGTAAGTATCTCATACTCAACTCCAACTTCTTGAAAATACCCAACAAGTTTAATAATCGATGCTTCCTTATCTGTAAAATCATCACCGCTTAAAGGCATTAAAACACCATCTTTTAAAAGTTTTTCCAACACTTTTATATCAATACTAAAAGTTTTTAAAAACTCCTCTTTTGTATAGTGAAGAGCCTCTTTTGGAACCGAGCTGAGTGTATTCATAAGTGGCTCCAGCATGGCAAAAGAGCTCGACATAGATTGATTTTTATTTTGCAGAGCATACTTTACCTGCTCGTTTGAACTGCCAATATGCTCCTTCATATACATTATATATTTTATCAGTTCCACATGCTCATCACCGTATCTATGCACATTCGATTTAAGCTTTTTTGCTTCAGGCAACAAACCCTCTCGAATATAATACAATATGGTCGATTTTGGTACACCAGTTCTTTCTACAAGTTCAGATATTTTATATTCCAAGTTGTTCTCTTTTTAATATTTTCATAAGAATTATACCCTATAATTTTATCGTAAAGTTTAACTTAACGTTTTTTTATACATACTAATTAAGGAATAAAAATGGCACATATAAATCTACCGGAATTCGAGGACATGAGTCCGGCAATTCAAGCAAAAGCAAAACCTATTTTAGAAAAAACAGGAAAACTTGGCGATATATTTAAACTACTTGCCATAGATGAAAAAATCTATTTTGCTACGGATGAAATGATTCAAAAATACCTGCTCGATGAAACTACTCTCTCTTACCACATTAAGGAAGCTATCGCACTTTTAATCTCAAAAGAAAATGGGTGCAAAATGTGCGTTGATGTCCATAAAAGCATAGCAAAAATGCTTGGTTTGAGTGATGCTCAGATAGAAGAGATTTTACAAGGAATAGACTCAATCAAAACTTCCCAAGCAGATAAAGAGCTTTTGAAATTTTGTATCAAAGCTTCTCAAAAAGATAACTATAAAATCTTAAAAGGTGAGATAGATGCACTCAAAGAGCTTGGCTTCAGTGATGTTCAGATTTTGGAAGCAGTAGCCATCACAGGATATTTTAACTACATTAACACGCTCTCTAATGTTTTTTCGTTGGGAGAGTAGTGTTAATGAAAAAAAGCCTCTATATACTTTAAATTAGGAATATAAAATGATAAAAGAGATTACAAAATACCCAACAACCGCAAGTTTAGAGTTTGGTGCGAATGTTCGACACTTTAACAATGAGCTCTTCAATTTGATTCAAGATTTAAAAGACACGATGGAAGCGAACGGTTTAAATGCACTTGCCGGATTTCAGATAGGTTCTCCTCTTGGTGTGATAGTCATAAAAGATGAAAAAGATGAGTTCTTGGAGTTAATTAATCCTAAGGTTCTAACAAGAGCAGGAACGGTGACACCGACTGAAATAACGGCCTATTTTCCGGGGCTAAGTGCAGAAACAATAAGATATGAAAAAATCAAAGTTATGTATGAAGACAGGAATGCTAATCAAAAGTTTTTGGAAGCAGAGGGTGATTTATCTATAACAATTCAGAGAAAAATAGACTATCTGTTTGGCTCAAACTTCAGAATAAGATTAGGTGCTAATGAGAAAAAACTTTTTGACTCAAAACTGGAGTTTGGAACAGACTCAATTACGCAAAATGACTGCCCTACGGTTTTTAAACGAGACAGAATTCTGCACCTTTTTAAGTACCTTTTTGTAGGCGGACTGCTCGGTGTAACATCCAAATTCTTCATAAGCCAAGAGATGCTGGGTACATTGGTATCTGCAGAAAATTACACTATGCTATTGATGAGTTTGTTGATTATTATCTACTTCTTCTATGCACAATACGAAGGCAAACAGTACAAACACTGCACATCCTGTCAAATTGGAAATATTATCGGCACAACCATAGTCTCACTCATCAAACTAGGTGTTCTGTTTTTACTGAACTTTTTCTTGCTTTGGTAAGGAGTCACTCTACTCTATCTTTACAATAAGCAACATTATTTTCATTCCCAAACTCCAGAGCTTGGGAATGAAAAAGAAAGCTTTTTTTTTCTCATCTAGAATGTAATCCAATAGCATTCCCCTCAGTATCAAAGACAAGAGCGATAAAACCATTTTCACCTATTGAAAATTTTTCTTTTAGTAATTTTCCATCATTTCGCTCTGCCCTTTTGGCCTCAATTGCACAATCTTCACAATGAAAATAGACAACAGTGCTATTTCCACCTGATTTTATACCTTCCATTTTAACCAATGCACCATGCGCTCCATATGATTGTGCACTGACGAGAGGAAACGACCACATCTCCAATTCAGAACTTGGAATTTGCACTAATGTTGTTTGAAATACTGCTTCATAAAATTTTTTAGCCCGAAGCATATCTTCTACATATATTTCAAACCATACACATTGATTCATGTTCATCAAATACCTTTTATAATTTTTTCGTTCTCAATGTACTCATTGAGTATATAGACTAATAAATACACTCCCAAAATAAAAAAGAAATCTTTTCAAAGAGTAAAATAACTCCTACCAATCATCCAAAACAAACTTTTTAGTCTCGACTTTCAGCTCATCAACCTCTTTAACTTCATTTATTTTCGGCTCCAAAACCTCAACATATTTGGGCTTACTCATCTGCTCTTCAAACTTCAGCTCCAAACCGTTTGAGGTCATGAAAAAGCCGTCCACCCTGATTTTACCCTCATGAATTTGATTGTGGTGTTCTTTACATAACGGGATTAAATTATGTTTATTATTTTGATGAAAGTGCCCTATAAAGCCTGCTTTATCTGCGAGTGAACGCTGCGAAATGTGGTGCACATCCTCCGCCACTGCACCGCAAATTATACATTTTGTGACATAAAGCTCTTTATTGTATTTGCTTGTTTTTTTCTTTACCAAAAGTTCCAGCTCGTCAAAGTCGTTTGCAAGTCTTTTTCGGATGCGGTTTGCGGTATCTAAAAAGTCGCTGTCCATGTGGAGCGATTTTGCAAACTCCAGACCGTAAATGCTGCTTCCGCTCCCTGATTGCAAAACTCTGTTAAAAATCAGAGCATCTTTGACTTCGTCATACTCCACGCTTAGGTGCAAATCTACTACTGTATCGAGATTTGTAATCTCCTGCATGGTTGAGAGTTGGTGCAGGTGGGTTGCAAACAAAAAGAGTGAGTGAAGTTTTGCGAGTTTTATGATGGCACTTGCGACTATCGCCACTCCTGAGAGGGTTTCTGTCCCGTGACTTATCTCATCGCCGAGCACAAGTGAACGGACTGTGGCACGGTTGAAAATATTTTTCAGTTCCAGCATTTCGACAGCAAAAGTCGAAAGTCCTTTTGCAAGATTATCCTTCGAGACAATGCGCGTAAAGAGCGAATCAAACAGAGTAAATTTCATAACGGCGGCACTCACAAAAAAACCAGATTGCGCCATGAGTATGGCTATTCCTATGCTTTTCATCAACGAACTTTTACCGCTGGAGTTGATGCCGTAGAGTAAAACCCCATTTATCGGATGTCCGTCATGTACTGCAACATCGAGCATTACGCTGTTTGGGTGAGGCAAATCCATGTAGGCACGATTGCCCATGACAATGTCGTTTGGAACATAGATTCCACCCCTCTCCTGTAACTCTATAAGCGGGTGCCTGAGCTGCATGATTTGCATAAAGTTTTCATCCTCTTTTGCATCGATTATCATGGGTCTGGAGTGATTGTATGTTTGTGCAATTTTTGATGAGCTTAGTGCCACGTCAAGGTCTGCAATATAGGCTATAACCCTGTCAAAAAGGAGAGAGTATCGTCTCTCATACACCCCTTGAAGCTGAGTAAATCTCTCTTTAACGAGAGAGACTATTTTGCGGCGGTTTTTCATAATTTTGTCTGAGAGATTGTCCGTAAAATCGGATGTTATTTTTACACTGTTTGTCAGTTTTTTGACACTGAATTTTGCAAAACTTTCATCATTTTTAAAGACACCCTCAATCATAGAGAATCGATTTTTACTCAGAGAGATGTAGTAACCCTCCTTTTCAAGAAGTCCAAGAGTGACTAAACGGCTGGAACTCCCAGCATTAGAACTCTCTAACATGCTCTCTATTTGAATCATAATATCTTCAAAAGCAACAAGCATCACTGAGTTTTCTCGAACCAATGTATCCACTGCCTCATCCACTCCGCTCATCAAAAAATTATCATCCACCGTTGCATGGGTAAAACGGCGAGAAATATCCAAATCTATGCTTTTGCTAATATCTCTTAAAAATTCATCCACCTCCGATTCATGAAAAGGTATTTTTTGAATTTTATGTTTTTTTGCGTACCCGATGAGCTCTTTAACACTCAACATGGAGTCATAGATGTGGTTCATCTCGAAAGGGTGAAGCCGTGCCAAATCAAGACGGCGGGAGAGTCTCTCCAAATCATAAATTCCCCGCATCGTCTCATCAAGAAAACGGACATGTGAAGCAACTTTTTCTATTAAATTGTATCGTCTCTCCAGCTCATCTTTTTCTATAATCGGATTTAGAAGCCTCTCTTTTAGAAGTCTTTTTCCTATGGCGGTGGCACTTCTATCCATCATCTTTAAGAGCGTAAACTCTTTTTTATCTTTTGAGATTATCCCAACCTGCTCCAGCGCATTGTTACCCAGATACATAAAACGGCGGTTGTCTATGGTGCGCGGCAAATCGAGTTTTTGGACGATATGGATGTCATGTTCAACGATAAAGTGAATCAAAATTGCCAGAGATTCAGTAATCATAGGAGAGCGTTCTAAATCTAAATGCTCTACCGCAGAGAGAAGAGATTTTATTTGGTACACTTCACGGAAAAGCTCATTTTGAAACTCTATTTTAGGTCGTTCATGGTTTACGCTATAGTGATAGTGTTCCGCAATTTCAAGATACTGCATCACATGTTTTTGATTTTCAGCACCCTCTAAAAAAGTAACAACAATCTCTGAAGTTCTGTAAATATTTAAGAGGTTAAAAACTTCATCAAGCGCATACGACGGATCTTCGCTTGTTCCATGCGTCTCGTAAAGCCATGTTTTTCCCGTTGTAACATCTATGGCGGAGTAGCCGATGTTATAAATATTTCTATGTTTATCTACCAATATTGAAACAATAAAATTATCATCGTTATCAATGATGTGGTCAAAGTTTGTGCCGGGAGAGACAATTTGAGAGATATAACGGCTGATATTGGGAGGGTTGCCTCTTTGTTTTACGACGATTACGGTATATTTTTGTTCTGAGATTATACGGCTTAAGTACCTCTCAAAAGAGACGGCAGGAACACCTGCTAGAAGCGGATTTTTCTCTGAATTTTCTATAATATTTTTATTTTTTTTAGTAAGCTGAATATTTAAAAGTTCGGCTATCTCTTTTGCCTTGCCTATCTGCTCTTCATCATTATTTACCTCATAAACTTCAAAAAAAGTTCCTATTTCCATAAAAACAACTGTGTCTTTTCCATATTTCTCTTCAAAATATCTCTGCAGGTCAAAGTAGGTTTGAGTGAGAAGTTTCTCTTTATTGTTGATGACAGAATCTAGGTCGGATGAACGCATGAACCCACTTTAATTTATAATTTTAAGCTCGATATTGTAGCATAAACAAAAATATGAGAAGTGGAAGAGAGGGATTTATGTTTCAAATTCACTTATTACTCAGTTTTTATCTGTTATAATCACCCTTTATAACATAAGATCAATTATCATACGTAAATATTGCCCAGATGAAGGAAAGTAAAAAGAATGAGATTAAAAGTATCCATGGTAGCATCAGCAATTCTGGCAGTGGCACTCAATGCCGGCTGGAATATTCCTCCCTCTGTCGCAGATGAGCTAGAAAAATCGGCAGCTCCATCCTCTTCTATGACAACAGCATCTCCTATACAAAAAGAGAATGCAACAACTGGAGTTGCAGAAGTTGATGCGCAACAGAAAGGGGCAGCAAAAAAAGTTGAAGCCGCAGCAGCTAAAAAATACAAAGAAGAGATGATTCAAAAAGCAGAAATAGCCGCAGCAGTCAGAAATGCGGCGGAAGTAGAAGCGGCCAAAAAGAGTTCAGAAATAGTACAAAAAGATTGGGAAATTGCCAACATGGCAGTAGGAGAAACAAGCAAGAGTAACAAAACTCAAAAATTTCAATTCAACAAAGATATAAATAAAAGTGAATACAGACTCATAGTACCAATAGCTGTGGAAGAGGCACCGACTGTAGCAGAAGAAGAGCCTACAAAGCCTGAGCAGAGCCATGAAGAAGCTCCAACTGCAATAAATAAATACTCAGCTATGCCTGAAAAGAAAGTAGAAAATAGCAATAGCTCTGACGGAGACGGGGACGGTGTTCTTGATTTAAACGACAAATGTCCTGCTACTCCAAAATTATTTAAAGTTGATAGTATCGGCTGTCCGCAAACTGCAATATTAAAAGTAACTTTTGAGACGAATAAATATGATATTAAAGAGAACTACTCTGAGGATATAAAAAAGTTTGCTCAGTTTCTAAAAGAGAACAGCGGCTATAACGCTCTCATTTCCGGTCATACTGATGCAATAGGAAGTAGTGAATCCAATATGCTCCTCTCCCAAAATCGTGCAAACTCCGTCATGAAAGCTCTCATACAAGAGGGAGTGAATGCGGGCAGATTGAGGGCTATCGGAGAGGGTGAAAACAGACCTGTAGCAGACAACATTCTCAAAAATGGCCGTGCAGAAAACCGTCGTATAGAAGTTGAGTTAAAACCGACTGCTACAAAATAATAACTTATTGATTAGGAAGACCGAATGAACAAAAAAATATTATTGGCTTTATCTTTATGCACCTTGCTTAATGCACAGAACCTTAAAACCACTGTAGAAGAAGTTTTATCGACAAACCCAACCATCTTGGAGCAGCTAAAAAACTATAACTCTACAAAAGAGGATGTAACGATTGCTCAGGCAGGATACTATCCAAAGCTTGATGTATCAGTTGGCGCAGGATATGACCATGCGGACAGAAAGAATTTTCCTGTGGTAAAGAACACCGCTTTTGATTACAATTTATATACCAGCTCTGTGACATATACCCAAAACATTTTCAAAGGGTTCGAGACTACATATCAAATTAAAGAGAATGAGAATAGAACTCTTGCTGCTGCCTATAAATATATAGAACAGGTAAATGCCGTCTCGTTTGCCATGGTAAATACCTATTTGCAGGTGCTAAGACAAAAAGAGTTGCTTAATAATGCCAAAGAAACCATTGATATAAACGAAGAGATTATTGCCAAAGTTCAAAAGCTCTATGATTCCGGATTAACAACTCTCTCTGAAGTAAACAAGATTGAGTCCTCCTTGGCATTAGCAAAGTCAAACTATGTGGTTCAAGAGAATACTCTCCTTGATGTCACATATAACATGCACGCTGTTTTAGGAAGATATCTCGATATTGAGAGCATGGAAAAACCGACTGAAGAGATTAGATTTCCCCAGACGGTTGAAGATGCGGCACAATTTGCAATGCAAAACAACCCATCACTATTAGTTAGCAAATACAATATTAAATTGGCAGAAGCAACAAATCACAAAAGCAAGGCACCTTTTTATCCTAAATTGGATGTGCAAGTCTCAGAAATAATGAGCAAAAACAAAGGTGCTTTACAGGCGGATGGAGAAAGTGGGGATTTCAGGGCGATGGCATATCTTTCCTATAATTTATTTAACGGCTTTGCCGATACTGCTGCCTTACAAAAAAGTGTAAGCGAAGTGCATAAAGAAGTTCAAATAAAAAATAAACTTATACGTAATACAATAGAAGATCTGAATTTAGCATGGTCGGCGTATGAAAAGTTAAATCAACAGATGGTTCATCTCCAGAGATATAGAGCGTTTGCGGAAAAAACACTTACCCTTTATAAAAAAGAGTATGACTTGGGACGCCGCACACTTTTGGATCTTCTGTCTGCTCAGAGTGATTTCAGTAATTCAAAATCACAAATTATCAATACGGAGTATAGTGCACTTTTTGCTAAATACAGAATATTAGATGCTCTTGGTACTCTTGTACCCTCAGTAATGGGCAGCGAAGATATTGAGTATGAAAAAGTGGGGTTAAAAGGTGAAACCCCGCCAAATAACGATACTCTACCTGTAACGCTTGATGCAGATAAAGATTTAATTGTAGATGAGCAGGATATATGTAACAACTCACTTTCCTACAAAATGAGAAGCACTTATGGTTGCGAAATTACCTATGACGATACTCTAAAAATTGAAAGATACAGCGGATTTGTATTTGGAACAAGAAATGCTGATTTAACTCAGAAAGGTCAGAAAAAACTTAATGATTTAATCGCACAGATTCAACCTTACGGCTTTGAGAATATGAAATTTGAAGTTTTCGGAAATGTTGACGATGAGAATCTGAATGAAACAAAAATGCTTCTCCTGTCCGCACAAAGAGCCAATGTAGTTAAAGAAAAACTAGTAAAAGCCGGAGCAAAAGAGGAAAACATAACTATTCATGCACAGTCAAACAAAGCGCCTATGTTTACAAACGGGCTATTTGAGAATGAGGGTTTAGAATTAAATAATAGGGTAGATATAGCTGTAAGAAAACTTAAACTACCTGATGCAGATGCAGCAAAAACTAAATGAATTTATAAAAAAATCAAAGGTAGCATATGTTCTTAACAAAAGCAGATAATTTAAAAATAGACTCTTTGCTCGACTGCTTGGTTCTGTTTACAAAACTTTATCATAAACCATTTTCTGCAGAGGCTTTGACTGCCGGATTACCTATAGAAATAGGAAAAGAGACACCGGAACTCTTTTCTATAAATAATGCAAAAGGGCTCTTCTCGCGCGCAGCAGAGAGAGCCGGACTCAAATCAAGCATACTAAGAAGACCTCTCGATCAAATCTCTCCCCTACAGCTTCCTATGATAATTCTGCTCTCCAATCAAGGTTCATGCATTCTTGACAGATTCAGTGATGATGGACTAGAGGCTAAAATAATCATGCCAACCGAAGAGGCTGTTGAGCAATGGGTTGAGATAGATGTACTAAAAGATGAGTATATCGGCTTTGGCTTTATGATAAAAAAAGCTTTTGAGTATGTTGATGATAATACAAGAACTCTTCATTTAGACCAGAAACATTGGTTTTGGAGTACATTAAAACTCTCTTTTGGAATTTATAGAGATGTCATATATGCAACTTTACTGATAAATATTTTTGTAGTTGCTTCTCCCCTTTTTACAATGAATGTTTACGATAGAGTCGTCCCGAATAATGCTATTGAAACACTTTGGGTGTTTGCAATCGGTATTATTATTATCTATTTCATTGATACATTTTTAAAATTCACCAGAACGCATCTACTGGAAAGTGCTGCAAAAAAAAGTGATGTTATCATGGCATCTATTATTTTTGAAAAAGTTCTTGACTTAAAAATGTCACACATTCCAACATCTGTAGGTGCATTTTCAAGTCACTTAAAAGATTTTGACAATATTAGAAGTTTCTTAACAAATGTTACAATGGCTGCAATTATAGATCTTCCGTTTGCAATAATATTTTTAGTCATTATTTGGTATATCGGTGGTTCAATAGTAGCTATTCCTCTCCTAACTACTTTTTTGATTATTGGTTATGCACTCATTCTTAAAAAATCTTTAAAAGCCAGTATAGAAGATACAAAAGAGGCAGGCGCACAAAAAAGTTCAATTTTAATTGAGACACTTAACAATATCGAAACACTCAAAACTTTGGGCACTCTCAATCAGGTACAATGGAAATGGGAAGAATCAACCGGTGAAATAGCTACAAAAAGTATGAAAACACGTCTTTTATCAGCTTCTATTCCAACTATAACACTGCTTTTTATGCAACTAAATGGAGTTATGATAATTATTTACGGCGTTTATCTTATTCAAGATTTTAAACTCTCAATGGGTGGATTAATTGCAATAGGAATTTTAACAGGAAGAGCTCTTGGACCGATGGGACAGGTTGCCGGAATACTCACCAATTATGAAAACACGAAAGCTTCTTATGATGCTATAAACGACATATTATCTCAGCCGAGTGAGAGACCGGCTGGCAAAAAGTTTGTTACAAGACCGAATTTCAGCGGGAGAATCGAGTTTATCGATGTAACATTTTCATACCCAAAAACAGGTTTTCAGATACTCAAAAATGTCTCCTTCACTATAGAACCGGGAGAGCATGTAGCGATTATAGGTCGTATAGGTTCCGGTAAAAGTACTATTCAAAAGCTTATTTTAGGTCTTTATGAACCTGATTCAGGGCAGATATTGATAGATGGCATAGATATTAATCAGATAGACCCTGCCGATTTAAGAAAAAGTATCGGATATGTTTCCCAAGATATAATGCTCTTTCGCGGAACAGTGAAAGATAATATTACCTATCGTGCTTCACACTGTTCTGATAGTGACATGTTGCGAGCTGCAATTATTAGCGGAACTTCAGAGTTTGTGAAAAAACATCCAAAGGGCTATGAAATGCCGATAGGTGAAAGAGGACAAGGATTGTCGGGCGGTCAAAAACAAAGCATCGGAATTGCTCGTGCATTTTTACTTGATTCTCCTATTATGCTCATGGATGAGCCTAGTAATGCCATGGATCAGCTATCGGAGTCCAGACTTATCGAGAGCTTGGATGAAAATTTGAAAGGGAAAACTGCTCTACTTGTGACGCAGAAAATGAATCTTCTCAAAATTGTCACCAGAGTCATAGTTATGAATGAAGGAAAAGTTTTCATCGATGAAGAAAAAGATGTAGCACTAAAAAAATTACAAAGCGGTGGCAAAAAAATTGAAGAAAGTTGACAAACCATTAGAATATTCTGAAAAAGACTATGAATTTATGAATAGTCTTAGTTCTGCTATTTTGCAAGTTACCCCTTCTAAAACAAGCAGAGTTATAAAAATTTGGCTTATTACTATTTTTGTATCTATCATATGGGCATCTTTTGCAGAGATTGATGAGATTACAAGAGGGGACGGAGAAGTTGTTCCCTATGGTAAAAATCAGGTTATTCAGAACCTTGAAGGCGGAATAGTTGAAGCTATTCTTGTAAATGAGGGAGAGAGAGTTGAAGTGGGTCAGGATATATTAAAAATCAGCAATGCCAAATCTGTATCGACTGCTCTTACAAACCAGATGAAGTATGAAGAACTGGAAGCACAAAGACAAAGACTTCAAGCAGAAGCAAATGACCTTCCTTTTGAAGTTGTTAAAACAGATAGTGAAGAGCTGAATAAGCAACTAGAACTCGCTAAAAAGCTCTATGATTCAAATAAACTAGAATTTGAAGCAAAAGACGGTGCAATAATGGAACAGATTAACCAAAAGAAGCAGGCATTGACGGAGGCAAGAGCCAGAATATCATCATTGCAAAAATCTCTGGAATTTGTAACCGAAGAGATAGCGATGACAGAGCCGATGGTTAAAGAAGGGGTAAAATCAAAAGTTGACTTTTTAAAGCTCAAAAGAGAAGCGAGTGCCATCGAAAATGACATAGAAGCTGCAAAACTTTCTCTCCCTCGTTTGGCATCTATGATAGAAGAGTTTAAGGGGAACAGAAGTGCAGCAAAATAGCTCTTTATCAGCGTGGCAAAAGAGGAGCTAAACAAGGTAACGGCAGAGCTGTCAAGAACGAGCACACAACAGGTAGAATTAAGCGACCAAGTGGATAGAACTGTCGTAAAATCACCTGTTGCAGGGGTTATTCAAAAACTTTATGTAAATACTGTCGGGGGCGTTATAAAACCCGGTGCCGACTTAGTAGAAGTTGTTCCATCAAGTAAAAAACTCTATTTAGAAATAAAAATAAAACCTGCTGACATAGCATTTATTCATCCGGATGCAGAGGCAATGGTAAAAGTTTCTGCCTACCCTTTTAATATTCATGGCGGTCTTACAGGAAGAGTTGAATCTATTTCTCCAGATACTATTACAGACAAGAAAGAAGAAACCTTTTATCTTATACATGTCATAACAGATAAAAGTTATTTAGGAACAAAAGAGAAACCTCTTAAAATCATTCCAGGAATGCAGGTGAGTGTTGATATAGTGACGGGTAAAAAAACGGTAATGCAGTATATTTTAAAACCTATCTTAAAAACAAAGCAGTATGTCTTTACGGAGAAATAACTTGAAAATTATATTTTTTAGTGCAAACATGGAGATAATTAAGGAGTGGAAAACAAAAAATGGTATAGATTCTTCTATCACTTGCTACGATTTAGATTCCTTAAAAAGTGTGTTAGCGGAGATGTCTGATTACATTTTAATAGCCGACTACGATAGTGTCGCAAGTGATATTAATAAAATGATTACTTCAAACTCTCTGCCGAAAAATATGATTATTTTAGAAAAAGCTCCTGAAATTGCGACAGGGAAGATGCTTATTGCCCGTAATATAAAGGCTTACGGAAATGCGAGAATGCTCACTATTCACTTTATGCAGATGCTTCAAACGGTTTTGGATGATAAAATATGGACTTACCCTGAACTGACAGCCGCACTCTCAAAAATTTCAAAAGATGAACCGTTAAAAGAAGAATCAGAATCTCTCCTAAACAACAGACTCACTGCAAAAGAGATAGAAGTCGTAAAGCTAATACTTGGCGGTTATACAAACGATGCAATCGCTTCAGCACTCGATATAACAACCCGAACAGTAAAAGCGCATGTGAGCTCAATTTTTTCAAAGATGCATGTAAACGACAGAGTATCTCTTGTTCTTTTATTAAAATAATCAAAACTATAAAATCTTTGACACGCGGAAATTACTTTAGCTCTTGAGGCTGGGTAAAGAGGGAATAGTTAAAGCTAAAAAAGAATAAAAGCATTTTTTACACTTTTATTCTTCACTATTTTTTATTGAGGCTGTGTAAGCCTCAATAATTAATGATGATCATAATTTTGTGCCAAATTGTTCATTAATTCACTGCTAATATCTCCTGAGCTACCTACAAAACTAACTTCAGAATGGGCACTGCTTTCATGCGCACTAGATGCCTCAACATGGTTAGAAGGCTCTGCGGATTTAGGAAGATTCTCCAGTCCAGGGATATCATTAGAATGATCTTCTAAAATTCCATGGGCGATTCCTTGATTACTATGTTCATTCTCTGGAGCTTCTGTTGCCTCATGTTTTGGAGCTTCTGTTTCCTCATGTTTTGGAGCTTCTGTCGCCTCATGTTTTGGAGCTTCACTTTTATTCTCTTCAGCTTTTGGTTCATGACTATCTACTACTTGTACTATTTCTGTATGTGCTGGAACATCTACAACTTGAACTTCTCTAGTATCAGTAAATGTTTCAGTTACGGTTCTAACATCTTCAAAAGGTACTTGAACTTCTCTTGTTTTTTCTACATCAACATCATATTTGTATGGCTCTTGCTGAGTTTCTGTCACTGTATATGTTTCAGATACGGTTTTCATAATAGGCTGAACTTCATGCGCCTCCGTATGAGAAGAGACTATAGAGTCTATATGAATCGCTGATTTTCCAGTTGTATCTATTTCAATAGATTGTACTCCGTGAAAAATATTAGCCCCATCAACTATTGAATGAACTTCTGTAGTTCCATTTAAATTAGTAACATGGACTTCTCCTGATGCATTACCAGTAAGTTTAGCGTTGATAGTAATATCTCCACTGTGGTCTAACGAAAACGATTCTTTTGATCCATGATTAATCACTGTGCCTTGGCTAACAGTTTCAGTAACTATTGAATCTTTAAAGAAAGCTCCGTTTGTTTCATGTATACCATTAGCCGTATTTGCTACAGTATCAACTACTTGAATATCTCTTGTTTTTTCTACATCTACTTGAACATCTCTAGTCCCAGTTCTTTCTTCTGTTTCAGTATATGTTTGAGTTTCAGTTTTATAATTAGTAAATGTTTCTTGGACTTCTCTAGTATTTTGAAATTCTTCGGTAACCGTTTTATAGGTAGCATCTACCATTATTTCTTTAGTTTGAGTTCCTGATTCGTCTGCTTCATGTTTTGGAACTTCTGTAGCTGCATTCTCTGCATTGTTATGGCTTCCAGAATTTCCAGGTGCATCTTGATCACCATTTCCGTGACCGTTATTTTCATGCGATTCTGTCGGTGCAGTTGTGGGTGCTTCTGTTGGAGCAGTTGTTGGAGCCTGAGTCGGTGCTTCTGTCGGTGCGGTCGTTGGAGCTTCTGTCGGTGCAGTTGTTGGTGCCTGAGTCGGTACATTCTCTGCATTGTTATGGCTTCCAGAATTTCCAGGTGCATCTTGATCACCATTTCCGTGACCGTTATTTTCATGCGATTCTGTCGGTGCAGTTGTGGGTGCTTCTGTTGGAGCAGTTGTGG